>JBBQFN010000003.1:0-414096 GCA_038321985.1 Cyanophyceae cyanobacterium | reverse complement strand
ATTTTGACAACTTTCGGTTACGTCTTTTAGCAGCTTTTTCATCATAGTCATTATAAATTAGAGAGGTAGCCACTCAAAAACATTTAAACGCTCAGTAACTAATTAGAAAAACTTATCACCAAAAAGTCTGAAGAGCCATTTTTGACTTCGGTTTTTACCCATATTTTACCCGATGGAATTGCAAATTATTTAGGAGAAATTTCTCGAGTGCTTAAACCCAAAGGGCGGGCTTTAGTTACTGCTTTTTTATTAAATAAAGACTCGTTAAACTGTCTGGAAATGGGGCGCAGCACTCTTAACTTTACAGAAATTTTTGATACTTATCGTTTTGCCGATCCCAATTTTCCAGAGTCGGCGGTGGCTTATGAAGAACAGTTTTTTCAGGAGTTGGGCGATCGCGTTGGATTGAAGGTTAAGCAACCTATCTATTACGGATCTTGGTGTGGGCGAGAACAATTTTTAAGTGTTCAAGATATTCTGTTGATGAATAAAAGTTAGTCTCGGGGAAAGGGGTTGACTGGGACCACAGATTCCCCCGATGTTGTCAAAAGCTAGAGGTGAAGGGTCAGTCTTGATCGGGAATCAATCTCAAATCAATGATTCTTATTATTGTCCAGGATTTTGGGGGAGGATTGTCGGAGGGAGTGTTTTTTCTCCTACAATTCACTACAATCGGTTCGGTGAGATAGGCCAGACTCTTCCAGGACAGTCTATTCTATGTGTTACGGTGATGGGGATTAGGTAATGAAGGATTGGCAGAAATTCCAGGGACTAAGACTTTTGAGGGGATTGGGTGTTGCCCTTGGGGAAAACCCCGAAAATCCACGGTTGCCCTACCGTTCTCAAATCCGGGTATTAAGGGTGGTCATTGGGTTAATGCTGCCCCTGGGGGTGATGGAATCGGCAAATGCCCAGTCTGCCTATACGGATATTACTAACCATTGGGCGCGGACTTGTATTGAGAACCTCGCCCAACGAGATATTCTTTCGGTGTTCTCCCAAGAAACCTTTCTCCCCGAGGACCCGCTTAAGCGGGTGGAGTTTGCCGCAGTGGTTCGCAAAGCATTCCCAAATGCTGAATCCGTTCGGGATCCGATTGAATTTATTGATATTCCCACGGATTATTGGGGACGGGAAATTGTACAGGAAGCGTACACTCGGGGGTTTATTTCGGCTTATTCGGGTCGCGCTTTTAACCCGACTCAGGTGATTCCCCGTTGGCAGGCGATCGCCTTGTTGACAACCGGGTTGCGCTACAAATCTTCGGAGAATGGGATCGAGACAGTTGAGGCATCTCTAACCGATTGGGAAGAGATTCCGGACTATGCAAGAGGGGCGATCGCAGCGGGAATTCAAAACCGTTTGGTTGTTAATTATCCGGATGTCCGGACTTTAAACCCCACCGAACCGATCTCCCGGGCTGAATTGGCATCAATGATTTGTCAAGTCCAGGAAGATATCGGTTCTATTGCTTTAGTGCCTCAACAATACGTCGCTTCACCGGAAGCTGTCACAACGGCAGCAATACCAGAAGTAGAAACCCCAGAAATAGAAACCCCAGAAATAGAAACCCCAGAAATAGTGACACCGACGGAAACTTCAGCAAGTCCTCCGATGCCGATCGCTGCCGGAAATCAACGCTGGCAAACTGCTGTTCTGACTAATGTTTTGAACTTTCAACCGACAGGAATCACTCCGGATTCAAAGGTGGAACAATGCGTCACGGACACAAGCGGGAACCGTCAATGTGAGTCTATTTCCGCCTCAATGGATGCGACTACGATCGCCATTGATGGTCAAGGATTTATTATGGCAAGTGGTCATCGCGGGGCCGATCTCGCCCCCATTAATATCTGGGATCTCCGAACTGGACAACGGATTCGGACTCTACCGGGACATAGAGGGAGAGTGGGTGCCTTGGCGATCGCCCCGAATGGACAACGTGCGATTAGTGGTGGCACAGATGGAGAGATCAAAATTTGGGATATTAGAACCGGGACTCTGACTCAAACCCTGACAGGACATACCAACGAAGTCACTGGATTGGCGATCGCCCCGAATGGGACGACAGCAATCAGCAGCAGTCGCGATCGCACGGTGAAACTGTGGGATTTGAATACCGGCGAAGTGCTGCGCACTCTGGACGATCGCCAAACGGCAATGTTAGATGTGGCCCTGAGTTCCGATGGTCGAATGGGTGCTAGCAGTAGTGAAGATGGGCTAGTGAGAGTCTGGAATCTGCAAACCGGGGAGTTAATTCGGACGATTTCTGCGGATATTAATGCAGTCCGAACCCTGGCGTTTAGTCCCGATGGTCAAACTTTGGCAACGGGTGGAGAGGGAACGATTCGACTGTGGAATATCGCCAACGGGGATTTACTTCGCACGATCGCCCGTAATCCTGATGCTACCTTTTTTGAAGTCGCCTTCAGCAATGACGGGGGAACTTTGGTCGGAACTGTCAATGAACAAGACATTGATGCGATTCGGGTTTGGGATGTGAGGACGGGTGCATTATTGCACTTTTTCCCCTCTGAAGCGGCGGCGATCGCCTTGACTCCCGATGGTCAAACCTTGGTGGGGGGGGGTTGGGACATCAAAATTTGGCGGATGCCCTAATAGTCACAATTGCAGGGGATAGAACACAATGGGTGCATTAGCAAAAGTTACAGCAATCGGGGTGGGAACAGCGATCACGGCGATGTTAGGGGGTTATCTCTCCTTATCCCTCCGGTTGGAGTCGGGTTTCTCCTCTGCGGCGACTGCCGCAGATTCGACTCTGTTTAATCCGCCTCTGGCGATCGCTGATTTGACGGCGATCGCTAAAGGAATGACGGTGTTTATTTCGGGTTCAACATCGGGTTCTGGGGCCATCGTTGATCGTCAGGGTAACCTTTATACAGTCCTGACGACGAAGACAATTGCATCGAGTGATCGGGTATATGAGGTGGTAACCGCTGATGGGCGGCGCTATCGGGTTAATCCTGACGGGGTAAAGCGTCTGCCTTTGGTCGATTTGGCTGTACTACAGTTTACCAGTTCGGAAACTTATCCCGTGGCACAGTTGGCCGAACCCTCAGCTTCTCAAATTTATCTCACCGTTGCCACCCAACCTCAAACCACTCTATTTGCTGCTGCAAATTTAGTGTCTTCGGCGGGAACTAATCTAGCCCAAGGATATGATTTGGTGTATAATAGCGCCTTACAATCCTCCGGGAGTGGGGGTCCGGTGTTGGACCAATGGGGGCGGTTAATTGGCATTCAAGGGCGGTTTAATGCCCAATCTCCGACGGTAAACTCGGCGATCGCCGTCAGTAATTTTTTGAAATTAGCGCCGACAGTCGGATTAAATTTGGGATGGCGGGGTCCTATCCTTTCTAATATTATCCAATCCGGAACCCAACCTCGGGCACTCTCCTTGAGTACCGATGGCAGTCTCCTGGCAACCGATGGCGGATATAATGCAATCCAGTTATGGGATTGGCAGTCGAGTCAATTATTATATACCCTATCGGGACATAACGCGGAGGTGAATTCCTTAGCCATTAGTCCCGATAAACAGATCTTAGTGAGTGGGGACGAACAGGGTCGGGCAATCATCTGGAATTTGCGAACCGGGCAAATTGCCAATACCATCACGAGATCGCGTCCCGATCTCTCCAATTCAATCCCCTCGGTTGCTATTACTCAAAATGGGGAAACCTTAATCACTGCCAGTAATAGAGGAGTTGAACTGTGGGATTTAAAAACCGGACGGTTGACCCTGACTCTGGAGGGGTCTTTCGATGCTAATGCGATCGCCATTAGCCCTGACAGTCGCACATTAGCAAGTGGTCATCTCGATAATACGGTGAAAGTGTGGAATTTGCTAAATGGAAACTTAGTGCATACCCTGGAAGCGGGAGACCCTGGATTTATTGTGGAATCTGTCGCCATCAGTCCCGATGGGAAAACCGTTGCCGGGGGAACGTATCAACAGTTTCGCCTCTGGGACATGGATCGCGGGATCCGCAAGCTCACCATAGAAGGGCATTGTGATTTATGCTATGTTTACAATCTAGCCTTTACCCCGGAAGGAACAGCGATCGTTTCTACGAGTAACGATGGTACAAAAATCTGGGGGCTTCCACAGGGAAATCTCCTCCGGGAGATCGATGGTTCGGCTAGAACCTTAGTTTTAAGTGGCGATCGAACTCTCATTTTGGGCGGTGATAGGCTTAACATTTGGCAAGTTCCGTAATAGAAAACGGGATTTAAGTCCCGTTTAAAAACCCATCGGTTTCTGCTAATTTCAGCAAAATTAAGGGGGCTTTTTTGGCTATTGAGGAGGATGTTTGATAAGAGACTAAAATTAGCGCCGCAAATGATGTTTCCGACGCCAACGACGGTTAAGGACAAGCCAGCGTCCAATTAGTTTAATCCCCAAAAAATAACTTAAAAATGCGCTCATAGTTGCCATAACCAGACAGCCCACCAATAAAGTGGTTAAAAAATCCGCCCCAACTTCAAGTAAAGCCCGAGTGGACTTGAGGCGCTCAAATTCAAAAACTTCGTGAGATCGAAGCAACCATTGACCCACCTGAAAATTGAGCCAAAATATCGGTCCGTAGGTTAACGGATTGCTGACCCAGGTTCCGGCAGCTGCCATCAATTTATTGCCTCGAAACCCAATCGCCAAGGCTACACCGAGAATAGTTTGTAGCCCAAACAAAGGAAACAACCCCGCAAATACCCCGGCTGCCAAGCCTCTAGCCAGAAATTCCGGACTGCCTTTTTGACGCACTAACCGCAAGTAGGAGTAGCGACAAAAACGCTGCAATCGACTCCGGAGGGAGCGGTGCTTGGAAAATAGAGAAGCAGAACGAAAGCGGTTTATTTTGGTTCTCCGGGAGTTGACGGGCAAAGAGGGTTTATTTAACATTATGCTACTTATAATAACCGATTCAGTGGTGGAATTAGATGCCCTCTGACCGCGTTAATAGTGACTTGTTAACTTGAGATTCTGAATAATATCTTACACGAATTTTCTTTTGCTGGGGATGATATTGACGATCGCGAGGGATAATAAAGCAGTAGCCATAAGGTGGGAAATCATGGATCGGGTGACTCAACGGGAGACGATTGCGGCGATCGCCACGGCGATCGTGCCACAGCAAGGGAGTATCGGAATTGTGCGCCTATCGGGATCCCGGGCAGTTGCGATCGCCCAAAACCTTTTTCACGCGCCGGGGTCTCAACCCTGGGAAACACACCGCATCCTATACGGTTCAATTCGCAACCCCCAGACTCAGCAAATGGTAGACGAAGCACTGTTACTGCTGATGAAATCCCCCCGGTCCTTTACTCGTGAGGATGTCGTCGAGTTTCACTGTCACGGTGGCATCATGCCAGTACAGCAAGTATTGCAACTCTGTTTAGAACTCGGTGCAAGATTAGCACAACCGGGAGAATTTACCCTACGCGCATTTTTAAATGGGCGATTAGACTTAACCCAAGCCGAGAGTGTAGCCGACTTAGTAGGCGCGCAATCCCCTGCTGCTTCTCAAGCTGCTTTAGCTGGATTGCAAGGCAAATTAGCCAATCCCATTCGACAATTACGCACGGAATGTTTGGATATCCTGGCCGAAATTGAAGCCCGCATCGATTTTGAAGAAGATTTACCCCCTTTGAATGAACCAGAAGTTATCCAAAAAATTCAGGAAATTATCAAAGAAGTCTCCCAAATTTTAGGAACCGCCAGTCAAGGGGAACTGTTAAGAATGGGGCTGAAAGTTGCCATTGTCGGACGTCCAAATGTGGGAAAATCTAGTTTATTGAATGCCTGGAGTCGCAGCGATCGCGCCATTGTTACCAACCTTCCCGGGACCACCCGCGATGTAGTTGAATCTCAGTTAGTGGTTCAGGGAATTCCCGTGCAAGTGTTAGATACCGCAGGCATTCGCGCCACAGAAGACACCGTGGAAAAAATCGGCGTTGAGCGATCGCGACAGGCTGCACGTTCTGCGGATTTAGTTCTATTAACCTTAGATGCACAAGCCGGGTGGACTGCCGATGATGACGAGATTTATCAACAAGTTCAAGACAAACCCATCGTCGTTATTTTTAATAAAATCGATTTAGTGGAAAAAATTCCCCTACTCCCTCCCCTGGAAAATATTCGGGGGACTGTCAAAACTTCTGCCGCCCATCAGCAAGGCATCGACGCCCTGGAATCGGCAATTTTAGACGCAGTTCATGCAGGAAACTTGCAAGCGGAAAATCTAGATTTTGCCATTAACCAACGCCAAGCAGCTGCCTTAACCCGCGCTCAAATTGCTCTAGAACAAGTACAATTTACCGTTGACCAAAAGTTACCCTTAGATTTTTGGACAATCGACCTACGGGGGGCGATTCAAGCATTAGGTGAAATTACCGGAGAAGAGGTCACGGAATCTGTCTTAGACCGAATTTTTAGCCGGTTTTGCATTGGTAAATGATTTTTATTATTTTTGTTTGAGGACCAACAAAGTAATATCATCATAAACCTTTTGTTCCCCGATAAAGTGGCGCACATCATTTAAAATTACCTCCACAATTTTTGTAGCAGACTGCTCCCCTTGCTGACTGGCAAGTTCCGTGAGGCGGTGTAACCCATATTGTACCCCCTCCACATTTTCGGCTTCTGTAATGCCATCGGTATAGACGATTACCACATCTCCAGGGTTTAATTCAATCACTGTTTCCGCTACAAAATCTCCAATATCTTCTACTAACCCGATGGGAAAACCTAAATCAACGGTATCTATTAACTCGACTTTACCCCCCGATCGCACCAGGATAATATCTTCATGTTGTCCACTTGCAACCACTTGCCCTTTCTGATAATCTAGTAACAGCAAAGACATATTTTTTTCTGATTTCATCCGTTGCAAATTTCCATACACGGCCAAATTGAGCAGAGTTAAAAATTGCACCGGATTGCGGAGATTACTTTGGAGGAGGGTGCGGACTGCCATCTGCACCATAATCATTAAGACCCCGCTTTCTAATCCATGTCCCGTGACATCTCCAATGCCAATTTTTACCCCATTCTGATGCTGGATGACATCGTAGTAGTCTCCCCCCACTTCGGTTGCCGGTTCCATAAATGCCGCAATCTCTAAATCTTCAATTAATTGAAGTTCTTCAGGACTGGGTAATAGCATTTGTTGTTGCTGACGGGTCACATCTAATTCAGCTACCAAGCGCAGATTTTCGCTTTTTAAGCGGAGTAAATTTAAATGAGTTTTGATTCGGGCTAATAATTCGTCCTTTTCAACAGGTTTCCTGAGATAGTCATTTGCCCCCGATTCAAAGCCTGTTACTAAATCAGACAACTGATTTTTAGCCGTTAATAATAATACGGGAAGTTCCGTTGCTTGCCAGGTTTCACGGATTTTTTTGGTGACTTCATACCCAGTCATTTTCGGCATCATCACATCCAGCAAAACTAGGTCGGGTTTAAACCCATTGGTGAGAATTTCTAAGGCTTCTATCCCATTTTTGGCTTGAATTAAAGTATAGTTTTGCAATGAAAGCATATTGACTAAAACCTGGAGGTTAATCGGTTCGTCATCGACAATTAAGATTTTAGCCGAACTTTTTTGAGAGGTAATTTCACGCGCTTTTAGGAGTTCGGGGTTAAAATTTGGGGTAATAAATTCTTTGAGTAGCGGCAAAGTTTCCGAAGGCTTTTCCGCTTCTTCGGAAGAAAGTGGCAAAGTAAAGGTAAATTCTGACCCTTCTTCAATGCGAGATTTGACCCAAATTTGACCGCCATGTAATTCTACCAATTTTTTGGCGATCGCTAATCCAACTCCTGTCCCCCCGTACAGTCTAGCCGTAGACCCTTCTGCTTGTTCAAAAGATTCAAAAATTCGCTCTAATTTATCCTCGGCAATCCCGATACCCGTGTCAGAAATAGTAATTTCAACCTGGGGAAAAGAGGGACTTTCATTTATGATATTATCTTCATCCAGCCACTTAGCGGAAATTTCTATTATTCCGCTTTCGGTAAACTTGATGGCATTTCCAACCAAATTATGTAAAATTTGTTGGAGGCGATTTTCATCGGCTTTGACAGCGGGTAAATTCAAGGGGATTGCATTCACTAATACAAGTTGTTTTCTCCCCACTAAGGGTAAACTTAGGGCAAAAACAATTTCGATGAGCGATCGCAAGTCTATGGGTTTGAGTTGTAATTCTAAAGTTTTGTGCTTAAGTTTAGAAAAATCAAGTAAATCATTGACTAAATTCGATAACCGACGACCACTCGAAGAAATCATAGCTAAATTGGCGCGAGTTGGAACGGATAATTCCCCAGTTGCGCCATCAATGAGAGAGTCGGCAATTCCAATAATTCCATTCAAAGGCGTTCTTAATTCGTGGGATGTATTTGCTAAAAATTCATCCTTGAGTCGATCAAGGTGCTGCAATTGAATATTGGCGGTTTCCAAGCGACGTTTTGCTTGTTCATTTTCAGAAATCACCGCCGACAGGATTAACGTCGTCAGGGAAAAGACCCCAACAAAAGACTGCAATAGGATTAAAGAATCATTAACATTCCCATTAAGACTATTACGGACAAAGGGCCCAAAACCGTTGGCAGTGGCAACAATGGCGATCGTTGAACCCATTACTAATAATAAAGTTGCCGCCCATTGTCCAAACCGAAATACGGCCCAGACTAACAAAGGAAGCAGCATATATTCTACGGGATAGCCTTTGCTAAAAGTAATCTGACAGATGAGAAGGGTTATAAAAATAAAAACTGCTCCTTCCATCCAGCGCTTTTGTACTTTTTGTCGGAACTCTCCAAATCCCTGGCTAAAAACTAAGAGAACCGGAGCAAAAACCAAAATTCCTCCCACATCTCCAATCCACCAAGTCCACCAAATTTCCATATAACTAGCCCAGGAAATTCGACCCACTAGGAGAATAGCGGTTACTCCAAAAGTCGCGCTAAATATTGGGCTAATTAACCCAGCAAATACTACAAAATATACGGCATCTCGAACCTGGATAAACAGTCCTATATTCTTCAAAAACTGACGCGATAAATAAGCAGCAAAAAGTGTTTCTAAAGTATTGCCTATGGTAAAACAACAGCTCATAAAGAGCGTATCCGGGAGCCAATCTACGGCATAAAAATTGACGATAATGTTTCCGATTAATACCCCTATTCCAGCGCGGTATCCCAGTAATAAAACGGCAGCTAAAGCCAGCCCGGAACCGGGCCAGACTGGGGTTCCCCCTTCTGGAAGGGCGATAAAGGATAATGCTAGCCTCGCAATCAGGAAATAAGCGATCGCCACTAAAATGATTTGTAAAACCGTCACCTCATTTCGCTTTAAGGACCAAAACCATTTTCTTGCTGATGTGGATGTCATAATCTTTACCGGGGTAAAAGGTAACAGAAATATAGAAAAGCAACGGAATTGGGGCGGCTTGAAGTTTTTTTAAATTAAAGGATAGGAGTCTTTAAATCATCAAGATATTAGATTAATAAATTTACCCCGCTTAAAATTACAGAAGAATATTTAGAACTAATTCACCCTAACCCAGAAGCTGAGTTTATGAATAAATATTTTCTTCGGAAAAGAGCGGAATTTCATAGAAACCCCGTCTTTTCAGGCCAGTTTTATTTGCTTTTTATCTCCACCCTAGAGCGTCCAGTCTAGGGTGAAGAATCAATAAGCCCGTTTTCTTTATGCCGGTTTAGCTTGCCGCGCCTGTTTCACCATTGCAATTAAGGTATGGTGGGCGTCTTCAGAATCGGCGAGGGTATGGTCAAAGGTAACCCGAACCGGCATTGCTTGATCGCCGACTTGGGCGGTGAGGTTCATCCCCAGAGGATCGACTACCAGCAGGGTTGCCGAAGTCGCATCGGGAACCTCTCCAAAGACTTGAGCATATAGCAGCACTGAATCTGCATGATCTTCGTTCATGTGCTTGCAGATGCGATCGCTCACTTGATCTGAGATAAGATCCGCCATGATTAAGCTCCTTTTTCCGTGATTTCCAGTCAGTCTGAGATAAACTATCTCTTGATTCAGAAATAATTATCCCAGCTTTTCTACTAAAGCAAAAATAAAATTAGCGGTTAATAATCCCACGGCGACTGCCAGAAACACAAATAATGACATACTGAACAAAGAGCGCAGAACCGACCAGGTTTTTGGGTCCATAGCAAGGGGTTGATTACAATTAGGTAAAATCTCCCCGATTGGGGAATCAGCATTTAAGAATAGAGTACCCTTTACGCGAAACTAATCGTAGAATGAGTTCCCCACCGTGGAGAAGAAAGGGGACGCAAAGCCTGCGCCATAGCGGCTAGGGCCGGATCATCCATTGCTTGATAACAAGGAAGATAGAGCAAATGGTTGTAAATTTCCCGGGTATTGAGCGCTTCCCATTCCGGGCGAGTTGCCGGTGGCTCCACTACCGTCATACTATTACCCTGAGTCGAGTCAAAACCCGCAGCCGCAAGGGTGGCGATCGCCCTTACCGGGTCCTGTACCAAAATCGGTATAACCCAATGGAAATGGGGCAAAGCAGCGCTACCTGGAACCCTAATTTCGGGACAATAGTCTTGCAAAAGCTGGACCAGCCGTTGACCCCGCTGAGTTTGTGCGTTCAACCGTTCCTCGCTATAACCCTGTAACCGACGCCGGAGTAAGGCTAACAGCGGGGCACAAGGTTGGTGGCGCAGACGCCAGATTAACTCATCCTTGGGAAACCCCTTCACCGATTGATTGAGGGCGAGATCGTAGTCAATTCCCAACCGACGACAGATCCAGATAAACGCGGAAAATCCAGCCCGACTGGATAAGGTTTTAAGGCCCAGATATTTCAGCAGGCGGGTAGTATAGTTCCCGGAATCCTGGATCGGGTAAGCCGATTGAATCTCCCGCAGACGGTTGCTCAGTTTGGGGTCCCGGACCCGGAGTAATGCCCCGCCTAAGGCGGTCGCAAACTTGATACTGCCAAAACTAAAACAACTCACATCCGCATCCGGGTGACCCCGAAATCCCGGGGTGAACGCTTGGGCGCAATCTTCGACTAAAATCGCGCCGTAGCGATCGCGCAGGGCTAAAATGGGCTCCAAATTCACCCGAGATCCGAACAAATGGGCGATAATAATCACCCGAGTTTGGGGGCTTATCACCCGGTCCAAACTAGCCGGATCCGGTGCCATCGTTGTCGGGTCCAAGTCAATCGGCACCGGAATTAAACCCTGATGGCGGACAAGGGTCACCATATCTGGAATGGTCAGGGCGCTCATTGCCACTTCACTGCCTGGAGGTAATTGCAACCCCTGAAGCAGCAAATCCCAGCCCGAACGGACCGACAAGCAGGCGATCGCCTCAGAGGTTGATTCCTGAAGCCACCACTTTTCTAGTTCATTTTGCAACTCCTGACGCTGTGAGTTTCGCACACTCAATGCAGCACCCAATCCGTAAATCAAATCGGTATAATCGATATCAAAACGTTTGCGGGACCACATGGCCTCAAATCTAGCAACTTTAACTGCTTACTCTAACGCGATCGCATCTGGATTGGGAAGGGTCCTAATTCAGTTCATCAATGAACAAGACCTTCGCCAATTGAGAGTTAATCACATCACTTCCGGTCCCCTCCCTTTGGCAAGGGGAGGGTTAGGGTGGGGTCTCCGTGACGTGGCGATTCCCTACGGGATAGCTCCGCTTACCGCCACTTGCGCGTCACTCTTTCCGGCTTCAGCGCCTGTATAGAGGCTGGTCCAACCTCTCTTCTTCGTGAGATGCGATCGCCAATAAACTCAGTGGTTTTTTCAATTTCATCAGCGTAATTAAACGCGCATTTCATCACAATCAGCAAGTCAATATCTGAATCCGGTTTAGCTTCCCGCCTAGCTTGAGAACCATATAAAATAATTTGAACAACCTGTTCAGAATAATGGGTTTAAAACCAATTTTTAATAAATTCTATAATCTCCGGTAATTTTTGATGTTTCATTTTGTTGATTTGTTATAGCCGAAACTGGAGGGTTTACGTTTGAACTTTAATCGATTCCGAGTTAAGGTCAATTTGCCAATTTTCATCAATAAATTCTAGGTTTTCATCATAGACTAACATCAGTTGGGCGATAGAAATCGGAGGGGTAGCGGTTTCGAGATTTAGGGTAAATTTCAGTTGAATGCGGCGTTTATCTCCGGTGAAAATCACCCCGCTGCTGATTAATTGGGGCGACAGAGGACGCGGTAAGATGATTTCTTCATAAAGGCGATCGCATTCATCCCAATAACCGGATATTTGATAATCACATAATGCCAAATGCTCTAAAACTAGAGCATTAGCATCAATACCCTTAACAACCTCTGATAAATTTTCCCAAACCGGATGATTTTTTAAAATCGTCATAGTATAGATATGGATTTCTAATGTTCTGTGTCAAAACCAGGAAAGTGCAAAACATCATCAATCATTTTGCCATGAAATCTGCGATCGCCTCCTTTTCCTAATACCTTTGATTTCCAGTCGTACCCGTCAACTTCCGATGCAACTAAGCCTATATTTCCCCGAGGAGGGACAATCCCTTTGTTAATGGCTTTTAAGTGTTTGTTGTTCCCATCATATCTAATCCCCTGTTGTATTTGTTCCGAAGCGAAAGAAACTTTCCTACCATTAGAAGTCTGATAAATAGTATCAGATTGAATTTTTGACCAGTTCTGAGGTAAAGTTTCCATCGTTCTCAACTTGATTGAGATTGATCCTCTTTTTTGCCCATTTTCGGAGCCCTAGTTCGCAGAATTTCGGTAATTTTCGGATAGAGATTGATATAAGCCGTGTCCCCTGTGTTGGGGGAATCATTATCAGAACCTTTTAGCTTCCTTTCCCCCAAGGCTTCTGCTATGACCTTTTCCGTCAGCTTTGGATAATGGCGACACCACTTTTTCAAGTCTTCAACTACATCGGCATCTGATTTGTCTTGACAGGCCATTAAACTATCGTTAAGTTTCTGTAATCCTTCGATGGCTTCTGATGTTTCCCAAATATTTTCAGGGTTAGTTTCCCAAATCTTTAGAAAAGCAGCAATCATTTTTTCGGAGTTCATGGCTTACCACTCCTGTTAGATCAGTTGCCAATTTTACTGTCCAATGGCGCAGAACGCCGCCCAGAAGTAAGGAGATGAAAAGCGCTTAACATCTGGCTCATACCACCCTAGCGTATCTTTCATTTGCTCCCGCCGTTCTGGACTAATCACCGCACAGCTATCCACCCAGTCTAACAAATCTTGCACCGTGGCTGACCGCAGCCAGGTCTGAGTCTGCCGCAACGCCAAAACCACCGACAGTTCAGGCTGTTGCTGGAGAGTTTGATAAAACTGAATCATAAAAATCGCCGTGGAGAGGTCATTCACCGCCCAGAGGGTACTGACCACATTGGGAGAACCCGCCAAAATGAAGCCACGGGGTAAACCGATATATTCATCACTGGTGGAGGTGATGTCGGTGATACCCGTTTCGCAGGCGGAGAGGGTGACGAGACGGCAGTTGGTCAGGTCAAGGCGGAGGATATCCTCTAATGTGAGACATTTTTCTAAATCCAGCAGTTTGTTGTCTCTCAGGGGGAGATAGCGGCTGGGGTCATCGGTTGGCGGCGGGGGTGTAAATTCGCTTTTAGCCAGGATAAGGGCTGATTTGAGGGCATCTTCAAAGTTGAAGTAGCCAGGACAGGAGAAATGGGCGCAGTGGGCGTTTTTCAGGGTTTCGACATCAATGGCGGCTTTTTCCGCTTGGTCATGTTTGAGGACTTGGTGGCGGATAAATAGGGATTGGATAGCTTCGACTTCCATCTCGGTGAAGTGGAGGTCTTGGGTGGGGTTTTGGATGGCGAAGAGGCGGTTAAAGTCTGGGCGTTGATTGATGCGTTTTTTGGCTTGTTGCAGGACTTGGCAGTTAGGGGCATAACCCACACCTTTAGGAAATAGGTCTTGTAGGGGGATGGGGCGCAAGCATTGCGCCCCTACGGGGTCATGTAGGGGCGCAATGCTTGCGCCCTGGTTGTTGGTGTGATGGATAGGTAAAGCGTGGAGGGGGAACAGGTGTAGATAGCGGTGAGGGATGAGGATGAGTTTTTTGCAGTTGGGGAAGTTGTTAAACAGGTTTTGCAGGATTTCATCCAGATGCAGGATTGGGGCGAGTTGTTCTAGGCGATCGGCCAGGGTATTGCGCCATTGCCTGTTGTCTCGGTTGCGGTAGTCGCGAAGATAGGCATTTCCCCAGTCGATGAGTTTATCTAGGTCCTCCTCAGAAGATGTCCAGAGGTTGAGACTTTCGGCGGTGAGGGTGAAGGTGAGGAATTTATCACCCAGGATGTACCATTCCAAAATCGCGGTTTCCTCATCCAGTAACGCTTGCATCGCCTGGAAATGCAGGGGTTTATAGGGTTCGAGTTTCTGCTTTTGTTGCCGCAGTTGGTTGAGGTGGGTCGGGTCTGGGTTCGTCTCTTCTTGCAGGCGGCGTTCTGCTTGGGCAATGGCGATTTTGAGTTGCTGCAACTGTTGGCGGATGGGCTCGGGAATCACGCCCCCCGGATAAGCGTCACGGGTGGCGATGAGTTCCACCAAGTTGCGGGCTTTACTGCGGTCTACATATTCAATCGCATCCTGGTATCGACCCAACTCTAGGCAGACTTCCACCATGCCGCGATAAACTCCGTTCCATTCTTCATTAAAGTTGCGTTTATAGCCCTCACTATCCGCCCCAATTTCCCCCCGCAGATATTCCACCTGGTCCAGGGCTTCTTGAAAGCTATGGTAGGCATTTTCTAGGGCTTGTTGTTTCTGGGAGGAACTGTTCCCAGCTAGGCGAGATTGAGTTTGGTAGGCAAAACCAAAGTTATTCAAAGTTCCTGCTAAGTCGCGGGCTAACCCCAACCCCCGCATAATCCCTGCGGATTCATCGTAGGCGGCGATCGCACTTTCGAGATTGGCTGCCGGATTGATGCCCATCTCGGCTTGGGTGCGGCGGGCAATTCCGAGGTTATTCAGGGTAGAGGAGAGGTCTTTGTCTAACTCCAACCGCCGCATAATCCCTGCGGCTTCATCGTAGGCGGCGATCGCACTTTCGAGATTAGCGGAGGGGTTGATGCCCATCTCGGCTTGGGTGAGGCGGGCATTTCCGAGGTTATTCAGGGTTTGCGCCCGTTTTTCGGGGTTATCCGCCCGCAGTTCCAGCACCACCCCATAGCCGCGAATGGCAATCTCTAACGCTTCCCCATACCGACCATAGGGAAATAGTCGAATACTGGTGCAGGTATTTTCGACTAAGCCTACAACCCCTTGGGCTTGGTCGGGATTCTGAACTAGAAGTCCTGGCATTGACTGGGCAATAATATCCCCCAAGGCTGGAACAATCAACCCCATATTTTGCCGCATCACTTGATGGACTGCTGCTGTGTCGCCTTCGTTTTCTGCTTGCAGCAGTTGTAGCCAAAATTGTTGTAATACTTCTTGCTGATTTCCGCCAGTCCCCCGCCGCGCCAAAAACGCCCCCACCTGTTGCGCCAAATCTCGCAAGAACTGCGCGTCATCCTCTTGTCCCTCCTCCTGCAACTGTGCCGCCTCCAACTCGCACACCTGCACAAACCCTTCATCCACCAACTCCAGATGACGGTTGAAGATTTGCGGTTCCTCCCCATTGGGACATTCCAGGAGTTCTTGAATTAGGGAGAGATAAGCCTGCGATCGTTGTTCATCCATAGTGGCGCACCGGGTAGGGGAATAGCACCCCGATTTTACCCCATTCCCAACCCTCAGAAACCGGGTTTCTTTGTTAAATCTTGGTGAAGGAATCGAGATGCTGCGAGTTAGAGGACACGGCACTGTCCCTACAAGTATCCAGTAGTTCACCTCTAGTCCCAAATCCTTTGGATGGGATAAGCATCGAAAGCGATATCTTTACTTAAAATCGGAATCTTTTCTTGCATAGCTTGGGCGATTAAAAGTCTATCAAATGGGTCTTTATGATAAAATAAAAGTGATGACAATACTCTTAGATGGTCGAGAGAAATTGGCAATAATTCAAAATCATCTAAGCTGATTTTCTCTTCTATATAATCTGCCGCACTTTTTTCTAGATTTAACTTATTCTGACTCTGTTTGATGGCCATCTCCCACACTGTAGCCACACTAATCAGCTTATGATTATGACCATCTTCGACCAAATCACGCACCTGATCGCTCAACTGGGAATTTCCCATAAAAAACCAGAGTACCGTATGAGTATCAAGGAGTAATCGCATTAAATATAGTCCTGAAAATCATCCAAGGGTTCATCAAAATCATCACTGAGGGAAATCCGGTCTTTATCGCACCCAAATAAAGGGGGGCGCGGCTGAGGCGATAAAACTGGAGAAATTTTAATGGTTTGCTGATTATTTTTTCTAATCACAATTTCTTCTCCAGCAAAAGCCATTTCTATGAGTTCGATAATTTGCGGTAACGCTTGGTTAATATCAATAATTTTCATCGCTTATCTCTCCTCGGCAAAAGCTGCTGCTCAATTGGGTATTTCCGCTATCCGACGGGACTAAATGCGGAGGCTTGGGTCAATCAATTTTACCCCATCTTCCCAAAACTGAAACCTCAGAAACCGGGTTTCTTGGTTAAATCTTGGTGAAGCGATCGAGAGACTGCTAGAAACCCGGTTTGTTTGACCCCTTTATGTAAACGGAGAAACCGCCTTCCTAAAGATTTCTGATTTTCCGTAACTCCTGCAAAAACTCCTCCCACGTCACCGACCCTAAAACCTCGCGCCGTTCCTGGGTATAATCTCCTTCCAACCCATTTGTTGCAAAAAGTGATGTGAGTACCCCTCCCTAACCCGGACCAAGACACAGGGGAAGGGACCGGAAGTAAAAAACCTACTCTTGTAAAGTTCCCCCCCCTAGGGGTATTTCGTTGGGCTGTTGATTTCCTCTCACAGACAGTCCTGTAGAATTAAGATCAGGATAGATCAAGTGCTGTTGAGGGAGATGAATCATGATTGCAAACGTTAAATCTTCTGGGATGACGGTGGCCGAGTATCTGGCTTGGGAGGCAGAGCAACCGATTAAGCATGAGTATATTGATGGCGAGGTGTACGCGATGGCCGGATCGACGTTACCCCATAATGATATTGCCGTAAATTTAACGAGTTTACTGCGGCCTTTTTTGCGGGAGAAGGGTTGCAAGGTGAGAATGTCGGATGCGAAGGTTAAGGTTTCTGAGCAGGGGCCGTATTTTTATCCGGATGTGGTGGTGAGTTGTGATGAGCGCGATCGCCGGGCCATTGAAGCGATTCATTATCCTCGCTTAATTGTTGAAGTGCTTTCACCGAGTACAGGAGCATTTGATTATGGCCAGAAGTTTCAGTTTTATCGCCAAATTCCCACCCTTGAGGAATATGTATTAATTGATGCCACTCAGATCAGAATTGATCGTTATACCAAAAATGCGGCGAGCAAGTGGGAGTTAACAGCTTATCCTGAAAATGAGGAGGATGTAGCGGGTTGCCAATTAGAATTAAGCAGCCTGGATTTTCGGTGTGCTTTGGGGTTGATTTATGAGGATGTGGAGTTGAAAGGCGATACAAATCTTGGGATGGAGTAAGGAGATGGGAGTAATTGGAATCTAAGGATTTTAGACTATATTTTGAGCGCGATCGCCCTCAATGGCGGCAAAGGTTGCGTCTAAGTCCGGTTGATTTGACCCAACACCAAAGAAACCCATCTCCCAAAGAGGAGCAGCGACAACCGCCGGAGTTGAGAATGATGCAATATCTCAGTTTTAACCGAATGCAAGGGATTAGGCGGCCAATCGTTTTAACGATTGGCGGCGGGGTGTTGCAACTTATCGGGGTTTGCCGAGGGTGGTGATATAGAGCACCGCTTCATCTGGGGGAATGCCGAGGACTTCATTCACGCGATCGTCAAAAAATCCGCCGATGCCACTGACCCCCAAACCCATATAAATCGCCGCCAGGTTCAGCCGTTGTCCCAGATGTCCCGCATCTAGGTGCAGATAACGGTAAACGCGATCGCCATATTTTGCGATCGCCTTCTTTAAATCTGCCGTATGAAATACCAACGCCGAGGCATCCCGCCCCAAATCCTGCCCCAAACATAGATAATGCAGTTCTCGACGGAAATTTTTAAACCGAACTTGCCGCAATTCCTGCGCTTTTGGCGCGTAATAATAACAGCCTTCATCCAAACCCGTCACCGACGAGACGGCAATAAAGGTTTGAATATCCTCCACATCAAAAAAGTCAGGATACCCATCTAAATTCTGATAAGTGGAATGTTCTGGATGGTAGGTGAAATCTAACAACGCCTTCAGTTCTTCAAAGGACAAGGGTGCACCGGAATAGGCGCGAGTCGATCGCCGTTTCAGAATCGTATTTTCTAAACCCTCTAAATTGGTTCGCCAGTCAATGGGAGGGGTTTTTGTGGAAACTTTACTACAAAAGGGAAAGTTATATTTATCCTCCCCGGGTTCCTCATCGCTGAGATTCCATCCCCCGATTCCGGTCATGTCCGAGTCGATTTTGGTCGCCTGATGGCAATAATCCAGCAATTCCCCATCAGGAATCGACGGATAATCAGTCTGGGTTGCTGAGGTTAACGCCGTGCGATATTTGGGGAGATTTTGGTCGATATCCAGCAAGTCCGCAAGGGGGATAAAGGTAATCAAAGATTCTTGAGTGGGGTCGAGGTAAAGCAAATCATTGAGTGCATCATCGTTAAATCCGGCGATCGGATGAGGGCGGTAATCTGTTAAGGAAGCGGCGAGTTCGAGATTCCCTAAAAGATGCCCGGTATCTAGGAAAATTCGTCGATAGGCGCGGTCCTGGTAACGCCAAGCCGAACGATAGAAAACCGCACTCGTGGCGATCGCAAGTCGGGTATGTTCTAAAGCCGGATGCCAAAAGGTTGCCGCTTGTAAGGCAGGCCAAACATCGCTATCCCAAAACCGAATTAAAGAGTGATTTTGGGCTTGATAGTTATACAAACCCGGAGGCAATTGGGGCGTTCCCTTCGAGAGTAAGTAAAGTTCTGCCGGGTACAATCCTCCGGCAGAGGGTGCGGATCTTAAATAGATTTGACTTCCAGTCATGGTTGCTAGCTTCGCGGTTAAGCCATAGCTACAAAATAGCAACCGGGAAATTCGAGTCAGTCCCTTTCGGGCCAAATCTTTGCCCCCATCGGGTTCTTTTTTCAGATAGGGCTTAAGATCAATCGTGGCCCCGATTTTATATTCTTTGAACGGGACGGGCTGATTTTCCCAATCGAGATCATGACTTTTGGCCCCTAGAGTATCCGGATCGTATTTCGTGCGATCGTGATAATGCTGGGCGATCGACAGTGCCTGTTCTGACATAAATTTAAGTCGAGTTAGAGAACAATTCTTCGTTTCATCCTCGATCTTGACATCCCTGAGTCCGAAAATGACTGGACTTTCGGTAAACCTCTGGGTTTTGGGAGGCGCTGGGACTGTGACTGTACTTGTTTGGGGTAATTTTTTCTCCTTTAAAGCAAATTTTGTACAAAGGATTAAAATAATGTTAACTATGTTACAATTCTCCAGGATCCTCTCTCTAATTAAGTAGAAATACTCTCTCAATAAACCTAGTTGGTTTTTTTGGGTAGTCCCACCTAAAGAGGAAATTCACCAACAAATCCAAATATCAAAGGCGGATACCCCTGAATTACACAAGCCTAATGTGCTCTCACTCAAGGCAAGTTCATCGCCCTTGATTTGAAGCCGACTTCCCTAATCCTTCCGATTTCCCCTATTCTTCCCACCCCCTTATCCCCCTTTAAAAATATGGGCAAGCGCTGGTTATTAGAATGGTGCTGTCTGCTAATTGTGGTTATGGTTCCGGGTTTTTGGTGGATTTATAAACCCATCGAGTCTAAGCCTTTTGCCTTACCAAAATCAGCAAAAAGTGAACCCTGGGCGGTTCAAAGTGGTTTAAAAATTGCTAAATTACGCGAGCGTGTTCCCACTGTAAATCGGGTAGTTCTCGTTCCCGATGAGGCGACCTTTTTAGTTGCAATTCGCCAATGGAGTCTCCAGGGTCGTTGGCCGATTTTAATCGAAGATAATCAATATACGAAGCTATTTCTCGATCGCTTTCAACCGGCGGAAGTGGTTCGCTTACCGGCGGTTAATACTCCCTTGCCTACGGGTTTTACCCGGCGACAAGCGATGCAAGATGCTGTTGTTTCCGCCTGGAATGCCCGCGATCGCTATTCCCTCAGCAGCCAATGGGAAGAGTTAGGATGGGAACCCCCCGGTGCAGTCGTGACCTCTGAAAATGACCCCGCATGGCTTGCTGCAGTGGCATTAGCCAGCGATCGCGGTCAACCCTTAGTCTTTTTAGAAGGGGATTTCGGACAACCGGATGAACGGTTAGACTTCGCCACTTGGACTGCCTTAAAATTCCAGATTGAAACCCTGATTAAAGGGACGGGATATGCTTACAATACGCTCGGAGATGCGATCGATACCCTGACCTTGGTCAAAGAACTAGCTGTTAAATATGAATCCCCTAAAAATGCCGCTGTAGACTTAGCGGTAACCGACGGATTAGGACGAGATGAAACCGGTAGTCGCTGGGCAGCAGTCGGCTGGATTTATGGGTCTCCAAACCGGGCGGTTTATCAAGCGATGTCAGCTATCTTTATTGATGCTGAAACCGCCCTATTTTATGATAGTTATCCTCAACAGGAACCCTGGATTCAATATCAAATGAACGAGGCGGCTACATTACTAACCGAGATGGGACTCAATGTCCGAGTGATTCAACGACCCCAAGCTAATGTAGAAACCTGGCAAAAACTCGGGGAAAGTGAACTCAATTTTGATACTATTTGGGTTAATTCTAAAGGAATGTCTACTAAATTTGCTGCCGGAGGGGGGGATGCTTCCGTAGAAGATATTCCGCAACTTAAATATCCTGCGATCGTGCATTTTATCCATAGTTGGTCCGCCACCACCCCAGGCGATCGCAATACCATCGCGGGACGCTGGTTAGAAAACGGGGCCTATTTATATGTCGGCAGCGTTCACGAACCCTATTTAACGGCCTTTATCCCCCCTACGGTCCTGGCGCGACGTCTCAAACGAAGCACCCCCTTCCTGATCGCCGCCCGTCAACTCGAATCAGAACCCTGGAAAATCACCACCATCGGCGACCCCTTAAGCATCATCTCTCCCCCCAGAGTGCGTCTGAATCCCAGTCAAGTTCCCTTACCGACTCCGTAGCTAGAGCCTCGGTACATCGCCCTCCCTTCGGGATTCGCGCTTCTGGCGCTGTTCTATCTGCTTCTGAGCCCGTTCCTTCCCTTCTTTCGCAGCCCGATAATTGGGTTGATATCGTAATGCCTGATCATAAGCTAAGATAGCCTCTTGATATTGTTCCAAGGTCGATAATCCATTCCCTTTTCCATACCAAGATTCTGCATGATCTGGCTTTAGATAAGCTGCTTCATTATAAGAAGAAATGGCCTCTTGATAGCGGTTTAAATTATAAAGCGCATTCCCCCGATTATACCAAGCGCTGTAGTCATTTTTGTTTAAATCTATTGCCTGATTATACGCATCTATTGCCTGTTCATACCGGCCCAGTTGGTGGCGCGCCCAACCCAAACTATACCACGCTTCCTGATAGCTAGACTGAATTTTGACCGCCCGTTCATAGGAATGATGCGCTTCTTCCAGGTCATTAATCTTCATCAAGGCATTACCGCGACTGTACCACGCTTGAGCATATTTTGGCTGAAATCGAACGGCTTTATCGTAAGAGTCTACCGCCTCTTTTTCTTGATTCAATTGCATCAAAACATTCCCGCGATTATACCATCCCACGGCATAATCAAATTGATATTCTACGGATTTATCATAAGATTTTAAAGCGGCTGAATAATCTTTTAATTGATGATAAGCCCATCCGCGAGCATACCAGGCTTCTGAGGATTCCGGTTGCAATTCAATCACTTGATCATAAGCGGCGATCGCCTCCTCATAGCGCTGCACAGTTAGCAACGTATTCCCCTTGCCATTCCAGGCTTCGGCGGATTCGGGAAGCAATTCTAAGGCTTTATCAAAACTGGCGATCGCCTCGGATGAACGTTGCAATCGATTTAAAACATCCCCCCGCTTGATCCACGCTTCCAGATACTCTGGATTGAGTTGAATTGCGCGATCGTAAGCATCCATTGCCGCTTCATCCTGGTTTAATTGATACAGGGTATCCCCTTTTTCTTTCCAGGCTTCTACATAATCGGCCTTGATTTCAAGGGCATTTTCATAGTGTTTTAACGCCTCTTCATACCGGCTTAAATTATAGAGGGTATTGCCTTGATGATACAATTCATTGGCATTAACTGACTTAATTTTATTCCAAATTGAAAGGGAACCCGTAATCAAACCAGTCCCAATAATTCCGCAGGAAATTAAACCGATAATCCATTGATTACTAGAGAAATTTAAGCGAGATTTAGGAATAGGAGCCACCCCAGGAAATGGAACAGTCACTACGGTAGGTTTTTCTAAATCTGCGATCGCCTTTAATGCCTCTGTGGCTGAACTATAACGTTCCCGGAAATCGTAACGGACCATCCGTTCTAATACCTTCATAAATTCCGGACTCACCTCTACCAATCCCTCTACCTTGATTTCTTCGGTATCTGGATCTTTGGGCAATTCATGGGGTAATAATCCGGTGAGGGCTTGCAATGCCAGAATTCCCACGGCATAGATATCGCTACTCGGTTTTGGGAACCCATTGGCTTGTTCACTCGGTAAATAACCGGGGGTGCCAATGCAGACACTTAACCCGGGTTTGCCGTTAGGATTAAGCAATTCCGTCGTAATTTGTTTAACGGCACCAAAATCAATTAAAACTAATTTTTGGTCGCGACTGCGGCGGAGAATATTACGGGGATTGATATCCCGATGAATAACATTTTTGCTCTGAACAAAACTTAAAATTTCTAAAATTTCTCGCAGTAAATTTAGGGTCTTTTTCTCGTCGAATTTTTCCCCAGGAATCAATTCATGACTGAGATCGTGACCTTCAATATATTCTTGAACCAGATAGAATTCTTGGTTTTCTTCAAAATAGGCGAACAGTTGAGGAATGCAGTCATGACACCCCAACTCATGTAGCGACTGTGCCTCGGTATCGAATAACCGTCTCGCAATTTGTAGGGTACTCGGATCCGTTGACTGGGGCTTTAATTGCTTAACCACACAAGGGGCAGTACCGGGAAGGTGGCAATCCTGCGCGATAAAAGTCGCCCCAAAACCCCCGCTTCCCAAGGAGTTGACAATCTTGTAACGTCCACCGAGAGTTGTTCCGAGCATGATTCCGAGCATGATTCGTTGCTGCGAGTTTAGAAACGGGCGGGACAAACACTTGATCCATTCTGCCATAGGTACAAGAAATGGGCAATAAGGGACCTTGTTGGAAAAGTCGGGTTATCTCAGGTTGAATGGGGTAAACTTTGTGGGAATTCTTCCTTTGAAGTTATGATTAAAAACTGAAAAAGACGCAAGCAGAACCTTGCGCCTTTTTAGGATAACTCCTACCTTATTAAGGGTGCGCGGGGGGGATTTTTTCAGACTTATCCCGAGGGGAATTCACTGAGAGTTTAACCCCCAGCGAGGAGAACTTCTACAGCATTACCGGCCTCTTCTTGGGGAAAGATTTCTTGTACCCGGCTTTGGATTTGAGAGTGACGTTCGACTCCTTCAAAGGCGTAACGGTTGTAGCCATTGCGTTGAATTAATTCTTCCAAGTAGCGGAGGCGATCGCTAGATGCGGGGTGGGAGGATAACCAGCTTAAAACGCCTCCTCGTCCTCCATCCAATTCGGTGAAGGTTTGCATGAGGTTGCGTAAGCCATCGGCGGCATAATTGCTATTGGCTAACACTCTTGACCCTAAAATATCCGCTTGTCGTTCGTTCTGGCGACTGTATGCGCGACCGACTAAGGACGCAATTAAATCCCCCATTGGAACCACCCGATTTAAGTTAGAAAGTAGGGTGCTTTGAACAACGCGCTGATATCCATGAGACAAGACAGCGTGACCCACTTCATGGCCCAACAATCCGGCGAGTTCGGCTTCACTTTCAATTTTTATTAACGCTCCCGTGTTCACAAAAACTTTACCCCCCGGAAGGGCGAAGGCATTGAGCTTTTCATCTTCTACCACGAAGAATTCATACTCAAATTCATCCCGTCCCATCAATCGGGCCATTTTTTGTCCCACTTCATTGACGTAGTTTACAATGGTTTCATCTTCAACCATGGGTAAACGCTGTTGGAACACTTCGGCCAATTGATTGCCAAATGCGGCTTCTCCTTGCATCAACAGCATGGTCAATTGAAGGGCTGGTATGGTTCCAGCGACGTTTCCAGTTAGGAGTAAATCTCCGATAGAAAGTGCGCCGGTGAGGAGGGTTTGACCGATTAAACGGCGACGAATTCCGGAACGGTAACGCCCGAGGTCTTCATCTGCGATCGCCTGAAATTCTGGGGCTTTGGGATGCTCCGGATAAAGCACAGCAAATTGTCGTGCTGCAATAGAAGATTCTAACCATTTCTCTTCAGTTTGGAGGGCAGAAATTTCGGCTAGAATTAACTCCGGTTGGTTCGGATAAAGGGTTGTTGCTCGTTCTAGGATGGGTAAGGCTTCCTCCCCTCTTCCATAGGCTTGTAAGGCTTGAACAAGCAATACATGACCCGGAATAAATTCGGGATGCTTTTCGACTAATTGCTGTAAGGGAACGAAAATTCGGGTTTCTAACTTTTGTTCAAATCCGGCTTGGGCTTCGCGCCAATACACTCGCCCTGCACCGGATAGCTGTTCGGGGTCGGTGATGGGTTCGGGAATCACCGGGTCCCCTCCCGGTTGAGAAAACTGACCTTTCACCTGGCGATAGAGTTGTTCTGCCGCTGGGATATTGCCGGCTAGAAAGAGGCGATCGGCTTCTACGAGGGTATTAAATTCCGTGGTTCCCGGCTCAAAAGCCAGATCCAGAATCTGTTTTAAACTGGAGACGGTTAGGTTTTTGCTATGGGGTGCGGGGGTGGTAACCCCTGTTCGGGGCAAGGTAGAGTAAGCGGGTGCAAAGGTCAGCAACAGATTCAGGGTGAGGAATAAAGCCACTCCAACTGTTGCCCAAAGAGCGTGCCGAAATCGTTTCATTGGGGGGGTTTCCTATCTATTCGGTAAATGAGGGGGTCGTTTCAGGTCTAGGCTGACGGGTAGGGTATTAGCTCAACGGGAGCAGAAATCAAGTTTCTGCTCCTAATTTGCTGCTAATGGGCCGAGTGTTTGCGAAGAAATCCGGTTTCTAAACTCTGTACCGATTCCCTAAAGTCTTAGAACCCAAATCAGAAACATGAGTTTCCTTTGAGACTCCCCCTATCAGAAATAAAGACGCTTAAAACCGGGTTCCCGGGGCAGAAATCCCGTTACTCAACCCATTCTATAGCGGTTTCTGGACTGATGAGTTACAGATATTTAGAGGAGTGCCGCCCAGCGATCGCTTGACTCGGGTGCGGAGTGAGTAAAGCCTGGGCTCAGGCTTTACTCACTCCCAAAATATACGCGAATAACTAGGGAAAACCCTATAAATCAATAGGGCGAATGAGAAGCCACTTCCTTGTCCCTACCGTCATCCCCAAAATTTATTCTAGAAATCTAGAACTCCCTTATATTGATTGTTGCAGTTCCTCTTCCAGGAATTTTTGATAAAGGGTGGGTAAATAGGCGCTCATCGAATTGGTTTCGATGCCGTAGCCGAGACTGGTCCAAGTTCCAGAAAGTAGATACAATACTTGGTCTAATTTGCCTTCTTCCAATAACTTGGAAATGTTCACCCCCCAGGCTTGTTCGTCTTGCAGCCACGCATAGACGACTTTATCCTGAAATTTTGGCTCAAAACTATAGGATTTCCAGAACCACGTACCGTCCTGTTTAGGGTGGTAGCGTTCTGCCATTTCTTCCCAGGTTGTGGTAATAAACTGATAGCGACCCGCAGCGGTGGAGCAGTTGTTGAGATTTGGCCCGGCGACAATCCGCACGCATAGATCGGGATGCCGTTTCAAGTCCTTAATATATTCGCCGCCATAAATAACGGCATAGGGCTGTTCAACGTTGGATTCGCTAGCGGAAATAGTTCGCATTAGCGCTCGCAGGTAGGGGTCGCCGCCTTCCATTACCAGAGGCGGTAAGGGGGCTTGTAGGGAGAGTGGCAGGGGTTCGGTGCGCCGGAAGACGACGTTATAAAAGAGGATGGGCAGGGCGATCGCACCGGCTAAACCCAACACAAACCGTCTAAATTTTGGGTTTTTTCTTCTTCTTATCACGGGCTTATTTGGATTCGTCTGATTCATAACTTGGAGTGAGTTGACTGAAGTCTAAAAAAATATTAATTGGACTTACGCATCCGGTAGATAGCGCGTCTAAATCATCCGTGGAATCCGGAATGGGCCAAATCTTGCCAATCGCTTTGCCCCTACAACCATTATCTCCCTGATCTGAAAGTAGCAGCGTCTGGCTCCTTACCGCAGCCCTGCCCCGCCTACTTTTGCGGATCTATCGGGCATATCCTACCGATTGACCCGCTTTCTTTCTAGTTAATTAAGCCTACCCTCCACTTTTTCTCCTTAAACAACGGTGGAAAATAGCTCATCCAATGCTTTAGCTGGAGCTTCCGCACGGGTGACAATTTCCACAATTTTATTGCGGGCGCTGGGTTGAAATAGCGCTTCGACGCTCACTAAAGCGACCTTGCTGCGGGGAATGCTTCCGTCAAATAATTTATCCTGAGATTCCATGACGATCGCTGCTTCATCCTCGGCATTTTTTAACCCCCCTGGACGCACGATGGTATAAGTTAAACCGCTGTTTTGGATATATTTTTCTGCTTGTCTTTTCCAGACTAAAATGAGCCAAAATAAATTGAGCGGATGGAATAAGTTAGAGACGCACAAGGAGGAAACTAGAACAAATTGTTCGATTCCTTTGACTTTGGCAACATCTACGAGATGCTTGGTCCCTTCATAGTCCGTGCGATAGGGTCCCGTGGGGTCAAAACTGGGGGTGGCACCCGTGGCGCATAACACCACGGTACAATCGGCGATCGCCTCGTCTAGACTCTGGGGATTTAAAATATCCCCCACCACTAACTCCACCTGGGAGGGTAAGAGTTGTTGGCCTTTCTCCAAGTTCCGCACCAATGCTCGCACGGGAATCTCCCGCTTGACTAATTCTTCGACAATGCGCCGTCCCGTCTGTCCGGTTGCACCCGCTACAAATGCTTTCATCAGTTTTTTAGGTAAAATTAAGGATTCAATTGGGAACCATTGCGTTTATGCAAGAGTGGGGAAGCGTTGGCATCCCGAGCTTACTCTAGTTTAAAATTTTTGAGGTCTGATCGCGATCGCCCGAGTTCGGATATCTACATCACAAACCCTGCCTCGGGGGATTGCTTATTATAGAAACGGATCATAGTTTGCCTTGGGTTCCAGTCAAGGCAACAGCTACAAACTCCAGGAAATTCCGGCAAAATTACGGATTTCCTCCTACCCAGGGACAAGATAACGTAGAGAAAGTAGCATCCAATCAGCCACTCTAAGTGGCCGTACAAAAACACAAACCCTCAATCAGGGAAGCGGTTATGCAGTTAGATATTTTAAACCCTATGCAAAAGCCCATCGATGGCGATCGGGAAGCATCTACCTCCGCAGCTTGTGAACCGATGTGGTTTCAGACTCATTTTGTCGGCTGCATGGAAATGTATGCCGATGTCGAAACCGTCGCCGCCTACTTTGACGTTCATCAAGGATGGTTTCGGCGCTGTGCTCATCCGATGCAAGCAGAGGCTTTGGGCGAAAATGGATATGCTTTAACCATCGGACGGTTTGGCGCACTCGGCTATGAAGTGGAACCAAAAATTGGTCTAAACCTATTGCCACACAAAAATCGCGTTTATCTGATCGAAACGATCGCCATTCCCGATTATGTCCCCCCCGGTTATGACGTGGAGTTTAAAGCGGCGCAGGAATTAATAGAAATTCCGGCTGATTATTCCAATATCAAACTCCGGCAAACCCAGGACCTCCCCACCACTACGACTCGGGTGGAGTGGAATTTAGATTTAAAAGTGGGGGTATGCTTTCCGAAGTTTATTCACGCCTTACCCCTACCCTTGGTGCAAAAGACGGGCGATCGCCTCTTGGCACAAATCGTTAAACAAGTCTCCCGGCGCTTAACCTACAAAGTTCAAGAAGATTTCCACGCCACAGTGGGGCGCGATCGCCTGGACTTGTTCAAGAAAAAACGGGCTAAAACCCCTAATGGAGATCTGTGCCGTCAGTGTAGCGGTCCCAATGGCACGGGACAGGAAATCTCCGAGGAAATCGAGACTCTATAAACCACCTCCAGTCCCCTCCCTGTATCTTGGGGAGGAGACTGGAGGCAGATCCCTTCTGGGGATACAGCCGTCTATTTCAGAGCGGATCAGATTTAGGAATCACTACTCAGAATCTTTTGCACGATTTGCAGTCCCGTAAAGGCTTGCCAGCCGAACAGGGTCAGCAAGGTCATATTCATGGCAACATGGGTAACTCGGGCCCAAGCGACTCCTTGCTGCATAAAGGGGGCTAAAGAAGCTGAGATGGCAACCATTGTCGTCATGCCTAAGCCAACCAGCAGGTGGGGACCAAAAAACAGCTTGCCATTATTGACATACGTGGCACCCATCCCGATCACCGTGCCAAATACCATCAGGGCCAGCATTAAGGAGCCGATTTGGTAATGTCTAGTATTGTATTTACCCTTAATCAGGTCTTTTTTCTCGTCGCCTGTGGCTTTGCGGGTGCGCTTCAGTTTCACCCCGAGATAAAGGGCGTAAATCGAGAGTCCAAACAGCACCCACATTAGCAGGGGATGAAAGAAGGTCAATCCCGTTTGTAACGGTGCGGGAAGTTCTATCGTCATGGTGTTCTCCAGATGGCGTGAGGATCTTAATAAAAATTATCATAATTTGGCATGGGAGTCTTGAAAATCCCCCACCCTGTAGGGGGTCAGCTTTGAGTTCGATTTGGGGGGCAACAGGGAGAGGCTGTAGCGGCGTAATTGTCGCGGCCCCCGATCGGGCGCTACGACTCTGGGAAATATCGGAGGGCGATCGCAGTTGATCCTTGGCTCCTTTCGCGATACGGTTAAATTACCCCGAGATTGAGTCGATCGCAGCAAATGCTCTCTAACCAGGATCTTCTATTAATTCAGGCAGCTCGAATTGGCAACATCAATCAAGTGATTACCCTGCTGGCTGAAGGTGCTCGTGTCAATGCCAAAGATCACGAAGGCACTACTCCGTTAATCTTTGCCGCCCAAAAAGGTTACACCGAAATCGCCCGTCAGTTGATCGAAGCCGGTGCTAATGTCAATCTTCCCCGAGAAAAGTACGGCATCACCCCACTGATGTTTGCTGCCGCCAATCATCAGGTGGATGTAGTGCGCCTGTTACTCTCTTCTGGGGCAGAAGTGAACGCGAGAAATGATGATGGCAGTACCGCATTGATGGTGGCTGCACTTAAAGGCAACGGGGCGATCGCGGACTTGCTGTTGGCGAAGGGTGCCCAACCCAATATCAAAGATAAAGATGATGACACCGCCCTCAAACTGGCAATTGTCGAGGGTCACGTTGCCATCGTCCGTGCCTTACTTGCGGCAGGGGCGGATTTCCAGGGGATCCCCGATGTTGATTCCCTCTTATTTTCCACTGCCCATCAGGGCAATGGGGAACTGTTAGAACTGCTGATCCAAAAGGGTCTCACCTGTCAACAGTACGATTGCGGCAGCGCCTTGATCGAAGCTGCCGAACGCGGGGACCTGCCGATTGTGAAAATCTTGCTAGCTGCCGGGACTAACCCCAATGTGACCGATAAAGATGCCGAAACGCCTGTGCTACTCGCTAGCGATCGCGGCCATAGCGAGGTGGTAATCGCCCTTTTAGCCGCCGGTGCCGATGTTAATGTCAAAAATCTTGATAGCTTTACCCCCCTGATGGCTGGGGCATCCGGCGGCCATTGGGAGATAGTACGGGCGCTACTTGATGGCGGTGCGGATATCAATGCGATCGATAGCGATGGGGAAACGGCATTAAATTTGGCGGTAGTCGAAGGTTATGGCGATGTTGTCAACCTTTTACTCGACAGGGGTGCCGATTTCCAACGGTGCAATCGTCTCGGTGACACGCCCTTATTTGTTGCCGCCTTGCACGATCGCGCCGACATTGTGGCGGCCCTCCTTCACAAGGGTGCAGAAGTGAATCCCACTAACTTTGAAGAAACGCCCCTTACCGCCACCGCCGAACTGGGACATCTGGACACCATCCAAGTCTTACTCCAAGCCGGTGCAGAGCCCAATGCCCTCACCCAAGGCGGCAAAACCGCGCTAATGAAAGCGGCTGATCACAATTTTACCGCTGTTATCGAGGTGCTGATTTCTGCCGGTGCCGATGTCAACCGTCAAGATGAGGCAGGGGCAAGCGCCTTGATGTGGGCCGCCCATCGGGGTTTTGAGGAAGCAGTTAACCAATTAATAGCCGCCGGTGCCGATGTCAATCTCAAAAATCGCGGGGGTTATACCGCCTTGGCGATCGCTGAGTTTAACGGCTACAAACAAGTAGCGAGATCGCTTCGTGCTGCCGGAACTCAAGAATAATATTTTATGCAAGTATCATAGCCCTCCCCTTGGCAAGGGGAGGGTTGGGTGGGGTCTCCCCAATTTAGCTGGATAAAACCTTATCACCCCTTTCGTTTGTAGTAACTCCTTTAGGGGTTGCATCAAGATGACTCCTGAAGGAGTCACCACGAACGTTATTCATCAGGATTGAGGAAGAAATTGTTTTAAAATTGCCTTCGGTTCCCGGTCCCAAGTATCAATATGTTCATAAATTAACCCCGCTTCATCTAATTTATAATTAGAATAGCCCTTAAAAAATAAGTCTGCTTTCCAAGGTAGCCGCAATCTGCCGCGCACGGTCCAATTGGCTAGAATCATATCCGGAGCAACTTGTTCGACATCGTGCAAATCAAAATTGAGTTGGGTAAAAAACAGTTTTCCGTGGAACCGTAAAGTCCAGAAAATAATTCGATAATTAAATTTCCACTTAAACTGATTTACCGGGTCTTTAAAAAAAATATCTTTTCTATAAATATCATAAGAAATATCTTTTTCAAATAACGTGGGTAAGTCTTCATTTAAAATTGCGATCGCTTTTTCTACTTGAACTTGATACTCGTCCATCGTTTGTTTACTCTTGGCACTATTCAATTTTATTGTAATGGGGAAATAACCCGGAAACGACTAAAGTCATTACTACAAACAAAGAAACGATGGCTTTAGTTCATAGTAACGACTTTAGTCGTTTCTTCTCATTCAACCCAATCGGGTAAACAAGGACCCCTCGGATATCCGCACCCACCTCATCCGATACTCCGTACCCGCATTGCTATCCAAAACCGCTAAAATTGTTAAGAAATATATATTTAACTCTTTATGCCTAAGCGTGCCAATGCGTCTACTAAACCACCTGTGCAGAGCTTGAATGGATCCTCGATTACCGAAGCCGTAGTCAATCGAGGAGGGCAGGGGATCCGGATTCGAGGTGCAAGGCAGCACAACCTCAAAAATATCGACTTGGAACTCCCGCGCGATCGCCTGATTGTATTTACGGGGGTTTCGGGTTCCGGGAAATCCTCCCTCGCCTTTGATACCATTTTCGCCGAGGGTCAGCGGCGTTATGTGGAGTCCCTCAGCGCCTACGCCCGTCAGTTTCTAGGGCAACTGGATAAACCCGATGTGGAATCCATCGAGGGACTCTCTCCGGCGATTTCTATTGACCAAAAATCCACCTCCCACAACCCGCGATCGACGGTGGGAACGGTGACGGAAATTTATGATTATCTGCGCTTATTATTTGGACGGGCGGGAAAACCTCACTGTCCGATTTGCGATCGCTCGATCGCCCCGCAAACTATCGATGAGATGTGCGATCGGGTGATGGAACTCCCGGATCGTACTAAATTTCAAGTTCTCGCCCCCGTAGTTCGGGGTAAAAAAGGCACTCATAAGAAAGTGCTTTCGAGTCTGTCTTCCGATGGATTTGTGCGGGTGCGGGTGAATGGCGAAATTCGCGAACTTTCGGAAAATATAGAACTCGATAAAAATCACACCCATACCATTGAAATTGTAGTCGATCGCCTAATTAAAAAAGCAGGGATTGAAGAACGTTTAGTTGATTCTTTAAGCACCGGGTTGCGCCATTCCGAAGGGATTGCCATTATCCAATTATTAGACAGTACCACCGAGGAGGGAGAGCCGGAATTAGTCTTTTCGGAAAAGTTTGCTTGTCCGGAACATGGGGCGGTGATGGAAGAACTTTCTCCCCGCTTATTTTCGTTTAATTCCCCCTATGGTGCTTGCGAAACTTGTCACGGATTGGGCAGTTTTCGGACGTTTTCCCCGGATTTAATCATACCGGACCCGGAGGCACCGATTTATGAGGCGATCGCACCTTGGGCGGAGAAAGAGAGTGCTTATTATCTCTCTTTGTTACAAGGTTTGGCGCAGTTATACGGATTTGAGTTGACGACACGATGGAAACATCTAACAGCAAAACAGCAAAAAGCCATTTTATATGGCGTTGATGAAACAATTAATATCGAAGGATGGGGCAACAATCGGCGCTATGCCGGTGCATTAGCGTTGTTGCAACGGTACTATGAAGAGAGTGCCTCGGACCTGCAAAAACAAAAATTAGAGCAGTATTTAGTTGATCGCCCCTGCGAAAGCTGTCACGGGAAACGCCTGAAACCGGAAGCGTTGGCGGTGAGACTGGGAGGCGATCGCATTGATGATTTGACTTCGGTTTCAATTCGGGAATGTCGCGATCGCATTGATCGGCTGCAATTGAGCAGTCGGCAAGCACAGATTGCCGAACTTGTCCTTCGAGAAATTTGCGCCCGACTGCAATTTTTATTAGATGTAGGATTAGATTATCTCACCCTTGATCGCCCTGCCATGACCCTTTCGGGAGGGGAAGCGCAGCGGATTCGCCTCGCCACCCAGATCGGCGCGGGATTAACCGGCGTGTTATACGTCCTCGACGAACCCAGTATTGGACTGCATCAACGGGATAACGGACGGCTGCTGCGTACTTTAACAAAATTACGCGACTTAGGCAATACTTTAATTGTCGTCGAACATGATGAAGATACTATTCGGGCAGCGGATTGGATTGTCGATATCGGTCCTCGCGCTGGGGTACATGGGGGAGAAATTGTTGCCCAAGGGCAGTTAGAGGCATTATTATCGGCGGAAAACTCTCTCACAGGGGCGTATTTATCCGGACGGTTGCAAATTGAAACCCCGGGGGAACGGAGACAGGGAAATGGGCGATCGCTCATTATGAAAAACTGCTCGCGCCATAACCTCCAACATATTGATGTGGAAATTCCTCTGGGAAAATTAGTTTGTGTAACGGGGGTTTCGGGCTCCGGTAAATCCAGCTTAATTAATGATTTATTGTATCCTGCCCTCCAACATCATATCACCCGCAAACACCCCTTTCCTTCAGAAATGGATGCGCTCAAAACCGTGGGAGAAAAGAGCTTAAAAGATGCGGTAGATAAGGTGATTATTATTGACCAATCCCCCATCGGTAGAACCCCTCGGTCCAATCCTGCCACCTATACGGGTGTATTTGATATCATCCGCTCTTTATTTGCGGAAACTATCGAAGCTAAAGCGCGAGGATATAAACCGGGGCAGTTTTCTTTTAATGTCAAAGGAGGACGATGCGAAGCCTGTGGGGGACAAGGGGTAAATGTCATTTCTATGAATTTTTTACCCGATGTTTATGTGCAGTGTGATATTTGTAAAGGAGCCCGATATAATCGAGAAACTTTACAAGTTAAATACAAGGGATATTCCATTGCTGATGTTTTGAATCTAACCGTTGAAGAAGGGTTAGAATTGTTTAAAAATATTCCTCGGGCGGGGACGCGGTTGCAAACCTTAGTGGATGTCGGATTAGGTTATATTCACCTGGGACAACCGGCACCGACCCTATCGGGAGGGGAAGCGCAACGGGTTAAACTGGCAACGGAACTCTCCCGCCGCGCTACCGGAAAAACCTTGTATTTAATCGATGAACCTACCACCGGACTCTCGTTTTATGACGTGCATCAATTGTTAAATGTATTGCAACGGTTAGTAGATAAAGGCAATTCAATTTTGACTATTGAACACAACTTAGATGTGATTCGGTGTGCCGATTGGGTGATTGATTTAGGACCAGAAGGGGGGGATAAAGGGGGAGAGGCGATCGCCACTGGAACCCCGGAGGAAATTGCCGAAAATACTCAATCCTATACGGGCCAATTCTTAAAGCGCGTCTTGCAGCAATATCCCGCTATATCCCGCCCTAGGGCAAATTAATCGAGGACAAATTACGCACCGGAGGAGTACCCGGTGCGTTCTTTTTTTTTTAAACCGATTACAATGAGTTAGGGTTCTGAAAAATAGCCAATGGGCAGGTTAATCGAGTGAGGCGATCGCCTTTTAAAAAATAGGACTCACAAAATCGTTATTTTAAAATACCAGTTTGAGGGAATATGACCTTAGAAGAAGACCGCTTATTAGAGACCGCTTTAGCCTTTACCGTAAAACCCTACGATATTGATGTAACGGGGTTTGTTAGCCAAATGATTTTAATGCGCTGGGTGGAAGATTTACGCTTAGATTTATTCCAACTGTATTTTTCTTTAGAACAGCAACTCGAATTAGGAATATCGCCCCTGATTGGCAAGACCCGACTAGAATATCACAAACCTATCAAATTGTTTGACTTGATTCAAGGTCGGATGTGGTTTAGCGACATGGGTTCGGTTAAATGGATTGTCAAAACCGAATTAATTGTAGACGATAAAATTGCCGTAACTGCCAAACAAACCGGATGTTTTATTCACGTTTCCAATCATCGTTTGGTTGCAATCCCTGACAACTTGTTGAAAAAATTTGCCACCCATTAAATCTTAGTTCCTGTCTGGGCTGTACTTCCCGGGCAGCCCTACCCGAGAGTTATTTTCTCCAGAGGCGATCGCCTATTTTCCCATATTAAAAATTTCTTGCGCACTGTTTTTGGGCGGGGTAATGCGCCGATAGCGGGCCTGTACTCCCATATACAGTCCATAAATTAGCAATCCTACCGCCATTACCCCCAAAAGTACAACCCCATAAGGCTGTTTTAATAATACTTCTAACGTACCGGGAATTGCGTGTGCTTCATCAGCATCGGACTGATAAGCGGCCTTCATTAAAAACCACCCAATCATTACAAAAATCACACCCCTTGCAGATAACCCCAGTCGCCCTGCTAACATCACCCATTTTTCTTCCTGGCGACTCATATTTCTCATGTTTAATTCTTGGCGAAACTTCCCCGTAAAGGCTTTATAAAAATAATAAAATCCCGAACCGACAAAAATCACCCCTCCGAGTCCTACTAACCACTCCCCAAACGGTTGTGAGAGAAACCGTGCCGTCCAATGTTGAGTGCTTTGGTCACTTGGCTTACCCCCACCCTGTTCGGCACCACTCAACAGCTTAATTGCAGTAAAAGCAAACCCGCAATAAATCACCCCGCTAATCGCAAAACTAAATCGCTCAAGCAGCCCTTTAGCACTTGAACCTTTATTGTCTACATCCTTAAAGGCCTGTAGAAAACGCCACATGGCATAACCTAGCAGTCCAATGGTCACTAAGCTGAGTAAAATTTGTCCGAAAGGCTGCTGAAATATCTCATAAAGCACCCCCTTTGGGTCGGTAATTTTTCCCCCGCGAGTTAATGCAGCTTGCAAGGCGAGAACCCCGACTAAAGCGTAAACAAAACCTTTTGCAGCATATCCAAATCGAGCAAAGCGCTCGATCCATTCTGATTGAGTCGATTGAGCCATGATGTATATCAATTTAAGCCGTTATTTTAAACCGTCCATTCCTGAAGGAAGCGACCGCAAGGGTTCCCCAGGGGAAGATTTAGGCCGCTCACTTTCAAGTCTATCTTCCCTAGGGTACTCGAACCCTTTCAACGTAGCATCTATCAAAAGGCTCAAATCCTCACCCCGTCCCGTGCGATCGCCCTCCCAACCGGACGGCTCAGGGTGAGATTTTTCCCTAATAAAAATCAAGTTTTGATGATAAATGAAAACTAGGAATGAAAAAAATTATGGTAAAGTAAAGGTAAGGCAATTAACGAGTTAAACCTTAATCAAAGAAGCTCGATAGAAGCAAGCTAAACCCTAACAATCAGCCCGAAACTGATACCAATCAACGGGTATTATCGCTAACCAGGAGTTAGAAGTAAGGAATACCATTATTGCCTTCTGTCTATTTTGGGCATCTCTAGGCGGATGGATGGCGATCGCACCTACGACAACCCGGAGCTTATTTAACCCCGATAATTATGCTCAAAATTACGGGATTGGGTTTACGGCATACGGGGTGGGTGCGTTGTTAGGAACCCTAATTGCTGGACAAATTCACGATTGGTTTGACCGCTATATTTATGCCTTTTATCCGAGGGCAATTATGGGGATTATTTTCGCGAGTTTCATGCTGAAGCGGGATAGAGCGATGTCGGTTTGAAGCATTACACCGGCGGCAATTTAAAATTCCGCCGGTTGATGCTGTTAATAATTTAACCTACTTTTCTAATCCATCCATTCAGGGTAAATCGGCTATCTTTGAAGTCCTTAGAAGGACAAATAATAGGCCGAACTTCATGGAGACAGTTGCTGACAAAAAATACAATACTGTTGTTAGTGGGGGGAATATCCTTATAGGATTCCGCTATGGAATAGGAAGTTTCCCCCAGCTTCAAACTATCATACATCCGCAGTTCTCCCCCGCTAAAGGCTTTCGGTTCTCGGTGAAAGTAGTAAATGTAACTCAGGACTCGGTGAGTGGTGACGTCATCCCCATTATCATTATGTACTTTATAATAATGTCCGTGGTTATGGGCGGTGATTTGAGATTCAATTTCGCTGATTTCAAAAGGGGGAATTCCAAAATGTTCTCTAACTTGGGGAAGATTTTTTTTGATTTGTTCTCGAATGAGGTCCCCAAATTCCTCGAAGTAATAGAATATTTTGGATTTCCGATAGTTGGGGTCGCTGATACCGCTAGTTCCGGCTTTACTATCCTCAAATTCTCTCTGATTTTCTATTACATAGTTGAGAATCCGTTGGTTTTCTGCTTCGCTTAAAAAGTTCTGGATTTTGAGGAATCTAGATTCTATTAAAATGGGTGCGGTGGCTACTGCCGATCGCTGCGGAGGTTCCGGTTCTGGGGAAAAGTCAGGCAAGGAAACCGGCGGATCTGTGGCGATCGCCACGATGGAACGACTGGGAAAGTATAAAGCCGGTCCCCCATCTTCCATGGGAATCTGAAACAGTTTATTCGGTTGCTCTCTCTCAGGGTGAGAACGGAGTGTGATCGCTTCCAACAAGTCTCGCAACAGTGGTGCATCGGATGCCATGGACAATTCACATTGATGTCCCCCAGCAATCAGTAGCATTACATGGACAGTTTGAGTTTCTGTTAGCTGTGTATTCGATGTCATACGATTAACCTTATGGCAAAATGGCAAAATGAATTTGTAACTAACCAAGTGAGTAAGATGCAAAGATTTCTATACAGGGTAGCAATTCCCGGTTTAACCCGATCGCCTCATCCACCCCTGCACCCGGAAGCAGCGATCGCGAAATGCTGGAGAGTTCGGATGTACCGGCAGCACTTCATAAGCATTGCTGGCTAAGAAAAACACAATGCTATTATTACGCGGTTCTATGGTTTTATAGGATTGGGCGGCACTCAGGTATTTATTCTGTATCTGGCTATCATAAATTCGCAGTTCTCCCCCAGTAAAAGGTCGCGGTTCTTGATAGAAAAAATACATAAAACTCAACACTCTTAAAGCCGTTTCCGAGCTATTTGCATCGGTTGAAATTGGCTGTCCCTCGATGGCATGAATGGGAATATCCTGCGCTTCCATTTCCCTGAGGGGAAATCCCTGCATCCCTAGCTGAATTAGGACATCAGGAAACATCCTTTGAACTCGGTGTAACAACACTTCTCGTAGGGGTGCAAAAGATTGGGGAGTTGGCAACTGAATCCCACTAGAGGCGATCGCCAATTCTTGGGGAAAGATAGTCTCGATGAGTTGCTGGTACTCTGGCGAGTTCAGAAAATTATCCAGTTGCACAAAACTGGATTCGATAATTTCCGGGGGTTTTGGGGGAGGGGGACTGAGTTCGACTTGCGGGGATTGGGGTTCTAAGTTCAGGGTTTGGATGGCGATGGGAGGAACTGTGGCGATCGCTGCGATCGCATCCCGAGGAATATACAAACAGGAACCATCCTCTTCATTGGGAATTTTAAACATATCTTTCCCGGCATTTTTCCCCCGATTGCTTAAGGCTTGAAATAACTCCTGTAGCAGGGGTGCATCAGCGCTTAGAGAAAGTTCATACTGATGACCTCCTGTCATCATTACAATCACTTGTACCAGGTTCGATTCTAATTCCATAGATTCCATTTTTATCAGTAGTTTGCAGTTTAGTTTAACCGGCAACACCGGACGGAAGTTGAAACCGCCCCCGGTTGTCACCCCTTACCCTTACTCTTCAAAGTCATTGTTAACCAAAAAGTTCATCAATGAAATTGAAATGGAAATATCCAGAGAGTTCACCTGATGCCACCACCCCACGGGCAAAAATAAAACTTCTCCCGGTTCTAGCACAATCTCAATCATATCGATTTTTTGGAAGTTTGGATAGCGCTCAAAATCCAGGTTATCTAAATCTATTTCGCTAAAATACTTGCCATAGTTCCCGAGTAAATATTTTTGATTGGGAGAAATTAGCCGCACTTTTTTACGTCCATACACTTGACATAAGAAGCTATTTACAGCATCAAAATGCAAGGGATTTATCGCGCCGGCAGGTTCCAACCAAAGCACGCTGCGACTGGGTTCAAAAGTTGGGGTTAGATACTCGGGAAATAGTTGGATATCATTGAAGAGTCCTTGCAGGGGTTTACGACACAAGTTATAATTATAAGAACCCATAGAGTAATCATTGCTGTTGCCTCCTTTGACAACAATATCCACAAATTCACCCAAGGGTAGCAGTTTTTGATGCTTCTTAGGTGGCATTTCATACTCAAGGTTAGATTCCCCGTTGAATTGTGCACCTACGGTAATGTGACCGTATTTTTCTTTTAAATACTCCGGCGTCCACCGGGAGAGTGCCTGCCAGTTTTCCATTAAGTCTGTGAAAATAACAGGTTGGTTTCTAATGTAGTAATGGGCTAAAAATTCGGGACCGGAAATGTGGGGAATTCTTTCAATTTTACCATAGTTTGGCGAGAGTTTGTCTAGCTTACGGTAGATGTTGAGTTGCCATTGCAGGGGGTAAACTGGATTGTCCGGCTGTGGTGCTTCTCGTTCTAAGTCTAAGCTGTCGATAGAAACGGGAGGGTCAGTGGCGATCGCCACTAACGATTCCCCGGGAAAATACACACAGGAATTTCCCTCTTCAATCGGAATTTGAAAGAGTTTATTCTCACTGGCTTCTGATATCCCGATCAGGGATTGAAAGAGTTCGCGTAACAGAGGTGCATCCGGCAGTAAAGCAGTTTCACACTGATGACCCCCCTCTAAAAACAACATCACTTGGAGCAGTTTCGAGTCAGGCGAAGTGGCGATCGCCGATTCTGGTGTAATTTTTTGGGCTATCATTTTTTTCCCTCATCTCTTGATTTCACTCTTTTCATTGATTACTTAACGTTGTAACAATTGGGAAACTTAAAATTTGTAAAAGACATAGAGATGGCAATATCTAAAGACTCGACATGATGCCACCATGCCACGGGCAGAAGTATCACTTCCCCAGGTTCTAAGATAACCTCAAGCACTTCCACGTCTTTAAACCGGGGATATTTTTCATAATCGGGATTGTTTAAATCCACATCACTGTAAACGCTGAATAGATTGTAAAGCAAGTGCCTTTGATTCGGAGAAATCAGCCGGATGCGCTTTTTGCCGTACACTTGCGCCAATAGCACATTGCAGGGGTCGTGGTGCAGAGGCGTAATGGTTCCTTCGGGACCGAACCAGAAAAACATACAGAGGTTCCGTTTCGAGCCATCGAGATACTCTGGGAAAACCTCGATTTCCTCCAGCAGTCCTTGCAACTCTGAGCGCTCTAAATTTTCATTATAAGGAACCATATAGTAATCGTTGGTTTTGCCGCCATTGACGACTAAATCCACATACTCCCCCATCGTCATCTGCTTGGGATGTTTATATTTTTCGCGCTCAAATAGGGGGTTCGATTCCCGGTTAAATTGGACTTCGACGGGGACCTCTCCATAATGTTGCTTAAAATACTGGGGATTCCACCGGGACAATGCCTGCCAATTTTGCATAACATCGGTTATAATTACCGGAGTATTGGTGGCATAATACTTTTCCAGAAACTCGGCTGAAGAAAGATTATTAACCCGTTGGATTTGATTGTAACTAGGACGTGATTTCTCTAAGGCTCGGTAGATATCTAGCTGAAGTTCTAATTTTTCAATCTGGTTAGCAGAAACTGCATTCTCAGCTTGAGATTGCTGATTCTGCTCGGCAATCATTGTGCTAGCGGCTTCAAAATAAGGGTGAGAGGAAACCGCCTTAACTTCGGCGACTGCTATGCGAATATCGACACCCTTTTGCACCAGAGTATCCACCAGGTGACCATCAGGAACCTGCCGCAATTTGTTAGTAGCAATCCATTTTTTCCACTCATTTGATATCCCCGATTGCGTGGGAGCGCTAAGGCTAGGTTGCCACAATTCGAGTTTCATAATTTTGCTTAAGTAAAGAGTAGGATAGGTTAGAATTTGACAGAATGGGGCAGTTGTCCAAGGGATGGGGTGACGTTAAGTTGAGAACAGTGAAGAACTCTCGGTTTTAGCCTAGAGGGAACTCTTCAAAGAGGCTATTGATACTCCATACGGTAGTTATAGGTCTGTTAACAGGAGAATAACTTAGTGGACCCCACCCTAACCCTCCCCTTGCCAAGGGGAGGGAACCATCAGATGAAATTAAAATGACTTTTGATACCCGGATTTGGTATGATACCCATCCTGATACAACTCCCCCAGTCCGCTTAATGATAGAAGTGACGGATGCCGGTACAAACCATCACCAGACCGAGTTCATTGGCGGCAGCAATTGAATCACTATCCCGCAGACTTCCTCCCGGCTGCACCACAGCCACAATGCCGGCGGCGGCGGCTGTTTTCACTGAATCATCAAAGGGGAAAAATCCATCGGAAGCGAGCACCGCACCTTGAGCTTTTTCTCCGGCTTGTTCGAGGGCTATTTTAACAGATCCAACCCGATTCATTTGACCAGCACCTACCCCTAAAGTGGTCCGATCGCGAGTCACAACAATAGCATTTGATTTAACGTGCTTGACGACTTTCCAGGCAAACAGAAGTTCCGCCAGTTGGTCTTCTGTCGGTTGTTTTTCCGTGACCACTTTCCACTCCGTCGGTTCGGCGATCGCATCATCGGACTCTTGCACCAAAAATCCCCCTGCGATCGCCTTGATTGTGCGCTGGGGTCCAGTGTTTAAATCCCCTAAGGTTAAAATTCGCACCTTAGATTTCTTACCCAAAATTTCTGCCGCTTCCGGTTCACAATCTGGGACTACCACACATTCCAAAAAGATTTTGGTGAGTTCCGTTGCCGTCGCTGCATCGAGGGAACGGTTGCAAGCAACAATTCCCCCAAACGCCGACACCGAATCCGCTGCCAACGCTTTTTGATAGGCTTCCACCAAGGTACTTCCCATTGCCACGCCGCAGGGATTTGTATGTTTGAGAATTGCCACCGCTGCATCTTCGCCACTGCCGGTAAATTCTGCAATAATTTGGCGGGCCGCTTCTAAATCAATTAAGTTATTGTAACTGAGCTCTTTCCCTTGTAATTTTTTGGCCGCAGTCCATCCCATGGGAGACGTTCCTACCTGATACCAAGCTGCCCCTTGATGAGGATTTTCCCCGTAGCGCAGGGATTGGATTTGATGCCCGCTCATGCTAAATGTATCCGGTAGGGTCGGATGTTGTGCCTCGGCATTCGCTTCCGTATCCAGATAACTAGCGATCGCGCGATCGTATGACGCTGTATGCCAAAATGCAGTCCTCGCACAAGACAGACGAAACTCTGTCGATGCTTTCCCGTTACTCCGCAATTCTTTCAAGTAACTGTCATATTGCCCCGGGTTAGATAATACCGTTACATGGGCGTGATTTTTGGCCGCTGCCCGGATTAAGGTAGGACCGCCAATGTCGATATTTTCGATCGCATCGGCAAACGTTACCCCTTCCTTGGCGATCGTTTGTTCAAAGGGGTAAAGATTGACCACCACTAAATCAATCGGGCGGATATCGTGGGTTTCTAAATCCGTCCGGTCCTCCGCCAGGTCCCGTCTTGCTAAAATGCCGCCATGAATTCGGGGATGCAGGGTTTTCACCCGGCCCCCTAAAATTTCTGGGGACCCGGTATAGTCCGAGACTTTGGTCACCGGCAAACCGGCTTCTTTAAGGGCTGTTGCGGTGCCACCACTGCTGATGAGGTCAAAGCCGAATTCTTCAACTAAGTGGCGGGCGAGGTCGATTAACCCGGTTTTGTCAGATGTGCTCAGCAGTGCCAGACGCGCCATGATGAATCATCCTTTGAGAGTGTGGAATTTTGTCTCTACTAGGATAATCCTTCCTTGGATATTTCTGTGAAATTTTTGCTTTAGTTTTCCACTTTATGGGGTTTTGGGGTGGGAGGGGTTGATCTGCTGCGGGGAGGCGATGTTGTGAGAGGAGGGCTTTGGAGTGAGAGTTACGACGACCTGGAGTCGTCGCAACAAACGGATCGGTTTTGCTTACTTTTTGACTTCTTGGTAAGCCTTGAATGCCTGCCAGAGAAAAATTCCAGCTACAACTAGAGTAAAGGAAATTTGAGCGATTAGTCCGTTAGAAATTGGCAGTTCTAAAGCGAGTATCATATTCAGCGCACCTATAAAAAACAACGCGGGTTTGAAAGTTTCCAGGGACGAGACGATCGCCTCGGGGAAACAGATTCTTTACTTATAACTCAAAATGAAGGGGTTTCTATCAATTCAATAAACTCTTTAAATCAAATAGCTCCTACGAGTCGAACCGCAGGAGCTATTTACCGATGGATGTACCCTTGGGGAGAAATAATTGGCTCAATCTAGTTTGCCCTCTTTGGAGGTTCATAAATTGACTATCCTCAATGCAGCAGGAATAGGGACTCGGGAGGGACGATTGCCCGGAGGTTCACTGAAGCCGAGAGGAGCTGATTTTTTCAACTTTTACTTCCCGTCCGGACTGGTTAAGCCGATAGACCAAAAGTTGGTCATTGCTGGTAACTTTGACTTCGAGGGAGGGTTGCGGGACCCCGGGGCAATCTGGGGCGACGGGAGTACAACTGGCGGCGGTCTCGAATTGGGGTCCGGTTTCCACGATTTGCAGGGCCGATTTCGGTAAACCCGAGTCGGTGGATACCGCTTGCAATACTTGGTCGGCGGTGACCTCCGATAAGAGTTCCACGTTTGCGGAATTCGAGTCAACCACGGTAGACTTTGCGTGGGGATCGTTCAATCCCATATTAAACCAATATAATAACCCGGTAACAACAATAGCCAAAATAATACGATCGTAGGAGTGGACCATATCATCGACGGTTTGTTCTGGGTAGGAATCTGGGGTGATTTGTTTCACAATTGACCTCCCGAAGGGGTGAAATTGGCATAAGGGTTCTGTTGTAGATGTCAGTTGCACCCTAATTCCGCAAAGCTCCGGAAAATTGCTGCTGTTCTAACTTTAGCTTTGAGTAGAGAAATTGTAGAAAAAATTTATTGCCCTTCGCTGTGCGGTTTAATGGCGTAAATTGAATCTTTAAAGTCTTTACTTCCCTTTACCGCGATCGCTGCTGAATTTTCCTCGACTATTCTCTGGACTAGAATCAGCAATACTTAGTTTCCCAAAGCGTAGCACCCTGGCTGGAGATTCTCTCAGGGAGCATCCTGCTTGTTTCAATATGAGGATTTACCTAAGTAAATTCTCTAGGGTAAAACGGCAACTTGCATCCTGATTGAATGAATTTGATTATCTCATTTTCTGTCATTATCTTCCCCTAATTTCCCTAAATATTTATTAATTTTTACCCACTCTTCAAACTCTTGTCCTAATTATGGACAGTTTATAACCAGTCTACGGTTTAATTCGGCGTCAAAGTTTACAAAATCTTTAAAAAACCAGAGGGAATGTTAGGGGAATTCTTGATCCCCTAACATTCCCGGTTATTGATTAACTATGATTAACTTACAATTCCCAGACTGCGGGGAGAATTCGCCGTGGTTAACGAGGGGGTCAGAGGACCCCGCACCCCCTGTCAGGGAGAGACATAAAATGGTAAAGTGAACTCCAGTGCGCTTAAGAACGTCAGCAGCCTGCTCTATAAGGATTCTGTTGGGAGCGATCGCTTTCGCTTCACCCACTGACCTGGGGATGGTACGCCCGTTTCTAAAACAGGAGAGGTGGGATGGGATAACGGAGGCTTGGCGCTGATCAGTCGTTGAAAAGCGCGAGGGATAACCGTCCCTTAAGTCATTTTCCTCCCCGGTCTCAAGACGCGGGGTTTCCAAATGTCCAAGGAGGCTCTAGATGACAGAAGAACAAAAGCAGCAAGAAAAAATGCAAACAGAATGGGCAGCGGAAAACTCGGGCGGAGCATCCAATTCCGGTGATGACCCCTCCGAGGCGATCGCTTCGGACGAATGGGGTCATCAAGGGACCGTGAAGGACGCCCCTGGGGAAACCCGGGTAGAAGAGGATACGGCCACTGAAAGAATGGAACCTACTCCGGCTCCTTACGAAGCCCCCTCACCGGCAGCCAGTCCGGAAGAGTACATGGCAATGGAAGCCTTGGTCCAAGCCAATCAGGCATTTAGTAGTCAGTTAGAAGAATTAAAAAGTCAATATGCAAGGCTAGCGGCGGATTTTGACAACTTCCGCAAGCGCACTCAAAAAGAAAAGCTCGAACTAGAAATCCAGGCTAAATGCTCCACCATTCGTGAAATTTTAGCCGTCGTAGATAACTTCGAGCGGGCCAAAGAACAAATTAAGCCCCAAAATGATGGGGAAATGAACCTTCATAAAAGCTACCTCAGCGTTTATAAGCAGATGGTAGATAGCCTCAAACGCATCGGCGTCTCCGCCATGTATCCCAAGGGAGAAGAATTCGACCCGAATTTCCACGAAGCGGTGATGCGAGAACCCACTAGCGAGTATGCCGAAGGGATTGTTACGGATGAATTCCGGCGGGGTTATATGCTTGGCGATCGCGTCTTGCGACACGCACTGGTCAAAGTTGCCGCTGCACCAGAAGAAGGGGAAGAACCTCAAGGTACAGAAACCCCTGATAGTCCTCAAGACTGAGGAAACCCTCGCGATCGGCGGCATCCTCAGTCGCCCGATCGCCGGTTCAATCTCTGCTACAAACCGGGTATCCTAAACCCAACCTGTCCGAACCCCCTTTCGCGACTGGAAGCGTTACCCCCAATTGCCACCCACACTTTAACCGCCGAACCGCTATGGGAAAAGTCATCGGAATTGACCTCGGGACCACCAATAGTTGTGTTGCTGTCTTAGAGGGCGGTAAACCCAACGTGATTAGCAATACCGAAGGCGGACGCACCACCCCGAGTATTGTTGGAATTGCCAAAAATGGCTCGCGGGTGGTCGGACAACTTGCCAAACGCCAAGCCGTCACCAACGCCGAAAATACCGTTTACAGTATCAAACGCTTTATCGGTCGTCGCTGGGAAGACACAGAAGAAGAACGATCCCGAGTTCCTTACGCCTGCGTTAAAGGCAGAGACGAAACCGTTGATGTGAAAATCCGGGGCACCACCTACACACCCCAGGAAATTTCGGCCATGATCCTGCAAAAGCTTAAAGAGGATGCGGAAGCCTATCTCGGAGAACAAGTCACCCAAGCGGTGATTACGGTCCCGGCTTACTTTACCGACGCCCAACGCCAAGCGACTAAAGATGCAGGCACGATCGCCGGATTAGAAGTGCTGCGGATTATCAATGAGCCCACCGCTGCGGCCCTCTCCTACGGTTTAGATAAACAAGGACAAGACCAAACCATTCTCGTCTTTGACTTGGGAGGAGGCACCTTTGATGTCTCCATTCTCCAACTTGGGGACGGCATCTTTGAAGTTAAATCCACCTCGGGCAATAATCACCTCGGTGGGGATGACTTTGATACCACCCTCGTCAAATGGATGGTCGAACAATTTCGGATCAACGAGGGGATCGATCTATCGGTAGATAAAATGGCGATTCAGCGGATTCGTGAAGCCGCAGAAAAAGCCAAAATCGAACTCTCAACCCGGGAGAGTTGCGCGATTAACCTCCCCTTTATTAGCGCCGACGAAACTGGACCGAAACACCTGGAAATGGACCTGACGCGAGGGGACTTTGAAAAGCTCGTCAGCGAATTGGTGAAACGGACCTTAGAACCTGTGGCCCAGGCGATTAAAGATAGCACCCTGAGTATCGAGGAAATAGACCGGATTATTTTAGTCGGGGGTTCGACTCGGATTCCAGCGGTTCAAAAAGCTATTAGTGACTATTTTGGGGGCAAAGAACCCGATCGCACCGTGAATCCAGATGAAGCTGTGGCGATCGGGGCCGGTATCCAAGCCGGGGTCCTCGGTGGCGAAGTTCAAGACGTCCTCTTATTAGACGTGACCCCTTTATCCCTGGGCATCGAAACCCTGGGCGGTGTCTTTACCAAAATCATCGATCGCAACACAACCATTCCTACCAGCCGCGCTCAAACTTTCTCCACTGCCACCGATGGACAACGGGAAGTGGAAATTCATGTCCTGCAAGGGGAACGGGCAATGGTCAAAGATAATAAAAGCCTGGGGAACTTCATTCTGGATAAACTGCCCCCCGCACCCCGAGGCGTTCCTCAAATCGAAGTCTCCTTTGAAATTGATGCTAATGGCATTCTCAATGTCGCCGCCACAGACAAGGGCACCGAACGCGCCCAAAGCATCCAAATCACAAGCACCGGTGGTTTGAGCGATCAAGAAATCGAGAAAATGCGTCAAGATGCCGAAAAATATGCCGACGAAGACCGCTATCGCAAACAAGTCGTAGAAATTAAAAACCAGGCTGAAAGCCTGTTCTATAATTATAAAGCGACCTTGAAAGATAACATGGCTCTGTTGAGCGATGAGCTCAAGGCAGAACTCAAGGAGAGAGCGAAACAGCTAAAAGCAGCGCTCGAAAATAAAAACATTGAGGTTGAAGACCTCAAACAGCGAATGTCCGCATTCCAAGAAACTCTGTTCTCGGTGGGGATTGCTGTTTATCAGCAATCTAACTCCTCCGAGGAAGAGGAAAAAGAAGAGGCCAGTACATCGGAGTAAATCCCTTTAGGTCAGTAGACTTAAAAGGGAATTATCTGTTGTTTCCCTGAATTTAGGGAAATATCCGCCCCTGGGGCAGCGATCGCCAACCTCATCTATTTCTGGGTTTTGTTGGCCTATCGCCGACCTCTCCCCAGCGATCGCCAACCCCATACTTTCAGGGGTTGTCGCCCTCGCCACTGCTACCCAAATGAAAGTTCATTCCTTGCGTCCCTTTTGTATTTTATTTTTACCAGAAGCGCTCTATGGCCCGCGATTACTATGAAATTCTAGGTGTTGCTCGCACTGCCGACAAAGAGGAGATTAAACGTGCCTACCGCCGGTTAGCGCGAAAATATCACCCAGATGTTAATAAAGAAGAGGGCGCTGAAGAGCGCTTCAAAGAAATCAATCACGCTTACGAAATTCTGAGCGAACCTGAAGTCCGCGCTCGTTATGACCGATTTGGTGAAGCCGGAGTCAGTTCCGGTGCTGGCGGCGGGCCAGGATTCGGTGACATGGGCGATATGGGCTTTGCCGACATCTTTGAAAGCTTTTTCAGTGGGTTTGCAGGCGGTGGAGTTCCCGGTCAACAGGGCCGCAGACGAGGCGGGCCTGTTCGTGGCGACGACCTCCGCCTCGACCTGAAACTGGATTTTCGCGAAGCTATCTTTGGCGGCGAAAAAGAAATTCGCATTTCTCATCTAGAAACCTGTGGCGTCTGTGTCGGAAGCGGGGCCAAACCCGGAACCCGTCCTCGCACCTGTCCCACCTGTAACGGGGCTGGACAGGTCCGCCGTGCTACCCGTACCCCCTTTGGCAGTTTCACTCAAGTCTCGGTTTGTCCCACCTGTAACGGCACTGGAGAAACCATTGAGGATAAATGCGAAGCCTGTAGTGGGGCTGGGGTGAAACAAGAGACGAAGAAACTCAAAATTAATGTCCCGCCTGGGGTAGATAATGGGACTCGCTTGCGGGTTTCCGCCGAAGGAGATGCCGGTGCAAAGGGCGGTCCGTCGGGGGATTTGTACGTTTATTTGTTCGTAAATGAAGACGCGGAGTTTCAGCGCGACAATATTAATATCCTCTCGGAAATTAAGGTAAGTTATCTCCAGGCTATTTTAGGATGTCGTCTGGATGTGAATACGGTGGATGGACCGACGGAATTGCTAATTCCGACCGGAACTCAACCGAATACGGTGATGAAGTTAGAGGGGAAAGGAGTTCCTAAGTTAGGGAATCCGGCAGTACGCGGGGACCATCTGATTTCAGTAGGGATTGATATTCCCACCAAGTTGAGCACCGAAGAACGGACATTGCTGGAACAGTTGGCAAAACTGAAAGGCGATCGCATTGGTAAAGGGGGGAAAGGATTTTTAGGGGAGTTGTTCAACAAGTGACCCAAAATTCTATACCTGAACCCACTTACCCGACTCTGGATTTACGCGGCACTCCTTGTCCGATGAATTTTGTCCGCACTAAACTGCGCTTGGATAAAATGAATCCCGGGGAAGTGCTCGAAGTCTGGCTAGACCCCGGGGAACCGATCGAACAGGTGCCCGATAGTTTAGTGATGGATGGACATCACATGGAATTGATTGAGGACCGAGGCGGGTTTTTTGCAATTCAAGTTCGACGTGCGGCAAATTCTGCATGAGTAACGGCAAAGATGAAACACAGACCCTCGCCGGTGTCACTCCGTCCGGCGATCGCCCTCCGGAAGACGTAGATTCAGGGATAAGGGGAGGGAATCCCGACTCCGGGAATGTATCCCTAACGGGCGATCGCCCGGAGTTACCTTCCCCGGTGACTTCTTCGGATTCTGAACTCCTCGTCACCGGCACTGTGGTAGCAGTCCAGGCGAATTACTATCGAGTCCAGTTAGATCCAGCAGTTACGAAAGCTTCCACCCTGCTTTGTACCCGGCGATCGCGCTTGAAAAAAATCGGGCAGCAGGTGATGGTAGGCGATCGGGTGGTGATAGAAGAACCGGATTGGGAAGGCGGCAGAGGTGCAGTCTCCGAAGTCTTCCCCCGACGAACGGAACTGGATCGTCCGGCGATCGCCAATGCCAACCAAGTGCTCCTCGTCTTCGCCATAGAAGAACCCACCCTCGACCCTCATCAACTCACCCGCTTCTTAGTCAAAGCTGAATCTACCGGGTTATCGGTTTTGTTATGTTTAAATAAAACCGATTTAGTCTCAGAACAAGAGCGAATTGAGTGGCAAGAACGGTTAGAAAGTTGGGGATATCAACCGTTATTTATTAGTGTAGAAACCGGAGTTGGGATTGATGCTGTGCGCGATCGGCTCAAAGATAAAATCACCTTAATTTCCGGTCCTTCCGGCGTCGGCAAATCCAGCTTAATTAACCAACTTATCCCCTTCGCCACCCTGCGCGTCGGCGATGTTTCCGGCAAACTCGGACGAGGACGCCACACCACCCGCCATGTGGAATTATTTGATCTCCCCACCGGAGGACTCCTTGCCGACTCCCCCGGATTCAATCAACCCAACCTCGACTTTCCGGCGCGAGAATTAGCCGACTATTTCCCCGAAGCGCGCCAACGCCTGCAAGAGGGAACCTGTCAGTTTAGTGACTGCTTACATCGGGACGAACCCAACTGTGTAGTGAGTGGAGACTGGGAACGGTACGACGATTATTTAGAGTTTCTGGAAGAGGCAATTATCTATGAAGACATCCTCTCCCAACAAAGCAATCCCGAATCCAGCATGAAACTGAAAAGCAAAGGCAAAGGAACCGAACAAAATGAGCCGAAATTAGAATCTAAAAAGTATCGGCGAATTTCTCGACGGTTTGAACATCAAAATTTAGAACAATTATACCAGGATTTTGAGGAAGAAGAAAATCAGGAATTTTGAAACCTACCCCACGGGAACATCTCAATTCCTCTTGATAAAATATAATAACTCGCAGGATAAAACCCTGCTAGAAATCACCCTGAATTGGAAACCTGACCCCTAAACTTTGACCAAACGGTAGATACAATACAACAGGAGCTAGACATGACCCTCAATGAACTCTTGCCAGACATTGAGCAACTCAACCTGACGGACAAGCAAAAACTGTTTCAGCTTCTCGATCGCGAACTGCACCCCACCCCTTACAAGCCAGACCCAGAACTTCAACCCGACAACTTTGAAAACGAGGGCCAGTGGCTCATCGCAGTCTTTGAGCGATACTTCAGTGCGATCAAAGACTGCGAAATTCCAATCCAGCCACGGGAATCCATCCGAGTTGACGAAACCCTGTTTGGCGATCGATGAAAATCATTCTCGATACCAACGTCATTTCGGAACTCATTCAGCCGATGGGTTCCAGCATCATCCGCGAATGGTTAGTTAGCCAAAAGGGTGTATCACTGTACACAACTAGCATTACCCAAGCCGAAATTCTGTATGGTATTCAAATTCTCCCACAAGGACAGCGACGACAGAAATTGCTCGACGGAGCATTGATTGTCTTTGAGCATTACTTGGGCGAGCGAATTTTAGCATTCGATCAAAAAGCCGCTGAACTTTATTCCCAAATAGCAGCTTACCGCAAAAAACTCGGTCGCCCCATCTCGCAATTTGATGCACAAATAGCAGCCATTTGCCGAGTTCACCAAGCAACATTAGCCACCCGTAACACCCGCGACTTTTTAGATTGTGGAATTGATTTGGTTAATCCGTGGGAAGCAAAGGGATGAACAGCTTTCCCCTCGAAGTCGAGAAACCGGGTTTCTTTTCCAAATTGAGGTGAGAATGCTCCTGATGGACGCAGAAACCCGGTTTCTGAGTCCGTTGCTGGAGGGAGAGAAACCAGGTTTCTAATCCAGGGTGGGGTCCCCACGTTGAGGCTACCCAAATCCATCTCCGGTCCCCTCCCCTGGGCGTAGTAAAATACACCTCTTGCAAAAAAAGGATTGCTCCCCCCAACCGATTGGCGTTATTAAGGGGGGATGCGCGAGAATTTTGCAAGAGGTCTAATAAAACCCCATCATCTAACCGTCAAATTCTGCCAAAGTCTCTCAATTGTCGTAGCAATTGTATTTTAACGCTCGTTTGATTTTTCCAACTCGATTACCTCCGGATACAGGGGAATAAACGGTACTTTTTGCTTATAATATCGAATAGCAAGCATCCTAACTAACTCAAATATATCCGACTGATAAACGTCGATAAGGGGAGAACTAATAATTTGTTTTAAAGTGTCTAATGTATCAACATTCTTCAAGGCTTGTGCCGCATCGCTTCTAACATCTGTGTTGGAGTGGGAGAGGGTCGCGATTAAGGCTTCTACGGCTTCTGGGGTGCCAATTTTACCCAGCGCCCATGCCGCATAATATCTGACATCATACCTGACATCTGTGTTGGAGTGGGAGAGGGTCGCGATTAAGGCTTTTACGGCTTCTGGGGTGCCAATTTTACCCAGCGCCCATGCCGCATAGATTCTGACCTCTGTGTTGGAGTGGGAGAGGGTCGCGATTAAGGCTTTTACGGCTTCTGGGGTGCCAATCTTCACCAAGGCTGATGCCGCATTGTTTCTGACATCCCTGTTGGAGTGGGATAAGGCGGTTATTAAGGTGGGTACTGCTTCTAGGATGCCAATGTTCCTTAGCACCCCTACCGGATCGTTTCTGACATCCGAGTCGGAGTGGGAAGGGCCAGGGACTAAGGCGGTTACTGCTTCTGGGATGCGAATCTTCTCCAATGCCCATGCCGCATTGTTTCTGACATCCGAGTCGGAGTTGGAGAGCACATCGATTAAGGCTGTTACTACTTCTCGGGTGCCAATGTTCCCCAGTACCAATGCCGCATAGATTTTGACATCCGAGTCGGAGTTGGAGAGCACATCGATTAAGGCTGTTACTACTTCTCGGGTGCCAATGTTCCCCAGTACCAATGCTGCATAGATTTTGACATCCGAGTTGGAGTTGGAGAGGACATCGATTAACGCTGTTACTACTTCTCGGGTGCCAATGTTCTCAAGCGTGATTGCCGCGTTGTTTCTGACATCCGAGTTGGAGTCGCAGAGGGCGTCGATTAACGCTGTTACTGTTTCTGGGGTGCTACTCTTTTCCAGCGCGATTGCTGCATACCTTCTGATCTCAGAGTCGGAGGCGCAGAGGGCGTCGATTAACGCTGTTACTGTTTCTGGGGTACCAATCTTCTCCAACACCTCTAACGCCTGCCTTCTGACATCTGAGTCGGAGTCGGAAATACAGGCATTTTGCAACTTTTGGAACATATGCGAATTATTTTGGCCCAGTGTAACCACGGTTGAAGAGATAAAGCTGAGAGTGGGGTAACGATGCCACAATTCATAAAGCCGATCGCAGATTGCTTCACTCACTGGATGAGAAAGGTTCTGGCATTCCGCCAAACATCGACCCGCTAACAGCAGCAGACTCCCCAAAATATCATCCTTTTCCTGGGTTATCCTTTCCAAAAGTGGAATCGGATTTTTGAGCAATCCCGCCAGCAAGGTTAAGGTTTCATGCCAGTCATATTCCCAGAAATGCGCTCTAACTAAATCCATTCCCCGCTGTGGATCTCGTCCCATGATTCGCTTTAAATAGGCAGCGGTGAAATACTCCTGAAACGTCCGATGTAGAAACAGATAGTTTTTGCTGTCAAGGGTTAGCTTTTGGATGATGCCATCTTCCTCAGTCAGTTCCGCCATTAATTCCCAAGTCGGATAATTTTGGAGATCGCTGACAGCGTTCTTCCCTTGCTCGATCGCCTCATACAGTTCATCGTCAGTAAAAATCTCTTGCCCTTGGCAGCTAAACTCATAGGCTACGGTTTCTAAACACCGAATTTTTGCCAGAAATTTTCCCTCCGATTGTGACTTTCGGTTGTGGTGACCCCATTCCTTGAGCATACATTCCACGGCTTTTTCATACAATTGAACGCGCCGCGTCGGGAGAGTTAGTTTTTTGTCTTGATAGAGACTGCAAATCAACGACAACAACAGCGGATTTTGGGCTAACCCCTGAATTTGAGGTCTGCGTTGCAACTCTTCAATCAAACGGCTGGCGGAAACTGTTTCATCCTGAATATATCCCGCTGCATTGACAAACCAGGTTTTAATATACTGTTGCAATTGCTTTGGATTAAACGGGACAATTTCCACCTCTTTGGCATCCGCCACAAACCCCCCACCATATCCGACAATCCGGGAGGTGACAATCAGGGGACAGGGATAGAATTGAGTAAAGCGGTTTAACTTATCCCGCAAGCAATTTCGAGCCTCCTTTGGCACTTCATCCAAGGCATCTAACAGCAACAAACACTGACCCAACTCCAACTTTTTCCGCAAAAAGGGTTCAATCTCTCGCCAGTGTTTGGGATAGTCTCGCTGAATTAACTGGGGAATCGCCTCAATGATTTCTTTATCAATGTTCTGCAATTCCGACAGGCGTACAAATAGGGGAAACACTACCCGATCAATCGCCTGGGTTTCGCGAAGTTTCTGCTGTTCCTGTCGAGCTTGCGAGAACGCTTCCATTTGCAACAAAGTCGATTTTCCCATCCCCGGATCGGCCAAAACTATCATCCGCTGATGTTCCGTTTTCGCTTCTTCCCAAGGCACTTGCACTTGTCTCAATTCTTCTTTTTCACGCCCTTGAGATTCTGCCTCAATGCCTTTGAGAGCATAGGCGCGTTTCTGTTCCACCTCAGATTCCGCATATCCCCAAGTCGTTTCCACCTGATGGCGATATCGTCGTTCCAGGGTGACCTCAATCGGGATATATTGGTCCTTTAAAACAATCGGTTGCTGAGTGTGAAACACCCCCAGAGACTGGAATTGAGTTGCGATCGCCTCCAGAAACCGACAAATAGCATTCTGACGCGGTTCTAACCCCAGGGCCTCTAATTGGGCCGTCAGATTATCCCAGCGAATCACATAACTCTCATCGCTTTTACTGCACTGAATCACCCCCACCACGCCGCCCAATTCCTCAGAAAAAACCGGACCCCCACTGGTTCCCGGGTCTACCTTGGCATTCAGTCGATGGGATAAAAAACTTGATTCCGGTTGCGGGAGAACATTCCAAGGATTGTTATAATCCGGCCTGCGAGTGGGATAGGTAGAGACTGTATTCAACGGCGCACTCTGCTTGATATCCGAGGCGGAAACATCAAACCCCTCCCGAAACTTTTCCTGTTTCGATTGCGGAAATCCATAAACCGTCACCGATGTTGATAACTTAGCCGGATTGATGAGCGTCACCGCTTGGGCATTTTCCACCTCAATTTTGAGAATCGCAATATCTACCTCCGGATTCGACAATTCCCCAGACCACTGCGCCGAATATCTCGTTCCCTGATATTCGACTTCTATAGTGTTTAAAAGATACATAACATGGTGACAGGTGATGAAATAGCCATCACCCCGGATCATAAATCCGGACCCCACAATTCTCTGTTGTTCCCCATCGAAGATTTTCACCATTGATGCGCGAATCTCATCAATTCCTAACTCGTTCATCCCCATCCCTCCCAGTCAGATTTACGGTGTTTTGGTCGTGTTAAGTTCCCACTCAATCGTAACTTTCACATTAGCCTGTGCCGATCCCTTCGTCACAAAGGGGATTCCCGTTTCTCCCCCCGCCTGCAACCCAAATTCCAAAGTAACTTTACTCGGTGCTGGTTGACTCATGCTTTGTTTAACTGCATCCAGTACAATCTGAGAATAACCCCGAACCGTACTCACCATCAGCCTTTTTAACTTCTCCGTTCTTTCCTTAATATCATCAATATTCCCAACCGCTCGCAGTTCGTCTATATCTTCATCGTCATATTGAATATAGATTGTTTCACCATCCGGGCCGAGAATTTCCGTTATCTTTGTAGACATTGACACTCCTCCTAGAGAATGATGGGATTGCAGGGTTGATGACGGGGAGAGACAGCCCATTTATAGATTCACTGCCGGAATTATCCCGGGCACTCCCAGAAATCGGAATCACCGATGCTTCCACTGTTTTTGTGGCACTACAATTGTAAATCCATCGGGGCGATTCGGTAAAGCCTTCTCCCAGTCAAAGCCGCAACAGGACCTAATCTCCGGTTGTCATAAAAACCCAGTTTCTGAGTCCGTTGGTGGGGGCAAGAAATCGGGTTTCTTGACCCGATTGGAGTGAAGATGCAAAGGTTCTGGTAGAAACCGGGTTTCTGAATTAGTCGTTCAATGAGTTAAAAATTAATTGTAATTGAGGTAATATTTCAGGCAAATTAACCTGAATGACATTCCAAAGGATGTCAAAATCTAGCTCGTCATAATCGTGAATGACCACATCTCGTAGACCAGCCATTTCCCGCCAAGGAATCATTGGGTATTGTTGACGAAATTCAGCGGACAATCGTTTAGTTGCCTCCCCAACGATAATCATTCTATATAAAATAGCCGCCTGTTTTTCATCATCTTGTTGCAAGTCTTGTTTTTTGATATCTTCACTATAACTAATAATTTGCCGGGTCGCCTTGAGAATATCTATTAAGGCTTGTTTATCCTTTTCCATAGATAACCTCGACTGAATTTAATATGCTCTGGCGACGGAGAACGTTATGACTATTGACAATACTGTTTTGGGTCATTAAATCGATAGGACGATTAAAAAGAGTAGAGAGTTGTTCTCGCATTTGAATAAACTCTAAACCCCAAGAGTGATTGGGCTGAAACGTGACTAAAATATCTACGTCACTCTTGGGGTTAAAGTCATCTCGGAGAATGGAGCCAAATAAGGCAAGTTCGACAATTTGCCAATCTTGACAAAACTCAGCTAGTTGTTCAGGGGTAATTCCTAGGCGATCATAAATTTGGCGATCGCTTATTTTGGTAGTCATTTAATGTTAGCTTTGGGTTTGTTTTATCCTCCCTCTAATTATATAGCAATCTTAAATCAGTTTAACAATGAATCCAAGACTGAAAGGCTTGGAGTGCGGTAAGCGAAGCCTGGGCTTCTGGCTTTGCATCTTGCTTGTTATCTTTATGTCAAATTCATTTAGGCTCGCTATAGTGGTCTGGGGGCGAGAAACTGGGTTTCTACAGCAGCAGGTTGCTGGGTGAGACGTTAACAGATGGGCTAAAATCCTGATTAGATAGCCATTAGAGATAAACTATGAAAATTAAAGCAATGATTTGGCAAGAAGATGATGTCTGGTGTGGTTCAGTCCCCGCCCTTCCCGGTTGTCACACCTGGGCATCGACTTATGAAGAGTTGTTAGAAATGCTTGCAGAAGCGGTTCTTTCTTTGGCTGGAAGTGGCGAGTGAACAACAAGAAGTCAACCTAGAAAAACAGTTAATTGAGTTATCTTTATGAAAATAGAGAAAATGATAAACTAGAGTTGAATGAGCAAATAATATTCATGCCCAGGAAGATTCGAGAGTTGAAAGCCCAAATTGCACAGTACGGGTTTGTTTACTTGCCTAAGCGCGGCAAGGGTAGCCATGAGGGTTGGCGACATCCTCTGATTGGAAAAACACTGACAATTCCAGGTCAGAATGGAGATGATGTGCCACTTTACCTAGAAAAACAACTGGAAAAACTACTGACTGAACTAGAAGGATTGAGAGAGGAGGAGGATTCATGAATCGATACAGCATGATTGTTCAATGGTCTGATGAAGATCAGCTTTTCTTAGTCACAATTCCCGAGTTTTCTGATCGGGTCGTGATGCCTTGTACTCACGGAAAAACTCGTGAAGAAGCTATCCGCAATGGTGAAGAAGTGATTGAAATGTATTTAGAGGCTTGGCACGCCGAAGGTGATGTGATTCCTGAACCGAAAACACTTGAGGTGGTTTGATGCTTTTGGTGATTCCGATCGCATAAGTTTGGGAGTAGGATTGGGGTCGGCGCTCTATCCGAGGGCGGGGCCAAGAAACCAGGTTTCTGCGCTAGATTTCCGTGAGGAGGCAGAGATTCTGCTAGACACCCGGTTTCTGAGGGTTTATGTGCTAACGGATAGGCTAAACTCGTGATTAGATAGCTATTATAGACAAACTATGAAAATTAAAGCAATTATTTGGCATGAAGATGATATTTGGTGTGCCTCAGTTCCAGCCCTTCCTGGTTGTCACACCTGGGCTGAAAGTTATGAAGAGTTATTAGAAATGCTTGCCGATGCGGTTCAAGGTTGGCTAGAAGTTGCCAGCGAAACCCAGGAACTGACCCCGGAAAAACAGTTAATCGAGTTATCTCTATGAAATCGATTTCCGGTAAAGCACTCTGCAAAATTGTGGAACGACAGGGTTGGCAGTTAAAAAGAATCACGGGTAGCCATCATAATCTATGCAAAAGAAGGGGTTACAGTTATTCTCTCGATTCCAGTTCATGGCAATCGTGATTTACCGACTGGAACATTAAGAGTGCTTCTTAAAGATGCTGGGATGATAGAGGAGGACTTGGAATAAATTTCGAGGGTCGAGAAACCGGGTTTCTTATCCAGATTTAGGTGAGGATGCACAGGTTGTGATAGAAACCCGGTTTCTGAGTCTGGGGGTAGGGCTACTGTTGTTTGAGGACGACTAAAGTGATATCGTCAAATATCTTTTGTTTGCCGATATATTGCTTTAAATCGGAAATCGCCTGTTCTTTGATTTCTTCGGCACTCTGGTCTCGATTCTGTAAAATGACCTCAATTAAGCGCTCCAATCCATATAATTGGTTATCGGTATTCATGGCTTCGGTAATGCCATCGGTGTAGAAGACTACCACATCTCCGGGATTTAAGGTGACCTCAATGGAAGAGACAAATTCGGCAATTTCTTCCACTAAACCGATGGGAAATCCTAAATCTATGGTATCCAATCGTTCCACTTCGCCTGTAGCCCGGACTATAATTGTTTCCTCATGTTGTCCCGTTAATCGCAGGGTTCCCTTACTGTAATCAGCTAAGGATAAGGTCATGCTTTTTTCAACATTCATCCGCTCAATATTGTGATAAATCGTGCGGTTGAGGGCGTCTAAAAATTCCTGGGGTTCGGTGATTTTGCTCTCTAATAAGGTTCGCACAGCGGTTTGGGCCATGAGCATCAAGACGCCGCTTTCTAACCCATGTCCGGTGACGTCACCAATGCCAATTTTTAAGCCATCCCCTTGGGTGAGGATATCGTAATAGTCGCCGCCGACTTCCTCGGCAGGTTCCATGAATCCGGCGATATCTAATTCGGGAAGTTGGCACAGTTCTTCCGCTTTGGGTAACATCATCACTTGCAGGCGACGGGCGATATCTAATTCGGTTACAAGCCGCATATTTTCGGCTTTTAAGCGGACTACATTGAGATGGGTTTTAATTCGGGCGAGGAGTTCATCTTTGGCAATGGGTTTGGTCAAATAATCGTTAGAACCTGCTTGTAATCCGGCGACTAAATCGGAGACTTGATTTTTGGCGGTGAGCATGATGATGGGGAGTTCGTCTATTCCATACTGCTGACGGAGGATGCGGCAGACTTCGTATCCTGTCATCCGAGGCATCATCACATCGAGGAGGATAATGTCAGGTTTAAAGTTGTTCTCCAGTAAGGCGATCGCCTCGGGTCCGTTGGTGGCTTGGGTGACTGTATAATGAGCGCCGGAGAGGTAGTTGACCAACACTTGCCGGTTGATGGGTTCATCGTCTACAACTAATAACCGAAAATGACCGTTGTTGTCCGGTTCGACGGAGACATCAGTCGCCTCGCTATCACTGTTATCTACGGCTATGGCGATCGCCTGTAAGCGGGGGAGGAACGATGAGCGATCGCGGTTTTCTAGTTCTAAGGGTTCTGTGGTAGTTGATATCGGCAGCGTAAAGGTAAACCGCGACCCTTCCCCATCAATAGATTCCACGGTGATTGTGCCACCATGTAACTCCACTAACTGTTTTGTGACGGACAATCCTAACCCTGTACCGCCATAAATACGGGCCGTGGAGCCATCCCCTTGCTCGAAGGCTTCAAAAATGCGATCGCGCTTGTCTTCGGGGATGCCAATGCCGGTATCGGCGATCGTAATTGCCAGGAATGAGGGGGCCTCCGGGTCCTCCGGCGACTGCGCCGGGGACAACACCTCCGCCGAGACTTCCACCATGCCGCTTTCGGTAAACTTAATCGCATTCCCGACTAAGTTGTATAAAATCTGCTGTAAGCGATTTTCATCGGCATCGACTGGGGGGAGTTCGGGATTGATTTTATTGAGAAGTTGCAATGACTTTTTGCCGATGATGGGTTCGCACAAAGTTAGCACTACATCACTAATTTCTCGCATCCCCACGGGCTTAAGTTGCAGTTCTAAACTCGATTGCTTCATCTTGGATAAATCGAGAATATCATTAATTAAAGCATTCAAGCGGAGGCCACTTTGGACAATCATGGATAGGTTTCTCTGTTGCTTTTCGGAGAGGGAACCGGCGACGCCATCCAGCATGGAGTCCGCTAGGCCAATAATCCCATTGAGAGGCGTCCGCATTTCGTGGGAGGTATTCGCCAGAAAGTCATCTTTGAGCTTATCGAGGCGGCGCAATTTTTCAGAAACAACTCGTTCCCGTTCTAATTCTTGGCGTTGCTGTTCTAATTCTTGCCGTTGGGCGATCGTCCGCCACTGGACATAAGTCAAGACTACGCCAATTAAAGCGAAGACATACAGAGTATAGGCCCACCAGGTTTTCCAGGGTGGCGGGGCAATTTCAAGCTGAATCGAGGTGCCGGTTTCGTTCCAGACTCCATCATTGTTAGAGCCTTTGACATGGAATCTATAGTGGCCGCCATCAAGGTTGGTGTAGGTGGCATAGCGTCGGGTCCCGGCGTTAATCCAGTCTTTATCAAATCCTTCCAGTTTATAGGCGTATTGGTTTTTTTCCGTTGCCGTGTAATTTAAGGCTGCAAACTCGAAGGAAAAGACATAATCTTGATAAGACAGATTCAGGGCTTTGATTTGAGAAATGGCTTGATCAAGTTGGGTGGTTTCATTGAGCTTTTTAAACTCCGTGAGGACAATGGGGGGAATGTAAGGGTTATTTTTGACCTCTTCGGGGAAAAAGACATTAAACCCCTTGACGTTGCCAAAGAGCATTTGTCCGGTTTTGCTTTTGTAATAAGCTCCTGCATTAAACTCATTACTGAGCAGACCGTCGCTGGTATCATAGTTTTTGAAGGTTTCCTGGGATGGATTAAATTTAGATAATCCCTTGTTGGTACTTAACCACAGGTTCCCTTGATCATCGGGCAGAATCCCGTAAACGACATCATTCGGCAATCCGTCTGTTTCGTTATAGGCTGTAAAGGTTTGGGTTAGGGGGTCAAATTTATTCAAACCCCCGCCAAATGTCCCTAACCAGAGGATTCCGGTTGCATCTTCGTAGATGGACAAGACGCTATTATTGCTTAAGCTATTGAGTGTATCGCTTTTTTGATAGCGCGTAAAGTTTCCGGTTTGGCGATCGAGTTGATTTAAGCCTCCTTGGTGGGTGGCAACCCACAGTTTACCCCGGGTATCTTCATAAATTTGCCAAATACTATTATCGCTCAAGCTGTTAGGATTATTTGGGTCGGTTTGGTAGGCGGTAAACGTGCCTGTTTCGCGATTCAGTTGATTTAAGCCTCCTCCAAATGTACCGATCCAGAACGTTCCTTGTTGATCTTCAAACATGGACACCACCGAGTTATCGCTCAAACTGGCGGGATTATTGGGGTCATGAGTATAGTGGATAAACTTGTTAGTTTTGCGGTCTAATGTATCCAGTCCACCGCCAAACGTGCCAATCCAAAGGGTGCCGTAGCGGTCCTCATAAATGGACCAGACTCCCCCTGCACTTAAACTATCGGGGTCGTTGGGGTTATTCTGATAGGTTGTAAATTCTGCCGTTTCGCGATCGAATTTTTCCAAAAATCCCCCAAATGTCCCGAGCCAAATTGTGCCGTTTTTATCTTCATAAATGGACATAATTGCAGGATCTTCCGCCATGCCGTGAGGATTACCGGGTTCGTAGGTGTAGCGGTCAAATTTAATGCGATGGCGATCGTATTTGTTAATTCCGCCTATAAATGTTCCAAACCACAAGATGCCGGACCGATCTTCATACATAGAAAACACAGCACTATCACTCAAGCTGTGGGGATTGCCCGGGTTGGGGTTGTAGGTTGTAAATTCCTCAGTTTTTGGATTAAAGAGATTGAGTCCGCTGCCGCCCGAACTTCCCAGCCAACTCCCTGTACCCATCCAGATTAGACCCGTTTCATCTTGATAGATTTGGCTCACGGTATTGCTGCTGATACTGTGGGGATTGTTGGGGTCATTCATGTAGCGGGTAAATTCTTCTGGGTCGCGGTTAAATTTATTAACGCCACCCCCCAAGGTGCTAATCCAGAGGTTCCCTTCCCTATCTTCTATAATTGAACTAATGGAATTATCACTCAAACTTTTGGGGTCATCGGGATGATGTTGGTAATGGATAAACTTCTGAGTATTGCGGTCAAATTTTTCCAATCCTCCTTTCGTTCCTAACCAAAGCTCTCCCCATTGATTTTCATAAATAGCCGTGACACTATTTTGAATTAAGCTATCCAGATTATTAGGATCATTTTTATAACGGATAAAGTCTCCAGTTTGGGGGTTAAATTGGTTGAATCCATCTTCTGTTCCCACCCACAGGACTTGGTTTTTATCTTCATAAATGGACAAAATATGATTATTACTGAGACTTTGAGGATTACTCGGATCGTTTTTATAGTGGGTAAATTTATCTGTCAGTTTATTAAAATAGTTCAATCCTCCATCATTGGTTCCAACCCATATTCCCCCCCCCTCATTTTTATAAAGTATTGTAACAAAATTGTCAGAAATTGATTCACTATTTCCAGGGTCATTTTTATAAATTGTAAAGTCATACCCATCGTATTTATTAAGACCGTCCGGTGTAGCAAACCACATAAATCCTTCTTGGTCTTGGATGGTAGAAAAGACCGTACTAGCTGAAAGTCCCTGTTCAATCGTTAATTGCTCAAATTCCAGGTTAGGGCTGAGAGCAAAAGCCGAATTTTGCCCGATTAAATTTATCAAGATTATCAACCAAAATACAGATAGCCATCGTAAAACTTTGATAATCTTTTTCATGAATTGATATTCCTTGTTTAGGGTCAGCCTAGGTACTGGCCTGTTGCCTGGATTTAGATCTATAGCAATTTTCACATTCATGAGGTACGTCTATATCTAGCCCCCCTTAAAAAGGGGGGAACCTGGAAAGTCCCCCTTTTTAAGGGGGATTTAGGGGAATCCTTAATGTACTTCACCAACAAAAGATTAGAATTTATTGCACCCCTGAGTCATCGATCACTTCGCACCAATCGTTTAATTTTGAGACCTGATGCGATCGCTCGGCAACGAGGGAAAACAGCCGCTTGAGGGTAGATTTTCCTGGGGAATATTCTCCCACGGGCACGGCTAAACTCAAATAGGCATGATCTTCTTCCACCATTAACCCGCGAACGAGAAGCGGTTGCAGCATTTCCTCCACTTCCGCACTGGATACCGGACGATTCAGTTGTTCCTCGGCCAAATGTTGTAGGAAATTGAGGCTACGAATGCGATCGCAAGCTAGGTACAGGGCTTTGAGCGGATCCGTTAGGGTGATTAAAAGCTGACGGGCAGCCGGTCGCAAATCCCAGATCTGCAAGTCTGCTTCCCGATTCACGGAAAACAACACGCTAGTTTGATAAGCCTCTTCCCAGATAGTAACCTGTTCTCGAACTAATTGGGTGTATTCCTCTACAGGTTGCGGTTGCTGATAGGTAAATGTAAAGAAATAGGCCAGGTTTGCTACGGATTCTGGGGGCAAAGGATAGACATGATGATAGGCGGGAAAAGGAATGACGCCCTCAAATCCAAATTCTGTGGGGCGATCGAAGTGAGGACTAAAGCGGTCGATCCGAATAGCACCCGCCCATTTGGGGGGTCGCAGATGGGTCAGAAAGGGAATCAGTTCGGTCATGCGGCTGTAGTCTTCGATTCTTTCCCCAGGAAAACCCCAGATGAGATTCCAAAACGGCGTGACTCCCAGTTCTTTGCACCATTTCAGCAGTTGAATATTTTGCAACCCCTTCACCCCTTTTCGCATCAGTTCCAGGGTGTGACTACTAAAACTTTCAATTCCCGGCTGAATCATGGTAATCCCCGCCTCTCGTAACTGGCGAATTTGCTCTTTTTGAAGATTAGACTTCACTTCATAAAATAGTTCTAAATCTAACTGCCGTTTCGCCAATTCTGGAATCATACTTTTAAAGTATTTCATATCCAGAATATTATCAACTACAGAAATCGGGTAACCGGGATAGCGTTCAATCAGATCAGTAATTTCTGAGATGGCGCGTTCAGCCGATTTACTGCGGTAGGTCATTTCTGTGCCATTCAGTCCGCAAAAGGTGCAGTGATTTTTTTCTCCCCACCAGCAACCCCGAGAGGTTTCTAAGAGTAACCGAGGTTGATAGTTTTCCGTGAGGTGAGGCCGGACTGCTTCCCATTCGGCAAAATAATCGTCATAATCCGGTAAGGGTAGGGCGTTGATATCATGGAGAACAGGTGCGTTTAAGTCCTGAAGGGTGCCAGCTAACTGGATCGTATCGCGGGTATAAACTCCCGGGATATCCGCAATCGACTGTTGCTCTAAAACCCGGCGAATTAATTCAGGAAAAATGCTATCGCCTTCTCCGGATATCACTGCATTCACAAAGGGAAATTGCCGTAGGGTTTCAATTCCCATGATGCCTTGACAGTTGGCCCCGCCAAATTCGATAAAAATGTCTGGAGAAACTGCTTTAATTCTCTTGGCTAAGGCAAGGGCGGCAACGTGCTGGTGAAAGGTGCTAGTAAAGCAAACGATCCGGGGTTGATAGCTGAGAACTTCTGCTAAACACTGGTCTAAAAACGAATCAACTAAACTGCGGATGTGCAGGATATTTTGAATAAAGGTTTCTGAAACGGGTTTAAGATTCGGATAAGCCCCTTGATGTACGGGTTCGCGTCCGCGCAATACGTCTTCCACAAAGTTTTCTACATCCGTGGGATCGCGATCAAATAGCGCCGCTGAAAATAACCATTCGCCGACCAAATCACAGACAGAAACCTCACCACTCGTGGTTTCATTATAGAGAGAAATCCCAATTTTTTGGGCAAACCGTAGAGTAAAATAGCAGGCTTTTGCCGAGATATCAAGTGGTTTAAGTGAGGCTTTCAGCAAGCCAACACCAATGGAAGGCAGCAGAGGGCCAAACGGCATACAAACGAAAACAACTTCGGGCTGTTTTTCTAATCTGTTGCTTGTCTGTATGACTGCTGGGTCTGAAGTGGTTAGCATGGTAAAATTAGGTTATAAAAAATTTCTGCTCAGTAGGTAAACCTAATTAAATGCAGGAGTTCATGCTAATTAAATTTAGGGGTAATTGAAATATGATTTGGGGAAGTGCAAAGGAGAAAACTTTTTAAGTTTAAAAACTTAGTGATTGTCTCGTCCCCCCATTGATGACCCCACAATTTTACATGAGAGGGTTTATACCCTGGACTCCAGTAAAATTAGGTTGACCTACCGATTGAGCATTAGACTAAGCATAGCTAGGAACTTATAAAAACCCTACGGAGCTTTTAAACCGTATTGTTCTGCTTCTTTCTTCACTGCTTCTGTAAAGTTGTTCCAGTTTCCTTCTTCCGTCGTCAGCAAAGTTTTCAACTCTTCGTCAATTTCGTATTCATCAAGAACTTGGCTAGGGTTTGCATTAAATCTCTGGGCTTGTCCAGGATTTTTAGCCAGATCGGACAACATATCAAACAATTTTGACGACTGTGGAGATGACTTTTCAGCTGACTTTTTAGGTGGTGTCATAAAGTTGGATTCCTCTAGGTAATGGGGACAGCTAATTTACTGCTCCCATAAAATTTAATATATCTTACATTTATTAGCCAGTTTTGTCAATGTTTTTTAAGTTTTTTAATAGTTACGGGAGGGGATAAGATGGCAGAAGCTGGAAAAGTTCAGGGGCTTCCTGTCGAGCCGATCTATGGCTACCGGAAGCCCTTACTTGAAATGGGCTAGATTGGCTTTAACCTAGGGTTAACGCCCGCTTCATCGGCTCTGGGCAATCTCTTTGGTTGATTCGGACTGAAATATTACGGTTGAATCCGTTTGGCTTTTGACTCATGATACTCCCGGACTTGGCGCGATCGCACCCCATGAGGATAAATCATTTTACCTAATGGAATCACAGTGGCTACTATTAATAAATTCATCCAATAATGAGATAAAATTGCCCCATTGAAACCTAAACCCAGGCTGATTCCTAATCCCACTGTCAGCCCTAACTCAGCGCCGAGAAACCCTTGCCTAAGTTTCATTGACCATACTCAAAATCTGGTTATATAAAGCTGAAGATACTCTAAACTCTGACGTATCAATCAGAGCATCCATAACAGGCTTAACCGCAGGAATTAAATTTTTCTGCTTGGCTTCAACTAAAATCCCTAACAATCCCGTAATTTTTATTCCTAAACGGTCAGCCGTCGCTCGACCCCGACGCTCATCAATCAAGAGCAAATCTGCTTTAAGCTCTAGGGCAAGTGCGTGAAGCGAAGCTATCGCGTCAGCGAATCGCCTCCGCTTCTCCAGCGTCCAACCTCACCTCATCTTGAAGCTGTTCAACCCTAGCACGGTTAACGACTGCTGTAACTTGCACCCAGGCGGCCCTTTGGACTTCACGAGTTCCTGGGACGGGAGGTTCAATCTCAACAAGTTCACGATATACTGCTTCAGGAATCGTGATTTGATTGTAGAGTTGAGGCAGAAGTTTTAGGTAGTGAATTGCCGCCAAGTTGGTAATGGCTGAGGTATCACTAATCACAATCACAACCGTCCCAACTCCCTTAAATTCTTCAGATCCAATGCAAAATCTTCCACATCGTAGGAGTAAAGCGGGATATCTCGCTGTTTCAGAATTTGGCGAAAAGCATTGACGGGCATCTCTGCCAATTTGCTGGCATAGCCCAAGGTCAAACGCCCGGTTTGAAACAGGTATAATGCCACTTCTTGGCGAAACTCGCTTGGGGTAAGCTCAGAGGCTTGCAGGATTTCATCGGAGATAATGACAGTCATAACCCGTTTACCGTAACCACTATCATTTAATTATAAGTGGTTTGAGGGGCAAGAAACCGGATTTGTAATCCAGATTTCGGGGAGGATGTAGAGATTATGGCAGAAACCCGGTTTCGGAGGCCAGGGGTGGGGTTGAAAAACCGAGTTGATAATCCAGATTTGGGTGATAATTTAGAAATTTCCCTCAAATCTCTACGGTTGAATCCGTTTGGCTTTCGATTCATGATACTCCCGGACTTGGCGCGATCGCCTCCAACAAGGATAAATCATTTTCCCTAATGTAATCAGGGTTCCTCCAATGAGAAAAATCACGACATAATTAGAGAAAATTCTCCCATTTAAAGCTAAACCCAAGCTCATTCCTAATCCCACAGTCAGCAGAGAAATTCCCCAGGAGAAAGAGGTCGGAATGTTGCTGATTTTGAGGTTAATTTTAGGGTTAGATGGGAAGATTTTGGCATTTTCTACTTCATCGAAGACGGCACCGGCCACGATACCTGTTAAACTACTTAACATCATCCATCCTAGCCAAGCCCAACCATTAGCCAGGGAGCGGGTGGCATCCACAATCGGCCATGCACCACAGATTCCCCCGGCGACTGCCCCGGCAAGGGTTTTGGATACATCTCTAGCCGTTCCCATCGCCCGGAATCGGCTGATTAATTCCTCCGTTCCTATACCGGCATAAGCACCGATTAACGCACCTAAAAGGGAAGAGGCGACTGCCGCTTCCGCTGCTGCTTGAGTCCAAGGCAGGGAACCAATCCCAAAGGCGACTGCACTTAAAGCCGCAATCACCGCACTACTGATACTCCCGGCGATCGCACCTGTGGCAGCCGGGCCCGGATTCTGGGCGATCGCCCGAATGGTCGAAAGCACAGTCCAGGGAAACAGGAACAGAAAAGCCACCATTCCCCACCCTGAATCACTGAACCATCCGATCCAATTTCCCACTAAATTCACAGGGTGAGTCCAGACGGTATTCAAGGCTAAACCTAACAAAATTCCTAGCCAACGATAGGGTAATTTTATCTCTTCTACAGGTTCCGGCGCGGTTTTAACTTTAAGAGCGACTCGATATAATTTTTGGTCTGAATTTGCTTGTAATAATAATTCGCGATCGTAAATTTCGGCGGCTTTTAACTGGCTTGTATCAACGGTAATATTGCATTCGATTTGATTGCCTTTAAACCGGGTTGGGGCGATCGCAATCCAAGGATGATTGGGTTTAGCTGCGGGGCGATCGGCAAGAGTCTGGGGAGGAACATCACTCCGATGACCCGCCACCCGCCATCGTCCTGACAACATCGTTCCCGGAACGGGATTTTTAATCGAGATAGTTTGGGTGATTTGTTCCCCGAGTTTCGTCGCCCGAAACTGCACTAATTGATGACTAGAAATCACTTGGGGCGTGCGACTAATTTCAAGGGGATTCAGGGCTTGTAGAGCCATTTCTGCATTTGCATAACGGTCTTTTGGCTTGGGTTCCACCATTTTTTCCAGCCATTTAATCCAAGTGAGGCTAATTTTAGGAACCCGTTTTTGAAAGTGAATCCGATAGCTGGGGTCGATTAATTCCCCAATTTCCATCGATTTTGTCCCCGTCAGTAAACAAATTAAAGTAGCACCCACCCCATATAAATCCGATGCCGGGGTCAGTTCCCGATTAAATAATTGCTCCGGTGGCATAAACCCCAGAGTCCCTTTGACAATACTACTCACGGCAACTTCTCCCTCGCCCAAATGAGCAAATCCAAAGTCTACTAAGTACACATTCATCAGTTCATCTACCAGAATATTTTCTGGTTTAATATCCCGATGAATCACCACGGGGAGGCGGTTTTGAAGGTAAGCTAAAATCGATAACAGCGCCACAGCAATTTCTTTCACTTGGAGGGGGTGCCAGATGTGCTGTTGAGCCAGGGATTCAGCCGGTTTGTACTCCTGCACCATACAGAATCCCCGAGGACTCTCAAAGGAATCTAAATAGCGGGGGATACCCGGATGATTTAGCCCTTGTAAGACTTGAATTTCACGCTGATAGGCATCGTAACCCGCCCACTGAGCTTGACTACTGGTACTGGCAAACTGAAACTGTTTAATGGCAACAAAATTGGCCGGATCGGCAGGGATATCGGGAGTAGCTGCTGCGGTTCCGATGCGCGTCGCCAGGTAAGTCACACGCCCCCCAGCGCGGTTGTGACCCAATTCTCGGATAACCTGATAGCCATACTCACCAAAATCTGGAAGATTACTCATCATCATGTTTTCGCAGGGATGCCGGTACAAATATTGTACTGCGATCGCCTTGGGTCTGGGGTGAGGGGCTGGGGGAGACCGCCAATCGAGGTGGGGAGGATCTACAACAGTAGAGTTTGACATTCAGGGGGATTTGCCTCACATTTAAGTACACATCCAGTCCCCTCCCCTTAGCAAGGGGAGGGTTAGGGTGGGGGGTTCTTCTGACATGGGGATTCCCTACGGGATAGCTACGCTTACCGCCACGTCACGAAGAAAGAGGTTTCCCCAGCATCCATACCGGCGCTTAAGTCTTAAAGACTGCTTGATGTGGCGATCGCCTCCAAGAGGACCCCACCCTAACCCGCCCCTTGCCAAGGGGAGGGGACCGGAAAAAGACTGCTTGATGTGGCGATCGCCTCCAAGAGGACCCCACCCTAACCCTCCCCTTGCCAAGGGGAGGGGACCGGAAGTGGCGTTAATCGTAAGGCAGATCGCTATCAGCATAAAAAAACGACCCCATCTCCTCCATCTTTCCTTAAACTCCTGCTGACTCTCTCCGGGAAGAAATGACTTTTGCGGGCACGCCAACGGCAATGGAATAGGGGGGGATATTTTTAGTAACAATGGCCCCAGCGCCGATGATGCTGCCTTCGCCGATGGTTACGCCATCCATGACTTTTACCCCGGTTCCTAACCAGCAATTATCTTCAATGGTGATCCCTTCATAACTATTGCCTTGTTGGTTAATATTTTGACCAACGTTTGAAAAAATATGATTATTAGAGTAAATACTCGAATGGGAGGCGATTAAACAGTCTTTGCCAATTTTAAGTTTACCCCCGGAGAGGCAGGTATAGGGACCGATATAGGTGCGATCGCCGATTTCAATGCCGTTTTGATTGCCGTGGGCTTTGATATCAACTCCGCGATCGAAGGAAACCCCTTCCCCAATTTTAATTTTATCTAATGGTCCAAGGCTGCGAATTCTCACATCCCGGGAAATAGAGACTTTATGACCGATTTGCATCCGATAGGCACAGAAAAACTCTACTCCAGTTTTGATGCTGACTCCTTTGCCGAGTTTACCAAAAATTGTTTTATAAACCAGGCTGCGCAACCCTGAACCCAGGGATGAAGGCACTCCTTGCAGGAATGCCATCTCTATTTCTTCTAATAAATGAAAGAACCGCCAACCCAGGGCAAATTTTAAGGCTTTTTTGTTTTGAAGGTAAACGGTAGGATTTTGAGTAGTCATCTTTAGTTATATCTTCCTGTGATGGGTCTGGGCAATGTGAGCTGGATTTGGGGTTGTACAGGAGCAGACAGTCGCCTGGTATCTAACCTGCTTTCGTCCCTGTGAGGGAAAGCCTTTTTTACCTCTTTCTATTCATTTTGTACAGCAGAACGGAACCGGGGCGTCTCATCCTTTAGGGGTATTTTTAGCTGACGAAAAAATTTTCTCTATCAAACGGTGTAGACGGTGATGCCCCCTGGCAGTCACTATCCTCAAAACCGGGGTCTTAAAGGCGATCGCCGGGTCAGGTGAGGCAACCAAAATGGACTCTTCCCCAACGGATGCACCTGAAACCCCAAACCCGGTTTAGGTCGGCAGTAAGGTACTTAAAGACGCGGTTTCTTGGCGTAAGTCTTCCACTAAGGAAGTGCCATCATAAGAGTTAGGAATCGGGGCATTCATAAGCTGTAAAATAGTAGGCGCTAAATCAACCCCATGACCCTCCCGGAGTTGAGTTCCCGGTTGAATTCCCGGCCCGGTAATGTTGATAAATCCACGGTTTCGATGACTGCCAGTGCGTCGATAGGGGACGGGACCGATGCGCCCAAATTCACCACAATCGACTACATCGGTGGGAATGTCATGCCAAACTACCACGAGATCCGCCTCTGGACGAGTGCGACTGTTGCCAGGGGTGCGAATCACTTTTTTAACCACCGGCCCTCCGGTGCGCGCATTCCTCCAGGCATAGAGTTTTTGAGTTAATGCTTCGCATAAGCCGTCATACTCCTCTAGTGAGACAATTCCCTGGGGTTCGCGACCCTCTAGGTTAATCCGGATATATCCTTCGGAGTAGCTGGGGATGGCAAATGCTTTCATTTGCGGCCACAAGGGACTATACCATGTAGCAGGTTGCCAAAATAAGGGGTTGCCTTGCTGCCGCAACTGTTCTGGGGACGCTAACGGCGCTTCTCCAACAGTGCCAAATAGGCGATCGAGGTGCCGGTGGAACTGACTGGGGAGTTGTCGTCGCAGGAATTGTTTAAGGGGGTTGGGGCTATACTTGCGTTCCCAAATTTCCCCTGTCCAAGTTTTCCGTCTGGGTTCGGTAACGATCGCCGGTGGGGTTGTTCCCACTTTCCCCGATGCTACTGCCACTTTCCCGGGAAAACTGAATCGGTACAAAAACTCAGGCAAGAACATCATACTGGGTACATCGGTAGTATTATGATCACTGCCATGGGCTGAAAATACGACAATGTAAGTGTCTTCCGGTACATCCGCTAACAGGGTTCCGACAGCGCGATCGACGGATTCAAAAACTGCCCGCAGGGGGTCTTCGGCTGCCGAATTGCCCTGATTTTTATACAGGGGGTGGTTGGGTTGACTGAGATACCAGAGGTCATGTCCAGCAGAATGAGTCTCCCCAAATACGGTTAAAAATAGATTCCACGGTTCCTGTTTGAGGAGATTTTGGGCGATCGCCACCCGGCGATCGATACCTTGATGCAGGCTTTTTTGCAGGCGAGACAGATACTCTGTATCCCACCAATCCCCATGATCTCGATGCAGGGCTGGATGTTTCCCATAGTCTCGATGGATCTGATCCAACAAGTCCGGCGGGTGTGAGAGACTAGAAGTTTGAGGGGAATGAGCCCCCCAAGCCAAAACTTGCTTCCCATTCACGCCACTGCACAATTGGGATTGAGGTACATCAAATACACAAACGCGATACTCTTCTCCCAAGGCATAAAAGGGCGGATATTCCTGAAAATCATACGCGCCTATTTCAGAAATATTATAGCTGCCTTCGTGAAATTTTACAGGCGACCAATATCCCGTTTTATTGGGCAGGCATCCCGTTAAAAAGGTCGTCCACGGGGTTTCAGCTTTGTAATACTCTAAGTTAGTCAGACGACCATAAGCCCCACGTTCTTTCAACTGTTTGAGATTGCTTAAATATCCTTGGTCCATCCAGGTGTCTAACAATACTGGATCGGCTGCATCAAGTCCGATGACAATCACTGAATTTTTCATAATTATTTCTCCTTCTAGCTGACGGGGTTATAAGGGTTTAACCTGGATTTATTTCCTTTAAACTCGTTTATTTTTAAGCCAACTTTGACTCTGCCAATAGTAAAAAGGACTGAGAAAACTACTTAAAAAGAACTCCAATTCGCACGCCGCTACAAGGTCAGTTTTAACTAAGCCGCGATACTGGAGAAGATGACGCACAATTCGGCGGAAACTCCCCAGGAAAATTCGGGCGATCGCCAGGGGTTTCTCTCCAGGGCGGGCATTGAGTAGGCGCAGGTGACAAATGCACAAACCACAGCCTCGAATCAGGGACATTAATGATGCCTGTTCTAATCTTTCTTGGGGAATTTGATGATGGCTATGCAAGGTGGGACAGTACCAGATTTCCCACCCCCCTTGATGCAGATAAAGTAAGGTTTCAAAATCTTCTCCAGCTAAAGTAGAACCATTAACCCGGCCGATTAATTGTAACTGCCGGGGAACGGTTGCACACCAGGCTTGTTTACGAACCACTAGGCCCGCCCCGGGAGGTAAACTTAAGCTATCTGGTTTATATAAGTGGGGTTTTGACCCTCGTTCCCGAATTGCCAAAAACGACTGGATGCGGTGGAAGTTTGCCGGGGGAGGAACTTCAAAATTGCCATGAATTTGTCCCCCAAAAGCACCGGCTTGGGGATAGGACTGAGCAAAGCTATAGGCTTCAGTTACCCAGTCCGATGCGGGTAAATTATCATCATCTAAAAATCCCACCCAGGTTCCTTTGGCTTCATCAATTGCCCGCTGTCTAGCAAAAGCTAGTCCTTGTTGGGGTTCAAAATAATAGCGTAATGGATAAGCCTCGGGCCAATCGGTTTGGTATTGGTGAATGACTTCCCTAGTTTTGTCTTGACTATTGTTATCAATGACAATAATTTCCCAGGTAAATTCTTCCGTGCAAATTTGCGATCGCAGGCAGTCGAGGAGTTGCGGTAATCGGCGTTCCCCATTAAAGGTCGGGATGGCTATAGTGAAGGCAATAGCATTCATTGGGTTTAAGGAGTATTTCAGTCAAACAGTAGGGGGAGAAGCAGGCTGAATATTTAAAACGGTTTCCGATAAAACTCCCGCTAAACTCGATAAATTAGCCGGGGATTCTTCCGGGGGAATTGAAACTAACGGTTGGCGGAAATTAGGAACAAAATCGAAAAGAGGGGGGGAATTAAAGGAGAGGGGCTGGGGTCGCTCAATCTCATACCCCTGAACGTAATTGAATCCAATTCGTTGAGTCTGTTCCAAAATTTCCTGATTTTCCACATGAGCAGCAATCGTTCTCATGCCTAAATCTTGACCTATTTTATTGAGATTCTTTACCTGGTTAAAACTCTGGGGATTGTCGGAAATTGATTTAATTAAGTTACCCGCCAATTTTAGATAGTTGACTGGCAATTTTTGCAGGTACTTATAGGAAGATTGAGCCACCCCTACTTGGTCTAGGGAAAACTGACAGCCAATAGAATTTAAGCGCTCAATTAGTTCTTGGATACGCTGGAACTGAGCGATCGCAACGGTTTCTGGGATGCAAAAACACAACAGTTCTGGGGAAATTTTATAAAAAGTTAATTCCTGAACCAGGAAATCTACAAAATAGCAGTCGCAGAGGGTCGCTTCGCAGAGATTAATTTCATAAATCTCCGAGTGAAAATCCTCCCCCGATTCAGCAATTTGAGCACAAAGTTTTCGGATAGCCCAACGGTCGATAGTCCTCATCAAATTATACCGTTCAGCCATTGGCATAAACTCCTTCGGGAGTAAAAGATTGCCATTTTTATCTTCCAATCTTAAGAGAATCTCCGTATGAGGGCGATCGCCCGGATTGCCACTCAGGGGATACACCCGTTGAGAATGAAGGCGAAACCGTTGTTCCTCAAAGGCTTCTGCCAACTGTTCTAGGGAAGATTGATCCGGCTGTTCCAAAGTGCGATCGCCGCCTTTTCCTAATGACTTAAACCCTTGTTGTGTCAACAGGAACAAAGGACTAATCAAGGTACTGGTCAAAAACTCTCGTTCGCAAGTAGCGGCGATATCATCTTGAATCGCCATTCCATGTCGAATACTATGCAGTACCAAGCGCCGCAAATCATTGGCTAAATAAGCGGGAAAGGCTAAGGGTCTTTGCCAACTATTTAAAGTCATCATCCGCAAACGATGACGACTCAATCCCACACAACGGACCAACAGCTTTAAATATTCCGGTTCTAACCGCTTGTTAGAGATTTTATGGTAAACCACCATCGCGGGGTTATACCAAATGTCCCATCCTGCTTTTTGAATATGCAGCAAAACTTCTAAATCTTCACTGGCTAATCCCGCTTCTTTCCCGGTATGATTTAAAACTAACCGTTCAGGAACCGATTCTACCCAGGCTTTTTTTCGCACCACTAACCCAGCCCCCGGGGGTAATATTTTGTGCTTCGGGTCATAGAGACGCGGGGTATTTCCCCGTTCAATAATTGCTAAAAAACAAGCTATTCTCTTAAAATTTGAAGGTAGCTTTTCTTCGGGCTTCTTTTCATAAAAATAGCCATGAATTTGACTACCAAATGCCCCGACTTCTGGATGGTCTTTTCCAAATTGATAGGCAGCAACCACCCAGTCCGGTTCCGGCAAATTATCATCATCCAAAAACCCAATCCACTCGCCCTGAGCTTTCTCCACCGCCCGTTGTCGGGCGAACGCCGCCCCCTGTTCCGGGGCAAAACAATAGCGTAAAGGATAAGCAGAAGGCCAGGTTTCTTGATAATCACTCACCACTTGGGCGGTGCGATCGCTGCTATTGTTATCAACTACAATAATTTCCCAGGAAAACTCTTCGGTTCCAACTTGCGATCGCAGGCGATCGAGGACGTCACCCAAGCGGTTTTCGCCGTTATAAGTTGGAATGGCTACTGTTAGATGAACCCGATTCATAAGCCCCTAGGGGATAAATATCAAAACATTCAATTAAAGTCGGCACATCCACCCCTTCTCCAGTCTTTATAAATCAACAGTTTAAGCGGCGAAAGGGATTAACTTGATTGAGGAAAAAGCGTGTTATATTGACAATAGACTACCGATTTACGTCGTTTTATAATTCCTCTGAACTTTTTTGTGGCAACAGGGCTGGGGAATTATTCAAACCCGAGTGGTATAGAAACACAAAAATTTGAGAATTTAAAGTACCCATTCAACTCGACGTCCAGGCCGGGTCAAACGTTAAAACCTCTCCGGTAATATGCCCTGTCCTTCTAGGTATATTATTTGCATGAAATTTTTTAATTGTCTCTCTCTCTAGGGATATAACCGGGGGCTTAATGAATCTTAAACTATTATTCCTTTTGTAAAAGTTTAATAAAGTTAACGGCCTAATATTTAAAAAAAACATGAAGGATACCAGGGCCAATCCCTAAACCGCCCCTAGTTGCAAAAATCCGCTCTAATTTATGAATCTACGGGCCTTTTTTGGGTCATTCCCCTGACCAGTGGATTTCTACCTATTTCTTTAGGAATACCTCTTTAGGTAGAAATTTTAAATTGCCAAACGCCCTTTATTTTTCTAGGGCTTCAAAAACCGTGGCTAAAACCGTATTAGAAAATAAAAATCCTTCCGGATCCGAGAGTCGGATAGAACCGGATAGGGGCAGAGTGTTAGAAAACTCCAATTCTTCCGTAGGGGGCTGAATTTCTACCCACCCTTGCCGGTAATAGGGGAGGAGACACTGCCAAAGCTGTTGGAGGCAGTCACTTCCAAACTCCTGGGTGAAGCGATTTAGATCAATCCCATCCGCTAAACGCAACCCCAACATCAAAGTTTCTAACAACACCTCATTTTCCGGGGTTTCTGGGATAGAAATCGCCCCTCCGTTCCCTTGCCACTCTTGCACCCAGGCATAATATTCCCGCCTAGTGCGTGGACGAGTGAACCGTTGCCCCCCTACATAACTAGCCGCCCCCATCCCCAGTCCATAGCAGGGGCGATTTTCCCAATAAACGCGATTGTGCCGACACTGATAGCCCCCCCGGGCGTAATTGGAAACTTCATAATGTTCATACCCCGCCTGGGTCAGGGTGCGAACGGCAATGCGATACATTTCGGCGCTGATCTCGTCCGTAGGGAGGGGAGAAACCCCCGGTTTGTAGGTCCGGGCAAAGGCAGTCCCTGTTTCTACGATTAAGTCATAGCAAGAAATATGGGCCGGATTTAGGGCAACAGCCTGATCGAGGGACTCTTGCCACTGGGCTAAAGTTTGATGGGGCAACCCCGAAATCAAATCGAGGCTAAAGTTAGGGATTCCCACCTCGCCAATCACCTCAACCGCCCTAAAAATGTCTCCGGTTCGGTGCGATCGCCCACAATCAGCCAACAGTTCATCTTGAAATGCCTGTACCCCCATACTCACCCGATTAACTCCGGCATGGCAATATCCAGCCAGGTGAGGTCGATCAAATGTCCCCGGATCCATCTCAATCGAAATTTCCGCCTCTGGCGTAATTCCAAACTGGCGATCGAGACTCCCTAAAATCCGACTCAACTGGGAGACCGATAATAGAGACGGAGTACCCCCGCCAAAGAACACCGTTTCCAAAGGCTGACCCCAGACTGGAGTGTTCTCAATTTCAGCAATCAGCCAGTCTACATATTCGACAATCGTGCCCGAGTGCTCCCCCTGCTTGCGATCGCCCACTACCGAGACCGGAAAATCGCAATAAAAGCACCGCCGACGACAAAATGGAATGTGCAGATACGCGGACCGGGGAATTTCCTTCATTGTCGATTGTGTAACCATCAATCCCTTAAATTCTGGCTTAAACCCGATACCCCTGTACTGGCTGACTTACGATGGAGAGAGTCAAAACCGCAAACTACCCGAAAACTTAATAGTATAATCAAGAGGTCTTTCTAAATTCAACTTTCTCAGCGGGCTTAAAAAAAATGCGGGGAAAACGTTCCTAAAAATGGCTCCCCTGCATAGACAACCTGAAATTGAAACGTACTCTTTTGAGTTTATCAATCATGCTTAATGCAGTCATCATTCTTTCATTTATTCTAGCAGCGGCGGGGATCGGTTTCTATAGCATAGAACTGCTTCCCTCCAGTGCGATCGCCCAGGTCACCAATCTGGATGGATTGCGATCGGTCACCACCGGCTTTGCCGCCTTGATTGGGGGTGCCGTTGGTCTAGCGGTGCAAACCACCTACCGACGCATGGAAAGGCAAGTCCGGCAAATGCCCATTGATATGCTGATTACCCGGGCGATCGGCTTAGTCATGGGACTCCTGGTTGCTAACTTAATGCTTGCCCCAGTTTTCTTACTGCCGATCCCCAAGGAATTTGGCTTTATTAAACCCCTCGCCGCCATCCTCGGCAGCTTCATGTTTGCCTTTTTGGGAGTGACCCTGGCTGATACCCACGGTCGCGCTTTCCTGCGCCTGATCAATCCCAGCAGTCTCGAATCCATGTTAGTTGCTGAAGGGACCTTGAAATCCGCCGCGACAAAAATCTTGGACACCAGCTGCATCATCGATGGCCGGGTGGAGACTCTCCTCGCCACCGGATTTTTAGAAGGGCAAATCCTCGTCCCCCAGTTCGTATTGCAGGAATTACAGATGGTGGCGGATGCCTCCAACGATCAAAAACGGGTGCGGGGTCGTCGCGGACTCGACGTCCTTAACCGGATCAAAGAAAGCTATGCCGAACGCATTGTCATCCATCCAGCGGACTATGAAGACCTGCAAACCGTGGATGCAAAATTGGTGCGTTTAGCCCAAGAAATTAACGCAACCTTGCTCACCAATGATTACAACTTGTCCAAAGTCGCTACGGTCCAAAAGGTCTTAGTCCTGAATATCAACGACTTAACCCAAGCCGTTCGTCCGGTTTATCTACCCGGTGATAGCCTTGAGCTCAAAATTCTCAAAGAAGGGAAAGAAGAGGCCCAAGGGGTTGGATATTTAGATGATGGCACGATGGTAGTCGTAGAAGAAGGCCGTAAATACATCGGCGATCAGTTGCGGGTTGTGGTCACGTCTTCCCTACAAACTGCTGCGGGTCGGATGATTTTTGCCCGTCCTCATGCCTCAGTTACTGCCTAATTTTTAGCTATGATCGAGGGTAACAATTTAACCGGGCGATCGCGCTGTCCCTATTCTTTGTCCCTAACTAGAGATGAAGGGGGACAGCGATTTTTATGAATTCCTAGACCCGAATAATAGGAAGGCTTGACCGGGCTAACCGATGAATTTTAGCCTCATAAAATCACGAGTTCAGGCGGACCCATTCTTGAAAGAGAACTAAACTTTCTGTTTTCAAAACATCTCCCACCAATTCAATATCGCTTCCTAACTGTTTCAGTTCTTGACAGGTAATATCTAACTGAGTAAACCCGATCGCCGTGGCATCGGCAACCCGAGTTCCAAACACAATTTTATCGAGGTTGGCCCAATAAGCAGCCGTAAAACACATCGGACAAGGTTCGCAAGTGGCATAAATCACACAACCGGATAAGTCCAATGTCTTTAATTTATGGCAAGCCTCCCGAATCGCATGAACTTCTGCATGGGCTGTAGAGTCCATTGTTTCTACATTGACATTATGAACACAGCTCACCACTTCACCATCTTTGACGATACAAGCACCAAAGGGAGGTTCCCCCTTCTTAACTCCTTCCATTCCTTTGGCGATCGCCATTCTCATAAAGTGTTCATCACTCTTTCCTGATTTGCTCATCTTAATATTCCCCTATTGGAATTTTTTGAATAGCCATTAATATAACCGTAAAAGGTCAAGGTTGACCGCTTTTTTAGCCGAGTAACAATTCCTCCTGGAATTTTTTAATTCTATACGCCTAATTTCTCGTGAGGTGTTTCGTAAGATGGCGATCGCCTCGATGCTCCTCGTCAATAACCCGAGTAGCGGGTAGCAGGTTTACCCCCTCCTACCTGCACAGTTCCATGGGTTCACTTCCAGTGACCTGATTTTTCCAGCATTCCTCTTGATCGGTGGGGTAGCCATAGCCTTTTCCTTCCCCAGATCCACCCACTCCCCCAGTTCCCCTCCTGCGGCGGTTTACGTCAAAATCCTCCGTCTTGCGGCGATTCTCTTCGCTTTAGGCTTATTTCTGGCAGATTGATCCCCCAAGGGAGCAGGTCCCCTTGTCGCCTGATTTTGACCCCCTGATATTTTGGGCCATGACAGCTTTGAACCCGAGGGACTGTTGAAGGAACCTTCCCATCGGTGGTAGCGGCCCTCCTTGGCGTCTTGATCGGGGGTGGGTTGCAGAAACACACAATCACCACTCTCTTCGAGGAGCTCAACGGGTCCTTCGCGATCGCCCGGGTTACCTTGCTATTTTGGGGCTGGATTCTCTGGGGACTCTACCGCCATCGCTGGTTCTTCAAACTCTAAGGGCCAGGGCCCCCGCTTCTAAATCCGGTCTCCTCCCCAAGGCATCGGGTAAGATTCCGGGTCCTGTAATAAAACAGGGTCCTTTTTTAGGGAATTGTCGAACCAAAGCCGCCGGAATTTCAGAGATTCGGGAAAGATTCACAATTATTAACACAAATCTCCAGGATGGCGATCGCCCTGAGGATTTCCTTTGGATCCCGTCCATTCTCTGGGATTCAACCTTGCTCTTTCGGCTTAGATCCCTCTGTAGCATAGCCAACCGGAAGCCTAACCCACTCCCAACCCCCGGAAATTAGGCCCCAGGGATCAGGATAAACTAATTCCCTTCTTTTTGTTATTGTCACTATTTTTATAAATAAGATAAATTAAAAACTGATTTCAATCTTTTTTCAGGCTTCATAGAGACTCACGAGGGATTAATCATTAAAATAATCTTCCAGACTTTTTATAACTCTCCTTAGAACCCCCAGTCATTCCTCCCCCCCCTTTACCTTTCCGGTGTCCGTGAACAATAATTGCGATCAACAAGGGAAAAACCCATTAGAAGCCCCACTCACAGGACCCAACCTGGAGGAAGGCCCCAGCAAAATAAGACACAAAAATTAAGGAGAACAAAAGAGTGAAATTCGCAGTTTACGGAAAAGGCGGGATCGGTAAATCTACGACCAGCTGTAATATCTCCGTGGCCCTTGCCAAACGCGGCAAAAAAGTTCTACAAATTGGCTGTGATCCGAAACATGACAGCACCTTTACCCTAACCGGGTATCTAATTCCCACCATCATTGACACCCTGCAAGAAAAAGACTTCCATTACGAAGACGTTTGGCCTGAAGATGTCATTTACAAAGGCTATGGCGGTGTGGACTGCGTAGAAGCAGGTGGCCCTCCAGCAGGAGCAGGTTGCGGCGGTTACGTGGTTGGGGAAACCGTCAAACTGCTCAAAGAACTCAACGCCTTTGACGAATATGATGTGATTCTGTTTGACGTTCTCGGTGACGTGGTTTGTGGTGGATTTGCCGCACCCCTCAACTATGCCGACTACTGCGTAATCGTTACGGATAATGGCTTTGATGCCTTATTTGCGGCTAACCGAATTGCTGCATCAGTTCGCGAAAAAGCTCGCACCCATACCTTGCGGCTGGCTGGGTTAATCGGCAACCGCACCTCAAAGCGCGACCTGATTGATAAATATATCGACACCGTACCCATGCCGGTTTTAGAAATTTTGCCCTTGATTGAAGATATTCGGGTTTCTCGGGTCAAAGGCAAAACCCTGTTTGAGATGGCCGAAAGTGACCCTTCCCTCAACTACGTCTGTGATTACTACCTGAATATCGCCGACCAGCTGCTTTCTTCTCCCGAAGGCGTCGTCCCGAATGATACGCCAGATCGGGAGTTATTCTCGTTGCTGTCGGACTTCTACCTCAATCCCATCAAGGCTCCAGAACACACCGCCGAAGGCGAACTCGACCTGATGATGGTTTAGAAATTTACACGATTCATGACGAGAATGGAGGGGGTGTTGAGAAAGTGGGTATGATTCAGTACGAGACAATAGATCTATTAAAGAATACAACCTACTAGTTTTCAGCAACCCAGAGGGATAGGCGTTATGGCATTTTTTGAAGAATTCTCTACCACTTTAAAGAATCAGTGGTTGAAATATTTTGAAGACAACCGTGACTGGCTGAACCTGCATACAAGGTTGGCAGCCGTGAATACCCCAGATGGCGGCAAACGGCCTCCCTCCTACTTCATTCTTGGCGTGATGAATGCCTTAGAACCGAAGCTAGCGCAACTCATGTTGCCCTTTTCGCAGCTTAATCCTGATCCGGATACCTTGATTGAGGTGATTGGCCTCAACTTTGACCCCGACCTCGCCCTAGGTAGAGGTCCGGCAACGTCAGCGCCCTCACCCACAGGAGAGAATAAAACAACCCCTGTGGCGACGCCGACCCCGGCAACACCCCAGCAACCTCTCTCCTCCCCAGAGGCAGCGGTTGCTCATGCTGCCGCTGTAGAACAGTCTCCTGAACCAGCCCCGACCCAAGCCCCAGCAGCAAGCGATCGCGATTATGGCGATCCGGCTCTTTCTGTTGCTGCATCGGTTTTTGGTGCGGAGGCGATCGAGGACGAAGAACTTGATCCGTTGGATTCAATGGATTCATCCACGGATGAGGAGGATGACTTAGCAGATTTTGGAGTCACCGTCTTAGAGGAAGTACAGATAGAGGTTACCGAAGTCAACCTGATGATCGCGGACGTCTCTGATCCGGGCGATCTATCTTCCCTTGACTCAGAATCCTCTGGCGATGATGACTTTGGAGACCTGGATTTAGGCGGTCTCGACCTAGAAACCTCTGCCGAAACAGCCTCGGGCGATGATGACTTTGGAGACCTGGATTTAGGCGGTCTCGACCTAGAAACCTCTGCCGAAACAGCCTCGGGCGATGATGACTTTGGAGACATGGATTTAGGCGGTCTCGACCTAGAAACCTCTGCCGAAGCAGCCTCGGGCGATGATGACTTTGGAGACATGGATTTAGGCGGTCTCGACCTAGAACCCTCTGCCGAAGCAGCCTCGGGCGATGACGACTTTGGAGACCTGGATTTAGGCGGTCTCGACCTAGAACCCTCTGCCGAAGCAGCCTCGGGCGATGACGACTTTGGAGACCTGGATTTAGGCGGTCTTGATTCCGAATCCTCTGCCAATGACGACTTTGGGGACCTGGATTTAGGCGGTCTTGATTCCGAATCCTCCGAGGATTTGGGCGAAATGGACTTGGCAGGATTTGACGAAGAGGCCGACGAAGATGCGATCGCCATATCGAATCCTTTCGGGGAATCTATATCGGATGACCTCGGAGACCTGGATTTAGACGGGTTGGACTCAGAATCTGACTCCGATGTAGACCTTGGGGATTTGGATATAGAAGGATTTGGGGAATCTAAACCTGATGATGACTTGGGGGATTTGGATTTAGAGGGATTTGGAGAATCGAGTTCTGACGATGACCTCGGGGATTTAGACCTCGACTCGTTAGGAGACGATGACTCAGAAGATGCGTTTGGTGACGTCGATCTCGATGCGCTAGCGGATGAAATGGACGCTGAAGATGATTCAGAAATGTCTGATCTCTTGAATGATTTGTAAGCGACTTATTCAGCACCAACAATTAAGAGAGGAGAATCGATTTTATGACTGTTGCTCCATCTGAAACGCTCACATTTGAGTGTGAAACCGGCAACTATCATACCTTTTGCCCAATTAGCTGCGTAGCGTGGCTTTACCAGAAGATAGAAGATAGTTTCTTTTTAGTAATCGGTACGAAAACCTGTGGCTATTTCCTCCAAAATGCGATGGGGGTAATGATTTTTGCCGAACCTCGCTATGCAATGGCGGAGTTAGAAGAGGCCGATATTTCGGCACAACTTAACGATTATGAAGAGTTAAAGCGCCTGTGCTTGCAAATTAAGCGCGATCGCAACCCCAGCGTGATCGTGTGGATCGGCACCTGCACCACCGAAATTATCAAAACTGACCTAGAGGGTCTCGCGCCGAAACTGGAAGCTGATTTAGGCATTCCCATCGTGGTAGCGCGTGCCAACGGGTTAGACTACGCCTTCACTCAAGGTGAAGATACCGTATTGGCGGCAATGGTCCAACGTTGTCCCGAGAAAGTAGAAAAAGAAGAAGAAAAACAAGAACGTAACGCCATTCAAAAACTGCTCAACTTCGGCAAGCAAAAAGAAGACGTTGCGGCAGACGAAGCGGAATATACTAATCATCCTCCGTTGGTGCTGTTTGGGTCCTTACCGGATCCGGTTGTTACCCAACTCACCCTAGAACTGAAGAAACAAGGGATTAAAGTTTCCGGGTGGTTGCCATCCAAGCGCTATACCGAACTCCCGGCGATCGCCGAAGGCGATTATGCCTGTGGCGTTAACCCTTTTCTCAGTCGCACCGCAACGGCTTTCATGCGACGCCGTAAAGCCAAACTAATTGGCGCACCCTTCCCGATCGGTCCCGATGGGACCCGCGCCTGGATCGAGAAAATCTGCTCTGTCTTCGGCATTGAACCTGTGGGTTTAGAAGAACGGGAAGCACAAATTTGGGCAAGTTTGGAAGATTATATCCAACTGATTCGCGGCAAATCAGTCTTCTTCATGGGAGATAACTTACTAGAAATCTCCTTAGCGCGCTTCCTAATTCGTTGCGGCATGACTTGCGAGGAAATCGGCATTCCCTATCTGGATAAACGCTATCAAGGTGCCGAACTCGCCTTGTTAGAAAAAACCTGCCACGAAATGGGCGTTTCCTTGCCCAAGATTATCGAAAAGCCCGATAATTACAACCAGTTGCAACGGATTCACCAAGTGAGACCAGATCTAGTCATTACTGGAATGGCCCACGCCAACCCCCTAGAAGCACGAGGTATCAGTACCAAGTGGTCTGTGGAATTTACCTTCGCACAGATTCACGGATTCACCAACGCCCGGGATATTTTAGAGTTAGTCACTCGTCCCATGCGTCGGAATAATTCCATGAAAGACCTAGGTTGGGACCGCTTAGTGAAAGAAGAAGCCCAGGTCTAATCCAGGGTATGATTATATAGGTTAAAAAAGGGTGGGCTTTTGTCCACCCTTTTTGTCATTTCACCCGGGTTCAGTTAGAGACGACTGGTTTGCTCGATCGCCCATGTGCCGGTTTGCTCATTCCAAATTAGGGACATTCGGATGGTTTCATTGGAAATTCTGCCATCTTGCATCGTATAGGTTAGTGAGGTATCTACAATGGCGGCTGATGGGGAACTGGCTACCACGTCAACCTCCTCCACATTGACCAACCCGACACTATCCCACCAGGTTGTATAAGTATTATAATCCCCGGATTGATTGTTCTGAAATCGGGGTTCAAGTTGGTTCCACGCTTGGGAATAGTCCCGGTTATTAATGCTGGAATAGTAATTGAACACTGACTCTTCCGGGGTGGGACGATCGCCCTCGGGTTCCGCCGGTTGTGAGGGAATCTCCGAAACCGGCGGTTCCGGTTCCACTGGAGGGACAACCACCGGCGTTTCCGGTTCCACCGGAGGAACAACCACCGGCGGTTCCGGTTCCACCGGAGGGACAACCACCGGCGTTTCCGGTTCCACCGGAGGAACAACCACCGGCGGTTCCGGTTCCGCAGGAGGGACAACCACCGGGGTAGGTTCGGAATAAATAGGCGGAGTTTCTCTAGGCGGTGGGTTGTAAGGTGGAGGAGAAACCGGGGGCGGATTGTTAGCGGGAGGAGTGGCAATCGGGGAGTCAGAGGAGATTTTTTGTTGGGCGATCGCAAATCCGATCAGAAAGGATATCCCTAACACAGCCGCAGCAATACCAATTGCCCGGGCGGGGATAACGGGTTGAGGCGATCGCGGGTAAGGTGGAGGGTTCCCTACAGGGCTGACTCCTCGGGTGGGGATAACAGGTTGAGGCGATCGCGGGTAAGGTGGAGGATTCCCTACCGGACGATTTACCGGCGCAACTGCAACAGTCGAGACTTGAGAATTGACATCGGGTCTTAAAGCATCTAACATCCCTTGTGCAGTGGGGAAGCGATCGCGGGGATTAAACCGAATTGAGCGATCGAGGACCATCGCTAAACCGGGACTAACCGTTGGCGCATACTGACGCCAGAGTATTTCACCCGTTGCCGGATCCGTGGGAAACTCCAGGGGAATTTTTCCCGTTAGCATATAAATTGCCGTCAATCCCAAACTATACAAATCGCTGGAATATACGGGTCTACCTGCCGCTTGTTCGGCAGACATAAACCCTGGACTTCCGATCGCGATCGAGTTCGTCACCCCCCCGGAGGTACTCATCGCGGTTGCCATTGTTTCTTTGACCGCGCCAAAGTCGATCAGTACAGGTATATCTTCTCCTGGGGAGAAACTGCCAGAGGGCCGCAACATGATATTATCCGGCTTAATATCCCGATGTACCATCCGAAAGCTATGCACATACCCAAGGACGGGCAAAATTTTCGTCAGGAGCGATCGCACTTGCGCCTCACTCAGGGTCCCCACCGTTTGGACCTTTTTGGCTAAAGTACCCCCCTCAATCCATTCTTGAACCAGATAAAACTGTCCATCTAATTCAAAATACGCAAACAACTTGGGAATTTGAGCATTTCCATCCCCCAGTTGCTCCAAAACTGCCGCTTCCCGCGCAAATCGTTCTTGTACCATCTGATAAATTTGGGGATTGCCAGTCACAGGTTTTAGCTGCTTGATGACGCATCGGCGTTTAGAAGGCATTTGGGTATCTTCCGCCAAAAAAGTTTGGCCGAATCCACCCATACCTAATTCTTGAAGAATACGATAGCGATGATTGAGCAATACCGGGTTCATGGAATTTGACAGAGTAGGGGTTAGAAGGGAAATCACAGAGGTTCGCGGTATAAATACAGCAGAACCTAGGATTATTTTAAGTCTAGCAAACCGCTTTCTTTGAGTTTGGGATTAAAGCGAATTGCCTCTTTAAGTCCCCGGGAGTCGAGGACCGCCAACAGTTTGCCTTCCACACGGCGTGACACCTGTTTTAAGAGTTTCATTTGGGTAAATTCGTCTATTGCTTTTTCATACTTTTCCCGTTCTTCCGTCGTCATCAGGGGTTTAACATCGATCGCCTGAGTCCATTGGGCTTCATCAGGGCCATTACCCGGAGGAGTTTGCCCATTTTCCGCAATCCACGCCTGGCGAATTTCTTCTAAAATTGTCCGACTGGGGCGATCGATCGTTTGTGCTTTAATCCAATAACAGCACTCGGGTTGCCGCATCAGGTGCTGTTTCAGACTCAAAGCAATATCTCGGGAATAGCCGATATACTGAAGGGTTTTTTCCCCATCAAAAATAGCATAGACCCCAACTTGGCTGGTAAAATCGCTGTTGCAGTTTCCCTGATCATCGAGATAGGGAAAAAATTCGAGAGTAGACAGGGATGAAATATCCGTCATAAGTCATGTCCAGAAAAAGGATTCATTAGGGGAGAGTTGCGACAACCGGAGGTTATCGCAACGGTTGCTTTAGCTGTTCAGCGAAAGTTCAACCCTCCGGCGATGTGTGGGAACAAGTTCAAAAATTGAGTTTTAACTGAGTTTGCGATAAACCGCACAAATACGACTAGGATTGAAAATTTTAGCTTTAAACATAAAGGTCGGAGGGACATTAACCATTGTGTAGTCGTCGGATTCGTGATACTGCTCAAACTCTTGAGGCATTCCTTTGGGAGTCTGTTCGCTGTAGGGAACAGGTTGGAACATTAACTCAGTAAACTCAACTTGGTGACACTTGGCAGCAGTAGCAACCTGACTTACAAACTCGGGGCTATTTAATAAGTCAAATAAGGCAGATTTTGCATCTGGACTGAGGGTAAAGCTACCCCCAAAGTTTTGAACGATTTTAAGACCCATGAGAACTGCTAGGAATGACGACAAATTAATCGAGATTAAGCGCAACGCTTAGGCGTTGCGGGACGCGTGAAAGGGGCAGGATATCCTTAACCCCCATAGCGGTTAACTGAAGATTAAAACCGTGAAGTTCCCTCTTTCAGCCTACGATTGGATTCTCGTAAATCCTCCTCCATAAAGGGAATTTTCAACAATCCGGTTCCCTCTTATTAAGGGGGGAGTCACTACGGAGGGGATAGAAGGACGAATACCTAGACACTAAGCAGTGCAACCTGTTTAATGTCCAGTTGACACCCTGGCTTAACCCCTAACCTATCTTATGGCAAGAGTTGCCTTTTCGCCCTTGGGTTTTGGATGGGAGGGGGAGATTGATTGCAGATTAGCTCAGGATTTTGGTAATTTTAACTTTTAGAATAAAAACAGACTCTCCCCGGGAAAAACCTGCACCAGACTGCCCGATCGGTGGATTATCTCTCAAAGCAATCACGGGTAAACGTCTCTCCAGGGCCGTAAAACCGGGCGATCGCAGGACAGGGAGTCAAACTTGCCTGGATGGGTGGCGATCGCCCTGGGGTGTGCTTACTCAACAAACCGGCCCTAACAATCCACCCGGAAAAATTTATCTTAACAGTGCCTCGGGGAAACTACGAAAAAATCCTCTCACGATTGCGTTGGGTGTCCTTATTTCAGGCCAGGAAAAATCCGATAAAGAGTCTTGCAGAGTGGTAAAATCAGGCCGTTATAACTATTCCGGGGAATTCCTGGTAAGAGGAGTAGAAGCGGCGATTTTCCATGACGCGGAATAGCTTAATCGGCGGTGAGAGATCAGGTGCGTGCATAGATTCACGCCCCTATTTTCTGAAGGCTGTGTGTGATGAGAATAACCTGAAAGTGCGATCGCGATCGCCTTGACGGGTTGTTACCATCACCCTCTCCCCTCAATTGTACCAGTAATATAAATACAGAAGCAACCCAGAGGTAATTCATCATGGCAACCCAAACCAAACAACTGCGGCAAAACACCTATACCACCTATCGCGACCCCATCACCGGCCAATGGTTAGTATTGAAAGAACAACAACAAGCCGCCTAACAGCATCATAGGCGATCGGTCTAAATTATTTCTTCCAATAAAACCCCAAATATAGACCCAAGCAACTCCATCAATCCTGTTTAATAACATCTTTTAAAACTCGTTCCTAGGCAGCGCCTAGGAATGCTCTATTGGAGGCTCGGACTCCTTTTCAAACCGCGTTAAGCCTCCTTAAAAACTCGTTCCTAGGCTCTGCCTAAGAATGCGCTATTGGAGGCTCTACCTCCTTCTTCATCCATAAAAAACTTTCGGAAGAGTCCCCCCCTCCGAGAGTCATAAATCAACCCAAACGATTAATTTTCATTCCGCACTCGCGCCAACAGTTCCTCCCAAGAAAGTTGGTAAATTAACTGCATCATGTCCAAAGGTGGAATCAGCAGCAAGGCGTCGATGATGGCGGATAATTCTCCATCAACCTCCCCAAACTTGGCTTTGATCATCTTTTCAACGATCAGGCGTTGGCCCTGCTCAAGACCCTGCTCTAGGCCCTGTTGGATACCCTGTTGAATACCCCGTTGATTGGCATTTTCTAACCGTTCTAAATACAGTGGTGAGAGTTCCATAATTAACGATTGGTCCTCCGTCTCTAAATCTTGACGAACTTCTAAACTAAACTCGTTATCAGGCTCCTTCTACGGCTGCAAAATAGGAGACTTAAGCTCCTTATTTATCTTTTAAAAACTCTCGGTAGAGTCACCCACCGAGAGTCATGAATCAACCCAAATTATTAATTAGGATTCCGTACTCGCGCCAACAGTTCCTCGCGAGAAAGTTGGGCAATTAACAGATTCATTTCAAAAGGTGGAATCAGCAGCAATGAGTCAATGATTGCGCATAATTCCGCATCAATCTCCCCAAATTTGGCTTTGAGCATCTCTTCAACCATCTGGCGTTTACCCAGCACTAGGCCCTGTTGGATACCCTGTTGGATACCCTGTTGGATACCCTGTTGATTGGCATTTTCTAACCGTTCCAAATACAGTGGTGAGAGTTCCATAACTAACGATTGGTCCTCCGTATCTAAATCTTGACGAACTTCTAAAATCGTGAGCAGATTATAGAGTAATTCTAACGTCTGCACTCGAAAGGGATTGTCTTCTGGGAGTTGCCGCAGTTCAGCGATCGCTTGTTTTTGAACATTTCCTTTCCCTAACATCCGCAACCACAGGGTTTCGGGAGTCTTCGGTAATTGGTGAATCACCACAATGCCAGTTCTGAAGGACCTCCCCAGAAAATAGACGCCTTCTCCCCAGTTTTCCCGATCCAGTTCCGCTTTAAACCCACTTAACACCGCCTGGGAAACTGTGGGAGACAGGATCCAGAGGTGGGGGAGTTGAGCTTCATTGAGTCGGGTATTTTCCCGGTTGGCTTCGCGGTCAAATTCGTTGTACAGTTCAAAGAGTTTGCTCAGACAACTGCGAATGTCTCCCGGTTGGATGGCATTGCGAAAGGGTTCAAAAATAGCCGCTGTGGTGGCAAGTCTTCCCAGTAGTCCTAGGATAGCGACTTCCGGGGGATGGTCCGATGCCGGAGAAAAAATGACATCGATTTCCCGCACTTCGGCTGCGATCGCCCGACTGGGTTCCACTTCTCCAAATGGACTTAACAGTTCCGTTAGATATTGTTTAGCAAATTGGTCGTAAACAAAACGGGTCATTTTTGAAAGCGGTTTACTGATTTAATTGTATCAGAAATTGTCAATTTTTGTTAATTAGAGACAACTGTCCGGGAATCGCACCGATAGGATAAATACAAACGAAATCAGGAGGTTATAGAAATGGCAACTCAACCGAAACAACTGCGGCAAAATTCTTACATTACCTATCGCGATCACATCACGGGACAATGGGTGGTAATCAAGTCACAACAGCAGGCAGCATAAGAGAGATTGGTTCTGTTAGTATCTTTGACCACATCCACTCTACAGAAACTCACCAGCGCAGCCTAAAACCAAGGTTCCCCACTCTTTCCGGATTCGAGGAGTCACGAATTCTCAAGACCCTGGTAGACTAGGGCAGTATTCAGAGTGAATCATTGCCAGGAAACCCTTGAGAATGCCCATTTATAGGCAATTACCCGAGAATCATGATATAGACAACCGGCTGAATTCTTTGAAAAATTCAGGTTTGTTAGTCGGAAGCGATGCTATAATCGACAAAAAGCTAAATGACTTAGCCAACGAAGTTAAACTGGGTCAGATTGGGGCCAAAGGTGAAATCACCTTTTTAGAGAGGCAAATCTTGAGCTTAGGCCGATCGGTCGAAATTATACCTGAATCGGTTCAGGAAAATGTTAAAATACCCGACTATGCAGTTTACCTCAATCAGGGGGAAACCCTAAAATCGGAAGTTACTGAAATAAAAACCACAGTTAAAACAACCAATGTTAGTGCAAGCTCGGGATGGGATAAATGGATTAAAAATAAAATCAAAGAAGCGAACACACAGCTTAAAAAATCAGGTCTAGCTTATGGAATTCCGGGTTCCTTGGAAATGCAGCTTTACGAAGATGCCGAAAGAGACTTCTGTGTTATTCTGCTCAAGGATAAGGAGACGGTTGAAAGGTGGATCTTACGAGAGTTTCGTCCTAATCAAATGAGTAGTTTACGGCGAGTCGCGATTTATGGAAATGGACAACTCCTGATGGAGTTTAGTCGCACGGAGGATAATCAAATCATCAAAACATCTCCTGAATAGAGCTAAATATTTTATCATTCCTAGGGTTTAAACCGATGAATCACCAGACAAACATTCCAACTTGGCGACGGGGAAGCGGTCTCATGGTTTGGACTTATAATTTATGCATCCCTCCTGCTATCGTAGAAAAACTGACGCTTCCCTTGTACCGGCGCTTATGGATAGTCGAGAGAATCGAACGGTTACTGAAGGCACTGGATAACTTTGCGCGGGTTGAGGATGTGGCGATCGATACCCGCAGTGGTGGAGAAGAAACGTTTGCTATCCAGGATTGGCAAGGCGAACCATCTCAGAGACAATTGATAGAAGAGTTGAAAACAATAAATGATGTAGTCAATCTTGATTTGACTTTAAATCTCCAATGCCTGACCCTTAGTGTTCGCGGAATTCCCGAAGAATTAGGGATTAAATCTGGGGGGAATATTTCCGTTTTTGTTGAACTTGATGATAACGGAGAATTAGATACCACCACCCCGAGTCCAATTTGGTTAACTCTTGGACTGGATGTCGATATTTATGCACCGCTTTCCTGGGGAGAACAGCGCGATAATACCAATCTCGCACAACTGAATGGTTCTCGCTTATCTGCCTTTCTCCATCGTCTCGAAGAAGACATTCCCTCCGAATTTTTAGGGGTGGATGCTCCTGACTATCAAGACTTAGTGGATCGATATGGATGTTTAGTGGTATCCCACCGATAATCTATGAATCAATAGCTGGTGAGACAGGTTGGCAAGGCTACGCTGCTTTTATTCATTCTGTGTTATAATGTAAGTTAACTTGCCGTTTGTCATGGGTCCACAGCTAAGAGTCTTGATTGCTATAGATAAAATTTTTGACAATGCCTACAATGGCGATTCAGGAATTCCTGATAAATCGGCCTTTGCCGCCTGTTCTCCCGAACTGCCTCAATTTATAGAAGGTTCTATAATCTACATAAGGATTTTTCTATATAACTCTGCTTTCTTTTGTCGCCTGCTCTCCCAAATTCCCTCTCTCATTAGAAATCTCTAATAAATCGGCCTTTGCCGCCTGTTCTCCCGAACTCCCTCTATTTATAGAACGTTTTATATCTACATAAGGATTTTTCTATATAAATCGGCTTTTGCCACCTGTTCTCCCAAATTCCCTCTATAATTAGAACCTTAATTAGAAATTTCTAATAAATCGGCCTTTGTCGCCTGTTCTCCCGAACTCCCTCTATTTATAGAACGTTTTATATCTCCATAAGGATTTTTCTATATAAATCGGCCTTTTTTTCCTATTTTCCACATTCAATATATATACTTTTTAGTGAAATGAATAGTATGCAAAAAACTCGGAGATTAATTTGACCCATTAAAAAACCTTTTACGGGCTTTAATATATTAAGTGCTAATACTGAAAGTGATTTTGTCATTGATTAATATTGTCGCACTTGACATACTGTTTTATATATAGTATATTCTAAATTGTTGTAAACAAGAAAATCAAACTATGGGATCCTCTATTAAGATGCAATGTCCTCACTGTAAACAAGTACGCAAGCAGGGCATTGAACCAGGAACAGGTGCCCCCGCATTCTATTACTCGGGTACTGTAAAAACTCTGCTTGGAAAAGAGTTATTGTACCGTAAACGGACAAGGCGCTGTACAAATTGGTTGTGCGCAAAAACGTTTGAAACCAAAGAAATGTCAATAGATGACTCCAATGTTATAGAGAATAAGCTTCAAGAACTTTATCACTTTAAAGCTCGTGCAAAAATTTTTCAATCTCAATATGAGCGGGAAACAAAAAAAACAAAGGAATTCCAACAACAAGTGGATTCCTTGAAAAAAATTATCATGAATTTGGGAGAAACCAACAAACAAAATGTAAAAGTTGTAGAAACAGCATCTATTGAACATGGTTTTCCTTTTAAGAAGGATGAAACCTCTGTAGAAAATGAAGAGAAAGATAGCGACCATCTATGGGAGTGATAGGACAAATATAAATATTCCCAGCACCGCGTAGTTGGAAAAGGGGAAAATGTTGGACCGATCGCCTGTTTATGGACCTCCATAAAAGGCGATCGCCTTTTCTTCTATGCTCATAACTTCATAAGCAAACTAAGTTACCCTAAACCCCATCATTCACCGTCTCGGCATCCCTACCCCCTCCCTTTCTTCAGATTCTTCCGCGCTACCTCTAATACATTTTGCTTCAACAAATACCCAAACCCTGCCTTATCTAACCGCAAGGCTAATTCATCCCGAGTTTGCCCTAATTCCCTGGCGGTTATTTCTAAATTCCAATCATATTTCGCTAACTGACTTAACAGATACACTCGCCGAGTCTGGGCGGCAGATAAGCGATAGGTTTTTAAATATTGAATCTCTCCGGTTTCGGAAATAATCGCCTCTCCAATATGATTCTCTCCCTTGGGTTCGAGTTCGGTGATAAATCGTTGCAGGGCAAAGGGTCCAGCGGTGTAGACTCGCTGACTGTTTAACTCCCGTTGTAATAAGTTGGTCGCCATAAATCCATGAAACTTTCCCCACTGCGATCGCAACTCAGCTACCGCTTTCCTTAACTCCGGCAAGGTCTGAATTTTATCCGCTTCCAGGGTAACATCCATTGGAAAGGGTGTATCATACAGTAACCCATATTGATAAATCAATTCCCCATAAAAATCTTCCAGTAAGGTGCGATGTAAGGCGCGATAATCCTGGGGATTGGGAACGATAAAGGCGGATGCTAGGGCATCGGCGACAAAGACTAACATCCCCACTTGATTCTCGTGGATTTCAAACACCCGGAGGGCATCTTCTAATCCCTCGACTGCACCGCCACTGTATGACACTTCCCACCGCGTCCCCAATCCCTCGGATAGCGCTTGTCGAGAATACTCCTGCCAGGCGATCGCCGGTCCCGAAAAGAACATCCCCAAAAATCCCTCCATTGCTAAATGCAACGGCAAGAATCGCAGCGAATCCCGACTTTCCCGCTTTGCCATCCGGTGCATCAGTCGCACTTTCGCACAACCATAGTCCAACACTTTCCCATCCCGTCCCTGCAACTGGGTCCCGAATGCCGCTTCTGTGGCACTTTCCCCCCAGGAGAGAACTAACCCGTGGGGAATATAGGAAAAATACGCCATCTCCGGATGATTTATCTCACCTTCAACGGCGACGATTCCCAACTCTTCTTGATATTGGCGGCGTTGCAGGCGTAAATCTGGGCGGGGATGCGATCGCAACAAGGGCACGAGGCGAATCCCTCCGTAAACCTGGGAGGGAGCAATTTCTAGCCCCCGTAGAGATAATTTTTCCAATAATGGCTGTTTGCGACTCATTTCCCTCTCTCCTGATGCGACTCTCCTAATAGTTGCCTCACTTTAGCCGCGAGATATGCCTCTAACTCTGATAATCCCGCACTTCCCTCCGCAAATCGGGCAAATCCGAGCAGGGTAGGCAAATCCTCCGCATCCCGCAATCCCACCGTGGGAATTTCCGGAGTGAGAGCGCGTAAGAGAAAGTTATCTGTATCAAATACCGGATTCCCATGAACAATCACTGTCTTACGAGTTGGATCAAGTTTCTGGCGATAGACTTCTAGCACTTGTGCCGCACCTTTGGGCGGGTCATTTTCCCAACCATCGGAGATAATTACGATTAAATCCGCCCCCCATTCCAAGGCATCCAATACCGGGGTCGCTAAGTCCGTTTGTCCTCTGGGGGTCACCAACAGCGCCTCGGTTTGGGGGACTGTCCAAAATGCCCGATACTCTTGCGATGCAGCTTTGAGGAGATAATGGGCAGCTAAGGCAATTCCCAGGGGACGCCGCCGTTTTTCTGAGGAACCGGAGGCGGAATAGCTACAATCGAGGACTGTAGCGACTCGTCCCAGGTGCATCGGGGAGTGGTGTAATGTCTTACGGGCGGCAGTGTCGAGGGCGGTATCTAGGAGGGCAATGCGATCGCCTCGTTCGATCCGAGATAACGATAGCACATAAAGTGCTAATTTTGTCAAGGGCATTTGTCCTAAATCGAGAGAAATTTCCTGTTTCTCCCGCTTGGCAGTTTTTTGTAAGCGTAATTTTTCCCCGGGGGTCATTTGTTCCTGAATGCGATCGAGGAAAATCTCACGTTTGATGCCATGTTGAGCCGCAAATCCTTCGGCAACGGTTAAGGGTAAGGCATAAATCGCCGTGCGATCGTACTTTGCTTTCCGAAAATACTCGAAAATCTCGGTTTGATAAGCTTTTATTTTCATCGGTTCAAATAAAAACGCGGCCAGTTCCGTCTCCAACTTGAGATGATTATGAATGGTAACTGCCCGTAATTTTGAGCGATATTTCACCGCTTGAAAGCTCAGGTCCCGGCGAGATTGTATATAATCTCTGGTAATTGCCCGACTGCGCCGATTATTGATTCCCCGGCGACGAATTTCGGCTAAGACTTTCCACGCCCGTTGGGGTGGCAATTCATTTAAGGCAGCGGCAATTAACGCGCCTTCCTCCTGGCGATGTTCCGGTAGGGTATCCCGTCCCGTCGCCAACAGTTTTAAAATGATTTGGGCCCGATTAAAATGATTGATGCCGGCGGCTAAGGTGCGGGCATATAATAACCGATAATTGCCTAAGATGTAGTCATGCAAAAAATCAATAGAAACACCCGTGCCATAATTATTATTATAAAATTCCCGCTGTCCTGTACAAGACAGACAGGCATTAATAAACATGACTAAATCTTGCCGTTCAACTTGGGAAACCTGTTTTGACCATTGGGCGTCCACGTTAAAGCAGTCCTAGTTAGAAAAGGGCTAACAAGGGGAGTCACGGCACGACTTGTAGAGTCTAACTTTACAGGTTATTTCCGGAAGTCGCACCAAAGTCCCGCCTGTTAGCTTGTTTGAGATTAACATGATTAATAGAGAGTCGTCATCCGGAGTAAATACCCATTTAGGGACAACTGTCAGTGTCTAGCGTACCGGAAAGATGCGATCGCAATCATATCTTAGCCTTGGTCTTATCACCTTCCTCTCCTTGCTTCCAGAATAATATAAATATAGAACCAACTGAGGGAGGTTTTTGCAATGGCAACCCAGACCAAGCCACTCCGACAAAATCCATTTATGACCTATCGCGACCCCGACACGGGGAAATGGATGGTTGTGAAGCAAGAACAACAACAGGCAGCATAAGGCGCAATCCGTTGCAACCGTTTCTGGAGTCGGAATGATTCAGCGTCAAACCTTTGAGGTGTTACCCGATTTTTTGAGTTGATTTAGGAAAAAAAATTTAGCGATCGCCTTGAAATAAAAAAAGCGATCGCCCCAAAAGTGGGTTATCGAAATCAGTGCAATAGGCAAGGTTCGATCAACCCACTAATTTTTTCATCGGAATCTGATGAATTGCCTACACCAGAGCTAAGAAATGGGAAACATTTTCGCTTCCAATGACTTGAGAAACTCCGTATTCACCCCGGATTCGCGAGTGAGGGCTATTTTACCTGTGCGGGCAATTTCTCGGATGCCAAACTTGGCGAGGACCTGGACGATCGCTACCATTTTACCCGGATCCCCGACCACTTCAATAATCAGCGAATCTTCCGCCACATCTACCACCCGCGCCCGGAAAATCTGAGCCAGTTCCACAATTTCTGGGCGGTTATTGCTATTTGCATTTACCTTAAGCAGCATTAACTCCCGTTCGACGCAGGGAGTCTCAGTAATATCCTGCACCTTGATCACGTTAATCAGCTTATACAGTTGTTTCGTTAACTGTTCAATCACGCGATCGTCCCCGGGTACAACCATCGTAATCCGAGAAATGCCTAATTGTTCCGCTGGACCCACCGCCAGACTTTCAATATTGAACCCGCGACGAGCAAATAGTCCGGCGATCCGGCTCAAAACACCGGCTTCATCTTCCACCAAAACAGAAAGAGTATGTTTCATAGGACAAAAGCGACCCAACCAGGGCGATCGCTACTATTTTTGTATTTCATTAAGTCTATGCCAGCTAATTTTATCCTGACCTGCCGGGGTCACCCCAGGTTTTTAACAAAATTCTCAATTCGGGTAATTCCCTGTTTCTCAGATAACCCCCATCCTGGACTCCAACCCCAAAGCAGGTCAAGGGTCCCACAGCTCATGCTTACCCCGAAGCTATTCTCCTGATTCCCGGTAAAAGGCGCTCGCCCTCCGCCAGTTGTCCGGATCCCCAGCGTCTCCCCAGAAAAATGCCTCACTCGCCCCATTCTAGGGCCTGATTCCCCACCCTTGCTGTCTCGGGTCGGGTGCTGGGTATTCAATAGAGCTACAATGATGGCGACTATCAAAAGATAGTATAGGCGCGAACAAGGATTTCTGGCAGTTTGCCGAGAAATCTTCCTAGAGATGGAATAGAACCACTCTGAACTTCGCATAAAATTTGGAAACCCTTGAAAATTTAGGAGTCAATGACAAATGGGTTTGTTACAAAAATTATTCAACATCGGAAAACCGGACAAATCTAAAGAGACAACGGTTCAAGCGCCCCCAGCCTCAAATCCTTCTGGCCCTGCACAGAGCTATTCCGTTCCTGCCGCACCCCAACAGCCGGACATTCCGCCAGAACGATTGGGATTACATGGGGAACATGACGATAGCGGGCTTGCCAAGCGTGTTGCCCTCGCCATAGATGAAAATCCCAGTACCACGGATTTTGACCGGCTCTGGATCGCCCAAACTGGCAGTACCGTAGTATTCAAAGGAGAAATTCCTTCCCAAGCCGATTTAGATCGAGTCGTTGGAATTGCTCGTGGGGTTTATGGCGCTAAGGATGTCAAGACCAATGAAGTAAAAGTGGGCTAATCCTTCCCCTTGGGGAATTCTAAAATAGAACGAATTTCAAACTAGCGAGCGAGATGCTTGCACTCCAGGGGTATAGCCATGCTATATCCCTTTCTTGTTGGCATTGCCACAATATCGGTGCCATGATAATTTTCTACAACAAGTTGGTCTAAAAAATAATGATATAACGCCTTTAAAATTAATTCTGACCCTTTAAAATGGGTGGATAGGGTGCGTCAGAATATCTAAATTACAGTAGGTAACCTTTCACATCTGACGCACCCGAAAATCTCGATTCGGGTTGAAAATTGCTAGATCACTTAGGAGTAGATCCCGCACTTTCAGTTTCGGACGATGGATCTTTAAACACAATTCGTAACAACGGGGGTGCTACAAAAGTTGTCAGAATCACCATCATAATAATCGCTGCTTCTAGGGACGGAGAAAGTGCGCCACTGGCGACTCCAACCCCTGCAAAGACTAATCCCACTTCTCCTCGGGGAATCATGCCGATGCCGATCGCCAGTCGGTTGATGCCCGGTTGACCAAAAACGGCAAAACCCGCAATCACCTTACCCACAATCGCCACCACAATTAGAAAGGCTGCAATAATCAGCCCTTCCCGATTGCTGGGAACCGCAGGATTAAGAACCCCAAGATTGGTTTTGGCACCGACTACCACGAAGAAAATCGGGACAAAGAAATCCGCCAGGGGAACCACCTGTTCTTCAAGTTCCTGCTGTTTTTCCGTTTCCCCCAGGACTAACCCGGCCGCAAATGCACCGAGAATGGCTTCTAATCGAATCGCTGCGCCGACGTAGGAGAGGACAAAGGCAATAATTAGGGCTGTAATCAGCAAGGGTCCACGGGTTTTGAGTTCTTTCACAAAGGCCACATAATAGGGGCTCAGAAAGCGACCCAGGAGAATCACGCCCACGAGGAAAGCGCCTGCACTCACAATCAGATAGGCAATATTGGTGATTTCGACTTCACCAGTTTTGACCAAACTGGCAACTACAGCCAAGACGATAATCCCGAGGATATCATCGAGTACCGCTGCGCCAATAATAATCTGGCCTTCTTTGTCGCTTAGACGGCCAATTTCTGCTAGAACCTTGGCGGTGATGCCAATACTGGTCGCAGTCAGGGCCGCCCCTGCAAAAATGGCCGGGATGGTGGCAACATGAAATAGGCTAATTAAGCCTAGGGTCCCCGCCCCAAAAGGTAAGACAACCCCAACGACGGCCACGATTGCTGCTTGGGGTCCGTATTTAATCAGTTCTTTGAGTTCTGATTCTAGGCCAATTTCAAACAGCAAAATAATCACCCCGAGTTCTGCCAGAATTGCAATCACTTCACTCTGGGCGGCAAAGGTGGCAACGAGGGCCTCTGGCTCTAAACTGGTGGTGCTTTGCAGAAAGCTCATAATCGCTGAACTACTGCCATCTTCACCGCCTTCAGGGAAAACAATCAGCTTGAGGACAGAAACCCCAACGATGACACCACCTACGAGGTCACCTAAAACCGGAGGCAGGTTAATCCTTGAACAAATCTCGCCCCCTATTTTGCTGGCGAGGTAAATCACGACTAAACTTAGTAGCACTCCCGCTACGACGATTGCTTCGTCTACTTTCACCGAGTGAGCGGCTGGGGCCACTTCGGTTCCTGCTGTTGCCAGCAGGGGTAGAGTTTTGTCAAGAAAGGAAGAAAAAAGAGTTGAGGTAAGGGAATTCACCAATATAAAAGTCTCTGCCATTTATTTTGCAGAATGCGTCCTGTCTAATGTACCTGTTTTGTTTATTGTCTTCCCATAAGGAGCGAGGACGATCGCAAAATATCTTATGGTTGCTATAATTCCCGAACGGGTTTCAGGTCATACAGGAGCGGTAAAATCGCCAAAAATGCTCCCGTGACTGGGGTTAGGGGTCAACGGGAGAATCTTTTTGAGTTAAACAAAAACCCGGTGTTGCAAGGAGGGCATTTGGCGACGGACTTGTTCGAGGCGCGAGGGGCTGATTTCGGCGATCGCCACTCCGGGTTGGTCTCCGGCATCAGCTAAAATTGCACCCCAGGGGTCGATAATTAGGGCGTGGCCGTGGGAATGTCTCATGCCGTAGTGTCGCCCGGTCTGTGCTGGGGCGATCGCATAACAGGTATTTTCAATCGCCCGCGCTTGTAGCAAGATCTGCCAATGATCTTTGCCGGTGTAGGCTGTAAAGGCAGCGGGGATAAATAAAACTTCGGCCCCTTTGTAGGAGAGATGTCGATACAGTTCTGGAAACCGCACGTCATAGCAGACAGATAGCCCCAGAATGCCAAGTTTCTCCGACTGGTAGATCGGAGGGAGGACGTCCCCAGCTTTGACCGTACTGGATTCTTGGTAGGTGTTCCCATCCGGAACGTTAACGTCAAAGAGATGGACTTTTTGATACCGTGCCACTTCCTGCCCATTCGGTTCTACCAGGATAGCGGTGTTGTACACTTGCCCATCATTGACGGGTACGGGAAAGCCGCCGCCAAGGATGGTTACCTGGTATCGCTGCGCCATTGTTTTGATGAATTTTTCGCTCTCAACGGCGATCGCTTCGGCTTGAAGAACTTTTTGTGATTCTTCTCCCAAAAACGAAAAATTCTCCGGTAACCCGATTAACTCGGCACCCCGGCGCACAGCCAGATCGATCAGTTCTTCTGCCTGAGCCAAGTTTTTGGCAAGGTCCGGCACGCTGGTCATTTGAATCGCGGCAGCTAGGTAAGATTTCATCTATGCAACTCGAAATTTTTAGCAGGCTAGGAGGGTCTCGCTCTAGTGGGTTCCGCCGACGGTGCGATCGCACAGAGATTGCCTACAAACCGATGGGCTGGCGATCGCCGGACACTCCCCAAAAGCGCGATCGCGCCGACTAGATAGACTTCCTAATTGATCCCCAATTTTATCAGAGATTTAACCCCTCGTAACACCGCTTCTTCACCCCCTCAACCGCACCCCAAAAACGCACCACTCTTTTTCGGCGAGTTTCTCCAATTTTTTACTATCACCACTTCCACTCATCGCCCGGTGTTTACGAAAATATAGCGGTGAGTTGCCTATTTCTAGGTTAGGTTGCCTCAGCCTAGGCTATTTTTAATCATACAATGTCCTGGATGTCAAGAACATTTTTCTCCCCTCTGGATCATCAATTAACTCAGGGAAGTCTTTATCAATCCGTCAACCCCTATAACCCCCTTGATTGGGTACAACAAAGACCTAAATTAATAGAGTTATTGTCCATCCTCGTCACTACATTAAAACCTCTATCATTGCCACAAAAAAGGTTTTAGGGCTAACATTTGTGCGGATGCAAGCACCCTAGAGAGTCTATCTCCTTCGCCCAAGGGTTTTCTGAGAATAAGTGGCTCCTTTAACTCCTTAATCTATATCTAGGGGAGTAGTAATTAACCCCATAAATTATTTCTAAAGATAGATATTTTGATAACTTCCTTCAAACTTAGAAACCCGGAAACACTCAGAAGGGTCTGAAATTTTCAGCAGGCTACTTTTTAAACACAGATCTAATTCGGGGGCATTTATATGAAAGTTATTAGCCAAATCGTACAGCACGCATTAGTAACCGGGTACTTGACGGTTGAAGCGGAAGAGCGCCTGCGTTTGCTGTTGCAGCAGACACAATACGACCTAGAAGATTTTCAGGCATTTATGGCTTTGCAAAAGGAGGCGATGAAAGGTCGAGTTAAGCAAGAGTCTCGGGAGTTACGGCAATCTCATCAGCCCATAACGGCAACGGTTTAAAGTCAACAGAACCCGTCCTCTTTCGGGGTTCTTAATTTTTTCTCTATAGATAGGGATTGAGGATAATACCCCTTTCGGTTGTCAACGACTTGTTTCTGTTTAGCCCGCGCCCCCTGGCTTTGGGTCGCCATAAATAGGTAATGAGGGTCTCAGTTTCTGAGAGAAATTTAGCAGGGTTGTAAAAAAAATAGGGAAAATACTCAAATATTGAGCCGCTAAATTTATTTAATTTTTAAAGAAATAACTAGAGTTTAACTGGGGTTAAATTTTTAAAGTGGGTTCGTGAATTATATATAAACAAGGTCGGAAAACTTCGATTTATTCTCAAACCAGCCAGAAATCTATTGACCTTGAAAACTCTAAACCCGTCTACCCTAGATCTGGCTCTTATTACGGGGAAAAATCACTCAGGTTCATTAGGGCAAGCCAATTCCTCTATTCTAGGACTACCACTGTCTCTGTAGCTGCACCCTGCATTGAGTCTAGGTTTTTGTAGGGCGTTAGACTTAGCCCTTAAAGCCCCCTCAAATCTGGGTTTGAGGGATAGGACCCCCCATACGAGGGGCGATCGTCACCCAATTCTGATGTTTTCCTAAAAAAAGCCTTGACTTTTCTCCGTAAGATGGTGCTATAATAAAAAAAATCTGTCCGGGATGTAGCGCAGCTTGGTAGCGCGCCTGCTTTGGGAGCAGGATGTCGCAGGTTCAAATCCTGTCATCCCGATTTAATCAAGTGAGTGAATACAATTTCCTAGGGCTTAAAATCTTCCTAGGGAGACTGAGAAGGTCGCACCTGTGGTCTCTTGGCCCTCTAAGGGTCCGAGAAAGGAAGAAGTCTACCTCCTGGTTTTCTGCGGAGATTTTGTAGCAATCAGAAAACAAAACCATCGGGATGAGTATCCCCAAGAGGACTATAGCTAGTTTAAATCCAGCGAGTTTAAATCCGTTGAACCCTTCTACTCCTCAAATCCTAGGGTTTGAATCAGTGGTTATATTAAAGATTGTTATAATGAAGACGGTGCTATAATAGATTGCTATTATAAAAGCTAAATTGAGCAGGCTGAAGCAGCCTTATCAGAAGCTACACTGGGTTCAAGCCGGTATTCACGACCGTTTAGGATAATTGGGTAACTGGCAAATTTTATAGTAGCTTTATAACTCGCAGGATATTCAAGAAGGATCGCAGGAGAAGGGGGAGCGGTTATCTGAACTGATAACGGAACTCTTCCCCATTTAGCATAGTCCGGGAAACTACAATTGGGTTGCCTTTAGAAACGCTACAGATAACAACCCTGATCTCTCAGAATTCTGTAATTAGGGGAAAATCTGTTGTAGATTGAGCCAGAAGCAACTGATCGCCCTAGCTTGATCATCTAAAGCTTACCGATCTATCGCACAAAAGGCGAAAGATAAAACCAAATCCCTCAAGACAATTAACCTAAAACCGATTGAGGTTTGATGTGTTGGATCAAGTAAATCAACTGGTATCGCTATCAGGTTTCAAAATGAAATTATTAGTACGCTGGAGTGCAACTCTCGGTCTAATGGGAAGCGTTATTCTAGGGCCGTTGTTACCTGGAATGAATCGGGCTTTAGCATTACCCGCCCAAGAAATTATGAAAAAACTAGAATCCGTCCTAGTTTTTACGATTACGAATGCGGAAGGGACTCCCTTAATTGCCTCGGTCACCAATGACGAGCAAGAGGCTTCGATCGCCAGCTTCTTTATGAGCCAAAGGGATGCAGAACAGTTTGTTCAAAAAATTCAGCAACAAAATCCAGATTTAGCGGGAAACACCCAAGTAGTCCCGGTTTCTTTGGCGAAAGTTTATGAATTAGAACAAGCCAATAACAGCAATCCTGAACGCGTAGAATTTGCGTTCATTCCTGTACAAGAACAGGTGCAATTTGCCGCTGAGGAACTCCAACGGGATGGTCAGGAAGTCCCTGAATCTAATGGAATGCCTTTATTTAATGGTATCCCGCTCTTTTATGCCACAATTGGCCCCCAACAGGGATATTTAACCATCGAACAAGACGGTCAGCAAATGATTCCGATCTTTTTCAATCGGCAGCAGTTGGAATCAATGTTAAATCGGGTGCGGCAACAACAGCCGGAGTTAGCTCCTACGATTGATATTAAGGTCAGCAATTTGGATAAAGTCATTGAAGAATTGGAAAATAATAACGACCCGGCAGTAACTAAGATCGTTCTGGTTCCTTCGGTAGAAACCTTGGAATATTTGCAATCGCAACCCCAACCGGAACAACCCTAACCCCGAACCTCTCACCCTTGACGAAAAGACAGGGGACGATTGATGCTAGGGGAAACGATCGCGGATAAAGGACCAAATTATCGATGACCTGTTCATCTGAGCGGCAGGTTTCTGGGTTAGAGCTGTGGCAGTGGCGTCAGAAAGCTCGCGCTGCTGCTACGGTGGCAAATGTGCCGGTTGAGGAGTTAGATTGGCTGTTGCTAGCAGTCAGCGATTTGGATAAGTTAGCCCTGCGTCTGGAATCCTACAAAGGGCGATCGCAGATTCCATTAAACCGCTCCTTGGCACAACTCACAGAACAGTGGCAGCAACGCCTCCAAGACCGGGTGCCAGTCCAATATCTCGCCGGGGTTACCCCTTGGCGAAATTTTTCTTTAGGGGTTGGTCCTGGGGTGCTCATCCCTCGACCGGAAACGGAGTGGGCGATCGATTTGGCCTTAAGGGCCGCCCTGTCCGATGCTCGCCGGAACCCGAAAACTCCCTTAACTGAGGGAGAGTGGGCAGATTTAGGAACCGGCAGTGGCGCGATCGCCCTCGGTTTGGCAGAAGTGTTGCCCAAGGCGACAATTCATGCAGTGGACCGCTCAGAAGAGGCCCTGGCGATCGCCCGCGAGAATGCCTTAAGCCTAGGGTACGGCGATCGCATTCAGTTTTATTGCGGATCCTGGTTCGAGCCATTACATCCCTTTCAGGGATTAAAACAATTTAGTGGCATTGTCTCCAACCCCCCTTACATCCCCACGGCGATGATCCGTGAATTAGAACCAGAAGTTGCTCACCACGAACCGGCGATCGCCCTGGATGGGGGGCCCGATGGCTTAGACTGCATCCGCCATCTGATTGCTACTGCACCGACTTATTTATGCAGTGGCGGAATTTTGCTCTTAGAAATGATGGCAGGACAGGCCCCTGCCGTCAGCGAGTTACTGCAACGCCAAGGCCATTATTGCCAAATTGAGATATTCTCAGACTTAGCAGGCATTGAGCGATTTGCCCGAGCTTACCGGATTTAATGTTGAGAGTCCCAAACGCCAAGATGACAGCAGTTTCCGAAAAAGTTTTGATTGAGGCTGCCCTTGGGGGCCAAGTGGTGAGTTTTCCCACGGATACAGTCCCTGCATTAGCAGTTCTACCCAGCCGCGCTGAGTCCATCTTTGCCGTCAAGCAACGCAGTCTCAATAAACCCCTGATTTTGATGGGAGCCACTTCAGCAGACCTCTGGCCTTTTGTCAGGAGTACGCCGACGGAGTTGCTGCTGTGGCAAGCCGTGGCGGACCGACACTGGCCCGGTGCGCTAACATTAGTCTTACCGGCCTCTAGTGCTGTCCCCTCGGTAATGAATCCGGTTGATCCAAGTACCATCGGGATTCGAGTTCCGGATCTGGCAGTTGCCCGCAGAATTTTAGGACAAACTGGCCCTTTAGCAACCACCAGCGCCAATCTCAGTGGCGAACCCCCGTTGCAGACCATGACAGAGATTGCCTTGCGCTTTCCTGAAGTCGTGGCCCTAGAATGCGATCGCATGGAACCCTCCCCGACGGCCAGTGGCGTCCCTTCCACGGTGGCGAAGTGGATGGGGTTCAGTTGGGAAATCCTCCGTCAAGGTGTAATTAAGTTAGACTCAAACAGTGCGGATTGGGAAAAATGAGAGGGAATACCATTTCTCCCTTAACCGCAATCAGCGTTCAGGAATTAGGTTGGAATTTCGGGCAAACTATGGATTGGCTCTATTTGATCTCTGCAATCGGTGCCGTGGGGATTGGGTTTGGAGGGGGATGGCTGATGCGATCGCGCTACAGATCCAGGCCCAATACTCATCTCCCCCCAGCTCAGGATAAAAAATTAGGAGACTCTAACCTATCCACTCGCCTCAAACAAACTCAGCTTGATTACCTGCTGACTCGGCAAATGTGTCAGTTTAAAGCTGGTTTTTTGTCGCGGATTTCCCACGAGTTGCGATCGCCTTTAAATAGTTTAATCGGCGTTCATCAATTAATTTTAAGCGATTTGTGTGATAATCCAGCCGAAGAACGAGAGTTTTTGGTCCAGGCGAATAACTCCGTTCACAAGATGATTCAAATGCTTGATCGCATTATTGAAGTCTCTCGGATTGAGGAAGGTCGTAACCCCCTCAAACTGGAAACTCTACAACTTGCTGATGTGTTTGAAGAAGTCCATTATTTGACTGAACTTCAAGCCGCAAATCGCAATATTTCATTGCACATTTCCCAACCAGACCCTAAGATTTCCGTTCAGGCGGACCAGCGGTGCCTGACTCAGGTGCTAGTCACATTTATTGATATTGCTATTACCCCAGTCGGGAATGGCAATATCGGCATTTCTGCAAAAGTCTCTCCCTTATCGATCTCAACTGAGGGCTCAACCAACGGCAAAACCCAGGCAGGTCATGTGATTATTTCGATTGATCTGCCCCTCCCCCCTAATTGTTTTTGCGAACCCCTGGATTTTCTGCAACTCCAGCAAAACCGTAAAGATCTTTCGACTCAAACTGAGGCGGATCTGTCCCCCGGTACGATTTTGATGATGAATCAGAGTATTGTAGAAATGATGGGCGGACATTTAGAAATTGTTGAAGCTCCCCCAGTTGCCGAGGAGCTTCGGCGGGAAGACGAGTCGCAAATAACTAGGCTTCAATGCTTGCTTCCACGAGCACTTCGTGAGTCGTAAGTTCCCGGGTAAAAGTCTGATTATTGTAGAGGACCATGGTTGTCGTCGAGTTTTCCTCGAACCCAATCCGCTCGTAGAATCGCTGCTGATGGGTGGTCATCAGGTAAACTCGCTCTACGCGATTCATGCGGGGATGACTTAAGAGGGTTTCGACTAACTTGCGCCCTAATCCCACTCCTTGATACTCCGGGTGAATGATGACATCCCAGATGGTGGCGCGGTAAATGCCATCGGAGGTGGCGCGGGCTAAACCAATCAGGCGCTCTCCTTCCCACACGGTAATCACGGGATCACTGTTGGCGATCGCCACGGCTAAATCCTCAAGTTTTCGTTCCCGCGCCCAAAAAGCGGTGAGTTCAAATAGCCTTTTAAGCTGTTGGATATCTACGTCTTCTTTGCGATCGCGAAATTGAATATGACTGCAATCCATCGTCGTTTTCCTACTCACTTAATATCTAGGTTTATGGACAAATCGCTCTTTAGATTGAGTGCTTATTGGCCTTTAATGCTTTCTTTTAAATCAACCCCCGCCCGATATAGGGATTAGAAGGGATCAGATTTTTTGCAGGAGAGGTGAGCATTGTTCCAGTTTTGCACTCAACTGCTTACTTCCTGTTTTTACGAGAATACCGAAAAATTTTCCTGCTGTGACACAACAAGAATAGCTATTTTCAGTTTCCCTAAGTCATGGAGTTATCAACTCAAAGCCCAAGAATTTTGATTCTGATTCCTAAAATACGAAAGTTTTTAATCCTATAACTATTTTTATAACATAAGCTCCAAATTTATCACCTTAATTCCGGAGTTTTTATATGATAATTTCGTGACATTTTCCCCGAGGCGGGTAACAAATAGTCCGACGATTCTATCTAGGTCCTAACCCTTCTTTTTCTGGAAATCTAAGGAGCTCAGACGGGGTAAGGATTTGGCTTTCTCAGAACAACCGCATCCAAAAATTTTGCAAGGCAAAAACACCTCACCCGAGAAGGGTGGGGCTACAAAAACCCTAGGCAAGCCCGGGGCATTAAGGCTATATATATAGCCCGCAGGGGCGGGCTGCCCTCCAAAATAGGACGTTTAAAGCGGGATTCCGGATTAAGACTGCTTTGTTAGCCAACGGGCCGCATCTTTCGCATGGTAGGTGAGAATTAGGTCAGCACCGGCCCGCTTAAACCCGGTTAAGGTTTCCAGAACGACGCGTTCCTCATCAATCCAGCCATTGAGGGCAGCGGCTTTCACCATCGCATACTCTCCAGAGACGTTATAAGCGGCAACCGGCAGGTTCGTCGCCTGTTTCACTCGCCAGATGATATCCATATAGGCGAGGGCGGGTTTTACCATCAGCATATCCGCCCCTTCATGAATATCAAGTTCAATTTCGGTGAGGGCTTCTCGACCGTTAGCCGGATCCATCTGATAGGTGCGGCGATCGCCAAACTGAGGGGAGGAATCTGCCGCATCTCGGAACGGTCCATAATAGGCGGAGGCATATTTAGCCGCATAAGACATAATCGGGATATCTTCAAATCCGGCCCCATCTAACCCGGACCGGATCGCTTGAACGAATCCATCCATCATCCCCGACGGTGCGATGATATCTGCACCGGCTTTCGCTTGGGCGATCGCCGTTTTCTTCAGCAACTCCAGGGTAGGATCATTGAGCACCCGACCCGTTAAATCCCCAACTTCTAAATAGCCGCAGTGACCGTGACTGGTGTATTCGCACAGACAGGTATCCACGATCACGAGGAGGTCGGGAACGGCAGCTTTAACGGCTGCGGTTGCTTTCTGGACGATACCGCAGTCATGCCAAGCCCCTGTAGCCTCCGTATCTTTGTCTTCGGGAATGCCAAACAGGATAATGGCGGGAATGCCGAGGTCATAGACTTGTTTGGCTTCTTCGACAATTTTATCTACCGAGAGTTGGTAGACTCCGGGCATGGATGAGACTTCTTTGGCGACAGATTCCCCAGGTACAGCAAACAGGGGATAGATTAAATCGCTAGGGGTGAGGAGATTTTCCCGGACCATTCTCCGGAGTTGGGGGTGCTGACGCAAGCGGCGAGGGCGATGAATTGGAAACATATCTTCTGATGGAATACGCGACAGTTTCAAAGATTAAGTGTAAAGTTATCTGGCGATCGCTGGCGAATTTAGTAACGTTCTGTAACATCTTTTTCCCCTGCGATCGCCGGTTTTTTTGAGAGGGGCTTAAGGGCGATCGCCTCTCAAGCCAAAAATCAGAAAAAAGGGGTAAACGCTGTAGCGTTTACCCCTTTTTTAATCCTTTGGACTGGGTTAAGCCGTTTATGCGCCAACGGTGGCGAGTTCCGCCTGTGCTGCCACTGCATAAACGCTGATTTTCTTACGAGTCTTGCCCTTGCGTTCAAAGGTAACGACCCCATCAATCAAGGCAAACAAAGTGTCGTCACTGCCAATCCCCACATTTTGTCCAGGGTGAAACTTGGTTCCGCGCTGACGAACTAGAATATTTCCGGCGCGGACGACTTGGCCGCCATAGCGCTTGACTCCAAGACGCTGGGCATTAGAGTCACGTCCGTTCCTTGTACTACCCGTACCTTTCTTATGAGCCATAGTTCCTCTGTGTTACTTAACTAATTTCAGGATTGAATCTTCGGGAAGGGTAGCACCGAGGAGGGTTCAATGGGAAGGTCCGTTATCCGGACTGCGCCATCGCTGATGCCCCTCCAACTGGCTGCCCGATTCCCTCTATTTTTATTCTGCCTCAGTTGAGGAGGTAGAGGAGGCTGGGGTGGTATGTTCCGCCGCAGCTAACACGGCCCCATTTAAACTGATGGAGTCGATCATCAGCCGAGTGATTTCTTGGCGGTGTCCGCGTTTTTTACGGGTTTTCTTTTTGGGTTTCATCTTATAGACGATCACCTTGCGACCCCGATAGTGTTGCATGACGGTTGCTTGTAGGGTCGCACCTTCTACAAAGGGTTGACCGATATGAACGGTATCGTCATGCTGAATCAGTAAGAGATTTTCCAGGGTAATGCTTTCTTCGGGCTCTACGGGAAGTAGCTCGATGTCGTAGAAGCGACCGGGTTCTACTCGTAGTTGTTTGCCGCCGGTTTCGATAATTGCGTAAGTCATAGAATTCTGGTGGAGTGTGCCGTACAGGTAGCTGGTTTATCGGTCAGGCATGAGCGATCGGGCCAGCTTTTGTCAGGGCTGAACCTGATCCGAGCTTAAATAGACAGCCAATCTTTTATCCTTGCACGATCGCCGATCGCCTGTCAATGAATTGGCAAGGGCGATGAATGCAGGACCCTGGGCCGGATCGGGGCTTCAGGGTAGGGGGAACTTACCCACGCTTAAGCGGTGGCAACTTCCTCTTCTTCCTCTTCAACTTCGCGAACGGGTTGCTTGATGGTCAAATAACGGATAACGTCTTCACTCAGACGCATAGCACGTTCTAAGGGGGCGATTTGGCTGCCATCACATTCATAGTTCATTTGAATATAGATGCCATCGCGATGCTTGCCAATTTCATAAGCAAGGCGACGTTTTCCCCGGTGTTGAGTCTCAACACTCTCCACCCCATTTTCTTGTAACAAGGATTGATATTTAGCGATCGCCCCATCGGTGAGCTCGTCTCCGAGGTCGGGGCGGAGGATGTACATGGTTTCGTAAATATACCGCATTCTGGGAATCTCCTTATGGACTAAATGGCTTCTTCGCTCTAGGCGCGATCGCCCGCATCTCTTTTAAAACCGGCTTTTTTCCGCCCTTATTGTGAAGAAGCAAGGCATGACAAGGTTAAGCGAGTTTCTCCGCTTTAGCCCTGATTTTACGCGCAGTTTTTTATCTTATCATATCGATTTCGGATTTCTGCACCCGTCCCGAAATCTAAGGGAAAACAGAAAATCCCCTTTCTCTAAGTGCGGGGTCGCTGAGCGAAGTCGAAGCGCGGTTTTTGCTCTCTCCCGAATTTGGCATTGGGCGCTTGTAGTCACAACAACCCTGCAAGATGGTGATAGTTTTTTATTTAAAAGGAGTGGAGTGATGAGATATTTTTTTAAATGTGATGACAAAAGTAGATCTTTTTAACCCGAAGACAGGATACCATTTGGGGCGATGGAGAGGGTGCCTAGAACTATCGAAGACTGATTCCAAAACTCCCCCTACTAGGGTCATAAGAGCCAAACATCACACTACGACAGAGGGCATAAATCAACGTTATGGCACAGCGCTACGTCCGAATCCAAACCCCAGAGGGACGGATTTATTATGGATTACTTCAATTGAGTAGAGGCGTTCAGTTGCTTGATGCGCCCCCCTGGTTAAAGGGACAACCGACTGAGCGGTTCCTGGAACCAGAAACGTACCGGCTTTTAGCACCGTGCGTTCCGTCAAAAATTGTCGCCGTCGGCAAAAATTATGCAGATCATGCGGCAGAGATGGGAACACCTGTTCCTAAAGAACCGCTGCTGTTTTTGAAACCCCCCACTGCTGTGATTGCTGATGGAGATGAAATCGCTTATCCCCCTCAGTCCGAGAGGGTTGATTATGAGGGAGAACTGGCCCTGGTGATTGGAGAACGTTGCGTGGATTGTACTCCCGAGGAGGCAACGGGAAAAATTTGGGGGTACACGATCGCCAATGATGTGACCGCCAGGGACTTACAAAAAAAAGATGGTCAATGGACCCGAGGCAAGGGATTTGATACGTTCTGCCCCCTCGGACCTTGGATTGTTCGCGAACTGAGTCCAGGGGCCGCGTTACAGACCTTTGTGAATAACGCGCCCAAACCTGTACAATCTAGCATCATTGATAATATGGTGTTTCCACCGGATGTCCTCGTCTCCTATATTTCTCAAGTGATGACCCTACTACCGGGAGATGTAGTCTTAACGGGAACCCCGGAAGGGATAGGGCCATTACAAGTGGGCGATCGCATCCGGGTAGAAATCGAAGGCATTGGCAGCTTAGAAAATACCGTGAGGCAACGCGTCAGCCTTTTATCCCCATAAACTGCCTAAATTGCCGCACCAGCAGCCATTGGCTGCTGGTTAGTGCTAGCGAACCTGCATATGGACTGCATCAGAAATAGTCGGGATTTCGGCATAACGTCCCAACAAGGACTGCGCCACGGAATAGATGACAGCCGCTAGGGTTCCCAGAAACAGCATATTAAACAGAGTCTGCACTGCCAAGGCAGGAAGGGCATTCCCGAGCAGATTCACCACCAAACCCGTGACGACTAACAGAATATCAAGCAGAATGGCCTGCATGGTATTAAATCGAATGAAATGGCTGATATTGTCATTTCTAACCACGGCAAACAGCAGCACGAAAAAGATAATCAGTCCCGCAAATGGAATTCCGAAATAAATCGCTGCTAAGGGTTGCAAAGGAGAAAATAGAACTTGTATAAAGGGAAACTCTCTGAACAAAAAAATGCCAAATTGCAAACCCACAATCAAGGGCAGCAGGTAGGGCAAACTCGCAAAAATGCGATCGGCCACTGTCGTAGAACCGTGCGAATTCATCGCTTTAATCTCCTTAGTTTCAATGCTTAATACTTAAATTGCCTCTAAGCTCAGGATAACGCAGGGCGAGAGTTTAAGGTTTTAGATTTTAGATTTTAGATTGGGCAGCGCCAAACCTGAATGGGGATTCAGACTCCGGTAAACCGTCTGATGCCTGATTGCAAGCAGAAACGGGAAGGCAGTTGCCCTCCCGTTTACTAAAACTGGGATAACCCAGCTATTTTGACGGCGATCGCCGGTCTATTTCTGAATCGAATGGATCCAAACATTGCCATCGGGACCACAAACCCGGTCCATATAGCTGTAGGGATACATCAAGCGCCGTCCTTCCGTATTGCTGTAACCTGTCAGCGCATCTCCCCAGGGGTCCTGAACAATGAACCCTTGCCGGTTATATCCAATAATCGTGATAATATGGCCCGTCGCAGTAAAGTATCCCGCAATCACCACCGGACGGCGATTAATCAGCTCATTTTTGACATCAGACCAGGTACTGGTCGTGTTAAAGCTGTGCTTAACCCCGTAGGCGCGGATCATGGCTGACAGGACGCTGTGATCGGTTTGGGACCCAACGCCGCCATAGTTGAAACACCATTGCAGCAGTTCATCCTCCAACTGCCCCCCCCGTTGGGACCGGATGCCGTGGTAGTGAAACACCATGGCGATCGAGGTCACGTTGCAGGTAGACCAATAGTAGCGAGGATTATCCCGCTGGGAAAAATACGGTACATTCAGTTCAATTTGATTCGGAATCGGATCAAAGCTGCGACCCCCCCGCTGCATCAGGAGATGACCCGGAAATAGATAACCTGTATTTCCGAAACCGGGAAACTCCTCGGTTAACGACGCTTTCAAATGTCCCGACTCGATCGCATAACTTGCCACCCCATACACTCGTCCCAAGGGTAGGGTCACCTTATCCGTACCCGTCAACTTCGCCGCATCTACAGGTTGTTTCTTAAACGCTGTCGTCTCCCGAATTGTTGCCGTCAACGCATCAGAATCATACGAGACGACCTGACTCCGGTTCTTAATCTGGACGTGTTGCCAATACACATAACCCACATTGCCAAAACCAGGAATCGATTCACTCAAGGTTACCCGGAAATGGCCGGAGGTAGAGGCATATCCGGTAATTCCCAAAGTTTTACCTAGCAGTAACTCAGCTTTTTGACCTGTTGAAAGGTTTGCGGAATCGACAGGTTGCGCTTTAATTAATGTAGTTTTCGTAACCAACATTTGGCCGGGAGTTCCAGAAGTCGGCACATCCTCAATATTAAATTGAAAGACTTTACTGCCTTTAGTGAGTTGGGTATGGCCTTCGTAAAAATAGCCAAACTCCCCGATAGGTTGAATAGGAGGATTTAGAGTAACCTTGAGATGACCATCCAGAAATCCGTAGCGGCTGACTTGAACCGTCGTTCCTGCCTTGACTAATACTTTTTGCTGGGCGCTGAGACTGGCAGAATCCACAGGTGAAACCTTAAAAAAGGTATCCTGCTGAATCTTTAACGTCAAGGCTTCCCCCACGTTTAAGGGGTCGGTACTGACGGTAATATAAATGACTTCAGACCCAATCAATTGACCATTTGCATCGGTTCCTTTGAGGCGCAACCAGCGAGATCCGGCGGCACTAAACCCGCTGTTTAAATCCACCTGCCAAGTGCCTGTAGTGGGATTTAATTGGACCGGCAGGGAAAACTTATCTTCTGCCGATAAAGTGACCTTGGCGATTTTCTGGGGTTCATAAGTGCCTTTCAAAATCACAGGTTTCTGGACTAAAACTTCGGTCGGGCCTTGATAACTGAGGCCAAACCCGGTACTAATTTCGCTGTTGCCCCGGTTTAACTGCACAAAATCGGGAAAGACATAGCCGGTATTGCCAAATTGAGGCAGGTTTTCCGTTAGGGAAATTTTTAAATGACCCGCTTCCATTGCATAGCTGGCTACCCCGTAAATCTCCCCAGATTTTAGGGGATATTGTTCTTCAGCTTGGAGTTGACTGGAATCAACAGGTTGTTTTTTGAAGGGGTTGGTTTGGAGAATGGTCAGGGTGATGGCGTTAGCATCGTAGTCGATCGCTTTTCCATCTTTTTGGAGACTAATGTGGGGATGATAAAGATAACCACTGGTACCAAATCCCGGGATTTCTTCGGAAAGGGAAACCCGAAAATGGTGGGCCACGCAAGCATGGCCGGTGATTAAAAAGGTTTGGCCTTTTTGAAGTTCGGTTTGTTGGCGATCGCTCAGTTGAGAGGAGTCTTCGGGTTTGGCTTTGATTTTGGTGGTTTCTAGGATGGTTAGCAGCCCAAAACCTGGAGGGGGTTCGGTGGAGTTACCGCTGTTGAAGGTACAGTTAACGAGGTTTGGAACCACTTCGATGTGTTTTTCATAAAAGTAGCCGGATTCACCCACTGGGGCGATCGCACTGGCTAATTGCACTCGGAAATGACCGCTGCTCAATTCGTAACTTTTAATCGTAACTGTCTCTCCCGCTTTTACGGCTACCTTTTGGGTGTGGGTTAAGGTAGAAGATGACGCGGGGGACACTTTTAAAAAGGTGTCTTGGAGAATTTTTAAAGTGAAGGAATTGCTTACGCTCATCGGTTCTGCTCACAGTAATATCAACAGGAGGAAGACTTCCTGCCTACCCCATAAGACCCTGTTACTTGTGAGCATAGATTCTATCCGGAATAATCTTTTTCGCTGAATTATCCGGATGAATTGAACGGATTAATTGGTAGGTCAAAAAAAACCTCCGGGCCGTAGCCGGGAGGTTAAATATCACAAAATACTTGAACTGTCAATATATCCCCTGTTTCCAACCCCTATAGGGATTAGGAAACAGCAGCTAGAATATCTTGGGCGTGGCTGCTGGTGTTGACTTGATCGTAAACTTTAGCGATTTTGCCCTCGCTGTCGATAACATAGGTGACCCGCTTGGAATAGCTACCGCCATCGGCATCATAAGCCTTAGTAATGGTGCCATCCACATCAGCTAGAAGTTGGAAGGGCAACCCATATTTTTCGGTAAATAGTTTGTGAGATGCCTCATCATCCCGACTGACACCCAAAACTACCATTTCTTTACTTTGATAGTCAGCGTAGCTATCCCGGAAGCCTTGAGCTTCTTTCGTGCAACCGGGGGTGTCATCCTTGGGATAAAAATACAAGACTAGGGTTTTACCTTTGAATTCCGAAAGTTTAACAGTGTTGCCATTGGTATCGTTGACGGTAAAATCGGGGGCAGTAGTGCCAATAGGTAAAGTCATAGATGCGGTATGCTCTTGAATGTTTAAGACTAGATTGGAATTAAAAGGGGCGATCGCCCCTTTTAACGGAGGGCCGCGAGAATATCAAAACCGTGAGTTTCTGTGTTCAGATTCTCCCCTTCGTAAACTTGGGATATTTTGCCAATGCCATCAATCATGTAGGTGACTCGCTTGGATTTATCGCCCTTTTCTACGTCGTAGGCTTTGATGATAGCACCATCGGTATCAGCTAATAAGGGAAAGGGCAGATTAAACTTTTGCGCAAATTGTTGATGGGAAGATTCATTATCTCGGCTGACTCCTAATACCGCGATATTATTATCCCTAAATTCGGAATAGGAATCCCGAAAACTACAGGCTTGTTTGGTACAGCCCGGAGTATCATCTTTGGGGTAAAAGTACAAGACTAGAATTTTCCCGGCAAAATCAGATAATTTGACAATATTGCCATTGGTATCTTTTGCAGTAAATGCCGGGGCTGCTGTGCCAACAGGTAAAGTCATAAATGCTGGTTTTTCCTAATTTTGATTTCTACAAATTTTACCATAATTGATTGACTTCGACAAGGGAAAAAACTTGATTCAGGATGAGTTTTTTGGGGTAAACTGTGTTTTTATGAAAATTTGAGTTAATCTAAAAATATACACGCCCTGGTATTACCATTTAAATGACTGCTGTTCAACCCCAGAAAACCCACCTGATAGAATATCCCGAAAGCACCTTAAAACGGGCGGCCCGGGGGATAAAGTGTTTGCCGTTCCAACTCCAATTATTTGTGACCATGCGAAATCGCAGTGTACCGTTATTGGCAATAGTCGGTTCGGTGGGAGTCGAAAAAAACTATACGCGATCGCCCCTCAACGAACGCCGAGTCGAAAACAGTCTATTATGGCTGATCCAATTGGGAGTATTACGCCGTGAAGTCGATGGGCAAGGAATTACCGATAGTTTCCGCCTAACTCCCTTGGGACGACAACTTGTGGAGGAATGGGAACAAGCGGATGGTAAAATTCCCGCCCCTTCCTGGGGCGATCGCCTTTATAATTTCCTCAATCGTTGGTTACGATTTCCAACCTTTTAGCAAAACCACTGAGAAGTTTGTACCCTATGAAAGCCATTATGGTTGTGGGAACCACATCCCACGCAGGCAAATCTGCGATCGCGACTGCCTTATGCCGGATCCTCTATCGCCGAGGGTTGCGCGTGGCACCGTTTAAAGGACAAAACATGGCATTAAATGCCTACGTTACCCTCAAAGGAGGAGAAATCGGTTATGCCCAAGCGGTGCAAGCCTGGGCGGCTGGAATTGCCCCGGAAGTGGAGATGAACCCCATTTTATTAAAACCCCAAGGGGATATGACTTCCCAAGTCATTCTGCGAGGAAAAGCTGAGGGAAAAGTGGGTGCGGCTGAATACTATGAAAAGTTTTTTGATCGGGGATGGAGTGCGATCGTTGAATCCTTGCAACAGTTAGGAAATGAATTTGATGTGATCGTCTGCGAAGGGGCGGGAAGTCCCGCAGAGATCAACCTCAAACATCGAGATTTAACCAATATGCGCGTTGCCAAACATCTCAACGCGCCGACTGTCCTCGTGGTAGATATTGACCGAGGCGGTGCCTTTGCTCACGTTGTCGGAACCTTAGAATTACTGGACCCGGAAGAACGCGCCTTAATTCGCGGGGTCGTCATTAATAAGTTCCGAGGACAGCGATCGCTCCTGGATTCCGGTATTACCTGGTTAGAGGAATACACCGGCATTCCCGTCCTCGGGGTGATTCCTTGGATTGAAGAAATGTTTCCGGCAGAAGACTCTCTAAGTTTGTTAAATCCTCCCACTCACAAGGAAGAGAGCGAAATTACTATTGCAGTCATTCGCTTACCCAGAATTTCTAATTTTACCGATTTCGACCCCTTAGAAGCTGAACCCAGCGTTACCCTAAAATATATTAACCCCAAACAATCATTAGGCTATCCGGATGCTGTGATTATTCCCGGTTCTAAAACTACAATCTCCGATTTGCTGGTACTCAAACAAACCGGGATGGCGGAGGAAATACAAAACTACGTTGCTGGGGGAGGAACGGTTTTAGGCATTTGTGGCGGATACCAGATGCTAGGCCAAGTTGTTGCCGACCCCGAAGGAGTGGAAGGAGTAGAAGGCCGCTACGAGGGTCTTAATCTCTTGCCCATTAAAACCGTCATTACTAACCATAAAATTTCCCGGCAACGGGTGGTAAATTCTAATTATCCCACCCCCGGTTTACCCGTAAGTGGTTATGAAATTCATCAGGGGCGAACTCAACCGAATGAACGGTACACGGGAGCATTATCGAGGGAAATTAAACCCCTTTTTGATGATGTAAATTTGGGATTGGTGGATAAAGAGCAATCGGTATGGGGTTGCTATTTACATGGTTTATTTGATAATGGACCTTGGCGACGGGCGTGGTTAAATCGCCTCCGTAATCAAAGAGGATTAAAATCATTACCTACAGGAATTGCCAACTACCGCGACCAACGGGAAGCCATTATCGATTCCCTGGCCGATATTGTGGAAGCTCATTTAGATTTAACCCCTTTGTTGTGAGCCGGTTGTTGTGAGCGGGTTATCAAACCGTTAGAAAACAGGGGATGAGGCGGGTAGGAAAAGACTGGGAAAGTGTGAATCAGTTTCTATCCCCCCGCCCCCCTTTTCAACAGGGGAGTTAGAGTTATTTTGTCCGAGGTCTAATATCCAACCTTCACCCCATTAAAATATTAAAATTATGAGCGTAGATGTTATTTTTTTACCCGATCGCATTACCGTCAAAGCCGAAGTTGGAGAACCCCTGCTGGAGGTTGCCAAACGCGCGGGGATTACAATTCCCACCGGATGCTTGATGGGGTCTTGTCATGCCTGCGAGGTAGAAATTGATGGCGATTGCACCGTTTGTTCCTGCATCTCAGGAGTGCCTGGGGGGAAAGAACATATTACCATTAATCTGTATGTCGATCCCACCTGGTAAATTGACTAACAATCTACCCTCTTTAGGTAAAAATTTAGAGATTTTAAATTTGCGAAAATTCTGGCTTATCTTAAAAGAAGCGCCCCAAGCGATACCGATTTCCTGGACCACCCTCCCCGTTTTTTCGCTCCCTCTGCGCATCTTATTGAATTATTATGCTGCCACCCAATTGTCTGCCTCTTTACTCTCCCGACTTAGAACAAGCGCTCAACCGATCGCCCATGGTTGTTTCTCCTGATACCCGCCTGATCGAAGTGATTACCCAAATGGCTCACGCTCGGTCTAGTTGCGCCCTCACGGATGTCACTGCATCCATGGCATTCAGTCCTCTAGATGACGTGGGAGACGGCTGTGTGTTAATCGTAGAGAGTTCTGAATTACGGGGCATTTTTAGTGAACGCGATGTCGTACATCTGTGTGCAGCCGGGGTAAAAATTGCCGATATAACTATGTCGGAGGTGATGACATCCAAGGTGATTACCCTCGTTTACACCGAGTTTCGGGACCTGTTTCATATTTTGTCCCTCATGCAACAGCATGGCATTCGGCACTTGCCCATCGTAGATGAAAACGGAGAAGTGTTAGGAATTGTGAGTCATGGTAGTATCCGAAAAGTGCTACAGCCAGTCAATCTCCTCAAGGCACGAACGGTATCAGAAGTGATGACGCGCGGTGTAGTAACAGCAGCCCCAACCTCATCCTTGCTGTCTCTGGCAGAATTGATGTCTAAGCACAAGGTTAGCTGTGTTGTGATTACTGAACTCCCAGAAACCCTTGGAAAGGAGGAAACCGAGGGTCCAGTTCCCGGAATCCCTACTTGTCCTCCAGAACTGGACCCTCAATCGGATAGTCTGCCTGAAATCCTCCCCCGAGCTCTCGGCATGGTCACCGAACGGGACCTTGTGCAATTTCATGCTCTGGATTTGGATTTGCGGGGCACAGAGGCCGCCACGGTGATGAGTCAGCCTTTATTTTCACTCAACCCCGGCGACTCCCTGTGGACCGCCCATCAGATGATGAAACAGTGGTGTGTGCGCCGGTTGGTTGTGATTTCTGAACAACAAGAACTCTTAGGTATCGTCACTCAATCCACACTGTTGCAAGCCTTTGATCCCCTAGAAATGTATCGGGTTATTGAAATATTACAGCACTCCGTTGAAGAGCAGCTACTTGAACTCACCGAAACGAACCAACTCCTACATCAAGAGATTCTAGAACGTCAACAGGCACAGGAGGAATTAAATCGCGCCCTAGAACAAGAAAAAGAACTCAATGAATTGAAATCTAACTTTACCTCAATGGTGACTCACGAATTCCGAAATCCCCTCACTTCAATTTTATGCGCTTCGCAACTCTTGGAGAAATTCGCGGAAAAAATTACGGAAGAGCAACGGGTTAATTATCTCCAACTTATTCACAAAACGGCTGAATATATGGAAGAGATGATTGATGATTTGCTCGTCCTGGGTCGCGTAGAAAGTGGACAATTAGACTGTCATCCGCATCCTCTAGATTTAGTGCAGTTAGGTCAAGATTTGGTAGAAGAACGGCAATTTAGCGATCGCGAGGTTCATCCCATCATCTTTAAGGCAGTTGGCGCGGTTACCGATGCCTGTATCGATGAAAAACTCCTGCGCTATATTCTGGGCAATTTGCTCACCAATGCTTGCAAATATTCCCTACCCGCTACTCCGATTTATTTTGATGTCATTTGTCAAGATAATCAGGCAATTTTTAAAATCCGGGATGGCGGGATTGGCATTCCCGTAGAGGACCGTAAACGACTCTTCCAGTCCTTCCACCGGGCCAGAAATGTCGGTCAAATCCCCGGAACTGGACTAGGACTTACTATCGTAAAAAATTGCGTAGAAGCCCATCACGGAGAGATTCGGGTAGAGAGTGAAGTAAATGTGGGGACTACATTTACCGTCATCTTACCCTTGAAGCCGGAATAAGCCGTGAGTTCAGCTAGGGGACAGACTTTTTCTTCTTACTGTTGGGAATAAGCGGCGATCGCATACTCTCGAAATCGCTCTAGATCGGCTTGAATGGTTGATTCCACGACACGACCTAAAAAAAGATTATCCATGAGTTGACCGAGAATGCCGGGAATGGCATAAGCAATGGTGAGTTTAACCATACTGCCTTCTTGGTGGCGATCGTAAAAGCGAATTGCCCCTCGATTCGGCAATCCATCCACGGATTCCCATTGAATAATTTGGTTGGGAACGATTTTTAAAATCCGAGAAAGCCAGCTAAATTCAAATCCCCCCGAGGCTAATTTCCACCGAGATAATTCCGGATTGTCCTCTAAAACCTGCACGGAGTCGATCCATTTCATCCAGCGGGGCATCTGCTCTAAATCCGACCAGAGACTCCACACATGATCAATGGGGGTATTTACTTCTACAAATACGCTATGTTCTAGCCAGTTTGTCATGGTAATTTAATTTTTAAAAGTTTTAGATTATAAATGGGGTAAACCTTTTAAAACCAGTAGGGCGGACCAAAGCCCACCCCACGTCTAAAGTTTAGCGTTAACTACAATTAACCGATCGCCAAGGGTTTAGGACTGGCTGTTAATTGATTCACCCGAGCTAAAATCGCTTCAGCCGCCTGACGTCCCGATAGGGTTGCCCCTTCCATACTGTCAATATAATCCTGTTGGGTATAGCTTCCCGCCAGGAAGAAGTTCGCTACCGGGGTATGTTGGGCGGGACGATAAGGGTCCATACCGGGACCTTCCCGATAGAGAGACTGAGCCAGCTTGACAACGCTGTACCATGTCATATTTAATTCCCGGGAAGAGGGAAATAGTTCATGCACTTGTTTAAGGACGTGCTGGGCGATCGCCTCGTTACTCTGCTTGATAAACGGATCTCCCGGGGTCAACACCAACTGCATTAATGAACCCTCTCCTTGGCGATAATAATCTCCTGGGGAAGTCAACGCTAAGTCGGCAAAACAAGAAAAATCCGCATCAGGAGTATAAAGCAGATTGTCGATTCCTGCTGCTTCCTCCAACTGCTGACGTTTTTGGGCATCGTGCAATTCCGTCACCCAGCCATCAAAGCGTAATTGGACGGTGGCTACCGGCACCGTATCAAGTTTGTAGATATTATCGAATTCCGGCCACTTGCGCCACGCCGGGGGTAAGACTTTCTGAATCCCCGGGACATCACAAGCAAAAACATAAGCATCAGCGGTGATGGTTTCTTCCGTTTCCCCTTGTGCAACCACCAGTCCTGTTACTTGAGTTGCGCCACTTTCTTCGGAGAAAAGGATTTCACGGACCCGGCGTCGAGTATGGATTTTGGTCCCCCGTGCTTCCAGATATTCAATAATTGGTTTATGGAGGTAGGTATCTGGAGACCCCTCTAACATTCGCAAAACCGAGGCTTCCGTTTTCGTTGCAAAAAACTGGAAAATGGTGAGCATACAGCGTGCGGAAATGTTCTCAGTATCGATAAAGCCAAGGGCGTAGGCGATCGGGTTCCACATCCGTTTAAGACTGCCATTAGAACCGCCATGCTTGCGGAACCAGTCGGCAAAACTAATGCGATCGAGGGCGCGAATGGTATTCATTGCGCCGTCGAAGTCCACTAAACCCCGAACAATGGGGCTAGTGCCGAGGGCGATCGCATTGGTGAGTTTATCTTGTACCGAGAGTTGAGAGGTGGTAAAAAAGGCTTTTAAACCGTTGAAGGGCGCGCCGGTAATAAAGCGAAAATCCAATTCCCCGATTTTGCCACCCTCGTTGATAAAGATATGAGTATGGTCTTTGAGGCGCAGGTTGTCAATTGCACCTACTTTTTTCATTAAGTCGAACAGGTTGTAGTAGCAACCGAAAAAGACGTGCAATCCCATTTCGACATGATTGCCCTCGGCATCTACCCAACTGCCAACTTTCCCGCCGACAAAGGGACGAGACTCGAATATTTCAACTTCGTGACCCGCATCAACTAACTCAATGGCGGTGGACATTCCGGCTAGTCCCGCCCCTGCGATCGCTACCCGCATTCTGCCTATCCCTGTAATGGTTCTTTACAGATTGTAATATAAGTCGCGATCGGCGATCGTGACATCCTCCCAGTCGGGTTTGTAATTTTGCCCGGTTAAAAAACCCCTTCCCGTTGTAGGGTGCGTCCGATCATCGGATGATCGGACGCACCCTACCGCTTGCCCTGCAAGGCTTTTCCAGGCTTAATGACGAGCAGAACCTTCCTGACGTGCTGCCTGTTGGACTGCGGCAGAAACGGCGGTTACTACGCGATCATCAAACACAGAGGGAATGATATGTTCTGGACTGAGATCTGAAGGTTTGACTAAGGCAGCGATCGCCTTGGCTGCTTCTAAATACATGGTTTCGGTGATTGTATGCGCCCGACAATCGAGCGCCCCACGAAAGATGCCCGGAAAGGCCAAAACGTTGTTAATTTGGTTAGGATAATCGCTGCGCCCTGTCGCGATGACTGCCACATCATTCATAATTAATTCCGGTTGAATTTCGGGGATGGGATTTGCCATTGCAAAGACGATGGGATGAGGTGCCATTGATCGCACCATTTCTGGAGTTAGTACCCCAGGGGCGCTAACGCCGATAAACATATCCGTTCCTTTAATCGCATCCGCTAAACTGCCGCCTTTTTCTACAGCAAATTCGCGTTTTTCCTCATTTAAATCCGTGCGATCGTGGCTGAGGATACCTTTGGAATCGCACAAGGTCATATAGCGGGCTCCGGCTTGGCGCAATAAGCGGGCGATCGCCACCCCTGCTGCACCGGCCCCATTCATGACAATCCGGATATCTTCCATGGATTTACCCACCACTTTCAAAGCGTTGATGGATGCCGCTAGGGTGACGATCGCTGTGCCATGTTGATCATCGTGAAACACTGGAATGTCCAATTCACGGCGCAATCTGGCTTCAATCTCGAAACAGCGAGGGGCGCTAATATCCTCTAAATTTACCCCACCAAATACCGTAGCAATTCGTTTAACAGTTTCTACAATTTCGTCCGTGTCTTGGGTGTTCAGACAGATGGGAAAGGCATCAATTCCAGCAAAGGCTTTAAACAACATGGCTTTGCCTTCCATCACCGGGAGTGCACCTCCGGGACCGAGATTGCCTAACCCTAGCACTGCCGAACCATCGGTAACGATCGCCACAGTATTTTGCTTGATGGTCAGATTGTAGAGTTGTTCGGGATTGTTGGCAATTTCCATACAAACTCGCCCAACTCCCGGGGTGTACGCCATTGCTAAGTCGGCTTGAGTTTTGAGGGAAATTTTATTTTCGATGCTAATTTTTCCGCCGCGATGCAGGTTAAAGGTGCGATCGTAAACGTTGAGAACTTTAATCTCCGAGAGTCCCTTGATTGTTTGGACAATTTCCTCAGCGTGTTCGGTACTTGAAGCATCGACGGTAATATCCCGCGTGGTGTAAGCACGGGTTTGTTCGATTAAGTCAATTTGGCCCAGATTCCCTCCCACGGAGGCGATCGCCTGGGTCACGTTTGCCAGGGTTCCTGCTCGGTTAGGAAGTTGCAAACGAATCGTTACGCTAAAGCTAGAATTGGGTGTTAATGCGACCATCTTACTACTGTTGTCCTCCAACAATTTTTAAACCGATTAAACGCGACCTCACGCCTAGAGGTTTTTCCATCAAGCCCTAATATTTTACCTCTATCCGATCCTCCCTTACGTCAGCAAAACTAAAAATTATGGGCTAAATTTGATAATTCAGAAATTTGTACAATTAATCTTTTCTCCACCTTACCGCTAACCTCCTTAAGAGTTGACAAAAATAATAATAAATGTTAAATATTATCCCTCCTGTTTGAAGGGCAAGCCCGCCTGAAATTTTAAAATTTATAAACCAAAGTTTTAAATAAAATTAAGTTATTTTAACCCGTTTAAATCCCTTGAATAATTTTTTGGAGAGTGAAAACCTAGCGCTCCCTAATATAAGTGAAAATTCCCCCTCCCCCAATTTAATAGGGTCCCCATAATTTAGACATACTCTAACAGAAAATCAGGACCCGAACCCGGGTTTATTAATTCCCTAAATCTAAAATTACTAACCGGATAAGTCTAGACCTAATTGCGATCGCCCCCAATCCTGGCTTCATCCTCCCGGGATAAAACAGGAGAACTGACCTTAGCAGGCAACCAAAGCGTAAATTGGGAACCTTTACCGACCTCACTTTCTACCTTAATATTTCCCCCCATCATTTGACAGAATTTTTGAGTAATCGTCAATCCCAAGCCTGTCCCTCCATATTTGCGCGTAGTTGAAGCGTCAGCTTGAGTAAAGGGTTTGAACACCTGATCCAACTGTTCTCGAGTCATGCCAATTCCCGTATCCCTGACTCTAAAAAAAATCCACTCTTGACCTTCAACCTCATATTGATCATCAGCTTTTAAAGAAGAAATATCCCCTTTTAAGGGTTTTTCTCGGGTGCGTCTGATCCAGAGTTCAATCTTTCCTTGTGGGGTAAATTTTATGGCATTACTCATTAAATTAAGCAGGATTTGTCGGACCTTTGTAATATCAGCGTGCAATTGGCCGATATCTTCAGGACACTGAATCTTTAACTGATTACCGTTTTTATCTACCAATGGCTGAATGGTGGTGATCACTTCCCAAATTAGCGTACCGATTTCAAAGGTTTCTAATTCCAAACCCATCCGACCCGCTTCAATTTTAGAAAGGTCAAGAATATCACTAATTAATGAGAGTAACTGTCGCCCTGCGCCGTGAATTTTTTGGAGGTCCGGGATGAACTCTGATTGTCCCAAATCTTCTGCATCTTCCTGGAGAATTTCGCTGTAGCCGATGATAGCGTTGAGGGGGGTTCGCAGTTCGTGGCTCATATTAGCTAAAAATGCGCTTTTGGCTAAATTAGCCGCTTCGGCAGCTTCTTTCGCTTTGCGGAATTCCTCGGCCTGCTTACGTTCGGTGTTGTCACTCACCATTGTCAACAGACACGGTTCTCCTTCTAGATCAATCGGTTCAATGGAGAGAATTGCATCCCGAATTTCTCCAGATTTGGTGCGAAATTGGAGTTCAAGGTCTCGGATTGAGCCAACTTGCTTTAATTTATTAACAACTTGATTGAGGTAATCTCCCTGATGTATCCAAATATCCAGTTCCTCCCAGGTTTTCCCGATCGCTTCGGAGGGAGAATAACCCAGTAACTCCAAAAAGGTGTGATTTACATCTACAAACCGTCCTTCGGCGCGGGTGCTAATGCTGATACCTAGGGGACTGGCTTGAAACGCTTTCGAGAATCGTTCTTCACTGGCGCGTAAGGCAGCTTCGGCACGAATGCGAGGGGTTATATCTTGAACCGTAGCGGTAATCCGAGAGAGACTGATTTCGCACTGTTCATGAACGATGCGATCTTCACCATCCCGGCGCAGGAGGCGATATTCTAGGGAGTAGGGTTGGTGATTAATAATCGCATTGTCAAAGGCGTTGCGGACTTCGTTGCGATCGCTCGGATGGACGTATTTCAGGAATTGTTCGTGACTCGGCGCGAAGCTGTGGGGTTCTTCTCCCAGAATCCGATAAATTTCATCGGACCAATGTAATACTTTGCGATCGCCGTCTAAATCCCAATTCCCCACCTGGGCGATGCGTTGAGCATTTGCCAGCCTTTCTTCTCCCTGAGTGAGTAACTCTTCGGCTTGTCGGCGTCTTGCCATGACTGAGGCAAAAACCAAGGCTGTAGCAGCAACCACCCCCATAAAGATTTGTAGGGAGAAAATCGCTTGTTCCGCATTGCTAGCGTGTTTAAGGAAGGGTCCACTTTCTCGGGCTACCCCCCAAATTGCCATACTTGCTACTAATAAGTTCGCCAGTACCGTCCCGCGCAACTCAAATCGCAGGGCCACCCACATCACCACGGGAAAGGGCAAATATTCTAGAGGATAGTCGGCGATATAAACCCGGGTTCGTGAACAAAAAACAACCCAACTGATGGCAAAGAGCAAGATGGAGACTAGGACGGCTTCTAAAATTTTCGCCGTTAATACCCACCCCCTTGATGTAATATTGCTGGCCCTGAATCGGCTCCAAGTTAATAGAATTGGAGCAATTAATAGCACTCCCATTGCCTCTTCTAACCACCACATTTCCCATTGGACAAGGGCCTCGGCCCAGGTTTGCATTCCGCTCAGGGTGACGATCGCTACACACAGACTAGAGTTAACCAGGGTCGAAAGAATCGCTCCTATACCGATTAAACAGCCCACATCACGCAGCCGTTCTAGGGCCGGATCAAACTCCAGCTTTTCTAGCAGCCTTGTCCCCACTATCCCTTGGACCACGCAGGCGATCGCTGCGACACCCGCTACCCAGTAAGGCATTCCCTGAAATTGTGAGTACAAAAATGCCCCGATTGCCACCCCGGGCCAAACTTTCACCCCACCCAACACCATTCCGGCTAAGGCAACTCCTGCGGGTGGTCCAAACGGTAACAGACTTCGAGCCAACCCTGGTATCAAAATCGCTAACATCCCCGCTGCAAAATAACTTACAGCCAGTAGACATATCGGGGTCAAGTATTGCCAGAACCGTCCCGGGGTCGGAATCATAAGCTTTCGAGTCAAGGGGTGAGTGGGGAGTTTAAAAAAACAACTAACTGACGAAAACCAGCGATGAAAGCTGTCAGGCTGGAGTGGGCGGATGAAATTGCATTACAGGTTTTAACCCGCCCCCTTAAAGGTTATGATAACTGATCGAGGTAATAGAATTTCAGGAACGCTAAGCCGCCTTAATTTACCCCAACAAAGACTTTCAACCCCTTCTTGACTATCTGGATCAATCATGGCATTAACTGACCTCCTGAGTCACTGACTCCCAGTCCTGAATTGGGTCCGTTATACTGCTCTGCATTGGTCCAAGGGGACGCGGGCCTGTAATGAAATTTTCTCTCTATTTTTCACACTCTGGATTTACCAGGGATTTTAATTAAATTTTTAACGAGCAAAAACTAGGGATAATCCCTATAGAGTGAGTCTCATTGAAAATTGCACCTCTTGTCAAAAAAGGGGAGTTTTTTGTTCTTGCTATGTAGCAGGGAAGAGCAGATGCTTCCCCTCCTCAATCTAGGGTCTGAATAATTAAGATTTCTCTGTTTTTAAAACTTAAACCCACGCTTTTACTATTTCAACTTTAACTTCTTAAATTTAACCCTTAAAATCTCCGGAATTCCATACAGCTTATAGGAGTACCTCCTGAGTCCGGAAACCGCTATATATCACTTCACATTAGGGGTAGCAATCGCACTCAAACCTTAAAAAAAAGTCATGTTAGAATAAAGCCATTAAAATTTAACCCCCTTCTAATGAATACTCAATTTTTAATTTCCCAATTCAATCTTTCCGAATTGTTCTTTCTAATTTACGCCTCAGGACACCTAACGCGGGAACACCGACAATATCTAAAAGTCACTCTGTTACAAGATAGCCTCCCTAAAGAGGAACAAAGCTCAATTGATCGCCTCATTTACGCAGTCCGTCGCGGATGGTTACAATTAACCAACGACTAAACAGCCTCTTCCAGTTTAATTGCCCTCTCTCTTGGCACCTTCGGCTTATTTTTTCGCGGAGAAAAGAGAGAAAATTCCGATAAAAATTTAAACTCTGCCCTGAGCGGTCCTAATTTTCCTATTCCTCACTCCCTTCGGATATTAGTGCTATCCGGAATTACATCCGTAACTACATCACCCCCGGTGATGACAATACTTTGGTCCTGAAGTTTGCCAACAGCTTTAGGTCCAGTTACCGTAAACGGAGGATCAGCTTGGCGATAAAAAACATTTCCCTCGGCTTGAAACTCTTCCGTGGGGATCACCCAAGTCATGCGATCGGCTTTGAACTCTGATGCAGGGCGCTCACGCACACCAGATACATTACCCGCTAAATTCACAATTGAACTTTTCAGTTCCAGGGTACCGCGATCGCCCATTAAGGTCAACTGTTGCTGCGGATTCACAATGGTTACCCGACGTTCGCTAGTCACACTTTGAGCGGGAATATTCCAACGCATCAAGTCGCTATTGATGGTAATAGCCGGTTGACTCAAGGTGATTTGAACTTGTTGTTCCAGAGTCAGGATATTAGTCTTTAGATTCAATTGACCGCGATCCCCTACAGCCTTATCACTGGCTGGACAATTTTGCGGATTTTCACACAGATAACGATCAATTTGCACCGGGCGATCGCTGATAATTTCGTCCGTGTCCATCTGCCATACCACCCCCTCGGAACGCATTTGCAACACGGGATTTTTTTGAGTGGTTGCGACCACATTACCTAGCAATTCCATGCGCTGAAGTTGACTTTGAAGGCGTGCTTCATTCGTCGTAATCTGGATATCTGGATGGGTTCCCTGGACGTTATTGCGAACAACCAGCAAATCTTCTGCCGGTAACCATTCTAATTCGTCGGCACGGATTACGGCCTTATTTGTAACTTCCGTTGCAACAATCTGGTTCTGGAGAATAATTTTAGATCCGTCACCATGAACTTCACCCTTTTGGGACTCTATTTTATAGACTAACTGACCTTGTTGGAATAGTTCTCCCGTTGGGGTTTCTAAATAGGTAATTTTCTTTTCATCATTGTATGTGGCTGAAGGCGCTCGCACTTTCCATACGATTTCGCCTTCAGCATTAGCTTGTTCCAGAGTGACATCGTTAAATGTTAACGTTTTATCCCGTGCTTCTTCTCCCTCGGTTACCTGCGGAGTGTTGCCCTTTTTAAAAAAGGCACAACTAGGTAACCCTAATCCCAGTAAGGCGTATAAAAGCAAAAGGAAAAAAAATGAATTTTTCACTTTTAATAGTTACCGTTGATGTCTGAGTCCAGAATAAGTTAGCGGTCTTCCACCTCATCCATCATGCTAATAGTAGAAAGCGGTCGGTAGGTATAATTCGGTTGCCTGGGAGTTTTTTGAATATCTTCCTTGATGGATTCTAGGTCAATATAGCGATCGGCAACGTTAATTAAACTATCGCTTGTCATTGAGCGTAGGCTGACCACTTCCACTCTCACCCCACGATAGCTAACGGCATCAACTGAATAAGCGAGGTCTCCATCCCCACTGACTAACACTGCGGTGTCATAGGAACCAACCAATGCCATCATGTCCACCGCAATTTCCACATCCAAGTTTGCTTTTTTGGAGCCATCGGGAAGCTGAACTAAATCTTTTGAGATCACGCGATAACCATTGCGACGCATCCACAACAAAAATCCCTGTTGTTTTTCATTGGTGCGATCGACGCCGGTATAGAAAAAGGAACGCAGTAGCCGGGAACCCGCAGTCAAGCGACATAGGAGCTTGGTATAGTCGATTTCTATTCCCAACTGCAAGGCCGCATAAAATAAATTCGAGCCATCAATAAAAATCGCAACGCGACCACGATTTTCTAAAACCTGTTCTGGGGTAAATATGTTGTTGTTTTCTGGATGATGATGCAACATGGTTGTTATTCCTCAGTTTTTTTTATCGGGAAATTGATTTTTCATATTATCTATGATAGAGGGAGTGGCCCAGTTGTCACCGGAGTAGGTTGAACCGATGGCAACTGATGATATACCGGAACGGTGCCCTAACGCCCCGATTATCGTTTTTGTGTGAATGGGATAGGGACCCCTCTTTACCCCCACCCCCTATACTCGATAATTCTACTCGCTCTTTTCTCGTGAACTTTGGCGATCGCCCTGCTTTTAAGCTACGGGGTTGACCAACTCCAGGCGAGCAAAAACGGGTTTAGGTTCTCCCAACACGCGATCGGCACTGAGAATCCCCCAGGTGGAATGAGTTGGAAAATTCAGCGCACTCGCGATAGAGGTTTGCTCATTAAAATCAATCGAATACCCGAGTTGCTGATAAATCGCCGTGCTGATATTCGGGATCACGGGAGAGAGTAGATAAGCGGCCAGCCGGACGGACTCTAAAACAGCATAGAGCACTTGCTCAACGGCCTGCTGTTCCCCCTGCTTATAGAGTTTCCAAGGTGCCTGTTCGTCGATGTACTTGTTGCAGCCCCGCACCAAGGATAGAATATCTTCACATCCTTGGCTAAATTGCAGCCCCTCATAAGCATGGGTGACGCGATCGCCTAAAGTTGCACCTGCGGCTTTTAACCCATTGTCTGAGGCAATTTCCTCGGGGCTGACGTTCGGCACCTGACCCTGACAATACTTTTTGACCATGCCCAAGGTCCGATTCAGTAAATTTCCAAGGTCATTCGCTAGATCAGCATTGAGAATATTGATAAAACGCGTTTCGTTAAAATCCCCGTCCCGTCCAAATTCAATTTCTTTCAGAAAGTAGTAACGAATCGCATCGGATCCGTACCGTTCGACTAAATCTAATGGGTCAATAATATTACCCAAAGTTTTGCTAATTTTCTGACCATCTTTGGTTAAAAACCCATGTCCAAACAGGCTACCGGAAACCGGCATCCCTGCGGACATCAGCATCGCCGGCCAATACACCGCGTGAAATCGCAAAATGTCTTTGCCAATTAGGTGTAGATTAATCGGCCACCATTTTGATAAGGCATTCTCTAGGGTGGGTTCTTCATCGGGTTCTAGCAGGGCCGTTACATATCCCAAAAGGGCGTCAAACCAAACATAGAGGGTCTGCTTTGGGTCCACGGGCACAGGAAAACCCCACTCGACATTAACCCGAGAAATGGAGAAGTCTTGCAGTCCTTGTTGGACAAAGCTCAAGACTTCGTTGCGACGGCTTGGGGGCCGGATGAAGTCAGGGCGCTCTTGATAGAGGGCCTCCAGTTGCGGTTGGTATTTAGAGAGGCGAAAAAAGTAGTTCTGCTCATCACGCCATTCGACTTCCCGGTTGGGATGCATCGGACAGTGATTGTCCTCTAGGAGTTCACGTTTTTCTTTAAATTCTTCGCAAGCAACACAGTACCAACCTGTTTGCTGGCTTAAATAAATATCATCCTTATCCCAGACGCGCTGGAAAAATTGTTTAACGACTGCTTCATGGCGGGGATTGGTGGTCCGACTAAATCGGTCGTAGGCAATATTCAGTTTTTCCCACAAGAGTAGAAATCCACTGGCAATTATGTCGCAGTGTTCTTGGGGCGATCGCCCTAACTCCTGTGCTGTCCGCTCTATTTTCTGCCCATGTTCATCGGTTCCGGTAATCAGCAGGACTGATTTCCCCCGAAGTCGCTCAAACCTCGCTATAACATCGGCAGCAATCGTGGTATAGGCGCTGCCAATGTGAGGCAAATCGTTTACATAGTAAAGCGGTGTTGTAATAGCAAATGTATTTTTACTGGTCTTGGTAGAGTTCATGGATTCGGTTAAAAACGACCCCCATTCTTTTATTTCGATGGTAACATGAGGGGCGGCAAACTTCCATTATACTAGACATTTTATAAAATTTTTAGCAGAATCGAGGCTTCTATTACAAGAGGTGATGTCTCTGATATCTAAAGATTTTCTAAAGATTTTCTAAAACTTGTTGAGCTTTGTTGTCTAGATTTTTAAAGAATTTCTACATATTTTCCAGGGGGGACCGTCTGATTGAGGACAATTCCGGAATAGGTTTTCCGGCGATCGCCGGTTTCTAACTGCCAGGGTCTGCTCTCTTTTTCGGTGATCAAAGCAGATATATTGATCCCAAAAACTCGGGTCTTTGTTGCCCTGTTCTACTCAATTTTAGAAAGTCTGAGTAGGTTAGGGCAAGAAAATAGCACGGTTTCTTGTGAACACCGGGTTATCCCGTGGGGAAATTTATCGCCTGGGTGATCCCCAGACCTGAAAGCGGTACTACTATCCCTGCCTCAGAGAGGGTAGTAGGTGAGGACCCAGGATGGGGAGCTCGATTAGAATCCTGGCTCTCTTGAAAAGCCGGACATTAATCTGTACTTTATAATAGTTTACAAACGCTCTTACCCGATGTAAACCTGCTTGGAAGTTGCGGAATTTTCCAAGGCTCATAGTCGATCGCGCCCTTAAAATGTCATTAGAAGATAGGCCACTGCAAATTTCACACGGGTTTCTAAATGCCTTTGGCACCCGCACCTTCATCTACTACCGGGACCGCGTTCCCCAAGAAGGTGCCGCTTTGATCGTGAGCAATCATCGCAGCTTTATGGACGCCCCCTTACTAATGGCAGGAATAGGACGCTCGATCCACTTTGCCTGTCATCATTATATGGGCCAAGTGCCCCTGTTACGAGAATTCGTGACGGAGTTGGGGTGCTTGGTGTTGGAGGCATACGGGCCACAACAGCATCGCTTTTTTCGCCAAGGGAGTAAGCTACTACTACAACAATCGGCGATTGGAGTGTTTCCAGAAGGAGCAACTCCTATGGTCCGGTTAACCCCGCCTTCGGAAGTTGGGGAGTTTCATCGGGGGTTCGCCCATTTAGCTTTGAGTGCCAAGGTATCAGAACTGGCGATTGTGCCGGTGGCGATCGCCTCAATGGAAGAACAAGTGCTTTACGGGCTCCCCGTGCGAATGTTAAGTCTATTTGACCCCTCTGAGCCTCATTTCCAACAGGATGGATTCCACCCTATGGTGATTTATCGTCGAGTCAATGTCCTGATCGGTCGTCCGTATTGGATTACCCCGGCACAAAAACAAGGCTATCCGGGTAAATCAGGCAAACGCCTAGTCAATGAAATTACCGACCGCTGCCGGGAAGAAATTGCGGGTTTACTCGTGAAAGGCTGTTATTAAACGGGGTTGAAATTAAAATTTTTAGGGAAAAAAGATATGGGTTCACTCATGCACAATTTTAACCAGAGGTTTCAGTTTTCAAACCCCTCAACTTTTAAACCTGATTTGCCATTATTCGTTTATTTACCCGGGATGGATGGAACCGGGGAACTTCTGCGATCGCAAATTAACAAAGGACTCTCTAACGCCTTTAATATCCAATCTCTAGCAATGCCGGCCCACGATTTATCCTCGTGGGGCCAATTAACCGAAAAAGTCGTCGCATTGTTACGATCGCAATTTCGGCAGAGTCGCCCCCCTACGGTTTATCTGTGTGGCGAGTCTTTTGGCGGTTGCTTGGCTATGAAAATCGCGCTGCAAGCCCCCGAACTATTTGATCGATTGATTTTAGTTAATCCCGCCTCTTGTTTTATGGGCCAAGCATGGCTCCATTTTGGCTCCCACCTGACGGGATGGTTACCCCCGCCCATCTACGCTTTATCCGTCATGGGTCTATTACCCTTTTTAGCCTCCCTGGGTCGCATCGCCCGTCGAGAACGCAATGATTTGTTAGCGGCGATGCAGTCAGTCCCCCAACCTACAAGCACTTGGCGAGTGAATTTACTCCGAGAGTTTGAGATTGACTCCCACGAGTTAAGTCGCATCCGTCAACCTGTGTTAGTGATTGCCAGTACCGGCGATCGGCTGTTACCCTCTGCTGCCGAAGCCACCCGCTTGACCTATTGCATTCCCAAGGCTAAACAAGTTCTATTACCTGATAGCGGTCATGCCTGTTTACTGGAAACTGAAGTCAATCTCTACAAACTCCTCAAAGACCATGATTTCATAGCGCTTCCCAAACCCATCCATGCAGTCGCCTGAAACTGGAGTGGGTCTATTGACTTAAACCCTTCCCCTGTGTTATATTGATTAATCTGGGTCACTAGCTCAATGGTAGAGCATCGGACTCTTAATCCGTTGGTTCGGGGTTCGAGCCCCCGGTGACCCACTTTTAATTGCCACACCCAAGCAGGGCGATCTTTAAACATTAATCCGGTGCATCTTCAGGGTGTAACCTTAATTTTTTTAAAGGGTCTGGGTTGGTTAATTCTTTTCTTGGGTTTATTTCCTAAAACTTTAACTAAATCGGCAAAAAAAAACTCTACAAATAACGTGCAGAGTTGGACCGAACAGAGATAGGAAAAAATATGAACCAAAAGTTCTACTAAAACAGGGAAAACAGAAAGGGCTTAGTCAAGCCTGAAATTTTATCAAATATCTCCTCAAACCAAACGGTTAAAATATTAATCAATCACTTCCAGCCATCCTCGTTTAATCGCGTGAGATAAGCGAGTAAGCGCCGCTTGGTCTTCTTCATTTAGTCGGCTTACTAATCCAGGTTGGATTAGCTGTGTGTGTTGATAACGACTAATGTACCCGGCTTTCCAGGCTTGAAAAAATACGTCTGAAATTCTGGATTGATAAAGCATAGCGTGAAGTGGCATCACGACCAATATAAAGGGATAGTTTAAGTATCAACTAACCCCCGAGAATATCCGGTGATCTAGGGAAAAATAGTCGGTGATATCAATCTTCATTCGCCGTGATTGATATCACACATAAAGGCAACATACCCCAGGGAAAAGAGGCGCGATCACAGCAACCTCTTTTGGCTCTAAAACCTACCGATTTAGGGCAGAATTGATGACCGAGGACGAGACCCAGAAGCGTTGATCCCTAACTTAGCGAGACTGAATCGTGAGGACCTGAGGTGGGGTCGCATCGGGAGGATAAATCAAATCGACCTCCACTAAACGGCGACTGCCCGGGGGCATTTCCAGGGTCGCTAAGGGTTCGCCAATTTGTCCCCGACGCTGCACCAAATGCCAATAGCGCGTCGTTGGGACTCCTAAATCATCGCTATAGCGAACTCGTACCGTTCCCCGAAAAAATACCTGGGGTCCCGGAGGGTCTAAAAACCTTAACCCAGGTTGAGTCAAACTCTCTTCTTTTAACGGGGTTTGTAAGCTGACTGTCACCGTTTCTGTAGCCTCCGTTTCGTTGATCAGAGGTAAACTTAAACGGTATTCTAGGCCATAGTTTCCGTGAGCACCATAGGCCGTGTCGGGATAGCGTACTAACATCGGCGCACTTTGCACCTGTTGAGTCCCCAATCGTCCCCCGGGTAAGGAGGCGATCGCGTAGGAAAACCCTTGTCCTGATGGAGGAATACTCAAACCTTGAATATCTGGGCGATCGACCAATTGACCAACCCACGCTGAACCCTGGGACACCCCGGCGACTCGACCGTAGATCCTTTGGCCCTCGGTTTGGTCGGGGGGAGTGGGAGTCCGATCGCGCGGAGTTGCCACATCTGCCGACTCTAAAAGCTGCTGCCATTCCTCCAGAGTAGGCGATCGCTCATTCCCGCTGGCATCCTGCCGCGCATACATCGCCAAACTCGCCACATAGACTTGCCCACTACTGGACAACCGCATTAAGGTCGAACGACCATTTAGAGGCGGTTCTAAGGTGCGAACTGGAATCGGCAAATTCATCAACATTTGACTTGACTGAGGTGGAATCACCAGTTGCGCGGGCCAGATATCTTGGCGCTGTCCCCGCAGAATTTCACTGGTGACTCGCCCTCCAGGTCCTGCGAAAACCTCTCCCAAAGGATTCGGCACAACGGGTGGCAATTGAACAAACGGCGCATCCGGTTGAGAGAGATAACTTGCTCCCTGGAGGATATTCAGGGTAACGGGTTCTTGGGTGGGATTATGAACGAGGATTCCTACATACATTGGGGTTAAATCATCAAGTTCTCGGTCCCCAAACACATGATGAGCAAAGATATCAAAGCGACCTTGAAAGGGGAAGTTGAGATGGGCGGAGGGAAATGGTTTGCCATCGGGAGGAAAGGTGGAGAGTAAAATGCCTTCACTCCCGATTTTTTCGGGACTATTGCTATTAAACATCGGCACATTATCCAGTCTGCCCGGTAAGGGGCGAACGGATTGGGGTTGGACAATTTCTTGGGGTTCCGGTGCCGGTTGAGCTTGAGCAATTAAGAGGCTTGACAAGAAAGCGAGGATATGCATGGAGTCAATAGTTACAGACGATGCGATCGGTTTTCTATTGTAGGGGAGAACCGTGGTGCACAAGAGCATTGAGCATCGTCCTCGGGTTTAGCGATCGGGTTTGTGTAAAAATTTGATAAAGCAGTTGGATGCACAGGTTTGAGAAAGTGACAAACTAGCAGCAGCCATTGGGGAAAACTGACAAATATTGGGGATGGATGAAAAATCAAATAGGATTAAGCATTCAAGACTTGTTGAATCAGCGGCGATCGCAAATTATCGCCCTAGCTGAAAAGCATGGTGCCTATAATGTGCGGGTATTTGGTTCAGTAGCGCGAGGTGAAGCGAGGGAAGATAGCGATATTGATTTTTTAGTGGACTATGATTTAGAAAAAATCACCCCTTGGTTTCCAGGAGGGCTATTGCTGGATTTGGAACAGCTATTAAATCGCAAGGTGGATATTGTGACGGTGGATATGTTGAAAGAGCGGATTCGCGATCGCATTTTGCTTGAGGCTGTCAGGCTATGAGACGAGAAACTGAACGGCTACAAGATATTTGGGAGGCAATATCAGCAATTGAACGATATGCGAATCAAGGACGGCAAGCATTTGATGAACAAGAACTCATTCAAGTTTGGGTGGTTCATCATCTGCAAATTATTGGAGAAGCAGCAAATAGCCTATCTAGTGAATTGAGGAGCCAATATTCTGAGGTACCGTGGCCCCAGATTATCGCCTTTAGAAATATTGTGGTGCATGAGTATTTCCGCATCTCGCTTAATTTAGTGTGGGCCATTGTCCAAAATAATTTGCCTCCGTTGAAGGTGACGGTAGAAAGAATGTTGCAGGAATTGGGGCAAGAGTGAGGATATATTGCAGTGGTTAAAGGTGCAGTTTAGGGGAGCGCTCAAGCGAATATGAGTGCGACTGGAATTCTGGCATCTCAGCTTTTGAGACCACCCCACAACATTATTCAGGTTTTTAATGATATTGTTGAAACAATTAGGAAATTCTCAAAAATAAATTATCCCTTAATTTTAAGAAACAATGGCGATTCTCCTCCGGAGATGCTTCGCGATCGCCTGACTAAAAAGGGCTTTATCGGTCCTATCCGGGCATTTTAAAGAAAACCTTCCCGATGAGCTATTCGGTTGTGTTGCCTAGGGAATTAAATCAGGGGGTATGGGTAATTAATGCCCATCTCCTCTCATCTAAAATTTAATATTTTTTCATGAAACTTAGGCTTTGATTTATGATACCATAAAAGCCGTATTCATTGACCACTTCTGGAAAAATACTCATGGTTATGAACTTCGACAATTATATCAAATTGCTGCGAAAAAATTTAGAACGAGGGAGTGAACGGACTCACTATCCCGCCCTCCAATATTTGCTTGAGAATTCGGAGGAAGGGATAGAAGCACCAATTGAAGAGACAAAAAATAAAGCTGGGGTTCCAGACTTTACAGTAAGACGGCGTAAACTCCTAGTTGGTTATATCGAAGTGAAAAAAATAGGAGCGAATCTTGATCTGGCTGAACAGACTGAGTAATTACAGCGTTATCTCGAATTTTTTCCTAATCTAATTTTGACGAACTATCTTGAATTTCGCTGGTATGTGAACGGGGAAAAAAGGTTGTTTACAACTCTAGGCAGTTATGTGAAAAAACTCAAACAATTAAATACAAATTACATTCAAAGACTGTTAATCAGTTAATCGAAGGATTCCTGAACTACGAAGGAATAATTATCAGTAGCCCCGAAGACCTGGCGAGGCAAATGGCTCGATTGACAAAAGCGATAAAATATGCAATTGAAGAAGCGTTAAAAAGAGAAAATGTTGAAGAAGAGTTACATCAACTGAAGTGAGGATTTAATGAAGTATTATTGCCAGATTTAGATGATGCAGCTTTTGCAGATATGTATGCTCAAACTATTTCTTATGGATTATTTGCAGCCCGAGTCAGTCATAGTCAGGCTTTGGGAAATTATCCCTTTGAGCGTCGCTTTGTTGAAGGATATATCCCGGAAACAAACCCCTTTTTAAAGCAATTGTTTCATACTTTATTTGAAACCGATGCTTTGCAAGCCATTTATTGGGCAGTTGACGACTTAGTAGAACTGTTGGTTCGCGTAGATATGGGTAATATTTTAGAAGACTTTGGCAGTCGAACCCGCCCAGAAGATCCAGTGGTTCATTTTTATGAAACCTTTTTGGCTGCCTACGATTCTTCACTCCGCAAAAGCCGAGGCGTCTACTATACTCCGGAACCTGTAGTTTCTTATATGGTTCGTTCGGTAAATAAAGTATTAAAAAATAAGTTTAATTTACCCCTAGGTTTAGCTGATAATGCGAAAGACTTAAAGACGCAACAACCCCGAGTTCAGATTCTTGATCCCGCCACCGGAACTGGGACATTTCTCTATGGGGTGGTTAACCAAATTTATCAAAATATAGAGGAAATTGGGCTGGGAAAGAGTTGGAACGACTATGTTAAAAACAATTTACTACCTCGCTTATATGGCTTTGAGTTATTAATGGCCCCTTATGCGATCGCCCACTTAAAACTAGGCTGGCAACTGCAAGAACTCGGGTATCAGTTTAAACATAAACAACGCTTGGGGATTTATCTGACTAATACCTTGGATGAGGCGCTCAAAAAATCCGATATGTTATTTGGTCAATTTGTCGCCCAAGAGGCAAACGAGGCGTCTGTAATCAAGCGGGATGTACCCGTAATGGTGGTTTTGGGCAATCCGCCTTATTCGGGAACTTCAGCAAATAAAGGAGAGTGGATCGAGAGTTTAGTCCGAGATTATTACCAAGTGGATGGTGTCCCTCTAGGAGAACGAAACCCCAAATATTTACAAGATGATTACGTCAAATTTATTCGATTTGGACAGTGGAGAGTTAATGAAACAGGCTATGGGGTCTTAGCTTTTATTACCAATCACGGATATCTGGATAATCCCACATTTTGCGGGATGCGGCAACATTTGATGCAGACATTTACCGAAATTTATATCCTGGATTTACATGGAAATTCCAAGAAAAAGGAAGTTTGCCCAGATGGATCACGGGATAAAAATGTGTTTGATATCCAGACAGGGGTCTGTATCGGGATTTTTATCAAAGAACCGGGTAAAGAAACACCCGCAAAAGTTTATCATGCTGATTTGTGGGGTGACCGATCGCAGAAGTATTATGCGCTAAATCGGTTAGATATTGAGACCACGGAATGGACAACGGTAGAACCCAACTCACCATTTTATTTATTTTATCCCCAAGATCAAGATTTACTCTTGGAATACAACAAAGGGTGGAAAATCCCTGATATCATGCCCGTTAACTCAACTGGGGTGAAGACCCATCGAGACAATTTTGTTTTAGACTTTGAGAGGTCTGCACTTCAGCATGGGATAGAACAATTTAGAAATTTAAAGATTAGTGATCAAGAAATTGCAGAAACATACCACATTCAAGATAATCGAGATTGGAAAATCAATCCGAATAGACGTTCGTTAGCCCGTGATACCAATTGGGAAACCTATTTCACGGAATGTTTGTATCGGCCTTTTGATTTAAGGGCCTATTATCATAAAGAAGAATTGGTAGATTTTACCCCAAAAGAAATCATGGATCATTTACAAGGCTTTGAAAATTTAGCCCTGTTAACCATGAGACGAATTAGGGAATCAGAGAACAATCATTTTTTTGTTTCTAATAAAATCGTTAATAAAGATGCGGTTTCAATCATTGATAATTGTTATGTTTTTCCCCTTTACCTTTATCCGGATACAGGGAACGAACAGGGGAGTTTATTCACCGAACGCACTGCAAATTTGTCCTCGGATTTTATAACGGCTATCCGTCAAAAATTGGGCTATATCCCTACACCTGAAGCAATTTTTTATTATACCTATGCGATTTTTCACAGCCCCACCTATCGCCAACGTTATAGTGAATTCTTAAAAATAGATTTTCCCCGCTTGCCTTTGACAGGGAATGATAAGCTGTTTCTATCTTTAGGGGAAAAAGGGGAAGCATTAGTCCAGCTACATCTGATGCAGTCGAAAAAACTTAATGCGTTGATTCCCCAGTATCATGGGGATGGGGATCCTCAAGTGATAGAGGTTCGGTATCAACCGCTTCAAGAGCGAATTTATATTAATACGCAGCAATATTTTGAAGGAATTTCTCCAGAAGTTTGGGAATTTAAAGTGGGGGGATATCAAGTATTAGATAAATGGCTCAAAGACCGTAAGAAGGCCCAGCGAACTTTATCATTTGATGATATTTTGCACTATCAGCGGGTGGTGGTGGCACTGAAGGAAACGATGCAGATTATGTCAGAAATTGATGATGTGATTCCAGAATGGCCTTTGGAATAGTTCCTGTTGATGCGGGTCTAACTCGTCCAATTCTTGACAAGATATTCCCAAAAAGAGTCAGGAGTCAAAGGTTTATAAAACTTCTGACTCCTGATGCTTGCAGATTTTATCCTGACTTTTTCTACCCGATCGCCACCGACTTAGAAATCATCGATGAAGGAACTGAGCCGTTGGAGTAAAGGATCTACAGGTTTGGCTGGGGCTACGGGTTCGGGTTCCGGTTCCGGTATAGGTTCCGGTATAGGTTCCAGATAGGCTTGTTGAGGCGGTTGATAGGTACCCCGTTGATTGAGGGCGATCGCTAACTGTCCCACCTGCAAGCTCAATTGTTGCAACTGCTTTTCCAGTACATCCAATCGATTCGCTTCCCTTGCCGCCACCCGTTCCTCTAGGCACCTCAATTGGCCTTGTAACTCCGCAATGGTGTCCGAGGCATCTGCTAATTTCCTAGTCGGTTTGACCGATTCAGGTACATACAAATAATGCCATAGGGCTTCCTTACACAAGTCGCCGAAACTCTTGTGCGGTTGATTTTGTAACTCTTTTTCCACAACCGCTAACAAGGTTCGATCGGCTACCTCATCGGTAAATCCGACCTGTTTCTTTGTCTTGCTTAACCAAAAAACCATTAATTAACTTCCAGCCCTAGAGGAACGAGTATAAGAAGAGGAAGCTAGTTGAGCCTCTCCATACAAATATTGTCCCACAGCATTTGCCTGACGGGAAGGTTGCGCCAGATGAACTTTTAAACCGGCTTGTTCCACCAACGGTTTGAGGGCATCGGAGAAGAACTCTCCACCACCGCCGGTCAAAATCACGTCAGTGACCCGTTCCGGTAACCACTTAATTAGGATATCCGACAGTTCCCGGGCAAATAATTCCCGCAGGTTGGGCAGAAAATCATCAAGATTCGTCGGTTTGGATGCCCCACGAGGACGGAAGAACCGTTGACCCCTTGGTTTATTCACCGCATCAATTAAGGACAAGGATTGAGTATCGACGCTAATGGGCGCTTGGCTGTATGCCTTTTCAACTTCGATGCCCACGCGCTTGTAAAACTCGCTCATGGCAAAGGGTTCGCTCTTAGATGCTCCACGTGCGAACCGGAAATTATCTACCATTAAAAAGTCAGCGGTTTGATGTCCGATATCGACGATCGCCACGGATGTCTTGGCAAAATCCGGGGACACGCCTTTTTTATCCACCTTCTCTTGGGCTTCACACCAGATCAAGCTGCCATATCCTTCGGGCATCACCCATACCTTGGTGATATTGAGCGTCACTTGCTCACCGCGATAGTTCATCACATGGGGCGACGTCAGCAAATTGGTAATTTCTTCTTTTTCCCGCTCAAACTCTTCTTGAGAATGATAGGGCAGACCCAGAATAACTACCAAATCGTCTTTAAGTCCAAAGTAAGTAGCGCTTGCCAAAACTTTGACCAGTGCATTTTCAACCTTGCTTTCTCCGACTCCCAGATTCGCGCCAAAGTCAGCCGCGAGTTGACCGATCGCATAACCGCGTCCTTGATACTCTAGCCACATATCCAATAAAGGATCCGTAGGACGGGATTCAAATTCTCCACCCCGCACCTTTTCCACTGGGACCTGGGCCACGTTAGACGGAATAAAAACAACTTGGTTCGGATCACGGCTGACACAGGCTTTGGTCGCTGTCCGGCCCAAATCAACGCTGAGAATGGAACTTCTAAAGGAATTACTAGACGCTTTGCTAGTAACTGCCGTATTTGTAGGCTGTTGGATCGTCATTAAATTTTATAACCTCTCCTAAATTCATCCTTATCTTGCCACCAAACCCCTAAGATATCAGGATTTTGCTGTTTTTAAATCTTAAGACTATGTGGGAGTTCCTTCAATCACCGCGATACAGTCAATCTCGACTTTTACATCTTTGGGTAAACGCGACACTTGCACCGTTGCCCGTGCTGGAGCCGTAGCTTCATCGAAATATTGAGCATAAACTGCATTCATCGCGGCAAAATCATTCATATCTGCCAAAAAAACAGTTGTTTTCACTACATCCTGAAAGGTGGCACCGGCAGCGCTTAGGATGGCGTTTAAATTCGCCATCACTTGGGTAGTCTGCTTGACCACATCACCCTCCCCGACTAGGGTCGCGGTGCTTGGGTCCAGGCAAATTTGACCTGCAACAAACACTAACTTACCCGTGGCGACAATCGCCTGATTGTAAGGCCCAACGGGTGCCGGTGCTTGCTCTGTACGAATTATGGTTTTAGTCATTGCGATCGGGTTTTCAAGAACAGATTATGCCGTGCAGGTTGATCTTGCTGGTTGAGTGGAATGAGAAACTCATTTGTAATCCCCTGTTTAGGGAGATTTTCCTAGCTTGACGATCGCATTTTTCCTGGATTTTGCGCTTGTTTTGTCCGTTCCCTCAGACTCCTTAAGTGATGAACATTAAGTTCAAGGGAACAGCGCGATCGCCGCTTTAGGGGAATTGAGATTCTTTCTCGGGATTGCTAATCCCTTATCGTGACCCCCAATTCCATTAGGCTACTTTTTTCTCCTACTTTGAGCGCCATCCCCCGCAATTGAAGGGGTCCGGCCAAAATAGGAACTTTAAAAAATGGCCTTCCATAGTTTACTCCAAGGGGGATGGGTCGAATCGCCATTTATTTTAGCAGGAGTAGCTCTCGAAAGTGGGTGATCCGATCGCCTCCATAGGTTGGACCCCTACATCTGAGCATAATGAACGGAGCGATCGCGGCCCTTATCCTTGGCCCGATATAGGGCGAGATCCGCTTCCTGAATTAGGGTTTCTAAGGACGACTCGACACCGGGTATAACCGTCGCCATTCCCACACTCAAGGTGATGCATTCACAGGTGGGAGATGCGCTATGAGGAACTTGTAATGCTTTCATCGCCTCCCGAATGCTTTCCCCCACGCGGATTGCCCCACTGCGATCGGTATCCGGTAAAATTACGGCAAATTCTTCTCCGCCATACCGCGCCACAAAATCTAAGGGCCGCTTACTGGCGGCACGAATGGCGAGAGCAACTCGTTTGAGACATTCATCCCCAGCTTGATGGCCGTAGGTGTCATTATAGGGTTTAAAAAAGTCGATATCGCACAGAATCAAGGATAGAGGAGTGCGATCGCGCTCCATCTGCCGCCATTCTTGTTCTAAATATTCATTAAAGTGACGCCGATTTGACAACAGGGTCAATCCATCCCGAGTTGCCAATTGCTGCAACTGTTGATTAGCTTCTTTAAGCTGTTCATAAAGTTGAGATTGTTGAGTGGCAATTCCTACTTGAGTTGCCAGTTGGGTAAGAAACTTAATTTGGGACTGTTGCCATCGTCGAGGTGTAGCACAATTGTGGGCGATTAGTAATCCCCATAACCCACTACTTTGGATGATCGGCACCATTAACATCGCCTTCACTTCAAGCTGAGTTAAGAAGTTCACCTGAGACTTGTTAACCCAGGTTTGAGTAATATCCTCAACTTGATAAATGCCGCCCAACTGTTCCGCCGGTAAATCATTTTCTTCTAATAAAGGGTTTACCAGGGTCAATCCCAAAATGGAGCGATATTTGGGATTAACTGATTCTGATACTATCACTCCGCTACAGTCTAACCCAAAGCGACAAATTGCCACGCGATCGCACTGTAAAAATTCCCTCACCTGAACGACAGTAGTTTCTAAAATCTCTTTCAAATCCAGGGATTGACGGATGCGCTCTTGCATAGAGGAAATCAGCCTCTCTCGTTCGGCTTGTTGCCTTAAGGAGGCTTCAATATGGACTCGATAAGTTATATCACGAACGATCGCTTGTTGAACTTTAAGGCCCTCTCCCCATTGCACAACACTGCAACTAATATCCGCCCATAGGGTTTCCCCATCCTTTTGGCGGACTTGGGTATTCGGTAACCATCCACTCCCGGTTTTTGCGGTTAATGCGAAGGCTGCCCTAACTCTTTCCCCTTCTTCGGGAGGTACAATTTGGCTGGCGTTTAGGGTAACTAATTCTTCTTTAGAATAACCTAATAATTCCTCAGATTTTTTGTTGGCTTCTAAAAAATTACCCTCCATATCGGTTAGTAATATTGCATCTCCGGCGTCATCCATTAACGAGCGATATTTGGCTTCGGATTCTGCGAGGGCGGCTTGAGCTTTTTTCTGTTCAGTGATATCCAGGGCGGTTCCAAACAGTCTAATCGGTTGTCCCGTTTCGCTAAATACTGCCTCGGCTCTGGCTTCAATATAACGGAGACTGCGATCGCCTTGGCAAATTCTTAGTTCCACTTCATTAGCACTGCCGCAGTCGAGCGCCTCTCTAATCAGCTTGAGCCAAATTTTTCTATCTTTTCGGTGCAATCGCTTCACCAGTTGATTATAGGTAGTTCCTAAATTTAACGGGGAATCAAAAATTCTTAAAAATTCTTCAGAAACCGTAATTTTTTTAGAGTCTACCTCATATTCCCAGCTTCCCACATGAGCGACTCTTTGCGCTCGGGCGAGATTGGCTTCACTCTTTTGGAGAGATTCAATTAATTTATTTTTCTCGCGATCGGCATTTTTACGCGCCGTAATGTCTCTCACGATTGCCAATACTTCCTCGTCTCCACTGGCAATCAATCGAGCTTCATAAATGGACAATTCTCCACCAATCTCTAACTGATATTCAAACACTTGTATTTCTTCGCTATCCAGGGTTTTCTGGATATACTCCATTGAAGTTTCAGCAATTTGGGGTGGCATGACATCCCCAATTTTTAAGCCTTGAAAAATTTTGGGACTGAGTAAATTGTCAAAATTAGCAGGTTTAAAATCAAGGTAGGTCCCATCTTTTTTCACCCGAAACATTAAATCGGGAATCGCGTTGAGTAAGGCTCGATTAGTAATTTCACTTTTGCGTAAAGATTCTTCGGTATGCTGACGTTCAGTTATATCATGGGTAATTCCTAAAATTTGATAAATTTTCCCCCTTTCATTAACTAACGGAATGTAGGCGATCGCCGCGCTTAATTGGGCGTTATTTAAAGTAAGGGTGAATTCTCCTTTTTGAGGAATTTTAGTTTCAATAGCCCGATACAAGAGGGGAAGATAGTTATCCGTTATCTCGGGGGGAAATAATTCTTCGTCCCGACGATTGAGAATTTCCCCTTGAGTATAGCCACTGACTCGAATTCCTTCGGCATTGATAAATTGAATGCGGCAGTCTGCATCATAAATGACAAAGGTATCCGGGAAATTATCTACCGCTTCCCGAAACCGCTGTTCACTTTCTTTTAAGGCTAGCTCGGATTTTTTACATTCGGTAATATCGATATAGGCGATCGCAACTCCATAGTTTTCTAAGGGAATCCGGGCCGCTGTAATATTGAACCAGTCTAATTCTCCCTCGCCTTTGCTAATTCCGACGTCTAAAGCTGGGATGAATTGATTTTCTTGTAAAATCAGTGATTGGAGAATTTCCCCAAAATCTAGTCGAGTTCCATCCCTAAAAATCAGAGCACCTTCTCCCTCGGTTTTCACTCCTGCCTTGTGATTGTTAATTAAAGTTTTTAAATCCGGTAATAGAGCGGGATTTGAATCGATAATATTCCCCTCCCAGTCTGTGATAGAAATTCCAACTGGAAACACTTCAAAAATCGTTTTATATTTTTCTTCGCTTTCTTTTAAATCCTTCTCAATTTTCTTGATTTGGGAAATATTCTCAATTGTTGCTACCGCAAATTGTGAACTTTCTGATGATTCCATCATCATTGACAGGGTTTGTTTGACCCAAATTTCTTTTCCAGTTTTACAAATTAATCTTTTTTCTATCTCATACCCCTCTCTTTTTCCGGCAATACACTCTTGCAACAGAGAATCCTCTACTTGGAAGTCCTCAGGATGGGTAATCTGGTGATATTCAAGATGCAATAGTTCTTCTCCCTCGTACCCCAGCATAGTTTGTAAAAAGGGGTTGGCTTGCAAGAATTTTCCGGTCAAATCCCAAAGGGCTAACCCAATTGCTGCTCGTTGAACTATCGTTTGGAAGTATCCATCCTGAATGAGCCCAACCGGCTTGATTGAATCATGGGTTTGACTAAATTGGCGATTGACGTTCATACCCCTCCCCTTTTACATTACGAATGTTACGACCCGTTGACCGACTATTTTTTTATAGTTAAACTGGGTTAATTTGTTATAAGGTTCTGAAATAACGATGACTTTTTACGAGATATTTACTATAAAGTCCAGAGAAGTTCGAGGGGATTTAAATGTGTTTTTCAAAAGATTTAAAAATAAAATAATAAGTTTATTATTGCCATGGCATCTCTTACCAATAAATAATAAATAATATGTTTTGTAGGGTTGAGGGTGAGGTTGAGCCACTATCCTGTCCTTCTGGTTGAGCAGAGATTAAAAACTCTATTGTAAGTCAAGGTTGAGAGTGCTTTGGCAATTGGGGATGGGAAAGCTCCGTGCGAATCCTGTCCTGGGAATTTTTCCTTGGTTTAAGGATGAGCTTAATCAAAATCTGAATCACTTTGAGTGATAAGGCTTTGAGAGTTTGTTAATATTTCGTCTTCATAGAAAAATAGCAGCGGAACGATCGCTCGGTTACGTGATTTTGGACATTAAAGACGAATGAGGCGATCGGCAGGAATTAGGAATGGAGTAGGAATAAAGACCCCTAAAAAATAGACCTGTTTCGGCAAGGGGTCTATTTGGTTAGGAGTTAAGCACAGTTGAAATCAATTCCCAGGTAAGCTGTTTAGCATCTAAGTATCTAAGGAAAAGAGATCAATCAACCCTCTTGGAGGGCGATCTTCTAGCTTTTCTAATGTCTTCAAATTAAATGCTCAACAGCTACAGATGGTCCTCGCCTTAAATCCGGGGTCTGATGCCATAGTGTCGGTATCGCCAATAATCTTTGAGGATGCGATCGTGGTCAAAACACAGGGGAGTGGGAATGCGCCATGATTCAAAACAGTCTAAATTTTTGGCATCATCTGCTGCTTGGGGTTCGCCTGTGGCAGTTGCTAAAAAGACCACACTCAGGGTGTGCTGACGGGGATCCCGATTGGGGTCAGAATAAACATGAAATTGTTCGATGAGTTCTACATCTAAACCAATTTCTTCTTTCGCTTCACGGATAGCCGCCGCTTCCACGGCTTCCCCATAATCGACAAAACCGCCGGGAATAGCCCAGCCGAAGGGAGAATTGCGACGCTCGATCAGGATAATAGGACGTGCGGGGCGATCGGCTAACTCAATAATGATGTCAACAGTGGGAGTGGGATTGCGATAGGTCATGGTTAGATTTTAGAGTCGTGATTTTAAAGGGTTGTTAGATTGGGGAGTTTACCGGCGCGATGAGTCAGGGAGTGAATCAAGGCTGATTTACAATCGAGTCTCTATCCGGCGATCGCCGCTGGAAAGTGTCCCGTACCATGATAAAGTTTAGAGTCGTTAGCCCGGTGAGATATTGGGCTACCCCTCTGAAGTTATTTTCCAGTGGTACATAACACCATGCCCTTTCCCAGATCTAGCGGTATTCTACTCCACCCCACGTCGTTTCCCAGTCGGTTTGGTATCGGTGACCTTGGCGAGGCAGCTTATCGCTTCGTTGACTTTTTAGCAGAGAGCTACCAACTTTACTGGCAGATTTTGCCGCTAGGGCCTACGGGATTTGGTAATTCTCCCTATTTGTCCTATTCCGCGATGGCCGGAAATCCGTTATTAATTAGTCCCGATCAGTTACGAGGCGATGAATTGCTCGCTGGCTGGGATTTTGACCAAGTGCCGGAGTTTCCAGCGGATTGGGTAGATTTTGAGCGGGCGATCGCGATTAAAATGCCCCTGTTAGAACAAGCCTGTCAAACCTTTAAAGAACAGGCTTCTTCTGAGCAAAAACAGCAATTTCAAGAATTTTGCCATGAAAAAGCCTATTGGCTCGAAGATTACGCCTTATTCATGGCAATTAAAAGTGTATTGGGTGGAAAAAGCTGGTATCAGTGGGAACCAGCCCTAGCGAAGCGGGAACCGGAAGAACTCAACAAGTGGCGACAAAGGTTAACCGAAGAAATCTTTTTCCAGAAATTCTTGCAATATCAATTTTTCCGGCAATGGTCGGATCTCAAGGGCTACGCTAACGAACGAGGTATCCAAATTATTGGGGATATCCCGATTTATGTCGCTCACGATAGCGCCGATGTTTGGGCCAATCCAGACATCTTTTGTTTGGACCTCAAAACGGGAGAACCGGCAGGAATGGCGGGAGTGCCGCCGGATTATTTCAGTGAGACGGGACAATTATGGGGTAACCCGGTCTATTTGTGGAAGCGTCTGGAAAAGCAGAATTTTGATTGGTGGGTGAAGCGTTTCCAATCCATGCTCAGTTATGTGGATATCATTCGCATTGACCATTTCCGGGGGCTGGAGTCGTTCTGGTGCGTTAGACAAGGGGAAACCACGGCCCTGAAAGGGAAGTGGATTTCGGCCCCGGGTTCGGCGTTATTGAAGACCGTGGAAGAACGCTTAGGCACCCTACCGATTATTGCTGAAGATTTAGGAGTGATTACCCCAGAAGTGGAGGCCCTGCGAGACGAGTTCGAGTTTCCGGGGATGAAAATTTTACACTTTGCCTTTGGATCCGGTCCGGGAAATCCCTATTTGCCCCTTAATTACTCACGCAACTGTGTCGTTTATACCGGGACTCACGATAACGATACGACGGTGGGATGGTTTGAAAAACTCTCAGAACACGAACGGTGGTGTCTGGAAGCCTATTTGGGACCGATTTCTGAGGAGGGCATTCACTGGCAATTAATTCGACAGGCGATGTCCTCGATCGCGAATCAAGCCCTGATCCCCTTGCAGGATTTGTTGGGGTTAGGGAGCGATGCGCGGATGAATACCCCGGGGCTAGCGGAAGGGAATTGGGGATGGCGTTATCGAGGGGAAGTCCTGAATTGGGACCTTCGAGATCGCCTCAAATTGCTGACCGAAACCTATGGCCGCAGGCAATACTAGGCAGGGTAACCGGATTAGATCCAGAGGACAAAAACCTATGGCCGCAGGCAATACTAGGCAGGGTAACCGGATTAGATCCAGAGGACAAAAAATCGGGTTTCACGGCTCAAAGAAAGTTGTAAAGAAACCCGGTTGTCTCCCTTCTACTGTCTCAATACCCTAGGGTTCGGCCCGAAAGATCACCTCTTCAGCAACACCGGGTTCGCCCATGAGCTTGGCTTGCTCGTCATTGACGGCAACGAGTACCCCTCCGGCATTGCCAGCTAGGATCACCAGTTGTTGCTTGGCTTCCCAGGTCCGTTCGGTCCCTTGGAGCAACATCCCTTCAAATTCGGTTTTGCCGTCGGCGATAATTTGAACCCAGGAACTATCCTGAACAATCAGTCCCACCCTGACAGGAGCGTTGGAATTAGACGGAGCTGCCCCCGGGGTTGGAGCCGCTACCTTGTCGAGGGTGGGTTTTTCAGCGCTAGCTGGGTCCGAACTGACTACACCCTTAGCGGTTTCCGTTTCTTGAACAGTGGATTCCTGTACCGCCGTGGTTTCGACAAATCCAGACAACCCTTTGACGGCACCCATAATTAAAAGAATATAAATCAGGTACAGATGAATGGGCCGGATTTTAGGCATGGGTAAATACCACTGAGGTAGTTTCCGCTTTCGCCAAGTCGAAATGATCGGAAAAGTTTTGGCAAACTCCACGCCGTTTAAACCCAAAGCCTCAGCAAAACGCAAGAGAAAACCCTGAATGTAAATCGGTTCGGGGAGCTTATAAAGTTGCCCTTCTTCAATTGATTGCAGTAGACTCACCCGAATCATAGTTTTCGCGGCGACTTCTTCTAGGGTTATCGACTGAGACTCCCGCACTTGCCGTAAATAAGCACCCATCTCGGCTAACTTGACCGATGGATCCTGCTCTGGTTTCAGGATGGGTTTATGGTGATGCTTCTTCATCGGGTCGGTTCCTGAGCGTCTGCTGGCAAATTTAAGGATTTTAGGGAGACTTGACTTTGTAAGAAACATATCTCAGAGGGTTTCAAGGAGCGGTAGTGGCCGTGGGGCAAGGGAGCTTCCCCGGGTGGGTTGAGAAGAATAGAGCCGATTGCCGTGCGGTGTAAGTGAATGACTGGGTATCCTAGCAAGTCAGCAACCCGCCGAATTTGGCGATTTCTCCCTTCAAAGAGAATAACTTCGAGAAGGGTTTGGGAAGGGTTTGGGGAGTCGAGGACACGAACCGGGGCCGGTCGGGTTTTTTTGCCATCTAGGACGACACCGCGACGCCATGCTTGTAAGGCGGATTCCCGGGGTTCTCCAGCGACGGTTACTTGGTAGGTTTTGGGAATACTATGCCTGGGATGGGTGAGTTGGAAGGTAAGTTCTCCGTCATTGGTAAGCAGTAAGGCTCCGGTGGAGTCAAAGTCTAAACGGCCAACTGGATGGATGCCCTGCGCTTGCCGTAAGTCAGCAGGCAGGAGGTCTAGCACGGTGGTGCGACCTTGGGGGTCGGCGCAGGTGGAAACAACCCCGGTGGGTTTGTGCAACAACAAGTAAATCGGATCAGGACGATGAGATGGGTTAACTGGAACGCCATCGACTTGGATGCGATCGCGTTGGGGATCGGCTTTTTGACCGAGGTGGGCAATTTCGCCATTCAGTTGGACCCGTCCCTGTTCGATCATTTTTTCAGCTTGACGGCGTGAGGCAATGCCCCATTCGGATAGGATTTTTTGCAGTCTAGCATCCATGCTTTGGACGGCTGCGCGTTTTTCGCTTTTTTCTAAAAGTTTTTGGGAGTTGAGTCCATCTGACGGGTTGCCATACTGAACTATGTACAAATATTACAGGATCGTGGAGAATACAAGCGGTCGGAACGAAAGACTAGGGGTTAGAAGCAATAAAACCCTGGGTTAGCCCGGTTGAGGGCTGTGGTTGAGACCCCAACATTTCGCACCCAGTCGCTGACATTAATTATTCGGGGGCCTCGCTACGGTGGAATTGGATTTGAAATATTTATGAGTGAGGAGAACGTTATAAAACCAGCGCGTTTGTCAGGCGATCGCCCCGAATTCTCCCGAGGAGAAGACGGTTTACCCTTTAGTGAACCGATTAGCCCCTCCCGTGCTCGCATCGGTTGGGTCCTCTCCAGCGCTGTGCAGTTGTGGTTGCGATCGCAGGTGGAATCCGTAGGGGAACTAGAGGTGAAAATTAACGGAGGCGATCGGCAAATCCTCCAGGGCCTCATTCCCCAGGTCTCTATCTGCGGGTCCGATGCCATCTATCAAGGTCTGCATCTGAGCACCCTGGAGGTCAGCGGGACCGGCATTCGCATCAATCTGCTGGACATTCTGCGCGGGAAGTCCTTGCGCCTTCAGGACCCGGTACAGGTGCTAGCAAGGCTACATTTAACGGAAGCCGACCTGAATGCCTCAATGCGATCGCCGCTTATCGCTGAGGCGTTAACTCAATTATTCCTTCCTAAGTTAGCCGCTGCCCTGTCCTGGGAGTTTGAACCTACCCTCATCTGGGAGGGCGCGGCCCAGGTTTCCCCTGAACAAACCCTGACTCTGCGTGGGAGTTTACACTGGCATTTAGAAGACTCCCAAACTTTTTTACTGCGAAGCGGGTTGCAACTTGCCAGCACTCAGGAATTGCATTTTGTCAATCCCACCATTCAAATTTTGTCAGACTCAGCCGTAACGCCATTAGAAACCGTTATTTTACCCCTGGGTTCTGACGTGGCAATTTCAGAACTCTGCTTTACTGAAACTGGGCTACTCTGCCAAGGTCAACTGACCGTTCTCCCATAAGGTTTCCCTTAGGACCCTAGCCCTTGAGATAACAAGGGCAACAGTAGGGTAATAAAGTAATAAACAAAAGGAGCTGTAAAGATATAACCATCTACGCGGTCTAGGATTCCTCCGTGACCTGGAATCAGGGTACCGGAATCCTTCACTCCTGCATCACGCTTCATCAGAGACTCGATTAAATCCCCCATTAAACTGGCAATCCCAAGCAGCAACCCAAAGGCTACCCCTGTTCCCTGCCACAGGGGCCAACCCAAATATTTTGCCCCTAGGGTTGCCAAAATCACACTCCCGAGTACCCCAATCACTGCCCCTTCCACGGTCTTTTTAGGACTGATAGCGGAAAAATGAGTCCGCCCGACCCATTTGCCACCTACATAAGCGGCAGAATCAGCCATAGAAATGCAAGCAAACGAAAGCAACGTCACACTTAACCCCGTTGGCAGTTCGGAGAAAGACGGCCAGGTATTGGGCCAATAGCCCCCCAAGGGGAAGTTACTGGCTGCCTCGGACCCTAAGGTGCGTAAGCGTAGCCAAAAACTCGGTAAATAGCCGATATAAAATAAGCCCAGAATGGAGGCGGCTAAATCGGCGATCGTCGCCATTTTTGTTTTAAATAGCAGATAGAAACAAATACAGGTTCCGGCGATCGGCAAGAGTGCGTCCGTCAGTTGGGAATCCAGAGTAGAAATCACCACCAGCGCCAGACTTAAAAATAAGCTCGTTTTCGCTGCCGGGTAAATCCCCTTAGCACGAACCAGTTCCAAGTATTCCCGATGGGCAAGACAGACTAGGATGGAGAAGCCGACCGTAAAGTACCAACCCCCTAAAAAGGTCGTCCCTAGGGCTAAGATTAGAGCCACAATGGTACTGAGAATTCGAGACAAAGGCATAGAACAACTTTATAATCAATCTAGTATTAGCAACCAACGTGAGCACGGTAACCCGGGCTTAATTTCAATCGAGCTTTTCTCCACTAAGAATAAAGATTGGGTCAACCGCAACAAAAGTTTGATGAGTCCCCCTTCCTTCTAAGCGGTTGAATGAGGACTGTACGACCTCAACATTCCGGACTTGTAACTCAGCAAAGCTTTCAGAAATGGCATACAGATTTTCGAGACTCGCGGCTGTGACAACGACTCGACCCTCGGGGAGTAAGTAGGACCAGACTTTCTCTAAGATGGTTTTCATGGGGCGGCCTCCTTCAATGCAGACACGATTCGGGGGATGGGGCAACTCGCCGAGACATTCCGGAGCACTGCCTTCGATTACTTCTACATTGGTAACCCCGAAGCGATCGCAGTTAGAACGAATTAAGGCCGCGACTTCCTCATCTCGTTCTACGGCTAAAATTCGACCTTTTGGACAAAGTAATCCGGCTTCCACAGGGATTGTCCCGGTTCCTGCCCCGATATCCCACAATACGGACTCAGATTGCAGGCGTAGATGGGAGAGTAAAAGCAATCTCGTTTCCCGTTTGCTCATCGGAATTCCCGGCAAACGCTCAAACAAATCATCAGCAATACCCGGGGTAATGTAAGGCCAGAGTGCAGAATCCATAAGAAAATTTATCAAATATTTATGTGAAATTTTAAGTGAAAATTTTACGGCAAAGTTAATTTATCAAGATATCTATTTTTCTTTTGAAAAATAATTTTAAAAACTTAGCTCTCTATTTTTCTTATTTTTATTTAAAGGGCTTTAATTGAACAATTTTTTCAGTCTGATTTTGAAAATTAGAGGATTAAATAAGGGATTTAATCGTAATATTTTTAACCTTTTTTCCGATGATTTTTCTAGGGGTTATCAAGTTCTAACAACTTTTAGGGTGGTTAGAGTCGGATCGCTACATCCGGTTAGGATACCTCCATGGGCAAGCACTTGTTGCAAATAGGTGACGGCCTCTAGGGTGATCACCTCTCCGGGCATCAAAATCGGGATCCCTGGGGGATACGGACATACTAACTCAGCACTGACCCTCGCGATCGCCTCTCCAATCGCTATTACTTCAACCTCAGCGAAAAAAGCATTCCTAGGGGATAGGCATAGGGAGGGAGACGGGGGGAGAGGAGGAAAGGAAACAGATATCGCACTGTGGCAATAATCTCGGGATAGGGTGGAGAAACCTTGCACGAGTTGGTCAATATCTGCGGGACTGTTCCCCAAGCTGATAATAAAGGTTAGATGGTGCAACGAGGGTAATTCGCAGGTGACCCCGAGTTGTTCGTGGAGTATTTCATCGACTTGATACCCACTGAGTCCCAACCCCCGCACCCCGACGGTGAGACGGGTGCGATCGCCGGCGAAAAATCCCGGAATTTTTGGTTCTGGGGGACTTAACACAGATAACCCTGGTATCCCTGCAATCTCCTCTCGGGCGCGACTGGCGAGGGCAAGGGTTTGGGTCATTAACTCCCCACCCTGTAGTGCCATTTGTTGCCGCGCTGCATCTAAAGAAGCCAGGAGTAAATAACTGGGACTGGTGGACTGGATTAATTGCAAACTTTGAGTCAGGCGATTGACATCAATGCGATCGCCTTGGATATGCAGCATTGATGCCTGGGTCATGGCCCCAAGGACTTTGTGAATGGATTGCACGGATAGGTCCGCCCCAGCAACCAGGGCCGATGTGGGTAAATCCGAGTGGAAAGCAAAATGAGGGCCATGGGCCTCATCCACTAACAGGGGAATGTCGAATTGGTGGGTGAGGGTGGCGATCGCCTCAATATCCCCACAAACCCCTTGATAGGTGGGGTAAACCATCATCACTGCCTTAGCATCAGGATGGGCTGTTAATGCCTGATCCACCGATTCCGGGGTGATACTGAGGGCTAAATCCCACAGGGGATCGAATTCAGGGGGGAGAAAAATCGGCAATGCACCGGATAAAATCAACCCAGAAATTACCGATTTATGGACATTACGCGGCAGGATAATTTTATCTCCCCGAGCACAAGTTGCCAAAATCGCGGCAATTATTCCCGCCGTAGAACCATTGACTAAAAACCAAGTTTGGGCAGCACCAAAGGCATCAGCAGCGAGTTCCTGGGATGCAGCGATCGCCCCAGTGGGAGCAAATAAATTATCCAGTTCCGGTAGTTCGGGCAAATCGGCTAAAAATACCGATGTTCCTAACAGGTTGCTCAAAGATTGGGGAATTCCTCGCCCCCGTTTGTGTCCCGGTGCATAGAAGGGCGCGTGGGGTTTGCCCGCACATTGGGTGAGGGTTTCTAATAAGGGGGCTTGAGTATGATCCTGCAACATAGATTAGAAAGTTTCGCGAGATCGGCGAACGAGTCGATCAATTTGTTCGGTAAAATATGCCTCTTGATATTTCAGTTGTCGGGCAATATCCAGACCATTTTGAAAGGCTTGGATAGCTTCAGAGTTAGCATTTTGTTGTCGATAAATTTGACCGATGCGATCGTAAGTATCCATTATCCCATATAAGTTGTAAGCCCGCCGTTCAACGATTAATAATGCTTCATAAACTTCTAAGGCGGCATCGAATTGGTTTAGGGTGGTATAGAGGCTGGCTAGGCGTTCGAGAGCGTCGCTAGCAATATAAAATTGTTGTTGAGTCCAGGCTAAGGTATAGGCTTGTTCGTAGCTGGCGACTGCCGGTTGCAGTTGACCGAGACGTTCATAATCCGTGGCGATCGCCAACTGAAGTTGGGGGATTTTGCGAATATCTTGGGGGTTACTATAATGGTTGACCAGTTGTTGCCGAGTGGCGATCGCCCCTTCGGAATTATTCGCCTGAGTGTAAATAAAAGCCAGTTGTTCGAGATAGGAAAGTTCTTGGAGGCGATCGCTTCGTTGTACCGCAAAAGAAAGTAACCCTTGATAGGGAGTTGCGGCATTGATATAATCCAACTTTTCCAGATAGAGGCGGGCCATATTCGTGAGAATCGTTTCTTCTGCGGATGGATCATTGCGATCGCGGGCATTGGTGAGGAGTTGCTGATAAACGGTGATGGCTAAATCCCGCGATCGCACGGTTTCAAATCCCGCTACTAATCCTTGTAAAAGTGGCAATTCACAAATTTGAGGACCGATGCAATACTCCTGATAAATGACCTTTAGGCGAGCATCAATAGATTGCAATGCCGTAATTTCTTGTTGTTCCCAGGCAGTCGCCCCCACCCGAGTTAAAGCCCGCACCTCCGGCAACGGTCCAAAATAACGCCACAAGCGCAATTCGCGATACCAAATCGTAAAGGCTTCTACCCTATTTCCCGCTGCTAACTCGGCCAATGCTTCTGCATTTAAAACATTTAAAGCAAACTCTAATTCCCTCAGTTGTTCAGGAGTTAAGGATTGATTTTTCTTCGGTGGATTCGGCACTAATGGGTCAGGTATCAGCACTTCCAATGGATTCGGAGGCAACAGGGGCGGTGCAGAATTTTCAGGTTGTGCCTGGACATTTAATGCATTAAATCCCAGAAAAGTCAAGCATGAAATCCAGCAATATAACCTTAAATAATAAGGGGTTTGATGCAGTCTGGTTTGGCTGATTGGGTAATGATTTCCTCCACATTTTACTTCCCTTAGCATTTTCATCTAGTTTCTTCTTGAGTTCACTCAACTGGTTAACCGTTCACTTTAATCGCTGAACATAAACGGGGTTGGCGATGGATTAAAGATGCTCTCACCCTGCCAATCTTCCCGCCAATTTGTTAAATTGAAAACTGGACTATTTAGATTCCCAATGGTTGGAGGCGATCGTGAACCGGCGCAAATTTCAGATTTTCCCCTGGGTGATGGCATTAGCACTGGTGCTATCGGGTATATTAACAGCCTGTGCCTTGCCACAAGTCAACGCACAAGAGCGAATATTTCTCAACTTGTCCCTAGAATTTTTGGACGAGTATGAACTCCCGAAACGTCCCTTTCAGGATACGCCCGTTGGAGGATTATCTGGCATCACCTACGATCGCCAACGCGATCGCTTCTACGTCATCTCCGACGATCGGGGATATTACGCCCCCGCCCGCTTCTATACCCTTAAACTAATTTTGGATTCTAACAGTTCCGATACTCCCAAAATCGAAACCGTTGAAATTGAAGGAGTCACCCTTCTCAAAGATCAAGAGGGTAACCCCTATCCCATCGGTGAAATTGATGGAGAAGGCATCGCCTTTGCCTCACCCAACAGTGTTTATATCGCTAGCGAAGGGATTGCTCGAAAAGGTGTTGCACCCTTTATCCACGAAATTGAGCTAGAAACCGGCAAGTTTGTGCGGGATCTGACTATCCCCAAGCGCTACATCCCTGATAGTGTCGAGAACCAAACCCAAGGCATCCAAGATAATTTAGGATTAGAATCTCTCACCCTTAATCCTAGAGGGTTTGGCGATGCTACCGTCGATCCCTATCGTCTGTTTACCGCCACGGAAGCACCCCTACTTCAAGATCTCGATGAACTCGACTCCGATCTGCCACCTAAAAACCGCTTACTTCATTATCTAATCTCTGATGGACCACCCCTCCTAATTTCTGAAAATCTTTACCCCCTCGACGAGAGTGTACGCTGGAGCATTTATAATGGATTACCGGAATTATTAGCCTTAGAACAAGGAGGGCATCTCCTCAGTTTAGAGCGCAATTTTGGCTTTCTCGGTTTCGGTGCAAAACTGTTTGAAATTCAAACTGGCAGTGCAACCGATACTTCCCGAATTGTCAGTTTAAAAGGGGAACTTAAGAAGGTAGAACCTGTTAAGAAGCAATTGCTTTTAAACTTACAAGATTTAGGGATTCAGTTAGATAATTTGGAAGGAATGACTCTGGGACCCCGATTCTCCGATGGAAGTCAAAGTTTAATCATGGTCAGTGACGATAATTTTAATCCGGATCAATTGAACCAGATTTTATTGTTTCGTTTGAAAAAATAGCCTTCCTTGGATGAATTTAGAAGTCTGCGGACAGGATTATGATTCTCTGATTCATTGCTGAGAAAGTTAGGGAAACAGCAGTGCCTTGTCCTTCGAGGTATCTCCAATTTGCATTAAAAAAATTAACGCCTTCAATCCTCTGAAGGCGTTAATCCTTGAATGAATTCATATTAAAGTTGGAACTGAAAAACAAAGATTTCAGTGAGCTAGCCTAGGTAGCTTCCCGGAGGAGGTCGAAAATGAACGATTAGAAAAATAAACAAGTTTTAAAAAGTTCGGGACGCTACTTAGTCGATCATCTTAATCCATCCGCGTTTAACGGCGTGTAAAATGCGATTAATCAGCCGATAATCGGATTCGTTGAGTCTATCGTAACTTAATAAAGCAAAGTTTAACCTTTGGCGATTTGCCGCACTCATTTGATGACTTTGCCAAACGCAGAAAAATAACTCGGCAATATCTGATTGAGGTAAAAGTTCGGAAGGATAGGTCTTCGATGCTGGTTCAGCACCCGGGGAACTATATTTAAATGTCCGTTTAGTGAAACTTTTGCGATTTTCAAGAGCTTGCATAGAGTATTCCTAATATTTTTTTTATAGAGAATTGCCCTTTCCCTAGTGTGGATGATTTGATTAGAGGATGTTATGTATAGGGGGCAACCGCTCCGGGTATTCAAAGGGAAATTATTTAGGGAATGAACTCATTGAGGTTAAGTTGATTCCCACACACTTGATCAATACCGAGCCACTATGAGGATGATATTCGGGTTGGTCGAGATTCTGCCTCTATCTAAAGAGGTAAATCGATTGAATTTAAACCTTAAAAGATTCACATAGTAGGAAAAAAGGGATGGAAATCTACGTTGTAGAGTCAGCCCCATCGCCCTTTAATTTAGAGGGGTAACCCTAGCGCTAAAATTTATTGATAGGAGTTTTGAAGAGTTTCTGTACTCCGAAATGAGGCAACTTCGCCTTGTCTAAAAAGCTCTGCCTGTCAAGGATTCAATTCCTGTAGATTCCCCCTATCTTGTTGATAAAATAGGGAGATGTAAGGAACTAAGCGGAGAATTTTAATCAGAGCGCAATTACTCCCTTACTTCCTCGGTTAACGTCAGGGAGAGGGGCAAAAAATCCCTCCAGAGAGGGTGAGTCTAGATTGATTTAAAACCTATTCCAGATTCCAACAGGAATCGCGATTTTCCTCTGGGGGAGAGGGGGCTTTCAAAACCAAGTTGCCAATTTACAAGGCAATAGCGATCGCTGCTTTATGACAAAACGTAAAATTTTAAGCCGGGGGAGCATAAATAACTCCCTCAACTAGATTAATCTTTGTTAAGTTGACCCGGTAGAGCTTCTCTCATTTTTCCAGATATGCAAAGCTGTCAAACTTGTAAGTACCGAGGAACGAAGCATTATCCGGTTCAAACCACAGCACTGATTGTGTGGGAAACCGGGCAACTGATGACCCAGGGTTTCTGCGATCGCTATTCCCCGATTTTAGGGGGCTAAACCTTCTTGACTGGCACTTCTTTCTAGATTCAAGAGAAGCAATCCCTCTAGGGCAAAGCTATCCAATCCAGCGCCGCCAGAGTTGGACAATCTTTTGCCGGATCCAGCGGATCAATCGCCCAGGTGGACTCAACGGTGGGTGCATAGGGGGTCCGGGCCGGACTGTAGAGGGCAATGGAGCCTCCACCCCGACATCGGTAGAGACATCGGTAGAGACATCAGGGGGTGGCGAGCTGATTGTAGGGGGCTCGGGTTGCAATTCTAAGGCGCGCTCATAACTCTTGAGGGCTTCTTCCTGTCGCCCTAATTGTTTAAGAGCAACTCCCCGATATTTCCACCCCTGCCAATTTTCCGGATCCAGGACGACTGCGCGATCATAACTGAGGACTGCTTCCTCATAGCACTCCAACTCCGCTAAAGCAGTGCCTCGATCTAACCAGGCTTCGGGGTCATCCGGATACCGTTCTACCATGCGATCGCAGGCTGCGAGTTTAGGATTATCCCGGGGAATCACCGGCTGAATCTGATCGGGTTCCGGTGCAACCTTGGGCTTAACGGGGGCTTCCAGAGGCTGTTGCGCCGGAGGTTCTAGGTTTGGGGGCATCTCTTGCAATTTAGCGATCGCAGTTTTGCGCAATCGTTTAGTTTCTCGCCAGGTGGGTTTGAGAGCTAAGACGCGATCGTAACAGGCGACTGCCTCTTGATAGCGTTCTAAGGCTGCTAGAGCTTCTCCTTGGTTATGCCACCCTTGACAATACTCGGGAAAAATGGCGATCGCCCGTTGGTAACTCGTCACCGCCTCTTGATAGCGTCCTAACTCAACCAAGGCATTTCCCAGGTTATTCCATCCTTGGTAATAATCCGCCTTCAGGGCGATCGCTCGTTCATAACTCGTCACTGCCTCTTCATGACGTCCCAAACACTTCAGCGTCATTCCCCGATTATTCCAGGCATCGGCATAGTTTTCGTCAAGGGCAACTGTCTGATCGTAGCTCTCCAGTGCCTCTGGGTAGCGTCCTAACCTATAAAGAGAACCGGCGCGGTTGTACCATGCCTGGGGATTATTCATCTCGATGACAATCAGATTCTCTCCCTCGTTCTCCTCTGGCGAGTTAACTGGAGAATTAAAATTTTCTGGTGATTCTGGTCCTGTCATTAACTAGCTTTCTCCCTTCGTAAACCCTACCCAGTTGAAACACCCCGATGGGAGCAATTCTGCTCAAAGATCGCCTTTAATTAACAACCTGATAATCTGCAATTTTCCACTGACCGTTGATCCGTTGTAAATTGTACCGAACTAAGTTCGTGCCAAAACTAGCGCGATCGCGATTGGCTTGTCCATTTTCATATAGAGTATAATCTTCCGTCACCCTGGCTTCTAAAGTCGCTCGATTCCCTTCTGCCAAAAAACGTTGTACCGATTCCACACGTTGCACCCCATATTGATAGAATGCCTGATTATTTTGCAGCCAAATAATTGAGTTGAGGGAATCAGCATACAAGATACCCGTAGTAAAATTTCCCAACAATTCGCGATCAAATGGAGGGGCAAAAATATTGGCTTTGGCGGTTAACCACTTCCGAAGTAACGCCTCTGCTTCCCCTTGGGCGATCGCCCCAGTAGAGGGAGTCGTCCCAGTCGGTTCTGGTGTAGGAGTCGGTGCCGGAGTAGGACGGATACAGCCTGCCTCTTGCAAATTCACCCCTTGCAACTGAGCATCTTCACGCTGCCAACCGCAAGTATTGGCTCCCGTCAATACAGCATCTTTGAGATTTGCTCCGCGAATATCGATCTCGCGTAAATTCGCCTGACTAAAATTAGCTGCTTCTAAATCCGCTGCAATCAGAATCGCTTCCGATAAATTAGCACTGCGAAAATTGGCATAGCGCAAGTCCGCATTCCGGAAATTAGCTCCTTGTAAATTCGCTTCCGACAAGTCGGCACCGCGCAAGCTAACTCCTTCTAAATTGGCACCGCGCAAATCGCATCCCGGACAGCGATTCGTATCCAGGAGTTGCCTTAGGTGCGTTGGGTTAGCCGCCAGCGCAGGTAAAGCAAAACCCAGGGGGACGAACAGCACTGTGATGATTCCTAGAGTCTTGATCATCATAGAAGTCTGACAAAGGTGGCTAGGGTTAGGAAGGTAGAGGGGATGGAGGTTCCCAAATCCATAGGAGCTGGCAACATTTCACCCCGAAAATCGAGCAACTGCACGACGACTAGGTAGGCGATCGCCAGCAAAATGGAAATCGCACCCGTAATGATAGCTACAACTTTAGACCGATCCATTGCATTTTTTCCTCTTGATCCTGAGACTATTCTATTTCGGAGTCGGGCCCGCAGGAGAAAAAGCATCAAGGCTAAAGCCTGAAGCCGAGAGTTCGTAGTAACGATGTTAGTCGTTATCCCGGGGAAGTAAGCCCTCTGAGTCTGGCTAAAGACAAAGACTACCCAAGAGCCTCTTAAGAAGTGCGCATCTCTCCTAAAATCCCATACCCCGAGTAAAATCTTGCCCCTGAAGGAAGTAAAATTAAGCAAATGGGGTAAATTCGGTACAAGATAGAACTAGATTAGGTTGCATGAAATTGGGAAACGGACATGGATTCTGTTGTTGATTGGCCTGCCGAACCGATAACCACTGAGCGAATGCCCGCGATCGATACCTTTCAATTGCGAAAGGCTTACCGCACCGGGTTTTGGATGAACAAACAAGTCGAAACCCTCAAAAACTGCACCCTAACCGTGTATGAGGGGGAAACTTTTGGGTTACTCGGCCCAAATGGGGCCGGAAAAACGACCCTACTCAAAATATTGCTGGGAATCTTGCGTCCGAGTGGGGGTCGCGGGTTACTTTTAGGGAAACCCTTGGGCGATCGCGCCGTCCGAGAACGCATCGGTTATCTCCCAGAAAATCCTTATTTTTATAAGTATCTAACCGGCTGGGAATTTTTGGCCTTTACGGCTAATTTATTTCAAATTCCTGCCAAGGAACAGCGCCAGCGGATTCCTGACTTGCTGGATCTGGTGGGTATTGCCAAATCCGCCGCTCGCAATAAGCTCTTGCGCCACTATTCTAAAGGGATGTTGCAGCGAATTGGCATGGCACAGGCATTGATTAACAATCCCGATGTGGTCTTTTTAGATGAACCGATGTCTGGATTAGACCCATTGGGACGCTATCAGATGCGGGAGATTATCATTTCTTTGAAAGAGCAAGGGAAAACGATTTTTTTTAACAGTCACATCCTGGCTGATGTTGAGAAAATTTGCGATCGCGTTGCCATCCTCGCAGGAGGTGAATTGATTTGCTCCGGTTCCCTCAAAGATTTACTGGGAACTTCCGACGTTTATTTTGTCCAAGGGACGGGGGGGAATTTAGAAGTGCTCAAACAGTGGTTACCCGACTTGGACTTAGAAGAGGACCAATGGCAAGGACATTTAAAAGGTTCGCCCCAGGATTTCCTCGCCAGCTTGCAACTCATGGGGGGTAAGCTGATTAAAATTGACTTGAAAGGTGTTTCCCTAGAGGAGTTTTTTGTTCAACAACTCCGCGATCGGGGAATTACCGTCAGTCAATAATTCACCTCTAATTTCCTCCTCTTGAAAGAGGTCGATGGGCGGTTTTTTAGGTTATTTCTAAACAGAAATCTTATTTACTGGAGAAATAACTCATGGCTGACTTGATAGAAACCGCTAGTGAACTGGGGCAATTCAAAACTCTGATGACCTTACTAGAATCTGCTGATCTCCTTGATCTGCTTCAGAGTCCAGGACCCTATACCATCTTTGCACCCACAGACGAAGCCTTCGCCACACTGCCTGCTAATACCATTGCCAATTGGATGGAAGATATCCCCAAATTGAAGAGAATCCTCGCTTATCACGTTTTGAATGGAGACGTGCGCACGGATAATCTGGAGGAGTTAGCTTCAGCCGAAACTGTGGAAGGTTCATTGGTAGGAGTTGATACTTCAGAGGGGATTCAGATTAACGATGCTAAAGTATTGAGTGCCGATCGCCTTACGGACAATGGGGTGATTCATGAGATCGATAAGGTATTGATTCCCAGTTTAGTTTCGGCATAATGCCGGGAGGCGACTGGGTAGCCTGTCTGAGGCGATCGCACTCGGGAAGTCCAAAACCTAAAATATTCCCCTCATGGGTAAAGGCACGGCATTGCCGTGCCTTTAAGGTTGCTGCCTCCATTCCCTCAACCCAAAATGCACCCACGACGGGGGGGGACCGTTAAATTCAACTGGTCATCATTCCAAGACACTTGGGCGCTCCCATATAACAGTTTCTCAGGATGAGAGTTCAACCCAGAGATATCCACCGTCTGCTCACAGGCATCCGTACCGACATTGACAGCCACAATTAGTTCTTCCTCTGGTAACTGCCTTGCGAAGACATAGAGAGTTCCCTGGGCGGATAATATCTTGTAAGTGCCAGTCCGCAAAGCCGGATGAGCATGACGTAAGTTAATCAGTTGGCGGTGATAGTCCAGCACCTCCTGGTCCCAATTCTCTTGCTTAGGAAAACCGCGACGGGAGTCAGGATCCAGACGACCGGCTAAACCGACTTCATCCCCATAGTAGATACTCGGAGCACCGGGGAAGGTCATTAATAGCAGAGTTGCTAACTCTACCGACGGTTTATCATCTCCGGCAATAGAAAGCAGCCGTGCCGTATCATGAGAAGCCAGGAGATTAAGCTGAGTCAGTTGAATTTCCCAGGGGTACATTTCCAACAACTGCTGCATTTTTTCCGCATAATCCCCGGCAAACATCGGAGGGGAAATTTGATAGTCCCGGTCCTTGACTTGACTCAAATCAACGCGATCGCCTGCGGTAAAGGCAATAGTGGGTCCAGTAAACAGATAATTCATCACCCCATCAAACTGAGTGCCATCCAACCAGGGACGGGCATCATGCCAGACTTCGCCAACAATGTAAGCCTCGGGGTTAATCGCTTTCACGCGATCGCGAAACTCCTGCCAGAACCCTTCCGTTTTCACCTCAAACGGCACATCCAACCGCCACCCATCAATCCCGAACTTAATCCAAAATTCCGCCACCTCCATAATGTATTCCCGCACCTCTGGATTGTCGTGGTTGAACACCGGCAAAGCCCGATTATCCGCCCACCCTTCATAATTGGCCGGAAAATCACCATTGTACGGAGAAAGGGGCCAGCCATGAATCTTAAACCAATCCACCCAGGGAGAATGAGAGCCATTTTCCAATACATCATGAAAAAAGAAAAAGCCCCGGCTAGAGTGGTTAAAGACCCCATCCAGTACCACCTTAATATCCCGTTGATGTGCCTCTAGCAGTAGTTCTCGAAACGCCCCTGTTTTCCCCAACATCGGGTCCACCTGATAGTAATCATGGGTATGATAACGGTGGTTACTGGCCGATTGAAAAATGGGGGTAAAATAAATTGCATTAATGCCTAACTCCTGCAAATAGTCCAGTTTGTCTACAACCCCCCAGAGATTGCCCCCTTTATATCCTTGCAGAGTAGGAATAGCGTGCCAATCTTCCCATCGGCTATGCTTTAAGAGTAACTCGCGAGGCTGAGTCCCTCGCGCGAAGCGGTCCGGAAAGATTTGATAAAAAACCGCGTGTTTAACCCAATCAGGTGTCTGAATTTCCATAGATTTTTTTATGCCTCCATCGCTAATGCTACAATCGTGGGTGGACAAAGGGATCTAACCTCCGGTAGAAAATCTACGCCACCATATTGTCGAGGGTTATCCAGGATAGTGAAATTTTTAGAAAAGTGAGCCATACCATTTAGGAACTCCACGACGTTCAGTCCGAAAATGGTCAAGATTTAGTCAATATTTTGACCAATTTGCAACAATCGATTACCACGGATCCGGCCCTGGCAGAAAATCAGCAGAAACGGGCGCTCAAAGCGGTGGAAACTCTCGCCAAAGAAGGGAAAAAGCCTCCGGAAGAACGGGATAAAGATATTGCTGGGATGGCTTTAGATGCCCTGCAAGGAATCTCCGCTACCGTGGGTCATGCCAGCAAACTGGCGGAATTTGCGGAAAAATACCTACCCACCCTGAGCAAGCTGTTTGGTCTCGTTGGCTAGTTCTGGAGGACGAAACGGCACAGGGCCGATCGCCCTGCCCAAAACCACCGCGCAGTTACCGACAGAAGCAGACGCGAAGTGTTCTACAATACTCCGTGCGGGTTTAAACCGCAATTGGTTTAGCAGTCTGGCTAGAACTTGTCCTCATCCCATAAATTTAGGAGAAATTATAACGATGACTGGTGAAATTTTCACGACAGCCTTTTTATCCTTTGCCTTAGTCATGGTTGGTTTAGTGCTCGGTTTCGCATTACTCAAAATTCAAGGCTCAGAAGAATAAGCCCCTTGTTGGGGGCCGATCGCACCCCTCACCCAACTCACCCCTTAAAACAAGCGATCGCCCTCCTGAATCATCAAGAAGGCGATCGCTCTTTTTATTATTCAACTCATAGAAACCCGCTCAAGCTAGTCTCAGTGAGCACTCGACACTTCCACAACCGCTGGACTGTCTGGTTCCGATCGCAAACTGTCTGCTGTACTTTTGATAAAACTCGCCAGGGGAACTGCAATCAACACCCCTAGCACTCCTCCCAACTTCGCACCGATCAACAGCGAAATGAGTACCCAGACTGGATTGAGACCTGTAAATCCCCCCAACAACCGCGGTGCAACTCCGCTTTCGATGCTTTGCTCGATCGCCACAGAAACAATTAAAACCTTCACCCCCAGCCAAAAATTATTAAACGCAACTAAGACACTCACCAAACTAATACTTAAACCGGCCCCAAACGGAATTAGGCTCAAAACACCCACGACTAAACCGAATAACAGCCCAAAGGGAACCCGCAGCACCAAAAATGCCAAAGTCATAGAGACTCCCATTAAAGAAGCCACGGTGACTTGACCCACAAAATAATTATGGAAATTTTTGCCCAGAGAGAACCGCATCTCTTTTGCCAGACGGGGAGGCAACCATTGTAATAAGCCCTCCCAAAGGCTCCGTCCGCGCCAGAGCATATAGAACGTCAAGATAACGGTAACCACCACATCAAAGATGCGACTGACCGTATCCACGGCAAAATTCAGGACTTGACCCGTGAGGTTTTGCAACTGACCCGAAAGGCGTTCGGTGAGTTGAGTCGTCAATCCACTGAGATCTACCGGCCAATTTCGGGCGATCGCGATTTCTTGGAGCGTCTGGAGTTGGGCCGCACCAGATTTAATCCAAATGGGCAATCGGTTCGCTAACTCCGTCAATTGCTCCAAGGCGATCGGCACCAACGTGATCCCCAAGCCTACCAAAGTCAGCAAGGTCAAGAGAAAAACTAAAATCACCGCTGGGGTGTGTTTGGCCCCGTATCGCTCCAGCAGATTCACTGGATAATCCAAAATAAAGGCCAGGAGCGAGGCTGCAAGCAGGATACTGATGATCTTGTCAAAATAATCAAACGCCACTAGCAACAGCCAACTGTTGAGGAAAATTAAGGGGAAGGCGAATCCCAAAGGCAACCATCGAGGCATTATTTCACTGATTTTCATAATAAGAACACAGAACAGGGGACACTTAGACCCCAAAGAAGGCATCTTTTTAGTATCGTAGATGAGTGAGCCAAGGGTTCGCGGTAAAACTCCCGTAGGCACCCAAGCGCCTACTCTATTGTGGAATTCTACCGAATCCTCTTAGACGGGTTGTAAAGTATCGTAAATTTCTCCAATTAGAGATCCTAGACGATGAGTTGATGATAGTTCCCAGCCCAGGCGATCGGAATTGACGGAGGACCCTAAACACTGTGAACATAGACACAATCCAAGATATTTTTGAAAAAGGCGGCGTCTCGATGTGGCCCTTGTGGATTCTATCCATACTAGCGGTCGCCACAATATTAGAGCGCAGTTGGTTTTGGGCGACCGTCGTCAGCAAAGAAAAAGAAACCGCCAATCGCGTCCTCGAAGCCGCACGATATGATTGGCGAGTCGCCCAGGAAGTTGCTAGACAAGCCAGTAAGCGTCCAATCGGCCGATTTCTTCATTCCCCCTTGCGATTGCAAAATGCCGACCCTGAAGTGTTTCGGCTAGCACTAGAGGCAGGGGCCGAGGAAGAAATCGCCAGTATGCGCCGGGGTGATAAACTCTTAGAAGCAGTAATTGCGATCGCGCCTTTGCTGGGATTGCTCGGTACCGTCCTGGGGTTAATTGAATCTCTCGGTTCGATCCGCCTGGGAGATATCGGAACCGGAGCCACCGCAGGAGTCACCACCGGCATCGGTTCAGCCCTAATCAGTACCGCATTTGGTCTGATTGTCGCGATTACGAGCTTAGCCTTCTATCGCCTATTTCAAGGCTTGCTCGTTAACCAAATCAAAATTTTCCGCAAATGCGGGAATGAGCTAGAGTTGCTCTATCGCCAATATTGGAGCCAAATCCACCACAATCGGAGTGGTGCACCGGAAAATCCAGCCGCGTGGGCATCTAGAACAGTTCCAGATCCAGGATTCAGTGCTAAACCAGAAGGGCCGGTGAATCATAGTAAAGGCTACCCAGAACTAGGGGATCAGCCCCAGGATCGAGCCAACAAGATTGATGGTTTAAATTCCTCGGACCAGTCGAATTAGTTAAATGCAGCAGGGGAATAACTCCGGCTTGCCATTCACCCCTTTGAATTTCTGGGAGGCGATCGCCTGATGAAGATTAACTATGAGTCACAAACGGAAGAAGCTCGGATTGAGTTGATTCCGCTAATCGACGTCATCTTTTGTATTTTGACCTTTTTCATCCTGGCGGCATTGCAACTCACCCGCCAACAGGCGGTGAATGTAGATTTGCCCCAAGCCGAGACGGGCACGGTGCAGATGCAAGAATTGAAACTGTTTGTCAGCGTAGACCAACTCGGACAAACTTATGTGGATAAACAGCCCGTCAGCCGGGAGCAACTGTATCAGTTATTGTTGACTTATAAAAGAGCCAGACCCGAGGGGTTGATTGTGCTTTCGGCATCAAAGATGTCCAGTTATAATGACGTGATGCAGGTGCTGGATTTGCTGAGGTCCGTAGGAGGCGATCGGGTCGCCCTAGCCACCATCCCCAGTTCCGGTGACCTATTCGAGCTACCCAGTGGCGATCGGCCCGCTAATGGTTTGGGAGTGCCAAATCTGCTCGTTCCGGAAACAGGGGGGGAAAATGCTCCGGCTACGGGAGGAACTATTGAAGGGAATTAATTGGAAATAGATGTTATCTGATATCAGAAAATGGCTGATTGATGAGGTAATTAAGCTGAATCCAAGGCAATTTCGCCCCAAATTTTCAGGTTAACCTAATTCAATTTTAAATTTTCTTCTTAATACTTTTGTGCCTTCCTAAACACAAATCCCCATTTCATAACCAAGATAAATTATGGATGAAGGCCTTTCGGGATTCTATTTTACACAGTAAATCGAGAAAATAGGGAACTCTACAAAAATGAATAGTGAAAATTCTGAGTTACAAGAAAAAATTCGCCAACAATTTGAAACGGGTCCTTATCCAAGAATTCCATTAGAAACATCTCTAAAAGAAGACTATAATTTCTTATTTATTCATAATTTAGCTACTCCCTATTATTTGAAAAACAAAAAAATAATTGATCCCAAAGGAAAACTAATTTTAGATGCTGGGTGTGGAAGCGGCTATAAAGCATTAGCCTTGGCAGAAGCTAACCCGGGAGCAAAAATAGTGGGTATTGATTTGTCCCAAGAATCTGTTAATCTAGCGCGAGAACGTCTTCAGTATTACGGATTTGACAATGCTGAATTTTATGTCATGCCGATTGAAGAGTTGCCCCAGTTAGGCATGAAATTTGACTATATTAACAATGATGAAGTTTTGTATCTTTTGCCAAGTCCAGTGATCGGACTGCAAGCCATGAAGTCCGTACTTAAGCCAGAAGGCATTATTCGGAGTAATTTACATAGCTCAATAGCACGGGACTCCTATTTTCGCGCTCAAAAAATATTTAAAATGATGGGTTTAATGGATGATAATCCGGGAGAATTAGAGGTATCCATCGTTCGAGAGACTCTGAAAGCACTCAGAGATGAAGTATCTCTTAAGAAAGCAACATGGAAAGCAAAGCAGGAAGATGACTCCGAGTATTATATGATGAATTATTTGTTTCAGGGAGACAAAGGATATACAATTCCTCAACTGTTTGCGGCATTAAGAGACGCTGGACTAGAAATGCTCGGCATGGTGAACTGGCGCAGATGGGAATTGTCAGAACTGTTTCAAGACCCCGAAGATTTACCTACTTTTCTCGCAATGAGTTTACCTGGGCTATCCGTGGAAGAGGAGTTACACCTTTTTGAATTGTTGCATCCGATTCACCGCCTCCTAGACTTTTGGTGCGCTCATACCACCCCCGAGCAAACTGTAGCAACCATTCTAGACTGGACAGATGGCGACTGGCAGAGTGCTTGGGTCCATCTGCATCCTCAACTCCGGAATCCTACATTGCAAGCAGATCTACTTCAATCCATATCTAATCGCCGACCGTTTGAAATCAGTAAGTATCTGACTACTACAAGCCTCAGTCCTATCTATGTCGAAAGTAGTCTAGCTGCTTGCCTGCTTCCTCTTTGGGAAAAAGAGCAGCCTGTGAGCGACTTAGTGGAACGGTGGATTCAGATCCGGCCAGTGGATCCTGCGACCCTAGCTCCAGTCAGTCACAAAGCGGCGTTTGAAGAAATCAAACAACTGTTGAGCGACCTAGAAGTCTTTCTATACGTGCTTTTAGAGCGTTCTACCTGAAATAGATGGAAAAATTTAACTGAGGATGATATGAATCCGAAAGAAACTGGGTAAGTTATTTTCAGGAGTTAGAAAGCAAGCATCCCACACCCAAAGGAGACATAATTCTTATGAAGACCGAATTTAAAGCCAAATTCCTGCAACACATCAACTTGAAAAAACGTGAAGAAGGTTTTACCTTAATCGAGCTGCTGGTTGTCGTCATTATTATCGGAATTCTAGCTGCGGTTGCACTACCTTCGCTGCTCAGTCAAACGAATAAAGCAAAGCAAGTAGAAGCCCGTAACAGTATTGGTGCAATGAACCGTGCACAGCAAGCATTCTATCTTGAGGCGGGCAAATTTACTGATAAAATGACATCCCTCGGTATAGGTCAGAAAGAGGAAACTGTGAACTATAAGTACACAGTAGCTGGTGCCGATACAGCCGGCCAAAATAAGGCAACTGCGAAAATAGCCACTCTCAAAGGTTACACGGGTGGGGTATTTGCAACAGCCGCAGCGGCAGGTGCAGAGAGCGTAACATCCGCCGTAGTATGTGAAGCCAAGGATGCAGGTATAACTGCCCCTGCGGATGCGGTAGCACCAGCCAGTGCAGCAGTACAACCAACTTGTCCTGCCACTATGACTCCTCTGGGCTAATAACAGTTAAATTACCGGGGTTGTGTTGTAAGATCCACGATCTAAATAATGTAATAATTAGGAGTAGTGCAATCTAGCACTACTCCTATTGTTTAACTGTATATAGGAAACACCCTTTAAACAACCGTTGTCTACAGAACAGTTTAGTTTATAATAATAGCGTGTAATAGGGTTTTAACTCTCAAAAATAAAGTTTCTGCTTAAGAAACGGGGTTTCTTAGGGAACTCCAAAAAATAAAGTCCTAGGGGAGATCCCCCCAACCCCCCTTACTAAGGGGGGCTTTGAGACCTTTAATGCCCCATTATTTTTATGGAAATCCCTTAGATAACTCGAAGATTTTAGCCAAGAAGATTGTTAAAAACTGGGTTTTTATAACCTACGCTTAAATGCAGAAGTTTTTATGGACATCTCTAAGCTACAGATAGAGCGAGAAAATTATCGTTATTATTTCTTTTTAAAATGCCTAACAATTCCCTAAACAATCCTGAAGAAGGGCAGCAGCAAGCAAAAAAATATTTAACGGAAGGGAGTTATAGAGAGGCTGCCGAATTTTATCAAGAATTAATCAAGACTGAATCTGATGTGAAGTCCCACTATTGGTATTTTGGGTTAACTTTACTATTGCAAGGTCAAGAGATGGAAGCCCAGACCACTTGGCTATTGGCAATGATGGAGGGAGAACCGGAAGAAATCGAAACATGGACTGGTGAACTCTTACAAATTCTGGAAACGGAAGCCAAACGACGAGAAACCCAAGAAGATTATTCTGTAGCTTGGTTGATTCGGGGACATATTCGAGAAATTTGCCCCACACAGATAAATAACTTGTTGGGTTTAATTCAATTAACCATAGCATTAGACAAATTCACGGGAGAAGATCTCCCTGATTGGGATGTTTTAGAACTGGTGGAAGAGCAACCAGTAGGGAGTATTCCCTCAGATTTACTATTGTCCGTATTAAAAAATTGTCTGAACACTGTTCCCCTGCATCCTTCATCTCTAAAATTGGCAACGGTTTGCACGATTCATCTCCAGCAGGATCCTGATTTTATGCAAGTCTTGCTACAAACGGCAAAGGATGTAGGCTACTCTAGGCATCAACCCCAACAAGCCATCGGGTTTGCTGAGTTATGTTTAAGAATAGATAGCTTTAATCCGGAGGTTTTGCAGCATCTGGCAACGTTTTACCAAGATGCGGGCAATTACACCCAAGGGATAGAAAAAGCAAAACAGTTTTATTCTTTGATGAGCTCCCTCCCGGATCGGATTTTTGGAATGCAATTGGTACTCAGGGGACTGATGAGTGCGGGTGGGTACTGGGATGAAGCGAGTCATGCTTTAGACGAGTACGAGTCTCTGCTTTTAATGCTGATAGAACAACAACCGCTAAACCTGCATCCGGTTCCCGTTTCCCGTCTTTTTAATGCCACGTTCTTTTTTCCCTACTTTCGAGATAAACCACAACATACTAAGACAATTCAGAATCAAATTGCTAGACTGTGCCAACTTAATACTCAAATTTATGCTCAAGAAGAAGCAGAACGGTACAGTTCTCGAAGGAAGAATCACGGAAGAGAGAGACCCAGAGCTTTAAAAATTGGATATCTATCGCAAGATTTAAGAAGTCATTCAGTCGGGTGGTTAGCACGATGGCTATTTCAATATCACGATCGCACTCAGTTTGAGATTTATGGGTATTTTGTGGGCTATAAACCTCGGGGGGACGCTTTACAGGAATGGTATATCACTCAGGTTGACTCCGCCCATACATTGAACAGCAATAGCTTGGCGATCGCTGAACAAATTTATCAGGATGAAATTGATATTCTCATTGATCTGGATAGCCTGACGTTGGATTTTACGGGTGAAGTAAAATCGCTCAAACCGGCTCCAATTCAAGTCACTTGGCTGGGGTGGGATGCTTCCGGGTTACCTGCTGTCGATTACTTTATCGCAGATCCTTACGTTCTACCTGACTCGGCTCAAAATTACTATGCCGAAAAAATCTGGCGGTTACCTCAAACTTATATTGCAGTAGATGGATTTGAGGTGGGCATACCGACACTACGGCGCGATTTATTAGATATTCCAGCTAATGCAATGATTTATTATACCGGACAGAGAGGTTATAAACGACACCCTGATACCGCTAAACTGCAAATGCAGATTATCAAAGCTGTGCCGAATAGCTACTTTTTAATTAAAGGTTTGGCGGAGGAAGAATCGATTCAAAGGTTCTTTTATCAATTGGCAGAAGAAGAAGGAGTTGAGTGCGATCGCCTCCGATTTTTACCCCCGGTTGCCTCGGAGGAAATTCACCGCGCTAATTTAGGCATCGCCGATGTCGTCCTGGACACCTATCCGTACAATGGCGCGACGACAACCCTAGAAACTTTATGGATGGGTATTCCCCTGGTAACTCGGGTAGGAGAGCAATTTGCAGCCCGCAATAGTTATACGATGATGATGAATGTCGGTGTAACCGAGGGGATTGCTTGGACGGATGAGGACTATGTAGAATGGGGAATTCGTTTAGGGACTGATGCCACGCTAAGGGAAGAAATATCGTGGCGAATGCGGCGATCTCGGCAAAGCTCTCCCTTATGGAATGCACAAAAGTTTACAAGGGAAATGGAGAACGCTTATCAGCAGATGTGGCAAATCCAATGGGGCCAGTAAAGAGTGAAGATTAATCGGGTGGGTAGATAGGAAGACTGTTAACCCCTACCCCTAATGCAGCGATCGCCTCAGCATTTTCATTTTCAATTATGATTCGACCGGCTAACTGAGGCAACAATACTGACCATTGCATAGCATCTAGTTGTCCAAACAGGGAAATTTCTGGTCCCTCAGTGACATCTAAATCTTCTTCCATAAACAAATTCATGACCAGGCCAGATAATAAAAGTGCAGCATTCTCTTCCTCAATATTATCGATGTTGATTAACAATGTTATCTGATCCGGTCCGGGATGATTGGCAAGAGCAATTATGATTTTTGCCAAGTCTAAACTTAGAGATTCCTCTGGGGCAGACCAATTCGGAAAAATAATGAAATTAATCTCTCTCAGGTTTAAATTGAGCAGAGTTGCGTTAATCAATGCCAAACGCACTTGATTCGCCATTGATGACCAAGTAAACTTTTTCGCCTGATCAAGTCCTGCCGCAATCAATGAGTTCCGGCCTTCTGGCTTCTGTACCTCGCAAAGTGCATTTGCTAATCCATCCACATCTTGATCATTCACATAAAGGACTGCTTCTCCTCCCACCTCGGGTATAGATGCATTTGGACAAGTAATCACAGGACATCCACAGGCCAATGCTTCCAGAATGGGTAAGCCAAATCCTTCATACTGTGACGGATAAACTAATGCCACTGCACCGGAATAAGCTGCTCTGAGTTCATGCTCTTCAAGTTGCAATAGATGAACCATAACTCCAAACGTATGCTTTCTGAATTCCGCTTCTAACATCAATCCGTTTCTGCCGGTACAGACTACATCAAAGCCTTGCTTAGTCGCCAGTTTAGAAAAAGCGTTAAAAAATAAACTGCCATTTTTATAGCTGTTATGGATTCCTACTAGCAAAAAGTAGGGCTTTAAAATTCCGTACTTATGTTTAAAGCTATTCACTTCTTGAGAATCTGATGGGTGAAATTCCTGGTCTACGCCACAATGAGCTACGGTTATAGACGGTAAAACAATCTCGGGAAATAATTCAGCTAAATCCCGAGCTGTGTTATGAGAAATGGCAATGTAAGTCGAAGCCTTTTCAATGGCGTAGTGCTTTTCTCGCCACATCGGTTCATTGCAATCTCCCCCTAATACCTCTGGAATCATATCATAGGCCATGAACACAGAGGGAGTAGATACAGGGGTTGTATAGTAACTTGAAATAAATAAATCTGCCCTTTGTTCATTGCATATCTGTTGAAGCATTTCGCGATCTATAGGGCTTTTGCTATAGTCGTAACGGGACACAAGGCGATATTCAATTCCAGGGATTTTTGGAGCAGTTCCCCCTCGATCAAGAACTACTATTTTTTTAGCAAAATCTGTGGTACTCCATTGTTCCAGTAAAGAGCGCCACACCCGGGCAATTCCCGTGTTATATAGCTGAAAAAATACACCATCAATAAGTATTTTAAGAGAGGGTGAATTATTATCCTGAACATCAAGACTTACTGTTACAATATTTCCGGAAGTTTTGGGGTTTACCTTAAATTCACCCCCTTCATCTAGAGTAATTTTAACTTGTTTAAAAATTAAAGAGCCTTCAAGCTCTTCGCATAGGGCAGAATTTAGTATATCTATGGAAATTTTCTCGGCGGTTAATAAATGAAATGATGAACCCATAGTATATAAATTTAAGTCAAAGTCTTTAGCTAATAACGCTAAAGACTTTGAAGTATATATGGAAATATGCTGTCCTTCATTCGGAACATAGTACCACCATTCTGTGGGTTTAGGGTTGTTGGGAGGCAATAATTCGGTACTGAATAAGATGTTTTTTGAAAATTTCAAAATATTTTGAAGCTCTGTCTGTGGTTCGACAAAATGCTCAAAAACCTCAAAAGCAGTCACTAAATCATAGGTCTCATTAGCATCTTCTTGGGCTTCAAACCCATGATAAAATAAGTTATCACAAAATTTGTCGTATCCATAAAAATCAAAGCCTGCATCTCTCATTAATCTAACGAATAATCCATACCCGCAGCCATAATCTAAAAATCGGCCTTCTCTGTTAAATAAATGAGCGATTAGACAACTGGTTAGGTTAGAGCAGCTCAAGTTTCTCCTTACCAATCCTACATCGCTTTTTGCGATTGGACTAGAGTAAGCTTCATCAAGCCAGTAAGGTTCTTCAGTTTTTACAAATCCACAATTTGTACATTGAAAGTAATCAATATCATATTTGTTCAGAACTTTGCTGGAAGCAAAGTGACTCATGGGTGATTTACAAATATTACATTTCATGTTTATTGATATTTATTGTATTTAGTTTAGGTTATTTTTCTATAAGAGCGCGGCTAATTCTATTGAGTTCAAGTTACATCCTGACTCTAGGATAATTCCACGCTTAAGCCCTGAATGTCAACCCGGGAATATCGCTCTATGAGAGGGGGTTTCAATAATTATGATAATTGATTTTATGAGTAGGAAGGGCCTTACTCCGTTTCCAGAATAGGGAGGATAAACTTTATTTTTTAAATCATTTAGCATCCTTCAAGGAGAGTTTTTCCTGTCTCAATTTATTTATATTTTAGAATCACGATGCCCAACTGTTCGGGAAAAGCGATCGCCCCCTTAACTAAAATTTAACTAACTTTCCTTTGAAAAACTCTTATGTTCTTCTATAACGGCAGTTTCCAGGACTCTAGCACCCTCGAACTATCAGTTACTGACCCGGCTCTCCTCTATGGTGCCACTGTGTTCACCACTCTACGGGTTTATGAGCAATCCTTAGACTCTCCCCTGACGGCATGGCAGGAGCACTGTCAGCGATTAAAATCTTCTCTGGAACCCTTCCAGTGGGCTGAACCAGATTGGCAGCGAGTGCGGGAGGGGGCGGAGTTGATGATGGTACAGTGGCCGGTGCTGCGGATTGCTATTTTCCCGGATGGGAGAGAATTAATTATAGGGCGAATTTTACCACAGGAGTTAGCGATTCGTCAAGGGGTTGGGGTTAGGGCTTGGGTGGCGGCGGATTCTTTGTTTATGCGATCGCTCCCGACTCATAAAACGGGCAACTATCTTTCCTCCTGGTTGGCGCTGCAAGCGGCTCAACGGCAGGGTTGTCAGGAGGCTATCCTAGTAGATGGTCAGGGGAATTGGTTGGAAACGAGTACGGGGAATCTTTGGGGATGGCGGGAGGGGCGGTGGTGGACACCACCTATAGAGGTGGGGATTTTACCCGGAGTAATGCGATCGCAGCTTTTGAACTGGCTAGAGGCTCAAGGTCATCCAGCTATCCTGGAACCCTGGACAACGGAGGTAGTGAGCGGGTTTGAAGCCTTGGCTTATAGCAACAGTGTAGTAGAAGTCATCCCCATCTGTGAAGTCTTCTCAGAAAACCAATTTATGGCCTATCTCCCCTCCCATCAAGGGTTTAGCCAATTGCGCGAGCTTTTCCTCTACCACCTGCCCCGCAAATTCTGATAATACGTTAACATTAGTTAACAGAGTCGAATAAAAATAACCCAAATACCCCCCAATCCAGAACTAGGAGGACCGCTGGTGAATAAAAAATGGAGAAACGCCGGACTATACGCAATGCTGGCGATCGTTGTCATCGTATTGGCAACGACATTTTTTGAAAAGCAAACACCAAATAAGGAAACCTGGCGCTACAGTCAGTTTATCCAGGAAGTTCAAAACAATCGCATTGATAAGGTAAGCATTAGTTCCGATCGCACCCGAGCTTTAGTCACTGCTCAGGATGGCAAAAAGGTTGTAGTCAATCTACCCAACGATCCGGAACTGATCGATATCCTAACTCAACACCGCGTCAATATTGAAGTATCACCTCAAGGTGACGAAGGCTTCTGGTTCAAAGCGCTCAGTAGCTTATTCTTCCCTGTTCTGCTGTTAGTTGGCTTAGTCTTCTTGCTCCGTCGTGCTCAAAATGGCCCCGGTTCCCAAGCGATGAACTTTGGCAAATCTAAAGCGCGGGTGCAAATGGAACCCCAAACTCAAGTCACCTTCGGGGATGTAGCAGGGATTGAACAAGCCAAGCTAGAACTAAGCGAGGTCGTAGACTTCCTAAAAAATGCCGATCGCTTTACTGCGGTTGGTGCCAAAATTCCCAAAGGTGTCCTATTAGTTGGCCCTCCGGGAACCGGCAAAACCCTGTTGGCGAAAGCAGTTGCTGGGGAAGCTGGAGTTCCTTTCTTTTCCATCTCTGGCTCGGAATTCGTCGAAATGTTTGTCGGCGTCGGTGCCTCTCGCGTTCGAGATTTGTTTGAACAAGCCAAATCTAACGCTCCCTGTATCGTCTTTATCGATGAAATTGACGCCGTAGGTCGTCAAAGAGGCGCTGGTTTAGGCGGTGGCAACGATGAGCGTGAACAAACCCTCAACCAACTCCTAACAGAAATGGATGGGTTTGAAGGCAACACGGGCATCATTATTATTGCCGCGACAAACCGTCCCGATGTTCTTGATGCTGCTTTATTGCGTCCGGGTCGTTTCGATCGCCAGGTGGTGGTCGATCGCCCTGACTATGCGGGTCGTCGGGAAATCCTCAACGTCCACGCTCGCGGTAAGACTCTGGCGAAGGATGTGGACCTAGAAAAAATTGCCCGTCGGACTCCCGGTTTCACCGGTGCTGACCTGGCTAACCTGCTTAACGAAGCAGCCATTCTCGCAGCGCGGCGCAATTTGACGGAAATTTCGATGGATGAAATCAACGATGCCATCGATCGCATCCTCGCTGGACCCGAGAAAAAAGACCGGGTGATGAGCGAGAAACGCAAAACCCTGGTTGCCTATCACGAAGCGGGTCATGCTTTAGTCGGTGCCTTGATGCCCGATTATGATCCGGTACAGAAAATCAGTATTATTCCCCGGGGACGTGCGGGTGGGTTGACTTGGTTTACCCCCAGCGAAGAACGGATGGATTCAGGTCTGTACAGCCGTTCCTATCTGCAAAATCAGATGGCGGTGGCCCTGGGTGGTCGGATTGCTGAGGAAATTGTCTTCGGTGAGGAAGAAGTAACCACGGGTGCTTCCAATGACTTGCAACAGGTGGCACGGGTAGCGCGGCAGATGGTGACCCGCTTTGGCATGAGCGATCGTCTCGGTCCAGTGGCCCTAGGTCGTCAGCAAGGCAATATGTTCTTAGGTCGGGACATCATGGCGGAACGTGACTTCTCTGAAGAAACAGCCGCAGCGATTGATGATGAAGTCCGCAACCTAGTCGAACAAGCCTACGGACGCGCCAAGGAAGTCCTGGTTTCTAACCGTCTGGTCCTGGATCGATTGTCTCAACTCTTGATTGAGAAAGAAACCGTAGATGCCGATGAATTGCAAGATTTGTTAGCCAACAGCGATGTGAAGATGGCGGCGATCGCCTAATTGTCCATCGATTGTGGATGATGAATTGTAGAATTTAGAGCTATCAAAACTCTACAATTCAAAGTCGGGGAAGGGCTGGAATTATTTCCAGAACCTCCCCGACTTTTTTATAGGACGTTTAAGGACCCAGCACCCCTAACCCAGAATTAACAACCAGTTGTCCAGATGGCACAGTCCCTCTGTTGCCAGGAGGGACAACCTCTCTAAAACAAGGGTTGCAGGGGGTAGACGATTGGAAAAGTGACACGACTCTTGGAGACGGCGCTAGGTGGGTTTCGTTATTCTCCGTTATAGAAAGTCAATCTAAAACGGAAGTCCATCATGCGTTTATCCACCTCAGTCTTATTGTTCACCCTGCTGGTTTCTGGTGTTGCTGTGCGAGTCGCTGGGCTTGCTTCTCTCTCGGTGCAAGGGGTTGAGTCCGATCGCACCGCTGAGGTTCTGATTGCCGCTGAGTCCTCAAACTGTGGCCTTCACGATGGCCGTCGCTGCGACGATCGCTCGTAGTTTAACTTTTATATCAGAAGAAATCCGAATATGAAAGATTTTCTTTCTCAGTGCAGTTAAATTTATTACAAAATTAGCGAATTCCCCAAATCCGAATTGTTCTATCTCCACTGCCCGAAGCGAGTCTATCTCCATCGGGACTAAAGACTATGGATTCTACCCATCGCGAATGTCCTGAAAGAGTTTCTACCAGTTCGCCGCTGGCTAAATTCCAGAGTTTAATTCGACCCGTTAAAGTGCCTCCGGCGATAGTGTTCCCATCTGGACTAAAGGCTACGGAAAACATGGTTCCAGCATGACCCGAAAACGAACGCATTTCTTGTCCTTTACTGAGATCCCATAATTTAATTGTATTATCTGCACTGCCCGATGCCAGCATTTTCCCGTTGGGACTAAACGCTACAGAAAACACCGTCCCAACATGACCCGAAAGTTGCTGGTTTTCAGTTTGTACTAATCCGGATTCACTGGGTTGATTGGCGATCGCCCATAATTTTATAGAACCGTCTTGGGAGCCACTAGCCAGGGTTTTGCCATCGGGACTGAATACTACGGAAAAAACTGTGCCTAAATGACCGGAAAAAATCCCCAGAGGTTCTCCTGAGTCCAGTTTCCACAATTGGATATTCCCCTCTTCGGAACCACTGGCGAGGAGTTGGCTATCGGGACTAATGGCAATGGAAGAAATGCCCGAAGGTTGGTCTACAAGGGTATAGATTAATTCTCCCGTGGATAGATTCCAAATTTTAATCGTTCCCCCGTACCCATTGCTACTACTAGCTAAGAGAGTTCCATTGGGAGCGATCGCCACGGATGAGACCATTTCTCCGGCATCAGAATGTCCAGTTAAGGTGCGAATTAAAGCTCCGGTTTCTAAATTCCAAATCTTAATTGTTCCATCAAAACTCCCCGAGGCGATCGCCATCCCATCCGGACTCACAGCCACCGATCGCACGTCTTGGGAATGTCCTGTTAAAGTATTGGATAACTTAATAGTATTAACGGCAAGGGTTGAGGATAATTGCCGATTTCCGGGCTGTGTAGAACGGGATATTATGCCTTGACCTGTCTTAATTAGGGCAGAATTTACCGAGGGATTAACAGAAGGATCAGAAATATCCTTGGGGACGGGCACCGAATCCCGGGTTACCTCCGATGCAGATTGCTCTACTACTGCCCCAGCATTCCCTAAGGGAGAGAGTCCAAACCGATATAGATTCACCTGGGTCACCGCAACCGCTCCAAACAGCACCGCACCTCCCCCCAGCACCAATTGCATTTTCCACTGTTCCAGCTTAGCTAATATTCGGTTTGAGGAATTCGACCCCGTAAAACTTCCTCTCCGTTTTCCTGGACAATGTAATATTAAATCCAGTTCGGCTAACCGTTGCAAAATCACCTCAGTAGTTTGGGGGCGTTTTCCCGGTAACCGCGCCATCAATTCATCAATAAAATCTGCTAATTTCGGTGAAATATGAGGGGCTGCTTGTCGCCAGCGCAATTCATCATTGAGGGGGTCATAAAAATTCAGGGGATGTTTGCCAGTGAGTAACTGCACAAATGTTCGACCCAACCCAAAGAAATCGGACTGGGGAACGGGTTTCCCATTTTCCTGTTCCGGTGGCGCATATCCTTTAGAAGAAATCACCGTTCCTTGCTGTCCGACTGCCATTTTCGCTAGATATGTCCCGCTGACTTCCCGCGCCGAACCAAAGTCAATTAAAGTTAATTGTTCAGTCCCCAATGCTTTGATTTGCGAGGGGTCGCGGAGCATAATATTCGCGGGTTTAATATCGCGATGGAAATACTGCTGATTGTGAACTTGATGTAAGATTTCTGTAAGCTGCAATAACCACCCGACGGCTTGTTCTTGAGTAATCGGTTGATTGTGACGACTTCCTAACCATTCCTCCAAATTTTCTCCCTGGATTTTTTCCATCACCAGGCAGTGAACTGGACTCTTGCTATATCGGGGAATAAAAGTAAAATAGCCCCCCGGTTCTACGGAGGGAATTCCCGGGTGTTTGAGGCGTTGTAGAACCGCTGCTTCTTGTTTAAATAAGGTAATAGCTTTGGGATTTTGTTCCGTGAGCACTTTCAAAACCTTGGAAAACCCGCGATCGTCTACTTCAAAGGTTTGTCCAAACCCGCCGGTTCCCAGCAGTTTCACGATGCGATAGCGTCCTGCCACAACAAGTTCTGAACCGCATTGGCGACAAATGCGGTTATTGACATTTAAGGGGTCTGCTGGTCTGGGGCAGCAGGGGTTGATACAGTAGCTCATAAATGGCTACGGGCTTGCAATATCCCGGCTATAGGCTGGCAAGGGATGCCTGCGCTTTTTAATAGTAGTCTCAATTTTAGGTAGCTCATATCAACCCCATGAATTAATTTAAGGGGAATCTTGACAATTCAGGGTAGAGATTGCGGTTCTGAGTTCGGGTTAACTTAGCACAGGGGTTGTAATAATCGGACTTGTTATCGGCGTACCTAAGCCCAAACCCCATTCTACAGGGGGACGGCTCAAGGTCGGTAGATTGGGCAAGAGGGTTAGGGGGGCGGGAAAAATCAGCCTGGATCCAGCAGTTATACCATTCCATCACCAGGGGTCTTAGGCAGAGAACTGATGGAGTCTAGCAATACCCGGGTGCTCTGAGGCACCCTACCATGGTTGAGGGAAATATTCCCGATCGCCCTGGATCAGAATTGGGTACGCTCTTTCTATTAGGATAACAAGGAGGGTAAAAAAGAGGGGGAGGAGTTGAGTCTAGCTGATAACAGGTGTAGGGAAAAAAAAGGTCGCATGACCAGGGTTTTGACCTTTCCAAACCGGCAAAATTGTAGAGACAAAAAGGATGATGTCTGAAAAGTCCTGGTTAAAATTGCTACAACAACACCGTGCGATCGCGGTAATTCGTGCTGACACCTTTGAATTGGGCTATTCTATGGCAATAGCCGTGGCCAGAGGTGGGATTCATCTGATTGAAATTACCTGGAATAGCGATCGCGCTGAGGACCTGATCGATATCTTGCGTTTGGATTTACCTTTATGCACCATTGGCACTGGTACCCTGTTAAATCAGGGGGATCTACATCGGGCGATCGCTGCCGGTGCTCAATTCCTGTTTACCCCCCACACCGAACCTGCCCTGATTCAAGTCGCTGCTGCTGCTGGAGTTCCGATCATTCCTGGGGCTCTTTCTCCCACAGAAATCGTCACGGCTTGGCACGCGGGTGCTAGTTGCGTTAAAGTATTTCCAATCTCTGCGGTCGGTGGCCCTCACTATATTCAAAGTCTCCACGGCCCCCTCGGTCATATTCCCTTAATTCCCACAGGCGGGGTTAATCTTCAGAATGCAGTCCATTTTCTCAAAGCAGGGGCGATCGCGGTAGGACTCTCCGGGGATTTATTTCCCAAAAAGCAGATCGCAGCGCAAGATTGGGAGGCGATCGCGGACCAAGCTCGCATCTTGACTCTTTCTCTACAAAATTTTAATCATAATGAGATGACACTCTCCCGAAATCCTCCCCTTCAAGATTGTAGCTAGCTCTAAAAGAAAACTCCCCAAAAGTAGATGGGGCGGGTTGGTCAACACCACAGCCGTTAAAAACAACTCCCTGTAGATATAATTTGACTTCAAGTGTGAGGAAATATGAAAAGAAACATCAGCCTAATTCGTATCCGGCCCCTTCGTCTTTTAGGCGCAATTAGTGCCTTAACCTTGTCCGCTTTCTGTGGATTTTCTCAACCCCAAGTCGCTCAAGCAGTAGAACATGACCGCATTGCACGGATGATGCTTGATTTGCAATCCTCCCCCGATCGCTGGATTCAAATCGACCTAACCGAACAAAAATTAATGGCATGGGAAGGCAATAAAGTCGTTTATGCCGTCACCGTTTCTACAGGGAAAGAAGGGACGGACACTCCTGCGGGGACCTTTGCCGTTCAAACCAAGTATGAAGTCACACGGATGCAGGGGGATGACTATGATGTTCCTGACGTTCCCTTTACAATGTACTATTACGGCGGTTATGCCATTCACGGTGCCTATTGGCATGACAATTTTGGTACTCCGGTGAGTCACGGTTGTACAAATGTGGCCGTCAATCATGCCGAATGGTTATTTAATTGGGCCGAAGTGGGTACGCCGATTGTGGTTCATTATTAAGTCACGTTTCACTCCCTATTAATCCGGAAACGACTGAAGTCGTTACTACGAACTAAAGACTAATTCCCCAGTTTGTAGTAACGACTTTAGTCGTTCTTAAAGTTTCGGATGTAAGATTCAGAAAATTTACCCGCTATTAATCTGGAAACGACTGAAGTCGTTACTACGAACTAAAGACTAATTCCCCAGTTTGTAGTAACGACTTTAGTCGTTCTTAAGGTTTCGGATGTAAGATTCAGAAAATTTACCCGGTTGCTTTATTTTTGCTTCAATACTACCAGGGTAATATCATCAAACACTTTTTGCTCGCCAATAAAGTTGCGTAAGTCTTCAATCACAATTTTGCGAACCTCTTCAGCAGAATACTGCCAATTTTGAGAGATTACTTCGCAGAGTCGCTCTAGCCCATATTGTTCCCGAGTCATATTAGCTGCTTCGGTAATCCCATCGGTGTACAGGACGACTCCATCTCCCGGATTTAATTTAACTTCAGCTTGAGTAATAAAATCACTGATTTCCATCACTAAACCAATAGGAAATCCTAAATCTATGGTGTCAATTCGCTCAATATCTCCATTAGCCCGAACGACAATAATCTCTTCATGTTGTCCACTAATTTGTAAGACTCCATCCGCATAATCCACTAAGACTAAAGTTAAGTTTTTATCAGCATTCATCCGCTCAACATTATCATAAATCGTGCGATTGATGGTATTCAAAAATTTGATATAATCCGTTTCATTATTGGCGAGAAGGGTTCGCACAGCGGTTTGAACCATCACCATCACCATCCCGGATTCTAATCCATGCCCGGTGACATCACCAATGCAAATTTTGATGCGTCCATCATAGTTGAGGACATCATAATAATCTCCCCCAACTTCATCAGCCGGTTCCATAAATCCGGCAATTTCTAAGTTAGGAATTTGCTGTAATTCTTCAGGACGAGGGAGCATTTTTTGCTGGAGTTGTCGGGTAATATCGAGTTCGGCACTCATGCGGAGATTGTCTGATTTCAGCCTCTCGTTGAGGGCGCTGATTTCATCATTTGCCGAGGCGAGTTGGGCCGTGCGATCGATGACTTTATCTTCGAGATTGCGGTAGAGTTGAGCATTTTCCAGAGAGATAGCAGCTTGGGAAGCAATCACCTGCAAGAGTTCAATTCGTTCGGGAGTAAAAGCACCAGTCGCCAAATTATTTTCCAGGTAAATGACTCCGATTAATTTACCCTGATTGATAATAGGGGCACAGAGAACCGATTGAGTTTGCTGTTCTTGAATGTAGGGTTCCCGAGTAAAAAGACCTTCGTGGCAGGCATCAGCAAGGATAACATTTTCTTGAGTACGGGAGACATAATTAATAATAGAAGGAGGGATGAGATTATTATTTTCCAAAGGAAGAGATTCGAGGACTTGAACTTCGCCATCAGGAAGTTTAGCAGCTTCTATCTTGAGTTGGTTATTGTCCAATAATATTAATACCCCTTTTTGAGCACCTGCATTTTCAATGGCTAAATACAGTAATTGAGCCAGGAGTTTATCCAGTTGAATTTCACTGGAAATGGCTTGAGAGGATTTGATAATAGTGGAAATATCCAAAACGTGAGTGCTAGTAGCAGAGGTTGAAGTTTTATTTAATCTTTCGGTAGTTTTTATCCCCCTGTTATCTGATTCGGCTAAGTTAGAAAGCAACTGGGGATAGGCTGTTTCGAGCTGATTCACTTTAGCTGTAGCCCCCCATATTTGGTAAGCATACCGAGCATCCATCAGGTAAGGTTTCGCTAATTTTAGTTTACCTTTTCCGAGATAAAATTTAGCAGCTAGTTCATTTCCTAGAGCTTCAATTTGTATAAATTCATTTTCCTGGGCTGATTCAATGGCGCGATCATAAAGTTCGACTGCCTCCCAGTCGTTCCCAGAAATTCGAGCAATTTCTGCGGAAACCAGTAAAAATTTATGGAGAAAGTTTTCTGGACAGTTTTCTGCCCAGTATTTGATTTGTTGATGGTTCTGATTAATCGTCAGCCAATTGCTTTCTATTTCCGTCGAGTTGAGGGTTGGGTGAAGACTCAATAAGGTTAAGCATTCCCAGAACTTATGCTCAAAAATTAGCAGAAGTCCTGCATTAGCGTCGATATAGCTTGAAGATTCAATTAAATGTTCTTTAGCTTGACCATATTGGCCATTTAAGTACAAAATTTGGCTGCGATTCACCCCCCAAATATGTTGGGCATTTCGACTCTGGGTTGTCAAAAATTTTTCCTGAAATGTTTCTTCGTTAAATTGAGAGTCGCTGAGGCTTGTCAAATGATGGGTTAAACCCTGCAAACCCCGAACAATTTGTTGATAAAAAATTAAAATGTCTTCAAAACTTTTATAATTTGTCTTTTGGACAAAGCTAATGTATTTTGTTATTTTATTTTCATATTCCGCTAAGGGAAGTCCTTGAATAAAATAAATAACAGCAAGATGGACAGCAATAAAAACTGTAAACAATATTTCTCCAAATTGAATTCCTAAAAAATAGGCTTTTTCTAAAATTAATAGGCTATTTGTTGAAGGTTTACTCCAGTTATTAATATAAGCCCCAAAGTTACTATATATTTTTTGTTTATAGGGAGAATTATAAGGCTCAATCATTTCAATTGCCAGTTGTCCAAACTGATAACCTGTGTGAATTTCATTAAAAGCTGCAATTAAAACAACGCCATAGGTACTATAAACAAATGCAGATACATCAGATTGACCAAACTGTATCGCCAAGTTTACTGATGTTAATACCATCAATGGAAACAAGTTTGGATTGGGTGAGCTTTGGATAATGGGAGAATATAAATTACTCATGAGAGTTAAAATCATTCGCGACTTAGCATCGTTAATTTCCGGCTGCTTTCTTAAATTTTCTAAGGAGTTATGTTGGCAATAGCGGTGAATTTTTACTCGTTCTAAATCCAACATTTGTTGAACTTCTAAATCTAAGTTTGGGATATAAATTCCCAGTAAATTTAAAGCATTTTTCCCAATTTCAATCGCATTAAAATTTTGACCTAAGTTAGTATAAAGAAGAACTTGGATATTATAAATTGTTGCCTGATCTAAAGAGTTATCTGCATTGTTTAAAATTTCCTGAAAATTAGCTTCTGCTTGGTCAAACTGGGTGAGAAAATACTGACATTCAGCTTGGTTTTGGTAAATTTGCAGTGTTAAATGATAGTGAGAGTGCCAACAGGTTTCGGGCAGCAGGTTTCTGGCTGTCGTGAAATATTTTAAAGCGGTTTCGTAAGCGGCTGCTCCTTTGGCTTTTTGACCTGCCTGAAGGTTTAACTCAATCAGTCCTACATCCTCTTGCCTCACCCCGAGCAAGGGTTGGCTGCGATTCAAATGGTTGACTATCTCGAAAAGATGTTCTTCTCGTTCTGTTGGTGGGATATTTTCTAGGAGAAGTTTGCCAATTTTAAAGTGAATTTCTTGTTGGCGTTGTTCAGAAATTAGGGTATAGGCGGCTTCCAGGACGCGATCGTGGAGGAATTTGCACTGAATATTTAAGGAATTTAAGGAGTCAGAAGAGTTGCGATCGCTCACTAACCATTGATAACTCTCACTCTGGGGAACGATTAATCCCTCTTGAATCACCCCGAATAAATCCGCTGCGGTTTTGGTTAGGGACTGCTCATAAACCCAAGACAATAACCTGAGATTAAATTGGCTGCCGATACAAGCTGCTAACTGAATCAACTCTTGACCTGTTGGGTCTAATTTATAAATCTTTTTCACCATTAAATCGACGACATTATCAGAAATTTGGGCTGCTTTAATATCTTCTAACTGCCACTGCCATTCTCTGCGGGACCTATTAAATTGCAATTTTCCATCATCGTACAGGGATTGCAATAATTGATTGACAAAAAAAGGATTGCCGTTGGTTTTTTCCAGCACTAACTCAGCCAACGGTTGAACATTATCTGGGTTAGTTTGTAGGGTGTCAGCTATCAACTGCCCGATCGCCTCTCCCGTCAAAGGTGCCAAAGCGATCGGATTAATCCTTGTTCCACTGCGTTCGATATCATCCAGAGTTAGCATCAACGGATGCCCTAAGTTCACTTCATTATCCCGATAGGCCCCAATCAGTAAAAAATATTGACGATCGGGATTACTCATCAGTCCTTTAAGCAAATTCAAAGAGGCAGCATCCGCCCACTGCCAATCATCAATAAACAAGATGAGGGGATGTTCTTCTTCACAAAAAACTTCAATTAATTGTTCAAAGACTAAGTTAAATCGATTTTGCGCTTCTGTGGGTGGCAAGGGAACAACTGGCGGCTGAGGGCCAACGATCGCTTCTAGTTCAGGAATCACATCTATCATCACCCCTAAGTTAGATCCGATGATGTTTTGGAGCTTTTCCTGCCACTGTCGGAGGGTTTCTTCATTTTCCGTTAAGAGTTGTCGCATCAAATCAGAAAACCCTTGGCTAAAGGCAGCATAAGGAATATTGTGCTGGAAGAGGTCAAATTTTCCCGCAATAAAATACCCCCGCGATCGCACAATGGGTTTATGCACTTCTGCCACTAAAGCTGACTTCCCCAGTCCCGAATATCCCGACACCATCACCAGTTCTCTCCCCCCTTGACTGACTCGTTCAAAGGCATTCAGTAGGGCAGCAATTTCTCGGTCCCGTCCATATAAGTGTTGGGGGATTTGAAACTGATTCACCACATCTTGAGTCCCCAGAACAAAGGGTGTAATAGTCCCCATCTGTTCAAGTTGACTCAAGCAATTTTCTAAGTCAGCTTTGATCCCCGATGCACTTTGATAGCGTCGTTCCGCCATCTTCTCTAATAATTTCAAAATGAGGTCTGAAAGAACTGGGGGAATCTCCGGATTAACCTCCCTCGGCGGTAACGGCAATTTAGCGAGATGGGCGTGAACCCATTCCATTGGATCCGTACTTTCAAACGGTAAATAATGGGTAAAAATTTGATATAAAGTCACCCCCAAGGAGTAAAAATCGGTGCGGTAATCCAGGGTTCGATTCATCCGCCCTGTTTGTTCGGGGGACATATAAGCTAGAGTGCCTTCTAATTGCCCTAGATTGGCTAGAGATTGAGTTTCTTTGGATAGTCGGGACGCAATTGAAAAATCAGTAATTTTCACCTGTCCCGTTTCTAAATTAATAATAATATTTTGAGGCTTAATATCTTTATGAATAATTGACAATTCATGTAACTCTTCAATACCTTGAGCAATTTGAATCGCTACTTTGAGGCGGTCAACTAGAGAGTAGCTTTCTTGGATTATCAATTCCAGGGCATTTTTACCTCCAAAATCGTCTTGGACAATCACTAAGCGATTTTGATGTTTTTCTAAGCCCCGGTATTGTACAATATGAGGGCAATTCAGACCGTGAGCCAGATGATATTCATGGTTAAATTGAGCCAGTTCACGGGGGGATGGATATTCGGGAGCCATCACCTTCAAAATCACTCGCCCTTGATCGACCTCGGAATCAGCACGATAAACCAAAGTGTCAATACTTTGATACAGTTTCTCAATAATTCTGTAGCCTTGAATAGAAATCATACTATTTTATGAATAAGTGGTTTAGGGGTTATTTTCGGGAAATCTAAAACAAAAATACCGGATTAAATAAAATAACTTTAGGATGACCTAAAATTTTGTTTTATGGACCCATATTTTAGCTGGTAAACCTAATGTTCAAGTTTTTCAAATCGATATTATCTTGCTGCACTAGGGAGCAAGATGCTCCCACTCAGGTATCAGAAATTGTCTAAGTTCTGCAATACTCGCTATCCTGTATTCTAAAAGCCTGCCAGAGGCTTTCTGCACATTTTGCTAAATTGGTTTGTGACTCAATCTGATTTAGGGATGAGTTAAAAATTTAACTCAATTGCACAACCGCTTGGTCCTCTAACAGGATTTGATTGGTGAATAAATCTTCCACCGTAATTCGCAAAAAGCGCTGTTCATCCACTTGAAATAACACCTTAACCCGATCGCTCCCCGGGTGTCCCGGAGGATTGAGTTTAGCGATGCTTCTGGCCCCCTCTTTATCATTCAGGGGTTGCACGGCTATTTTGCCCGTTTCCAATCGCTTGGTTACCAGGCGATCGCCATCAAAATACACCTCTGTTCCCCCCGCATCTGACCCCAATTCCCCAATAATTAACTCAATACTCGGCTGATTATCCAAGGATGCACCGAGCATTAATTCCACAGGTTCACTCATGGGATAGGGTTGTCCTTCCCGAACTAAAGGATGCCAATTGTGGCATTGGTTGCGCCGGTCCCAATAGCGGATACCGTAACTGTGATAGAGGAAATCTTTAATTTCTACCCCTTGACTGAGTTGCAGCGCACCTTGGGCGATCGCCTCAAAGGGGCGATCGCACCGAATCTTGCTTTCATCAAAATATTGCTTGACCCAATTCTGAACCGCTGGAATCAGTGCCGTTCCCCCCACTAATAACACAGCATCAATATCAGAAAAATCCAATCCCTGACGCCGCGCTTGCTGACTCACCTGATTCATTGCATCATCCAAAGATTCAAAAAACTGATGATGCATCAGAATTTCCTCAAAGCCAGTGCGGTCTAATTCTAAAGAGTAAGTCTCTAAAGTTTCATCATTAAAATAGACCTCTTTTGCTTGTTTTTGTAAAGACAGTTCAATTTTTAATCTTTCGGCCAAGCGCGTTGTTAAAGGTGTTTTTGCCATTCCTTGAGTTTCAGCAAAATAATCCACTAACCAATTGTCCAAATCACTCCCACCTAAGTTCTTCCCCGCCTTCGCTAAAACCCTAGCGGTTTTAACTTTCTGTCCTGAACTTTCAGCAAAGAGTTTATCCCCCCATTTGAGGAGAAATCCCAGGGGCTTTTTACCGGCGCTACTATCTAATTGGACTAAAGATAAATCTAGGGTGCCACCGCCAAAGTCTACAACCAGCAAGTTTTCTCCGTCGGTGAGTCCATATCCCAAGGCAGCAGCAGTGGGCTCGTCTAATATCCGCACTTGTTCGACTTGCAGAGATTGGCAGACTTGTCCCAACCAGTGGCGATAGGCTTCAAAGCTATCTACGGGAACGGTTAAGATTAAGGAGTCTACAGGAAGAGGGACGTGCCGCAGGGAGTTCACGAGTCCGGTGAGGAACCATTCCCCGACTTTTTCAAAGGTGACAATTTCGCCGTCCAGTTCTGGGAGAAACCCCTGGATATCGGTGCCGATGCCGCGTTTAAAGCTGCGGAAGAACCGGGGGTCAGTTTTGAGATCAAAACCTTTATCGCGCACTTGTTGGCCGATCGCCACTTGTTGCCTGGAGGCATCCTCGACGTACAGTAAGCTAGGAATCAAGGGCGGATTTTGGCCCAACTGCCAGGATAATCCAGGCAGTCTAACGGTTTCCGGTTGCTGGGTAGCAGAATTCCAGCGCGAGATGACAGTGTTGCTTGTTCCAAAATCAATTGCGATCGCCATTGGGCTATAGTTTTCAGGGACAGTAAAAATGCATTAGCTAATATCCTATCGAACCACAGGACTAAGCGATTCTATCTCCGAGTTGAGATCCGGTTGCTTCTTCCGGAGGTCCGCCTCAGCAATTGAGCATTAACAACATTCGGGTTACTAAACTTGGGTTCCGATCCGGAGTAACTGCTTTTGTACCGAGGGTCTAGGGGATAAAAAACCTAGACGGGAAAAATTGTTAAAAAATAATGCGAATTGTAAACTATCCTGAATAACTTAGGTATCTCTCCTAGTTTCCGGGAATAATTAATCAAAGAGTAGAAAGGTGAATTAAATTGAGTAGAAAAGGGTGATTGTTTGAATTTTTATCCCTGAGCTTAGCCGGGTTTTTGGGGGAATTACTCATTAAAAATATATCATCCCCCTGACTTTAGTAATTGTCAGGGTTTAAACCCGGAAATGATGTTAAACCTAATAGCTTACTAGCCTTCCTCTCCTGGCTTATTACTTCTTGTTAATTAACCCCGGGTAAGGTTCACAGACAGCTAACCTCAATATTTTTAGATTAAAAAAGGAAAAACAACTATGTTTGCTAACTTAAAACTCCGAAATAAAATGGTCTTGGGATATGGCTTACCGATCGCCATTGCCATCTGTGGATTTATGCTCATCACTTATAAATCGGCACAAAAGGTCAGTCAGTCTTTTGAAAATGTCCAATTGATTCAAGCTCGACTTCTCACCTTAAATGACATCACTAATACAGCATTAGGGCTGGTTAGAGAGGCCCGAGGGTATCTCGTGAATGGGAATGTAGAATATCTCAACCAATATTATAGCACAGTCAGCAAATTTGAAACCTTAGTCAATGAAAAAAACCAACTCTATATGACCCCTGAAGACCAAAAAATTATCACGGAAATGATTGAGCTAACTCGAGATTATATGACCTTTTTTACGGAAATTAGAAATCTTTATGATAGCGGTAAAAAACAAGAAGCAATTACCCTCTGGTCTACCCAAAAAGGTCTTAAATTAGTGATGCGATTTAAAGAAATCACCGATGAATTTAAAACTAAACAAGAAGGGCTGCTACTGGCTGAAAATCAGGAAGCAACGGGTACCTTACAAGCCCTAGTGATTTGGATGACGCTTGGGTCCTTATTATTAGTCGGCATTGCAGTCATTGTGGCTCTAATTATTTCCTCTAGTATTGCCCGAATTATCCGCCAAGAAACTAATGCGATCGCCTCCGCATCTAGCCAAATAGCCTCCACTGTCGAGCAACATGAACGCACCCTCTCCCAACAAGCCACCTCAGTTAACGAAACCAGTGCCACAATGACGGAATTAGGCTCCTCTTCCACCCTCACCGCAGAGCAAGCCCAATTTTCCGAAAACAATGCCAATCAAGTCTTACAGCTTGCGGAATCTTCAGTTCAGGGCGCTCAAGAAGTCTTAACCCTCGCCGATCGCGGCATTCAAGCTGTGGAACGCACTCAGGAAGGAATGCTAGTTTTAACCGCCAAAGTAGAAGCAATTGCCCTCCAAATTCTCCGATTGAGTGAACAAACCAACCAAATTAGTAACATTACCAGTCTCGTCAGTGACTTGGCTGGACAAACCAATATGTTGGCTCTCAATGCAGCCGTAGAAGCCGTTCGTGCCGGAGAAAATGGCAAGGGATTTAGCGTCATTGCTACAGAAATTCGCAAACTTGCAGACCAAAGTAAAACCTCAGCGCAAAAAATTAGTACCCTCGTTGTCAATATAGAATCCGCCATTGGTTCAACGGTCACCGTCACCGAAGAGGGCAAAAGAAAAGCTGAGGAAAGCATCACCCTCTCTCGGGAAACCGCAGAAGCATTTGCCAAGGTTGGCGAAGCCATTAATAACGTAATTTTGACGAATCAAGAAGCCTCTTGGAATGCCATTAATGATGTGGTCCTCAATTCTCGGCAAATTTCCCTGACCACCAAACAGCAAGCGGTCGCTATTAACCAGGTAGTCACCGCCATGAACGACCTCAACCTAGGTGCCACAGAAACGGTCAACGGCATTAACCAAACCAAAATCGGCATTCATAAATTAAATGAAACTGCCCAAAATTTGAATGCCTTGATCTAAGTAATATTTTATATCGTTTACCTCATCCGGTCTATCGGGATGAGGTAATTTTTTTTTAAGGAAAGATAGTTGGCCTTAAAACTTTTTTTTCTAAGTAGGTACACCTATTGGCTTAAATTTATGGTTCTTCCTCTTTCCTTCAAAAAGATTCGATTTCCCCCATAAACTCACAAGAGTCAGCTACAATATTTTTAGAATAAGAGATAGAAGCCATTGGCTGGGGGAGACTGCCACCATGTTAAAAAATTTAAAATTAAGAGGCCGGATTTTTTTTGGATTTTCTATTCCGGTTTTATTAATTGTAGGATTTAGCGGGATAGTGTATTCCGAAATTAGTCAAGTTTCTAAAAAATTTGAAGAAGTTAACAGAGTGCAAAGAATTTTATTTCACACCGATGATATGGTTTTGAGTACGGCGCTGATGGCAAGGCAAGTTCGCGGATATTTATTAGTACAGAGTGAAGATGCTTTGCTAGAATTTCGCAAACAAAAGGAGCGCTATGAAACTGCTGCTAAAATGGCAGAAACTCTCATCGAAGACTCAGGACAAAAAGAAATTTTTAGAGATATGATTAGAGCGGGAGAGGAATATTATCAAATGTCTCTCGATACCATCCAATTAAAAAATGAAAATAAACATGAACAAGCCGTCAGTCTTTATTTAAGAGAATCTAAAGTTTTGGTGGGAAGACTAGATGAGTTAGGAGAGAAGTTTGGCATTAATGAGCAAATTATCTTACAGGAATATACAGCGCAAGCGCAGAAAATTATCAGATTTCTAATAGCCGCAGCAATGATGACAACTTTATTGTCTTTAGTGCTAAGTTCTGGGGCGGCCTCTTTGATTTGGGCAACGATCGCCCGCACCAATCAAACTATTAATGAAACTGTCAATTCCATCGCTACATCTTCCACTGAAATATCCGCCACAGTGGAACAACAAGAACGCAATGCCAGTTCTCAAGCCGCGTCTGCGAATCAAACGACTAACACCATGCATCAACTCGGTGTCTCTTCTGAACAAACCGTACAACAAGCAGAGGCAGCGGCACAAAATGCCCGTCAAATCTTAGCATTAGCTGAATCATCCGTCCTAGGTGTTCGAAATGTATTATTCTTAGCCGAGTCTTCAGCCCAAGGATCTCGTCAGGTTTTAACTTTAGCTGAAGGGGGAAACAAAACCGTAGGCCGGACTTTAGAAGGAATGTCAATTTTAAAACAAAAAGTCGCAGCGATCGCCGAACAAATTTTGCGATTGAGTGAACAAACCAATCAAATCAGCTCGATTACTAATCTGGTCAGCGATCTCGCCAATCAAACGAATATGCTCTCTCTTAATGCTGCCGTAGAAGCCGTGCGTGCGGGAGAACATGGCAAAGGATTCGGTGTCGTAGCAGCGGAAATTCGCAAACTCGCCGACCAAAGCAAAAAATCCGCTGAGAAGATTAATCAGCTTGTGTTTACAATTCAAAGTGCGATTAATTCGACCGTGATGGTGACGGATGAAGGGCGCAAAACTGCCGAAACTGGCATCGAATTGTCACGAGATACGGCCGAGGCTTTTATTAAGGTAACCGAGGCGATCGAGCAAATTGTCTTAAAGTCCTCCGAGGGAGTAGCCCAAGCAATTAACGAAGTGGTGTTGCAAAATCAACAAAATTCTCTAGAAGCGGTCAATGAAGTGGTGGTTAACAATCAACAAATTTCGTTAACGGCTAAACAGCAAGCAGTCGCTATTCAAGAAGTGGTTGAGGCGATGAACAATCTTAATCAAGGCGCAGTCCAAACCGCCAGTGGCCTCACTCAAACGAAAATTGGGATTCAAAAGCTCAATGAGGCGGCCCATACTCTCAAAACCATTGTATAGCAATGGCTTCATCGGTTCTGTAGGAGCAATTCAGGAATTGCCCCTACAATCGACATCGATAGGCGATCGCCTCAACCGGGAGGCCAACTCAGGGAACGTCCCCCAAGAATATGTAAGTGTAAATGATTCACCGTCTGACCCCCATCGTCACCGCAATTAATCACAACCCGATAGCCATTTTTGAGTTCTAGTTGTTCCGCGACCCGCTTAACACTCAAGAGCAAATGACCCATCAGGGCGTGATGATTTGACTCCGCATCCGATAACTTAGGAATGGGTTCCTTCGGAATCACCAAAACATGAACCGGCGCTTGAGGATTCACATCTCGGAAAGCGAGGCACAAGTTATCCTCATAAACGATATCAGCCGGGATTTCTCGGCGGATAATTTTACTAAAAATTGTCTCAGTCATAAAGGGGTGTTTTTTGTAAGTGCCGCTAGTTGCCATCTTACGGGAATAGGCGATCGCTGACAATTTCCTCCTGGACAAAAAAAGGCCCCTAACCAGTAGGGGCGATTGATAGAGGAGAGTTAAATCGAAACTTGAGGATTAGCTGATAGCGACTGCTGTAAAAATTGTCAGTGCCACGAGTACCATAGAGGCTGCACCATAAGCAATGTAGAGTTTTTGCTGTTCAGGAGACGGATACTCGGCGTGATACAGTTTCGGTTCGGTGGCAAAGTTGTTGAGAAGTCCTCGTTCGTCAGTGCTGGTGTACATTTCGTTTTCCCTCGTTGGCTTATGTAAATAAATGTAACGCAATATTAAGAACTATTACAGTGACTTGACGCAAGGCTTTAGGTGATGCTGGTCACATCGAGCAGGAGACAGGGTATAGAACTCTAAATTGGTACTCTTCCCAGGAAGTGACCCTTGACGGCCTTATGGAGGACAGTACCCACCAAAAGCGGTTGTATTTTATAGTGTTAATCCTGTCTATACTGGTGGCCCTTTGTTGCGGAAGTTGATTTTATAAAAATGGCTGAATGAGATCGCCTCTATATTGGAAAAAACGAATACACTGTTTTTGCGATCACTCTCCATCCCGTCACCAAAGGAGTCAGGCACGAATACTTTCATCAAGTCGGCCAGATAATTTCATCAACGGCGATGGGATAGGCAACTCGGTTTCTGCTCCATACCACGGCATTACAGGAGAATTTATGAACATTAAATTAGTGGAATCTTTAGCCCAGGTCGTCCAATCTCTTTCCCCAGAGGAGCGATCGCTCTTGGAGGAGAAGCTGAAAGCACACCAGGAGCAAACCTCAGAATCCGAGAAAGAGCGTCCTTTTTATGAAACCGCCACTCCAGCCGAATGGGCCAAAGCGTTCCGGGAGTGGGCTGAGAGTCACCCGCGCAATCAGCCCTATTTATCCGATGAAGCCATTAGCCGAGAAAGCATTTATGGAGAAAGGGGTTAATGTCCTTTTTGATTGATACTAATATTCTGTTGCGGAGTGCGGACCCTACCCATTCCATGCACGCCGATGCCATCAATGCCACCACAAGTTTACGCAGTCAAGGGCATCAGCTTTGTATCATTCCTCAAAATTTAATCGAGTTTTGGAATGTTTACACTCGCCCTGCGGACAAAAATGGGTTAGGGCATACCCCAGGGGAAGCCGCTGCCGAAGTGAATCGGTTAAAAGGGCTTATTTTGCTCTTACCGGATACTGTAGCCATTTATTCTGAGTGGGAACGGTTGGTGTTGACTTATGAGGTGAAGGGTGTCAATGTCTATGATGCGCGGTTGGTGGCAGCAATGCTGGTGCATGGATTGACGCACATTCTAACTTTTAATACCCGGGATTTTACCCGGTATGCGGAAGTGACGGCAGTGCATCCGACGGAAATGCGATCAGACTGAAGTTATTAGCTAAAATGGGGACGATCGCTCTCCATATTTCAGACGCTTTGACCCTGGCGATCGTAAGTTTTTGGCGGCAAAAGAAACTGGGTTTATGGGATAACTTTGAAATTTTTCCTAAGATTTGTTTAAGAAACTCGGTTTCTGAACCCGATTATTTGGTGTCCCTTCATCCAATCAAATATCGCTCATGCAAGCAAAGGGGTTTCTGGGATAACCTTGACAACAAGAGCCAAGATTTACGGGAGAAACTTGCTTTCTAAGCCATCGCTAAATCAGATCGCTCTGAGTAGTCCCCCCCTATTCCTTTTTTACCCCGCCTTTCTTATAATGCTCTGAGCAGTCATCAGGATATCAGCCGTGCTTGCTAGAGTTTGGAGTGCATCGTTAGTTGGGATTAATGCCGTCAAGGTCGGAGTCGAGGTAGATGTCTCTGGGGGAATGCCGGGAATCGTGGTGGTTGGGTTGCCGGATGCAGCGGTGCAAGAATCCAAGGAACGAGTTAAAGCCGCCCTGAAAAATTCCAGCTACGCTTTCCCCATGCGTCGCATCGTCATTAACTTGACCCCGGCGGATTTACGCAAGGAGGGTCCCTGTTTTGACTTACCGATCGCCATCGGGATTTTAGCCGCCTCGGAACAAGTCAGCGCCCAACTCTTGGGGGATTTTCTCTTCCTGGGGGAAGTGTCTCTCGATGGCACCTTACGTCCCGTTGCCGGAGTTCTTCCCATTGCGGCGGCGGCTAAGGAGATGGGAATTTCTGCCTTAGTTGTCCCAGAAGGCAATGTTGGGGAAGCGGCAGTGGTGAAAGGATTAGAGGTTTACGGGTGTCAGCATCTGTGCGATGCGATCGCCTTACTTAATGACCCGAGTCAATACACCCCCGTCAAACTCGATGGAAATGTACCCTTTGCACCCCATCCCTTCGGGGGTTTAGACTTGCAAGATGTCAAGGGTCAAGCCCATGGACGCCGCGCCTTAGAAATTGCAGCAGCAGGAGGGCATAATTTAATCTTTGTCGGTCCTCCTGGCAGTGGGAAAACCATGCTTGCTAAACGGTTACCCGGTATTTTACCGCCGCTTAGTTTTGAAGAAGCCTTAGAAGTTACCCAAATTTATTCCGTGGTGGGGTTACTGAAAAATCGGGGAACATTGATTGGCGATCGCCCCTTTCGTAGTCCCCATCACTCCGCCTCGGGTCCTTCTCTTGTCGGGGGTGGCAGCTATCCCAAACCCGGAGAAATTTCCCTCGCCCACCGGGGTATCTTATTTCTGGATGAACTGACGGAGTTTAAACGGGATGTGTTAGAGTTCCTGCGCCAACCCTTAGAAGATGGCCGGGTCAGCATTTCGCGCACCAAACAAACCGTCGAGTTTCCGGCACAATTTACTTTAGTTGCCAGTACCAATCCCTGCCCCTGTGGCTACTTTGGTGACCAAATCCAACCCTGTACCTGTTCCCCGCGTCACCGAGAACAATACTGGGCCAAACTTTCGGGACCTTTGATGGATCGGATTGATTTACAAGTTGCGGTAAATCGCTTAAAACCGGAAGAAATTACCCATCAAACCACCGGAGAGAGTTCAGAACCTGTCAGAAAAAGAGTTCAAGAGGCCCGCGATCGCGCCCGCGATCGATTTAAAGCTGAACCGAATATTCGCTGCAATGCGGAAATGCAAACGGCTCAACTGCGGCAATGGTGTCCCCTGGATGAGGCAACCCGCAATCTCCTTGAAGGAGCCATCCGTAAGCTGGGACTTTCGGCAAGGGCAACCGATCGCATTTTAAAGGTGGGCCGCACCATTGGGGACCTAGCGGGTGATGATGAACTTAAGATCTCCCATGTGGCAGAAGCCATCCAATATAGAACTATTGATAGAATGCAGTAAATAGCATTTTTTATAGGCTATTCAGGAGCTAAATCAAATGAAAACTCTTCTTTCCCTGGTATTACTGGCGACGGTTGCTATCGTCGATGCTTTACCGACTCAGGCTCAAGTTTCCGAACCCCTCATGGGGGTTGAATCCTTGGCTCAGGCAACTCCAATCGTCTCCGAAGCTGAAGAATTTGTCTCGTTACTCGCTGAGGGAGAGTTTGACACAGCTTTACAGAAATACGATACGGTTGCCCAGGAAAATATTAGCCCCGAAACGTTAGAAACCACATGGCAAGATTTAGTAGCTAAATCGGGGGATTTTCAAGAAATTGTTTCGGCTGAAACCGCTGAGGGTGACGGGCAAAAAGTGGTATTAATGACAACTCGGTTTGAAGAGGATACGGTAGTTTTGTTCATTATTTTTGATAAAGAACAAGAAATCAACAGTTTCACGTATTAACCTCAGCGATCGCCTAACCCATTTTTAGAGTTAGGGTCGCCGTGACTGTATCCGTGCGGTTTTAAATGCTCTTTAGGTTCAGAAAGAGCGTTTGGTTGGGGTGCTTCTTTCCTCATGTGGGTAAAAAATCAGAAAATAGGGGGATTTAGGAAGTCCTCATCCCAAGTTTTCTGGGCTAGGTGATCGATCCTCATTGCCCCAGAAAACTTGGGGAATAAACGGGGTAAAATTCCCGTAAAACTACGGAAGAAATGGGCTGTATTTATTAAGGCACTTTATAAAACATCATATTAAATTTTTCCAAAATTAGTGATAAAATAAAGACATAAGAATTCAGTGGCTTTATAGAGTAGAGCCAAAGGCTATGAGTCGAGTAACAATGCGTGTGGGTTCTGACTTCCATCGGCTAGAGTCTAGCTTGATGCAAATCAAACTGTTCCGCTTCCTCGCTAATATATTGCTGGCCTTCGTCAATGTGTCTCGGGAGTTCTATATTGCTCGGATGATTCTGCTAGGCGATCGCGTAGTCTCTCCCCAGGAGAATCCCCCTTCCCAAACAAGGGAAATCGGACATTTTTAATCCAAATTCGGGGTCAAGGGCAGGGTAACATTAGTCCCTGACCCCGCTTTGAAACCACTTGATCGGCAACCTGAGAGCAGAGTTAGGTCCGTTAGTGTCCCGATCGCAGCCAGGGATAAAACTGGCTCCATGCCTCCAACCCCCTGGGGCGATCAGGGGGCTAAGGTTTGACTTGAACAGGTCATAAATCTTAACGAGTGTTATGAAGAAAATAAGCTAAAAAATCGGGCAAAAAAAGATAGAGAACACCGGGCAAAGAATATGCAGACAGAGGGGGTAAAATGAGACAGTTGTATTCTGTGCCGGACGTTGATCGAGCGCTATACCTTGCCCGAAATGGGCGAACTGTGGACTGAGACCTATAAATTTAAAACCTGGCTCGAAGTCGAGCTAGCCGTTTGTGAAGCTCAAGCCGAACTGGGTTATATACCGGAATCGGCAGTGGAACAGATTAAAGCCAAGGCAAATTTTGACCCCAAGCGCATCCTCGAAATTGAGGCCGAAGTTCGCCATGATGTGATTGCCTTTCTGACCAATGTGAACGAGTACGTCGGGGAAGCCGGACGCTACATTCATTTGGGATTAACCAGTTCAGACGTTTTAGACACTGCTTTAGCATTGCAGATGGTCGCGAGTCTGGATCTGTTGCTGTCGGAATTGGAAACGGCGATCGCCGCGATTCGATATCAAGCGCAGCAGCACCGGGATACCGTGCAGATCGGGCGATCGCATGGCATTCATGCTGAACCTATAACCTTTGGGTTTAAACTGGCCGGATGGTTAGCGGAAATGTTGCGCCATCGCGATCGCCTAGTGCGGGTGCGATCAGAAATTGCTGTGGGTAAAATCTCCGGTGCCGTGGGAACCTACGCCAACATTGAACCGCGAATTGAAGAAATCGCCTGTCAGAAACTCGGACTCGAACCCGATACCGCCTCCACTCAGGTGATATCGCGCGATCGCCATGCTGACTTCTTGCAGCATCTAGCCTTGCTAGCCGCTTCTATCGAACGCTTCTCTGTTGAAATTCGCAACCTCCAGCGCACCGATGTCCTGGAAGTGGAGGAATACTTCTCCAAAGGGCAAAAAGGCTCCTCTGCCATGCCCCATAAGCGTAATCCGATTCGGTCTGAACGCTTAACCGGGATGGCAAGAATCGTACGAGGTCATGCTGGCACTGCCCTAGAAAATGTAGCATTATGGCATGAGCGGGATATTTCCCATAGTTCCGTCGAGCGAGTTATTTTGCCAGATTCTTGCATTTTAACTCACTTTATGCTAAGGGAAATTTCAGAATTGGTGAAAAATCTCCAAGTCTATCCCGAGAACATGAAGCGGAATATGAACGTTTACGGCGGCGTCATCTTCAGTCAGCGCGTCATGCTGGCGTTAGTTGAGAAAGGCATGAACCGGGAAGAGGCTTATAAAGTCGTGCAATCCTGTGCTCATCAAGCCTGGAATCGAGTCGATGGGGACTTTCACGGGGCGATCGTCCAAGATGCCAGCGTCAAGGAGAAACTTTCACCGCAGGAAATCGAGGACTGTTTCGACCCGAAATATCAACTCAGACATCTGGATACGATTTACCAACGCTTAAACATTTAAGTGATTTTCTGGTTTGAAATCAAGAGGTTTGGGTGAATTAAAACATCCCTCAAACCTCTGTCTTTATCCTCACAGAGGTGGCCCATGAAACCCCGGTCCTTGATCGCATATATCCTGGTTATCCTGGCGATTGCCTTTGCGATCGCTACCACAAGTTTCGCCACGACCAACCCCAAACCCTTAAGCCCTAACTCGGCAGCAGAACCCCTCAGAGCCCTAGCCGCAAAACGGGACTTTTTAATCGGTTCCGCTGTTAGACCCCGCCCTTTAGATAACGAACCCACTTATCGAGAGGTATTAGCGCGGGAATTTAACATCATCATGGCCGAGCATAACATGAAATTTGAAGTGCTACATCCAGAGCGCAATCGCTATGATTTTAGCACAGCCGATGGGATGGTCGAGTTTGCCGCTGAACACGATATGAAGGTCATTGGTCATGTCTTAACTTGGTTTCATGTCCTCCCCCGTTGGATCGTGGAAGGGAATTTTTCCCGAGATGAACTGATAGAAATCCTCCATGATCATATTCAGACTGTAGTCAGTCACTATCGGGGTCAAATTTATGCGTGGGATGTGGTGAATGAACCTGTAGAAGCTGACGGCAGCTTAAGAGAAACTATCTGGTATAAAACTATTGGACCCGAATATATTGATTTAGCTCTGCGTTGGACTCGTGAAGCTGATCCCGATGCCCTTTTGTATATTAATGAATACGCTGAGGGACTCAACTCTAAATCTGACTCTTTTTATAACTTGATAAAAAGTATTCAAGAACGAGGCGCACCCCTCGATGCAGTGGGGTTCCAAACCCACTTGGGATTTTTATCCGCAGGAGATCCCCAAGATGTGGCTGAAAATATGAAGCGGTATGCTGAACTCGGGCTAGATGTGATGATCACCGAAATGGATATTCCCCTGAATAAGTTTAAGGGCACCCGAGAGGAGCAATTAGCGGCACAAGGTGAATTGTACCGGGAGTTCCTGAAGATATGCCTAGAGGCATCCAACTGTAAAGCCTTACTCACCTGGGGATTTACCGATCGCCATTCCTGGTTAACGGGGTTTACCGGGGGGAAAGCACCGTTACTTTTTGACGAGTCCTATCATCCTAAACCTGCCTACCATGCGATGTGGGAAGAATTGAAAGGGGAATAACTCTTAAAGAGAACCCCGATAAAAATTAGGGTTCTATTTAAGGGTTATTTTTACAGGGAACTCACGAGGTTAGATTCCTGCGCAGTTGCTAGATTGCTCGACCCTTCCCGACACTACAGCGGTTTCCCGAATCATTAACTGACGCCACTGGCGAATAATCTGTTGTAAAATCCCTTGTTCCGGCGTTAATAAGGAAGCGATCGCCTCGGATTCCAAGGTATCTAGGGCTACGGTTGCTTTTGCCAAGGTTGCCAGTCGTTTCAGCGGGTCGGTTTGATCCGAATGGTCACAAACGGAGGTACCGATTTCTCCCAGATGGGCGATCGCACTCAGGATTTCGGGTCGAATCACTCCTCCTACCGGGATCCGAGAGTCTGCGTCATAAAAGGCAGAAAGTTCCGAGTCTCCCAACGCCTGAACAGCCCTGCACAGGTCCGGGAGAGTCTGCACCGAGGAAAATGTCCCTAAAGTGGTCAAAGATTCCAAAATTTCTACACCCCCTGGGTACTCGCGCAGACTCCCCAGGGTTTGCTTATAGTCAGTCCAATCGAATCTAGACGAATTCACCCCACGATCAAGCAAGTTGTAAAGGAGGGCTGCCAAATGGGTTAAGGGAGTTTGACGATGCGATCGCCACACCCAAGTTAAAGCCCCAATCCAACCCTCTGCCATCTGATTCAACCAATCGCTTCCACATTTCACCCCTTGAAAACCTAGTTCTCCTAATAACACCTGTCGTTGTTCTGGGATGCCTCGCCAATCTTCCGTACTCACCGGGGACCAAAGATAGGTCGTTAAATCCCGATCCCGGGCGATCGCATAGAGCAGGTGTAGGGGATTTGGGGTGGAATGTAAATACTTAGATAAAGCATTTTGGGCGATCGCACGCTGAAACGGGTTACGAGAGACTTCTGCTACCCGCTGCAAACCGCTTTTTTCATCCCGTTGTAACTGCTGTAATAAAGATTTGCGGCTGTTCGGCAGGGGCAATACCAGCAACTCATCCCAAAAAACCGGATGTCCATCGCCACGGCGGTTTGGTTTGAGTGCAGCAATCAACTCAATCGGGTAAAACAGCAGGCGCAAGGACCCGAGTAGAACTAGCAAATTAAAGAAAAACCCGATTTCAATCCCTCGGGAAATTACCGTCACAAACCGAACTCGGGAGGCAATGTTGGTATCTTTGAGGACATTGGCATCAAAGATCCCGATCGCCATGGCAATCACCAGAATCAACCCAAAACCGGCAAACATCCCGACCGCAGTACGTCCCGCCAGGGCAAAGGCCACGAACCAGAGGGTCCCTACAAAAATTGCAAATCCGATGGTGATTAGGGAAGTATCAATCGCGATCGCCCCGAAGGTTTGTTGATACGGGGGATTGATTTTGAGCAAATCGTTCAACAGAAATAGGTTGGTGAACGCGAAACTCCCTAACAGGGTCAGTACCAGGGCCGCTACTACGCTACCCCCCAACCCAAGGGCCATAAAACTACAGGTGAGAATCACTGCGCAGGCTAATACAATCCAGATCCACAGGAAAATAGCCCCGATCGCAAATCCCAGGCTAGTCCAAAAGAGGGTGCGTTGGACTGCTTTAAGGGGAATTTCCTCCCCAGAACTGAGGTTCCAGACTTTGGGGAGGCGATCGCCTGCGCCAGAAATGATTCGTTGTCCGTCCGGGGTGAGTGCAACCGATCTCACCCACTCTTGATGTCCCACGAGGGTATGTACCAGGGTACCTTGGGGGAGATTCCAAACTTTGAGGGTGTGGTCAGAAGAGGCTGAAACCAGTTGCCGTCCATCCGGGGTGATGACTAAAGCATTAATCCACCCCCCATGTCCCGTGAACTCCTGTTGTAGGGTTCCCTCCTGGAGGTTCCAAACCTTGACGCTTCCATCCACCCCCCCAGAAACAACCCGTTGTCCGTCTGGAGTCACCTCTATTGTATTAACCCCTCCGCTATGTGCATTGAGGTTGTGTTGCACAGTACCGGATGAGCGTATCCACACCTTGACGAAACCATCCAGACTCGCAGAAATCACCTGTTCTCCGTCAGGGGTAACCGCCACAGCATTAATCCCGCCCGTATGACCTGTTAAAGTTTGCAGGAGGGTTCCCTGTTCCAGGTTCCAAATTTTTACCGTTCCATCTGCGGATCCAGAAATGGCCTGTACTCCGTCTGGGGTGAGTGCCACCGTCTTTACCGATCCCGTGTGACCTTTAAGAGTATGAAGTTTTTTTCCGGACTCCACATCCCAGACAATGAGTGTATTGTCTGCTGAGGCAGAAATTACTAATTTTCCATTGGGGGTTACCGCTAAGTCTTCGATCCAGCGACCGTGGTTTTGTAGATTATATAGACGACTGCCCCCCTTGAGGTCCCAAATATTAACAGCCCGGTCCCTTCCTCCGGAAATAGCCCGTTCTCCCGGCAGTAATGCCACGGCGTTAATTCCGTTGCCCTTAGCGGGTATGGTTTGCAGCAACGCACCTCTATCCAGGTCCCAGAGTTTTAAGCTGCTGTCTCCGTTAAAGTCTCGCGCTGAGGCGGAAATCGCTTGGGTATTGGAGATGGCGAGTACGGAACTAATGGATCCGGTATGACCTTGTTGGACGGCGATAGTGTACAGGAAAAATGTGAATCCCAGCAGGACCAAACATTTCACCAGTGAGGCGATCGCCATCAAATACAGGTTCCTATACCCCGGCACTTTAAAGCTGCCCAAAAATTTACTCCATCCGCTTTTTGGGTACAAATCAGGGGCAGCTTTGTACAAATAGCTCTGGATGGCGCTGGGACGAAAAAATACCCAGTAGGCCAACAAACCGTAATGATAGGGGTTTAACGGGTTGAGGGATTCGGGACGTTCACCCCGATAAAGTGGGAAGGTGGGCATGATTATTGTACCGTAGGGGGCGGTTTTGCTCGGAAAGTGTCTAGCCATTTATTCGGTCTGTCAACAGTATTCCTTTTTGACTCCCCATCTGTATCTGGATTTGGTTAAATTTTATGAAGCGAGTGTCATTTTCATGGGTTACCGCTCTCATCGTCCGATTTCTTGTTTTAAGGTAAAATTCCCGGGAAAAATCCCAAAATTAGAGATAAATTAATTAATTACGCTTAGTCATCCTATTTTAAATATATCATGAACAATTTAGGTAACTTTTATTTTCTTGATTTTAAAGCATTTTCAAGATAAATTTAATTTTTTATAAGATATTATTGCTAACGTTCTAGGTGTACGACTTCATCATGAAAAACAATCCCTTTGTTTTGTTTGGTTTGGCCTTTGTGTTTGTAATCAGCATAGGACTTTGGCAACAGGCGGAATCCGTTCGCATTCCCGAAGCTGTGAATTCTTTAGAATTTGGCCCACCTAGTCTATCGGTTGAAGTAGAGATAACTCCAGATATGCCTCAATTTGAGGGAGAGAAATTAGTAGATATACAAGATATCAATCCAGCGATCGCCCTGGATATTCGCTATGCTACTGCTAATAACTTCTTGAAGGTTAAACTCTACTCAGTCCCTCGATGTCTTTTGCGAACTAGCGTTGCCCAAAAGTTATCCCAAGTTCAAGAGCAATTACAACCCATGGGACTGGGTTTGAAAGTATTTGATTGTTACCGTCCCCTCTCCGTTACCCGAAAAATGTGGGAAGCCTTGCCAGATCCGCGCTACGTTGCTAATCCGGAAAGAGGGTCTCGACATAATCGCGGTGCGGCTGTAGATTTAACCCTGATTGATGCCCTGGGAACTGAATTAGAAATGCCGACGCAATTTGATGATTTTACCGATCGCGCAGCCCGAGATTATGAGGGAACCGATGTCAGCGACAAAGCCCGTGAAAATAGCCAGTTACTTGAAACATTGATGACCCAACAGGGCTTTATTCCTCTGATTACGGAATGGTGGCACTTTGATGCAGAAGGCTGGCAAGAGTATCCCCTTTTAGATATTTCTTTAGAGGCGATTGATTAGTTCGTGTAAGGCTTACTTGACTTCGACTAGAAAATCATAATTAAACCCTCGAAAATTCGAGTCTAAAACTATTTGATAGTCCCCAGTTCTGGGCAGAGTACCCGTCCAGTTATCCAAACCCGTATAGTGGCCACCCCCGGTGAGTTCCGTTTGCCGATTGGGGTCATTGGGGATAAAAATAAAAGGCAGAGCTCCTTCAGAAACCGAGAGGGTCAAGGTTTGACCTGCCGATGCCTTAAGAAGATATTCATGACTCCCACCACCAATAATCCGACCTTTGACCCTTGCGGATGTGCCATTAGGAGGAAACTTAATCCGTTCGGTGACTTGGGAACAAGAACTTTCTGTGATACTTTGGGAAATCCAACCTTCTACCGGGTCATTAATTTTAAACCAGCCGTTTTGTTGTTGCACAACTACAACGAAAGTTCCATTACTAAGAGTACCTAGGATATTAGTAGAGGCAACTTGCGGGCTAGAACGGACGTTAGCCGGGGGGTTAGGGTCAGAAACGATCGCACTGGTAATGGGGCAGTTTTTTTGGGATGGGTTAATCATAATAGGTGCTGGAGTAGGAGTAGGAGTAGGAGTTGGAGTGGGAGTTGGAGATTGCAACGGTTGCGATCGCGGAGATTCCGCACGAGTCGAATTTGGTGTAGGCGCTGTCCTAGGTAAAGTAGGGGTTGGCGCTTGAGTCACCGGAGAGGGTGAAGGGGGAGATTGGGACGCCAAATAAGCACCTCCAACGGCTGCGGCGATCGCCCCCCCAGCCAAAGCAATGATAAATGGAGTTTTCCCTTGCATAACGGTAGTGGCAGATCAGCCACAATAGAACCACCCACCCTAAACGCGAGAAGGAATGGCATTTTTATAGATTTACATTAACCAACAGGCGGCAAATTGCCCATTCTTCAGGTTGGGAGGAGAGTCTATGGGCAACAGTTGCCCTCACCCCGGGACCCTGTTATCCCCGACATTAGTCCCGGCACTGCGTAAGTCGCTTCCAGACTGCTGTGCTTGTGCCGCCGTTTGAGCATTGACACGATTTAGTTCACGAATCCGACGAGAGAGTAGACGGATGATATTAATGGCAATTCCGGGCGTTTCATCAATGGCATCGTAGAGTTGCTGCTGGGTCAACACCAGACACTCGCACGGTTCCAGGGTGCTGACAGAAGCCGAACGAGGTTCCGCATCGAACAAAGACATTTCTCCAAAACAAGTTCCCTGTTCTAATTTAGCGAGGTCTCGATTGCCAATGTGAACGCGAACCTTCCCAGAAACGACGATATAGAGCGATCGCCCCTCCTGACCCTCCGTGAAGATGGTATGCTTTGCCGGGAAAGATAGCTCATCCATCACGGAAGCCAGACGCACGAGAAAGTCATCCCGAAGTTCCTTAAAAATCGGAACGGCCCTGACAAATAATAATCGGTCAACACTGGTGAGCATCTTAAGGCAGTAAACCGTAAAAAATAAAGCCTAAAAAGTAATTAGGAGCCAGTAAAAAGGCAAAACAAATATTTTCCGTTTATCTTTTTACTTTTACCGTACTTTAGGTCGCTTCCAACCCGGGAATGCCTGGATAATTAGGAAAACCCTGGGGGCCTCGGGTAGTGGATGAGGCTTGTTGCGGTGAATCCGCAATGCCCAATTCTGCCATCATTTCCTTGACTTGAGAGGCAACTAGGCGATCGCGATCGTTTTTCATCCGAGGCAATAGTTCGGCGAGGGCGCGAGGAGAGGCCACTTTCAGGTAGGCTAACACCGCTTCGCGCACAAAACTTTTGGGATGGTTCAAACAGGCGAGGGTTTGTTCCCCCGTCAGACTCCAGCGGGAAGCCCGCGCCAGGTGAAAACAACAAGCCAAGGGCCACTCGGAGATAAAGTGGCGCAAGTCTACCAACCGACGCAGACAATCGCTGGGGGATAGGGATTCGATCGCAATCAGTTCCGAGAGACTTTGGAGTTTTTCTTCATCGGCACGGCGATCGAGAATACTCAACAAAATACGCTTGCTGGGAATATCCAGGGTATTATCCAAAATTTCCAACCCGCGCGCCATATTCGTGCGAACTCCCGACTTCAAATTAAAAGCCGCCGCTTGAATCGAACCCAAGGGATAGAGAAACTTCATCAACAAAAACAAGCGATCCACCGAATCTGAAATCACATCTCGCAAAGCGCGGCGCAGAAGATTCGCTTCGGATTCCAGGGTTTCTTCGGGATTGAGTCCGATCAGGGCCTGATAAATTTGACCCATCAACATCAGTTCTTGGTCGATTAATATTTCCACCCCACTGCGACCAATCCGATCCAAAACCCCCTCAATTCCGCCTTCCTTGGGGATTTTCAAGAGAACGCGGAGGATGTTGCGTCGGGTCGTTCCCCAACTGGTGAGGAGATGATTGACTAATACATTCAGGGCTTCCAGGGTGCCTATCTGACCGATCGCCGTCCAAGCGTGCATCCGGACTAAATCCGGCTTATGGATATCTTCGGCTAGGGCCACCAGGCGATCGAGAATTTCATTCTCTAAGCGAACTAACGCCCGCATTGCCGACTCACGGGTGGACTTATAGTAAAGTCCACGCAGCACAGAGGGATAATATTCTTCTAAATGAGTCGATGCGATCACCTCCAACAAAGCGCACCGAACTCGCAAGGATTCATCCTGGAGCAGATTAGGGATAAACAGTCGCAATCCTTGCAAATAATCCGCTTCCCCAAGGGCGCGACAGCCCATTACCCGTTCTCGTTCCTGTTTGTGGGTCAGCATATGACGCAGGGCGTTCGTTGCTTCGGCTTTTTGTTCGCGGTTTCCTCGACGTAGGATTGAGGAGGCAGCGGTCCCTCGCACCACCGGGTCTACTTCCGGGCGCAGATAGGACCGCAATTGCTCGATATCCAGTTCCGGTTCGGTCAGCCAAATATAGCGCAACGCCAAAGCCAAGACTTCTGGGGTCACGGATTGGTTCAGCAGGGTTCGCAAATCTGAAGTGTAAGCGGGATTGGGATGGTTGAGCATCACCTCCAGACTTTGACGTTGCAAACTGGGGGAGAGCTTGACGAGCAGAGGGCCGAGGGCTTCACCCACGTGCTCCGGGTCGATTTGGGTGAGCAGTTCGATACAGGAGCGTTTATCCTCTTCGCTGCCCTTGTGTTCGAGGGTTTCAACGACGGTGCGTTTTAAAGCCCGCATATCGACATCGGAAACCCCGAGGCGTCCGCGTTCGGCACTGGAGACCAATAAGCCTAGATAGCGCGATCGCAGGACCCATACGATAAAAAACCAGCCTAACCCCATCAGCACCACGGATACTAAGAAAATGGTGCCTTGATACCTTAGAATTTCTTGGGGGGTAGCCGCCGGAAAAATCAACCGACACAACCAGATGGCGCTTAAAATTGCCACTCCGGTCACTCCCACAGCCAGGGGTTCAGCAATCCCATTTACCATGGATTGGATGTTACTGCGAATGCTATCGGGGAGGGGTTGAAAAAAGACGGGGCCTGTTCCTTCAATCAGGGTATATTTGAGCAGTTCTTCGATAAATTTTAGAGATACTAGCCCCCAAAAGAACGGCAGGATCGGGGTCAGGGAAAAGACGCTGAGTAAAACGACCGCAGCCGGTAAGAGGGTTGCGGCAGCAAAGACCCCAAATCGTTCCACAATCCGACTGGAGGCAAACCACTGCATCACCAGTTCAAATAGCCCCAAGATGCCGTTAAAGACGCCGAGGAAACTGGCAATCCCGATCGCCAAATCTTGTCCGGCAGGGTTTTGCTGTTCCAATTCACTTAAAAATAGGAAGTCAACGACGAGATGTAAGGCTTCGGCGAGGATAAAAAATCCAAATAGGGGAATGACGTACCCTTTCAGGGGCCCGCCTAGTCTACGATTGGTGAAATCCGGCTCGTTCTCTAGGACCGTCATGCGCGGAGAGTCGGGAAAGGCTTGTTTGTAAGTTCGACTCAGGTAAGATAGCAGGAATGCCCCCAGTAGCATCATGACGCAGGAGGTCACCAGAACATTATTCAGTCCCACTACTCTAAGCAATACGGGTAGGGAAAAACCACTAATCACATCGGCGAGTAAAATGCCGCTACTGATGAGAGGATAGGTGCGTTTAATCTCGCGGATGTTAAAGAGTTGGTTGGCGGTAATGGAGGTGTTAAGGTCGTTGAGGGCAAAGATGGCTTCCAACCATAGACGCATCAGGAAAATCGTAACGGCAGCGGCGATCGCAATATTTAAGGCGACCCGAAAAAATAGCAAGGGGATCGCCATCAGGATCGCCACTGAAACGATCACTTGTCGTAGAGGCAGGAACCGTTGCATCCAGGAGTACATCACTCCTAGAAATGAGCCTAGTCCGGCCCCGGCGACATAAATCCAGGGCAAGGATTCCGCCCCATATTCATTCAAGAACAGACCGACTGTACTTGCCTCTAACCACAACATCCCGATTGAAGTGACGGTATAGAATGCAAACATCAACCAGGTGCGCTCTCCTTCCTCGGGACGGAGATTTAACCACTGTAGCAATGCGGTTGCTAACCTACCCTTAGCGGCAAACCGCTGTTCTTTTAGTTCCATGCAGCGTTGATTTCCCGTGTTGTAGAGTTTCCCTGAATCCCGGTTCTGTTCATCTCCTATTTTTGTGATATTTCACCCATGGCATACCCTAAGGGGTTGGCCTTTAAAAGCCCGGTTGATCCCTCGTTATCCTAAGCCCGCCTTACCAACATATTCTCGTTATATTTCTGACTCTAGGGGCTTACGTTGGCTTCAACGGGTTAATTCGCTCTGGCCTAGCTCCTGTGCCGTTATCTCGTGCACCCAAGCGCTGGGGACAATCCCTCATTTAAGTCTTTCTTCCTTTTGATTACCATAATCTCTAATCTTTTTCAATTACTATGGCTCTCTCCATCGGCAGGAGGATGACCTTACTGGAGTAAGGGTTAAGAAGGGGATTAGGCGGGTTTGAGGGTGGCAAACAAGTCTGGCACCGATCAATAAGATCGGCGCAACTGACGTTCCGGTAGTTCTCCTCAGCCTAAGTTCAACCCCCAAGGGGAACAGCAGACAAATTCCCTTTCCAGGGTTTAAGAGTGCTTGATGGGGGAGTTCTACCCTTATCAGGAGGGGCTGATGGTAATCTTACCGCTTTTGGGGGGTCTTAACCCGCGATCGCTGGATTTCCCCCGCTTATTTTTCTCGGCAGGATTTGGGGGGGAAATCTTTAAGTGTTTTGGCTGATTAGCGCTTTCCTCAGTCCCCGCGGGCGATCGCTTGGACTCAATTCTCTCTCAAGTCTGCTGTTATCGCCTACCTCAACGACGAGAAATGCTCTCCCCGCCTCTCATATCTCTCCAGGCAAACCGTGAGGGCGCTACGCACTTTTCCCCAGTACCCGCGCCCTCACGATTTTTATAATGTTTTTCCCTACTTTTTGGGAGAGAGCAACATCATCATACTACGCCCTTCTTTTTTAGGGGCTTGCTGAACTTCGGCGACTTCTGCGAGGTCGGTTGCCATCCGCTTGAGTAATTCCTCAGCTAGGTCCGTATGTTGAATTTCACGACCTCGGAACGTAATCGTCGCTTTTACTTTATCTCCCACTTTCAGAAAGCGCTGGGCTTGATTGAGACGCACGTTATAATCGTGTTCTTCAATCTTGTAGCGCATCTTCACTTCTTTAACTTCAGCGGTATGCTGCTTTTTCTTAGCTTCCCGCGCTTTTTTCTCTTGCTCAAACTTATATTTGCCGTAGTCCATGATTCGGCAAACCGGGGGGTCGGCTTTGTCACTGACCAACACCAAATCTAGGTCTTTTTCCTCGGCGATCCGCAGCGCCTCTTGAGGCGTTAGAATCCCAAGTTGACTGCCATCTGTGTCAATGGCTCGAATTTTCGGAAATCGAATTCTTTCATTAATTTGAGGGAGATCTCGATTTCTTCTCTTTTCGGTCAGAGGCATTCTGGAAGAAGATGATGCAAGCAAGTCGTTCACAGAGTAAATTTCGTAAAAGTTTAGGTCAATTGAGGAGATAAGCAGTCGGGTTCAAGTCAGGGGCAGATGGCATGGTTTTGCCGGTGTAGGTACAAGTCAACCCGTTGGGGGCTAAACTGCTTGATGTCCCTGGATCTCGTTGCCAAAACCTGAAGTCCGTTCTTGCTTTCCCCGAAGAAAAGTTATATCCCATGAGGGACAATACGGGATCCGTCAACGGGCTAACACCCGTTCCTTAGCTAAATGTCGGCTAATTAGTGGATATTATCTCGTACTTGTCATTTTACCCAGTCTCATTCAATTTTTGGTGAATCTTAATCTAACTTTAGATAGAACTTGGGGCTTGGCCGGTTCTCTGGGTGATATAAAACTCGTGGAAGCGAGTTTCTATCTCTTCCAGCATAACAGGAAGTATCCCATTCGACCGTATCGTAGGCTGCATTGAGAAACGGGTTCCACTGCCTAGAGGGCTAAGGGGCGGGTGTAGAGGCTGGTGGAATCAGTAAGGCTCGCCGATTGATTAGCCGGGGCTAGGGGAATTATTCTATCCTCCCCGGGAGAATTTTGGTCAGGAGAGGGAACCAATTGGCCTAGGGGACACTTCGGTTACTGTAACAAGGCAGGATAGGGGAGTTCCTCGGCTGACCGGGGGTAGAGACGCTCTCTTTCTTGTGTTGAGGGCTGGGTTTAGTTCCGCAAGGGAATCGGTAGCTCGCTGGGGTAAATTCTACCTCGAAGTTAGATTCAGAGCAAGGGTGGCGATCGCCCAGGGGACAGTTGACAAACCACAACACCCTTTCTTTTTTAATCCCGCCTGCTTCCTCCACAATAGAACTATGCCCAGAGGCATTTACCACTCACTCCAGGTTAAACAAGCGCATTATGAAAACTTCACTTTTACTCAAAACTGCTGCGGTTGCGACGGCAACTCTCTCAGCTTTAACCCTTGGTACTCAAGCGATCGCCGCTTTGTTCGGACAGCAGGGTGTGGATCAAGGTCGCTTCATTGCGATCGCCCAACCTTATGCCAGTGGCAGCGCTCATGCACTCCTGCTGGTGGAACAAATCTCTAACGCTCGTCCCTGCTGGACTGAAAGTGGCAGCAACCCGGTTCAAGTCGATCCCCTCTTGTTCAATTTTGACTTTAGCGGAATTTGCGGTCGTAGTACCGATAGTAATGGCTATTCTATCCGCGTTGGGGGTGAAGATGTCGGCCTCCAGTACAGCCTCCGGATCGTTCGACGGAATGGAGACTTGGTTCTGGTTGGGGTCAACGATCGCGAACGTCGGGAAATGGAAATCGGACGCGCTAATGGCATGACAACGGGATTTGCGAAAATAGCTCTTAATCCCGGATGGGAGTTCGCCAAACGTTCCTATAACGGTCAAGTCTTGGGACACGTGTATGTCGCCAATAACCAATCTTTGACGGCCCTGGCTAAACCCCTGGGCGGATCCACAACTCCTACGCCCCCACCGGTGGTGACCAATCCCCCTCCTACCAATGTCTCCTTTGCAGATACGCGATCGGATATCTACGCCCAGGAAATCGAGCAAGCAGTGGCCCTCAATTTCGTCTCGGGTTTCCGAGAAGACAATACGTTCCGTCCCCAAGTGGCCCTGACCCGGGAGCAACTGGTCTCAATGGTGATTGAATCGCTCAAAAACGTTCCGGGGGCTAATATTAATATTCCCGCCAACATTTCGTCTCGACCCTATTTTGATGTGGAGGCGTCACGATGGAGCGCCCCTAAAATTCAATGGGCTAGAGATAATAATCTAATCAGTGGCTATCAAGATCAAAGTTTTCGTCCCGCGCAAACGGTGACTCGTGCTGAAATGATGGCAGTGCTACGTCGCGCCGCTGAATATGGCAACACCCTCCGGGGTCGAGGCACTAACCTCACCGCCACCCGAACTCCCACCAATTTCTCGGATACTCAAAATCACTGGGCGAATTCCCTGATTTCCAATATGTCGAGTTATTGTCAGGTTGCTTCTCCGTTAAATGAATCGGGGACTCAGTTTGCTCCTAACTCTCCGACGTTGCGAAATTATGCGGCTGCTGCAACGGTACGGATGGTTAATTGCGTGAGACAGTAGGTTAACGGGTGAGAAAGCCTATTTTCCTGTTGGGTTGACTTAATTTTCTAATTAATAAGACTTCTAAAAACTGGCAATTTGGGTTGTCAGTTTTTTTAGGTTTATTTATCCAAGAATTCAGTACAAAGGGGAAGTTTCAGGGCGCTACAACAGGGAGGTGCCCAGTTTATTTCCCGGAAATCGCTTACAATCAGGGGCAGAAAACATTTTAAACTGTTGTCTAATAGAGCCATGCAGCATATTAACCGTTCCCGGGCTTTTCCCACATTTCTGTCTCGAATTCGAGAGCGCGATCGCCTCGAACTGGCTGAGTCGGCGTCTCTGATTGGTTCGGCTGTGGGATCCGTGGTGGCGGGATTGTCGGGACAGGTTTTATTTGCCGCGACGCCGATTACCCTGGCATTATGGCTCAATAGCGTGAATCGCAGTCGGTTTGGGGAGCAAATGCGTGCAGAACATCAAGGGGCGATCGCGGATATGCATCAGGTGGTGACGTCGATACATACCACCTTGCACAGTCTGCCGCGATCGGAACGGATTCAAGATGTGGAAAATACATTAATGCGTCTGAGTGAGGCAACTGCTACCTTGCAACAGGACCGCGATCTCTCAACTCCTACCAATCCGATTAATCCTGAAGAAATTCATCAAGAATTTGCGATCGTTCGTCGAGGAGTGATGCGCCTGCGAGATGTTACCGAAACCCGCTTTAGTGAACTTCAAGAAACCCTCGATCGCGAAGTTCAAACCCTCCGACAGGAGTTAACATCTCCCCCGATTCCCCCCTCTCCAGAACTGGCAAATATCAAAGCCGAATTACTCACCCTTGCTCAAAGTTTAGCGGACATTCAAACTCAGTTACAAGACTTAGCTAATCCGGTGACCCCGGAGGAACCCGTGATTCAAACCCAGCTTGATGAGTTGCAAAGCCAAATTGTCAAACTGCAACAACAAAATCGCGAGGTAGTAAAGCCCTATCTGAAACATCTCAGCCGTGCCATTCAACAGTTAGGAGTCGAGGAATAAGAGGAGTTAGCCCCGGATGGTAGCATCGTCTGCGCTTCTGCTTTAATCGAGAGTGTCGAATCAAGTAGAAGCATGACTAATCCATCCTCTCCCCCTCAAATTCCCCTCCAGACTTGGCAGCGTCCGATTGGTTTGGGTTGGGAAAAACCCTATACCGTTCGCTATGGCAGTAACCTCGATGATGGGCCCTGGCATGGGATGCCCCTCGGGGGCTTTGGTGCCGGTTGTATTGGCCGATCGCCTCGTGGGGACTTCAATCTCTGGCATCTCGACGGAGGCGAACATACGTTCCAATCCCTTCCCTCCTGTCAGTTTAGTGTTTTTGAAGAAACCCCAGGAAAGCGCCATGCTTACGCACTTTGTACGGAACCCCCAGCCGATGACAGTCTGAAAGCATGGCAATGGTATCCTGCCTCTACCGATGACGGTGACAATACGGGGACTTATCACGCTTTATATCCCCGAAGTTGGTTCGTCTATAAAAACGTTTTTAAAGCACAACTCACTTGTGAGCAATTTTCCCCAATTTGGCCGGGAAAATACCAAGAATGCAGCTATCCGATGGCTATTTTTGAATGGACTGCGTACAATCCGACCGATGAACCGATTACCCTCAGCATCATGCTGACTTGGGAAAATGTTGTGGGTTGGTTTACCAATGCTATCAAATCCCCGACGGTTAAAGTGCGAGATGACGGGTCGCCAGTTTATGAATACCAATCAAAATGGGGTCAGAGTAAAGGCAATTTTAACCGTTATATTGAAGACTTCCATCGGATTGGGTGCATGATGACGGGATCACACATTGGAGAGGTTCCTCAAGAAGGGGAGGGGGAGTTGGCGATCGCCACTTCTACGAATCCGTTTTTTGATACCTTCCATAACACGCGCTGGGACCCGACAGGTAGCGGCACAGAACTCTGGGAACAGTTTTCTCGGGATGGTTCTTTGTTAGAGTACACCGATGAAACCCCTACGGTTCAGGGAGAACGCCTGGGAGTGGCCCTAGCAGTTCGCTTTACCATCCCACCGGGTAAAACCCGCAAAATACCCTTTATCCTTGCCTGGGATTTTCCGGTAACTGAATTTGCAACAGGGGAGTGGGAGTACCGCCGTTATACAGACTTCTTTGGTCGCCATGGTAAAAATGCTTGGTCGATGATTCGCACTGCACTGAAGCATTCGGATATGTGGCGTGAGAATATTATGGCATGGCAACAACCCATATTAGACCGGGCGGACTTGTCGGACTCGTTTAAAATGGCCTTGTTTAACGAGTTGTATATCTTGGCTGATGGGGGTACGCTATGGACAGCCCAGGATGCGGATGACCCGCGCGGGAAGTTGGCGGTTTTGGAATGTCTGGATTATCGTTGGTATGAAAGTTTGGACGTGCGATTATACGGGTCGTTTGGTCTGTTAATGTTGTGGCCGGAACTGGAAAAATCGGTGATGCGGGCGTTTGCGCGAGCAATTCCCACCGGGGATGATACACCCCGGGTTATCGGGTATAATCAAGCATCAGCGGTTCGGAAAATTACAGATGCGACACCTCACGATTTGGGTGCACCGAATGAACGACCCTGGACTAAAACAAATTATACTAGCTATCAAGATTGTAATTTGTGGAAGGATTTACCCTGTGATTTTGCCTTGCTGGTGTATCGGGATTTTCTGTTGACGGGGGGGGATGATTATGAGTTTTTGTGGGATTGTTGGCCCTCGCTGGTGCGGGCGATCGCCTATTTAAAGACGTTCGATCACGATGGGGATGGGATTCCCGAAAATGGCGGTGCACCGGATCAAACTTTTGATGATTGGCCGATGCGCGGGGTAAGTGCTTATTGTGGGGGATTGTGGATGGCGGCGTTACAAGCGGCGATCGCCATTGGTGAGATAATTTTAAAGAATCCCCCCCATTCTGGCGTTTTCACCGATACAATTTATGAGCAGAAGCGATCGCAATTACTTGATCCAGTGACTGTTCAAGAAACCCTGAGTACCTATCAAGATTGGTTAGGGCGATCGCAGCCAATTTATCAGGAAAAACTCTGGAATGGTACTTATTATCGTCTCGATAGTGAAAGCGGTTCTGATGTGGTGATGACCGATCAGCTTTGCGGTCAATTCTATGCCCGGTTATTAGGGTTAGAAGATATTGTGCCGATAGAATGTGCAGAATCAGCCTTAAAAACTGTCTATGAGTCTTGTTTTTTAAAGTTTCATAGCGGTGAATTTGGGGCAGCCAATGGGGTATTACTAGATGGTTCTCCGGTAAATCCCAATGCGACACATCCGTTAGAAGTTTGGACCGGGATTAATTTTGGACTAGCAGCATTTCTGTTACAAATGGGGATGCAAAATGAAGGGTTTAAGTTGACCGAAACCGTGATTAAGCAAGTCTATGAAAATGGGTTACAGTTCCGCACTCCGGAAGCAATTACAGCAGTAGGAACCTTTCGCGCCTCTCATTATCTGCGGGCGATGGCAATTTGGGCCGTTTATGGGGTGTTGACGGAGTTTAAATAGTTAGAAATGGGAAAGGACAAGGCGGTGCCTTGTCCCTACCAGAAAATCACTACTGAAGAGCGTTTCCGTGGCGATCAAAGAGGTAGAGTTGGCGGGTATCGACGGCGAGGGAGAGGCAGTCGGCAGGGTGCAGTTTCTGGGCGGAACCGACGCGGGCGATCGCAATGGATTGATTTTCTCCTGGGCGCTTTTCTAAGACTTTGGAAATGTCATCTTTATCTTGAATTTCAATTTTGGCGATCGGAGAATTGAAATATACAATGGTTTCATGACCTAGAGATTCAATGGTAGTAACCTCTACCTCAATTCTTTGATTTTCTGGAGTATTGCTGTCTGCCAGTAAAAAGGCTTCGGGACGTAATCCGGCAAAAATTGGTTTATTGATATAGCGCTCAATTTCAGGGTAGCGATCCACAGTTTCTCGGGCGATCGCCAATTGTTGGGTTCCATAGGTGATGGCAAATTGACCGCTTTCGGTTTTGCGTAACTCACTATGAAAAATATTCATCGCCGGAGACCCCATAAATCCTGCTACAAATACATTCCTGGGGCGATCGTATAAGTCTTGAGGCGGTGCAACTTGCTGGAGTTCTCCCGATCGCATGACTGCCACGCGATCCCCCATTGTCATTGCTTCGACTTGATCATGGGTTACATACACGGTGGTTGTTCCCATTTTGCGCTGTAAATCGGCAATTTCTGTCCGGATTTGCACGCGCATTTTTGCATCCAAATTCGAGAGGGGTTCATCCATCAAAAATACTGCCGGATCGCGCACAATTGCCCGTCCCATGGCTACCCGTTGCCGTTGTCCTCCCGACATTTGTTTGGGTTTATTATCTAACAAATGAGTCAATCCCAACTTTTCAGCCGCCTCCGCTACCCGCTGTTGTCGTTCCCCTTTAGGCACTTTCATCATTCGCAGGGGAAATTCCATATTTTGCCGGACTGTCATGTGCGGATACAGAGCATAATTCTGAAAAACCATGGCAATATTTCGGTCTTGCGGGCTTTTATTATTCACTACAGTGTTGCCGATGATTAATTTTCCAGCGCTAATATCTTCCAACCCTGCCAACATCCGCAGGGCGGTCGATTTGCCACAACCTGAAGGTCCCACAAATACCATAAATTCGCCATCTTCAATCGTCAAGCATAGGTCTTTCATGGCCGTAAAGCCATTTTCATAAACTTTGTAAATGTGTTCAAACTCTACTTTTGCCATGGTTTTAATTTGTAAATGGTTTAAACAGAAATAATTGAAGGAATACGAGGAGTAAACTCGCTAGGGACTGAGGGGATGCGGGATTCTTATTCTTATCCCTTGATACCCGAGGAAGCAACTCCTTGAACAAACCACTTTTGGAAGATTAAGAAAATCACCAACATGGGGGCAACCATCATTACCCCAAAGGCCATAATATCTCCCCATTGAATGGGAGGTAAGGTTTGAAATTGGGCGATCGCCACGGGTAAGGGACGGACTCTTTCTCCCACTGCAATCATCGTGGGCCAAAGGAAAGAACCCCATTGGGTTAAAAAAGTAAGAATTGCGACTGATGCAAAAACGGGTTTAGAAACCGGCACAATAATTTCAAAAAATGTCCTTACGGGACCCGCCCCATCTACCCTGGCCGCTTCTTCCAATTCTTTGGGCAAAACGATGAAAAACGTGTAGAATAAATAGATGGAAAAAGCATTTGCAATAAACGGAATGATTTGGGCTGTGTAAGTATTGCGTAATCCTAACCAGGTCATTTGAAAAAAGAGTGGAACGGCGATCGCCTCAAAGGGGATAATCATCAGGGCAATAATTACGGGGAAAATTATATCTCGTCCCCGCCATTGCAATCGGGCAAAAGCATAAGCGGCCATTGAATTGACGACTAAACCCAACAGCACGATCGCCCCGGTAATGAAAATCGAGTTCCAGAAAAATCGGGTAAAATTGACCCGATTAAACACATCCTGATAATTTTGGAAAGAGGGGCGATCGGGGATAAAGGCTTTCAACGACCCCGCCTCTACCAAAATTAGATTATCAAGCTTGAAACTTCCAACTATCATAAATAAAATTGGCGCAATAAATAGCAGCGCCAAAATCGCCAAAACCAGGTAGCTAATGATGATACTAAACCGTTGCTGGGTTTGGCGCTGTGCTACCAATTTGGCATCGGGTGGATGAGAAACTCGCGCCCCGAGATTTGGGTCTTCTTTGGGAATTCCGGAAATTTGTTTCATTAATTTTTTTGAATTAATAACCTTAAAAATGAGCAGAAAATTCTAGCTGAGGATGGATTAATCAATCGTCCGTTCTTCTTTAATCAACGTTCTTTGGATTAGAGTAATCCCGAGTACAACCAGGAAAAAGACCACAGTCATTGCCGCCCCTTTTGCCATTTTTTGTTGTTCATAGGCTGCGCTAACGGCTTCATACATCACTGTAGTGGTGGCATCCAGCGGTCCTCCATTGGTCATAATTTCGATTTGGTCGTACAGGCGAAATGAGAGAATCGAAGTCACCAACATTACAAAAATTAAGGTGTTTCTCAGTTGGGGTAACGTGATGTGAACAAACTGGTTCCATTTATTGCTGCCATCAATCGCAGCAGCTTCGTATAAATCGGTGGGAATTGATTGTAATCCCGCTAGAAGAATCACCATTTGAAATCCTACGCCCTGCCACATAGATAACAGCATAATCGCCGGGAGTGCCAGATAGGGGTCACGTAAAAAATCTCGCGGGTCCCATAATCCAAAGGTGATAAAATCGAGAAATGAATTCATCATGCCATTGGCACCGGGGGCGTAAATTAAAATCCAAATGACGGAAACCAACGCCATCGGAAAAACTACCGGCATGAAAAATAAAGTCCGAAAAATTGCCATGCCGCGCAGAGGACGGTTGAGTAAGAGGGCCAACCCGAGGGCGATCGCAGTTTGTAACGGTACGACTACAATCGCAAAAATGCCATTATTAAGTAAGGCCCGACGAAAAGACGGTTCGCTAAAAATTCGGGCATATTGTTCTAACCCAATAAACCGAGTTGGCAAAGGCGAACCGAGGCGTAAATTAGTAAAAGATAAAATTGCCGCTAAGGTAAAAGGCAAGGCTACAAAGAGGAATAATCCAATCAATGCGGGTGCTGCCATGCTTAGGGCACTGCGCGTATCATTTTGAGAGGTTAAAGTAGTTTGATCGGCCATAAGTTTAAATTAAAATTGAGCTTTGAAATCACCAAATTGCCTCTGAAACCCGCTTGGTTATCCCTAGGAATGAGTTCGGGAATAGTAGGGGATTTTGGGGTCGCTAACTAACGTTAGGATACCCTTCGTTATCACGAATATCTAGATCGATTTCGGTGGCTGCCCGTTCTAAGGCTTGTTGCACTTCCAGACCATTACGAATGTTATTAAATGCTTCTTGAAACGCCGAAGTAATCACTGGATAGCCAGGAGTTTGCGGACGGGGAACGGTTTTGTTATTTAACAATTGCGAAGAAAATAGGCGTAACGGCCCTCCTTCACGGTATAATGGAGATTGTGTAATCGCACTTTGGGTGGCGGGTACTGCCCCATTCGCATTCGACATCGCTAGCACTTCATCCCGTTGTAACAAAAACTCTAAAAAAGCGATCGCCGCTTCCGGGTTGTTATTCTTCTGAGTAATTCCCCAATTCCAAGACCCCTGGGCAGTTTTTGACCCGGTGCCAAAATTCGGCAGCGGTAACACTATTAAATCATCTCCAAACGCTTCTGCATAGCTTGGATATACCCAGTGACCAACCCAAGACAGCGCAACCCGTCCGCTGGTAAAGGCGGCGTCATCTACATTCGGATCAACGTAACCCTTTTGCATCCAAGACTGTACCTGTTCCATGGCTGCAACCGATTCGGGACTATCCATCGACCCTGAAGCATTCTGGTAACTTGTGCGATCAATTGTACTACCTCCGGCTGAATACAAAAGCGGCATAAACGCATAAGTAAACCATTCCCCGGAATAGTTTAATTTGAGGTCAAGAACCTGGCCGTCCGGGTCATTTTGAGCTAACACCGCTAAAGCGCGATCAAATTCGTCTGTAGTCCAAGCGTCAGCATTCCCTTGAGGAATGCGAACTCCTGCTGCTTCTAGTACAGTACGGCGTGCGTAAATCCCGAGTCCAGAATCAAACGTTCCGACAGAATAGAGGCGATCGTTATAGGTTCCCTGGGTGATAATTGACGGCAGCAAATCCATGCGAACTTGTGAAGAAATCAGGTCGTCAATCGGTCTGAGATTTTGCTGCCAGACATAATTATAGATAAATGGACCGTCAAATTCTAGCAGATCCGGCAAATCCCCAGAGATAGCTGCCGCTTGGACTTGGGCGTTATAAGAGCCTTCCGGTAGAAAAGTGAGCTGAACCGTGATATCATCATGAGCCTTATTAAACCGATTCACTTGTTCTTGGAGAGTGTTGCGTTCTGCATCTTGACCGGCGTGCGCCCACACTTGTAGCGTACCGATATTCCTGGCATCCCTGACACATCCCACAACGATACTCAGGAAGAATACCGTAAAAGCAAGCATTCCATATAAACGTTTAAATTTCATAGCCGCTTGAGTGTGATTCCCAAACATAAGTGGTTCCGTTGCTCTTTCTATATTCACCACAAATTGGAGCGTTGTGCGGCTTTATCCAAAAAACAACAAATAATTTTAAGTTTCTTAACTAAACTTCATTAAAATTGCCACTTTTTTAACATAAATTTAATTATTGTGAAATTTTACGGGGGAGTGAGAGAAAAAGTGAGTCTGAAACGAGGCGATCGGCGACTGCCTAGGGAGTTGCTCGGATTTCAGACTCTTTGGTCTTCCTGTCTTTTACCTTGATGAAAAATGGCAGTTCAACAGCTTTTTACCACGGTTAGGGAGGCATTTTAAGAGTTAGGAACGGCTTTTTTTCAAGAAAAACCAAGTTTGGCGATCAACTTGTCCATCAATAATCACTGTCGCTTCAGGATATTGCAGATTGATATCTGCTTGAAAATTTTTGACGGCTGCTTCAGTTCCCGGACCAAACTTTCCATCAACCCCCGCTTCGCCTAAACCATACCCCATCTTTAATAAAATTTGTTGAATCTCTTTAACATCTTCCCCTTGACTTCCCCGTTCTAATATGCGTTGAGCTAACATGATTTGGCCTCCAAAATTTTCTAAAAATTTGAGGTGATAAAATTCCCACAGGTACTCCCCGGGGTTTTATTGGATATAGAAACTAAGAACTCAGACTACCACCTACTAATCAGAATCATTTTAGCCAAGTCTCCGATTGGATTTCCACTACCTCCAGATATATTTTTCCGATGAAATCTTAGAAAACTATTAGTCCCGGGTCCTAACAGGGTCGGTGATGCTCTACCCCTTAGCCTAAGTGATTTGCGATCGCCAACTCCCATTTCTTCTAGGGATAGGCAAAACCACTTAACCTTTGTATTAGAATAGAATAAAGGTCTGAGGTCCCATTTCACGGGGTGCGCATGACAAAACCTATCCTGCTCAATATCGAGTTAAGGTAGAAGAGATAGCTAAAATCATCAAAAAATAGAAATGAACTTACATGAAATTGAAACCGGAATTACAGCCCTCGTTACTTCGGGTAATACCATTTTAACAAGTTTATGTCAGCTTTTGGCAATATTTGTAATTGGTCTCGGGGTGACCCGGGCTTTAATAATTTTTGTCAAAGATGCTCTGTTTAAACCGCACACAACCGAAGCATTTCAGCGCAGCCGGTTAGTGATGGGATATTCCTTTTCTTTAGGATTGAGCTTCCTCATCGGTGCGACAATTTTAAAAACTATGATTTCTAGCCAGTGGGATGATATCGCTCGGTTAGTCGCGATTATTGCAGTGAGAACGGTCCTGAATTATTTATTACTTCAGGCGATCGCCAAAGCTACCCCCGAACCCAAAGAAGAAATCACTCCAGTTCAAGCCTAAAAATAGGGGGAGAGTTGCCCGTTATAAAATAAAGTAGGAATTTACATTCTAATGGGGACCGGCGATCAGACAAAGTTCACTCGGATAGCAGTCTCTCCCTGAGACAGGTATAAAGTGAGGAGAAAAAAAGAAATATATAAGAGCGATCGCCACGGTGGATTTTGAGACTATAAGTTAGAATTGGCTGGTAAACTGATTTATAATGTTGTAGAGGAACCCTAGCCTACTTAGAAAATGCTTCAATCAGGTTAATCGCCGCCCAACCCCGAGGTGTGGGCTTAAAACTCGCCGGTTATTGTTAATTTAGGAGAAAATTGATGGGAATTGAACGTCGAATGTCGAGAGATATTTTTGCGGCTACTGAAATTGTTGAACTGAAGCAGCCTTGTTTCACGAGCACGGGTGTATTGTATCCGGGGCTTTATCCGGTGGGACAGTTACCGGATGTGGCGTTTGAAATGGGGTTAGTGGATAGAGTTTATCCGGAACGGGGGAAGGCGGGGAAGGAGGAACAGCAGCCCCCGCCTAATGAACCGGGGGAAGGTTAAGGGGTTCTATTTAATATGAATGAATTACACAGGAGGTAAAGCCTCCATTAGAGCATTCCTAGGCAGCGTCTAGAAAGGAGTATTTTATTATTTCAACCTTTAATGAGTCCGCACTTCGACTGCGCTCAGTGGCCCCGCCATGCATGGACCTGGGTTTATTTTACCTCTATTTTATCAACAATGGCAACGAATCCTTATGCTTGGATAGGAGAATCTTTAAGCACTATTCACCGGGCAAATTGGTATCGTTCGGTGCAAGAAATCATGGGTTGCCCGGGTGCAGTGGTACAAATGAATGGGCAAGAATTTATCAATTTTGCCAGCAATGATTATCTGGGCTTGGCGGGGGACAGTCGTCTGATTGCAGCGGCGATTGAAGCGACTGGAATTTATGGGACTGGGGCGACGGGTTCGCGTTTGATTACCGGACATCGACCGATTCATCGGGAGTTGGAACGGGCAATTTCCTCTTTGAAAAAAACCGAAGATGCAATTGTATTTAGTTCGGGTTATTTAGCGAATTTGGGGGCAGTTGCTTCTTTGGTAGGGAAGCGGGATTTAATTCTCTCGGACCAATACAATCATTCTAGTCTGAAAAATGGAGCGATTCTCAGTGGGGCAACAATTTTAGAATACCAACATGGGGATGTAGAAGGGTTAAAAACACTTTTAGATGCTCACCGAAATCGCTATCGGCGCTGCTTAATTCTAACGGATACGGTATTTAGTATGGATGGAGATTTATGTCCTCTTCCCCAGGTATTAGACTTAGCTGAAAGTTATGGCTGTATGCTGTTAGTGGATGAAGCGCACGGAACTGGGGTGTTAGGAGGGACGGGTGCTGGTGCGGTGGAATATTTTGGCTGTACGGGTCGGGGTTTGATTCAAATGGGAACCTTGAGTAAGGCGTTAGGGAGTTTAGGGGGATATGTGGCAGGAAGTTCTGAGTTAATTGACTTTCTGCGAAATCGTGCCGCGACTTGGATTTATACGACGGGACTTTCCCCGGCAGATACGGCAGCAGGGTTAGAGGCGATCGCGATTGTGAACCAAGAACCGCAACGACGGGCTAAATTGTGGCAAAATGTCAAGTACCTTAAACAGTTGCTGGCAGAGAGTCCACCTCCAGTGGCATCGAGTTTACTGCCCTCAGAGTCACCGATTCTGTGTTTGCAAGTCTCTGATGCTAAAACAGTTTTAACCGTGGGAGAGGGACTCAAAGCTGCTGGTATTTTAGTAGGTGCTGTACGTCCTCCGACTGTGCCAACCAGCCGGATTCGGGTGACGGTTATGGCAACTCACGAAAACGCTCACTGTGAGCGTCTTGTTGAAGGGTTGCAGTCTCACTTAAAATCCTGATGAATCTAACTCTAAATGCTGCTTTCCCTACTTTGGGACTGATGATTGCCCTAATGGGAGGTGCGGGAATTGTGCCGGTGTTGGCTGTACGTGAGGCAGTCGCCCAAACTCGTCCCCAAGATTTCTTGACGGAAGGGGTGCAGAAATTGGAGGCGGAAGACTATGCCGGGGCGATCGCAGATTTAACTCGGGCGATTGAACTAAATCCGGCATTGACGGAGGCTTATACAGCCCGGGGGATTGCGCGTCATCGAAGTGAGGACTATCGGGGTGCGGTGCAAGATTTTACGCAAGTTCTACAAATCCAGCCTGAAAATACCCAACTTTATGGGTTACGGGCTTTGGATTATCTATATTTAGAAGAGTATCAGGCAGCGATCGCGGATTTTGATCGGGTGATTGAAGAGAATCCTAGGGATGCCGATGCTTATATGCTTAGAGGAGAGGCACAGACGGAACAGGGCGAGTTTGAGCGGGCGATCGCAGATTATAACCGGGCGATCGAACTGGCACCGGATAATCCGACTTTTTATAGAAGACGGGGGCAAAGTCGCGCCCGGAGTGGGGATTTTCAGGGAAGTATCGAAGATTTTAATCGCGTCATCCAACTGGATGCCAATGATGCCCTCGCCTATGTTTTTCGGGGAAATGCTTATGATGATCAAGGGGATCGTGAAGCGGCACTGGCGGATTACGAGAAAGCGCTGCAACTTGATCCGACTCTAGCTCAAGCCTATTATAACCGAGGGATTACTCGCCGCCGGTTGGAAGATTATCGCGGTGCGATCGCCGATTATACGAAGGCGATCGAGATTAATGATGCTGATGCCAGTTCCTACTTAAATCGGGGGGTTGCCTACGCTTTACTGGAACAGTTTCCCGATGCGATCGCCGATTATACCCAAGCGATTCGGTTTAATTCTAATTTAGGAGAAGCCTATTATAACCGGGGGCTGACTTACCAACGTTTGGGGGACTCGCAATCAGCGCGGGCAGATTTTCAAAAAGCTGCACAACTCTATCAACAACAAGGGTTAACCCAAAAGTATCAGAATGCGATGGAGGCACTGGAAAATCTCACCCGGTAATTCTGTCTCACCCAGAATTCTACTCGCAAAACGCGGAATTATCCCTAAATTTTGGGAAAATTTTGTCCGAAATTCGGGCCAGGTCGGGTTATCTGTGTTCCGGGGTAAACTATAATTATCAACTTATGGGCAGAAGCAATGACGGCAATCGATGAGGCTACGGAACAGCCGCCCAGTCCCAATCGACTGGGCGATCGCATTGGCAAGGTGTTGATTATTGCGTACAAAGAACCGACGGATTTGCTGGAGAAGACTTTGTTGGCGGAAGGCTTCACCCCGGAAGTGGTGCGACAGTTAGAAAATCCAGCAATGCAGGGTTTTTCACCCAGTTATCGCTGTATGCTTAACCATCGATCCGCCTGGGAAACAGCCCTGAGTGAAGCGAAACCCACTTTAATTATAGAAGCGGATTTTGTACCTGTGCGGGGATTTGGACAACTGCCTTTACCTTATCCCGGCGATCGCACAGATATGGGAATTACCTGGCTTTATACCTGCGCCCCCCAAATTTATAGTGTTTCCCCCGAAGGCTATGCGGAGGGATTTTCTACCTCAATGGTTGCCTATATAATTACAGCTCATAGCGCGCAATTTTTGATAGCCCTTGCGGAGGGCATAAAAAATAAAATTGGACCTACTAATTACTCAGCTTGGGATTCAGAAATTGATTCTTTTTTGCGGCAAAAAAAATTAAAAAATTACCTTCCTTTTCGTAACTATGGAGAACATGGTGGACGTCCGAATCCCGAACACCGTCAAAATCAACTCAGTAGCAGCCATCGCGCTGATGTTCTTTATGGAAAACTGGCCTTTTCACCGATGTATGCCTCCCCAGAACAAAAGGAGAGTTTCAAGTTATGGAAAGTCCGACTCCAGGCACGTCTCAAAGGCATCGGACGTCTGGTAACAGGACGCTTTATCCGGTTGGAGGTGCTGAAAAAGTCGAGTGTTCCAGGTAGACTGCTAAGTTTTGCCATTCTCCGACAGCTGACCCTCAGACTTTAGGGGTCATGCCCTAACTCCTTCCTGGAAAATGAAAGGCAGTGAAATTCCATCAATTTTGCGAAACTACGTTAGCGTAGAAATAGCGTATATTGTTTCTTCTATTGAATCGTGCTGTTGTTTAAACCTGTATCTGTATCCCTTGCGGCGATCGCTCTGATAGTCGGCTTGAGTGCCTGTGCTAACAGTCCGAATAGTCAAACTTTAGAGCGAAATTTTGCGGCGGATCCCCAGCTAGAAGAGAATGGGGTGATTCTTGTGGAACCTCCCGCACCTCCAAGTCCCTCATCTGAGTCCGAGGCGTTCTCTACCGCACTCCCGGAGGATTTCCCTCAGACAATTCCGCTGTATCCAAATGCCGAGTTGATCCGTACGATCGCACCCAATGAGACAGCCGGATCCGCAGCGGCTGATCCTGGGGTGAAAACCCTCTGGCAAACTTCAGACAGGACGGAACAAGTTCTAAAGTTTTACGAAGAACAATTTAAGCAGCCGGATTGGCAAATTTTGCCCCCAGTAACTCAAGGGGAAACACCCCCTAGTTTGATGGCGCGTCGAGGGCTGGATTTAGTGGTGAATATTGCCGTAGAACCGCAAGTTGTAACCGGGGAAAATCTCCCGGAAATGGTTGAATTTGTGGTGGGTTATGTTCGCTCTAATTCGGCAGAAACGACGGACAAAACCCCCGCGTCTCCACTCCCAGATACGATCGTCCTTGAAGCCGCAACTCCCACCTCTCAAACGACCCCGGAAACATCGACTGCATCCGCCAACCGGGCGGAACTTGATTCGGTTCCCGAACAGTTGCGACCCTATCTCGTAGACTTGGAAAAAATGGGAATTGAGATTGCTAAACCCTCGGGAAATGGCAACGCGAATGCTACGGAATCCCCGGTAGATTTCAACCAAGGGATTAGTCGGAAACAATTTGCCCGATGGTTGTTGGAAGTGAATAATAAAATCTATGCCAACCAACCGGGAAAACAGGTCCGATTGGCAGCCGCTACGGCTAAACCGGCCTTTTCCGATGTGAGTACGAACCATCCCGATTTCGCCGTGATTCAAGGATTAGCCGAAGCCGGCATTATTCCCAGTTCATTAGGTGGGGATAGTAACGCCACTACCTTTCGCCCCGATGCACCCGTCATCCGAGAACAACTGCTGTTGTGGAAAGTACCGTTAGATATCCGCAGCAATTTACCTAGCGCATCAGTAGATGCAATCAAAGAAACTTGGGGCTTCCAAGATGCGGGGAAAATTGACCCGAATGCGTTGCGGGCGGTGTATGCCGATTATCAGAATGGGGAACGGTCAAATATTCGCCGTGCTTTTGGTTATACTACCCTGTTTCAACCCAAAAAAGAAGTGACGCGGGCAGAAGCTGCTGCTGCCTTGTGGTTTTTTGGGTCCCAAGGGGAAGGGCTAACGGTTCCGGATGCAATGGCAAATCCCAGTCCGGTGACCCCGTAAGGGCGATCGCCCCGGGGAGTGATTCAAGGGGCGATTCCGTGGGGTCAAAAACGGTTATAGGGGAAACTCTCTGTTTTGGGTGACTGAGTAAGATATCATTTCCTAAAAACTGCGTACTCCCTGGAGGTAGGGACTTTAGATGAATACAACAGCCAGCAGGACTGATTTTCTCCATCAACTCTTGTCGTCGCGATTTAATTATTGGTTTGGATATGTCGTGAATCTCAGCCTGGTGGTCTGGTTTGGTAGCCATGCAGTAGCAGAAAGACAAGTGCTGGTTCCGTTACCACAATGGGTACTATTTGCGATCGCTGGCTATCTGATTTGGTGTGGAGTGGAATATTTGACCCATCGCTATATTTATCACAACCTGGCGCTTGTGGGAATTGGTCACAATCTGCATCACGAAAACCCAAAATCTTTGTTAGGGATACCTTGGTATCTCACGACTCTGGTGATTTTAGGGATTTTCCACACCCTGGCGTTGGTGTGCGAACCGGCTCAACTTGGACTTTTTATGGCATTTTTTTGGCTATTCTATATTGCTTACTGTTTCGTTCACCACTGCATCCATCATGTGCGGTTTAAAAATCCCTTATTGCGATCGCTGCAAAAACATCATTTCCTTCATCACGTCAGACCGGATCTGAATTTTTCTATCCTTATGCCTGTCCTAGATCGAGTCTTTTGTACCCTCTATCAAAAGCCTGAAAACCTCCAAGGGTCGGGGCAAGGCGATCGCCCTTCAACCCAGCCATTTGTAAAGAGTTCAGACTCGAAGTGAGACAGCACTTACTCCATAAAAATGTAGGGGGGTTACTCCTGACCCTAGCACTGGTGATCCTAGTGGGATGGATTCCCCTACAAATTGCGATCGCCCGCATTTTAGCCCCAATTCCCCAGGCAATTGTGGTTCTCGGGGGAGACGCCAAGCGGATGCCGTTTGCAGCAGAATTTTGGCAGCAGCATTCCAGTCTAGATATCTGGCTGTCGGGATTCGAGGTGGATAATCCGGGCTATCGTCGCATTTTCCAGGAAGCGGGAGTACCAGAATCTCAACTCCATTTGGAAGTGCAATCCACCGATACGGTGACCAATTTTACCTATATGCGTGAGGAGTTGGTATCCCAAGGTCTGCGTCATGTTTATTTAATCACCTCGGATTATCATATCCGCCGATCGCGGGCGATCGCTATTTTTATTTTTGGCAGTCGCGGGATCATCATCACCCCGATTGCAGTCCCTTCTCCTGGATTTCCTGCCGAGTCCTCCTGGCGAATTCTCCGAGATTGCTTGCGCTCAATTCTCTGGCTATTTACAGGTTATGCTGGGGCTGATCTTAATCCCAATCTGCCCTAAATTTTAAAAAAAACTTCTACGGTCCGTTAGCTTTTCCTATCGGAAAATAGAAGAAAATAGAACAGGGAATCGAGGAAAATAAATAAAAATGTCACCGTTAGATTACGATCGCTTATTTGAGACGATTGAAACGTTAGTGTTGCATCATTCGCCCAGTGGGGATGAGGGGGAAATCGATCGCTGGTTATTGAATCGATTTCAGGACATTGGCGTAGAGGTGTGGCAGGATGCGGCAGGAAATGTGATTGCCAAAACTCCGGGACGCCCGGGGGGTCCGTCGATTGCGATTACTGGGCATAAAGATGAAATCGGGGCGGTCGTTAAAACCGTAGAACCCAATGGACGAGTGCAAGTCCGCAAATTGGGCGGTTCGTTTCCCTGGATCTATGGGGAGGGAGTCGTGGATTTTTTGGGCGATCGCCAGGTTGTTAGTGGCATCCTTAGCTTTGGATCCCGTCACATCTCTCACGAATCACCGCAGCAGGCATTTCAGAAAGATACCCCCTTGCAGTGGGAAGATGCCTGGGTGGAAACCAAATGCACTGCCGAGGTATTAGCGGAGGCAGGAGTGCGCCCAGGAACCCGGATGGTAGTCGGCAAACATCGCAAGAAACCCTTTCGGATGGGGGATTATATCGCCAGTTACACCCTGGACAATAAAGCATCCGTGGCAGTTTTGTTGGCCCTAGCGGAAACCGTGAAGAATCCCCCCGCAGATATTTATTGGGTAGCCTCAGCCAAGGAAGAAGTCGGGGCAGTGGGGGCCTTGTATTTTACCAACCGACAACGGTTAGATGCCTTAATTGCTTTAGAAATTTGTCCTGTGGCCCCGGAATATCCGATTGCCGAGGGGGAGGTGCCGGTGTTGCTGTCTCAGGATGGGTATGGGATTTATGATGAAGGCTTGAATCGGGAGATTCGACAGGCAGCAACAGAGGGGGCGATCTCGTTGCAACTGGCGACGATTAGTGGGTTTGGTAGTGATGGGTCGATCGCCATGAAATTCGGCCATGTCGCCCGGGCTGCCTGTTTGGGCTTTCCTACTCAGAATACCCACGGCTATGAGATTGCCCATCTCGGGGCGATCGCCAACTGCATTCGCATTCTCCAACGGTACTGCCTCCAGGAATAACCCCAACTCGGATTCCCCCCGATTGGATATTCATCTCGTCCCATCCTGTTATTTAGCCCCCCTTGATAGCTGAGGCAGGGCTAAATCAAAAATAACCGCTCAAACCCTTGTCCGCCAAGACTTTTTAGCCATTTTTCTAAAACCTCTAAAATTTTTTAAAAAAAGGGCTTGACAATCCTAGGCAACCTGGTTAATATATAAAAGGTGCTGAGGGCAAGCGAAAAAACGCAAAGACCACCTCAAAAAAGCACGAACTACCTGCCCCCATCGTCTAGAGGCCTAGGACACCTCCCTTTCACGGAGGCGACGGGGATTCGAATTCCCCTGGGGGTATTATACCGCAGTGCGGCAGGATTAAAAAGACATCTCATTTAAAATGAGGTGTCTTTTTTAATGGACTAGCGCCTACGGAAACTCCGGGTCACTTAACCGAATTTTAGAGGAATTGTTGACATTTTTTCAAATAAATATTAGCCACTTTATCGCCCGGATTTTGATGTAGACAGGCTTGAAACTTAGCGGCTGCTTCTGCCCAACGCTCAAATTCATAGAACGATCGCGCTTCCGAAAAGAGTTCTAGGGTGGAAAATTTACCGGCTTTTACCTCGGGCGGGTCAGTATCGAACACCTCATACACCGTTACCAATTCCGATTTTCCCTTAACTTGAACCCGGGCGATCGTGCGAATGGCATAATGAGACGGATTTTTTAAGCGTAAAAAAGTATGGTGAGTAATTAACAATGATACCCCATAATTTTTCGTCAAACTTTCTACCCGAGAGGCTAAATTCACCGCATCGCTAATTACCGTACCATTCATCCGATTTTTTCCACCCACCGTCCCCAACATCAAATCTCCCGTATTAATTCCTACTCCAATTTGAATCGGAAGATAGCCGGAAGTCTGGCGATGTTGATTATATTCTTCCAGGCGTTCTAACATAGACAAACCGGCTTTTACGGCATCATCTGCATCCCCCCCAAATAAAGCCATAATTGCATCGCCAATAAACTTATCAATAAACCCTTGATTCTCCAAAATCGCCGGTTCCATCCGAGAGAGATAGGAGTTAATAAATTTAAAATTTTGTTCGGGGGTCAAGGTTTCGGATAGGGTGGTAAAGTCGCGAATATCCGTAAATAAAATGGACATTTCTTTTTGAACTGCATCCCCGACTTTGACATCTACAAGGCTATCATATCCGAGAAACGAGAGGAACTGATTGGGTACAAATCGTTGGGCTGCTTCGGTTAAGGCTTCTTCGGCTAACAGCGCTTTTTTTAATTCAGCATTCAGTTGAGACAAGTCTGCTAGTAGGCGTTCCCGTTCCCGTTCAGCGGTTTTGCGATCAGTAATATCTTGAAAGGCGACGATCGCATAGAGAATATTTCCCTTTTCATCATAAATGGGAGTTCCGCGACTTTCAATGGGGATAATCTTCTCTCCTTGATGGATTTCCATATCATCAAGGTGGGTTTTTTCCCCATGCAATGCCCGAACCACCGATAATTCCTCCGAAGGGTAAATTTCCTGGGTTCCGGCGCGATACAATTGATAAACTTCGGAGATTTCGTCTGCAGTGGCATTTGGTGCAACGCCTTGACCCAGTAATTCCTGGGCCATGCGGTTCACATATTGGGGTTGACCCTGGGTATCAACTGCACCGACTCCGACGGGCATTGCTTCTAAAAATTGAGTTAACCGGCTTTCACTGGCGCGGACTTCAACATATAATTTAGCATTTTCAATTGAAATGGCGGCTTGTGCCGAGAGTAGTTTGACAACTTCTACTCGGGCGGCAGTAAAGGCATCGGTGGCGAGATTATTTTCTAAATAAGCAATCCCGATCAATTGACCGCGATCGATGAGAGGAACGCATAAAATTGATTTCGGTTGAGTCTTTTCTATATAAGGATCATTCGTAAATTTGCCTTCATGGGTGGCATCATTTAAGACGACACTCTCTTTAGTCCGGGCTACATAATTGACAATCATAGAGGATAGATCCGGGCTGCGATCGAGGGGAACGGATTGCAAGACCGTAATATGTTCACTGGCTACGCCTCCCGAGGCTTCCACCCGCAATTCTTCTTTATTTTTCAAAACTAAACAACCTTTTTCCGCCCCGGTATTTTCTAAAATGACATTCATCAATTTAACCAGTAGGTTATCGAGCAGAATTTCTCCGGCCAGGGCATTAGTTGCTTTTAAAATAGTGGCTAGGTCTAGCAAATGTCCCGAACTTTTTCCGGTACTGGAAATCGTCTTTTGAGAATCCACTGCAACGGGGTGATGAGACCGAAGTAACTGAGGATAGGTTTCATCTAATTGTTTAACTTTGCGAGTTGCCCCCCATCGCAGATACCAATATCGGGACTCTTGTAAATAGGCTTTAGCCGTTAATTCTCTCCGGTTGGCTAGATAAAATTTGCCGGCTAGTTCATAAGCGAGCGCTACTTCATTGGTATAGTCCTGTTCTTTGGCCCCAGCAATGGCAATTTCATAGGCGTTTATTGCTTTAAGTTCTTCTCCCAAGATTCGATACCGTTCAGCTTCTACTAAGTCAAATTTGTGCCGATAATTCATGGGAGCAGTGCCGGCAATTTTCTGGAGTTTCTTTTGATTAGTGGTGACTTTTTTTAAAATTTGCTTGGTTTTAACCCGGTCGCTGCTTGTACTGGAAGAAAGGCAGTCCCCTAGCTGTGCTAACTGAATTAATGAATCATAAAAATAGAAAATCGGCACGAGAATCATGCCTCGGACCCCAGATAAATACTGTTGAGTTAGTTCCGACCATTCCAGGAGACAATCGCTTTGGTCGAACAGATAAGCTAAAATTAATTTATTTAAATACAGATAACCCAAACAATTAATATCATTAGCTTTTTGATGAATGGGCAGCATGGTTTTTTCATCATAGGCTTCCCCTTTTAATACCGATGGATTTTCAGAGTTTCCCATTAAATTTAAAACAACTTGCCGATACAGTTCAATTTTTTGTAAGGGGGTTTCTTGCTTGAGCTTAAATAACTCGGCGCTATAAACTGCCATCTCTCGTTCCAATTCAGTCAGTTCTTTTCCGATAAAGTAGGAGTGGATGGAATAGACATAAATACCATAAGGTCCATATTGTAAATCTCCAGTTTCCAGCCCAATCGCGTAGGTATCAAGTAAGGGTTTTAAGGTTTCCCGGATATGGAGCTTGCAGTGCATTAAAAAGCAATTGACAATGTAAATCGTCTTGGCTTTATTTTTTTTATCATTTAATTGCTGCAATAGATGAAGTGCTACTTCACCCAATTGATGGCTAATTTCAAAATCGGTGAGGAGGACGCCCAAGAATGTCCCGTAAATAGCATAAGCGTGGGGAGATTCCGAGGTGTTCCCATATTTAACCGATAGCTCAAACTGTTTAAATCCCAAGAGAGGGGAAAGATCCGGAAAGGCAATATACGCAGCTGCTGCTATACTGGATAAAATTCGCATAGCTGCTTGGATATTGCGATCGCTCATGGGTGGCAGGTCTAGCAAATCCCGGGGCTGTTTTCCCTTAAATAGCAATTTGGAGTAAATAAGGGCCTGCAAGGCATGAAATTTATTGGGCTTTTTGGGAAACTTTATTCCCAATAATTTCAGGACCTCTAAAGCGGTCGCAATGGCTTCAATGGATTGATTCTGGGATTTACCCGCTTGAATTTTTATTTCATAAACCTTGACTTTATCCATCAGGGTTTGAGCTCGGTTGAGGACCTCATTTACCCAGTGCTGCATTGGCATCAATTCCCCGCACAGATAAGCGGCTTCTGCCGCTTCTACATACAGGGAAATGGTCAGTTCATACTGAGTCTGCCACCGAGATTTCTCTAATAGTTCTAATCCGGTTTGTAAATACTTGAAAGCCGGTTGATAGGCGGCTGATGCCTTCGCTTTTTGACCGGCTAGTAGATTTAAGCGGGCCAGTTCCTCCCGTTGGGACGGTTCCAAAATAAGCAGTCGCCCTTTATTTAAAGCGTTTACAATCTCGAATATTTTTTCTTCCCGTTCCTGGGGGGCTGTATTGTTCAGCAACAAGTAACCGACTTGTTGATGAATGGCATCTTGGTCGGCATCAGGAATTAAACTATAGGCGGCTTGCTGAATGCGATCATGAACAAATTTATATTCTCCCCGTAACTTTCGGAGGTTAAGTTTTCCAAACCTTTGAACTGATGAGGGGGTAGCGGGTTGTTCTGACTCTTCAACCCCGACTCCCCAATCCCCCATTGGACTCAAGGGTAATACCAGCCCTTCCGATACGGCCAAATACAGCAAAGAAGCTGTTTTTCGGGGAGATTTTTCACAAACTAGGGCTAAAGTTTTTAAGGGGAACTGATTACCAATACAAGCGGCCCGTTTCAAAACCTCTTGTGCCTCTTCTGGGAGCTTTTGAATTTTGCTTGCCATCAATTCCACGACATTTTCGCTAAATCCCTGGGATTGAATCCGTTCTAAATCCCACTCCCAACCGCCTCGATTGTAGTCAAATTCTAAGAGTCCTTCGGTATAGAGAGATTTCAAAAATTCAGTCAGGAAAAAAGGATTACCTCCGGTTTTTGCGATCGCCAGTTCCGCTAAGGGTTGGGCGCAGTCGCTGGAACAATGGAGGGTATCAGCAATCAGACAACGGACTGTGGGTAACTCTAGGGGCGTTAAAAAAATCTCATTAACCGTCGCCCCGCTTTCCCGAATATTGGCGATGGTGAGCATTAAGGGATGGGCCGCTGTCACTTCGTTATCCCGATATGCCCCTATTAAAAACAATCCCATTTCTGACCCATTCATCAACAGTTGAATCAGGTCTAGGGAAGGGCGATCGGCCCATTGCAAATCATCTAAAAAAATTGCCAGGGGATGGGCTGGACTGCTAAAGATTCTAATAAAGTTTTGAAAGCCCAACCGAAAGCGATTTAGAGATTCTGCTGGGGGGAGTAAGGGTAATGGCGGCTGTTTGCCAACAATCAATTCCACCACGGCGATCGCCTCGATAATCACCGAGGTATTTGCTCCTAATTGGAATAATATTTTATCTCGCCATTCCTGAAGTTGAGTTTCACTTTCCGTTAGTAATTGTTCGACTAATTCCGTAAAGGCTTGAATAAAAGCGCTATAGGGAATATCTCTTTGATATTGGTCGAACTTACCCGAGATAAAATATCCTTTTTTTTCAGTAAGAGGTTTATAAATTTCATGAACAATGGCAGATTTACCAATGCCCGAATAGCCGGAAACCAGCATCATTTGACTGGGGGACAATTGCTGGGGTGAGTAAGGGCGAGTTACCCGAGTCACGGAACTTTTTTCCCCAGCGGCAACGCGCTCGAATGCCGTGATTAAGGTCTGAATTTCTGCTTCCCGGCCATAGAGTTTTTGAGGAATATGAAACTTATCAGAAATATCTTGACTGCCTAGAGTAAACGCTGATATAATTCCGGTAGTTTTAAACTGATCCAAGCAAACTTCTAAATCGGCTTTTAATCCCCTAGCACTTTGATAGCGGTTCTCCGCAGTTTTTGCCATGAGTTTGAGGACGATATCCCCTAAAATTTTGGGAATTTTGGGATTGACTTCCGGTAAGGGAATCGGCTGTTTGGCAATGTGACAATGCACCCATTCTAAGGGGTCATCACTCTCGAAGGGAAGCCGATCCGCAAGCAATCCATAAAAAGTGACGCCGAGAGAGTAAAAGTCTGTTCGGTAATCGATCGCCCGATTCATCCGTCCCGTTTGTTCCGGAGAAATATAAGGTAAAGTTCCTTCTAAAACGTTGGGATTATTGAGGGTAGGATTTTCCCGGGATAAAATAGTAGAAATACCAAAATCAATAATTTTAAGCTGTCCGGTTTCGGGGTTTAAAACAATATTAGCCGGGTTAATATCTTTATGAATGATATGGGCGGCATGAATCTGGCTTAAACATTCAGTAATTTGAATCCCAATGCTGAGAAATTCCTCTAAAGTTAACGGGCGATCGCCTTTCCATTGGGAGAGAGATTCCCCCCCAAAATCCTCGAAGATAATCACCGGGGCATTTTGCACCGTTTTTAATTCAAGTGAGATTCCCACTCCCTCTAATTTCAGATGGTGGGTAATTTCATATTCTTGTTGGTATCGCCGGAGTTCTTCCGGTGACGGATAGTCCTGTTTGAGAACTTTAAGGATAACCGGCTGGTTATCCGCCAAGCGAAACCCTCGATAAACAACCGAGTTGTGACTTTCGTAAATTAAGTGGAGAATTTCATAGCCTGGAATCATGGCGATCGCCGTTGGTTTCCCTTATAGGTTACTAATAGTTGAGGAGACTCCCCGAATTTTCTCACTTTCAACCCGAAAGGTTCCCCAAAGGTTTAAGGGGGAGTTCCAATTAAGCGGACGAATAAACAGACACCCCATTTGTAACTAAAATAACCAAAAAACCGGATATTTTATGATAAGACCCACCGACTCAGTTTATGAAAAGCACCCGACTGCACTTCTGGCAGGAGCTAGAAACTTCCCTGCCTCTTTGTTAAACCTATATTATCCCATTTTTTATAGGGCGACCCTAACGGAATCGGACAAATTGGTTAGGGCCAATCCGATGGCTTCATAGCCGAAGTTGGACTGCCTCACCGCAAGCCCGGGGCCTGATCTCCTAGGCGCAGCCAGAAAAAACACCCGCAATAACCGAGATTATTCTGACAGGTTATCAAACTTTTCCTGAACGGATAGATTTAGCAAAGAGCGCAGGAAGATTAAACAGGTCAAACCGGACAGGGTAAAGAAGGCGATCGCCCCGCCGTGATAGGTCCCCACCAATAGAACTGCACCGGCGATTAAGAAAAATCCACTGACGCAGGCATAAATCAAACTTTTAATGCCTAAATTCATGCGTTTGAGGAGGCGATCGCTTTCTACGGACCGCACCCGAAATTCCAACTCACCCCGTTCAATTCGTTGTTCCATCCGGCGGATGATTTCCCCTTGCCGGGGTTGCTGCAATCGATATTTGACAAACTCTCGCGCCTGTTGAGTTAGTCCGCTGAGGAGACTGGTTTTACCCCGCCCTGTTGTCACCCGCCTAATAAAGGGTTTGGCACAGGCAACGGGATTGTATTGGGGGTCTAAAGTGCGCGCAATCCCATCCAGAGTGGTCAGGGATTTGAGAATAAACGTCATTTGTGCCGGTAAGCGAAAGGGTTGCTGCTGAAACATTGCATATAATTCGCTTCGCAGTTCCCGTAATGCCTTAATTTCCAGCGGCTTTTCTGTGAAATTTTCTAACAAAAAGGTAATCATCCGGCGCACGGGTTTCATATCCGGAACCGGGACAACTAAGCCCATCTCAATTAAGCTCGCTAGAACCGCTTCTGTATCTTTTCTCAACACGGCGAAGAAGGTGCGGATCATCCGGTCCTTTGCCATAGATTTGAGTTCCGCCATCATCCCAAAATCGTAAAAAATCAGGCTTCCTTCGCGATTGACTGCCATATTTCCCGGATGGGGGTCGGCCTGAAAGAAGCCATCTTCTAACAATTGTTTGAGATAACAGCAAATCCCGAGGACGTTGACTTGTTTAACATCAATGCCGCAGGATTCTAAAGTCTGGCGATCGTTAATTTTAATACCCGGTAAGTATTCCATTGCCAAAACCTTGCATTTCGTGTAGCGCCAATAGATTTTAGGAACGAGAATATTGGGGTAATCATGAAAGTTTTCTCGGAAACGGTCGGCATTTTTTCCTTCTTGAACATAATCGATTTCTTGAGAAAGAAAATTAACAAATTCCTGATAGATTTCTTGTAATTCGTATTTGCGAGTCCAGGGTAAAAAGCGATTGCAAATTTTTACCAAGTCTTGCAGCGCTCGAAAATCGAGTTCAAATAATTTTTCTAAACCGGGACGCTGAACTTTAATGACCACATCTTCCCCGGTATGGAGACGGGCTTTGTGGACTTGTCCGAGACTTGCTGCGGCGATGGGGAATTCATCAAAATCGCGAAAGAGGGAGTAAAGCGGGGTGCCGAGTTCTGATTCGATCACCGCGATCGCCTGGGCTGAACCAAATTCGGGGACTTGATCCTGCAAGGTCGCCAATGCCTTAACGTACTCCTTGGGGAGAATATCAGCGCGCGTAGAGAGTGCCTGACCAATTTTAATAAACGTCGGGCCTAAATCGAGGAGGGTTCCGACGAGCCATTCAGCGCGACGATAGCGGTGGTGGGGGGCCTTGCGAGCCACTTTGTCATCCCACCACAGATAGAACATAAACTGAGCAGCGGAGCTAAAAATATCTAGCTGACGTCCTAACAAAGAATAGTTAGAGCGTTGCCAACGTAGTGGTTTCGGAGCCGTCTTTACCACCATTTTTCGGTCAATTGATGTGAATTCACCCCGAACAAGCGACAAGTTCTTTCCCTCAAATTGTACGATCGAGGCCATCGGATGGCGATCGCCCAAGCTACTACCTTTTATTTAAACATGAAAAGGTCTCGGGGGATTTAAACTGGGGAGCTCCATCGCCGGTGGAGGTTGTCAAGCGCGATCGCCCCCATGAAAGCCGGCAATCCCCGCCCCTGTGTCTGGGTCAGAGTGAGGCGGCGATTCCCCCAGGGCCAGGACGCCCGCGATAATTAGCCGAGGGAACTGTCAACCAGTTGAGGTAAGGTCAAGGTGAAACAGGTTTCCCATGCTGTCGAGTTTTTTATAGGTTGGCTGGAGACGGTAATCGAGCCATTGAGATGCTGCACCAAACACTTGACCAAGGCCAATCCTAAGCCCGTACCGCCGATCGCTTGTTGGGTGACCCCTTGACCCCGACGAAACTTTTCAAAAATATGGGGGAGGTCCTCAGGAGAGATTCCCCCACCCGTATTGGTTAACGTCACGATTACTTGGTTTTGTTGTAAATCAATTTGATGAGTAGCTTTTAAATAAACTGTGGTGCCAGGGTCGGAATATTTTCTGGCATTGGTAAGCAGTTCGTGGAGGATGCGATCAAAACTTTCCGCGTCGGTGTTGAGTTTAAAAAACTTTTTACCCGCCGCTTTAGGGGTACGTTTCGGCAGTTCTAAGCACAGGTTTAATCCCTTTTCTTCAAATTTATTCTGGAACGAATTGGCGATTTCGTTGAGGACGATTTTTAAATCCAGGGTTTGAACGTGAATCGAGGCTTGATTGGACTCATACTCCTGAAGTTTCAGCAAATCTCGGACTAAATTGCTTTCTCTGCGCCATTCGGACTCTAAGATGTCCAGGTAGCGGGTTTGGCGATCGAGGGTAATTCCAGGCTGTCGCAACATCTGGATCGCGACTTTCATGCTCGTAAGTGGGGTATTAAGTTCGTGGGAGAGGGTGGTCAGGAATTCATCCTTGAGTTGGTTTAACTGGCGCAGTTGGTCAATTTGCTGCCGGGTTTTTTCGTAGAGTTTGGCTTGAACGTCCAAAGAGCGCTGTAATTGAGCGGTGCGTTCTTCTACCAATGCCTGCACTTGCTGCATGGTTTGGCTGTGGAGGATAGCGGTACTCAGTTGCGCGGCGATTAATTCTACCAGCCGAAGTTCTTCTACTTGCCACAGACGCGGTGCACTGTGTTCTAAGACGATAAAGCCTAAAACCGTGCCGGGACCGGATCCAGCACTGCTAATCCCGACTAAGGGAAAGGTAAGCAGCGCGGGCATGGTTTCCGGGGTGAAGATAGGGGAGGTGCCGATATCCGGATTGAGAGCGAGGAGGGCACGGCGATCGGCGATCGCCAGGGAATTGGGGGCGGATAAAAAGGCTTGCTGACACCAGTAACATTCGGACAACCAAAAAGAGCGATCGCCCTTTGTGCCGGCGGACTGGGAGTCGCACAGGGGAGGTAAGGACTCCAAATTCCCCTCAGAATGGGGGATGCTTTCGGAGACGACGGTTACTTTAGCTTTGGGAAGGCGCTGGGCCGCTGTTAGGTCTGGGGGCCTGTCTGAATCCCCGTCCCGGGAAGCTGCGAGCCGGTTGCTGTTCTGGAATCGGGTTTTAAAAAGGGGGTCGGCATATTTTAACAAGAGGATGCGACCGCGATCAACTTGCAACGTTTCCGCCAGATTATTGATTGCCATCTGAAGTATTCGTTCAATATCGGCCCCCCGATGAATTGAGATCGTGAGCTCGTGGATTAGAGTTTGATATTTTTCTTGATGGCGAACCTGCTGTTGCAAGGACCCGATTTCGTGAGTCTCCATAACTTGATTGAGCGCGATCGCCACTTGTTCTGATACGGCAGTTAGGTTAATCATTTCTAAAGCAGTCCAACGGGACCCCGGGGATTGCGTCATCTGGACTGGACCGGCCTTTCCCTCCCCCCCTCGTAGAAATCCCCGCATCACGACAATGGCCCCGTTAATCTTCTCCTGAAATCGGGTAGAGATCCCTAAGACTTCCCTCACCGGCATATCGGCCCAAACCTCGCCCCCGGGGACCTTCTTTCCCCCAGTCTGGGGATTAGAAATTACCATCAGGTTTGCACCTTTTAGGATTTCTACCCAATTCAGTCCTTGGATCGTTGCCAATTCCTCGGGCAGAAACGGGGCCTCTGAGGTTTCCGATTGCCAAATGTGGGTCTTCTGTACGCTCTGGTGTTGGGGGTTTTGGACCACAATCAGGTAACAATCGGCAGGGAAGAGCGAACCCACCCACTCCAGCATATCGCGCAACAGAGTCCCGCTCTGGGTCTGCCTCAGGAGGATTTGGGCCATTTGTCTCCCTAAATCAGCGGGGTGGAACTCTTCCATGAATCGAGCCGGGGGTTCGGGCCTCCGAACGGGTGAACTCAAGTCTATAGTAAAAGACTTAGCCATGTTTGCAATACTTCTCCGGGTGACGAGATCCAACAGGCACAGTTTGAGTGGGTTCGGGGCCATGATTTCCCCAGGCCAGTTTGCCCTAGGCTGCATTTAGCGAGGGTTTTCGGAATCGTTCCTGGACTCGATCGACTGCCTTTAAGTCTCTAAACTGTTACTCCCGGATCTACAAACGGAGTTCCCATTTCATTCAGCAATGACAGGGCGACTCTGCTTGTTTTAAACACAGAAGGATGGTTTCTACGGCACGCCCGTCGGTGCGGCTGAGTCCTTTTGCTCCAGGTTACACGCTGGAGAACCCCAATGGCATCCGTGATTTCGCTGCAATTTATTATTCTATTCGGGATGCCCCTACCCAAACAAAGCCCAGGGAAAACTGGAGGCCATGGCGCTCTGGGGACCCCTAATTCTCTCCTCAACAAATATTCCCTAGCTTTGATAGGGCGAGTATCACCGATTGGTGACCGGAGGTGATGAAGATAGATGGAAACAGGTGCACAAAATTAAACCAGAAATATGAGCAGAATTTTTATTTCAGCGGGTCACGGGGGTTATGAGAATGGCGTACGGGATCCGGGGACAGTTGCTGGGGGGACAACGGAAGCTCAGGAAATGATCCTGCTACGGGATTTAATCGTGACCGAGTTGCGATCGCGCTCATCAATAGAAGTCTTATCCGTTCCCGATAACCTGAGCATGAGTCAGTCAATCTCCTGGATTAATACCCGCGCCCGTAGCGGGGATGTGGCCCTGGAAATCCATGCCAATGCATTTGCCAACCCCACGGGCCGTGGAGCAAGCGTCTACTATATCGCCCAGAATGACCAACGTCAGAAAAATGCCGAACAACTGCTCCTCGGTTTACTGCGACGGGTCCCTCAACTTCCCAACCGAGGAGCCAAACCCGATACGGCTACGAGCTTGGGCACTCTGGCCTTCAATCGTTGGGTGATTCTCCCTTCCCTGCTGATGGAGGTCTGCTATCTGACCAACCCGGATGACCGCTCTTTACTGCAAAATCGTCGTCGGGACTTCGCCATTGGCATAGCCGAGGGTCTGCTAGCTTGGGCTGGGGGTACGCCTCTTCCAGACCCCGTGCCTCCGGCTTCTAGCAGCCCGGTCCCAACCACCTATCCCCCCATTAATATCACTATTAATGGACAAATCTATGGAGAACAGGGCATCATCATTAATGGCAACGCTTATATTCCCATTGATGTCGTGGATAGCTTTAAAGTCAATCTATCTACGAATGCAGCCGTTCGTCGGGTGACCTATCGGAATATTGTATATGTCCGAGGAATTGAGTTACGGGAACATGATATCTCGGTCTCATGGGATGGGGCGACGCGCACGGTTATGTTGCGCTCAATTTTGCAAATTTGTCCGGGCTTTCTCGATCGCATTGTCGGACATGGAAACACCTCAGAAGTCCAACTGATTGTCTTTCTAAAAGGCAACAATCCCCAGGCGATCGTCCAGTTTCCTGACCTTCCCAAACTGTACCGAGAAGAAGCGGCGATCGAAGGCATCAATTACGATATCGCCTTCTGTCAAATGTGTTTGGAAACTAATTTTCTACGCTTTAATGGTGAAATCCAACCCATTCAAAACAATTTTGCTGGGTTGGGTTCGGTAGGTGGAGGCAATACTGCCGCTTCTTTTCCCAGCGCTCGGATTGGGGTCCGCGCCCATATCCAACATTTGAAAGCCTACGCCAGCATCGAACCCCTCGTCATGGAACAGGTTGATCCGCGCTTTCGCTTTGTCGCCCGTGGCATTGCCCCTTTACTGGAACAACTCAGTGGTCGCTGGGCAGCAGATCTCCAATATGGTCAGAAAATTTTGGCCCTATTGCGACGGCTGTATGAATCCTCTGGATTATTGTAAGGGAACTCCCCCGAATAAAATCCGTGCCAAGTCGCCAAGTAGGGTGGACATTACCCACCCTACGTCCTGGGTCAAATCCCCATCTTGTCCCACCACTCGGGGTAGTTCCTGAATATTTTCTTAAAAACAATTCATAATAAGAACGAAGAAGGGGGACTGGGGATATGGGGGATAAAATCAGCTTAAAAGATGTCATCCGCTTTTATGCCGAGGGGCGCAGAAACTTTAAAAATGCGGATTTCAGCGGTGTAGAATTCAAGCGAATTAATTTACAAGAAGCCGACCTCCAGGGAGCTTACATTCGCTGGGGCGAACTCCAAGGGGCGAATCTCCAAGGGGCCAATTTGTCTTGGGCGGACCTTCAAAAAGCAAATCTCTCTGATGCAGTTCTGCACAAAGCGACCCTGAAAGACGCCAACCTGAAAGGGGCTTGTTTGCAATGGGCGGATTTGAGTGAAGCGAATCTTCAAGGGGCAACCCTGATTAAGTGCAATCTCTCGTTTGCCAATCTGCGAGAGGCTTGTCTCCGGTTGGCAAAGTTTCAGGATGCCAATCTGGACAAAGCTAACCTGAATGGGGCGGATTTGCGGGTAGCAATGCTCCAGGATGCAGATTTATCCGATGCCGATATTCAACGGGGGAAGCTGCAAGAAGCAAACCTCACCGGGGCAAATCTTACGGGAGCCAATTTGGAAGGGGCCAATCTTCAAGGGGCAACTCTGGAACGGGCGAACCTGATTGGAGCTAATTTAACCCGGACTAATCTCAACCAAGCGTCTCTACAACGGGCTAATTTGACGGATGCTAAATTGTTTAGCACCAGTTTCGAGGGGGCCAATCTGAGCGAGGCTCAAATGCCTGCGATCGAGAATATGCAGGGGGTTTCTCTGAAGGGAGCAAACCTGAAGGGGGCAAGGTTGCCGAATGGGAACAGTTTAGAGCAAGCGCTACTGCCGAATGGGTCGATCCCCCAAATGCGACAGCCCCCGGAAATCGCTCCGACTTCCCCGGTTGAACCCGGGGCAAATCAGACGAAGAAAGACCTCTTGCTTTTCGCCAATGGTTACTCCCCAAATGCTCCCCCAGCTTCGTCGAGAGGTCCTGTTACAGGTTCACTGGAACCCTTGTCTTCCTCAAAGGCAAGGAGATCGCCTTTGAACCCCCCGGATGCTGCAATTGCTCCGACTCCAGAACCCTTAGAATTTGTCATCCCTCCTTTACCACGGGAGAATGGAACGAGGGTCTCCCTCCCCGGCCCCCAGGCTGATTCTGGGCCAGAATTGGGACTCCCTGTGGGTAAACTCAGGCATTTTAACAGTGCGAGTATTGCGATTTCTCACCGGCGCGGCCCTGGAGAATTACGGCAAAACCTATTTGCTGCGTATGAGGGCTGTTGCGCCATCACGGATTGTAATGTAGAACCTGTTTTAGAAGCGGTTTATCTCAACTTCAAGGCTGCCCTTTCTTCCACTCATCCCTCATCCGGCTTATTGTTGCGAGCAGATATTCATACTCTCTTTGATCTGCATTTGTTGGCGATCGAACCCCAATCAATGACCATACTGTTTGCTCCCCGATTACGGGAAACCAGTTACGCCGAATACCACGGGAAACTCCTTCGTCAGGCGACTGTGCCGGAATTTCGACCGGACCCGGCACAACTTCAATTTCACTGGAATTTATGTGAGTGGGTCTGGGATTTTTCTTAGGGCTTGCGGGTCGGTATTAGCGATCGCCGAAACCCCGGCGGGTGCGCCTACAGGAACAAAGCTCCCGACCCCGGCTATGGGGTCAATTAGACTTTTAAAGCGGGATTCACTATCACATATAACCGGGCGGCTTAATTAAATAAGTTGCCCAAGTTTGCTGCTCCTTTTCTTCCGTAGCTATCGGTTTCGCTACCCGCCAAGTTTTCCCCTCTTGTTGCCGTTGCAAATACAGGTCAAAGTTATTTTTGCGATCGGTGACCCGTTTTTCGGGGAGTTGAATAGTTAAGTTATAAATGCCTTGGATATGATAAGTCAGCAGTCCGTTAATTTTCAAAGGGTCTTGTTCCCAAATCTCCACCCGATTCACTTCATAGTTGGGCATAGGATTCCCGGATTGCCCATGCTGACTAAGATGCTGTCGAAGTTCTTCCTGGTTTTGACTCAGTTGTAGGGCGATCGCCCGTTGGATAACCTCTCGCGTCGGCTGAAATCCCGTCACACTTAAATTAATACTACAGCTACTCAACAACCCAATTAAAAGGGTCAGCGCGATCGCTCTTAAAATTGGTTTAATTTGGATGCTACTCATGTTAACTTCCCCTTTTACTATCTACTATAGATCTATTCCTGTTATCACCCTCTACCCTTAACCCTACTCAACTATGTCTAACAAAACGTTAGGATTAGACGATCGCCTCCACGAGTATTTCCTCTCGATTTGTGGGCGTGAACCTGAAGTTATGCGCTCTTTACGAGAGGAAACCGCCTCTCATCCTCTTTCTCGAATGCAGATCGCACCGGAACAAGGCCAATTTATGGCCCTGTTGGTGCAATTACTCGGGGCCACCAAAACCCTGGAAGTCGGCGTTTTTACCGGCTACAGCGCCTTAGCGGTGGCGTTGGCTCTCCCGGAACAGGGTAGAATTGTCGCTTGTGATATTAGCGCAGATTATACGGCAATCGCACGCCCTTATTGGCAGGCGGCAGGAGTGGCGGATAAGATTGATTTGCGGATTGCACCTGCATTGGATACCCTCGATCGCCTCCTGGAATCTGGCGAGGCGGGTACGTTTGATTTTGCCTTTATTGATGCGGATAAGGAAAACTACGGTCATTATTACGAACGCTGTCTGCAACTGGTTCGCACCGGGGGTTTAATTGCTATTGATAATGTGTTGTGGGGGGGTCAAGTCGCTGACCCTACGGTTGATGATCCCAATACTGAAGCGATTAGAGCTGTGAATGCTAAGTTAGCCCAAGATGAACGGATCTCGTTGAGTGTAGTTCCGATCGCCGATGGACTCTCTCTGGCGTTCAAACGCTAAGTGCGATCACCCGTTTTCCCGCTAAAAAACGGGTGAGTACGCTACAAAATAGAGTTGTTGTTTCTGCAACAAATTTGACAATTTTTGATATTATTATATAATGGGAATCTGTGTTAAATTAAAGGTTAAAAGATAGTTCTTCCTTATCAACTTTATCTTATCATAAAAAAACGAAAAAGTCTAGGGGTTTCAGAAAAATAAAGTCGCGTTTTTTAGGGATATCGTGAGATTAGCGCCAGAGGAATAAGAGGGCAATTCCTAATAAACAGACAACTGCCCCGAGAATTGCCCGAAGGCTGACTACTTCCCCAATGGCGAGCGCGATGGGTAAAACAAAGATGGGACTGGTTGCACTTAGGGTTTGGGCAATGCCTGCGGGTGCAAACTTCAGAGAAATTTGCGATAACCAAATCCCGAGATAGGTGCTAAAAAATGCGGTGACGATAACGATCGCAAATAGGCGTTTAGACCACAACTGATGGAGAAAACTACGGCCCTGTTTCCACAAGATCCCTAGCAGCAAGATAGAGACTCCGGCCAACAAGCGCATCAAGGTACTCCATAACGGGTCAATCTCTGTTTGGGCGAGGGCAGCGCGAGAGAGAACCGCCCCGCTTGCCTGGGCTAGGGCCGCCAACAATCCCAAACTGACGCCCTGGACGTGAGGCGGGGTGGTGTTAGAGATAGTAACGCGTTCGGCAATGGTCCAAGCAACCCCAATAATGGTGATGATCATCCCACCCCAGGCAATGAGGGGGAGTTGTTCCTCTAAAAATAGGATGGCGAGTAAGGCAGTCAGAGGCGGTGCCAAGGTTTGAATTAAAAGAGTTCGCCTTGCACCGAGTTGATTCAGGGCGGCAAAAAAAACCGTATCCCCGAAACTAATGCCCACTGCCCCACTGAGTAGTAACAGGAAGAAGGGTCCGGCTAAATGATTGAAGTCTGGGAGGGGTTGGGCGAGGGTGAGATTCATCCCCGGCAAAATTAGGTCTCGCAGGATCAGGGTGAGGATCAGCAGGGCGATCGCGACGATTCCTTTACTTAAATTGAGCAGCATTGGGGGAATTTTCTGCCCTAGGTAACCGTAAACGACGGAGGCGACTGCCCACAACAATGCAGCACCAATGGCGGCTAACTCACCTGTCAATTCTGCGATCGCATTCATCCGGAACAAAGGGTTAAATAAATGTTCTATTTAGAGTATCAAATTTAGGGAGCGATCAGGCAGTCCTGGGGCTTTTTAAAGGTTCATTTATTAGCACTCTCCCAGTTAGAGTGCTAACAAATATTGGGGCAATCTCACTCCCGGGGAATAGATTTGTTAAATTCCCTCCAAACTTTTACAATTCGGGTTATTCTGGTAACACAGATAACGATTGGTTCCTCCAAAGTCTGGTATCAAAAAGATATTAAAACACAAATAGAACGAAGGAGAATGTTGAGATGAAATACACCTTCGACCTTTTAGGGGTCTCCCCAATTTTATACTTTTTTAATCAACAACAGGAGACAGTTATTGCTGATTCTAGGGTAGGTGTGGAATATCTCGGTACTCAAAAATGCACTCTTGATGCGTTTATTGATTCCGTGCAAACCGTTTCTCCCGCTAAGGAGTGGGATTTAGATGGAGTGGTGCAAACCGTGATCAACTTTTGGCTTCATAACCCCGATAAAATTGGTTATTGGAAAGGGCGTTTAGAAGATGCGGGGGATCATAATTTGCTAGTGGCTCGGGTGGCGGATGTGAGTTCCTTACGGGCCACGTTTGAATCGATTTTAAACCATGGATGATGGCTGATGGCTGAAGTCTGTAGAGACGCCCCATTTCTGGTCTCCACAGAGGTTATCCCTCCTGATTCAGGGGGGATTTTTAGAAGGTGGCTAGTGAGAATTTGTCAATGAGTTAATGTACTTAGTGTGTGGCAATCGGTTTAGGGTGAGGATTAAAGGTGATATCGATCGCCTTAGAGCACCGATCGCGATCGCATTGAGTGTTCGATAAGAATCACGGCGAAATTATTCATAATGCCGGATAATTAGGAGGCATGAGGAGAGGTGATGGGGAATGTATGAGCAGCATGAAATCAGGGATATTTGCGATCGCCGCCTGGACAATCACAACCACGATGGCGGCGACTATGACAGCACCGGCATTAGCGTCTAACCCAGAAGACGTGAAACAGTTACTGGAAACCAACGAGTGTCCCGGATGTGACCTCAGTGGAGTTAATTTAGCAGGGCAAAACTTACGAGGGGCGAACCTAGAGCGCGCGAACCTCAACGGCAGCAACTTAGAGGGAGCTAATCTGAATGAAGCGGACCTCGTCAATGCTCAGCTAATGGATGCGAAATTACGCGGTGCGAGTTTGATGGCCGCGAGACTCCATGGGGCAAATTTGGAAAATGTAGACTTATCCCGTGCTAACCTCACCTTGGCAGGAATGGTAATTGCAAATTTAACGAATGCCAATTTACAATGGGCTAACTTAGTCGGTGCCAACCTAGAGAGTGCCGAACTGGTGGGGGCCAATCTTTACAATACGCAGCAGTCTGTCGGCAACGATCTTCAGTTCAGTCTTCAGGATGGTCAAGCGTATCCCTTTGATATCGCCGGAATTAACTTACGAGATGCCAACCTCACGGATGCTAACCTGATGGGGGCGAACCTGATGGCGTCGGATTTATCCGGTGCTCAGGTAAAAAATTCTAATCTACAGCAGGCACAATTAGACGGTGCAAATCTGCCACAAGGGTTTAGAATTTCTAAATTTTAAGTAAATTTTAAGGGTGAGTGCGAAATTGTGAGAATTAAGAGACTTGAGATGCCTGATCTCAAGTCTCTTAATTTTTAAACCCGATCGCGGGCTAAGTTGGCGGTTGGGGTACCATCGGGGGCGATCGCGCCGCGTAAATCGGCGTTAGCAAATTCCGCATCAGTCACTTGGGCACCCAGTAAATTGGACCCGAGCAAATTGGCTGCTGTCAAATTAGCGCCACTGAGGTTGGCATTCTCCAAATTGGCACGAGAGAGGTCCGCACGCGTCAAGTCAGCACCGCTCAAATCGGCTCCACTGAAGTCTACCCCGCTGAGTCTCGCCCCGCACAGGAGGGCATCCGGGAGGAAAACGTGAGGGCCGATCCAATAAACACCGGCACTATTAGCATCAAACCCTTCGGGAAAGCAGGTGTCCCCATCACACAACGCAGCCCGAAGGTTAGCCTCACTTAAATCAGTTCCCCGCAGGTCCGCAGAACGCAGATCCGCTCGGTATAGATAGGCTTGGGAGAGGTTGGCATCGGTGAGCTTCGTCCAGCGCAAATCAGCTTTGTAAAGATAAGCGAGGGATAAATCCGCCTTTGGGGCGATCTCATAAGCATTTCTGGCTTTGGGATCAACCCCTAGGGGAAATTGAGTCTGGCTGTTGTAGAGGGCATCAGAAATGTCCGTTGCTCCCATATCCGCCCATCTCAAATCTGCACCTCGGAGGTCAGACCCTTTCAGATAGGACCCTCGGAGGTCTGCTCCCTTCAAGTCCGCACCGCGAAAATCCGTCCGTCTGAGATAAGCGGAACTAAGATTAATTTCCTGTAAGGTGGCATCGCGAAAAATCCCTCGGCTGAGATTCGTGCCGCTTAGGTGCGCCTCACATAAATTGACTTTGGAAAAGAGTCTCTCTCCTTGAGCGTATCGGGTTAGCAGTTCATGAATATCCATGTTAGGGTGATGGCGATCGGTAAATTGAGCCGTGAGGATTTGTGTAAGTGAGGGTGAGAACTCGGGCTTTAGAAGCGTTCCCCAATCTTAAAGATGGCGCTGACATCCCGCTGATCACTGACTGCAAATTCCAGCCGCACGGGGCCAAAATCCGTAAGCAGCCGGACGCCGAGACCTAAGCCAAACCCATTACCCGGTTTATTCCGCACGGACCCCGGTTCGCCATGTACCTCATCCCCAGAACCGAGGTCGCTAGCAAAATCGGCAAAAACGGTTCCGCCTAAGTCTGAGGAATAAGGAATATTTAAGTCTTCGAGTAGGGGAAAGCGATATTCTACCGTGCCTTGAATATAACTTTGCCCGGTCCCGATTTCTCCGTCTTGATAGCCACGCACGGAGTCACTGCCGCCCAGATTAAAGGCTTGATAGGGGGGGACATCACCGATGATGGTTCCTCCTTGAAGGTTAAAGACAAAGGTTTGGTCCTGAAAGGGGACGAATTGGGTAAAACTGGCACTCAAGCGGTTAAATAGGATATCGGCGCTGCCAACGGGGATGGATTGCTCGGTGGCGAGTTGAAAGCGATAACCTCGGGTGGGCCATTCGTCACTGTCCCGTCGATCCTGGAATAGACCGAGATTGAGGGTAACGAGGGTATCTAGACCTTCCTCGCTAAAGGTTAGGGGATTGCCTAGGCGATCGCTGCTAAAGAGCTGACTGGTAAAAGCTGAGTTGCGAATGGCTACCCGCTGGTAGCTGGCTCCGGCTGAGACAACGATGCCGGTGGGGGTGACGGGTTGATAAAGGGAGAAACTTCCGCCTAGGCGATCGACCCAAGCCTCGTGATCATGAATCAAATTGACTTCGCGCTCGCCGTTGAGGAACTGGGATTCGGGCGATCGGGTATTATATAAGCGGACTTGATAGCCCGGATCTAGAGGTCCCGACTCTTGCCAAGGGTCGGTATAGCGTAACGTTCCCCCAATGGTGCTTTCACCGCCTTCGAGGCGCAGATCGAGGGTATGGTTATTTTCCCCGATGTTGGTCAAGATAAAGTCAACGGTGCCATGAATTCCTTTAATTGAGCTATAGCGCGGGAGAGGAACCACAGCAAAATCCGGGTCATCATCCAGTTCTTCTTGAATCGTTTCTAGTTCTGGACGCTGAGGTTGAGTCGGCGGGTTTTGCCTTTGTTGGGAAATACCCTGTTCTAGGCCCTCGCCTTTTAAACCCTCCGCAGAATTGGATGGGGGGTTGTTAAGGGAGGTTGTTCCCTGTAGCAACGAATCCGCTGCGGGAGGATAGAGGAATTGAAGATTCACAGGGGTTATTTCTGCCTCTTGTCCCCAAGCGGGGATGCGCGTTATAAAAAGGGCAGAAGCCGCTCCTAGCAAAAAGACTAGGGCTTCTAGGGATTTATACAAGATGATTTTCGCGGTCATGCCGTTGACTCCCACAGACTCCATAATTTTTGGGGGCTGCTCTTTCGGGCGATCGAGCAAGCTGATCAGATCAAGTAGTGAATTGGGGTCAGTAGAAGAAGTACAGGCTGGTTTTGCACGCCAACCGATCCCCAAATCTCCTCTATCTTAGGCATTTGCGGGACCTGCGATCGCATTAGGGAGATTGCGCCCGCTTTTAATTGATGGGGGAATCCTGACACAAGGGCGATCGATGGACTGAACCTAGGCCCTTTAAAAATGTTGATGTCCGTCTGGAAGAATAGTATTGTGTAGATTAGCACCATTGAGATTGCTGTTCCACAGGTTCGCCCCAATCAAATTTGCATCGGTTAAATTAGCCCCCCCAAAATCAGACGCGATCAGGTTCGCACTGCTCAGGTCCGCTTTTTCCAAATTCGCGCCCACAAAGCTCGTGCTGACGAGATCAGCACCGGAACAATCCGTCAGTGGCATATTGGCATTCATCAAGTCTGCCTTACTCAGGCTAGCTTTCCACAAGCTGGCCCCTTGTAAATCGACGCGGTTTAAATCCGCTTGTCCGAGTTGAGCAAACATCAGATTGGCACGGCACAGCAAGGCATCGCTGAGATTGGCTTTTTTCAAGAGCGTTGCGGTCAATTTAGCATCCGTTAAATTTGCTCTACTCAGATTGGCTCCGTTGAGATTAGCCCGACCCAAATTCGCATCTGTGAGGTTAGCACCGGCTAAGTTTATTTCGGGTAAATGAGCACGATAGAGATAACAATGTCGGAGATCTACCCCTGTAAAATCTCGTTCTCCTTCTCTGTAGCGATTGAGAAGTTCATCAGTATTCATCAGATTTGTTAAAGAGTTATAAGACAGAAAATATGAAAAGATGATAGCCCTGATTTCTCCTTATTTTGCCCTAAGTTAGTCGGGTAAAATCCCACCCTTTTTTTCCCGGGATGTCAGTCACCGGATCAAAATTCGAGGTCTGTAAACGGGAAGAAAGCCGCCCACAGCCAGCCTTGCGCTTAATAGCGCCTGGATATTTCCGGAAGGACTAGCAAGTGTGGACGGCCAACACCAACCAAAAGTACATATACGGCGACTGCCGTTTTAATTAAGGATAACGTCTCTTGCGTCGCGCAGCGCTTGCCTTGCGTTTACGCTTTTCCTGCGGGGTTTCAAAATGGCGACGGCACTTTACATCGGCGAGGATCCCCGCTCGTGAGACTTGCCGTTTAAAACGACGTAAGGCTGATTCAATGCCTTCGCTTTCTCCGACTAAAACTTGGGTCATTCCTACTCCTTTTACTAGAGGTCCATTGGCTATGAGATAGCCTCAAGTCAGAACTTTACAGTTCTTATTTTACTTGAGGCCAGCAAAAATTGCGGCCTATCTGTATTAGGCCCTAACAGGGTTAATGATAGCCCGCACGCCAGGGTGAGTTTCTAATATCAAAGTATGCAGATGAGGAGATGTCCTGGCGAAATGATGCCAGCTTATTCTCAGACACCTCTATCCTGCTATTGATTAGGATCCCGAGAATTATCTGTAACCGCCGCCGCCGCCGCCGCCGCCGTAACCGCCGCGTCCGCGGTTACCACCGCCACCGCCGCCGCCGCCACCGCCGCCGCGTTTGTCATCGCGGGGTTTTGCTTTGTTTACCTTCAGATCTCGACCCATCCACTCAGCGCCATCAAGCGCTTCAATGGCCGCGGTTTCTTCTGCATCGGTGTCCATTTCAACAAAACCAAAGCCTCGTGGACGCCCCGTTTCGCGGTCCGTGGGAAGGTTAACTCGTTTCACCGTTCCATATTCAGCGAAAACGCTGTTTAGGTCTTGTTCGGTGACATCGTAGGATAGATTGCCTACATAAATCGACATGGGAAGCCTCCAAAAGTTTAAAGGGATTCAGTTTCATCAGAAGTACCTGCCGACGAAGCCGATTCGGATTGATCCGGGGGCAATTCTGGAGCAAATAGCAAAACTCATTACTGAATCAGATTTTTCTACACTACTTTAACATACTGCCCCAAGGTCGGTTAGTCTTTTTGTTTGTGGAAATTATTGATGAGGTTGAAGAGTTGGGAACCGGGGGGAAATGGGGGAGTTTGGCTGACAAGGGAGGTGTTGATAATCCGGCGGATTCCCTAAGCGGGGAGCCACTTTAGGTCCGTTTTCCGAAACTTCAAATTTAGTCCAAAACTTAGGCGGGATAGGTTTTAACCGGGGTGACACCCTAGGGAATAACGGATTGACTTGCCTATCCCTGATGATTCCTCCTTATATAGATGTCTGTTCTAAACATTCCAGTAGCCGATAGGCGAGTTGCTGTACCTGGGGCTTTCTCAGCATGGTTAGATGGTTGCCGGGAATCCGAATCACGTCTACGGGTTGCGTCGTGAGTTGGCCCCAGCCCAAGGCTGGATCCGGATCTGCGGCAATCGCCCGATCGCTGGAGGCAATCAGGGTGATGCGGTGGGGATAAAGGGAGGGTTTATAGTGAAGAACCGCTTGGCTGTTGGCTTGAAAAATGGGTAAGAGGGGGCGCAAGGCGACTTCCCGCAAGATGCGGCGATCGGATGCGGGATGTAAGGATTCAGCAAGGCTGGTTTTGGCTAAGTAACGGTGTAAAAGATGGGTGAGAGGGGAAACTCCTGGATGGAGGCGATCGCTACGGGGGTTAAATTCCTCTCCATCCCGCTTGTTTCCTTGACTCATTAAATAAAAATAATCCCGCAAAAACGGCCAAATCGAACTGGCTGCGGTGGTTAACAAAAATTTACCCCCCTGCCAGAGAGAGGGTTGATTTGTCGCAACTGGGGCGAGGGTATCCAACACCGCTAGTAACCCTACTTGATGACCCGCTTTTTCTAATTGTTGCGCCATTTCAAAGGCTACTAAACCACCAAAAGACCAGCCGCCTAAGAAATAAGGTCCTTGGGGTTGTATCGTTCGCATAGCTTTTATATAATAAGCTGCCATGTCTTCAATCCGGGTTAAGGGAGGATGCTTGCCTTCTATCCCTTGGGGTTGCAAGGCATAAAAGGGTTGATTTTTTCCCAGATGAAAGGCTAACTCGTAATAAGGAAAAACAACCCCTAAAATGGGGTGAATGCAGAAAAAGGGGGGATTTTTTCCGTGAGGTTGAATGGGAACTAAGGGCGAACAGGGGAGAGTGCCCAGTTCGGAAAACAGACAATCGGCTAATCCTTCTAGGGTGGGGTGGAGGAAGAGGGTAGAGACGGGTAATTGTTGTTGGAATTGATGGTTAACTTGAGTGAGGAGTCGGACGGCGAGGAGGGAATCGCCGCCTAAGTCAAAGAAGTTATCGTTCATGCCGACGAGATCGCACTTGAGAAGGGTTGCCCAAATTTGAGCTAAGGCGGCTTCGCTGGGATTACGAGGGGCAATAAACCGGCGATGGGTCGGGGTTTCTGGACTGGGTAGACGATCACGGTCGATTTTTCCGCGATCGGTCAGAGGCAGGGAGTCTAGCACAATAAATGCCTGGGGAATCATGTACTCCGGCAACATTTTTTTTAGAAAACTGCGGAGTTCGCTTAAGTTAATCTCTTGATTTCTTTGAGGCAGAATATAAGCTACAAGCTGGCGAGTTTCTCCCTCATCTAAGGCAACTACGCGGGCTTCTTTGACTCCCGAATACTGAGGAATTACCGCTTCAATTTCCCCTAATTCTATCCGATAACCGTGAATTTTTACCTGATGGTCAATGCGGCCTAAAAACTCCAAATTGCCATTGGGTTGGTAGCGCGCTAAATCCCCAGTTTTATACAAAATTGGTCTTTGTTGAGGGCTAAATGAATGAGAAATAAACCGCTGATGGGTTAATTCTTGGCGGTTGAGATAGCCTCTTGCTACTCCCTCCCCCCCGATACAAAGTTCCCCGGGGATACCAATCGGAACCGGCTGTAAATTGGCATCTAATAGATAAACTTGAGTATTAGGAATGGGGCGACCAATGGGCGGGTTTTGGGTGGTATCAGTAATTTGGGCAAAGGTTGCCCAAACGGTGACTTCAGTGGGTCCATAAGCATTAAAAAAGTAGCACTGACCCACCCACCGTTTAGCCAATGCTGCGGAACAGGGTTCCCCGGCAGAAATGAGGGTATGGAGGGCCGGCAATTCCAGCGGGGGTAAGGTTGCTAACACGGTGGGAGTGAGGGCAGCATGAGTAATGGCAGAGTCGCTTAAAAGTTTCATTAAAGCGGTTCCCCCATAGCGGGATTCTGCGTCGGCTAAATAGAGGGTTGTGCCGGTACTCAATGCCATGACTATTTCAAAAATTGAGGCATCAAAACTGAAGGAGGCAAATTGCAAAACTCTGCTATTTTTAGGAATATTAAAAATTTGATGTTGGGCAATTATTAAGTTATATAATCCTCGGTGTTCGATTAAAACCCCTTTGGGTTTTCCCGTAGAACCCGAGGTGTAAATAACATAAACCAGACTATTCGGAGTGATGGGATAGATCAGATTTTCAGGACTCTGGTAGGCGATCGCGGTTTGATTTTGGTCCAAATCTAGGATGGAAACTTGTTTGGGAGTAAGTGGGGGGACAAAGGGCGATCGCGTCAGTACGAGAGAGACTTCGGCATCTGTTAAGATAAAATTTAGCCGTTCTGGGGGATAATTGGGGTCACAATATAGATAGACTCCCCCCGCTTTGAGAATGCCTAAAATACAGGTGACTGCCTCTATAGAGGGAGGCAAACAAAGACCCACTAGAACCTCGGGTTTAACGCCAACTTGTTGTAAATATCGGGCAAGTTGATTAGATTGTTGATGCAATTGCCGATAAGTAAGAGATTGTTCAGCAAAAACCAGGGCAATACTATCGGGCGATCGGCGGACATTTTCCTCGAATAAATGTAGGAAAGAGTGAGACTGGGGTAGGTTTTGGTGCAGGGACTGAAGGGGAGGAGAATTAAACTCAATCAGGAGGCAGTCGCGTTCTGCTGCGCTTAAAATTGGCAAGTCTGAAATCCGCTGATTGGGTTCAGTTACAATTTCAGCTAGAAGCGTTTGAAAATGCCCCATCCACCGGGTAATCGTCCTCTCTTCAAATAAATCAGTGCTATAAATTACTTGACCTTGAATTTGGTCGAATTCTTCCCATAAATTAAACTCTAAATCCAATTTAGCCGTGGCGATATCCCAATCTAACAGACTTAAAGTGATTCCCGGTAACTCTAGGGCAGCCGTTGGAGTATTTTGTAAACTAAAACTGACTTGAAACAGAGGGTTTTGGCTCAGATCTCGTTCGGGATGCAGTAACTCTACCAACTTTTCAAAGGGTACATCTTGGTTAGCATAAGCAGCAACTGCAACGGATTTTACTTGACTCAATAACTCCTCAAAAGTAGGATTTTCCGATAAATCTGTTCGGAGTACCAAACTATTGACAAAAAACCCAATTAAACCTTCTATTTCCTGGCGATTGCGGTTGGCAATAGGCGAACCCACCGCAATATCTGTTTGCCCTGTGTAGCGATAAAGTAAAATATTAAATGCAGCCAACAGGGTCATAAATAGAGTAGTTTCGGCTTGCTGACTCAACCGTTTAATCGATGCTGTTAAAGCCCGAGAGAGGGCAAACTGTTGTTTTCCTCCTCGATAACTGGGAATTGGGGGCCGAGGGCGAGTGGTAGGTAGATTCAGGATAGGAAGATTCTGTAATTGTTGTTGCCAATAGTTTAATTGAGTTTCTAATAATTCTCCCTGTAACCATTGATGCTGCCATTCGGTAAAGTCAGCATATTGAAGCGGTAGATCGGGCAGGGGGGAGGGTTGCTGATTAGTAAAGGCAGTATATAACGTCCCCAGTTCCCCTAGAAACGTGCCAATTGACCAGCCATCGGCGACAATATGATGGAAATTAAGCAATAGAATCGACTTAATTTCACTCAGTTGTAATACGGCAATTCTCAGTAAAGGACCGGTGGTTAAATCAAACGGCTTTTCTGTGGCTAAAGTTGCCAATCGTTGCGCTTCTTGGTCCCGTTTGGGTTGAGGGAGATCATGTAAGGCGATCGCATTCACACAGAGAGTTAACTCTGGGGAAATCACTTGTACTACTTGTCCCTCTAGTAGGGTAAAAGTAGTGCGTAAGGTTTCATGACGGCGCACAATTTCATTAAAACTTTGTTCTAAGACTGGTAAATTGAGCGTCCCCGTCAACTGAATCGCTGCCGATACATTATAAAATGGATTATCGGGCGCTAATTGGTTCAAAAACCATAATCGTTGCTGGGCAAAGGATGCAGGAAAGACAAAAACCTCTGTTTCTGGATTCATGTTAATCAAAATTTCCTCGGCTTTAAGGGACATGATTAAGGAGGTGTAGATAAATTATATCCGGATATTAATTTAGGAGAATAAAAACTATCACTCCCGCCTAGGCCAGAAATTAGGGCTATTAAGGGAATCCACCTATTTAGTGTTTACTTTCTGGGTTTAATGAGGATAGTTTCATACGACGCTTCTCCCGAGAAACGGCAACTAATGCAGGTGCATGACTGGTGGAATTATGCTGCTTTAACTCCTCAATCAGGGGCGCTAATTCGGCAATAGTTGGCGCTTCAAATACGCTTCTCAAGGGCAACTCGAACCCAAACCCATCCCGAACTCGGGAGGCGAGTTGAGTGGCAAGTAATGAATGTCCCCCTAATTCAAAAAAATTGTCGTAAATTCCCACTTGTTTTACGCCCAAGACTTCGGCCCAAATTTGCACCAAGCGTTCTTCTAGAGGAGTACGGGGGGGGGTATAACTCCCGGCCAATTCTGGGGTGATTTCCGTGGCAGTGGGTAAGGCGTGGCGATCGACTTTTCCATTCGGGGTAAGGGGAAGTGACTCTAACACCACAAATGCCGAAGGTATCATATAATCCGGTAACTTTTGGGTGAGATACTCTCGCAACTGAGGCACGAATTGACGCGCTGCTTTTCCTTGTAAAGGATTGTTAGCATAAGCGGAGTCTGAACTATATTTTTGACTCGCTTCTAGGATAAAATCTGTAATGTCTTCTCGCACGAATACCACATCATAGCGCCCTTCTGGGGTGGAATTGGACCAGCGAATGTGAACGCGATAAGGAAGTTCTAATCCATACCAGTCTTCTGGATTAATGCCTGATTTTTGCAGGGGTTCAACTGCCTTTTTTAACTGACCAGCCGTTTTGAACTTCCCTGAATTAAACAGCCATTCTGTGGCTTGAACTGCGGCTATTACGCGGCTATTGGGGATAAGAGAGAGTCCACAGATATCGGGTTTAATTTCAAGTAAATGCTGCCGGAGTTTGGCAACTGTCCAATCGTCACTATTTCCCGCCTGATTTAGCCAGGTGATAGTCTGAGTTTTGTTTAAATTTGGCTTGATCTTGGCTTCGGCTAGATGGAGAATGGCATTATATCGAAATTGAGTTAATTCATTTTTGAATTGACCGCGCATCAGTTGAATTTCGACTTTCTCAATCTCAGGAATACGCGATTTTAAAGCTGGAAAAAATGCGGGATCTAAGGCTAATTCTACTTCTTGGAAGAGTTGCATTTCCACCCGTTGCTGTAACTGCTGACGAGTTACCGAAGGTTGGGCGCGAGTCAGTTCCACATCAGTATAAAAGGCTTTGAGGAGAGGTAAACTCCGCAAGTCACCGATGAAGATTCGTCCCCCAGGTTGGGTGACGGTGACTGCGCCCGCAATTACCTGAATTAAATACTCCAAACTGGGGAAATACTGCACGATTGAGTTGAGAATCACGATATCGAAACTCTGGGGTGCGAGTCCCTCAAAATCTGTCGCCAGCTTCTCCAGTAATGTCACCTGTTTTAAGTTGCTATTCCCCAAATGCTTCCGAATAAAATTCAGGGAGGGGGGGGAAAAGTCTGTCCCGCAATAGTCGGTACAGTGGGGGGCAATTCTAAATAGTAATAATCCAGTCCCACAGCCAATTTCTAAGACTTGATTCGGTTGGAGGGCTAAAATTTGGGCCGCTTGATTGTCTACCCATTCCCGCATTTCTGTTACGGGTATTGGTTCTCCGGTATAGCTGCTATTCCATCCTACAATATTAAAAGTGGGTTCGACACCGACGGCGGGCAGTTTGTAGGTTTCATTATAGAGGATTTGCCATTGCCGGATTTGTTCTTCCTGCAAGGCGATGGGGCTCAGGGTTTCAACTGCTGCTGGATTTTCTAATTTAAGTGCGATGTAAGCGGTTAATTGGGTTTCTCCCCGGTCATTTTCCGAGGCAGTGACAACGGTTTGATTTACGCCGGGATGTTGGGCTAAAATAGCCTCGATTTCTCCTAATTCGAGGCGGAACCCGCGAATCTTTACTTGTTCGTCTAGACGGCCCAAAAACTCTAGACTGCCATCGGGTTGATAGCGCACTAAATCGCCGGTTTTGTAGAGTAAATCTCCTGATTCGGGCTGGAAGGGATTAAGTATAAATCTTTCGGCAGTGAGTTCGGGATGGTTGCGATACCCTCTCGCCAGTCCCTCCCCGCCAATATATAACTCGCCAGGAATGCCAATCGGTACGGGGTGAAAGTGCCGATCGCATACATAGAGTTGGGTATTGGCGACTGCTTTGCCAATTCCAGGCGCAAGCTGCCTTCCCTCTCCCACCGGAATGATACCGGAAGTGGTGACTACGGTATTCTCTGTGGGCCCGTAATTATTCACGACCTGAAAGGGATGAGAGGGTAACGGATGCTGATGCAATGTTTCTCCCCCAGTGAGTAAGTATCGCAAGGGGGTATGTTCCGGCCAGTTTAATTGTAATACTTTCTCAGCTAATGGAGTGGGTAAAAAGCTAAGAGTTATGTCTTTTTCAACTAACCAATCCCGCAATTTTTCGGGTGATCGCCGGGTTTCGGTATCCACGATATAAATACAAGCGCCTGTGGTTAAATAAGGCCAAATTTCCCATACACAGGCATCAAAGGCAACTCCCGCCACCTGGGTACTGCGATCGCTGGAGGAAACGGCAAAGGTTTTGTGATGCCAATAAATTAGATTTAACAGACTTTTTTGCTCAATTTCTACCCCTTTAGGATAGCCGGTAGAACCGGAGGTATAGATAACGTAAGCGAGGCTATTTGAAGTGATTTGACTGCTGCAATTTTCCCGGCTTTCTTGGCTAATTCGGTCCCTGTCTTTATCTAGGCAAATCACTGGACATTCGCCGGAGTTAAATCGTCTCAATTCAGACTCTTGGGTGAGTAAAACGGCCACTTTGGCATCGGTTAACATCCCCTTTAATCGACTACTAGGAACCGTTGGATCTAGGGGTAGATAAGCGCCGCCGGCTTTGAAAATTCCCAGCATTGCAACTGCCATCTCCAAGGTGCGATCGATGCACAATCCCACCACAATTTCCGGACCCACTCCTAATTTTTTTAAGTAATGAGCGAGTTGGTTACTGCGATGATTTAACTCCTCATAAGTCAGGGTGGTATTACCCGAAACTAAAGCGATACTTTCAGGATTTTGTGCTGCCTGAATTTCTACTAATTGATGCGGTAGTAATTTTTGGGGATATTTTACCTGAGTTTGATTCCATTCCCCTAACAATTGCTGCCGTTCGGCTTCGCTTAAAATTGGTAAATCTGCAATTCGTTGATCGGGGTTGGTAACAATCCCTTCTAGTAAGGTTTGAAAATGACCGACTAAACGGATAATCGTCCCTTCATCAAATAAGTCTGTACTATAAATCACAAATCCGCTAATCCCTTCCCGACTATCCACCCACATCGGGTTACCCGGGGATTTTTCCCATAAATGCAACTCTAAATCAAACCGCGCCGTTCCCGCTTCTAAGTGTTGGGGGCTCAAACTTAATCCTGGTAATTCCAACCCCTGCATTGGAGCATTTTGCAACGCAAACGCCACTTGAAACAGGGGATTGTGATTTAATGACCGTTCGGGGTGCAATTCTTCTACTAACTTCTCAAAAGGAACATCTTGATGTGCATAAGCCCCCAATGCCACTTGTTTAACCCGGGCCAATACTTCTCGAAATGTAGGGTTTCCGGATAAGTTGGTGCGTAAAACTAAACTATTGACAAAAAATCCAATTAAGGGTTCAATTTCACTACGATTGCGATTGGCAATGGGCGAACCAACAACAATATCTTCTTGTTGGGTGTAGCGGTACAACAAGGTTTGAAATGCCGCCAACAAGGTCATAAATAAAGTGACTCCTTCCCCCTGACTCAAGGCGGTTAATTCTTCACTCACTGCCTTGGAAAGCTGCAACCCATGCCGTTTTCCACGATAACTCTGAACCGCAGCACGAGGGCGATCGCTGGGTAAATTCAGCATAGAAATCCCCTCTAATTGTTGCCGCCAATAGGCAAGCTGATGCTCTAAAATTTCCCCTTGCAACCATTGGCGCTGCCAGTGAGCAAAATCTGCATATTGAATCCCCAATTCTGGAAGCGGTGAGGGTTGCCCTTGGATAAAAGCCCCATAGAGTATTCCCAACTCCTGAATTAGTACCCCAATTGACCAACCATCGGAAATAATATGATGCATATTCAGCATCAGCAAATAGTCCATTTCTGCTAATTGAATTAAAGAAATCCGCAGTAAAGGACCCGTGGATAAATTAAACGGACGTAACGCCTCATGAGTGATAATTCGTTCTACTTGTTTCTCTCGTTCCGCTGCGGATAAATTCTGTAAGTTTAGGACATGAAGGGGAAGGGTAACGTGAGGATTAATTTTTTGAATCCCTTCTCCATTCCCTTCGGGGAAAATAGTTCTTAACCCTTCATGACGCCGCATGATTTCATTAAAAGCTGCTTCTAGGACCTCTAAATTAACCTTCCCCCCTAAACGGACTGCCGCCGGCATATTATAAAAGGGGTTATTCGGCACTAATTGATCTAAAAACCAGAGTCTTTGTTGGGCAAAAGAAAGGGGTAAATTTTCTTCTCGGGAAATCGGCTGGAGGATAAAAGGAGTCTCCGTAACACTCCGGTTAGCTGCTTGAAAAAAGGCCAAAATATCGACTTTATGATCAGAAATTTTATCCCGTAATTCGGGAGTCAACCGTCCTTCGGGGGCCTTGCAAATCAGACGACTGCCCTCTACCGTTAAATGAATATCTAACTCGCGCAATTCTGATAAAAATTTAAGGGTATTCAAAATTCTACCTCTTCTCTAGTATCCCGATTTAGGTTGGATAATTCTGGCTGTTTTGCTGCCCAACAAACGGTTTCAATATAATTGGCTAAACTCGCCACCGTCGGCGCTTCAAATAACTGACTCACGGGCAATTCAATTTTAAACCCATCACGAATTCGTGAAATGAGCTGAGTTGCTAGGAGAGAATGTCCCCCTAACTCAAAGAAATTATCATAAATACTCACTTGCTGTTTTCCCAATACTTGCCTCCAAATGTCCACCAGCACCCCTTCCACCGAAGTTCGAGGGCCTACATAATTGTCCGGTAGCTCATGGATAGATGTATCTATCTCCGGTAAGACTTGGCGATTGATTTTTCCATTCGGTGTCAAAGGTAACGATTCCAGGATGGCATAAGCGGTGGGTACCATATAACTGGGTAATTTGTCAGACAAAAAGCGCCGCAATTCACTAATTTTAAGCGGGGGAGATTTCCCATCTAGTTTATGGGGAACAACATAAGCAATCAATTCTTTATCTCCGGGTATCTCTTCCCGGGCGATCGCCACGGCAGCCGCAACCCCAGAATATTGACACACCACCGCCTCAATTTCTCCTAATTCAATCCGGAACCCCCGAATCTTCACTTGATGGTCAATTCGGCCTAAAAACTCCAGATTCCCATTGGATTTATATCGGGCTAAATCCCCAGTTTTATAAAGTCGCGTTCCCGGTTTCCCAAAGGGATTAGGAATAAAGCGTTCTTCGGTTAATTCCGGACGATTCAGATAACCCCTTGCCAGTCCCTCCCCACCCAGGTATAATTCTCCGGGAATACCGACGGCGACAGGTTGCAAGTGCGGGTCTAATAAATAAAGTTCTGTATTCGCTATTGCCTTGCCAATGGGGACGGAACTCGCCTGTTCCGGCATCTCTTCTATTCGGTAATAAGTCGAAAAAGTGGTATTTTCTGTGGGACCGTAAACATGGATGAACTGCTGCGGCATTCCCTGGTTTAGGACTTTTTTTACCCAGCGGGGATCGACGGTTTCTCCCCCAAATAGCAAGCACCGCAAAGACTGAAATGCCTGGGGAACAGTCCGCACAACCTGCTGAAATAAGGCGGTGGTTAAAAACAAAATATCAATCTTTTGCTGGCGCAATTCTCGGACAAAATCGTGAGGAGAAAGGGTGATTTCTGTACTAATTCCCCTCAAGTGAGCGCCCTTGAGCAAAGCACCCCAAATCTCAAAGGTTGCGGCATCAAAGGAGAGATTAGAAACTTGAGCAAGGGTATCTGTGGGGGTAATATTGATATAGTTGGTATTCAAAACCAGTCGATTCACTGCCTTGTGAGGAACCGCTACCCCTTTCGGTATTCCTGTCGAACCGGAGGTATAAATCACATAAGCAAGGCGACTGCCACCGGGGGAGTGAGGGAGATTCTCCACAGGTTCCCGGGTGACTGCCTCCCAGTCCCGATCGCCTCCTACCATCACCCCCCCAAACCCGTTAAACCGATCGCGTAAGTCGTCGGGAACTAGCAACAGGCGAACTCCCGCATCTGTCATCATCCAATTCAGGCGATCGCCGGGATAAGTAGGGTCTAACGGTAAATAAGCACCCCCTGCCTTTAAAATCCCTAACATTCCCACAATTGTATCTAGCGATCGAGCCGCACAAAGTCCTACCAACTCCTCCTCCCCCACTCCCAATTGTTGTAAATAATGGGCCAATTGATTGCTACGCTGGTTCAGTTCCTGGTAAGTTAAAGATTCCCCTTCCATTGTCACTGCCACTGCCTGGGGATTTGCCTCCACCTGTGCTTCAAACAGCTCATGAATCGCTGTTTCTACTGGATAATCCGCTTGGGTTTGATTCCATTCTATTAAAATTTGGTCCCGTTCCCCATCGCTGATTAATTCTAACTGTTCAACCCGCTGATCAGGATTTTTAAGGATATTTTTTAACAAGGTTTTAAACTGCTCTAACATATGCGCGATCGTCCCTGATTCAAATATATCTGTATTGTAAATCACCAACCCACGAAGACTATCCTGATGCTGCCAATCCTGACCATAAACACTTCTAAAACTGTCTGATGCTTCCCACAAATGCACCTCCAAATCAAAGCGAGTTGTCTTCACCCCTAAACTCATGGAACTCACGGTTAACCCCGGCAATTCCAACCCTTGCATCGGGGCATTTTGTAAATTAAACACCACCTGAAACAGGGGATGAACATTCAAAACTCGGTCCGGATGTAACGCCTCTACCAACTTTTCAAAGGGTAAATCTTGGTGAGCATAAGCGCCTAAAGTCACCTCTCGCACCCGTGCCAATAACTCCCGAACCGTGGGATTTCCGGAGACATCGGTCCGCAACACCAGACTATTCACAAAAAATCCAATCAACCCCTCAATTTCACTGCGATTTCGATTGGCGATCGGGGAACCTACGGTAATCTCAGCCTGGTGACTGTAGCGAGATAACAGCAGTTGAAACCCCGCCAACAGGGTCATAAATAAAGTCACCCCCGCATCCTGGGATAACCGTTTTAACCCCTGGGTTAAAGCGGGAGATAGCTCAATTTGTTGACTACCTCCCTGATAGCTAGGTCGGGGAGACGGGGGGAAATCTCCCGCTAAATTCATGGGAACAATCCCCCGTAATTGCTGCCGCCAATAGCCTAACTGCTGCTCTAAAACCTTTCCTTGAAACCACTCCCGTTGCCATTCCGCAAAATCTGCATATTGCAAGGGTAATTCTGGCAAATTAATCCGGCGATTTTCCACCAATGCCCCATAAATTTCTCCCCATTCTCGAATCAATACCCCCATCGACCAATCATCAGAAATAATGTGGTGCAGATTCAGCAGTAAAATCCACTCCAACTCCCCTAACTGCAACAGGGTCACCCCCATTAAAGGACCTGTGGATAAATTAAACTCCCGTTCCGCTTCTAACCCCGCCAATCGTTGCGCTTCCGCTTCCCGTTCCCCGGGAGGAAACACCCTTAAATCCACCCAATTGAGAGGAATTTCCGCCTCCGGTGCAATCACCTGAATCGGTTCCCCATCCACTGCCGCAAACCGGGTTCTTAACGCTTCATGACGGTTGGCAATGGCGGTAAAAGTATCAGTTAAAGCGGTTAAATTCACCCATCCCGTTAACCGCAATGCCGTGGTGACATTATAAAACGACTGGGACGGTGCCAACTGGTCAATCAACCACAATCGCTGTTGAGCAAAAGAGGTGGGAAAGACAAATACATCTGTCTCCAGAGAGAGATTGACAGCTTCAGCAGAGGGAGTTAAAGAAGGGGGAAAAAAGTTAGATTCCATTGCGGTAATCTGAAAAAACAGTAAAGCACACCCCATCATCACAGGCGATTCGGTCAACATTCACCCCTGCTCCAGGGCGGAGATTACCTAAGAGAATAAACCCCCTCTCCCCCCTTGTCCATACACCAGAGGAAGAGAAGTGGAGGATGCATAAGTATAGAATTTGTATAAATTTTTGAAAAAAGCTAATGTTGATTTGTAGGCGCTTACCCCGTTGCCTTTTTGTTTGTAAAGATTCGGTAGGGCATTAAGTGAGAAACGATGGGTTGAAAGCGCAAGCATTGTACACCGAGAAGCAACACCGAGGTTTTGTCTTACAGTTAGCCAGAACGCAGCTATCCACCCCGGTTACCACAATCTGAAGTTTCCGTCCCCTTGCGGGGAATTGATAGGGATTAACACTCTGAATGATGGGGCTAAGATGCCCAAGTTCCTGTTTCCGTCCCCTTGCGGGGAATTGATAGTGATTAACGATATACCAAGATACAGAAGTTACTGGGGCTGGAGTAGTTTCCGTCCCCTTGCGGGGAATGGATAAGAATTAACTGCTGGTTCAGGGCTACGCCGGGTGCGGCAATACACAATACGTGTTTCCGTCCCCTTGTGGGGAATTGATAGGAATTAACTGAGGAATGGGCTATCCACGATTACGATAACTTTGGGTTTCCGTCCCCTTGCGGGGAATTGATAGGGATTAAGCACAGCCGTTCGCTTGCCCTCTCCTTGTCATGCCAAGGTCGTGTTTCCGTCCCCTTGCAGGGAATTGATAGGGATTAACCAAGTGACCGACGTCGCCGAAATGGTCGATGCAGCAATCGAGATGGTAGAGTTTCCGTCCCCTTGTGGGGAATTGATAGGAATTAACAGGGGTGTAAGACGATGACCAACGCCGATGGCAGTCAATACTGGTTTCCATCCCCTTGCGGGGAATTGATAGGGATTAACTTATTCAGAATTGGCTAGGCCACAAAAATTTCAGTAGTAGTGAAATTTACCTGTTTCAGTCCCCTTGCAGGGAATTGATAGGGATTAACTGCTTATGTAATTAAGTTCCAGAAAGCTCTTACTAAGTTTCCGTCCCCTTGCGGGGAATTGATAGGGATTAACTCGGGTCAAGGCTATTACATCAACGCCTCTTCGCCAAAAGAGGCCCTGTTTCCGTCCCCTTGCGGGGAATTGATAGGGATTAACTCTATCCTGTTGAAACCTTTGCACTATCTAGTTTTCTAAGGTGGGATCGCGCCAAAGTACAGAGGGTCAACGTTACAAAACTTAACGCGCTGCTTTAGCGGGGAAAGATTGACGGAAATCAATCGATGAATCAACAATAGCGCAAACCGAGAGAATAAAAAAGCGGGAAATTACCCGCTTTATCTCCTTCTAGCTCAAAATTGCGCCCGAATCCTCCCTCTAGCTGATTCGGACAAATCTCGGGAAAGATTTACATTCCGTTACAACAGCCAGAAATCTTATCCGGTCAAAGGTTGGAGAAATCTTCCCCCCTTTGACCCGGGGATAAACCCTTCACAGAATTAAATAATCCGGGGGTTCATACAGGGGAGGACTGCCGTAAATCTTCGCCTGCTTCTTCGCCGTCCGAGTCAACGGATAGGCGCGCAGACTGTCTTCCGACAGGTTCAGCACCTTCAACCAGCGATTCTCAATCAACCCGGCAAGGGTTTCCTCATCCAGGGGACACTCAAACACCGAATACTGCACTCGCTGACAGCGCTGTTCCATCAGCTTTGCCAATTTCGTGCGGCGCTTGTTGTCCCGGACGTCATAGCAAACTAACCAAAAATCCGTCATTTTAGGGTAAAAGCCTCATAATCTAGGGAAGATTCCACCAAACAGCGCCCTACCCATCGCGCCTGTTCCACCAGAATCTGACTCAACATCAGGCGACGATTTTGGGGCGGATAGAGCATCTGGGTCCGAAATTGTCGTTCCAACTCCCCCAAATAGAGTTTTTTCGCCATTTTTCCCAACCATATCCCCTCACCATCCGGGGAGGGTTCAAAATCCAGAGGGTCCAACATCTCCGACTTAACGATCGCAATGGCCGCGCGGTCCACAATCACCGGGCGAAACTCCTCCATCAAATCCAGCACTAAATTGGGCCGATAGGGTTCCAGTGCCGCTTGCACAGAGGCAGCAAACACCCGCGCCAGCAGTACCCCATACCCCCAACTGAGCAAGGCATTAATCGGGTCCAGGGGAGGGCGACGATTGCGCCCCGTAAAATTTCACTGAGGCGCAAACCAGTGGCGCAGTCCTTGGTAATAGGCGCGGGCACAAATCCCTTCCACCCCCATCAGTTCATCCCGGTTCAGGGGAGTTTCGGTCTGTTTCAACCGGGTGGAAGAGGAAGCAATCAAGGCGAGCGCCTCATGGATGGATTAGCGAGCGGGCATTGCTGGGATTATTGGCAGCAGGCGATCGGGATTTGATGACCGCAACGGAAAGGGCTTACAAGAGTAGTTTTTTACGTTCCGAGGGATTTACCTCACATCCAAGCTCACTTCCGGTCCCCTCCCTTTGGCAAGGGGAGGGGACCGGAACCGATGAATTTTGATTCAATAGAGGCGATCGGGATAGGGGGGAGGGCAAGTCACCGAACCGCTATATATCATAATAAAAAACAGTATTTGATATTAAAATAGAAGACAATATCAGAAGTGCAACTCCCCATAGAATCTCGATGATAGACCACGATCGCCTATTCAAAGAACTCCTAGAAACCTTCTTCCCCGAATTCTTGCAACTGTTTTTCCCCGAACTCTGGAACGCCCTAGACCCGGACTCTTTATCGTTCCAAGATAAAGAACTCTTTACCGACATCACCTCTGGGGAGAAATACGCAGCGGATCTGGTCATCCGAGCACAACTGAAATATGGGAAAATTCCCATTCTGATTCATCTCGAACATCAAGGACGCAGCGAGTCCAACTTTCCCCGCCGGATGTTTATTTACTTCTGCCGATTGCTGGAAAAATACGCGATGGGGATTTATCCGATCGCGGTGCTATCCTTTGATACACCCCAACGACCGGATCCGAATTACTATCAAGTAGAATGTTGCGGCAAAGAAGTGAACCGATTTAACTATGAAGTCATCCAATTAAATCGGCTGAATTGGCAAGATTTTCGGGACTGCAACAATGCGATCAGCTGTGCATTGATGGCAAAAATGCGGATGGAAAGAGGCGATCGGCCCCGAGTCAAGCTAGAATGTTTGCGAATGCTGCATCACCTACAACTGAATCCAGCCCGAACCCAGTTAATTTCCGGATTTATCGATATTTACCTCCGCTTAAATCCAGAAGAACAAGCCCTATTTCAAGCAGAATTGAGTACCATTTTACCCCAAGAACAGGAGGGAGTCATGGAAATCGTCACCAGTTGGATGGAAGAAGGAATCGAACGAGGAATCGAACAAGGACTCGAACAGGGGATGCGGCAAGCAACTGTTTCTCTGGTTCAGCGCCAACTCAATCGCCGTTGTGCTGGGATTTCTCCCGAGTTAGATTTGGCAGTACAACAGTTATCGACTCCCCGGTTAGAGGAGTTGAGCGAGGCCCTGCTAGATTTTACCAGTGAAGCGGATCTCGTCACTTGGTTGAACGAAAGAACCCAGGGTTAATGGGTGGAGTGCGTCAGTTAAATAGGCGATCGGTTTTATCGTGCTGTTTGCTGACGCATTTCATGCAAAAACCTCTCAGAAACAATGATTAAATCTTGAATTTTTTAAGAGGTGACAGGCTAAGCCCTAACCGGCGGGAATTTATAGGATTTCCCAATCTTCAAGTTTTAAATTTTGAATCCTTTGAAATTCTTGAGTATTATGAGTGACTAAGATGAGATTGTGGGCTAAGGAGATCGCCGCAATTTGTAAATCATAAGCTCCGATAGGAGTTCCCCGCCTGGAAAGATCAGCACGAATTTCTCCATAAATTTTAGCAGAGTTTCCATCAAACGGCAAACTGATATATTGTGAAAAAAATAATTCATATAAAGCGAGATTTTGTTCTTTTTTGGCACTGCGACAAGCTCCATAATACAATTCGGCCTTGACTACATCACATAAACCAATATTTTGACGAGGAGTAGTTTTAAATTTCTGGGTGACGTTTTCACTGCGTCCCGTTAAATATTGAATACAAGTATTTGTGTCCAATAAATAAATCATGTTTCAACGTCCCAAATTCTGCGATCGCAATCTCCTAAATTTTCTCTGTCCCAAGTTTCCCCTTGCCATTTTCCAGCAGTTTTCTCAAAAAAATCAGCGGGATAACCTAAGCCTTCTGGAGTGGGAATTGTTTCTTGAGCAGAATCAATAATGATGTCTAATTCTTGATTAGCAAATTCTGGAGGAAGTTGTAAAAATAGCTTACCTTCCGCATCCACTTTAGATTTTATTTTGAGTTTCATAATTACCTTAACCCTATCTAAACAGTTTACCTGGTTTTTATTAAGATATCGAGTACCATTTTACCCCAAGAACAGGAGGGAGTCATGGAAATCGTCACCAGTTGGATGGAACAAGGAATCGAACAGGGGATCGGGCAAGCAACTGTGTATCTGGTTCAACGTCAACTCAATCGCCGTTGTGGGGGCATTTCTTCCGAGTTAGATTTGGCAGTACAACAGTTACCGACTCCCCGGTTAGAGGAGTTGAGCGAGGCCCTGCTAGATTTTACCAGTGAAGCGGATCTCGCCACTTGGTTGAACGAAAGAACCGAGGGTTAATGGGTTGAGTGCGTCAGTTAAACAGGCGATCGGGGCGATCGTGATGTTTGCTGACGCGCTGGTTTAACAAACAGGTTTGGAATTTTACTCTTCTAACTTCCAAGTCTTTTTAATAGCTTCAAGTTCTTTAATAATTTGCTTTGCCTCTTGCTCAATTTGTTTTGCATTTCTAGGATTTTTCCTGAATCCTGCGTGCAGAATATCATTGCGTAAGTTAGCAAAATTTAAAGTTCCTCCCCAGAGGTTCGTCAACTGTTTCCTCTGCGCTTTTGGAATTTGATTCCATTCCTCTAAATAGGAAGACTCTTTAACGATATTCCCTTTGGAGTCTTTGATTTTTCCACCTGCGAGTAAAGTTTCCATTTCATCTCGATTGGGGTAGTTCACCAAAGGATCAAGATTAAAATGATAGCAGAGCAAAGAAGGTAACCATTCTCGGGCCAAACAAAGTGCTTGGACAAATTGCCCTTTAGCTGCATACCAGTTTATGATTTTTAACTGTTGCAATAAACCTTCTTTAGCATGAGTGGTATAATCAGTGGGATTGGCTAAGGCAAAACTTCCATAATCTTGTTCTACCCGCTTCAGCAAGGTAACAAATGGTGGGACTGACTGAGCAATACTGGGAGCAGCTTTTTCAATGTTAATCGATAACGCTGCGGATTCAGCCATCACATCCATCGGACGTAATAGTTGCAATCCTCCAGAAATGGCACTAATACTTTGGGCTAAATTTTGATTAGCTTCCTCGTCACTCTGGCGTAGCAAACTGGCTAATTCCTGCCCATTCCCCGTTTTCAAAAATTGGTCCGTTGCGGTTGTCCACTCTAACAAACTAACCATCGGTAACAAGTCAAAGGTAGGAGTTTCGTTAGTTTCTTTATTTTTGGCATCAAATGCCCCGTAGATTAAGCCTTCAATTTTGACTTGCCGAACCACTCGCAAGAAACTAACGGCGATTAAGGAGAGGACGGGTAAAGAGCGAAACCCATGAGTGATATCAAACAAGACGCGATCGTCTTGTTGTAAACAGCCGGTTAATAGATTAAACAAGTTCCAGATATCGGCTTGGGTATGTCCTTCAGGGACATTAAAAATTGGCTGCAAATTTACCCGACCCTCTAATCGTTTTTGAAGGGTTTCCCAACTGGAGATGGTTTCTCCTTTAGGAATTCCTGTTTCTGCTGTTTTGGTCAGCAAGACATACAACACTTCGGGATGATAAAACTCAACTAATGCCTCTTGAAAAAATTGAGTCTTGTATTTCAATTCTCCCGTAGTATTCAGATAAGTGGTTTCTGTATATCCGTTGGAATTATAGCCTAAAAATGAAATCGCTTTCATGGTCATTCTACAAATTATTGAACTAAACGGCATCAAGTTTAAGGCGTCTTCAGGTAAAATTTTGAAGAGAGCGATTCAAATCGGCAACACAAGCTAAAGACTGTCCCCTTGTTGTGGATGATGTTTCAATAATAAATTTTACCGTCCAAGTTCCCTGACTAAAAATCCCTTCGATTTCCTCTCCTTTCATCCGAAACAAAACGGGCGAAGGCAAATCCGGATTCCAATAGTCAGTGCGGCACGCCCGAACGTAAGGAGAGTTATTAATAACTTTCTGAAGAAAATTAAGAATGGGGTTTTCTGCATTACCCCAGTCATGGTGAGGTAAGCGAGGTTTAACTTTCTCGGTAGGAGGGACTGGCGGTGGCAAGATCCGGTCTAAATCTGACTCAAATCGCCCTTTAAATGTTTCATGAAAAATTTGGCCCGTTGCTGAGAGTTCTAAACAGTCCTTTTTATCGATTTCAATTCGCTCAACTAAGGGTTCGAGGCGCTCATCCCAATCTTCTTCAACTTCTATGGATGTGAGAATTTCACCTCTATCTAAAGCAGTCAACAAACCACTTTTTTCTAACCACAACGGAAAATCTAAAGAAATGGGCATCGGCGGGAACGCAATAATTTCGCTAAATAGCTCGTGCTTATAATAGACAGGAATTCCTAGGGCTTGCCCCATCAGCACTGCTATAGCAATTTGTGCTTTGTAGCCACCTGTTGCATTAATTGCACAGAACTGAGCCTGTTGTTTTCGCACAATTTTACCCACTTCTTTTGCCAAATTACGCAGTCCTTTGGTCCGAAACAGTTTGGGGTCTTTGTCTTGCAGATGTTCAATTTCCTGCTTCTGGGTCAAATATCCCTTAGCCTTATAGTAAAAATCTAAAACCTCGGCAATCTGGCGTCCTTCATCAGTAGCCGAATGACAGAAGACCAATAAAGATTTTTCCGCGCAATATCCCCGATAAATTAAGTCGGTAATGGAATTAATTTCTGCTCCACACAAACGAACCGTTGCTGGAATAGTCGCCAACAATTCCGCTAACTGCTTCCATTCCTGATGTTCTAATGCCTGTTTGAGTGATTGAGTTAATTCCAGAGAAAGATACGGGCGATCGCCTGGGGGTTGTCTTTCCAACCAACTTTCATAACTTTCCGATGAAGGCAGTCCTTTTAAGTTGGGTTTTAACAGGCTCGTACCGACGGTAGAGATGAGATTGTTAATCATGCTTCGTAGTCTGCTGATGAGTTAAGTTTATATGAGTTTGTCCCATGCCTAAGCGGGTTTTGATGCCCGTTCCCGCAAATTCGGCATAGCGAATGAGCAAGTGAGCGACATTTGCCAGTAATGGATCGGCGCGGGTGCGAATTTTCAGGTTGACATCCCCCACAAAACCGCTGATAGAACTACGATGAACTTGAAATGAACGAGTGGAAATTTTATGTCTGGAAAGGGCGATCGCCTGACTCAAATAAGCAATCAGTTCATCACTCCCCAGGTAAACTGGCCCAAATTCATTCCAGCGTGTTAACCAACTTTGGAACATCAAAGCAGGAACAGGTAACGGCAAATAAACCTGTTGCTGTGAAAAAGCAGTTGGGGTGCTAAAGTGCAAGTTAAACTGACGAACGGGTTCCGGTTCATTGGCGACTAATGTGGTGTAAAGCTGTTCGTAACTGGTGGTTTCATCTTGGCGATCGCTGATGTTGAATTCAGCCCCCAAAAATTCGAGGGTATCCGATAAGTCCAGATTGGCGATCGCTTTAGAAGCTGGTTCGGTCAATCCACACAGGGATAAACTGTACAACTCTTCCGGGTGAAAGGTGCAAAATTCTTTGGAACTGCTGTAATAACCCTGTAGGGAAGAAAAAGCAATATCAGGGGTTTCATTCCCACCCATTTCTAACCCCATGTGCCGATGCAGTTTTTTGACCAGTTCTAAATGATAAGAACGCGGTAAAACAGTGGAACCCGAGACAGATAGAGTCCAAATCGAACGGATTAACATTACTTTTTCAACTCCTGAAACTTCACCCATCCCGGAACATATTTGATTTCTCCTTTGTGACTAATGACTGTGCGTCTGGATTTCGGGGCTTCAAATCCAGGCGCTTTAATGCCACAAGCATCGCGTAGATTTGCCACCAAGTCATCGGGAAACAGCAAATTAACCGTAGTCCCCCGCATTCCGCTGCCCCAACCTACTCTCAAACTATGGGGACACTTTTCAGCCTCGTAACTGTCCCGAATTTGGCTAAAGTCTAAGTTACGACCATTATCTTTTAGGTTGTTTTTAACATCCTCCCAGTAATCATGTTCAAAATCCCATTGTTCTTGGGCAAATTCCTGGCAAATCTTCAAAATGTCCTCCAAGTTTTGAAAGGGCAGTTTCATTCCTCTTTGGTGGGAAAACCAAGACAGCATTTCTGTATCTAAAGAGAGAGTAAAGTCCGTCCGGACTTTGACCACCATTTCGGCATAAATTGACGCTCGATATTTAGCTTGCCAGTTTTGATAATGACTGGAGACCATCACCTCAGCAACAACTGGAATGTTGTAAGGAATTTCTTTCCCTTGTTTATTGGGGACTGTATGTTCCACTAATGGCTGAGAATCCGTAACTTGAATAGCCCGCATAAAATCAGTATTTGGCCCTTCTCTGGCCCGGATAGACTTTCCTTGATAGGACAAGTCAAAATTACAGAATAAACTTTTTTCAAATAAGTCATCATCCAACCATTTTTGCTGAAATTTTGAAAGACCTCCATCCCCAATTTTTTCCCGTAGTTTTTCCTCGATCGCACTGACGCGATGCTGTTGAGGAACTTGATACTGGTCTGCGTGTTTGAGGAGATGGTAGGCGATCGCTGTTCGGATTGCCCCTTTAATCGAAGAACCGGGAATATAAAACTGTCCCATGCCATTTCTAATCATCGGGCGCAGATCCGTGACCTGTCCCTCCGGCCATTTCCGACTGCTAAACAGTTTCGGAAAAATGGGCTGATTATTCGGGTCTGTGGCATTTTTCCAGTTTTCCCCAAACGCATTTTCCAGTAATCCGACAATGCTTTCACGATCTTCAATCGCTTGAATATAATCGTCCAAATACCCCCGCTGCTTGAGCGCTTTCGCAAGGGAGTCGGAATGGGGAAGATAGACGTGATCGGAGGTTTGCACATATTCAAACGGACTTAACCGTTGAACTTCCGACCCAATATGTAATATCTGACTGGTGAGACGAATTCGCTTCGACTCGTAAACCTCCGGTTTCGTGAGAGTAGTTTTAGGGTTAGAGACAGTCACTGGATATTTTCTCCGGTTTAACTTTAATGGGAATACTCAAAGCTATGCCATTGCGATAAATTTTGTGTTCTTTAAAACCCCCGGGTGTCACATCCGCCAGTTTACCCAAGGGAGGTTTAGGAAATACCGACCCTTCCAGAAACATTTGCACCGATTTTCGCCGCAAATTGAGGCCGGATGGAGAACCGGCAATCCACCCCCGGCGCTCTTGAATTTCATAACTGCATTTGTCTGTTATCAGCTCCTTCAAGACGGATGAATCATCATCCCAAAACAAACTAATTGCACAGTGATGAGTCATATCCTTTGCGGGTTTAAGGATTTTTTGCCAATCTGTGAGTAAGGAAGACTCCCACTTAATTTCAAATCGTCCTGCACCACTTGATCGCCTTCCCCCCAATCCTTCCTCACCGAGGAGAGAAAGGGCGGCATGAATATTGGTTTCCAAGGATTTATCTTCTTTGGGAAACTCAAGCAGAAAGTACAATCCAGCTAAACTGCGGATTTCGTCATTCTGCTGCTCCCACTTAAATTGGACAAAGCCGGTATGATACAGGTTGGTTGCTGCGTTGACGCGATCGACCGCAATTTTAGGACGTTTTTCTGTTTCAAAGGTCTCTCCATAGTTAAAGGTTCCCGCTTGATGCAATGCGCCGTTGCTAGTGCGGGCCTTTTTCGTTTTGTCAATTAATTCCTGTGCATCGTTGGTGGTAAATCCCTCCCCTTGATACCATCGATGCCATACCTGAATCGGCAGATAAGTCAGTTTTTTGTACTCTTTGAAAAATGACAAATCCTCATCGGGATACTTGATGGGAAACTTGAGCGGACGCGGGAGGTAGTAAATCTCGTTTTTCCCCTCGGGGTGGGAGTAGATAAAGGTTGAACTCATCCGCACCGGCGGTTGAACCTCAGCAAAAAACCGTTGTAATAATTCCTCTACCCCCGCTTTTCCAAACAGTCGAGCATAGGCGCTGATCCAGGCGCTAAATAGCGTATCAGAACGAATGCGATCGCTGCTTTGCTCCAGTCCGATTCCCACGTCTCCAAAGTGAACCGGACTGTTACCAAATTTGAGTTGAACTAATTTACAAATGCTCACGATAGTGAATTATCTCCTCCTAATAATTTTTGGATTTCTTTATTTAAATCGTCAAATTTTTCTAATAATTCAGGAGTATTTTGTGGGTGCGGAAAGTCCTGGGAACCTTTACCACCGCCTGCAATGCGTCGATATTGCTCGATACTCCGATAGAAAAACTCAAAGTTGTGGAAACTGATTTTGCCGTAGCCGCGAGAACCATGTCCGCCGAGGGCATCATCTTCGAGAATGGCTAAGGCGATCGCGAGATTTTGCAAATCTTCTGCCGCTTGTGTTGCATCCTCTACCGTATAGACGAGTTCAAACTTGAATTCAGCCCCAGCCGGGACGCGCTCAAACTGACGAGGATTTGCTGCTGACGTAATGCGATCGATACTATTTTCAAACTTCCACTCCGTCATATATAGACCCGTGTCCACCTTGCGGAGTAGTTCAGCAGATTGTGGCAATAAGTGGCAATCTCGGACAATTAAACGAGCAGGAGCATTTCGTCCTTTAATTTTAGTGTATTCTTCTCCTTCTATTGTGTCCGTCCCTTTCCCTTCCAATCCTTGACTGGTTGCAATAGAACTTTTAACCCAGCAGTTAGAACCGCCGGTGGAACCAAATACTCGGCTAATGGGACAAGTCCGAGCACCTTGATAGGGAATGATCTGTCCCTCAATCTCGGTATAGCCATCCTCTAAATCGTCGCTTTCATAGCGATAAACTCCGCTGCCACCGAATCTGTTAAGCGGTTTATTGAGCAATCGTTCCAAGATGGCTCGCAATTTTCCTTTAATCGAAGAACCCGGTAAATAAGGATATTGCGTCAGAGGGTCACGAATCACAGGTTTATCCAATCCACCGATATCCAGGTTTTCTCCACCCCCACCAATATGCAGTCCAGTTTCAACTTTGAGCGTGCTAGTGAGACGAAATTTACCTAGTAATGGTTTTTGTTCAGTTGCGGCTGACATTTTTATTCTCCTCCTTCTGCTTTGTGATAGGCAATAATTGATTCTATGAACTGAACTAATCGCTCAAAGTCCTCTTTGCTCTTTACTTTGTCAATTGCTTTTGACATGACTTTACTCAACGGATTCGTCGCCTTTCCGCGAGCCGCTGCATAAGCCAATTTTGGTTTAAGGAGTATCACTTCATTTTCGATTTTGGAAAAGTCGTTTTCTTGAGCGAGTACAGATTTGAGTCGGTTGATTGCATCTAAAAATTTGCGCACTTGGTTCGTCTTCAAGCCCTGCTGCTTGAGATAGGGGCCAAATTTTTCAGCCTGGTTAACTAAGTCGCGAATCAGATAGGTTTGTAGGTTTCCTGGTAACCCATCAATTTTTTGGATAATATCTTGGGTAATGTCCATTGATGGAGGTTGTGGTTGCTGAAAACTAGATTTGGATGGAGGTTGTGGTTTTTTTGCAGAGTTAGTCATTGGATTGAGTTCGGTTTAACAGTTCTAGCCAAGTTGCGATCGCCCGAAAATAAGGCGCATTATAAGGATTGTTGAGAGATTGCCGCACCGGAGCAAATTCCGGATGCTCCCTGACTCGTTGAGGCAATCGGGCTAAGGTATATGCCATTTGCGGTAAATGCAAATAGTATCGGATATCCTGAATTTCCTGTTTATAGATTGGACTCCTCCGCTTAGTTTCAATCTCCTTAATCATTTGTTCTTGCATCTGAGCCGTTGCCAGCAAGCTGCGAACAAAGCTACGAGCATAATTGGTCTCGATTTTTTGCTTGTCCAGTTGCTCAATCAATGGGAAAATCCCCAGGATTGGCGGATGTTCAGCCGATTTAAGATAGTCGCGATCTTCTGGGTCAGCCACCGTCGGGCAAGTACAGCCTAGCCATTCATCCCATTTAAACACTTGCTCAAACAAACCCAAGCTATCTCGACCATTGTTTTTAGCCGCATTTTCGGCTTTTCCAGAAGCCTCTGCCGCTTGATAGAGCGGAAATTTAGCCCCATCAAGGCTGATGCCACCGGATAAAGTAATATCGGGATTATAACCCGTATAGGCTCGAAAAGATTGATAAATATCAAAGGCAAATTCTACGACTTCATTCCAAGTACCGCTCACAAATAAATCATCACCTCCTGCATAGATAAAGAGTAGATTTGGGCGAGACTCAGTAGACAGTTTTTTAGCTTTAGCCGGTAAATTATCCTGCCTATTCTTTGCCAAACTGTTTAAGTAAACCTTGAAAAAATAACTCATTTGGCGGGAGAGTCCAGCAAGTCGGGGTAAGGTCTGATTTTCCTCTAAACCTTTAGCAAATATCTTGCCTAAATTGTCTACATCCATCCGCAAAGAAGCCACTCTTTTGATACCCTTGGCTATTGCGGCCATTTCCCGGGCATTCATAAATTGGTGTTCAGCATTATCAAGACTGGATTCTGGACAGCGCTGTCCGTAATAATTTCCCAGGAGTAGAGGGACCGTATTACCTGTGCGGTAAGGCTCTAGGGTCCAATCGTTGACTAAAAATAAGGTGGATTCCTCATCAGCTATAGCTTTGGCCGTTGTCCATTCTGGGAATAAGTAGTAATAGGTTCCTCCAATGTTCAATCGATCGGTATATTCTTTAATTGTGGACTGTTTGGAACGGGCGATCGCCTCGACTTTAAATAATTTGGCCCCCAGGTCAAACATGGTCCGACACATCCAACAGGCCATACAAGAATCTGGTTCCTGATAGTTTAACGGTTTCAGACTTAGGAGATCGTCGCGATGGCATACGCGACAAGGTTCGTAAGCGGGTTTCGGTTTAACCAGTTCAGCAATTTGACTCTGAAACTTCCGAGACTTTTGTCCCGCCAGTTGTTTGGTTGCCTTTTCCCATGCTTTGGCAAAGTCTGGCGTTCCCACTGCCTTGGTGGAAAATGACAAGCAGTCAAGAGCTAAAAAGATTTTGCCTTGAAATGTTTTTCGCAACCATTCATTAAGGCGATCGCGGACTTGGGCAATCGTGTTTTTAACGGTTGTCTCCTCATCCCCCGGCGCAAGCAAATACAAGTTACCGCCACCCGCATAAATCACATTAGTCCGGGGCAGATCCAATGCTGACAACAGTTGCTCTACCACCTCTTGCGTCACCAGTTCCAGATAAAAACTGCGAGCACGGAGGGATTTTAAGGCTCCATCGGAAGAAATAGTGTAAATAAATTTTTGAATCCCCGATAAATCGCCAGCAATCAACGTTAAACATTTAGCATCCGGTTGGTTCGCCAGTGCCGCCGCCACCGCTGCCGTAATTCGGGTCAAATCGAGTAACGAAACATTATCTTGCTCTCCAAAACTAATATATGAGCCAAATTTTTCTAAAATCAGCATCAATAACGAGAGATTATTCCACTCGTCTGGCTGTAAACAGGCGATCGCCTGTTGAATAGGAGGTTTAATTGGGTCTAAGTCGTCAGCATGGGGCTGCGGATAGGGAATAGGGGGATAACTGTCATGATCTTCAATGTAACCAACCGGCCAGTAGTGGTTTTTTGACCCTTGACCATTTGACAAATTAACATCATCAAACAACAAGCGCAAAGGCTTAACCTGTTTTTCTAGGTTGGACCGACTATCCTGGGGCCATTTTAAAAGATCTTTTGCTTGGGTAACCGCTTTAGAATCAGCAGTTGCGGTTGATATTGACGGAGAAGCACCGGCCCAGCGTCCTAGAATTAAAACGGCTTCTTGGGCAACGGATAATGCTTGTGCATGAGAAAGCGAGGTCATAACTACTCAATATTAGGGAACATCAGTTAACAAAAATCATAGAGAAAACTCTCTAACATCTATAGGGAAGAACCCAGCAATGCCTTACCCCGTTCCAATAACACCTCCGGAACTCGCGAGGCATCCCCGCGTAACCAGGGACCGCAGGTGATTTCTAAATAAGGTTGCTCTTGATGAATAGTTTCGCATGGTTCTAAACTGCTGTGAATAACGGCAACCGGAATTAAATTTCCCCGATCGCGACAAAATTCGTGCCACGGTTCCACTGCCTCGGGTTTGGAACTAATAATTAAATAATGTGTACAGGCTTCTAATATCGGCTGCTTCTCTGGTTGTACCATGCCTCCGACATCCACAATTGTTAAATTTTTATTACGTCTAAGTTCCAGGATAGCTTGGGCGTGATAGGGAAAAAACTCAGTAGTCAATCCCCCCTTATTCGCCGCTTTAAATATCTCTGAATCAGCATCCGGGGATAGTTCTAAAACATAATTCCCTTCTCCATCCCAGTTCGCCCGTTGTAAGTAGATATTCGGCTGACTCTCTAATAAGGATTGAAATAAAGCATGAGATAAAACACTTTTACCACTGTCCGGTGGTCCAACGATTAGTAAGGCTGGATTTAACCCATCTCCCCGTTCTTCTAAAGGAATCACTTGACCGATTTTGACCGTTTTAGAATGGGTGGCAACCACGACGGCACCAAGTCTCGGGTCATTGCAGGCAACCCATGCGGTTGGGTGTAATTCGTGGATTAAGTAGCCATACAGCCAGATGGGAGCACGTCCGTTAATGACAATGCCTTGGGTGGTGTCGATGCCGTTGGGTAACTCTAAGCTGCTGAGTTCGCCCGGGTAAATCACGCGATCGCTGCGGGTTAATTCGATGGTTAGCTGTTGATATTTCAACCCACTGGGAGTTTTCCGCTGACTGATTTCCAGGTGGATGCCGGTTTCTTTCATGGGGTTTTCCTGAATTTGGACTCTGTGTTACTATAGCATGGATATTGAAGAGGGGTCTTCCATAAATGAGCAGTCGTTTTACTTATCCACCCAGTCCGGATATTTTGCAGTGGTTGGCGGGGGGCCAGCTTGGGAATCGGTTGTGGGTTCTGTTGACATAGTTTTAGGGTAGTTATAGGTGCAGGAGTTAGGTGAGTCATGTGCTGGCAACCAAGTGAGCGATATTACGAGATCGCCTGATTTTTACTGTTATAGCTAGTCAAAATCAGTCGTCCTGCTGCAAGACGTAGCCCAAAAATGCTCCAAATTCTTTAGATCCCCTATATCCCTATATAGAGAAAGGGGAAATCCATAAATTAGGCTTTCCCCATTTTGGACACACTGATACAGCTTATTGTTAATCGAGCATAAAAACTCGATTATCAGTCTGCCAGTACATCCCTATTACTCAGTTAAAAGCTGAAGCATGAAAAGTTTTGATTACGCCACTGGGCGAAGTCTCGCCAGAGGCATAACCAAAACTTTTTAGAGGGGATCTATTTAGATGCGGCGTTGAAGCGCAACTCAAAACTGTTATCTTTGTGCTTCTTTAACTCAAAGAAAACGTTTAACTTTGGAATGAACGCATCGATTAGACGAGTCAAAATTTGGACAAGTACGTGGGCTTGTTCAGTGCTACGAGACCACTGACTATCGGGTAATACCTGTGCTTGTTCCGAAGGGAGGCTCATTAGCAACCCCGTATCAATTTGTTTACCCGGCTCACTTAAGAAGGTATAGGACAGGTTAAACGGAGGGACAACTATCGGTAAGGCAAGTTGATACTCCGTAGTGGAATGACTCAGCAGAAAGCCATTCAAGCTATTGGGCTGGAGAGGGAAAGTCGGGAAGTGAAAATCTATGTAGGTCATTTGTTCGTTCTTCTCTTGTAAATTCGCTAATCTTCGGTTACCAGGAATACTTAAATCAGTTGGGGAGCTTAGGGGGGGTGGGGCTTATCTCGTCTTTTCATCAGATACCTCATAATTAATAATTCTCATATTCTAGCCCATCCCCCTTGACTTATGGAAGAAAAAGCTCTATAATATTTATGAAAACTTGATAAAGCTAGAAAACTCCGCCCGCAAGGGGATTGAAACTCGCTTTCTTCGGTTAGTCGAATCCTTAAATCAGTTTCAATTTTCAACACCTTCCCCGCAAGGGGACTCAAAACTGAATCAGTCAAATGCTTATTGGAGGTCCAGGACCTTCAATAAGCATTTGACAATAATTTTTCTACCTATGCTGCCACGACGTCTCCCGCCCATCCCCCGTAAATATTGAATAATGCTGTGGTAGTGTAGCCTCCGTATGGGTAATGGGTCTTCTATAAATGAGCAGTCGTTTTACTTATCCCCCCAGTCCGGATATTTTGCAGTGGTTCGCGGGGGGCCAGCTTGGGAATCGGTTGTTGCGATCGCTGCGGTTGTGGGTCCTATTGACCAAGCTGTATGGGGAGAGGTCCCCTTGGGCGATGGAGTTGCCTCAGCCCTTTGGTTATCCCCACCTGCGCGATCGCCTGTTTGCTCCGACTCATGGCAAAAGTGACCTATTGACGGCGGAACAGTTGGAATACCAATGCACCGATGGCGGTTGTATTTGCCACCGAAGTGTCACCGAATTGCTGTTAACTGCCGAACAGTCCCCGGAGTCTTGGATGCCGGATGTCATCCACTTGAGTGGGTTGGCACCGGAGGAACTAGAGGTCATGATGCAACAAGCGCCGTTTACCACGGTGCACCGTTCGATTCGCGATGATTTGAAGCAACTGGCGGAACTCGGCTGGTTGGAGTCTGTATCCCGAGGGAAATATCGCTGTATCTCGGTGGAAGGGTTGCCGAGTCTACCTGGTTTACAACGGGCGATCGCCCCGCAACCTGATGCAGCTTTGTTACCCGTCTCCCAAGTCCGGGAATTGTTGCCGTTACTGGAAGATATTGCCTTCATTCAGCCCAATTTAGAAGTGCTGATCCAATCCTTATGGGAACAAGTCACCTCCGATGGAGACCCAGCAGAATATTTCGACAACCCAGGACAACGGCGGATTTTCATCCACCTGGATTACATCCTCTCTCCCGAGGTGCAAGAACAGGTAGATACCTATCAGGACCAACTGGAACAACTGTGGCGCACTTCCTCTTCGGGAGTGGTACAGTTTGACTATGAGTTGGCCCAAGGTGGAATTGTGCGATTCACGACTTATCCGGTTTGCTTACATTATGTGCGCCGCGCTAAGTATCTCAGTGCTTGGGGAGAAACACCCGAGGGGGAGATGGGTTGGCACAATTATCGCTTAGACCGGATCACTTCCCCCCAACTTACAGTGTTAGCTTGGGGTGACCCCCAGATTCCCAAGGAGTTGCGGGAGATGCGACGGCAGGGGGATTTACCGATGTCGGAAGAAGTGGAGGCGGAGTTAGAGTCTGCTTGGGGTTTTAATTTTTATTTGCCACGTAAGTTGCTGTTATTGCGCTTTCCCCGGGATTTTGCCCGTCGCTATGTGGAGGGGACGGTGCGTCATGGGACGTTTGAGCCGGTGGAGTATGACGCTGTAGGGGAGTTAGTGAAACGGCAGGTACAGGATGAGGGCGATCGCACTGCGGCATTAGAAGTGTTAGCCAACCGAAGTCAGGCTGATGCTTATTATCGAGCTTGGATTCGGGAGGGGGATATTAATGTGCGAATGCGCTTACGCTCTTGGCGACCTAATGGGGAAGTGATTTTACCTATGCCTCTCCGTCGTCACATGGCAGAGGAGGCAAGGCGAGAACTCTCTCACTATCGTTCCCAGTTTTAGAATGTGAGTACAGCAGGAGAGGGAATACTGGGATAAATATAGCTGCGCTGTGCGGCATTTCAGGTGGCTCCCTTTGCCTACATTACCCCCAGATTAAGCCAAACTGGACCCACTCCCTGGGTGCGGCTACTCAATCGCCACTGTCTATCGGCATAGAAGGCTGGCCCTAAACCGGCGAAATTGGGCAGGTAGAACAAGCCCTGAACAAAAAAACGGTTTATGTTCGATTCTGTGATGGTTATGTCACCATCCAAGGAAGGGGACGGCAAATTTGAGTGGCAGTCGGGCAGCTCAGATCATGCGGGTTGAGAGCAATGCGATCGCCTCCCTCAAACTGTCAGGGCTAACAGCCGACGTCAATCTGCTGCTGGGATTAGAGATGATGCCGCGAAGTTACGTCTGTAGGCAGATTATCAGACCGGAGGACTCGGATACATTAGAAGCATAAGAAAGACAAACCCAAGGTTAACACAGACCGAATAGGTCTTTTTAAAAATCAAGATAACAGGCAATCCCGCTAGACTAAGTCTGGGGGGATTGTTGGTTTAGGTGAGCAAGTGCACCCATCATTTAGGATAAGTGTTAGCTCTCCAGGAAAGCGATCGCATCCATCATGACTGAACCGGAACCCCTCGACACCAGCTACGCAACTGTCGTCGCTGCGGACTAGGACCCCAACCTAGAACGGCTGATGAGAGCGGCGGGAGAATCGTCCAAGAATGCAGTGCTGTTGGCCCCCTTGGTGGGAGTGGCACAGCAACCCTTGAAAACAGAAGAAGATTGGCACGAGTTCCAGGTGATTGGGGGGAAACTGGAAGGAACAGAGTGAGGCACCCCTGAGCATGAACATACCAATTGAAATAACCCCGGAACCCCTAGACCCCAAAGAACAGATTAACCCCACCTATTCGCCCCCGACGGGCCTATTCATTCCGGCCAGCATTGAGGAAGCTGTAGCCGAACTGCAAAAGATGCTGCACCCAGACTTTATCGAAGAAGCTCGGGCCATGAACGAATCGGAGTTTCTGGCCTCGCAACGTTTAGGACTGGCGATGTGGATTCGGAATAACTGGGAATTGTGGCAGGTGAATCCACTGACTCAATACCTGAAATCCTTGGGAGTCCGTGACCCCGATGGGATGTCCATTTTCCTGTTAGGTCAGTTCTGGCACCATTTGCACCAACAGCAATCCACTTAAACATGGAAGCCCCACACCTTAGCCTATTCGACATCCTCAAGGAACTAACCTAGACAGGATTTACGCACGAACACTAGATATAGCGTACCTGGGTTAGAAATATCCATTAGAGAAAGCTATAAGCCCTGATGAACTTTCTGACCTATTGATATTATAAATTTTAATGTTATCAGCCAAAGAATCAATAGATTTTTCAGAGTAGTTCTTTTATAGGGGAGGCATCAGAAAGCAGGGGGAATTGTATGGGATTTACAAAACTAGACTATTGCCAATATTTATTGAACAGTCATGTTAATTATACCCTGACCAATCTAGCTGACCATTAAAAAAATGCAGCCATGACACTATAAATAGCTACTTAAGGAGAGAAAAATTAAATCCTCGCATTCTTGGGGAAAACGTGAAAACCTTAATCAAAACATCTGAAAAGCTGCGGTCATTTTGGATGATAGCGTTTTAGACAAGAACTATTTTAAAAAAATCCAAATTTCTCGTCGCGAATATAATGTCAACTTATCTCAGGAATTATTTAATAGGAGAACTTAACAATCCTTCGGTTGCTATGACTCGAGTTTAGGTTAGTGTCAGAACTCGATAGAGTATTTTTAGTCAGTTAGGGTCCAAATTATATTAGATTCTAGCGGGCAGTAAAATCACCGTTTAGAGGTTTGAACCTCATGAACCACCTCCACACTATATATGGGGTTTATGCGTCAGTCCTGTTTACTAGAAATTCGGCTGGGAAAATTTGCACTACTGGAGACGGCAGCGATCGCCAAAAAGACTAAATCCCCAGAGGCGATCGCCAATCTTGAATGGCTTAAATCCCAAAAATATCCAATGCTAGTGGGGGAGATTCCCGCGACGTTGCCATGAGAAACCGGAAAGGCACTGTAGGGGTTGAGAGCAACGGGGGATGGTTGCGTCTAAGGCTCCCTCGGAATTTTGAAAAACGATATATCTACTTAAACCTGGCTGACACAGAGGAAAACCGAGCCATTGCAGAAAGTTTAGCGGAGAGGAAAAATCGTGAAATTTTTCAATCTCGGATTGAAGCCCTAAATTTTTAATCCCCCCAACCCCTGAACCGGAAGATAATAATCCCTCTACCCCAGAGGGGTTGGGGGAACTTTTTTGTCGATATAGAGAGTTCAAAAGTCAGGAGCTTAATCCCTCAAGTATGAAAAATCTGGATTCAGTAACCAAGAAAATCACTGAATTTCCCTGCACTGAATTATCTGAGTCTTCCGCAAAACGCATCACTCAACACCTGCTAAAAAAATTTAGCCGTGATGTAGCCAGAAGAGCCTTGCAACAAATTAATGCGGCCTGTAACTGGGCGGTAGAGCGCGGCGATCTGGAAGAAAACCCCTTTAAAGGGAACCGTATCAAGGCTCAGAAAAAGCGTCCCAAAGTAGACCCCTTTTCAGAAAGAGAGAGGGATTTAATTATTGCAGAATTTGAAAGAGATCCATATCATCAACATTACAGGGGATTTGTTGAGTTCCTTTTCTTTACAGGATGCCGAACTTCTGAAGCGGTTGGCTTGCGGTGGTGTGATATAGAACGGGATTTTATAAAATTTTGTTCGCCAGTAGTCGAGGGCATTCGATTAAGCACCACAAAAACGGGCGAGGTTCGACGTCTTCCTATAAATACTCAACTTAGGGAGTTGATTGACTCCCTACATCTACTAGAAGTAGATAGTTTAGAGATTTTTCACAGTAAATCAGGCGGATTAATCCTGCCAAACAACTTCCTTCGCCGTCATTGGGGACCTGTCCTACAAAATTTGAGAATACCTTATCGGCCTCAATACAGCACTCGTCACACCTTTGCAACCCTTTGTTTATCTAAGGGAGAAAGCCCGGCAAAAGTCGCTCAGTGGCTAGGAATTAGCGTCAGTACCTTAATGAAATATTATGCAGGATTTATTCCGGGAGATATCCCGGAACTCTGAGTGTGTAGCCATTTTGTAGATATGTTGTCGTTACTTTGTAGTCAAGCCCCAATACCTTGCCCTGCAAGGATTGCGGCCAAATTTAAGACCCTCCGAGTGATACTAACACTCGGAGGGGTTTAAACGGCTGAAAGCCTTATGTAGACTGGATGCCAGGAACGAGACTTGAACTCGTGACACGAGGATTTTCAGTCCTCTGCTCTACCAACTGAGCTATCCCGGCTTGTTTTTTCATGTTTAACTAACATAGCAAACATTCCAGAAGTTGGCAAGCGTTTTTTTAATTTTTTTTTGAGGCGTAATGAATGTCGTTACGATTGTCATTACGCCTCTGATAAAATTAAATAGGGCGAAGACGAGTTACTTTAAGGTTAAAGGAGCCAAGTCCCCCTTCTCCAAAGGCTCGCACCCGGACGATATAGGTTCCCCCTTCACTGATGCGGGCAAAGAGTAGGGAGTTGGTGGTCCCATCCGGACCGTCGTCATTCTCCGCCATTGTCATGCCATTGGGTCCAATCAGGGTGATGATGGTGTCAAAGCTATCGGAAAGCAGGTCGATTGCCACTTGATCCCCCGGTTGTAAGGTGGCAATATAATCCCGAGCAAATCCACCCTGTCCGGTAGGAATATCTTGTTCTGATAGGGTATCGGTGATTTCATTATTGGAGGGCAACTGAATCGGGTTGTACATATTTTGAGCGCCAACGCTAACGGCACTCATGGCGATCGCCATGAGGGTGGCAGGCAGGATTGAGACTAGACGAAAGTTGACCATAAAAGATTTAGCCATGAAGAAAGGATAAGTCAAGCGACTCCATAAAAATTCTGGCAGAGTGAACAGAAATCGGGGAAAGGTAAAATTGATTTTTGTTGTCTACCATCTTTGATCGCCATGATATAAAGGGCAATCTAACATAGAATCCGGGGAGGATTGCTGCTGAGTGGGAGGGAATTGGAGTACCACTGTGTTCTACAGCGTTCCGGATGCCGATTTCTAATTATCCAGGAAACTCAGGAGGATTTCGCGGGTGAAGTATCAAAAAAATTACGGTTGGGTCACTATCGCTGGTTTATGGTTGCTGGGGGCATTCTGCGATCGCCTCTGGTTTGGGCTCGATCGCTCGATTCCATCTTGGGATCAGGCGGATTATTTAACCGGCGCTTTAAACTCCTGGCACGCTTTACAAACCCCGCAGTGGTTTTCCGGTGATTGGTGGCGGAGTTTTTGGTTACTCTCTTCTAAAATTCCACCCGGAACTTACATGATTACGGCAGTTTTTCATAATTTCTTTGGGATCGAATCCGATCACGCTACTTTAGTTTACCTATTTTTTAGCGCAATTTTACTCTCTTCGGTTTATGGTTTAGGCCGATTGCTGTTTAACCCCAAAGTAGGAGTTTGGGCGGCTGCTTTATGTCTGATGTTTCCGGGTTTATATCATACGCGGCTAGATTTTTTGCTAGATTTTCCCCTGACTGCTATGGTCACTTTTTCTTTCTATTCTCTCACGCTGTGGAAGGGAACGGAACGGTTTAAAATAGCTGATTTAGGTTTAAAAAATTTAGAAACTTCAGAAAAAACCCCGGGGTCTTTTCTTCGGGGTTCTCCCACTCTTCAATCCTGGTTTTGGGCGCTCATCTGGGGATTATCGGTCGGATTAGCCCTTATGGTCAAACAGACGGCTTTATTCTTTCTAGTAACGCCTATTGTCTGGGTAATCGTGGGGACGGTGCGCGATCGCCGTTGGGGAAGATTAGTTGAGTTAATGGTGGCGGGATTGCTGTCGGTGGCTGTGATGTATCCCTGGTATCGCACGAATTGGTTGCTGGTTTTCACAGGCAGTCAACGGGCGGCGATTCAGGCGGCAGTGGCAGAAGGTGACCCGGCAATTACTACACTCCCAGCTTGGACGTTTTATCTCGAACAACTCCCTCATCATTTATCCTGGCCGTTGCTGGTAGTTCCAGTCGCTGGATTTGTATTTTATGGGTGGCGTTATTGGCGCGATCGCACTTCGACTCTGTGGACGGCAGAATTGCAAAATCCGGGTTGGAGAACCTATTTTAATTCTCCGTTTAAATGGTTGGCAATTTTTTGGTTCGGGTCTTATATTTTGTTTTCTCTAATTCTTAACAAAGATTTTCGGTATGTTTTACCTTATCTTCCGGTGGTATCTCTGGTTTTAGCTTATGGATTGATGCTGTTTCCCCGAAATTGGGAAAAATGGGTGCGATGGGGAACTTGTAGTGCGGCGATCGTCTTGATTCTGGCGGATGTGTGGCCGATTTATGCCTGGAACTCAGGGATTATGGGGTCGAATCATGCCTATCGGGGACCGGATTGGCCGCATCAGGAGGCGATCGCAGAAATTATGAAAACGAGTCCGTATTTGCGATCAACCTTGGGGGTGTTACCTTCTACGCCGATGATTAATCAGCATAATTTTAATTATTATGGAAATTTGCAACAGTTTCAAGTTTACGGTCGGCAAGTGGGTACACGCCGATCGCACGTTTTACAAGATGTGCGATCGCTGGATTGGTTTTTGACAAAAACGGGTGATCAGGGTTCGGTCCCGACGGAAGCGCAAGGGGCGATCGTGAAATTGGTTGAGAATAGCGGTGATTTTGACTTACAGGCGAGTTGGCCGTTACCGGATGAAAGTATGCTCAATTTGTATCATCAGCGACTGCCGAAGCTGACGGTTGAGGCCGTTGAGGAGTCTCCAACTCGGGGAAGTATAACCCTTGAACGGGTGACGGTTCCGGCACAATCGCCTCCGGGGGTTCCGGTTCCGGTTAGTTATGAATGGACCGGAGATTGGGAACGGTTACGGGATGGGGTGGTGTTGTTGACGTGGCAGTTGCAGAGTCCAGCCACATCTACTCCTGTGCTAAGTCGCTGGTTTCACGATCACGGGATTGGGAGGGGTGAGTTGCAAACGGCGACTGCACCCTTACAGGCGAAAGTGATAGAACGAACGGCGATGTTGCCTCCGGTGGATGTGACGCCGGGAACTTATACTTTGGCGGCAACTTATTTGAATCGAAAAACCGGAGAGACCCAGGAAATTGTGGTGCCTCCGGTGGCGATCGCCATCAATCCCGCAGCAACTCCTACTCCTGCACCGGAAGTGGATTGGGTGACTCAGTTGCGATCGCTTGCTGGGACATTACGCCAAGGACCAAAAGCGTTAGAGTTTATTTTTGATGATATTGGACGGTTTAATCAGTATGATCCCATTCAAGATTATCTCATTCAAGCCGAGAAATCCCTGGAATATCGGTTACAACAAGAACCAGAAAATGTAGAATTTGCCTATAATTTAGCTTTTTCACAGGTTTTACAGCAGGATGTAGAGGGAGCGATTTCTGCTTTTGAACGGGTGGTGCAACTTGACTCCCCAAATCCCTATGCTTATGCTTATTTAGGGTTCGTTAATCTGTATGGTTGGCATCCTCGTCAAGGGGAAATAGCACTTGAACCGGCGTTCCAATTTGTGCCGGAGGAGGTGGAAATTCAATTACTGTATGGAATTTCGGCGTTGATGCAAGGCAATATTTTCGGAACCTGGTCTCGATTACGCGGATTTATTCCGCCTCTGGTGCAATTTGTAATTTTAGCGGCTACCTGGATGGCTGTATTTTTGTTTGGGATGATGGGTATGGCTATTGGTATTAAATATTGGAAGGTTTTTGGAAAGAAATTTCAGTAGGCTTGCACCCTGGCAAAAAAGAACATCAAAGTGATAGTTTTGGTAAGGGGGAATTAGTTTGAGTTATAATTCTATTTCTTCAATGTCAGAAAAAGCAGTTAAGCGATCGCCTTCAGTGACCCCGACCCCCGCATCCGGTCCACGCTGGCACCGAGTGACAAAGGGGCAAGAGAAACAGACCCCCTCGTTCACCGCAACTTGGGGGAAGGGCTTTCTCCTCTCATAGTCTTTAATCCAGGTGTTTAGATCAGTTAACAGGTGCGTGAGATGTTGAGCAGTTTCTTGATGTTTGGCGCGATTATAAGGAAAGCTCAACGATTGGCAACTCAAAGGGCGATCGCCCTTTTCGGCAGATTGGACAAACCAATAAGTCATGGTGATATCTTCCGGTGCATAATCGCTGGTTTCCGCTAACACAAATGGATACAAGCGCGTTTGCCAGTTATCTTCTATGGTGCGGTCTTTTTTCGGAAGGGGATAAGTTTTCCAATCCAGGATTTGAACACTGGATTCATTTGCTAAGATTAAATCATAAATAACCGTGAATAAATAGCCTTGGAAACTCATAATCCGGCGATGTTCAGCGGCGCGAAATCCCCGATTTTCAGGAGACTCCGGAGCAAATAAGTGCGGTGCAGCCTGAAGTAACCCAGTATAGCAGCGTTGCATCTGTTCGTCGGCTTGCAGCAAAACTTCCACGGGTAACCCGAGTTCTCGTTGCTGCATTAACAAGTGGAAACGACTACCCCAGGCCATTTTTTCTCGTTGATCAGGACTTACCGGGGAAGCGAGATGTTCGAGATAAGTATATTGGAACTTGCGCGGGCAAGTTTGCAGTATATTTAGCTGTCCTTGAGAGAGGCGCTTTTGGTCAATGACGGGAAAATTTTCAAGGGTTAAGTGGGCATTCATCATGATTTAGTTAATACAAAAACGCTGTCTTTATTGCCTCGTCCGATTCTCAAGTCGTTATCGAGATAAGTAATATCTAACCACCCTTGCTGTTCTCCGGTAGGAATTGGGAAATCAAGGGCTAGAAATTTTTGGCCGGTTTGGATTTGCTCAATGAAGGAGTTAGGTGACTGATAACCAATAAGACGCTGCAAACCGGCGATCGCCCGCTCAAATTTTACCACAACTCGGCGCTCCGAAACAACTTCAAATCGAGCCGCGACGCTGACTAAAACATCTAAGTAGGGCAATCCAAAAATTTCAGCAATATTATAAATTTTCCCTTCATTTGGCCGCACAACTTGATAGATTTGGCCTAAAGTTGCCAAGGGGAGGCGATCGAGACGTAGTAGTTCGTCGCTGGTGGTGTAAAGCAGTCGCCAGTTTCCCGCCAGGAGATCGGCTGCTTCCACGGGACGGGGGGTGGGGTTGCGGTCCTCCAGTCGGGAAACCTCCGCTAAAATGGCTTGTTTTTGGGAAGCGGTGGCGAGTAACCCGCGATTTTTACCGGCGATCGCCTCTAACAATGCAGTTTTTCCAATCATTCCAACTTCCTCTATTCAACTCGGCACGCTCTACCATTATGAATGCCATCCTGTTGCTGATGCTGCCGATGTTAATTCTTTCTGGGTCGAAAACCGGGTGAATGACTCTATTTCCGGTAAAATTGTCAAGGGGTACTGTTGCAGGTCAGCCGATCGCCCCTCTTTCCTAAAGCGTGTTGACGAGGGTTTAAACCCGCCTCAACATAGCGGAAGCCTTGAAACTTCGGCGATGGAAGGGGTGACTCCAGGCGAAACCCTAACTGGCACCGTTCGCCCTATTTCATTCACTTTGAGCGGCTTTAATTTCAGGAGTTTTAGATGTACAACCCATCTCTGCGCGAGGAATCTCGTTATAAAATTGCTGATGTGATTCCTTTGCAGCAAGAAACCTCTATCCTTGATTGGCTAGAATCCAATGGTCGCTTGATTGCCCGCGAGGAACGAGAGAGTGAGTATGCAATTGATGAAGAAGAAATTGCAGCCCTCATGTCTGTCGAAGATAACAATTATGACGATGATGATGATGATAATGAGTTAGTCGAAGAAGACTAGACTTCTAGCCTAAATCAGCCTCCGTTAATCCGGGGGTTAGGGAATCTCTTCCCAATTATGCCAGAAGTTTACTAAACCGATGGATTCAGGTTCGGGTGAGGGGGAGGGTTAAGGGTCAATGATTTTAGGTACGTGACCCCTAACCCTCTTGGCAGGAACCCTCCCACTTCTACCCTTGAACCTGTTTCTGAGTTTTGGAACATTTCCCCTATAGATCGACCGGAGAAGCGATCGCCGGGCGTGGAGTAACTGTCTGTGTGGAGTGAGGATATTAAATCAGTGGACGCAAAATTGGGATCGGTTCAGTCGTTGAACCTGTCAGGAACTCGTTTATTTTGGCTCTTAACCTTTGCCGTGACTGGGGCATCCCTTATCCTAGATGGGGTGAGTGGGAGAGTTGCTAATCTGGGTGAAACCTTGACCCTACCCTTGTTCGCCTGTGCCTTAACAACGGTTGCCGTGGGATACTGGGCGGTTCCCGCACTGCAACGACTTAAAACGGGACAAGTGATTCGAGAGGATGGTCCTCAAAGTCATTTAAAAAAAGCAGGCACTCCGACAATGGGCGGGGTGTTTTTTATTCCCGTAGCAACCCTGGTGGCACTGATTTGGTCAGGTTTTGCACCGGAGGCAACCCAGGCGATCGCCCTCACCCTAAGTTATGGTTTCATTGGCTGGTTGGATGACTGGCAAATTCTGCGCCGCAAGTCTAATAAAGGTATTTCTCCAAAAATGAAACTGGCCTTACAAGTCGGTTTCGGAGCCTTATTTTGCCTGGGATTAGCTTTAACTGAACCCCAGACTATTACTAATATTACTCTCCCCTTTGGCATCGTCTTACCTTTAGGATTATTCTTTTGGATCCTGGCAGAATTCGTCCTGGTTGCAGAAAGTAATGCGACGAATTTAACCGATGGAGTCGATGGATTGATGGGGGGAACTGGGGCAGTCGCCTTTCTAGGATTAGGTGCATTAGTCGCCTCTACCCATCCGAATTTAGGGATTTTCTGTGCCTGCATTAGTGGTAGTTGCCTCGGCTTCGTTGCCTACAATCGCAACCCAGCGCGGGTCTTTATGGGGGATACCGGGTCTCTCGCCTTGGGCGGGGCCTTAGCTGCGGTTGCCCTGACTAGCGATAGTCTTTGGGCTTTATTTATAATCAGTGGACTGTTTTTTGTTGAATCTCTCTCGGTTATCGTCCAAGTGCTTTATTATAAAGCGACTAAAGGACCCGATGGCATTGGCAAACGCCTCTTTAAAATGGCTCCGATCCACCATCATTTAGAACTGAGTGGGTGGTCAGAATTGCAAATTGTCGCTGCATTTTATGTGATTTGCGGAGTTCTGGCTATCCTGGGTCTGACATTCGGTTAAATAGTGTTTACAGTTCTAGGCGATCGCTAACTTCTAAGGGCGCACTATACACTATAGTGCGCCCTTAGCATTGAATACAGCTTAAAATAACTCTTTTATAAATCCCTATGAACCCTGACCCCACACCCCAACCGATGCCTCAACTATTTTTACCCCAGGTATCAGTCGTCGTGCCGGTTTATAATGGCGAAAATGATTTACCGGAATTAATAGACTGCCTGCGATCGCAAACCTATCCCCCGGACAAAGTAGAATATATCCTGGTTGATAACAAGAGTAGCGATCGCACCCGGGCCCTTCTCCAAAACAGCACTCAAACCGCTCCAGAAATCACCCTTCGTCCCCTCAGCGAATCTCAAATCCAAAGTTCCTACGCCGCACGCAACACCGGCATCCGGGCCGCAACCGGCGAATTCATTGCCTTTACCGATGCCGATTGTCGGCCCGAACCTAACTGGTTATTATCATTAATTCAGCCATTTGTCCAAGAAAATATTGGGATTGTCGTCGGAGAAATCGCCGCTTTACCCGGAAATAGTCTCCTAGAACAACACGCACAACGGGAAGAAACCCTATCCCAAAAACATACCTTATCCCATCCCTTTTGTCCCTACGGACAAACCGCCAATTTAGGCATTCGCCGGTCCATCTTTGCAGAAGTCGGATTATTCCGCAGTTACCTGACGACGGGAGGGGATGCCGATATCTGTTGGCGAATCCTTAGAAAAACCAAGTGGACCTTAGAATTTGCCCCTACTGCACTCGTCAAACATCGACATCGATCAACCCTCAAAGAATTACAAAGTCAATGGCGCAGATACGGTAAATCAAATCGCTACTTGCACGAACTCCACGGCGTTGATTTGATGAAAGAGTTTAACAAACAGGAGTATATCTATCGCTTAACTCGCTGGGTATTAAAAGAGTTACCCTTGACTACCTTAAAAGCAGTCGCCAAAAAAGCCACCCTAGCTGATATCCTAGGCACACCCATCGGATTAATCTGTGTGAGAGCGCGATCGCAAGGACAACGAGAAGCTAACCTACCCGAAAGCGCCCGCCAAATCGATCCCCTATAACCCATTTTGGGGGCGATGGGAGAATCGCCCCTACAGTCGTTCCAATTGTTCGGTATCACGACTTCAGCCGTCCCCAACTGCAATTGGTTTCAATAAAACGAACAGCTTACCCCCTGTGATGTAACTGTCGCGCCAATGCCAGATCAAAATAAGTCGCCTCACCTACATCTCCAGATAACACCGTAAAGGGTGCATCCGCTTCTCCCAGGGAATCGATGACCAATTCTGCACTGGAGAAATCCTGATGCCGGGTATAATTATTAACCGTAATCACTGTTTTTATACCCGCACCTTGAGCCGCTAACAGTCCTTGATTAGAATCTTCGATCGCCAAACAATCCTCGGGTTTTAAATTTAATGCCTTGAGTGCATATTCATAGATATCGGGTTCTGGCTTTTTAACCGCAGCCATATCCCCTGCCGCAATCACTTCAAACCAGCTAGGACCATCCGCTGCGATGGCACTTTTTAATAACGCTTCTACATTATGGGGATCAGAAGTCGTGGCGATCGCCAGACGAATTCCCTCTTGTTTCGCTTCCTCCATCAATCGCCTTACCCCCGAGCGCAAGGGGATATTATCCACCACCAACTGACCAAAATACTTATTTTTAACCTCATGCAACTCCAAAACAAACCGCTCTAAATCCTGATTAGGGACTGGAAAATCGGCCTGATACTTTTCCACATAATGCCGGATTCGTTCCTTCCCTCCCCCAATTTCTAGCAATTCTCCATAAAAGTCGGGGGACCACTGCCAATCTAGTCCCGCATCGAAAAATGCACAGTTGAAGGCTGGACGATGAGCATCCCGTTCGGTTTCAGCTAGGGTGCCATCTACATCGAAAATTAAGGCGCGAAGTTCATTCATCACAAGTTCATTTAAAAATGTTAAACCACAGATTACACTTATTTTTACAGATTTATCTGTGAAATTTGGTGCTATCTGTGGTCATAAGTTTGGGAGTCAAGATTTAACTCCTTTCATCTGCCAATATTTCAGGTTTTAAATTCGACATCTTTTATCAATGAACTCATTGTGTTGATGGATATTTTGTCGCTCAGGTTGTCAGTCCTGCATTTTTTTTTAAATGGCAAGCAATACCTGTTACTCTTCATCGCAGACAAGGCGATCGCAAGGAATCGTATCCGAGAGAATCGCACCCGCCGTTCCTCCTGTATGCACTTCTAGCAAGGACTGCTGAGGTGCCTTAAACAGCAGCCGTTGTCCTGGAAACATCACCCGTTCAAAATACCAATTGGCAATATTGCAGATTCGGATAATCTGAATTTTGCTGGTAATGTTCACATAGCAACAAAAGAGATCATTCTCGCTATCTATAGCTGTTTGGGGAGCTTGGAGTTGAGCCATTGTTTATCGAACCTCTTTTAATAATCACTACCGTACTGGGCTGCGCTTAGTGCAACCCTCTCTTTGATATTAACCGTTTGTTACTTTTTTGGGGATCAATCTTAATATTATGTTAAGAATTGAAAAAATACCTCTGAAAGCTCTTGCCTAATAAGGGTTTCCCGGTTAGAATAACAAAGATTTTCTACCTCCCCCAGAAATTGGGATATTTTTTATTAGTAATTATTAATTAGCAATCCTGAAGGAGACTCTAAAAATGTGATCCCCATCCCTAGGTTAATTCTTTGGGGATCGCGATCGGGTCGGTTCAGAATTTGCCAGAGTCATCACTTTGCTGTTACCCTCAGTCAGGAATCAGCAGGGCGATCGCCCGAGGAGGAAACGCCATGATTCGGATTCAGGGAATTGTCAAAGCAGCGCAAATCGCTAGAAGTCAATTACAGACGGGAGTCCCTCCTAGTCGCTTAGGCAGTTTTCAAGAATTCATCCAACGAACCCTCGCCGACATTGACCAAATCTGTGCCAACGCCAACGTCAGACCCTCGCAACTCCCCACCCCTTCCCGCAAAGCATATGAATTCCTGGTAGAAATTGACTTATCGAACTTGCCAGTTGCCTCCCAAAATAGTCCCCGAGTTGCGGTAGAACCGATTCGGGTCAAAAATATTCGGACTCAACAACAAAACTTTTTAGGGGCGATCGCCGCCATTGTCGCCAATCCTCAAAAAGAAAAATCACCAAAAACGCATCTTGTCAAGAGTATTAAAGAGACCGTTGCCAAAATTGAGGGAATCTGCACCCAGCAAAATAGCACCCCCGCCCAATTAACTAAAACCTCCAGGCACACCTATGCTTGGATGAAATTTCTAACTGATGAATCAAATTTAGAACGACACCTCAATGCTACAGGACGCGCCCAGAAAATAGCGGAAAAAATACTGTGGACTCAGATGCAGCATCCCTGCAGTACAATAGCCGTCGAATTTACACATATTAGCCATTTGTACAAGGGAACAATCGGCCCATTAGAGGCAACTGCCCAGATCAACGAAGCCTTTGTCAATGCCAACGATGAAATTTTAGCCGCCCTAGTTCGCTTAGTATTTCTCGGTAGAAATCAAGAAGATAGTCAAGCGATTAAAGAGTACGCCCTGTCCGAAGAATACAGCGAAGTAGTGTTAGAACTAGATTTGATGGCGGATACAAAAGCGGAGAATCCGCAAGGGAAATACTACAACCTAGACACCTTATTTCAAAATATCAATCGAGAATATTTTGGCGGAAAAATGGTCAAACCGCGCTTAACCTGGAATAGAGCTTTTACTAAGCGCAAATTCGGCCATTACGAACGCTGGCGCGATCGCGTAGTGTTGAGTATTAGCTTAGATAGCGATCGAGTTCCGCAATATGTGGTGGAATTCGTTTTGTATCATGAGTTGTTACACAAACAGCACGAAGGAAAATGGGTGAACGGGCGGTTAAAGGTACATACCCCAGAATTTCGCCAAGATGAGCAGAAGTTCCAGAAGTATAAAGAAGCGGATCAATGGCTGACTGGGTTAGCATCGGAGTAGGATAGCTTGAGGTTGTAAAGAGGGTTAGGAATTTCGCAAAAACCTTTGATAAATATTGGGGTAAAAGTTTTTAAATATAAATTTGAAATTGATTAATTTTGTACCTTCAAAGTGATATTAATTTTTTTAATATAGCGTTATCCTGGACTCAGGAGGCACAGGAAACGCTATATTTATCCCAATTAAATCCACTTAACCTGGGGGACAGAGTGTTAAACTGTCAGCGGAAATATAGCCATTAATAGGAAAAGTAATCTGAACCCAATCTCGGGGTTCCCCATTGATATCTCGGACCAGTTTATAATTTTCGACTAAAGTAACCCGCCCGCCACCATCCACTCCCCCTTTATAAGCAGAAAGGCGGGACGGATTTTCGCGAATGGCTAAACCTCGGGGTGCGCGATCGCGATTCACTTCTCGGCACAAATTAACCGGGGTAGGTCCGGTACTTGGTACGGGAGTCGTTCCCACTTGTTCGATACAATAGCCCAAATTGCTGGTGGCGGCATATCCATTGGATACATATCCACGCACAGGTGCAGCAATTTCTACCCACTGGCGGCCATCGGGCCCTTGGATGCCTTGAAATCCTTGGACAAGGGTCACTTGTTGATTGAAAGGAACAAAGCCAACCTGGGGAGTACCTGCACTCGGTCCTTGACGGATAATCAAACCCGAGGGGGTGAGGGTGCGACGGCAGAAACTCTGAGTTGCCTCTGCCTGTGCCTGTTGCCAGGAGGAAGTGGAGGCGGCAATTGGTTCTACTATTCCCGTTAGTAACCCTCCCGCGATCGCCAATACACTAACAAAGGTTGCCGGTAAGCTCCGTTGAGTAAATTTTCTCACGACTTTATCTCCCAATCTAGTAAAAACTGTAATCTTATTATGCTTTAGTTATAGCACCAAACTATCAGGCTTAAATCAGCCCTCGGATAGGGATTAGCTCCCTCTCACTCCAACTTTCTCCTAGATAATATCTTTCCCTCTCCCTTTGGGGAATATCACCCTAACTCCATCAGCTACAAGTCTTTTTTTAGACTGCGTTAGCCCTATTGAGACTGTTGGGGGGGATTAAAAGAGTTGGATGAAAGTGAGGGCGGTAAATTACGAAAAGTAAGGGTATAAATTTCTGTAGGCATTTCTATATTTGCTGCTGCCAATGCCTCTTTAATCCTTTGAGCGCCCTGAGAGGTCATATCCAAAAACTCGGCTCGCCGGGAATCCACCCAAAAGCGAATTTCTAAATTAATCGTACTGGCAGCCAATTCCTGAACTAGAACCTCTGGCCCCGGACTTGGTTCTACCAAATCAAGGTCATTTAGAGCTTTTAAAATCACTGTTCGGGCCTCGTTGATATCTGCCTCATAATCAATCCCTACCATGACTGAAGTGCGTCGGCGGGGTGAAGCTGTATTGTTAGTAATGCTTGAAGAAAATACTTCTTGATTAGGGATATAAACGAGGCGTCCATCATAAGTTTTTATGGTGGTTGCCCGAAGTTGAACTTCGGTAACGGTTCCTTCGTAGTCGGCGATCGCAATCTGGTCACCGATGCGGAAAGGACGAACTGCTAGTAAAATCACTCCGGCAATGTAGTTACTTAAAACATCTTTGAGGCTAAAACCGATCGCCACGCTCGTCAGTCCTAGGGCTCCGAGTAAAGCTGCAAAATCTAGTCCTAAAACCCCCAAGGCAATTATCCAACCCATGACCCAAATCACCCCATAAACTAAGCGGGAAATCAAAAGTTCTGTACTGTGATCACCTTCTGTTTTTTGAGCCCAAGTATAAGCAAGCCGACGCACAAAGATTGCTACCCCCCAAGTCAACAAAATCACAATTAACGCTCCCACCAAGGACGGTAAGTTACCAATCGCATCTCGAATTAAATTCCGCACAGTGGCATTGAGACGCTGGGCGACGTCGATCGCCAGTCCCGGGCGATCCAACGCTCTATTTAATTCCTCCGCCCACTGATTCGCTAAAATTTGAGTATTTTCAACCCCAAAGTCCTCTGCATCCTGCGGGATCACCGTCATAATCACTCGGTTGTTGGCTTGCAACGTTGCATAATTTTCCGTTGGATTATATTGAACGCTGATCGAGTCTACCGTTTCCCCTTGACTCACTAGACTAGACATCCGTCGGTTGATAATCTGTGATCGTTCTCGCGCTGTCATATTTCCCGCACTGCCGACTTGAAAAATTGGTCTTCCTTGGACAATTACATCGGCAAAAAAGGGTTCAGTCAGACTGGAGGAACTCTCTTCAGTTGCGGGTGAAGACTGGGGCATCGGCATCTCTTCTTGTGCGGAACTTGGGGAACCGGCTGCCACCAGTGCACTCCCCAAGAGGAACCCCCATAGATACACAGTTTTTCTGAATTTTGCTTTTGTTGGGATTAGTTTTAACATAAATTGGATACTCAATAGAACATTATTCTAAAATCTCAGTAACTTGCACCTTAACTTGACCTTGGGCCAATTGCACGATCGCCTCGTCACCCGGTGCTAACTCTGTGCTACTGCGAGCGATCGCCCCATTTTCTTTTTTCAACACCGCATACCCCCGTTGTAACACCTTTTGCGGGTCCAAGGTTCCTAACTTTTGCCTTAACAACTCACAATGCTGCTGTGCCCGGTCCCCCTGCTGCAAAGTCGCCTGTACCAGCCTTTTTTGCAGCCATTGCAGGGATTGTCGGTCTTGTTTGAGTTGTCGTTCTAACGGTAACCGATACAAACGCGATCGCAAATGATTAATCGCTTCTGCTTCTACGGTAATCTGCTCTCCCATCGCCGCTTTTACCCGTTCCACGCGGTACCGATGCTCCCGATACAAACTCACCAACTCGGGAACCGCCACTTTAGCCGCAGCCGTTGGCGTGTGAGTGCAAACATCCGCCACTAAATCGGCCAGAGATTCATCCCGTTCATGTCCAATTCCCGTAATCACCGGAATCGAACATTGGGAAATCGCCCTCACCACTCGTTCATCATTAAAACAAGCCAAATCCTCCGAAGCACCCCCACCCCGGGCCAAAATTAACACCTCAGCGCGATTGTCTGCCTCCACCCGGGCGATCGCCGCCTCAATGGAACTGGGGGCCTGTTCCCCCTGTACCGTTGCTGGAGACAGCAACACCCGCAATCCGGGATAACGCTGGTTGAGAGTGCGCTGAATATCGCCCCATGCTGCCGCCTGGGGGGAAGTCACCACCGCCACAGTCTGCGGATGAGCCGGTAGAGGGCGCTTCCTATCTGCATCAAATAATCCTTCTGCTTCCAAGCGCGATCGCAACTGTCGGTATCGCAGGGCCTGCAATCCTTCCCCTGCCGGAAACCCCTGCCACACCGTTAGCTGATACTCCCCCCGCTTCGGATACATCCGAATGCTTCCCAACACTAAAATTTGCTCCCCCCTTGAAGGCATCTGCACCAATTTTTCCAACTGAGAACTCCAAACCACACAGCGAATCGCTGCACTCCCGTCCGGTTCCTGCAACGTGAAAAACAGCCCACTGCGATGACGGTTTGCGCTGGAAACCTCCCCCATCACCCAGACTTGCCGCAGTTGGGTATCTAACTCCAACAATTCTTGGATGTAGGCTGTCAATCCAGCCACCGATAGGGCCGTATCCGTCAGCATTTGATAAACGTTCGACTCATTCATGAACAATTCTCAGGGGTTTGAGCAGGGACTAACCAATAAAAGCTATAATCAGCAAGACTTTCCTAGTTTTTCTAGCTTGGCAGTCACCCGGAGGTGATGCCACTGCATTTTTAAAACAATTTTAACCTTTCATGCCCCCCCCACAGCCCAAGCTGAAGTAATGTAGAATAGATAGTCAACATACCCAATCTGCAAGTCCCAAATTAAGATAATGGCTACAGCAAGCACAGCGAATTCTGAAAAAGACAAGGCCCTAAAAGTCGTGCTGGCCCAAATTGAGCGCAGCTTTGGCAAAGGGGCGATTATGCGCCTGGGTGATGCCACCAAGATGAGAGTCGAAACGATTCCATCCGGGGCGCTTACTCTCGATTTAGCCCTGGGTGGCGGTTTGCCAAAAGGCCGCGTCATTGAAATTTACGGACCAGAAAGTGCCGGTAAAACCACCCTGGCACTCCACGCGCTTGCAGAAGTTCAAAAAGCTGGGGGACTAGCTGCTTTTGTGGATGCGGAACACGCCCTCGACCCCAGTTATGCGGCGAAGGTGGGGGTTGATATCGAAAATTTACTGGTGTCTCAACCGGATACGGGGGAAATGGCCCTAGAAATTGCGGATCAGTTAGTGCGATCGGCAGCAGTGGACCTAGTGGTGATTGACTCGGTAGCGGCCCTGGTCCCTCGGGCAGAAATCGAGGGACAAATGGGCGACCCCACCATCGGGTTACAAGCGCGGTTAATGAGTCATGCCTTGCGGAAAATTACCGGAAACATTGGTAAATCCGGCTGTACCGTGATTTTCCTCAACCAGTTACGGCAAAAAATTGGCGGTTACGGCAACCCAGAAACCACCACTGGGGGAAATGCGCTCAAATTCTACGCCTCGGTGCGTTTGGATATCCGCCGGATTCAAACCTTGAAAAAAGGCACGGAAGAATACGGAATCCGGGCTAAGGTCAAGGTTGCCAAGAATAAAGTCGCGCCCCCATTCCGAATTGCGGAATTTGATATTTTGTTCGGCAAGGGCATTTCTAATATGGGATGCTTAATCGACCTGGCAGAAGAAACCGGCGTGATTAACCGTAAGGGCGCTTGGTATAGCTACAACGGAGATAATATCGGTCAAGGACGGGACAATTCCCTGAAGTATCTGGAAGAAAATCTCGAAGCGACGAAGGAAATCGAGAAGAAGGTGCGAGAACAGTTAGAACTGGGTGCCGTGGTATCGGCAAACTCTGTAGGACGTTCTACTAATAGTGATGATGATGAGGACATAGATGGAAGTGGTTACGAAGTCGAGTATGTGGAAGAAGAGGGTGCAGATTAAGTAAGAAAGCACCCTAACACCCCCCCCTGTGCCTGGGGGGTTAGGGTGGGTTTCGGTAACCTTTAATAGAGAATAAAATAGGGTGGGCAATGAATAAAATAATGCCCCCCTATAAATCTAGATAAGTCCCGAAAAGGGTGTAGATAACGCCCTTATGATTAAAAGCGATCGCACTTCCGAATTGTTCAAAATTGGAACATCAGAATGTAATCGTCTTTTTTTATCCCTTACTCAAGTTCCTGAGTTCTTTATGAATCTTTTTCCAGCGTTTCTTTTCTACTAATTGAGCATTTTGGTCCTGTTTTCGGGCCAGATATTCTAGCTCATTTTGCAGCTTTTGATAGCTGAAAAATCGTTCAATATCCAAGGTTTCCTCTGCGATCGCCTCCTGGATGGCACAACCCGGTTCGGAGTCATGTTGACAATCCCGAAATCGGCATTGTTGCGCCAAACTTTCGATATCCGCAAAGGTTTCTGGTAATCCCGTTTGATTGTTCCAAGTTTGAATTTCCCGCATTCCTGGGGTATCAATTAGCAGGGCACCGGAGGGTAACATCATCAATTCTCGATGGGTGGTGGTATGCCGTCCCCGACTATCGGTTTGGCGCACTTCCTGCACTTTTTGAGTGGCAGTTCCCAGTAATTGATTCGTCAGGGTGGATTTGCCAACCCCGGAGGACCCGAGTAAGGCAACGGTGTTTCCCGGTTGCAGGTAGGGAGTTAATGCTTGTAACCCGAATCCAGCGATCGCACTCAGGGGAATAATCGGCACTCCCATCGCCACGGCTTCAACCTCAGTGATGTAGTCTTCCAGACGATCGCACAAGTCCGCTTTATTCAACACAATCGCCGGTTTTGCGCCGCTTTCCCAGGCTAAAATTAGATAACGTTCCATGCGCCGGAGGTTAAAATCCCGGTCTAATCCGGACATTAAGAGGACGGTATCGATATTAGTGGCAACAATTTGTTCTCGGGTTTTTACCCCCGTCCCTTTACGGGAAAATTTAGTTTGGCGGGGTAAAATAGCCTGAATAATCGCCTTATTTTCCCCATCGCGCAATCCCATCGCTACCCAATCTCCTACCGCCGGAAAATCGTTTTCACTCGTGGCGTGATAGCGCATTTTTCCGGTAATGTCCGCTAGAAATTCTCCGTTTTCGGAGTAAATGACGTAGAGATGTTTATGGGCGATCGCCACCCGTCCTGGCTGATAACCTTGTTGCCGATACGGTGCAAACTTTTCCTCAAAAAAGGGATTCCAACCCAGTTGGTCTAAATGCATTGAGAGTTCCTCGATGTGTCTTGCGTGTTGAGGGCAAAGCACAACTAGAAACTCTGACGGAGGTTTCCAATGGAAAATTCATTTTCAAAGTTTCTGCGTTAATGCCTTGCAGGGGTTTTGCATAATTGTTGAGTAGAAATGCTGACTAACACAGACATAAGGTTCCTCCCGATTCATTCGTTGATGGGTTAACGATGTCTTTTCTTTTTTATCTTAAAGAATGACATTTTTCTATGTTAAACCCCAACCTAAAGGGATGTCAATAGGTGTTTTTATACCCAATTTAGTATTTAAAAGTCTCTTTTCTTTTGAGAAAAGCGCCCCCACCGATTTGTCCCTGTAGTCTTACCCTGCATGGGTGTCAATTAAAGCCGATCGCCGAGAACCGGATTTGGTATTAGTTAGTCCCCTTTCCGGATAAAAAAAGCCCCTTACAAAAGAGGCTGGGCTTATACAGCTAAATAAATTAGATAATTCTTCACAGGAGAGGGAGCGTTTCGCTCCCTCCTGCGTTAATAATGGGATTAGAAAACCGTCCCCGAGATAAGGACTCCTAAAGCACCTGCACTGGCCGCGGCGATACCCGAAACCAAAGCCGTGAAGAACAGCCACCAAGAAGCTACCTCAGCCGCTTTGCGGGTTTCTTCAACTTGGCGTTCAGCTTCATGCTTCATCTGTTCGATGCGTCGTTGGGTTTCCAGTTGCATCCGTTCGGCACGGCGTAGCACATTATTCCGAACCCCTTCGATTTGATCCACCATCCGGTTTGCATCCGCTTCGGAGATATCCTCACGAGAACTGATCACCGCCACGAGGGTATCGCGATCAAAGTGACTCAGGCGATCGCGCAAGGCGTCAAACCCAGCTTGCGGATCGTCGAACAAAGTCCGGATATCATGCTTAAGACTTTCGTAGTTAAGTTCCGGACGATCCAGAGAATTGAGGTAGTTACGAATCCGGCCAAAAATACCATCAACAACCGCTTTGATGCTGTCTTGAACCTTCTGCACCTGTTGCAGGAATTGGTCGCGAACGGACATCATACGATTGACAATTTCCTGGGCTTCTTGTTCCGAAATATCGGGACGTTGTGCCAACAATGCCCTGATCGTCGTGCTATCCATGTGGGCGATACGTTGTCCAAGGTTCTTGGCACCCAGACGTGGATCGGCGATCAGTAACTGTAAATCGCGCTTGATGCCCTCGGGATTGAGTTCGACCTTGCCAGTATTGCGCAAGTAATCTTCAAAAGCGTGTTCAAACTCAAATGCTTGTTGCTTAACCCGAGTAGCAAGTCGGCGCGGAGTCCGAAGGACCTGACGAATGTTTTGCTGTAATTCGTCAATAATCCGGTTGACATCCGCTTCGTTCAAGTCTTTCCGTTGGGCCAGCAATTGTACCAACGTATCGCGGTCCATTTGGGTGAGGCGATCGCGAATAGCGATTGCACCCGCTTGAGGATTATTGAGGAGTTTCTGCAAATCCCGTTGGATTCCTTCCGGGTTGAGTTCTTCTTTCCCGGTTCCTCGCAGGTACTCGGAAATCGCAGAAGTGGCGTGATCGTACTGTTCCTTGGCTTGTTCTGCAATCTGTTGCGGTGCGTGAGAAATATCATGCCAAGTATGTTCTACCCGGTCTACAACTTGGTAAATCTGCTCTTCATTCAGGTCTTCCCGTTGGGAGAGTAACTTCACCAAAGTATCACGATCAAAGTGTGATAGGCGGGCTCCCAGCGCTCCCAATCCAGCTTGCGGGTTCTCTAATACCTTGCTCAAATCCTGCTTGATGCCTTCAGGGTTCAGTTCATCTTTTCCGGTAGACCGGAGATAATCCTGGACCTTGTTCCACTGGAGATCGAGGTTGGCTTGCGCCGCTTCTTGGATTCCTTTGGACTCTTCTAAGACTAGATCCCGGGTTTGTTCCAGAGCTAGAAGCATTTCTGCCGCTTCATCCCGAGTGAGATCGTTGCGATCGCGCATGATTTCGATTGCCATCGCCCGGTCAATTTGTGCCAAGCGATCGCGCATTTCTCGGTAATCCGCCTTCGGATCTGAAATCAATTTTTTGAAATCACGCTCGATATCCGAGGGTTTCAGGGTGTCCTTAGAACTGTGACGCAAGTAGCCTTCCACCCGATTTCGCAGATCTTGGGCTTTTTGCTGTTCCTCAGCCCGAGTTACCGTTTGCAGCACCTGCAACCGCACCGCTTCCAAGTGACTGGCGATTTCTTGAATCTGGGCTTGGGTAAACACACCGCGTGAAGTCAGCATATCTACGAAATTGCCACGACGGAAGCGTTCCAACTCCTGCCGAATCAGTCCCGGGTCTGCCTCGGGATCAAACAAGACATCCCGGAATTCGCGATCAATAATTTCCGGCGTCATCTGCCAGGAATATTTATTGATCACGTAATTGTCAATATCTGCTCGCAAGGCACTGTAAGGTTCTGCGGGTTTACCCTGAATCTGCCGGGTAACTTTATCCGTTCCCTCCGTCACTTTATGTTTTGCATCCTGTAACTGAGAGAGGATTTTTTCAATGTCGAAATCCGATACATCAGTCCGCCCCATCAGCATACCCAAGGCGGCATTAAATGCTAACATCATTCCCTGCTGCATCATCCCCGAGGGTTGATTCTGCTTATTCCCCGGGTTCTGATTGCTCTGACCTTGATTTCCAATCGCGTCAATCAAGCGATTAAGTTGTCCATCAAAGCGATCGGAGATCAAATCCCCAGGGGAAGCATCCTTAATATAAGACACCAATTCCCCCATCCAATTTTTCTGGGGTTGTAATTTCTGCTTGGCGTTATTCCAGGACGCTTCCAACTCATCAACAATGCGATTGATATCCCGCTTTGATAAGTCCGTACGCGAACTGACTAGAGAAACCAAAGACTCCCGGTCAACATCCGGCAGGGTTCCTTGGCTGGCCAGTTCCTGAAGTTGGGGTTCATTTAGCAAATTTTCAAATTCTTGTCGGATCCCTTTCAGGTCCAGTTGTGCCGGTTTTAAAGCCTGAATGTAATCTTCTAAATTCTCCCGAATATCGTCGGGATCAAAAGCTTGACCCAATTCGCGTCGCACCGCGGCTGCTGCTGCTTCCGCCGTTGCCACAACTTGATTAGAGGCAGCTTTCGCACCTAGGGCGCTAGTTGCTGTTCCCAGAATCGCTTGAAAGCCAGAAGTCGCGGCATTAACCACCGAACCAACTAAAGAGCCAACCGTAGTGGAACTCACCCATACCAAGATAGAGAAATAGGTGGCCCAGATGACCAACCCCAAAATTGCACCTAACCCAACACTGACCATCAGGCTGAGTCTGACGGCCAGTAAGGCGGCGCAAAATAAAGCAATACTGACCGTGACCAAAGTCCAGATGCCAACTGCCTTTTCTACTTTCCGAATCGTACTGCCTAGGCTATCCCCAGACCCAGAATGTGAGTCTGAGCTAGAGGACTTACCCATGTATGAAATACCAGCAGCAACCGAAAGATTTGTTAATAAAAGTTGAAAACCAAAGGCTAAAAGCACCCCAGAAACTAGGGCTGTAAAAAATTGGGGTCCTGAGAATAAAACGGAAGACTGTTCTGGCGTGGGTGCCGATACCATAGGCACCTGAGCAAGCCAGCCAACCTCTATCATCCTTTGTACAAATTGAAACATGGTAGCTACCTCGAACGTAGTAAATAAAATTGACTCCCACAATCTGATGACTGGGGTGAGCCACTGATGATTAAGTCATTTGAGTTTTTTTTGACACCTCCTTTAGACAGCATTGTTCTATACCCAGGTAAAAACATCCCCCTCAAGGCGGATTTATAAAAAATACTTCTGATCAACCTAGATTTCCGTCATCACATTTGGTACCTCAAAACCACCCAAGAGACCTCCAGTGGTCTGCAAAAGAGGCTTTTTGGGCCCAATGAGTCTTGTCCCCCCACAATGACAACCGCAGGAGGGCGACTAACGTACCTGCATGAGTGGCATTGTCAAGGTCTGTTGAGTTCAAGATTAAGATACTTTGTATGAGGGGTAGGAGGCAATTTTGTACCCCTTGCTACACTTACAGAGGTTCTAAAAAGCCTGATATCATCGAATGCTTCCCTTTTCATCAATGCGATCGCCTTTTTATGGTCGGTCGGTCGGTGGCGATCGCACAAGTGGGCGATTTGCCATCATCCAGAACAGCAGCATAATTTACAAACTAATTCAGCTTCTGCTATAAAATAAGGTAAGACCAGGACAGGGCAATGCCCTGTCCATAGAGGTGAATTAAGCGACAGGTTGCCGATCGCGCTCTAAGTTGGCAAATAACCCCCGCCAGTCCCCTGCCGGACTTCCTGCTGGGTCGGCTTTCACCTCAAAGGTCTTGTTGCCGGCTTCTGGGAACTCTAGCGCCTGCACGCACAGTTCGGCGATATCCTCTCGGCTCACTTTCCCCTTGATATTATCCCCTTGCTCGAACATTAACCCCTCACCCCCCGGTTCTTCTGTGAGGGCACAAGGCCGGATAATCGTATAAGGCAATCCACTGGCGCGAATGGTTTCCTCACCCCGTAATTTCCAGGTTAAAATTCGCCCCAACTGTTCATTCATTCTCACCGCTGGCGGTTCTGACTCTAAATCTAATCCAGGACGTCCCGGACGAGTTACCCCCGCCGAACTCACCTGAATAAACCGAGGTAAAGCTGGCCCACCATAAGCCTTCATCGATTGGATTTGTAATTGAAAGGCTCCGGGGGTAAACTGGGGATTCAGTTCCCCATCATACTCAAACTTACTCAGCATGATTTGCACGGAGCGAATTTGATGCGTCTCTAAGGGTGGGCAGTCTTTTAAAGTTTTAGCGCGAAAGACTGGGATAAAGTCTGAAAAAGGAATGCGAACGGTAAATTCTATATTAGCAACGGTATCAAAGGAATAACAGTAGGAAACACTATCCCATGTGGGATCGGTCCGGAGTATAAATTTATACCGATTACCATCGCCTTTGACGCGAACATCAATGCCTTGATAGGTCGAGAAATCCAAGGGCGGCTCGAAATTACGGGTACGAATAGAGACAAATCCACCGGAGTTTGAGGTGGAAACATTACCGGAGAACAACGCCATGCCGTTGACAAGGCGGACGTTACTTTCACTGACTCCACCCATAACGATATCATCCAGTGCACCCCAGATGTCCTTGAGATTTTCTGTGGGTTTGCTGAAATCAAAGATCACTTTTTCATGGGGTGCACCTAGGGTGGCGAGTTGACGCCGGGTAGCATCGACCAGATTTTGAATCCCTTGATATTCGACTTGTTCCGGTACATCTATCACTTCCGGGGTGTAAAATTTGATGCCTTGATAGTATTTTTCCCGGGTTGGGGTATCCCCTTCGACGGGTTGCACCCGAGTACCGATACAAGAAATAACGGCGGTGACATCTTGGAAGAGGCGATCGCTCAAACTATTGGGAAGGGTAATATCACCATCAACCAGATCGACGTCACTCCCGAGGATTTCCCGTCCCCGCTTGATATCTCTAACTAGAGCTCGAACTTGATACCCCCGCTGTTGCAGTTTTTTTACTACCCGCTTCCCGACACCTCCAGTGGCACCAGCAACGAGAATAATTCCCGGGTTTTTGGGAGTGTTGATGGTACTTTTACCCCCGGTTAGGAGGTTTCGGATCCAGGAAATATTCCCCAAAAACGGGACAACTCCAAAATAGGATAGGGTTTTGCAGAACCTACCGGCATCCCATTTAGGGCGATTTTGTTGAGTCATGGTGACTTTTATCCAGTTAATTAATGGTTACTCTCTATTGTTAACAAATATTTCGAGATTGCGTGGGGTGGGTTGCCGCACCGATCGCCTACGGGGTCGGTGTATTTTTATCCCGGTCTGTTGTAACCTTAATTGTAGCTATAAAAAACAGGGGGTTTCTGGGTTCAAATATTTGCAGAGGCTAAGGTAGATTATAATTTTTGCCAGTGGCTAGTTTTGAAAGAAACCACCCGTAAAAGTTTCAAAAAGATTACTAGGATGAAGAAGTTGAAAGGTCCAATTATCATAGCATCAATGGGGGTTTTTTTGCTCATTTAAGTTGGGCTTCTCTCGGGCGATCGCAAACTAGCAATACTTTTTTATATTCCGATAGGGATTCGGAGTTACTTTCCCTACAAATTGCTCAACAAGTAGACAGAGGTCCTCAGTCAACGTTGCAGATTTTAGAAGAAGCATTAGAGGTAGCAAATACTGGGGAAGAGCCGGAAGCTAAAGCCCGGTTGTTAACAGAAATTGCCTTAAAATATGCAGAAATTACTCAGGAAGAACGTGCCGAAATCATCTTAGCTGATGCCTTAACCACCGCGAATGATATTGCAGATGACGGGGTTAAAGTTCGGACAAAAAGTGCGATCGCAAGGGCCTATTTTCAACTCGGACAACCCGAAACCGCAACTAACTTGCTCGCGGAAGCATTGGCCACTGCCAATAGCGTAGAGAATCCTGCTATAAAATCCAGCTTACTAGCAGAGATTGCCCTTCACTATGAAGCCGTCGGATTAGGCGATCGCGCCTTAGCTCTTTTATCCGAGAGTCGCGATATTGTGAGTGAGGCTCAACCGGCAGAATCCCCAGCCTTTTTTCCCTTTGAACCAACAGGTTGGGACGGTCAATTGGAAATTGGTGCAACCTTCTTTTCGGGGGCAAAAGTCACCAGTGAAACAACCTTCAACTTTGGACTTGAGCGACAGTGGCCGACGGATGAAGTCGATTTTCAAATCCAGGTAACGAATGACTATGATGATAGCCGAGTTTCCCCTGAAAACGATAATCAGTTACAAGGTCAAATTGATGCAGAATACAGACATCATACCAGCAAACGTTATCAATATTTTATCAGTTCCCTAGTACGCCGGGATGAACCCGATGCTATTGATATAAGAACTAATTTATATATGGGTCCGGGTATCAACATCTGGCGAGCCGGTCCGGATCGCTCTTTTGATATGCAATTGGGTTTAGGCATTCGCTACGAGGATTCTATCCGCCGTCGGGATGACTTAGATTTTCCAGTCGCTCAGTATCGAATGCGCTATAAAGATGTTTATTTTGATTTCCTCACCCTCCGGCAATTCCTCACCTTTGAGCTTCCCTTTGAGGATGTGGAAGACTATTATATCGAATCTTCCACTACATTAGGAATTCCTTTGGTTCAGGGATGGTCTTTTAATAACTCTTTGATTTTGAGATATGCCAGTGACCCCTCTGTGGATAATCCTAATTTACGGGTTGATGTGATTACGGGAATTGAATATCAATTTTAGGCAAGAGGGGATGGGGGAGATTGGGGAGAGGAAACGAGCGCAAGTCGCCACGTTGAACAATAAGAAATAACTTCACTTGGGACGCCGAAACTCACCAGTCCTTCCCCTCTCCCATCCTCCCGATATCCTTGACCCCTGGCCTTAAATCCCGATTTGCGGCACAATAATAAGCAAAACGACCAATTCTTATCTGCTTTGAGAACCTTCGATAACCATGCCCTTACAGCAGCTTACTCGCGAAACAACTCTCACTCCCCCATCAGAATCGGCTTTTGATTATGATGTGGCGATCGCCGGTGCCGGAATTGCTGGGACAACTTTGGCCGCCTCTTTAAAAGATTCTGGCTTAAAAGTTGTGCTGATTGAGGCATTGCCTCCGTCGGTTGCCGCTTCCCGAAATCAAGTGTACGCCCTTTCCCTGTTGTCGGGTCAAATTTTTCAAGCAATCGGGGTCTGGGATAGGATTTTCCCCAGAATTACCCCGTTTGATCAAATTAGTCTCTCGGATTCTGGACGAGAAGGGGTACGCTTTCAACCGGGAGACTTAGGAGGAGAAACCCTGGGTTATGTGGGGGAACATCAGGTATTACTCACGGCATTGCAGGACTTTCTCACGGATTGTTCAAATGTGACTTGGAGATGTCCAGCGGAGGTGCTGGGGGTAGAATATCAACCGGATGGCGTGGTGGTAGAGGTACGATCGCTGGATGAAGACACCCTGGAAACCCATCAGATTCGCACCCGGGTGTTAATTGCTGCCGATGGTGTGCGATCGCAGATTCGGGAAGCGGCTGGAATCAAAACTCGCGGATGGAAATACTGGCAATCCTGCATTACAGTGCAAGTCAAACCCGAAAAATCCCACGAAAATATTGCTTATGAACGGTTTTGGCCCAGCGGCCCCTTTGCAATTTTACCCCTGACCGAGAATCGCTGTAATATTGTGTGGACCGCACCTCACGAAGAAGCGCAAGCCTTAGCTGCCTTGGATGAGGCAGAATTTTTAGTAGAACTCAAGAAACGCTACGGAGAACAAATGGGGCAGGTTCAACCCATTGGCGATCGCCGGGTATTTTCCGTACAACTGATGCAGAGCGATCGCTATGTGCTACCCCGCCTGGGTTTGATTGGAGATGCAGCGCACTGCTGCCATCCCGTGGGGGGACAAGGGCAAAATTTGGGAATCCGCGATGCGGCTGCGATCGCCGAAATTCTCACTCAAGCCCATCAAAATGGAGAAGATATCGGTTCCCTGGCCGTGCTCAAACGATACGAACGCTGGCGAAAAGTCGAAAATCTCACGATTCTGGGATTTACGGACATTCTCGATCGCCTATTTTCTAATCAATTCTTACCCGCCGTTTCCCTACGTCGCTTAGGATTATGGGGATTGCGAACCCTACCCCCGGTGAAGCATTTTGCCCTACGCTTAATGACGGGACAATTGGGACGACATCCCAAAACCGTTAAAGCCTTATCAGTCCAGCCCACTTCGCCCTTGTGAGCTTAAACGAAAGGACACGGCCTTGCCGTGTCCCTGAAAGCACCCGTACCTCAACCCTTACACCTTATCACTGTGAATAGACCGCTTGGCCCACCGTAGAATCGAGGCGTAGCTTCTGGCGATCGCCGGGAAGATAGGCCAAGGGATCGGCTGCATCCGTACCCGGCGGATAAAGCTCAAAATGCAAGTGAGGACCTGTGCTATTTCCGGTACTTCCCATTTCCGCAATCAGTTGACCCTGGATCACCTCCTGACCGACGCTGACCAGAATCCGATGATTGTGAGCGTAACGGGTGAGACTGCCATCAGGATGCTCAATTTCCACTAAGTTTCCATATCCCCCAGAATTCCACCCGGCAAAACTGACAATGCCAGTCGCTGCCGCCATGATTGGCGTGCCAATGGGTCCGGCAATATCAATCCCCTTGTGCATTCGTCCCCAGCGGATCCCAAACCCCGAGGTGAAAACGCCCCGGGCGGGCCACAGATAGCCCTGAAAGAGTTCAGTAGGTTCAGGGAGGTAAGAACCGGCTGCCTCTAGGGGGGGTAATTCTGGCACCGGAGAGGGAGTCGATTGAATTCTGCCGCGTAAAGTTTCCAAACGCAGACTGATGCTGTTTTCCAGAGGTTCTATGGATGCCTCAGACTGCTCCACAGCAACGGAACGAGGGGGGAACAGGGCGGTAGTGCTTTCTAAGGGTTCTGTAGTCGGTTGAAAGCGATCGCTCATCCTCATTCGGCGATCCGTAGGAACCGCTTGGGAGTCCAGGTCCTCGAAGGGTTCGAGACTGGCTGCCGTCATGGCAAGTCCCTCACCCCCAATCCCCCAACTGTTACTCGGTAGGGAAAATTTAGCTTCGACTGCGGGGCGATCGCTTGGATAGTAGTTTTCCGGGCGATCATCCAGACCCTCCTGGTTTTGCGGTGATTGAGGAAACAGCATGACTACACTTTCGGCGGGGAGGGAAGGAAAAAGTGAGGCAGTTATTTCCAGACTTTCCCCGTTGGGGGTTACAGATTCATCCCTAGAAAGAGTGGGAACCTCAACTGGGGAGGGTTCTGCCTCTACCATTGCCAGTGCCTGATAAATAAAAGCGGCGACTTCCCCTCGGGTGGCGATGCGATCGGGAGCGGAAAACCAATCATTCGGAGTTGTCCCACCAGACTCTTGTCCATGCTGTTGCAGGTTTTCCAACAGGAGAATCGCACCTGCTAGGGGGTCTTGTGCATAAGTAGGAATCGATGCTGCCGATGGAAAATAAGCCTCTAAATTTCCCAGAGTTTCCCTTGGGGCTTTTAAATTTAAGCCATTCACCAGGGCGACTAACACCTGCAATCGGGGAATCGGTTGGTTGGGTTCAAACGCTTGGTTGGGATAGCCTCCTAGAAATCCCATTTCCGATGCTACGGCGATCGCAGTTTGTGCCCAGTAATCCTCCGGAACATCTGCAAAAGACCCCTCAGAATCCGAACTCCACGGCTCCTTATCCGTGGGGTTGTGGTCTGGAAAGGCCCGTTGCAGCACTGCCGCAAATTCAGCGCGGGTCATAGCTACATCAGGTCTAAAACTGCCGTCGGGGAAGCCGAGAATAATTCCCTTGGTTTGTAGCACTTCGATAAATTCTCTAGCCCAGTGGCCTTCTACATCGGTTAATGGCATTTGTTGTACTAACCCGGCCCTCAGACTGGGGTTGTATTCCCCAGGTTCATTTGGATCAAGCATTTTGTCCCGATCGCCAGGGGAGATCACAGCATAGTTCAGTAGTGCCTCATCTCTAGGGTGGTGAGGGTCATCGCTCAGTTCGGTACTAGCGGGGGATGCCAGCGCTTGGGAATGTCCACCGGGACTTACACTGGCTTCTTGGGTTAAATCCGCTGTAACAATGGCCGCTAAGGTGCCAATTGCAAGCAGTTGAATGTTCATTGTTCGCCTCCTCAGTCGGACAAAGCGTTACATTCAGACCGATCTGGGCATAAAAAAACCCCCAGATCGCCCCCAGATGGGGTTCGTCATTGGGAAACGCCTTACTTGAAAGTTGTGCTGTGAACAACCCCCTAGGGTCTAGCAAGCATGACCTCGCTCACCTCAATAAAGGTTATCCATCAGCGATCGCGTCTGAATCCTGCCCATCGGGTTTTTCTGGGGAGTATCCTGAGCAAGTCAGGTTAATCCGGGGAAAATATTGCAATCTAAATGCCGTTCTGAGGAACTGAAATCCTTTAGAACGAGTCTGGTTGCAACATTCCCTCTTGCGCTGGAATTGCAGGCGATCGCCGGATAAAACCGGGCACTTATTCAAACTCTATACTCAGATTCCAATCCTCAATCCGTACAGTTTTTTAAATTAATTTTTCTCAAAATCATTTTCCCGGCATTTTTTGCGATGAACTTTCTGGGTTAGACAAATCTTAAGAATTAATTAAACTGCACTTTTTTAAAAAATACTCATTGCAAGGTGGAGAAAATAATAAATAGTAGACCGATCCGGAAATCGGCAAATTTTTCCCTCAACTCGGGTAGCAGTCGCACGGAAGCCCATCCTATCCTTTCTGCAAATTTGTCCCTACAATTAGAGCCATAAAATCTTGAAGGTTTCGCCAAGGTAACCCTGAGGGGTCTTACCTTTAAAATACCAAAAACCATAGGATCAGCGAGGTTTTTTTTCTCTAGAGAATGGCAAAATAAGGAAAACTAAACACGGGCTTTCCATGTCGAGGGAGTCCAAAATCAAGCCATTGAGCTGAGTCGTGAAACCAAGAAAAACTGTTAATCCCTCTCAACTTTGGAAAATTAAACCCTTCGGTGGGCTGGCGATCGCTATTGCACTCACGGGACTCCTGTCCTTGGCTGGGATTCACAGTGCCGGAGCCACACTGAACCCTTCCACAGTGAACAGGTTTACCCCTAAACCCCCCCTAACCGAGGCGATCGCAGCGGCGCAACCGGAGCACTACATCGCGCAGTTTCGGTCCGAATGGATCAATCGGGAACTCCAACAAGCACAAGCGGGGGTCAGCTTGGATGGGAGACGCCTTTTTTCGGTTTCTCGTGCGGGGGAATATCCCGCCGATGTTCGCGCCAGCGTGATTCAAAATCAGCTCCAATCGGTTGCAGATTCCGCCATGCCCTTTGAACTAGAGGTGCGAGAAACCAATCAACTGCCCGCGATTTACCTCAATAATCGTCTCTTGCTCACTGTGACGGCGGGGGATACGGAGGATAACTTCACCCCCCAAGCTCAAGCTGAAGTTTGGATGCGGGAAATTCAACAAGCCCTGGAACAATCAACGCGAGAACGGCAGGGTCAATTTATCCAGCGATCGCTCATTCACTCCATTATCATTCTCCTAGCGGCACTGACTTTTAACTACCTATTGACCCGAACCTGGCGACGCTATCGCCAACCCTTGCGCGCCCTCTTTAAATCCACAAACGGCGAGGGAGAGGCAGATGACTCCAACAGCGCCTTGGATTTGTTATTTACCCTACTGGGAACACTCTTCCGCATTGCCTTGGGACTGGGGACCACTCTTTACGTTGCCAACCTTTTCCCCTTCACTCGCCAATGGAGCTACCGGATCACCGATGTCCTGATCACCTCCTTTACCTCCCCGATTATTACCCTAACGGAACGCTCCTACAGCGTCATCGATCTACTCCTCGTCACCGCCATGCTGATTGCTCTAGTCGCCATTTCAGGAATTGCGACGAATGCCCTGCGATCGCGGGTTTTGCGACTGGCGGGACTGAATCGGGGGGCAGAAGAAGCGATCTCCGTCGTCACTAAATATTCCCTGATCATCATCGGGACTGTGGTCCTCCTGCAACTTTGGGGACTCGATATCAGTTCCCTCACCATCGTTGCCAGTGCTCTGGGGGTGGGGATTGGTTTTGGCTTTCAGGATATCGCCAAGAACTTTGGCAGTGGGATAGTCCTTGTCTTTGAACGTCGGATCCAAGTCGGGGATTTTGTCGAAGTGGGTGAATATGTCGGAATTATTGAGCGGATTGGGGGCCGGAGTACCACAATCCAAACCTTAGACCGGATTTTTATCATTGTGCCGAACTCCCGCTTTCTGGAAACCGAGGTGATTAATTGGTCTCACCGTAACCCCGTCTCTCGATTGCATCTGCCCGTAGGCGTCTCCTATACCTCCGATGTGCGCCAGGTGGAAAATGCCCTGTTAGACGCAGCCAAGGGGCATCCTGATGTGTTGCTCGTTCCCCCACCCCGGGTTTTTTTTAAAGGGTTTGGCAGCAGTTCTTTAGATTTTGAACTGCTCATCTGGATATCCGAACCTAGCCAGCAGTTTGGGATCAAAAGCGACTTATATTTCCGCATCTTCTCCTTGCTACACCATATCGGGGTGGAAATTCCTTTTGCCCAACGAGATTTGCACGTTCGGTCGGGAACCTTACCCTTGCAACTCTCCCCGGAACTCGAACAGGCATTATTGCAATGGCTCGATCTCAACAGACGCACAGATAAGGGGGAGACTTTGTGAGCGTTCGGTTCAAAGGGGAAAGGCGATCGCTCAAAGGTTTACCGAACCGGATAAACAAGGCTATTTTCAAGGCAAAAATGCCAACACGGTAGCGGGAGAACCCGAACCCTGGTACAACTGCAACGGCGCGATCGCCAGGGTCGTTCCCGTCGGTGGCAGACTGTCCAGATTTGTGAGATTTTCCAGAACAATTCGCGGTTCTTCCAACACTTGCCGGTTGGTGGCAAAGCTCAAATCTTGTCCGCCATCTACCCCGTGCGTATCAATTCCCACCCCGGCAATCTGACGGCGATCGAGCAAAAATCGAGTTGTTTCCGGTGCGAAACCGGGAAAATGGCCCTGGTTGATAAAGGCTTCCGGGTTGGACCACTTGTGTTGCCAACCGCTGTATAATAAGACGATATTCCCCCTAGGGATTTGTCCATGTTCTGCTTCCCAGGCGGATACATCCGCACAACTGAGGGTATAATCGGGATTTTCAGCGGCAAGGTGACAGATATCGATCGCTACAGCCTGTACGACTAAAGACTCGGCCGGATAAGCATCAATCCCGACTCCTGCGGGATAAAAGCTATTGGGTGCATTGAGGTGGGTGCCACTATGTTCTCCCATTGAAAACCGGCGTACATAATAGCCCTCTGTAGTTAGTTCGGCGATCGTCTGGAATTCTACTGGGGGGTCTCCGGGCCATTGCGGGATATCTGGGGTGACGGGGTGACTCAAGTGAATCACACGGGAATAAGTAATTGTTTGAGGAGAAAATGGCGGGTTCATGGGGATGAATGAAGGTCAAAAGTTCTCGTTGATCATACAAGAAGCCTGAAAAACGGTGATGAAGCATGAAGAAGTAAGGCTGAAGTTGGCAAGCGGGCTATTTTACACTCCGGTAAATTTCCCTCATTGGATCTTAAGGTAGTCAGTAAATTTTTAAGAGAGTAACCGGATGGAGGGTGAGCGATTGGGATATACTGAGCAGCGATCGCGATCGCCGGAGTCAACGCTTACCGTTAAATGCACCAAAAATGGAGCTTATGCAGATTTCAAGTTGGGTTACGGAACAATATGCAGAAACCTACTTGCTAACTTGGTTACTGAGTCAGTGGGAATTGTGGTGGTGCGAGGGAGAAGTTTACCAAGCTACGGTTTTAACCGATGGCGATCGCCTCCAAGCCTTTGTCGAAAATAGCGAAGGTGATGAACTGATTAAACAAGTGGCTGACAAATTGACTGAACGGGGAAGTTGGGAGAGAATCGCCATCTCATTAAACCGCATTTTCCAAGTTTATCGCCAAGAATTAATGCACCTGCCCGCGCTTCGCCACCAACAAGAGGTGCTTGGGCAAAACTCTCAGTCTAAAAAAAACGGCACTCCACCCTTACTCCAAACGGAATTTATCAACCCCTATGCCGACAGTTTAACCGGATTAAATGACTGAAAAAACTTTTTTTAATTAAAAGGTAAGGCTAGAGTAAAAACCGGAATGGAAGTTTAATTCTAATTTCCATTAAAAAGATATTTTCACCGATATTCCAACCTTTTCTTAAGGTTAATTTCCTTTTAATCTGTGCTTAATTCCTTTTTATTAGGTTATAATAAAGGGGAATTAAGCACAGATTAAGCTCTTCGGCCTCTAAATTGTACAAAGACATCAACCCCCGTTTTATAGTGGGAGCTTCTAGCTTTTATTCTGTCAGAAAATTAAATGCTCAACCGCTTATTTTAAAGTTAGCATCGCCGACGCGGTAAAAGTTTCCGGATACTCATCGGCAAGCTCCCTACAATCCACCGTGCGATCGCCTCCTCGTTCCGCTGATACTGAACCCCGGCATAAATCACCAAAATTCCCAATACCGTCAAGGCCAACGGAAATAATAAAGAACCCTGAAATACTCTATAAGATAAATAGTATAAGTAGTAGGCAATACCTATTCCTCCAAATACAATAAAAACCCGTCGATTCAATAATACAGAAAAAAGCATTAAGCCAATGTTAATTAAAAAATAGATCAAGAGCTGCCCTTCACTGCCGTTAGTCATAAAGGTCATGCTAATCCAAAAAGACATTAAGCCAAATAGATACAGCCAAAAGGCATAATCTTCTTCGGTTTGGCTGGTTTTCACATCCAAAAAATAAGCCGTAATTAAGCAGACTATTCCAAACCAAAAAGAAACTAAATAATCTCCAGAATACCAGGTTTCTCCCGTCCGATAAAACATTAATAAAGCAGTTAAATCTAGAGAGAACAACCCTAAAGCCAGGGTGATAGGAGCGGTTAAAAAAGGAAATTTTATAAATTTAAGCGTGACCAATCCAGCCAAAGCTGTTCCCAGCTCAATCAGAATTAAGCTACTTTTATCAGAGACAAAATAAAAATTATAATTTTCTGGATCGTATTGTTGCGGCCATAATTTTAGTTGGGTTAGCAGTCCATAAATGACGAGGGGAGTCATGCAAACCGCGACAGTAAAGAGGAGTCCGCCGGGAACTTTTAAATTTTGCTGGAACCACAGGGTTTTACCGGCAAGAATAAACAAGAAAACATAAAAACAAGCTAAGAAGAGCAAACCTTTTCCACCAAACTGCTCCCAAGCTAAACTCATAAACCAAGTCATACCGCAAAGAATGATGAAAGCCCCTAAATAGTAAGCAACATTGGCGAAATTGAATCCGCCTTTTTGGTTACTTGTCCGCTTTAGGAGTGCGTTCCAGAGGGATTCTCCTTGTTCTGAAGAGAGAATTTTTTCCGCGACTGCCCAATCGATATCCTCTTTAATTATCTTCATAGAACCCGTGAGAGAAAGGTTGGATATGTGGGTTATAACATAAATTTCGGGAGAGCAATCTGGATAGAATGGGATGGAAAGGTTGACCTCGGGTGGAAGTGTAAATCCCTGCACTCAGAGGGATAGTAGCAAAGAGTGGAAACATTACCCCCCCTAGAGACGATCTCCCCAAACCAGGGAGGGAATCGTGAAAACAGGTCTGCGTTTGTGGCGATCGCTCCTTAAAATTAAAATACAGTTTCGCAAGGGAAAGAAATTCAGTGATGAAACGGTTAAAAAATCGGACTATTCTAGGCGTAGGGCTGGGCCTATGGGCGATCGCCGCTTCCGGGTTCCACAGACCCACTCCTGATGCGATCGCCAGCTTACCCCCCTTACAACTGGCGCAAGCAACCGGCACCCTCTGCCGTCAAGTCACCGAACAACAGGGATTGGCAATCCGTGCACAACCCAACGCCAATGCAGCAGCGATCGGGGGAGTTGATTATAACGGTACCCTGACTCTAGCTGACAGTGCTCGGCAGATTCCCGGTCCCGATGGTCGAGTCTGGTTTGAAATAACCTCACCCGTCCCGGGGTACGTTTCCAACGGCGAACCTGGCAGTTCAGGCAATTTTGTACCCTGTTCCGGAAGCGTTAGCTCCACCCCTTTCTCCAGTCCAACCCCTTTTTCTGCTACCGGAACCACATCCCTGTGCCGTCGGATCGACTCAAATCTAGCCCCTCAAGGCATCAGCGTTCATGCTGATGCTAACCGATTTGCCACCAATCGCGGCGGATTAGCACCGGGGGCACAAGTATTACTCGCGCCGAACTTCCAGGATATTGCCGATCAAAATCGGGAACCTCGCACTTGGGTGGAAATTTCCTCTCCAATCGTCGGATATATTCCCACCGAAAGTTTAATCTACTGTAACGGAGCAGTCTCCCCCAATCTGTCCACCACACCCACTATAATCGCCAACCTCTGCCGCGAAGTAGAAGGCCGAGAGGCACCCAACGGATTAGTGATTCGAGCTGAGCCCAACCCTTCCGCCGCCTATTTGGGGGTTGTTCCCCCCAGAGCACGGATTACCCTCGTCCCAAATTATCAAATCCTCCGCGATAGCAATGGAGGCCCACGAGAGTGGGTACAAATTTCGACCCCTGTCTCCGGGTTTGTATCTACAGATAGTTTAATTATGTGTCAATAGGGGAAATGGGATAGACCCTCATCGAGAGGAGGTAGATTGGGAAACTGGGGAACGATTTTAGTCGTTTCTTTTCGGTGTCACGACTTGCTGTCGTTTCCCCATCTCCCTAGTAACGACTTGCTATCCTTTCCGAATATTTCTAACCAGGGAACCAAAATTAACCCCTCCCCGCTAATAGGGTGAGTCAATTGACTGGGAAAATTGAACGTCAGATTAAACCACTACCTCCATGCCTTCCCCTCCAATTCCCTTAAACCCACTCCCCCTAAAAATCATGAAGTTTTTTATTAAACTAAAGATTTGCAGATAAAATTAAACCTAGAAACTGTTTGAATGGGATAGAAAACCTAACCGATGAACGTGCTAAATCCAGGGATAATACCCATAGCAATCTTAAGTGTCATTACGATCGCCCATGACCAAGGTCTCTCTTCCTCTGCGATCGCCCAGACACAACCCGCTGATCTTTGCCGCCGCGTCAGTGAACGCAGGGGTCTGGCCGTCCATCGTACCCCCGACCCTAGTCAAACCCAAATTGGCGGCGTAGACTACAACGGTAACGTCACCTTAGCAAACGATGCCGAACCTATCGTCGGTTCAGATGGTCGCATCTGGATTAAAATCACGGCACCCGTTGAAGGCTATATTTCCAATGGACAACCCAATAGCGGCGGCAATCTCGCTTACTGTTCTGGGGGTGCCAGACCCACGCCCGCTACTCCTACATCACAATCCACGCCAGTTGCTACTCCTACATCACCACCCACGGCAGCTACTCCTACATCACCACCCCCTGTTTCTCAGACTCCAGATATTCCCAATGGTCAGTTCTGCCGCCAAGTGAATGGGCTGGTTACACCCCAGGGTCTGGCTATTCGTTCCGCCGTTTCCGGTCCTTCTCAGTATCTAGGAGGAGTTCCTGCTAATGGGCGAGTGCAACTGATTGAAGATTACGAATATATTCCCGATCCCGGTGGAATACAACGCTCTTGGGTAGAGATAGAAGCTCCGATTAAAGGATTTGTTTCTGTGAATAGTTTGATTCGCTGTTTTTAAGGGTTATTTTTAGCATCCATTTCATCTTATTTTAGTCAATTAGGGTGCATTATTTGAGGGTCAAATGAAGCAGAAAAATAAAGAAAAAATAGCTTATTGTGGAAAAACTGAGACCATTTTTTGGTCGGGGTCGATTTCGATGTGGGCCAAACCAAACTGTTCAATCACCCCGGCATTGGTGGTTAAATGTAAAGAAATGACTTCGGCATGATAGTAAGTTGGAGAAGAGGCTAAGGCAGCCGGTAATAATAGTTGATCCGCAAGATAGCGATCGCAAGCGGCACCGGTTTGGTGAAATTCCAACAGCGCATCACAGGCGATATCTGCCACTTGATCCGAAGGCAATCCCTGTTTACCTAGAGCGCTAAATCCGGCGGTGCTATTGCTGTATTCCGCCGTCAAAAATAGACCGGCACCGGGAGCAATGCCCTTTTCCCGGGCGGTTTGTACCTGGGCTTTGAGATGGGCCTCACGCAGGCGATTTTCGGCACGATTAGCGATACGTTGCGGGATGTGAGAGGGGAGTTCAGTAACCGCAGCCAATCCTCTCACCTGCTGAAATTTGCCCCGTTCCTTGAGATTGAGTCCGCATAGGGGATTGCCCCCTCTCACCCGAAGTTGGATTTCTCCACCGCCTCGGGGATACCAACCCCACTTGACTAATGTTACTTCGGCTGATACTCCCATGCGAGCGATCGCCGGTAAGTAAACCTCTTGAATATAGGGTAACGATGGACTAAACGCGACATGGGTGCCGCCGCAGAGGGTAACCACGGACTCTCCTGGAGTGAGGGCCAAGGGCAGCAAAATCGTCTGTAAGACTAAACTCACCGCCCCTGCGGTGGTCACATCAAAACGATAGTGACCTCTTTGAGGAGGGGTTTGGGGAACGAATTCTAAACGAGTGGACCCCAGGGAGTCCCCGTGAACATCAGCATTGCACAGGGCCGCAGCAGCACGGACCCCGGTCAAGTGTTGAGCCGCTAAACCCGGTTTTGGGCGTCCGGCGCGAATGTGATCGAGAGTGAGGGGAGTACCCGTCAGGGTCGCCAGACTTAGGGCAGTTCGCAGGACCTGCCCCCCACCTTCCCCAAACGAGCCGTCAATCTGAATCATAGATAAACTCCAGTTAATGATACGATCGCTCATAGAGATAGTAGGCTGGGAAAACGGCGCAAAATAGCGATGAGCAAAACATGGGAACTAGATTTTTATTCCAAACCGATTCTCGATGAGAATGGCAAAAAACGCTGGGAAGTGCTCATCTGTGAGAGTCCGACCGATACCTGCTCCACTAAAGATTTGTTGCGCTTTTCAAAATATTGTTCCAGTAGCGAAGTCAATTCCCTGTGGTTAACCGATGCCATCACCGAGGCGATCGCCAAGGCGCAGAAACCGCCGACGCAGATTCGCTTTTTCCGTCGCCAGATGAACAATATGATCACAAAAGCCTGTCAGGATTTGGGAATTACCCCTAAACCCTCCCGGCGCACGGTCGCCCTTTACCGTTGGTTGCAGGAACGGATGGATACCGTTTATCCCCTAGAAACGGGGTTTCAAGGAGCTGGGATGACCCCTTCGGTGCAATTTGATACGCCGAAACCAGAACGCCTTCCCGATGCCCTCCAGGGCGATCGCTGGGCATTTGTGACCTTAGAGGCGGGTACCTTTGCAGAAATGGCCGAATGGGAGATTGACTTTGGAGAAGCCTTTCCTATTTTAGGTGAAAAAAGTTTAGTACCTCAGCTTACTCCCGAAACAAAAATTCCGGGGCTGATCGTATTCTCAAATCGGGCAAAAGCCCTAGGGGGGTGGATGTCGGGATTAGAGTTAGGCTTTCTGAAACCTGAACTTGAGCCTCCGGGACAAATCGTTTTAGAAACGGGTTTTAATGAACGATGGATTCTCGCCAATTTAACGGATAAAACCACCCGCGCTGAAGCTGCCGGATTTGCGGAAACCAAGGATAAAGCCCAGGGGGTTCATTTTTTAGCGATCCAAACTGATCCCAATTCTGAATCTTTTGCAGGATTTTGGCTATTACAGGAACTCAATCTGTCGTAAAGTTGTGGAGTGTGAAGTCTTGTCGCGCCAGCAAAATACGGTTGCGCTCTACAAGTGTGACCTGTTGGGGAAAGATGTTTGATGATTTTACCCTTCACGGTTCACCCTTCACCCTTGATCAATCTTCATCCTTGAATTCTCATGGGGTCTGAACATTTGCAAGTAGAGGAACTGCCAGAACAGCTCTTAGATCTGGCAAAGCGAGCGGGGGTCGAGGCAGCGGAGGTGTTTCAGTCACAGTCACACTCTCGGCCTGTCTATTTTGAGGCAAATCGTCTCAAACAACTCGAAAGCGCCCAGTCAGAAGGCACGGCGCTGCGAATTTGGAAAAACGGGCGTCCGGGTTTAGCGGTTGCCTACGGGCCGGTAGACCCGCAATCCTTGGTTGATCGCGCGATCGCCTTGAGTGACTTAAATCAGCCAGAAACCATTGAGATGACGGAAAACCGTTCCGCATCCTACCCCGATTTAGGGGAAATCGTGGCGGTGGAACAGTTACTCGACTGGGGAAAAGAGGCGATCGCCTTGATTCGCGACGCCTATCCCGAAATTCTGTGCAATGGCGAATGGGATTGCGATAGCGAAACCACCCGCTTGATTAACTCACAGGGTCTCGATTGTAGCTATAAAGACACCACCCTAAATTGCTACTTATCCGCAGACTGGGTACGCGCGGAAGATTTTTTGAGCGTATCGGACGGCCAAACCCAACGCGGACGCCTGGAACCGATGGGGGTGGCTCAACAAATTTTGCAACGGTTGGGTTGGAGTGAAGAGAGCGCCCCCCCTATCAGTGGCCGGGTGCCGATTTTATTTACGGCAAAAGCGGCGGATATGCTGTGGGGAACGGTCCAAGAAGCGCTCAACGGCAAGCGGGTATTGGAGCAATCCTCACCCTGGAGCGATCGCCTCGGTTCGTCGATTGTCTCGGAGTCCTTGACTATTTCCCAAGAACCCGATTCGGGGCCTTATAGCTGTCCCTTTGACGATGAAGGAACGCCCACTCAACGCATCATTTTTATTCAAAATGGGGTGTTGCAGCATTTTTACAGCGATCGCACCACCGGAGCATTGCTGGGAATCGGCACGACGGGAAACGGTTTTCGCCCCGGTTTGGGCAGTTATCCGACTCCCGGTCTGTTTAACTGGCTGATTCAACCGGGTTCTAAATCTTTAGCGGAACTGATTACAGAATTAGATGAGGCGATCGTCGTGGATCAGATGCTCGGTGGCACGACGGGAATTTCTGGGGATTTTTCCATTAATATAGACCTCGGTTTCCGGGTCCAAAAGGGCCAGGTAATCGGGCGAGTTAAAGATACGATGGTGGCTGGAAATGTCTATACTGCTCTCAAGCAAGTAGTAGACATCGGTTGCGATGCCGAGTGGAATGGTGCTTGCTACACGCCTTCTCTGATTTTAGAGGGTCTCTCAGTTACGGGAAAAACCTATTAAATTTGACGGTTCGCGACTGGGGGAATGCCCCCTTTCTCCCGATCGCCCCTCGCCCTTAACGGGCTTTTATTACTGCATTGGTCAGTGCATCAGAATTGACGCTCCATTTCGAGTTGTCTAAAAAAATTTTCCTCGCTGTATTCAGATAAAGTTTTCCAGTTTTCCAATCTTCCTGCCATATTAAGGTCAGTTTCTGTTAAAAAGCCATCCAGGAAGAGGGTTTTAAATTCAATTAAAACTAAAAAGGAGGAAGTCGGGGGGTTCCATTAAAAAACTGACCCCCGACGGGGTGCGGTTAGAAGAACCAACCCCCTAGCATTGCTCTTAAAATTAGACTTTTCAAGCCGGATTCCATAGCATATCAAACTAGATTATGTGGCTCCCTTCCCTTTCCTCGCACAGTTGGGTAGTGGCAAGGCTTAAAGCTTTTTTCCTGAGACCGAAACAGCTTGCCCTGTTTGAAGCCTGTTTGATTGGTTTGATCTCAGGACTAGCAGCGGTTTTCCTGAAACAAGGGGTGGGGTGGCTAGGAGGGTGGCGGATCTACGCCTCGTTTAATATGCCGCCTTGGATTGGGTTACCACTCATTGGACTAATCGGAGGGTTAGTCTCTGGATTCCTAGTCGAACGCTACGCTACAGAAGCGTCAGGAAGTGGGATTCCCCACGTGAAGGCCGCACTAGCTGGGGTTCCGTTATCCCTAGATTTACGGGTAGCCTTTATTAAATTAGTCAGTACCGCGATTAGTGTCGGGTCCGGGTTGACTTTAGGGCGGCAGGGTCCAACGGTGCAAATCGGCGCGGCGATCGCCGCTGTGATTGGGCGCTGGTTTCCTACTTCCCCAGATTACCGGCGACAACTCATCGCCGCAGGTGCAGCCGCGGGTTTAGCCGCTGGATTTAACGCCCCCCTCGCCGGAGTTTTGTTTGCAGTTGAAGAACTCCTCCATGATATTTCCGGCTTCTCCCTAGGTCCGGCTATCCTAGCTTCGTTTATTGGGGCCGTTGTTTCCCGCATCCTGGGGGGAAAAAGTCTGGACCTAAATTTAAGCGCGACGGACTTTCAAACCCAATTCACTGCGCCGGAAATCCCGTTTTATCTGGTTTTAGGAATTCTCTCGGGTTTGCTGGGGACCCTCTTCACCCAAGGTATTGTGGCGAGTATTAAATTCAACCGTCGAGTGCTGCGAGTGCCTCTACCCTGGCGGATGGGACTGGCGGGATTAATCTGCGGGGTGGCGATCGCCCTGTTACCCCCATTATTTCGCAACAATAGTGGCTTGCGGGAGTTCCTGATTACCGGGTCCCCCACGGCAGCTGCCTCGGCGATCGCCTTCATTAGTCACTTTTGCCTTACGATTATTGCTGCTGGATCCGGTGCACCCGGGGGTTTATTCGCTCCATCCCTAATTCTAGGTTCGGCCCTGGGGTATCTTGTCGGCATCTGGCAATTTACAATCCTGGGTGCAGGATTGCCCACGACTTATGCTCTGGCGGGAATGGGGGCTTTTTTCTGTGCAGTCTCCAAAGCGCCTATCACCGCCGTGGTCATGATTTTTGAGATTACCACGGACTTTAATTTAGTTCTGCCTCTGATGATTGGTTCGGTGGTGTCTTACTTCGTAGCGGAAATGGCCGCCCGTGGATCTCTCTACGATAAATTGCTCCAACTCAATGGCATCGACCTCAAACTCGAAGAAACCCCGAATGCAATTTTAAGTGAGATTCGCGCTGCCGATGTTATGCAGCGGCGGGTAGAAACCCTGACTAGCCAAACTTCTATCGAGGAAGTCGTTCAGGCATTCTCCCGTTCTCATCATCGCGGATTTCCAGTCTTAGATGCGGGTAAGTTAGTCGGAATGGTCGCCCAGTCGGATTTGGCAAAAATCTCTAAGCTGAATTTGGCCCCGGATGCCATCCTCCAAAAGATTATGACTCCCCAGGCGGTGAAAGTTTCGCCTCGGGATACCCTGATGGAAGTGCTATTTCAACTCAACCGCTACAATCTTAGCCGCCTGCCAGTGACGGAAGGGAAAAAGCTGGTGGGGATTATCACTCGCACAGATATCATTCGGGCCGAAAGCGATCGCATCACCGGAAAACAGGGATTTGGGCCGCATCCGGAACCCTCTTATTTGGTTTACCAGACGCGATCGCCGGCAACAGGTCAAGGTCGATTACTCGTTCCCCTTGCTAATCCTGAGACTGCACCCGCCTTACTGCGCTTAGCCGTGGCGATCGCCCATCAGCGCAATTATGAAATCGAATGTCTACAAACGATAGTTATTTCCCGTCATCAGTCCCCGGATGAAACCTTAGTCAAAACTATCCCTTCTCGCCGATTATTGCGCCTTGCCGAACGCATGGGTCGGGATTGGAATGTCCCCGTTCATACTCAAGTGAGGGTGGCTCACGATGTGGCCCAGGCAATGCTGGAAACCATTAATGAGCGACATATCGATCTGATGTTGATGGGATGGAAAGGCAGTACCGGAACTCCCGGGCGAATTTTTGGTGATGTAGCCGATACCATGATTCGCCAAGCCCCTTGCGATACGATTTTGGTCAAAATGGGCAAAACCTCCTTCCCACCCTCACGCCGGAGGCCGGAAAGTAGGCGTCCAGCCAAGATTTCTGCCTCGACAACAGAAATAAATCGCACTCTCCCCTCTAATCTTTCGTTCCAACGGTGGTTAGTCCCCATTCGGGGGGGGCCAAGTGCGATCGCCACGGTAAAACTACTGCCCGGATTGGTGGCGATCTCCAGTAATCCAGAAATCCGTCTGTGTCAAGTGTTTGGACCGGGAGCCACCCCGGGAGATAAGGGGGTCCTCAACCAGGCGATCGCCATTCTGGAAAATCAAGTCACCTGTCCCGTGATTTCTACCTCCCTATGCGCGAACTCCGTCCAGGATGCTTTGCTTGACCTGGCACAGAAAGACCAATGTGATGTGATTGTCCTGGGGGCCAGTCGCGAAGGATTGCTGCATTCAGTGGTTAAAGGCAATATTCCCGAGGCGATCGCCCGTAACTGCAATTGTACGGTGATCCTGGTTCGTTCTGCTGCCACCAGTTGATCGGTAGTACAAAATCCGGTTATAAAAGACTTATTTTCTCTGAAGAAAAGCTACAGCCATAGCTACCGTGTTTGGAGTCTTCCCCTGGAGGATGTCGGGCTTTAAGCGCAGCGATAGCAATGCCTATTTTAAAGTAATAAAAAGCCCTGATAAAAGTTAGAAAGAGTTGGGTAATTTCTAGATATTTAATTTAAAAATTAAAGGCATAAATTCTAAAAAATCTCAGCTATTTTAAAATTTAATTTTAAAATCGTCGGGATATAACCATGCCAGATCCCGACGAAAAGCCGAACCCAAAAGAACTGTTAGAAATCTACGCCTCGCTTGAGTTCTACCCCTTGATTTGCATAATGTTTATGGCAGAACACTTCCGAGTGAACACTGGCTAAATCAAAATAAGCCGGAATATTTTGACAGCGACCCGTGATAATGATTTCTGTATCTTTGGGTTTCCGGAGTAAGGCATCAACAATCGGTTGAACTTCGAGCAGTTCTAAGTCAACAGTGGGATTGAGTTCATCCAGGACAATAGTTTTATAAAGTCCCGAAGCCATCGCCGATCGCGCAATTTCCCAACCCCGTTCTGCCTCAACGTAATCGATCTCTTTCTGTTGACCCCGCCAGACAATGGCATCGCCACCACAGCGCTGATGATCCACTAGATTCGGGTAACTGTGGCGCAAAGCAGCGATCGCCGCATCTTCCGTATAGCCACTTCCTCCCTTCAACCACTGCACAATCAGCACCCGATGGGATTGGTCCTGGCTGATTCCCTTGCCGATCGCCTGCAACGCTTTACCCAAAGCACTGGTAGACTTACCCTTTCCCGAACCCGTATAAATTTCAATCCCACTAATGCCACTTTCTACCCCTCCCGCATGATAGTGGGACTTCATTTCCGAATGTAAATCCGCAACCTCCAATAAAGCAGGGGGTGCCGATCGCCCAGTGGCAATAATTTCTAGATGTTCGGGTTTATCCCGAAGGGTGTGAACCACCTCCTCCGTAGAGAGTAGTCCCAAATCCAGAACCGGATTAATTTCGTCCAAAACCACAACCGAATAGAGACCCGAGGCAATCGCCCCTTTTGCCACATCCCAACCCCGTTGGGCTTCGAGTCGGTCAAACCGTGTAATTTCATCCGGCCCAAAAAACTCCGCCCGACCCGTGCGAACCTGGTCGATCAGATGAGGAAAACCCCGTTGCAATGCTTCGATCGCCGCATCTTCTTCATAATGACGCGCCGGACCCTTGAGAAACCGCAACAGCAGCACTCTGCTTTGCTGCGTTGTATTAATTCCGAGGCCAATCGAACGCAGCACCACTCCTAGGGCCGCTTGGGACTTGCCCTTTCCCGCACCATCATAAACGTGAATCTGACCTACGATGCGCTCGTGGGAAACTTGAGCCGTGCGAATGCCGATGCCAGTTCTTGTCATAGATCCCAGTATGGTATGAATGCCTTCTCCTCTTATTATCAGAGTTCTCGTCCCGTTTTCCCTAAGTCCCCGGAGATTGAAGAGAATTTCGGGGTCTGGGTTCTTAAAAAACTGGCCCTGATCCGGGGAACAGGAGGAGGTTTGCACCGGAATCCGAGCAAAGTTAAACTAAAAAACCTATACTTATAAGCATCCTCCCTATCTTCCCGCTCTGCGTCATCCTCTCGCGCTAAACTACATCCATATCAGGGTAGAATAGGCCAGATCGGAGTAAAAGAGAGTTATGCTTCTTCCTCTGCCCACTATTTTACTTCAAACCTTTTTTTTAACCGTCTCGGTTGCCATTGAATCGGCCGTTTTCTATTCGCGCTGTCAACTCAGCCGGAAAACCAGCGTGGAATTTGCCCTGGCGATTAATTTAATTTCAGCTTGTGTAGGCTGGATATTTTTCTTTTATATCGAACCCTTTCTCTCCCCCCCCCTTAAAATCCAACTGATTACCTATATTTTTTTAAATCAATTGGGAGACGGTGGCCTTTCTTTAATTTTTTTGATCGGGTTTATCCTTTTTTGGGCCAATTTTTCACTCAAACTCCTTAGTTTAAACATATTAAATAAAATAGTTGATTCAGCTTACCCCCTCAAACCAGAATCGGAACTTAACTTAGAAGATGTTAGATATTACACCCGCAAAGTAAAAAAAGCCCCAGAACGACGCCAAGCAATGGCTGTATTATGGGGTCATTCCTACAGTCATAGCGTGATTTTAATGGTGCTATGGTTAAAAAACCTGTAGATCCTGGACTCATCCCCCAAACCGATTTAAAACCCCGGTGAGTGTCCTCAGGGGTCTAGGGGGTCGGTACAGTATCGGGAAGACAACCGGGTTTCTTTAACAAAGATTAGCTGGCTTTGCCACCCCTAAAGGGCCAGAAACCTGACTTGTTGTCCCCTGGATCTCATCGTGAAACCATGCCCTAGATCTAATCCGCTGCCCTTTCAAATGGGAAAATGCTCAAATACTCTATCGATAGACTCAGACCCCCTCGACCCTTTTGCTGGGAAACGTTCATTTTATTAAGCATATTTTCTTGGCTGCTCTCTGCCTTTTCCTGGCTGCTGGTTCCCCCGGCTCTTAATGCCTATCATTTTACCCATACGGGCGGATTGATATTTTTTGTGGTGGGAACTGCTTGGTGGCAATGGGAACGACCCATAAAAATATTCGGTATAAAAATCGGACCTTGGATTGTGGGATTGCTACTGAGTATTATATTGTTGGATGACTTACCCTACAAGTGGCGGGATCAAGCGATGGTGGTAACCTGGCCGTTGCTGACAGCCTCAGTCCGGTCAGTGCCTAAATTTTTTAGAGGACAAATCTTACCTAGCTGGCCTCCTATTCCTATCCGAAAAGAATTGACCGTGATGTTTTTATTCCATGTCCTGGTCAGTTTATGGTTGCAATTTGGATTTTTACTCAACCAGTGGCTGATTGACTATCCGAGTTTATTAAGTGAAGATTTTACTCGCAGTTCATTTGCGATCGCCACGAGCATTGAAGCCCCGAAAGTTCCCCGGGGAGAAATCATGATTAACTCGATGGAATCTTTTTTAAGGGAAGAGATAGAGGGGCAACGATGGCCGCGAGCAACTCAAATTATTTCTGGATTGGTAGAGAAGCGAATTTCGATAGATAAGGAAGTTAAAAAAAGACTACCGAATATTGCCGAAAATGAATTGTGGAAACTCCAAGGAAGTTTGGTTCAGCGGCAAGCGGGATATGGCATCACTTTATTTGCGGTTTGGACAGGGTTGCCCTTAACCTCTAAGAAATCTTACCTAGAGAAATCTTGTGAAATTTCCCGGACCTATAACCAACCTGGACGGGGAAGCGATCGCCCTCCTGGAGAGGCACTAGCCCGGGCTACACTGGAGTGCACACCGGCCAGCAAACCTAAATCAGGACCCATTCCAGCTCAAGGGCAAGGCTTCGATTAAAATAGAAAGGGAGGCTCTATTCTCTAGGAGATTGACTGGGCCAAGCCCCTTAAATTTTTTCTTGCCTTTTAGCCCCTATTCCTTTAAAATTTGCTCATAGGAAAATCTAGAAAAGTTGAAATTGAAGCGAGGAGGTGGCGCTTGAACCCGGGCAGAACGTTAGCGATCGCAAACAATGTCTTTTGGGAAGTGATTCGGGCTCGTGTCCTCTATTTTATCATGGTGTTTGGGTTGTTTTTTATTGGTGCAATGCGCCTCCTTCCCGAATATGCTGTGCTCACAGAGGACAAAATTCTCCTTGATTTGGGAATCGCGGCGATCGGAATTTTAGGATTAATCGTTGCAGGATTTGTGGGGACCGCACCCGTCCAGAACGAAATCGAAAATCGCACAATTCTCGTTTTGCTGGCTAAACCGATTAGTCGCGCCGAATTTATCGTCGGCAAACATATTGGACTCTGTGCTGTGATTGCGGTGCTAATTACGGTGACGATGGCGGTATATTTAGGGTTGATGAGTCTATCGCAGGTGGAGTATCCCCTGTTTAGTTTGCTAGTGGCGGCGTTTTACTTATTTTTAGAACTGTGTTTACTCACGGCAGTGGCGATCGCCCTGAGTGTCTTTACCAGTTCTTTATTAGCGACCCTCCTCACCTTTGCCGTTTATGTAATGGGACACCTCAGCCAGGATATCGTTCAAGCGGGTGAATTGAGTAAAAATCCCACAGTTGAGGCGATTACCAGAGGGTTATATCTGATCTTACCCGATTTATCCCGCTTAGACCTTAAAAATCAAGCGGTTTACGGGATATTACCCGATACAGTTACCTTGATTTTCAATTTCATTTACGCCTTATTTTATATCCTGTTGCTATTGGCGATCGCTAATTTAATCTTTTCGCAACGGGAATTTTAAACCCTAATTTTCTAAGATTTTTTAGCCGGATTGGTAATTCTTTTTAAATTTAAATCACTCATGCAACAACTTCAAGAACTCCAACAAATTTTTCACGAAATGGACCGGGCTTTAGTTGCCTATTCCGGCGGTATTGATAGTACATTGATTGCCAAAATCGCTTACGATACCCTGGGCGATCGCGCCTTAGCAGTTACCGCCGTTTCTCCCTCTCTTCTTCCCGAAGACCTAGAAGATGCCCGGATTCAAGCTGCCGAAATTGGGATTGCTCATGAAGAAGTAACCACCCAAGAAATGGCGAATCCCAATTACACCGCCAATCCCGTTAATCGGTGTTATTTCTGTAAAAGTGAACTGCATGATACCCTCAAACCCCTTGCTATTTCTCGGGGGTATCCCTATGTGGTGGATGGAGTTAATGGTGATGACTTGCACGATTATAGACCCGGGATTCAAGCTGCCAAAGAACGGGGTGCGCGATCGCCCCTTGCTGAAGTCGGACTCACTAAATTAGAGGTGCGTCAACTGGCTAAATTATTAGACTTGCCCTGGTGGGATAAACCCGCGCAACCCTGTCTAAGTTCTCGGTTTCCTTATGGGGAAGAAATTACCGTAGAAAAGCTCCAAAGAGTCGGTCGGGCCGAACGCTATCTACGAAAATTAGGGCTTAAAAATTTAAGAGTTCGCTCAGAAGGAGATAGTGCTAGAATTGAATTACCTCCGGAACAAATTAAGGAATTTGTATTAATTACGGACTTACCCGCTTTAGTGGCGGCTTTTCAAGAATTAGGCTTCATTTATGTTAACCTAGATTTAGAAGGTTATCGCAGTGGTAAGCTCAATCAAGTCTTAACTCCGGAGGTGTTAACAGGTAAAGCACCGGCAGGAGTATAGGTGAGTCTTTTAACCAATGCAAAGACAATATCTAGGGGGTCTCTCCATCAGTTAAAACCGACCCTAAACTTTATAGAGTAAGGCTAATAGTGGGATAAATCTGAAATTTATCCCCTTTTGTGATAACATTTGCCCGTTCTTTCTCCTGTATTTGAACCGATCTATACAGGCTGTGTTAAGTCCTTTTATTCTTATCTAAACGATGCGACGATTCAGAAGGTGGTATTACGAAATTAGCAATTGTTTCCGAGATGATAACTTTGTAGAAATCACCGAACAAATTCAGATTGCAGTCGCCAAAGTGTTATCAATTTTAATGATTATCATCATTTTGGTTGCCGTCGCTGACTTAATTATATTTTTGGTTCAAGTCCTTTTCACTGAACCCATAGGATTTTTAACTCATACTTTATTTAAGATATTTGGCTTATTTCTAAATATTCTCATCTCTATGGAAATTTTAGAAAATATTACAGCTTACATGAAAAAACACACCGTTCAAGTTGAACTGGTGATTGTTACTTCCTTGGTTGCCGTTGCCCGGAAAATTATTATTTTTGACTTAGAAAAATATTCAGAATTTGCCTTATTAGGATTGGCGGGTGCAATTTTTGCTCTCTCGATTAGTTATTGGATTATTCGCAGTCTCAACGCTAGCCAACGTCCGTAATATCAGGATAAACTCGGGAATTCTTTTAAATCGGGGTTGCGCCTCGGACTATCCGGGCATGATTCAGCAAAGGTAACATTTTGTTAAAGAATTCCCCAGCACCTTTTTTCCTAAATAAGCATTTTTAAGGGATGTACTTTATAAAACCCCGGGTTCATCAGTCAAAACCCCGGGATTGTTATTAGCGACTTTATACCTGAAATTTGCCGCAACACAAAGCATAGTTAACTCCTTTGTCTCCTCCTGCGATGGTTGGGAACATTTGGATACCTCACTAGCGGGCGATCGCTTATTTTTATCCTTTCGTACCTCGGGGTGATTTTTTTTCTATCTCTTGTGTTAAAATATCCCAGCTCCGCTAAGTATAGATGGGAAAATTCCTCGGGATAGACACCAATTCTATCTCGTAGGGTTTGTGGAAAAGACCCTGTAGAACTTGCTGATTTTTCCTCGGGTTTCTGTTTCCATCCTTAGAACATCAGGACGGGAGTGAGGGGTGATTGTCATTGAGGCTGTTCGAGAATATCTTTCCCCGGTTCTCTGACTCCAGAGGTGAGGGGGTGAAAAATTTTATCTCTCAAGAATCAAGTTTGGTCTAGAGTGACGGGAATATCTGGAGGGAGGAAGATTGATTTTTTATTCAAAGTGCTGAGGCATAATCTACAAAACATTGTCAAGTAGCGGAAGAAAGAAACAGGAACCGAGAAAATTTTAAAGCTGGAAATCCTTGGGGGGAGCGGTTATAGCGTCCCTGGAGACTGTCCCACCCAGGGAATTTTGCTCCTTGTATCGTTCGTCTTGCGATCGCCATTGGTGCAGGATTAAAATCGCAAAAATTTTTAGACCCTCGATCCCAGAAGCCGACAACAAACCGTTAGAAACACAGTATAATGAAAAACGTTGTATCGTTTGTAAAGATTAGAAACCTTGACTAACCAAATTCCACCCGAATTTTTAACCGAAGTGTCGAAAGAACGAGGCGTTTCCGATGCCGAGTTAGAAACCGTAATGATGGCACTCGATGGTAATTCCACCGCTGCGATCGCTACTATCCTAGGGATCAGCAACATTGCCGTTCGGAAACGACTCGGCGAAGTCTACAGAAAATTTAGCATTTATGGGCGGGGTCCGGGTAAGCTGGCCGAATTGCGCCATCAGCTTTTCTATCAATACCAAGCGCGAGAAACTGAAGCACCGGCACCAACCAAAACCAAAGCTAAAGCTGAACCCGCCGCAACTTCGAGCAAACGCGAACCCGCACCCGCCGCACAGTCTAGCGAAGGAGTCTCCACTGGAAACCGCCGCCAAGATTGGGGTGAGTCGCCAGATGTATCTCAATTTTACGGACGCACTGAAGAACTAAAAATTCTAGAAGAATTAATTATCGATGAAAACTCTCGCTTAGTCACTCTTTTAGGGATGACTGGCATCGGCAAAACTGTACTTTCCGTACAAATTGCTAAACAGCTTGAAAGCGAGTTTGAGTTTGTGGTGTGGCGGTCCCTATCGGCGGCACCAAAACTCGACGACTTACTCGGTAACCTCCTGCAAACCCTTTCTACCCCGAAGAAACCGGATATTCCTGATGATCTCAGCGGTAAAATATTGCGGCTGCTAGACTTCTTGAAAAAGAATCGCTGCATGATCATTTTAGACGATATCGATGCCTTACTCAAGGGCGATGAACTGGCCGGAAATTATCGTCCAGGCTTTGAAAATTATCGCGATTTCATCAAGCGAATTGCGGAAACCAATCATCAAAGCTGCTTCCTACTCGTCACCACAGAAGAACCCGCCGAAATCGCCTTATTGCATGGGGAAAAAGTCCAAACCCTGCAACCGATGGATTCTCACGAAATCGCCCGGGAAATCTTTGCGGATAAAGGAGTAGCTCCCACGGATAAAGAATGGGTAGAACTCGTTAAACGCTATGGAGATAATCTCTTAGCGTATAAGATTATTGCCACCACCATTAAAGAATTTTTTAATGGAAACCCCGCTACCTTCCTGAAAGCGACAGAGTTATTTATAGAAGATACCCTGACTCATTTATTAGAGCAGCACTTCGATCGCTTGTCTCCATCAGAAGAAGAGATTTTGTACTGGTTGGCGATCGAGCGGAGTCCGGTTACCTTGTCCCGCTTACGGGAGGACCTGTTATTACCCGTCTCCCTATCGGAGATGTTGAAAACCCTAGACTCCTTGGATCGCCGCGCCTTAATTGAAAAACAGGAAACAGCGGCTGATATTTTCTTTACCTTGCAACCTTTGATGATGAAGTTTGTCACCACTAAATTAGTGAAAAATGCCTGTGAAGAGATTAAACAGTTGGTGAAAACTAAAAAACTCGAAAATTTAAGAATTTTCATCCAACACAATCTCGGTGCCGTAGCGACTTCTTCAGGCAAAAAAGGTAAAGCTGCTGCTCAAAAACCCCAAATGGTACAACAAGTTAAAGCCGAGTTGCAACCCTTGGTGATGCGAAGTGGGGGATATGAGGAGTTAATCAATCAGTTGGAAGGAATAGCGGAAGGACTCAAAAATAAAACCCAAATGGAAGTCGGATATGCTAGTGCTAATCTGCGGAACTTGCTGGCTATTATGGCGAGTTAAACGGATTCTACCACAGGCGATCGCCTAGACACTTCCGAACGAAAAAGGGGAAATTTGGTTTTCTGGAGATGGCTTTCCTTAAAAGAATGCTTTCACCGTTGCAAGAGATCCAAGTTTCCCCTCAGTCTACCCAATGCCTTATCTTCTAACATTTAACAGTGGTGTGAGTTACTGTATTAATCCCCATTGCCTCCAGCGGGAAAATCCCGACTCTAAGAATTACTGTAGTAACTGCGGTTCTCCCTTGCTAATTTGCGATCGCTATCGAATCGAAAAACCTTTGCGCGAACTGAATCCGGCTTACCCCTGCGATATCTATCAAGTTCAGGATTGGGGAGAAGAGGAATGGGGGACAAACAAGGTAATGAAAGTCCTTAAATTTACCAAAAATTCTGATTTTGTCCGCCTTTTTAAGCAAGAGGCGCGAGTTTTGATATGGTTGCGACATCCGGGGATTCCCCAGATGGAACCGGGGGGATATTTTATCCTCACTCTTCCTCCTCATAAATCCCTACATGGGTTAGTGATGGAAAAAAAAGAAGGGGAAACGGTAGAGGCACAGATTGAAAAACAGGGTTCTATTTCCGAAGCCGAAGCCGGCGAGTGGTTAGCACAGTTGCTGGAGATTATCGATACAATTCATCGAGAAGGGTTGGTGCATCGAGATATTAAACCAAGTAACCTAATTCTCACACTTGATGGACAAGTGCAGTTAATTGACTTTGGGAGTGTTGCCGATCGCCAGAGTCGAACTACCCGAGTCGGAACCAGTGGTTATGCGCCACCGGAACAACTCACCGGCGACAGCCAACCGCAATCGGATTTTTTCGCGATCGGGCGCACCTGTTTATATTGCCTAACGGGGTTAACTCCCCTAGACTTTCCCGAAACCCCTGAAGGAGAACTGATCTGGCGCGATCGCACTCCTGCTATTTCTCCAGAGTTTGCCCTCTTGCTGGATGAATTGATGGCACCCGATTGGCGTCGTCGTCCCCAAACTGCACAAGCTATTTCAACTCGTCTAAAATCATTCCATCTGTCGGCAAGCCGTAGCCATCCTCCCTGCTAATCAAAGAGTAGACACTTTATTTTCTAGCCTTTAATTTTCTAGTGCTTAAGGAGTTATAAAAATAATCTAGTTTCGTTTATTGAGTTAGAGAGATTAGACTATACTACCCTTTAAATAATTTTTTTACTCATTTTAACCCAGTCTTATCTACCCTGGGTTTATTTCATTCCTTAATTCCTAGGCTGCGCTACTGTAGCGTTTTCCGAACTCAGGGGATAACTGCTACTATTACTTAATTATTGCTTTAATTCATAAATTATCCGTGGGACAGAAGAGGGATAGCAGCCGAAAAAGATTTATCTCTAGCACAATAGGGACAATCTAACAAACTCCAGGCAATAAATTTTAGATGATTTACCAATTTTATTTTCAGTATATTAAACGGGTTACGTGAATATCTTACGCTCCCGTGAACCCCAATATTTATACCTCCCTAGGGTGATTGTAGTATTTCTCCTTTTTTTAGTGAGATGTAATAGGATTGTTCCCGGTTAGTTTTATCCGTTATCTTATGTAGCAAATTTAAATGAATTAGATAATTCTTTTACAAGGGAGAGCATCTTGCTTCCTTACTGCACTCGGGAGTAAGATGTTCCCCCTCCTCCATTGTAAGGCCCGAAGGATTAAGACGAGCTGATGTCCAGGCTTGATGCAATGTTTACCCTTTAAAATACCCGTAACTTTTACTCCTCAAAAAGTGACCCTAAGTGTGAGTTCTCCCGGTACACTTTTTGAGCGATGAAGCGACTGCAATTGTTAGGTAGGAGAGGAAAGCAGATTTTTATCATCTTTTAAGGGATTAAAAAGCCGCTTTGGATACTATTTTGAAACTTAATCTCATCTTAAGCAAAACATAAACCTACCGATTGAAAGCGCTGTTTAGCTTTGGGAGATGTAGGAACTTAGAGCAGGCTTTCTGTAAATTCTGGGGGGTTAATGTCACCCATCCTAGATTTTAATCTTCCGCCTTGCGGAAGGGACTTAAATATCTTGGTCAAACTTGGTAAAATTAGATACCAAAGCTAGGCCCTAATGCGATTTACGGATGAGAAAGATTCGATTTAGGTATCAAATTGCCAAAAATTAGTAGCACATACCGGCAAACCGAGGATAAATTGAAAAGGATAAAAGTCAGACTGGAAGCATTTTGACTTTGGTAAGCCTTGCACCCAGCCCCATTAAAAATCTACCCCTCAAATATGCCCCAAACACTTTCTAATTTGTTAGAACAAGCTAACGAAGCTGCACGACAAGAAGATTGGCAATTGGTGACCCAGTGTTTGGAAAAACTAGCCTCAACCCCAGGGACACCTAAAGTCGAGTCTTTACCCACCTCAACGGAGCAGCTCAATACCTCCTCTATAATCGGTTTAGCTTTAGAGGTCTTGGAAGGTGGTGATTTTCAACAACGCTGGGAAGTCGCTAAAGTATTTCCCCGTCTGGGAACGGAGGCGATCGCCCCCATGTTAGAAGTTCTGGCCGATACTGACGCCGATGTAGAATTGCGATGGTTTGCCGGTCGAATCCTGGCTGAGTTTAATACCCCCTCGGCGATCGCCGCACTGATGGAATTGCTTAATAACCAAGAAGAGCAAGAACTCAGCGAAATGGCAGCCCGTGCTTTAGCTCAAATCGGAGAATCCGCGATCGCCGCTTTGACTCAACAGTTAGGCGATTCCGCCTCTCGGGGATTAGCCGTGCGTTCCCTGGGGAAAATCCATAATCCCCACATTATTGGCCCCCTCTTGAGTGTAGTGGGTGATCGCGACCCCCAAGTGCGTGCCGAGGCGATCGCCGCACTCAATAGCTATGATGACCCCCGCATCCCCCAAGTCCTCGTAGACTCCATCCATGATTTCCATGCCTCCGTCCGCCGGGAAGCCACCATCGGCCTAGGATTGTGCGTCATGCGCCCCTCGTACAAAAATGACACTCATGGAATCTACAGGGCGATCGCGGCCGAGATAGAGGACCTCCTACGGGAGCGCTTGTGGGACTTTAACCCTAGCGTCACCCATCAGGCGGCGATTTCCTTGGGACGGGTAGCGACGCCGAAAGCCGCAGCCTGTCTGGATGAAATTCTCGACTCCCCAGCTACCCCTCCAACCTTACAAATCAACGCCATTCGTGCCTTAGCTTGGATGGGAACTCCCGACGCATTGGAATATTTAGAAAAAGCCCTCCTTTTCAGACAAAAGAATGGGTCAGGTTCCGAGGCGATCGCAGAAATTATTTCTGTACTCGGACGGATCGAAGCACCTGAGTTAAAGCCAAAAGCGGCGCAGATACTGATTGAACTGTTAAGAAGAAAGCCAACCGGAGTTGGGGGAAACTCGACGCGGATTGAACAAGCAGTCGCCACGGCGCTGGGTTATCTGGGCCAAAAAACTGGCATCAATCCCTTGATTGAACTCTTAGCTACCCCCGAGGTAGGAGTCCGGTTACACGCGATCGCTGCATTGAAACAAATCGCTCCAGAGGAAGCATATCCCCAACTGCTGCACCTGTGCAGTGAGCCTACCGCCAGTCCCTCTCTCCAACAAGGGGTGGCGATCGCCCTGGAAGAATGGGTAAAAAGTTAGGGAATTCTGACAAGCTGCGATCGCCTGGGAATCCGCTTGATTCATAATCCCTGTAACCCTCTGAGTAAGGGAATTCCCGGGGGAGTAACCCGGATTTTTTCGCCTCTTTTCCCGGGATTTTTTTATGTAAATTTTGCATTTGCTTTAGGGGAATTACGCATAAGCCCCGGTTTTTTGCAGCGATCGCTACAAAAAGCACCGCTTAAGGGTGAGATTTATGGAGTCATTAAGATGCAGTTAACAAAGCCGCGATTAGATAAAAAACCAAATCTGATCGGGTTGGTTCCTTGCATTTGTTCTTAAATTCACCGAAGATCTGCAACCCATAATGTCTCAAATTTCGTGTATCTTCATCCGAAGCACCCCCCTCCTGCTTGGATTCAATCTTCTCGGGTTCAATTTACTCGGCATCCAGACTGTTGCGGGTCAACCAGCCCCCCTCAATCTTCCCACCCCCCAATTGAGCGAACCTGTCGCCATTGAACCCCACCTGGAATTCAACGCGATCGCCCCACAGCCACTTGACCCCACCGGGGATAAATCGGCACAGATTTTCCAACAACTCAACCTTTATTCCCAAACCGATCTGGAACTGGGTCCTTTAGAGCAGGTGAACTCTGTCTCCGAACTAGCAGACGTCAGTCCCACGGACTGGGCTTTTCAAGCCCTCCAAAATTTAGCCTCCCGCTACGAGTGCCTCTTGGGATACAGCGATGGAACCTATCGAGGGAATCGGGCGATGACCCGATATGAATTTGCCACCAGTTTAAACGCCTGTCTCCAAGTCCTCACCGATCGCATCAGTGAACTTGACTTAAGTACCGAAGATTTGAGCGCACTCACCCGCTTAAGCGAAGAATTTGCGGCAGAACTCGCCACCCTCCGGGGTCGTGTAGACGACCTCGAACTCCGAACCGCTGAAATTGAAGCCAATCAATTCTCACCCACCACTAAACTAGCCGGTGAAGCCGCTTTCATCCTTGCTGACGCCTTTACAGAAGATCTCGACCCCGAAACCGTCTTTAGTAATCGCGTTCGCCTTAACTTTGTCACCAGTTTTACAGGTCGAGATAACCTATTCACTCGCCTGGAAATGGGCAATATAGGCCCCTCCTTCCAGCCGGTTTTAGGGACCAATGAAGGGCGCTATGCCTTTGATGGTGCTGCCAACAACACCGTCACCCTTAACCGATTGCACTATTTCTTTCCCGTTGGCGACAAGTTAAGCGTCCGGATTTTCGCCAATGCCGGAGGCCATCAATTTTATGCCAATACCCTCAACCCCTTCTTAGAATCCGGTGGCGGTGCAACGGGTGCATTGTCCCGCTTTGCCGAACGCAATCCAATTTATCGCTTTACCCTGGGCGGTTCTGGAGTGGGAGTCAAATATAATCTAGGTAATAATTTAGAAATTAACGCCGGTTACTTAGCCAGCGAAGCCAAAACGCCCCTATCTGGAGCCGGTTTATTTGATGGTAACTACTCCGCCCTCGGACAGGTTGTTTTTGGCAGTCGCTTTCAGGTGGGTTTAACCTACGTTCATGCGTATGAAGGCACCTCTGCTCCCCGGTTTGGGTTCGCTGGAACGGGCACAAATTTAGGGAATCTTTCCCCCGCAGCACTCAATCCCCTCAGTCCGGGTTTGGGATCAACTCCCGTCGTTAGTAACTCCTACAGTGTCAATACTTCCCTGCGAATTACTCCTAATTTAATTATCGGCGGTTGGGTTGCTAAAACCAGTGCCAGACTGATTGGATTAGGGGATGCTGATATCTGGAATTATGCGGCTACAGTGGTTGTGCCAGATTTAGGAACTCCTGGTTCTTTTGCTAGCTTAATTGTTGGTGCTGAACCCTATCTAACGAATCTTGAAGTGCCAGGAAATCCAGATTTTTCTAAAGACACTCCTTTTCATATTGAAGGACTTTACAAGTATCAAATTACTCCAAATATTTCCCTGACTCCGGGTTTAATTTGGTTAACGGCTCCTAACCAAAATAATGACAATAGTGATGTTTTTATCGGAACATTTCGGACCACATTTACGTTTTAAAACTTCCTCAGCCTAGGCTGTAAACGCCGGATCGGGTATGAAACTTTTTTGCCGATAGACAACCTAACTTTTAGAGATCCGGTACCCTCGAACCCTAAAAAAAGTGGATGATTCTCCCTCCTGTGCCAAGACATTTATTCCTGATATCTCTTTCCCCTCCTAGGGGCCGTTACAGGTAGGGGAGGGTTAGAGGGAGGTCCCTCCGGGGGATGTAGAGACTCGAAATTTCGAGTCTCTATATTTCGTTTGACCCGTCTGGGTTTAATATTTGATGGACCCCGCCCTAGTCCTTTCGGGGTAAAGGGGGCCCGATGAACCAACAGGAGTTAGTTTGAGGGGTTTTTAAACCCGTCTCCCTCCGATGAAATTGATTATAAGATAGACAGAGGATACAGAAAATTGGTGAAAAGCCGGTATCAATTTGTACGAAAAAGGGGTTATTTTTCCGGTAATCTAAAGAATGTGGAAAAATCTTATCTCTCTCTCCATATATGCGCCTAGAGCAGTTACAAGCTTTTATGGCAATTGCTGATACGGGTAGCTTCCAGCAAGCGGCCCGTCGGTGTGGCGTCACCCAATCCACAATTAGCCGTCAAATTCAATCTCTCGAAGCAGAACTGGGCTTACAGTTATTTCATCGCAGTGCACAGGCAAAATTAACCCTGGCCGGAGAGCGATTTTTCCCCCATGCCCGCAAAATTTGTCAGGAATGGCAAACAGCACGAGAGGAAATTACCAGTTTATTAGAAGGGAAACAGCCGGAACTCTGTGTCGCTGCAATTCACTCGGTTTGTGCCTATTATTTACCCCCAATTTTGCGGAGATTTTGTCGGCAATATCCGGAGGTGCAATTGCGGGTGACGGCGTTAGGAAGCGATCGCGCTTTAAAAGTCCTCAAAGATGGTTTAGTTGATGTGGCGATCGTCATGAATAACCGACTATTAACCTCTAGTGCAGAAATGGTGGTTGATGTTCTCTACAATGAGTCCATTCAAGTGTTAATGGCTGCCAACCATCCCCTCGCTCAATATGACCCGGTACCCTGGAAAGAATTAGCGCGTTATCCTCAAGTTGTCTTTAAAGATGGCTATGGAATGCAGCGGTTGGTACAAGATATTTTTGCAAAATACAACCTGACCTTACGGGCGGTGTTGGAGTTAAATACTCCCGATGCCTTTCGGGGGGTGGTGCAGGAGGGGGACATGGTGGCGCTGTTACCGGAATCGGCATTAGTCGAAGCCCGTTGTGACCCGAAAGTTGCCATTCGCTCTCTACCCCCTGCGGATCACCTAGATTGCCCTTCCCCCCCCTCCTCATTGAACGGTATTTACCCTACATTGGCAGGGGGTTCTTGTTGGAATCGTCAAGTTGTGATTGTCACGACGAGCGATCGCCTGCAAATTCCACCCATCCAACACTTTTGGCAACTCGTCCATGACTTTTTGCCGATCAAGGTTGCACCGGGTTAATGACCGGATCTCCTCATCCATTCCTCTCTCCCCCTCTCACTCATGACTACAGCGTTCAGAGAATTTGTAAAGAAAGTCGGCAGTGGTCCCCACACGAGCCAGAACCTCTCCCGTGCAGAAGCAGCCGATGCCATGCGGATGATGCTATGGGGTGAAGCGACTCCAGCACAAATTGGGGCATTTTTGATTGCTCACCGGATCAAGCGTCCGACGGGGGAAGAATTGGCGGGGATGCTGGATGCCTACGACGAAATCGGCCCACAGATCGGACCGATCCCCGCGTCGAAACCTGTCATGGTGTGGGGATGTCCCTACGATGGGCGATCGCGCACAGCCCCGGTAACCGTCCTGAGTGCACTTCTCCTCGCCAGTTGCGGTCAACCTGTGCTCCTCCACGGGGGCGATCGAATGCCGACCAAGTATGGCATCCCTTTTATTGAAATTTGGGATGCTTTGGGAATCAACTGGCGCGGGCTCGACCTCAACCAAGTTCAAGCAATCTTGCAGGCAACCGGAGTGGGATTAATCTATATTCCTAAACAGTTTCCCGAGGCGGCGAGTCTGGTTGCCTACCGGGATCAACTCGGGAAACGACCCCCAATCGCCACCTTAGAACTGATTTGGTCTCCCTATCATGGCGATCGCCATCTCGTCGCAGGATTCGTTCATCCCCCCACGGAACAAATGTTTCGCGATGCTTTAGAGTTACGAGGTGATCAGCGCTTCACCACGGTCAAAGGGTTAGAAGGCAGTAGCGATTTACCTCGGGAACGTACCGCCATTATCGGCTATAGCAATCCCGCAGAGCCATCCCCCCCACCTGCTGCCGCCCCTGAGTCGGATTTTCCGAGTCCTAATCCCTTCCACCGCATCCTCCTGCATCCTCGGGACTACGGATTTACCCCGGAAAATGTCCCCTTTCAACCCGAAACGTTCTCCGCTCAAATGCAGGGCGTTTTGCAGGGTGAACCCAGCGAACTGATGGAGTCGGCAGTCTGGAGTGCTGGCTTTTATCTGTGGCACTGCGGTGTTTGTGGGGATATGATCAGCGGTATTCATCAAGCCCGGGAAGGGTTTAGTAGCGGTCGAGTTGCCGCTAAACTCCAGGAAATCACTCAAATGGTGAATTCGCGATCGCCCCTGGACTAGCTTTATAAATTTTGTACAACCCACCCGGTCGAGAATCGGCGATCGCCCGGAAATAGGAGCAACTATGAGCGAATTCATTCTATCCCCTTCCCAAGTGGCTGGCCTCGTTCTGGCTGGAGGCCGCAGTTCTCGTATGGGTCAAGATAAAGCCCAAATTGTCTGGGAGGGCAAGACCCTACTCCAGCGCGCCTGTGAAGTGGCCTCCCACTGCACAGCCCAGGTTTATCTGATCTCTCCTTGGCCGGAACGCTATGAGTCGATGCTGACTCCCGAACTCCTCTCGGGGGCCAGGGTACAGGCTCTCCAAGAGACGGAACACAAAAGGGGTCCTTTAGGTGCCCTCGCGACTGGGTTAAGTCAGATTGAGGCGGAGTGGGTATTGCTCTTAGCCTGTGATTTAGCGTTACTCGACTCGGCGATCGTCCAAAAATGGGTGTCTCAATTACCCACGGTACCCCCGGAAAGTCTGGCCTTAGTCCCGCAACAGGGAACCCTTTGGCATCCGATGTGTGGGTTTTACCGCAAACTTGCTTTAGAACCGTTGCAGCAGTTTTTGGATCAAGGGGGGCGATCGTTTCAAATGTGGCTACCGGAGATTTGTGCTACTCCTCTGGAGGTAGGTACAGCCGAGTTCCGGATGTTAAGAAATTTTAATACCCCCGAGGATTTACACGGGTTTCACCCGGAACATCCTCCGGAGTGAGGCCCTGGAGCCGTCGGGTTAAAACAAAAGCCCAGAGCAGCTTTAGGACTGGGGGAGAAGGGAACAGAATGTATGGAACCCTTTAAAAATTAACCATTTTTGATCAGAAATTCTCCCCCGGATCCAATCGCGGACCCTCCCCCCTAGACAAGTTGCTACAATCCCCGAATAATTCTTTGGAAAGATTTTAGAATCGTTGCTTATAATCTGTAGAGGAATCTTTACGATTCTCTACATGGTTCTTCACGAACCGTAATTAACCCAGTCTTTCAAAATTTTGAACCATGCCCCGGATACTCGTCATTGACGATGACCCTGCAATCTCAGAATTAGTCGCCGTCAATCTGGAGATGGCTGGCTATGAAGTCAGCCAAGCCGAAGATGGCATCAAAGGTCAAGCGCTTGCTTTGCAACTGATCCCCGATTTAATCATGCTCGATCTGATGCTGCCTCGGGTGGCTGGATTCACGGTATGTCAGCGCCTCCGTCGTGATGAGCGGACTGCTGATATACCCGTCCTGATGCTGACAGCTTTGGGTCAAACCCATGATAAGGTCGAAGGTTTCAACGCCGGTGCTGATGATTACCTGACTAAACCTTTTGAAGTCGAAGAAATGCTTGCCCGGGTCAGAGCTTTGTTGCGACGGACCGATCGCATTCCCCAGGCCGCCAAACACGCGGAGATTCTTAGTTATGGACCCCTGACCCTCGTCCCCGAACGCTTTGAAGCCATTTGGTTTGATCGCACGGTCAAACTAACTCACCTAGAGTTTGAACTGTTGCACTGCTTATTGCAACGCCACGGACAAACTGTCTCTCCGAGTGAAATTCTCAAAGAAGTATGGGGATATGACCCTGATGATGATATCGAAACGATCCGGGTTCACGTTAGACATCTAAGGACGAAGCTCGAACCCGATCCGCGACATCCTCGCTACATTAAAACAGTCTATGGCGCGGGTTATTGCTTAGAGTTACCCACTACTGCACCGGCCAATGAAAGCCCCCAAGCGGTATAACCTCATCCATAAAGACAGGAAGAAGACGATTGGGAGTTTCAGCTTTAAAACTCCCGGGAGTTCTCCCTTTTTTTATGGGACTACGGTTTATATGGGGATTTAACGCTTCAATAGAAAAACGCTCCCCCAAACTGCTTTGTGCCGAGGGAGAGCGCTCTTTCTAATTATTTGAATTGAGCCGATCGCCACGATCAGCTAACGAAGGACTGCAAACAGAATCCAGTTTTCCCTACTCATCCCATCCGGTTGACAGATGCCTTTAGAGCTAGCTGGATCCTGTTTTTGGCGGTTCTAGGGTGCTAAGGCATTTCCCCGGAGCAAACTCCCAATGGTTTTTGCAGTAATCTTCATCTGCACAAAAGGATTGGCGGGAACTACTGTTTTATACAGATAGCTGTCAAAAGTCATGCGCTGAACATCCATGTCAGCACACATTTCCACAAATGCTTCCCGAGTGGCATCGGTGCGGTAGAACACTCGTTGCAGGATATCTAGTACCGCATAGGTGATGCCGTATTTTTTATCCCAGCGTTGCAGGTAAATTTTAAGTTCCTCTTCCGTGGGAACTCGGGTTCCGCCTTCAGAAAACTCAACGATGGTTTCGGCGCACATCCGAGCGGATTTGGCGGCAAAATAAATCCCTTCCCCAGAAGATTTGGTGACGGTCCCTGCGGCATCCCCGACGAGGGCGACGCGACCCAGAACCCGACGCGGACGTGGATGTTCCGGAATCGGGTGCGCTTCCACTTTGATGATTTCGCCACCTTCTAGCCGTTTGGCAGCCCGGGTGCGAATGCCAGCTTGCAGCTTTTTAATTAAAGCTTGGTTGACTTTCATCGTGCCGGTTCCGACGGCAACATGGTCATATTTGGGGAAGACCCAGGCATAGAAGTCGGGGGAAACGTCGGTCCCGACATACATTTCCGCTAGGTCATTGTAATAGGCCATTTTGTCTTCCGGGAGACGAATCCGCTCCTGGAAGGCGATCGCGTAGTTATAATCCCCGGCATCAATGGCTTTGGCGACGCGAGAGTTCGCACCGTCTGCACCAATGACCATATCGACTTTTAGGGTTTTTTGGACCCCTTCTACGGTGCCTTCCGAGTGGTCGGCATAGTGGAGGATATAGGGATCCGTATTGTTTGTGGGAATATCCAGTTTGTGAACAGTGCCGTTAATCAGGTTCGCGCCTAATTTTTCAGCGCGATCGCGCAGGAATCCATCTAGGATTTCCCGGCGGCACATCCCAATATATTCATCTTCTTTTTCTAAATTGATATCGACTTCGATATTCGAGGGGGAGATCATTTTCATTTTTCTCACCCGGCGATCGATAATGTGAGCGGGAAGGTCAAACTCGCTCACCATACAAAGGGGTATGGCCCCGCCACAAGGCTTCGCATTATCTAGCTTGCGCTCAAACAAGTAGGTTTCAATCCCTGCTTTTGCCAACGTTTCGGCAGCAGAGGAACCAGCCGGTCCAGATCCAACAACAGCAACCCGTAGTGCCAAAGAATTTCTCCCTATCTGTCACGGTTACGGAATGCAATCGTACCACGGTCGATCGCATTCTTGCAGGGTAAACCCCTAGATGTGACAAAAATGAAACAGACCTTAATATTTCGACACAATTGGCCCCGTTTGGCGGATGCTCGAATTTAGTCCGGGTAAAAGAATAAACTTCGACTTGAAATAACGGACATCTTCACCCAAGGCAACATGAACGCATCGGGACTGGATTCGCGGCTTTTACTGGATTCGCAGCTTTTGAGGGCGATCGCGATCGCCTCGATTAACGGCTATCAAAAATACCTCTCCCCCCATAAAGGCTTTTCCTGCGCTCATCGGGTCCTTCATGGTGGCGAGTCTTGTTCCCAATACGTCAAGAGTGCAGTGGCTAAAGGGGGTTTATCGGCTGCGATCGCCTTATCTCAACAACGATTTGCCGCCTGCAAGCAAGCTCATCAAATTCTGCGCTCCCAAATGGGGGCCACCGCTCAACGGAAAAAAAAGCCCAAACCTGCACCTTCTTATCCAGTCAGTGATTGTGGGAATACTGAATTAGCCCCGGGGTTCGGTTGCGATGGCTGTATGGACACCTTGGAGTGCGTCAATCTATTTAATTGTGGTGAAATCAGTTGCAGCGACTGTAGTCCCCTTGAAGATAGCACCCTAGATTGTTCCGGTGGCGACTGTGACTTTAGTAGTTGCGGTTAAGTTTGACCCAGGCGATCTCCGCCCGGGTCCCCAATCATTAAAGGGGCAACAGTTCAACTGTTGCCCCTTTACACCGTCCCAGGGTAGGGGTCGCCCGAACCCCTACAATCTTTGAACGGAGTGGGAATTTTTGAGGAGATGTTATCCCCCGATCCGAGCTAGAGATTAGTCTTTGCCCTTGATGTTTCCCACCGCGTTCTTGACTTGCTCGGTAAACGAGGTTGCACCGTCACTCTTTGCATCTTCTGGGGAGATCATTTTATCTTGATCCGCAGTGCCTTGAACGCCATTCAAACCAGGGTTGGTTTCATTGATCTCGTCTTCCAAGGTATAAGGATCATCTCCGATCGCTTCAAGGGATTTTTTCTCTATCTTAAGCATCTGATCTTCACCTTTCGTCGGGCTACTGGTCGTTGCATAAGCCGGGAAGGCACTGCTGAAAAATAGTAAAGCAGATACACAGACGGCCAACAAAAAGCGTAGCGGACGCAAAGAAGTAGGTAATTTTAAGCTGATAGACGGCATATTATGGTTCTCCTGGTCTAAAATTTCCATAGTGAGGGGGATTGGTGGGTTGCAGGTCTTGCACCCTCTCCTCATCCCTTATCTGAGTTAAGGTTATCAAGGGACTGTGCCTACATACATCAGCCTTAAGATATAGATGGAGTAGTAAATTTAGAGCGCGAGCGTTGCTTTTCTAGCTGGACAGGGGGCTAGAGGAATTCAGGGTACCCTTACCGTTGAGAGGGGAGATTGGCAACTGCAAAGCCATCAAGTCCAGTCTCCCCCGGCCTTCCATAGGCTTATCGATCCCTAGGCGATCGCATCGATTCTTTCTGATGGGTGTTATGCGGCTTAATCCTATTAAAGGTTAGATAATTTACCGAGAACAGAATGATTGAAATTCTGCTTTAAAACGCCGGTTTATTTAGTTTATATTGTCCCCTAAATTAAAATTATTATACCTGGAGATAGGGCGCAAATTGCTGGAGAAAATGACAGCATAAGTGGGTGACCCAGTTCAACTCCTACATTGGGTTTTAATTCAAGGCATGAAATCGCAGATTTATAATATGTTATTTGGAATAATTTTTAAGTGTAAATAGCCCCTATGAATGATTAAAGATTGTAAAAATTATTGAGAGGTAGTTTATAGTATAATACAGAGATTAAAGCTAATTGAATAGTAGAAATAACCTCTTATTCTAGTAGATACTATGAGCGAGCAAGGTACATCAGCAACAAACGGGATGATTTTTCAAGAAGAGCCTGAGTATAAAGGAGACATATTAATTGTAGATGATGTTCCTACCAATGTAAAATTACTGATTAATTTATTAAGAAAAAATAATTATCAAGCCCGAGGAGTTACAAATGGAAATTTGGCTTTAAATTTTATATTAACGAAACAACCCGATTTAATTTTACTGGACATCATGATGCCCGAAATAGATGGGTATGAAGTTTGCAAAGTTTTAAAAGAAAATCCTCAAACTCAGGATATCCCTGTTATTTTTTTGAGTGCATTAACTGAAGGATTTGATAAAGCAAAAGCCTTTAAAGCTGGAGGGATTGACTACATCAGTAAGCCATTTCAGGTGGAAGAAATCCTGGCGCGGGTAGAAACACACCTCTCGCAACGGGCACTCCAAAAGCAACTCCAAGAAAAGACTGAACTTTTAGCCACCCAAAATTTGCAATTACAAGCGGAAATTAATGAACGCAAATTGTTAGACGAAAAGTTGCGGTCCGCTGAGGAGAAAATGCGGGCGGTTTTTGAGTCAATGACTGATATCGTTGCCCTGATTAGTATTCAAGAGGGAACTATTGGCAATTTGGATATTTTTCCGACCAATTGGATGCAGTTGTATCCCCTAGATACTGACTGGGTGGGAAAAACAATTGAACAATTTTTCATCCCTGAAACTGCAAATATTTGGTTAAATATGATTGCTCAAGTGTTGGAGACTAGAGATACTTTACATTTTGATTACAGCCTGAAAAGTGAAGATGAGGAAGTGTGGTTTTCGGCTGCTGTGTCTCCAGTGGGTGAAGATACCGTGATCGTGGTAGCGCGGGATATTAGCGATCGCAAGCAAGCTGAAGAAGCCTTGATCCGAGCCGAAGAACAATATCATAGTATCGTAGAAAATGCCATTGCCGGGATTTTTCAATCCAGTTTAGAGGGGCGCTATTTAAGCGTGAATCCAGCCCTGGCAAAGATATATGGCTATGCTTCTGGGGAAGAATTACAAGAGAGTATTCAGAATATTAGCACGCAAATTTATGTTAATCCGAGCCGTCGTCAAGAATTTATAGAGGCGATCGCCTCTATAAATTCTGTTTCGGGATTTGAATCGATGGTGTATTGCAAAGATAAAAGCATTATTTGGATTTCTGAGACGGCTCGTGCCGTCCGAGATCTGACGGGAAAGATTGTCTATTATGAAGGCTTTGTTTCCGATATTACCGAACGCAAGTTAGCTCAAGAAGCCCTCAAGTTTCAACAGAATCAAACTGAAGCTCTCCTGCTTAATATTTTACCCGAACCCATTGCCATTCGTCTTCAAAAAGGAGAAAATCCTATAGCGGATCATTTTGAAGAAGTCAGCGTTATCTTTGCAGATTTAGTGGGGTTTACTGAGTTTGCCGCCAATAGACCACCTAAGAAATTACTAGAGCTCTTAAATAAAATTTTTTCTAGATTTGACAAGCTAGCAAAACAACATCTTTTAGAAAAAATTAAAACAATTGGGGATGCTTACATGGTAGTTGGGGGATTACCTGTTCCCTGTGCCGATGCTATCTTTGCCGTGGCTCAAATGGCGCTTGATATGCAAGAGGAGTTAGCCCAATTTAATCAGAAAAACGACCAGACATTTGAACTGAGAATCGGGATTCATATTGGTCCGGCGATCGCCGGAGTCATTGGCATGAGTAAATTTATTTATGACTTATGGGGGGATACGGTTAACACCGCTTCTCGAATGGAATCAAGCGGGATACCGGGAAAAATTCAGGTAACCGAGGCGGTTTATAAACGGTTAAAACAGCGCTTTGAATTTGAACAACGGGGACTAATTTCCGTAAAAGGTAAAGGAGAAATGCTCACCTATTGGCTGGTGGGGAAGCCCTCCTAATCTATCAGTCCCGAAGATACGGTTAAAATTCTGATATTCCCTCGATGTGACTGCCTAGATTTTTGCGACGCGGTGGTACCTAGGACCCAAAAATTGCCCTGACAGTTTATTGTAAAATTCATGTTAAACTTCAAATCGATTCGGGGGAAAAAAGAGAGAAGAGATTGGGGTGCCATCGGGGAACTTGTCCGGTGAACCCCTACATCTGATAGAAAGCAAATAAGCAATCGCCCATCGCTTTTGTAACCTTAGAAAATCTAGCGTTTAAGCTCATTAAGTCCAGGGAAAGAAAAATTGAAGTCGAATCAGACAACCATAGTAAAACGCCGGGGTATTATTGGATCCATGAGTGAGGCGATCTCATCTCGCCCGTGGCGTAGATTGGCGAGATTTTTGGGATTGTTTTCGGTGTGCTGTCTTCTGGCGATTAGCTGTGGCGATCGCCCAGGGATCAACCAAAGTAGTGACCCCAATCGCATCTCCATTGGCACCACCGCCAAAATTAGAACCCTTGATCCTGCCGATGCCTACGAAAATGCGGCAGGAATGCTACTCTACAACCTAGGCGATCGCCTCTACACCTACGAAAGCGGGACCACCACCCTCCAGCCTCAACTCGCTACTGAACTTCCTAAAATCAGCCCCGATGGAGTCACCTATACCATTCCCCTGCGTTCCGATGTCGTTTACCATGACGGCACTCCCTTCAATGCCGAAACCATGAGATTTTCCCTGCAACGATTTATGGAAAATGGGGGGTCTCCTTCATCCTTATTATCAAATATCGTTGAATCCGTACAAGCCACCGGTGAGTATGAATTAACTTTCAAGTTAAAACAGCCCTTTGCCGCCTTCCCCGATTTGCTCACTTTTTCGGGTTTAGTTGCCATTTCTCCTAGTGCCTATCAAATCGGAGAGGGTCAATTCAAACCCGACACATTTGTAGGAACAGGCCCTTATAAATTGGTCAGCTATGGAACAGATTCTATTAAGTTAGATGTTTTCGAGGATTACTGGGGAGAAAACCCGACCAATACCGGCGTTGATATTCAACAGTTTTCTAGTCCCGCTAACGTTTACAACTCTTTCCGTCGTGGGGCCGTAGATCTCACCTATGGCACCTTAGACTTGGACCAAATTAGCAGTTTAGAGAAACAATCCCAGTCGGAAGGCTGGCAGGTGATTTCTAATCGCAGTAACGGGATTTATGTCTTAACCCTGAATATGAAGGATGAGGCATTAAAAAAACCGGAAGTGCGGCAGGCGATCGCCTCCATCATTGACCGACCCCTGTTACAACAGCGGATTTTTCAAGGACAAGTTGAGCCGCTTTACAGCTTAATCCCAACCACCTTATCCAAGTATTACGAACCTGTCTTTAAAGAAAAGTATGGAGATGGAAATTTTGCCCAAGCTAAACAACTTTTGACTCAAGCGGGTTACACCCCTCAGAATCCTCTAAAACTACAGCTTTGGTATCGTTCCAATCTCCGGACTAATGCAGATGCAGCAACCACGATCAAAGCTGTAGCTGAACAGGAATTAGACGGAGCAATCCAAATAGAGCTGCAAAGCGTCGAATCTGCCACCGCCTATAATAATTTGGATAAAGGGGTTTATTCCATGTTTATCTTAGATTGGACCCCAGATTTCTTCGACCCCGATAACTATATTCAGCCCTTCCTTTCTTGTGCCAAAGGGTCAGTAGCAACCGGATGTGAAGAAGGAGAAAGCAAATTGTGGGGTTCCTTCTATTATAGCGATCAGGTCAATCAATTAATTGCCCGCGAACGCCAAGAACAAAACCCAGCAACGCGCCTGCAAATTTTTGGAGAACTCCAAGAGATTGTCTCTCAAGATGTGCCCTTTATTCCCCTCTGGCAAGGCAAAGAATATGTGTTTGCTCGTCAGGGAATCCAAGGAGTAACCCTGGAATCAGCTCAAACCATGCCATTTTGGACCTTGAAGAAATAAGTTACATACTTTGATAAGGGATGAGGGTTTCCCGAAAATCCTCATCTCTTTACTCCCTTTCTACCCTAGTGTCTCACATTCAACATCGCCCATGTCCCGTTCAAAAGCGCTTCAATCCTATATTCTCCTGCGTTTGCTCCTAGCACCCCTGATGCTATGGACGATCGCCACCCTTGTATTTTTGCTGCTGCGTGCCACCCCTGGAGACCCGATCGATGCCATTTTAGGCCCAAAAGCTCCGGAAATAGAGAAAATTCGGTTACGAGAGCAACTGGGTTTAGGTGCGCCTTTGTGGTTACAATACATTCGCTACATGGGAGACTTGCTCAGGTTAGACTTAGGCACATCCCTCACCACCCGAGGACAAAGTGTTTGGGAAATCGTCGGACAATATTTTCCAGCTACTTTAGAAATCGCCGTGGTAAGTATGGCAATTGCTTTAATTGTAGGCATTGGAGTCGGAGTAATTTCTGCTTCTAATCCCAATACCGGATGGGATGTCGGGGGACGGATGTTTGGTATCATCACCTATTCTCTCCCAGCGTTTTGGGTAGGGATGATTATGCAGTTAATTTTTAGTGTACAACTGGGGTGGTTTCCAGTAGGAGCGCGTTTTCCAAGTACCCAAACCCCGCCATTGGGACCGACGGGACTGTACATGATTGATAGTCTTTTAAGTAGAAATCTCGGGGATTTTTTTACCACTTTGCACTATTTAGCACTGCCTTCTTTGACCCTGGGAATTCTAATTAGTGGGATTTTCGAGCGAATCGTGCGGGTGAATTTGAAGCAAACTTTACAGGCAGATTATGTGGAAGCAGCTAGAGCCCGAGGGATATCCGAAGCTAGAATTGCGATCGCTCATGCCTTAAAAAATGCCATGATCCCCGTGATTACAGTGATGGGATTGACCTTAGCGGCCCTGTTAGGAGGCGCAATTTTAACTGAAGTAACCTTTTCTTGGCCGGGATTAGCCAATCGACTTTACGAAGCGATTTCACTACGGGATTATCCCACAGTTCAGGGAATCGTAGTCTTTTTTGCCGCGATCGTCGTCATGGCAAGTATTGGAATTGATTTGCTTAATGCTTATATCGATCCGCGAATCCGCTATTAGATTTAAAGCAACTCAAGAAAACGGGTTTCTGCGACAATGGTTGCCAATCAGCCACAATTGAGCGAAGAAACCCGGTTTCTGAACCCTTTATTTTAAAATTCAGAAAGATGAAATTTAAATTAATTAGAACGATTGCTCAGTTGTTGTAAGAAACGCTCAATGCGACTCACCGCCGAAAAGTTTCCCTGGCGCTGAAACAAGTCTCGGGCAGTTTGTAAAACTCGGGCGGCTTCTGTGCGATCGCCTTGTTCAAATAAAACCATCCCTAAATTGCCATAGGCTTCGGCAAAATTGGGATTGATTTCAATCGCTTCCTGGTAGGCGGATATCGCCCCTTGTAAGTCTCCGCGATTGACTAAGATATTGCCCATATTATAGTAAGCTTTATCATAAGTAGGTTGGAGGCGAATCGCTTCTCGATAGGCCATAAGTGCTTCATCGAGGTCCTGTTGTTGTGCCAAGGCATTAGCTAAATTATAATGAGCCGCCGGTAATTGGGAATTCGTACGAATGGCATCTCGGTAGGTGGCGATCGCCTCGGATACCCGCCCCAGATTCACTAAGGCAACTCCCATATTGATTTGCGCTTCCGTAAAGTTAGGATTGAGACGAATCGCCTGCTGATAGGAGGCAACTGCCCCTTCTAAATCGCCCTCATCCTGAAGTTTTGCCCCTTCGGTATAATATCGTTCCGCCTCGGGGAATTCCTCCATACCCTGCGCCACCCAAACTGTCGCAGGTATTTGATTTTCCCTGAGATTCCCTGCCATAACAGGTGCGATCGCTTGTAGTAGCTGAGCGATTACTGCAAAACTCAGCAAAATACTAACCCGTAATTCTCGCCCTTGATAGGTTTTACTCCACATTCCCCATTCCCCAAACCCTTGATTTTACATTTAGCTGTTTTTTTCAAGTTTAACGAAAAAATGCCAGCCTTTTCATTTTCAGCTACTTAGGGTTTTTATGCCCAAAATCAGGCGATCGCGCTACAACTGAGCGAGAATGTCTGCGTATGCCCCTAGGGTTTGCTGGGCGATCGTATCCCAATTGTAACGAGTCGCCGCGTATGCCTTCCCCTTAAGTCCCCGTTGCTGACACTCCTGGGGATTGGCGATCGCCTCCGCGAGTAACTGTGCAACGTCCTCTACCGTCTGGTTACCTACCCAACCTGCACCCGCTTCTAATACATCCTCCCAGATATAAACCCCCCGGGAAATACAGACTGCCGTTCCTGCTGCCATTGCTTCCGCCACGGCAATTCCAAAATTTTCATAGTAAGACGGTAGGACAAAAATATCCGCTGATTGAAGTAACGACCCCTTAAATTCTCCCCTAACGAAACCGGGTAAAGTCGTGCGATCGGCAAGAGGAGAAGCAGCAATTTGCCCCTGGATTTTCGCCTCATACTCTGGATCTTGGGGGTTGCTTCCTGCTAACACAAAATGAAACTCTAAGCCTTGGACAAGTAACTTTTCTAACGCCGGTAATAATAAATCTAATCCTTTTTTCGGTTCAATCCGCGACAAAAACAAAACCAGCGGGCGATTGCCTGAAATCCCCAACTCCTCCCGAATCCGCTGCCTTCGCTTGTGGATTTCCTCCCCTGTCAACTCTGCATCTATCTCCGGTAAATTCACCCCCAAAGGAATAATTAAATCCCGACTTTTAACCCCAAACCGTTCCGAAACCTTCGCCTCTTCTGCACTCGTAAAATGAATCGCCGATGCCCCGGCTAAATTCCCCCGTTCCCACAACGCTGTATAAATTTGCTTTAGCTGTTTCTTCTTTTGCAAATCTGCCGGATCCAGGGTTCCCAATGGACGCAAAATATAAGGAATCTTCCGCCATCTCGCCACCGTAGCTGCACCGGATATCACCGGAGAAAAAAGGGCGTGTAAATGGGCGATATCATACTCATTTCCCTGTCGATATAACCACTTTAATAAATCTCCGGAAAATTTATAACGACGAAACGGAGAACAGGGAAAATATCTAATTTGATACCCATCTTGTTCTACGGGATAGTCCAGGGGAACATCGAGTGGAGGTTGTCCCACATCTCCATTAGAATTAGTTGTTAAAAGCGTTACCTGTGCGCCTTGACGTGCCAGGGCTGCCGATAACCCCAATACCATTTGACTCGGACCCCCATATACCAGGGAAATAGAGGGAATAATTTGCAGAATTCGCATAAATTAAAATAATAATTTACAAGATTTTATGAGTTAGTTTTGAGTGTAGTAGCGAACCTTATGCTTGCACTTTGAGAAAATGTAAGACCTAATAACTCTGAACAAGGCTACAATTTTCATTCTTCGGTAGAGCCTAGGAATAATGCTCAAATGGATGCTTTAACTCCTAATTTCTAAGCCTCCAAAATTGTCTGATAAAATTCAAACTGTTGTTGAGCAAGAGCCTGATTCGTGTAATGTTTCATAGCTCGTTGGTAACCCTGATGACCCAATTCCTCCGCAAATAAAGGGTTTTCCATAAGTTTAATCAGGCAATCTCGTAACGCTTCGGAATTTCCTTCGGGAAAGACTAAGCCCGCCTCTTGAATAACGTTAGGAATTTCCCCCGAATCTGAACCAATCACCGCCACTTGACAGGCCATTGCTTCAATTAAAACATGACCGAATTGTTCTTTCCATCCCGCAGAAGTTAGAGTTTTAAACGTCTGGGTAGTTTCCGAAGGAAGCACCAAAACATCCATCAAATTAATATAGCGATGTACCTCATCATGAGGAACACTTTCTATCCAAATTAGCCGATTTTGAAGGTTTAATTCCGTGGCTTTTTGGAGCAGCGTCTCTTTTAGGGGACCGCGACCCAATAGTACCCATTTCCAAGGCTTATGGGCTAAATGGGATAAAGACTGAAGTAAGGTTAGTAATCCTTTTTCTTCCACAAAACGGCCCACAAAACCCACAACAAATTCATCCAATTCGATGCCGAGTTGGGTACGGAGTTCCGGTTGAGGGTCAGGACGAAAGAGGGTTTCATCGACCCCGAGTTGAGGCATAATTTGGACGGGACCGGAATAACCGCGATCGCGCAAAATTTTCGCCCCCTCTTGATTCCCGACAATAATGCCATCAGTATGACGCAAATTATAGGACTCTAAGAGCGAAACAGACCATTTTAATTGATAGGGAAGATTCCACCAAGTAAAAAATATATTTTTGGCTTTCAATCCTAGCAATCGATTGAGGGTGATAAATTCCGAGTAGGCGATCGCCTTCGCACCCTGTTCCACTTGAATAATATCTGGACGCCATTGCTGCAACACCGAAATCAAATCGGCACCAAAAGTCAACAGTCCTTGATTATTCTGGCTAAAATTGGAAATCGGTATCACCCGAAACGAACCTTCCTCTAAGTATTCGGTTTCAATCAGTTTATTTTGCACCCCCCCAGGACGCCAGCGCCGGGGAACGATTACCGTCACCTCAATGCCGGGAGTAAGTTGGGCAAGTTTCCGTAATTTTTCCCGGTTTAAGTCAACAATATAAGTATGGCTTGCAACTAAAATTTTCACGGCATCTACTATGAATTGACGGGTAAGGTTGTTTTAGACTTTGCCAGTTCGTCTTGTTGGGTATAAATTTGTCCATCCTGGAAGCGGGATTGCAGAACAGTTCCAACCGCATTTAGAAACCCCAAGGTATAAAACCACCCGCGCACGAGAGTTTTAATCGGCGAACCGCTTTTATTGCAGGGGGGATGCCCCAGTACATGGCAGTCGAATAAACGAGTGAAAAAGCGCAGACATTGGGAGAGGGTGAGATTTTTTAAACCCAGGAGAAAATGGTTGTGATAAAAAGTGATTTGGTAGCTAATGGAACGAATGCTAATATCATGACAACCGCCCGTTTCTTCTCCTAAATGAACTAAGTGAGCCTCGGGTTCATACCAGATTTTGTACCCCGTTTGTCGTAACCGCAAGCAAAAATCCGACTCTTCCCGCACTGCACTGCCTCGAAAGCGTTCGTCAAAGTGTAATCCATACTGGTCGAAAATCTCGCGACGGAAGGACATATTGCAACCGCGAACCGATAGCACTTCCTGGGGTTTAACCGTATGCACTAGGTCAATATAATACCAAGCAATGCCCGGATCCATGGCTTCTGGGGGTAAATCCTCGACGGTTAAACCGCCACCGGAATCAGCGAGTTTCATGCGATCAAAAACTCGACCCGCGATCGCCCCTACCTCCGGTTTATCAAGATAATTGCGGGCATGGGCGTGCAGAAAACCCGAGGGAAGTTGGACATCATCATCGAGAAACAGAATAATCTCCCCAGGCGATCGCCGCACGGCATAGTTACGAGCACCGGGTAAACTCGCCCAATCCAGGCGCAACCAGTTAATGCGATTGGACTCGGCGAGTGTTTTAAGATAGGCATCGGTTTCGGGTTCGTGAGTGGGGGTTTGATCCACCACCAGCACATCAAAATCCGGGTAGTCTTGTAGAAGGACATCGGCAAGGGTCTCTCGCAGCACCTTTTCTCGATTGTAGGTGGGGATAATTACAGAAATTGAGGGTAAAGACATAGAGTGATGGGTTGAACGTTTAGAGTTTCGATGAATCGAAGGCGATCGCCAAGGAAAACGGGCTGTTTAGAGTTCCAGGTTATTTCTTTTTTTTCTTCTTCTTTTTAGACGATTGTTTATCCTCTAGCAAACCCAGTTCCTCTGCTTTAAGTTTTTCCTGAGCTACCTCACGGTCTAGATCCGGTAACTTGAACAACAACCCTGCAAAAACCCAGTAATAAATTGCCACCGGGTCCACATCCAGGGGATAATAGTAAGTGTTATAGCTGATAAATAAGATAAAAACCCAATAAGATGCGCCATAGCCCCGGAGATTTTTATCTTTGACAGACCGATAGGTTTTAAATGCTAGATAGGTCAGAGTCGTTACGAAAATCAGAAACCCAATCACCCCCGCTGGACCAATTTCATAGAGGAGTTTAGGATAGTAGGTTTCGATTAGCTTGGTCTCGCCAAACATTCGCGCCGAGTTGGTGGCGCGGCCCAAACCTTGCCCAAAAAATCCACTCTGTCCTTTCGAGGTAAATTCGGCTTGGTGGGCGATAAAGTCCGTAGGCGGAGAAGCATTCCACCGGCTGACAAAACTATCGATCCGCTCCGTCACGACATCCGGAAATATAACCAGTGCCACAAATCCCACAATCCCTAGTCCAGCTGCGATCGGAACAAATCGTTTGATATTGGTGAGTTGGCCGGTGACTACCAGCAGAATAACCGTAAATACCGGGACAAGAGCTAGAGCAATTCGTTGACCCGAAATTACTGAATTAACAAAGATCAAAGCCATTGCCAGAAAACTGAGAACTTTCCAGATTAATGAAGGATCGTTAAATGCCGAGGCAAAGGTAAAAAAGAGGTTAGCAATTAGGAACCAAGCCCACTGCCAGGGTGCGACAAAGGTACCCGGCAAGCGAATCATGTTCACCTCGGGGCTAAAAACAAGAGACCCTCCGACGAGACATTTAGCATCAAGGGTGGCTTTAAAGAGATCAGATCCCACATAGCCCCGAGTACCCGCACAGCGACCGGAGAGGAGCATCCAATACTGTAAAACACCCAGTCCACAGCAGAGGAGGGCGAGCAGGATATGGGTGCGGGTCAGCCACAAAAATTCTTTTTTGCTCCGAATCAGATAATAGCTGCACCCGATTAAGGGAATATAGCCGACGAAAACTTTCATCCCCAAAAGTCCCATCGGCAACGGCTGCCCCTCAGGACCGGGACCAAACTGCTGAGCACCGTTGACAAACAACAGAGTCAACAGACAAACCCCGAGAAGTATGTTCAGTGCGGGACCCAGTTGGGGAGGAATTAAGAAGGGGAGTTTTTTACCCTTAATTTCTCGGTAGAGGGCGAGCACTGCTGGGATGTAAAACGCATCTTTAGCCAGTTGAAAAAGGGCATTTCCCCCACCGATCCAGTAAGTAACGGTGCCGGAGATGGGGAGATAGATCAGGAAACCCCAAATTGCTAAACGAGGGTATTTGTAGGAGAGTAATAAAACTGCAACCCCACCGCCACCGGCTACAGCGATCTTGAAGTCGGCGACAAAAAAAAGTACAACTGCGATCGCCAGACCGAGACCGCCATAGGTTGCGAACGATTGAATCATCGCTTTGCGTTCGCGCTCTAATTTTTTTTGGTGGGCCGTCAGTTCTTTTGGACTCAGAGTAGGCGCTTGTGCGTTATTATTTTGCTGGGACTTTTTCTTAGATTTTTGTTTACTTTTTAACATATTTCGATGGTGACTTTTTCCCCAGGAATTAGATCCGGGAACCGGCGGGCCTCTCTCTCTCCTGATGGCTACACCAACGCGATCATTCATTTCTTAGTGATAGCATTAAATCTACTCGGGCGGCTATATTCAGGTTCGTGGGATGGCGATCTCCGTTATCACCCGGCAGATAGAAAATTACACCGTCAGAAATTGCACCCCGGCTGACTCGGGCCTACCCTCGGTATCAAGCCCCTTCAGGCTTCTAAAGCACCTATTTTTAACGACTAGACTCCTCTCCAGTCGGCGGCAATGCGATCGGTATGGACACTAATTCAGCAATTTTCATCGCCAATTTTTGAAACGCGTCGTAAACCCCTTGGACTGCATTTAGATGAGCACCAAGCGCTCCATCAGCCGGTTTCAAATGAAACATCGGTTTGTGAGCTTCTTGAGCCATAGGCATCAGACTTTGATAATTTTTCAGTAACCCTAAGCAGTAGGGGTCTTCTTTTGGCAGGGGAATACTATTTTCTCTCTCCTGGAATAATACCGCTTCCCGATAAACCGCAGGAATTCGCTCAATCCATCGCTGATAAGCTTTTACGGGCCGGTCTAGCCGGACTGAATGCTGGAGAACAATATATCCTAGGGGTTGCATTTTACCCGGAGGAAGACTTAAATCAGACGCAGGATTCTTGGCTACCCGTTCTTGCCATTCTTCTCGCCACCGCTTGAGAGTTGGACCTAAATTTTTTAATCCTTGTAAGGAGAATAAATCCGGTGATAAAGGGACAACTACAGCTTCGCAGGCAATCAAAGCCGCCCGATTAATCGCCCCTAAATTGGGTCCGAGATCTGCCAAAACAATATCCGCTTGATGACTCACCGCAGCCGACTGGATGAGTCGATAAAACGCAGAAATGACTCGGAAAGAGCGTTCTTTTCTATCCAGACATCCCGGCCATTCCGCAGATAATTCATCCTCAAATCCAGACAGAGATAAATCTCCAACCAATAAGGCTAAATTTTCATCGTTAACGGAGCTCTCCCACGGAATAATTTCGAGTTGAGGCGCTACAATATCACCCGTGCCTCGGATTAAAGGCTGTACACAGCGAAAAATTGTATTAGGAGCAGACTTCCCTTCCCAAATTTCTTCTAAGCGGTCTTCATCGAGAAAGGCTGCGCTGAGATTCGCTTGGGGGTCTAAATCCACCGCGAGAACTCGCAAGCCCAAATTGCTATACATCCAGGCTAGATGATAGACTAGAGAAGTCTTCCCTACTCCACCTTTGTTATTAAAAAAAGCAATAATGGGAGCCGTCATGGATGTCTCCTGACAATCACTAATAAATGAGCATCTTCAACAATAAATTCTGGGGGTGGGTTGCCATTTTTTTGGAGTTCCTTGCGAGCGAGTGGAATCCCCATCCCAAATCTTTGTACATAGCCTAAATTTTTCATCGCTTCGGCTAAGTTAGGGTTGCGGTAGTCTGTGACTCCGGGTTGACCAAAGTTCTCCCGGTTCACTTGTCCGAAGGGACCCCCAGGATTTTGAATTTCAATGCGATCGCTAAACCAAGTGATCCGCACGGGTGCATTCGTGCTTTCATAGTTGCGATGTAATACGGCGTTTCTAACCAGTTGCTGTAGAGCCACTACCGGATAATCGGGTTGTTTGATTTCTCGGGATTGAGACGTGATATCAGAGGCAATAGAAATATGAGTTTGTAGAGTTTCGTCTAACTGTATTAATACCTGAGAAAGAGTTCCAAAAATTTCTTTTTGGTCTTTAATCGGATCGGTTAAATCTGTTCCTTCAATGCGTAAAAATTGCAGGTAGGATCCGGGAATAAATGCTCTAGGGTTTATGCCAACGACTAACATCCCTAAGATAGTCGGAGAAATCGGAGGTTCAACCCGATTAGTAAACCGAACTGAAGCGAGTTGCTGTGCGATGGATCTTTGATTCTGTTCTAAAATATCTGCTGGTAAACTAGCGGGTAAATATTCTTGTTGAAATAAGTTTAAATTCAAATCGTCTAATGTGGCAGACGGTAAAGGGTGAATATCGAAAGGCAAATCTCTGGAACGACGTTTCTCGGACAGGCGACGTTCTTCTTCACGGGTAGCCGTGGCGCGACGGGTTCCAACGCGCACCCAAATTCGACCATTTAAACGCACGGGAGGAACATCTGAGGGCTCAACGATAACCACGGCTAATTCACAACCAGCTAGGGTTCGCTTTTGCACAGTTAGGGTTGGAAACGGCAGAATATTGCCATCGGATCGCATATCGGCTAGGGTTCGCAAGAGTTCGTCAGTCACGGGGAGATGGGCACAACTCCCATCACCATCATTCACCCCAATAAATACTACCCCAGGTTTTTGATAGTTGGGCAAGTCCTTGGCAAACGCACAAATAGCCTGACGTATTGCACTGCGATCGGATAGCGAAGATTTTCGTTCTATTCGATCAGCTTCGCCATTGAAGAGTAAAACCTCTAATTCTGAATCATCCATAACTTACTTTTGAGTCGGGTCTGTCCTTTCTTAACAGATGATGTTCAAGTTATCAACAAAAGGTCAATCACCGGGGTACGGTTCCTTGCTAACTGGCCCCGGGTTTCCTCCAGATGTCCAGGGTTTCAGTTCAAGCGATCGCCTTTGTGCCCTAGGATAGCGCGAAAGCCACTCAAAACTAAAATAGCCAGCTAAAGGGTCAGCCCCCGCGATATCGCCTTTTTCCCTGGCCTCTACCCAACGAACTTCTCTCCCAACAAAGAAAAGAAGACCCGATCGCTCGCGCCTTCTTTTCTAAATTTATTCCACTTTAAAGATGTAACTTAGCGGTATAATTTGACTCTAAGCGGCCAAATGTTGCTCCACAACTCGAACTAAATTTTCGGTCCAGTGGTTAGCCAATTCCGCAGTTGCGGCTTCCACCATCACCCGGATCAAGGGTTCAGTACCCGAGGCCCGGACTAAAATCCGACCCTGATCGCCCATTGCAGCGGTAGCCTGCTCGATCGCAGTTTGCACGGGTTCGCAACTTTCCCAATCCATCCGGCGATCGCGGTCTTCTACCCGGACATTCCGCAACAGTTGCGGATAGGTCTGAAAACTCTCATCTACCATCTGCGCCAGGGAACCGCCATTTTTCCGAACTACACTGGCGATATGGAGGGCCGTCATTACCCCATCCCCAGTCACGCCATAGTGACGACAGAGGATGTGACCGGATTGTTCACCCCCTAACATTGACCCGGTGCGAAGCATCTCGGCATGGACGTGCTGATCGCCGACGGGAGTGCGCAGCAGTGTACCGCCCTGTTTTTCCCAGGCCCTTTCAAATCCCAAGTTAGACATAACTGTAGCAACAATCGTTGAGTCGGGGAGTTGCCCGGACTGTTGAAGGGTGTTTCCCCACAAATATAGAATATAATCCCCATCGATGGGACGGCCTTTATCATCCACCCCTAACACGCGATCGGCGTCGCCATCAAAGGCAAAGCCCATATCGGCATTGTATGCCTTGACGGAGGATTGGAGTACATCTAGATAGGTAGAACCGCAGCCTACATTAATCCGATCGCCATCCGGGCGATCGTGCAAGCAGATAATTTCAGCCCCTAATGCCTTAAACACCTCCGGTGCCAACATCGCGGCTGCACCCCAGGCCAAATCTAAAACAATCCGCATTCCCTGTAAGGGCAATTCCTCATTACCAGCCCCATATATCAAGGGGAGTTGCAACGCCCTAGCATAATCCGCCACTAACTCGGGCCTATAATACTGATGTCCCCAGATACCTGTCGCACCTGCGGTATCCATCTGACCTCGGATACCGGCTTCAATCTGCTTTTGCACGGAGGCAGGTAGCTTCGTTCCCTCAGACCCAAAAAACTTAATTCCATTATCCCCCGGGGGATTGTGACTCGCAGAAATCATCACCCCACCAATGGCCTCAGAAACGCTGGTCAAGTAAGCAACGCAGGGGGTTGGACATAACCCTAAATTCCAGACCTCTAAACCTGCCGACGTCAGGCCCGCAGAGAGGGCCATTGCTAACATATCGCTAGAATTTCGAGAATCTTGCCCTAAAATAATCGGACCTGTTGTCCCAATTTGGGCTTTGAGGACCTGTCCGGCCCAAAATCCGACCTGCAAGGCGAGGGGTGCATTTAGAAAATCTCCTACTCGACCGCGAATTCCATCGGTTCCAAATAAGGGAGTATTAGGCAGGTAAATTCCAGTTTCTACTACCGAGAAGCGATTGATAACCTCTTTCCCGACAATCGGTTTGGGGTTTTGTACAGATTTAGACCCATTCACCGCAGTTAGGGTTAATGATGAGCCGTTCGATCCAGAGCCCTGCGTCCAGGCTGGAGTTGTTACCATAATTTTATTCACTCCACACACACTAATAATAGATTCACTGTGGAGAATAGCATTTCCACAGAAATATCCTACTAAACACGGATAAAAAACTGAAATCCGGAGGTAAGCCGTTTAAGAGTCTCTATAGGGAAGGATGAAGGACGGATGAATTTTCGAGTCATCCTTTATCCTTGTGCCTTCATTTTTAAAGGTAGTCTTTCAAAATTTCTCCTGTGGAGATTCCGGTTTGAGACCAACTAAACTGACTTGCGCGGGCTAAACCCAGTTCCCGCAGGCGCAGCCGCGTCGTTGAACCCAGGGCCACCGCAAGCATAGCACTAGAAATTTCTCGAATATTGTACGGATCGACTAATATCCCGGCATCCCCAGTCACTTCCGGCAGGGAAGAGCGATTTGAAGTAATCACCGGGGTTCCACAGGCCATTGCTTCTAGGGCCGGCAAACCAAATCCCTCCCACAAGGAAGGAAATACCAAGGCGATCGCTTGATTCATGAGCACGGGCAACTTCTCGTAGGGTACATATTCCAGAAATTTTACTCGCTCACACAATCCCAACTCTTTCACTTGTTGCTTGAGCGCTGGACTGTAGCGTGGATCCCCTGAACCGGCTAACCACAAGTCATAGTCTGAACCCGGGGCTAAATTGGCAAATGCTGCGATTAATCGATGCAGATTTTTATAGGGGTCACAGCGACCCACATAGAGAAAATAATTACTAACGGGCAGGTTTAAAAATTTAAAATTATCTGCATCGTATCCCAAGGGAATGGGGGTGATTTTACGAGGCGAGATCTTACAAAAATTACTAATATCTCGTGCGGTGGACATTGAATTGCAGATAATATGAGTAGCTTGTTGCAAAACTAGGGGGATATAATAGCGATGATAATAAGTTAAGGGAGACCGTTTATTGGGAAATCGCAGGGGAATAAAATCGTGAACCATGACCACAGAGCGACAGGAGGAAAACAAAGGAGCTTCCGGCACTGGGGAAAATAGGAGTTGCGATCGTAAGGTTTTATAAATTTTAGGAAGCTGTTGTTGAGTCCACCATAGACGCTTTAAATGCCCTTTTTTTCCATAGTCTGGGGTTAAATCATCAGGCACTAAATAACAATTATAAGCAGGTAATTCCTGTCCTACTAATAAGGTAGGATCCAAAGAGTTCAGATGAGGTACAATTTGGTTAGCATAAGTGGTAATCCCCGTGGGCTGGGGAATTAAAAATGACAGATTAATGGACAGGGAACTCAAGAGCGTACACCTCGGATTTTTGCGTGACGTCCAACGACAGGTCAAGAGCGAACGCGGTTGTTCTATCCAAAGTCAACACCCGGCACTGGTGGGTTTCAAATTTAATAGCCGAGTGAGTGCTGTTTTGAGCAGGGGCGATCGCTGGCAATATTGCACCACCCCGGCAAACTTCCCCCAGGCAATATCGGGTTTGAAAAAACTCAAAATTATGGCATTTCCAATTAAACGAAACAATCGCCCGATTAAAACTCTTTTTGGACTGTACTTTTCCATCGTTCGTAAATAGCTGTAGGTACTGTGTTTGAATTTATTTTTAACCTGAGTATCTGCAATGGAGGATGGAGAATGAATCAGGCTTAATTTAGGAGTTACCCCGATAATATGCCCTTGTGCGGCATAGCGTCTACAAAAATCAAAATCTTCATAATAGAGAAAGTAATCGGGGTCAAAGGTAGGACAGTCTGAAAAATTTTTGAAATTGATTAATAAACTGCAACCCGTTACCCAGTCGCAAGGAACATAATCCCCACTGTTGTCTAGGCTTAACAGGTTTTTTTCCAGAATCGCACCCTGACTCGGAATAAACACCCCACCCGCAAACCAAAGATTGCCGGTGGGTTCATAAACAATTGTACCTAAAATGGACACTTCAGGATTCATTGCGAACAAATTCGGAACTTTGTCCCATCCTGCCGATCGCACGAGAGTATCCGGATTGATTAACCAGACAATTCCTTGGGGATCTTGCTGATATACCCAGTGGAGTCCAAGATTGCACCCCGCACCAAACCCCAGATTTTCCCCAGATTCCAAAATTACAGTAGACTCTCGTTCCACCCCGTAAATCGAGCAGTCGTCCGGGGAATTGTTAACAATAATCACCCGATATTCAAGACTAGCCTGTTCCTCAATGGATTGGACTAATTTATTAATTAATTCTGCGGAATAATAATTGACGGTTACAAAATAAATCACCTGACGTTGATATCCTCTCGGATTTTTGACCGGTTTACTGGAAGGATGAAGGATAAACCGAATCCGGAAAATTCATCCTTCATCCTGGCGCTTTCATTCGGTCAAATTAGGGTAATTCAATATGAGAATCATCGCCAATCATAAACCGTAACGCTTTTGGACGTCGGGGGGCGCTCGTCAATTGCGCTCGCCTACCGATGACACTATCTACCAATCGTTGATGAATGCCGATAATTTGAGCGCTATGTAAGACCACACTATGTTCTAAATCCGCTTCAATTAACTTAACATGATCGGCGATACTGCTATAAGGACCGATAAAGCAATTTTCTATATAACAATTTTCGCCAATAATGACGGGACCCCGAATTGAACTATTAATTACTTTCGTTCCCGCCCCAATTTGAACTCGCCCAATAATTTGACTGGGGGAATCAACTTCAGCTTGATTCTGTGCCACCAGTTGAGTATCAAGAATGATCCGATTGGCTTCGAGGAGGTCATCTTTTTTCCCCGTATCTAACCACCACCCTTCTAAGGTACAGGATTCGACTAAGGTTTTCCAATCGATGAGGCGCTGAATCGCATCGGTAATTTCTAATTCTCCCCGCGCCGAGGGTTGGATATCGGCGATCGCATCGTGAATATTAGGGGAAAAAAAGTAAATTCCGACTAGGGCTAAATTAGACGGCGGGTCTTTTGGTTTTTCAATCAACTCCAAAACTTTGCCTTTGCTATCTACTTTTGCAACCCCAAAAGCGCTCGGATTTAACACAGGTCGCAGCAGAATTAAAGCATCGAGTTTTTCTTCTTTAAACTTATCCAAAAAGGGATTGAGCGGTCGTTGAATTAGGTTATCCCCAAGATACATAATAAATGGAGCATCCCCTAAAAACGGGCGAGCGATTTTAACCGCATGAGCCAAACCTGCCGGTTGGTCTTGTAAAATATAGGTAATGTTGGCACCGAAGCGATCGCCATTGCCGGTCAGGGATTTTACCTCTTCGCCCGTTTCCGGACTGATAATAATTCCAATATCCGTAATTCCTGCGGCCACAATTCCTTCAATGCCATACCACAGGATCGGTTTATTGGCGACCGGCACTAGCTGTTTAGCACCGGAGTAGGTTAGGGGTCGCAGGCGGGTACCTTTTCCACCAGAAAGAATTAGTGCTTTCATCTCAAACGCCTCAAATCTTGCGGTCTGTGTGGGAGTTCCTGTCGCCAGTGTAGGGGATAAGTTCCCCACACTGAGGCTAGTGTGCAACAGGATATCACCGAATGGCTTATGTTATTCGGCTGGGAAGGGCCAATTCAGGAGCGATCGCACTTCAATCTTTCCTCCATCGGGTCCCCAAAGCGGCGATCGCCTCCCCTTTCCAACTCGCGAATGTTCCTTTCAAGGCTTTTAATTCTTATTAAAAATTTCCTTCTATAGACTACATTTTTTTAAAAAATAGTTGGAATTTATCGTACAATCCTCAATTTTTATTAGTAAATTTCCTGAATTAATATTATCTTTGAATAAAGTTAACATAAAAAATTGAATATTCGTCATTCAGATTAGCCCCAAAATGATATTCCCAAAATTATCAATTGCCTCTTCACCGCTACCCGCAGTCCCCCCAAAAAAGGAGCCAATAAAAAGCTAAGCTAATAGCAATGATTAATATTTGTGATTAGTAGCACTTTTTAAAACAAAGTAACGGGTGGTAAAATTATTGTCATAGTTTCTTGACTTTGTGGGCCTCATTTCTCGGAAATATTGCACCCTTTCCCATGAAAAACGATTTTATCGTCAAATTTTCCCGAAAGCCCTGCTCATTTTTTGGCGTCAAACCCGTTGATAGCGGGTGCAATATGGCTATTTCTGTCATGGAGTGAAGAAGCTGAATTTTTCCAAGTTTTAATCCAAATAAGCAGGGCCTGCAGTTAAGTTAAAAGAGCTAAAATTCATGCCAAATCGCCCAGCAAATTTTGAGCAACGGCCTCATATTGAAGCAGCCGATCGCACGATTCGTTTGAAGCAGCATAAAAACCTGTTTACCTTATTATCGATCGCTGCGGGTTTAATTTTTCTACAGGGATACATGATAGCTCCCTTGATTCCCCGTTTGGCTGAAGTCTTTAACGTTCCAGTTCAGGAAATTGGCTTTATTGTCCCCACCTATATGCTATCTTACGCCCTGATGGCATTGTTCTACGGGGTGATTTCCGATCGATTTGGACGATGGCCTGTTATTCGTTTGTCTTTGGCAATTTTTGTGATCTGCACAGCGTTAACCGCAACCGCTCAAACCGCATCACAAATGGCGATGTGGCGTCTGCTAACCGGGATTGGAGCAAGTGGCGTGATTCCCTTGACCTTTGCATTAATTGCTGATTTATTCCCCTTTGAACAAAGAGGCAGCAAACTCGGATTAGTATTTGCAGCAATGGAAGGCGGAATGGCCGCCGGTTCTGCCGGGGGTGCTATTCTTGAACCGTTTGTGGGGTGGCGATCGCTCTTTGTGGGTACCGCTATTTTGGCCGCTTTGGTATTGTGGCGGATGGGTCGTTATGGTGACCTATTCGACAGTCCCAATCCAGAAACTCTCCCGTCCATTCGCCACATATTTGGGGGATATCGTCAGATCTTAGCCAGTTTTCGAGGACAGCGGACTTATGCCTACGTTTTGTGGAATGGTATCTATCATTCCGGTGTCTATACCTGGCTGGGATTGTACTTGTCCCAACGCTATCAAATGGATGCTTTGAGCATTGGTTTGACCATTTTAGGCTACGGTATTCCGGGGTTGTTGCTGAGTTCCTTGATTGGTCGCGCGGTGGATCGATGGGGACGTCGTTGGCTGATTCCGTCAGGGTTAGTCATGTCTGCCTTAGCTGGGATTGTCATGATTTTTGATATTCCTGCCACTGTAACGACAGTAGCGGTTTTGGTTTTATCTTTGGGTTATGACTTGACTCAACCTTTATTTGTCGGTATCGTCACGGACTTAGGCGATGACAATAGTTTGGGTCAAACAATGGGACTCAAAGTCTTTACTTTGTTTACGGGATTTGGGGTGGGTAGCCTAATCTTTGGAGAGTTACTCAACTTTGGATTTGAGGTATCTCTAACCCTTTTTGGCGGCCTTCAGTTGATGGCCGGTTTGATCGCCTTTCTTCTGTTCTGGCAAGAAGTTCCATCGCGGCGCATCCAACCCCTGGGGGAAGAGGGGTAAATATAGAAATAGGGAAGGGGTTGAATGGCGTTTTAAAATCTACTCCAAAGTGGGAATTTAACGGTTGAAATCTCGCAGCATTTGCCGGAGTCCCTGCCGCCAGTGGGGGGGATAAGTTCCCAAGGTTGACGCTATTTTGGCAAGGGAAAGGACCGAATAGGAGGGACGACGGGCGGGAGTAGGATACTCTTGGGTAGAAATTGGCTTAACTCGCTGGATTTGCAGGGGAAAACCCAGAGTTTGGGCTTCTTCAAAGATGGCGATCGCAAAATCGTACCAACTGGCAACCCCGCTATTGGTGTAATGGTAGGTTCCCGAGGGAATCGCCAGTTGAACCATCGAGGCGATCGCCCCAGCTAAATCCCCCGTCCAAGTGGGACTCCCCACTTGATCTGTCACCACCCCTAATTCCTCCCGTTGCGAACCCAGGCGCAGCATCGTCTTGACAAAATTACCTGAACCGCCATTGCCATACACCCAAGCGGTTCTCAGGATAATCGCATCTCCACCCACTTGGCGAATTGCTTCCTCCCCGGCAAGTTTAGACTCTCCATACACCCCTAATGCATGAGTGGCATCGGTTTCCCGATAGGGTTGAGACTGAGTGCCATCAAAGACATAATCTGTGGAAACCTGAATCAATCGCGCCCCTAATTGGTGGGACTCCTGGGCGAGAATTCCGACCCCGGTACCATTAATCGCCATTGCGAGGTCCGGTTCACTTTCGGATTTGTCCACCGCAGTATAGGCAGCACAATTGACCACCACTTCCGGTTTGACTGCTGCCATTACCTGCCGGATCGAGTCGGGGTTGGCTAAATCCAGAGTCTGCCGATCGCACCCTGTCACCTCCCCCACCGCCTGAAGAATCGGGTATAATTCCTGCCCTAATTGACCCGTTATTCCGGTTAGTAAAATTCTGGTCATGCAAATAATTCCGCAACTTTCAAAGGCTGACCCGCGCGATCTTTTTCCGATAAAATGGGTTCGGCACCGTTTAAAGGCCAATCGATCGCCAAATCCAGATCGTTCCAAAGGATACACCGCTCATGGTGGGGGGCGTAATATTCTGTAGTTTTGTACAGCACTTCCGCAATTTCCGACACCACCAAAAATCCATGAGCAAATCCGGGAGGAACCCAGAACTGACGGTGGTTTTCAGCGCTGAGGAGACAACCGGCCCACTGTCCAAAAGTGGGAGAGTGTTTGCGAATATCCACCGCCACATCAAAGATGGCACCCGCAACGACCCGGAGTAATTTTCCTTGGGGCTGTTGAATCTGGTAATGTAGACCCCGCAGGACATTTTGGCGCGATCTCGAATGATTATCTTGGACAAACGGTGTCGTGAGGCCGGTTTTTTCCGCAAGGGTGCGTTGGTTATAACTTTCCAAGAAAAAACCGCGATCGTCGCCGAAAACTTTCGGTTCGATAATCACGACATCGGGAATATTAGTCGAAATTATATTCATCAAAGAGCGTCACACCGAGCAACAGTGAGTTTTCTGTTTTAAATTCAGTCGTTAGTTAATTTATCAGAATTGATCGCCTTTAAACCCAGCAGTTTAAAAATTAGAACTCATTTCGGGGTGAGTTAAACTTAGGCATAAAGTGGGCCCGAAAACCAATCCCGGGACTAATGCACTGAGGCCATTGGGCATTTTTAGACCGATAGATGAACCTGGATGGAGGGCGCTATCCAATTTAAGGTTCAGGGTAGCCACTGGCGTTCCTTCTCTCTGGGGATAAAGGATTAAAATCTTGTACTTTTGCTGTAAATCCCTCTTTCCCTAAACGCCTTCGCGTTTATCCTCTATGTTCCTGCAATCACTTCCTAAACAGTTCGCCAACCGCTTTTCCCGTCTCTATGTCCATCCGTCCGTGAAAACTCGTGTGGTCCCCTACCTAGCCGCATCAGCCACCGTAGCCTTGCTGTTAGCGGGAGTGGGAGTCCTAGATCGTTCTGAACAACAACGATGGAAAGAGCAACATCATGCCAACGTCCTGAATCAAGTCAGTGCCATCCGCGCACGGCTGGAACAGGGGTTAAACCAGCGCCTGTTTCTGGAACGGGGGCTAGTGGCCTACATTAGCGCGCTCAATTCCAATATTAATCGGGAACAATTTGATGACTTGGCGCGGGTGATTGTCGCCGAACAAGCGGGAATCCGGAGTATAGCCCTTTATAAAAACACCATTGTTAGCCATATGTATCCCCTAGCGGGCAATGAATCGGCGATCGGCTTTGAACCGATGAATATTCCCTCGGAACGGGAGGCAATTCTGCGGGCTATTAATACCCGCAGCACTGTCTTGGCAGGACCTGTGGACCTATTTCCTGAAGGGATGGCCTTTATCAGTCGGACCCCGGTGTTTTTGACCCCTCCAGGTGCTCCTGCCGGAAGCGGGTCCTATTGGGGGATGGTGGGAATTATTATCGATCGCGATATTCTGTTTACCGAGGCCGGATTGTTCGATGCTGATTCCCGACTTCAATATGCCATCCGGGGGAATGATGGGTTGGGGGCTGCGGGAGGGGTATTTTTTGGGGATGCCGAAATTTTTAAGCAAAATCCGGTGTTGTTATCGGTGATTCTGCCCAATGGATCGTGGCAGTTAGGGGCTATACCTGCTCAGGGATGGCCCCTAATGGCCCCGTTTTCCCCCTGGTTACGGATAGGAGGCTCCCTCTTAGCGGTGTTAGCCGGGGGTTTAGTCTTTATTTTAGTCAGTGCACCGGCCCGACTCCAAGATGCCGTCAACCGTGCCACTACTGCCCTGAGAGATAGTGAAGATGCCCTCAAACAGGCCAATTTGGACTTAAAGCACCTCGATCGCCTCAAAGATGAGTTTTTAGCCAATACCTCTCATGAATTACGGACGCCTCTAAATGGCATTATTGGCTTGGCTGAATCTCTAGTCGATGGGGCTGCCGGACCCGTTACCTTACTCCAACAGAAAAATTTAGGGATGATTGTTCACTGTGGATATCGCCTGGTTCATTTGGTAAATGACCTGCTAGATTTTTCTAAGTTAAAACATAAAACTATTGAACTGCAACTTAAACCGATCGGAATGCGAGAAGTTGCAGAAATTACGCTCTCTATCTGTCACCCTTTAATTGGGGCCAAGAATTTAAAATTAATCAATCGAATTCCGGGAGAGGTTCAGTTGGTTTTAGCCGATGAAAATCGGGTGTTGCAAATTTTACAAAATTTAATGGCCAATGCGATTAAATTTACCGCAGCTGGGGTAATCGAAGTATCAGCGCAGGTGAGGGAATCCCTCGCCCACACGCCCGAGTACCCTGACTATTTAGCCATTACGGTTTCCGATACGGGAATTGGGATTCCCGAGGATAAATTAGAGCAAATTTTTGAGTCCTTTGAACAAGCAGATGGCTCCACCGCCCGGGAATATGGAGGGACGGGGTTGGGGTTATCGATTACCAAACAACTGGTAGAGTTACATGGGGGAGAAATTACCGTAGAATCGACAGTTGAAGTAGGGTCTCGATTTACCTTTACCTTGCCGATCACATCCGGTGAAGTAACCGACGGGGAACGGCTGAGTGACCCCGTGGTTTCCACTCCAATTATCAAGAAAGACCGGCCCGTGCTTATTTTTGATGGGTCGGGTAAAGCACCCATCTCACCCGAGGAGGCGATCGCTACTTTAGCCTTTTTAACAGAAGATGAAAATGCCGAACAATTTAAAATTTTAATCGTGGATGATGAGCCGGTTAATTTGCAAGTTTTGGTCAATCATCTTTCCCTACAAAATTATGCCATTACTCAAGCCACTAATGGTATGGAAGCGTTAGAAGTGATTGAGCAAGGGTTTAAGCCGGATTTGATATTGCTAGATGTGATGATGCCCAAAATGACCGGGTTAGAAGTATGTCAAAAATTGCGGGAAGTATTTCCGGCGACAGAAGTCCCCATTTTGATGTTAACGGCTAAAGCTCAAATTGATGTGCTGGTGGAAGGATTTAGCTCCGGGGCAAATGATTATTTGACCAAACCTATTTCCAAAAATGAATTATTGGCGCGGATTAAAACTCATTTAAGACTCTCGCATATTAATTTAGCCTACAGTCGGTTTGTTCCTCGGGAATTTTTACAGATGTTGAATAAAGAGAGTATTATTGATGTCAAATTGAGCGATAGTGTGAATCGGTCAATGTCAATTTTATTTTCAGATATTCGAGATTTTACAGCCGCAAGCGAACGGATGAGTCCGGAAGATACGTTTCAGTTTATTAATGCTTATTTGTCGAGAATGGAACCGGCGATCGCCGCCAATCATGGGTTTATTGATAAATATATTGGCGATGCAATTATGGCCTTATTTAATGGGGAAGCCGATGATGCAGTTCAAGCGGGAATAGCCATGTTACGAAGCCTTGGGGAGTACAATTACGATCGCCTCGGACAGGGGGAACTCCCCATTAAAATTGGCATTGGCATCAATACCGGAGATTTAATGTTAGGGACAGTTGGTGGAAAAACTCGCATGGATGGCACGGCGATCGGAGATGCGGTGAACTTAGCCTCCCGGATTGAAGGACTCACCAAAAAATATGGGGTTTCTTTATTAATTTCTGACCGCACTTTTAGCCGATTAAAAAACCCCGAACGCTATGGAATTCGCCAAATCGATACCGTCCAAGTCAAAGGCAAATCAGAATTAGTGACCGTCTATGAAGTCTTTGATGCCGACCCCCCCGAACTTCAAGCTGGAAAGCTAGAAACGAAACAGGACTTTGAAACCGCGCTATTTTACTATAACCAGAACTCCCCCGAGGAAGCCCAGGAACTATTTGAACGCTGTTTATGCAAAAATCCCCAGGATCGAGTAGCGCAGATTTATCGCGATCGCACCGAAGAAAAGCGGTCCTAACTTCACCCCCAATAAACCCAATAAAAGCGTCAAATCTCAATCCCTTCCTTTCCAACGTGACAAATTTTTCACTAGAGCGGAGATTATTTAACCGTCTCAATGCTGCGAGTCTTGTTCGTCATCCGGCTCAAGAAAATCTGGAGCACACTACGTTTGCCAATTTTAATATTACCCTGTACCGCCATACCCGACTGGAGATTAACTTGCAGTCCATTCTCCAATAAAAACTTCTCGCTATTGAGCTTAATCGTGGCTGGAAATGCGTAAAAGCGGCGGGTTTCATCCGGGGGCAACACATCGGATCCAATGGAGGTTAAAATCCCGCGAACTGTACCGTATTCGGTCGCCGGGAAGGCTTCGATACTAATTTCAACCGGGACCCCTTCTGACCCTTCTTCTTTACTCTTGCGCAGAGCATCTAACACCATGGCAATATCTTGATTCATGATGTAAACCGACGCTTCAAGCTCGTTATTGGGAACGATTTTTAAAATCGGTTCGGGAGAATTACCCGCGGCCACATATCCGGGAGACTTGGGTTTTAAATCAAACACAAACCCATCCACTGGAGACTTGAGTTCTTGATACTGGAGTTCAAGATTGGCTTTTGTTAACTGGCCGTCAATTTGGGAAATGCGCTTGTCATTTTCCAGTTTTAAACGGCTCAGTTGTCCATTAATATCAGAAATCCGTTTTTGATTCTCGGAAATCTTGGTTAATACATCTTTCTGGGAAAGCGCCCGGGTATTTTGGACCTCTTGGCGCGATCGCGACATTCCTACATTCAGACGCTCTTGTTCGCTGATCAGGCGATCGACTTCTCCTGAACGAGTTAGCACTTCATTTTGCAACCTCAAAATTTCGCCTTCGCGAGCCGCAATTTCATTTTCCGCTCGTAATATTTCTGATTCCCGGCCGGAAATTTCATTTTGAAACCGCAAAATTTCCTCTTCCCGGCGGGCAATCTCATCTTCACTTCGCAGCACTTCCGCTTCCCGGGAGGAAATTTCGTTTTGTTGGGTCAGAATTTGAGCTTCCTGAGCAGAAAGTTGTTGCTGCCGACTCAACAATTCCGCTTCTCGGTTAGAAACCTCCGCTTGAGAGCGCAAAATTTCTTGTTCCTGACGCTCTTGTTGCAGTTCAGACAATGCCCCTTCGGCGACCACAGGTTTAATCCGCCCCATAATGCTTTCATTCACCGTGAGGGCCTGTTTTGCCGTTTCCAGTTGCGCCCGAGCCGTGGGAATTTGGCGACGAGCAGTTTCTAGTTGTTCCAGTGCTCTGGGTAACTGGCGACGGGCATTTTCTAACCGTTCCCGAGCTTTCGGTAAATCTTGTTTGGCATTTTCCAGTCGTTGCTCGGAGGCGACAACTTGTCTTCTAGCGTTCTCCAATTGGTCCATTACGTTGGGCAATTGACGCTGGGCCGTTTCTAATTGACGCCGAGCGGTTTCTAACTGTCCCTGGGAGATAGCAATTTGACCTTGAGCTGTGGGAATTTGGTTGTTCACCTGGTTGAGTTGTTTTTCTAACTCATCTACCCGCAAGGACACGGATTGTTCCCGAGATTGGGCCTCATTTCGAGAAGCGACTAGCAATTGCTCCTGATTCTGGTCGAAGTCGCCTCCGTTACTAGCGACCGCAGACCCATTGAGTTGAGCTTGTAAAAATTGAGTTTCAGAAATTAAATTTGCTCGGAGTTTGGTGAGGTTTTCCAGTTCCGAACCCGAGTCTCCTACGGTATTTCCACTAAGTGCAGCGGTAAAAAACTGATTTTCTCGCATCAGGGCGTCTCGCTGTTGCTTAAGAGACTCCACGTCAGCTTCTGGACTGGTCGGGTCCAGGGTGACCAAGAGTTGGCCTTTTTTCACTAACTCGCCGCCTTGAACGTGAATTTCCCGCACAACCCCATTGGTCGCCGGTTTCACTTCCACTACGGAACCTTGGGGTTCTAATTTACCGGATGTGGGAATGGATTGATCGATTTTGGCCCAGGCCGCCCAGGCGACTCCGGAAGCAGTCATGCCCATAATCAACCAGATAAATATACTAGACCAAATCGGGGGGCGTTCTAAAATAACGGGTTGGTCGAAAACTGCTGATTTCATGATTTTTAGGTGCTAGGTTTTAGGAAGGATGAAGGATGAAGGATGAAGGATAAAAGATAAACCTAATCGGGACCATTTATGCTAGAGGTTTCATCCTTCACTTCTTCTATATAGACGCGTCTAAATGCCGGGGATAGTTCTTCTGATGGCGTGGGAACGTCTAATTTTCTGTAGGAGTAGTGGGGAGTGTAGATGCTCCCCCTCCTCAATTTTATGGTCCTAATGATTTAGACGGGCCTATACTTGGGATTCCTGTTGTTGATAGAGGCAATAATAGAGACCTTTGAGAGCCATTAATTCATCATGAGTCCCTTGTTCAACCACCGCGCCTTGGTCCATCATCAGGATGACATCGGCTTTTTTAACAGTAGTCAGACGGTGGGTGATAAAAAAGACCGTGCGACCCTTAAAGGCTTCGGCGAGGTTTTCACAAACTAGGCGCTCCGAATTGTAGTCAAGGGCGCTGGTGGCTTCGTCCAAAATTAGCAGATGGGGATTTTGGAGGACAGTCCGGGCGATCGCAATCCGTTGGCGCTGACCCCCAGATAAGGAGGAACCTCGTTCTCCCACAACGGAGTTATATCCATTGGGCAGGGTCATAATAAACTCATGTGCCACGCCAATTTTGGCCGCTTTAATAATCTCATCCGTCGGGGCATCGGGATTGGTCAAAGCGATATTCTCCTGGACCGACCCATTGAACAGGAGGGTATCCTGGAGGACCACACCGATTTGACTCCGCAATGAATACAATTCCACCTTAGAAACATCATAACCATCGAGCAAAATCCGCCCGCCCGTCGGTTCGTAAAGCCGCTGCAACAGCTTCATCAAGGTACTCTTACCGGAACCACTCTGACCGACAATGCCGACAAATTGCCCCGGGTGAAACTCCAGATTGATGTTCGCCAATTGCAGAGATTTACTCTGGGGAAAGTGGAAGGAAACGTTTTCAAAGCGGACCGAACCCTCTACCGCAGGCATGGGGATATTGCTGCGGTCCTTCTCGTCTGCCTCGGGATGGGCTTCTAGGATATCGCGAAGACGTTCAACAGACATCGCGGTTTCTTGGAAGGTTTGCCACACTTGCACGAATCGCAGCAGGGAACCTGTGACGTTGGAGGCGATAATCCGGAAGGCGATCAACTGACCCAAGGACATTTGGGGAGGGTCGCTTAGAACTAAATGAGCCCCCACCCACAGGAGGGCGAGTCCGGACCCCTTATTCAATAAGGTACTGATTGAACTAGCGGTGGTGGAGGTAACGACGGTTTTAAATCCAGCGCTGATATAGCGAGCATAGCGATCGTACCAACTCCACCGGGAGGTCAGTTCAATATTTTGGGCCTTCACGGTTTGAATGCCGGAGAGGACCTCAACGAGGTAGGACTGGGTATCCGCATAACGTTCGGCGCGTTTGCGTAACAGTCGTTGGACAATGGGTGATACCCCTGCGATTAACAGAGCCATCAGGGGGACCACCGCTAAGGCCACGGCGGTCATCAAGAGGCTGTACGAGAGCATGACGGCGATATAAATCACCGAAAATAACGCATCAAGGACGACGGTGAGGGCGGTTCCCGTGAGGAATTGGCGAATTTTTTCAAGTTCGCTCACCCGTCCGGCGAGTTCGCCCACCCGTCGTTGATCGAAGTAGCCGAGGGGGAGTCGTAGCAAATGGTCAATCACCTGGGAACCGAGACTCAAGTCGATCCGGTTGGTGGTGTCTACGAATAAATAGGTTCGTAACCAGGTGAGCGCCCCTTCAAACACAGCTACTAAAACCATCAATAAGCCGAGGATGTCTAGGGTTTCTAGACTTCTTTGGCCGATGACTTTATCGATAATCACCTGAGTGATCAGGGGGTTGGCTAACCCAAAAAGCTGAACGAAGAAGGAGGCGAGAAAGACTTGGACTAAGACGCTTTTATATTTGGCTAATTCGGGGAGGAACCACCAGAAGTTAAAGGTATCTTGTTTGTCTTCAGCCGGAGGTACGAGGAGGAGGACCTGTTCGGTGCCTTCTTTTCCTTCCTCTGTCGGGGTGACGAGTTGCCACTCTTGGATGAATTTTTTAGGGCTGCGGCGAATGATACCTTTACTGGGGATGGCGGCAACAATTTCGCGATCGCTGACGCTGAATAAGAGGGCAAAGCTATTTTGCCAACGAATCATCGCCGGTGCTTTCAGTCGGGAGATAACTTCTACGGGAACGGTCACCAATTGACCGTTAAATCCCATCATGGCAGCGACGGACCCACAGGATTGTAGGGTTAGTTTGCCGTGAGAGTTATATTGATTTTCCAAGACGCGCTGAACGACGTCTCGGCGCACCCGAATCTGATATTGTTTCCCCAACATTTGGAAACAGGCCAAAGACCCATTAATGGGTCCTTTTCCCCCAATGAAGGGATATTTAACTTTGCCGCGCGAGCTGCGCTCTTCTGCTGCGGTCTCAGGAGGGCGATCGGGGGCGTAGGGAATCGAATCAACAACCGTGGCTGTGACTGGGGTGGTGGGGATGATTCCCGCGACGTTATCCTGGGGCGTCACCGGGGTTCCGGCGAGGTCAAACAGGGGTAAGCCCACGACCCTAGCTCCTTCCGGGCAAGGGAGCTTGCCAATGGTGTTGGCATCAACCATCAGGCGGCTGCCTTTTCCAAATTCGCCGATGGTGCCGCTACTCAAGAACCAGAGGTGATTGCGATCCAGTTCGGTGAGGTTCGCTTTCCCTTTGGGGATGTTGAAAACCGCCGCTTGGGGTTGGAATTGCAGGGTCAAGTCTTTGGCATTGGTAATTGCATCCGCTCGGCGCTGAAGTTCCCCGGAAAGCAGCTCAAATACCTCATTCAGGGAGGCTTGTTGCTCAAAGGCTTCTCGGAGAACGCTTTCGGATTTTACCTGTTCTAGAAAGATACTAGCCGGGATGCATAAACAGACCACTTCGCGGGAGGCGATCGCACTTTCTACAGCCATCCCGCGAATTAAACTGCCCCAACCCAGAATTTCTCCCGGACCTGCCAAGCGCAAACTCACCATGCTTTGGGTACGTTGGTCGCTTGCTAATTCCCGGACCTGGCCCTCGTAAATCACGGCGACTTGGGTCGGCATTTTGCCGATTTCAAAAATCGGTTGACCGGTCCGATACCGTAACAGTTCGCAATGGGAAGCCAACTTTTCCAAGGCCCGATCGCTGAGGCGATCGAAAGGAGCCGTTTTCGATAAAAAGTCTAAAATTTGAGAGAGATCGATCGTTGATGTCATGATGAAGAAGCTGCGCCTAACTCGCGATAGACTGCAAGGAACCGACTTTTTGCACTTGTTCTCGCCACCAATTTTCAAACATCTCGTCGATTAATTGCCGACGCATTGAGTCGTCCAGTTGGGCTGGAATAAATTTTTCTAATCGAATAATCACGAACCATACATCCAATTGTCGAGGCGGCCAGAGTTGCCCCGGTTGACTAATCGACAACAGTTTACCAATTAGGGGATGGGGTTGAGAGACAGCAACTGGCCCGAGCAATCCCCCGCTTCGGCTTTCAGGGCCTTTTGAGTATTCCTTCGCCGCATCTGCAAAGCTTTGTTCGCCTTCGGAAATCCGAAAGTAGATTTCTTGGGCCAGACCCCCATCCTGAGTGCGGATCAAGGAGTAAACCACTTTATCGAGGTCAGTTTTGCGGGTCATAAAATAACTTTGAACTTTTGGCCCCCAGGTGGTTGTCTTGAATTTTTCTATCAATATCTGTCGCACGACAGACTCCTGCATCTGTTCTTCGGTCATGCCTTGGCTTTTGAGCCACGCCTCCCGGATTTCAGGGGAGGTTAGCTTCTGCTTCACTGCAAAGTCTTCAAGCGCTCTTAAGCGTTCTTCATCGGTGCAGTTTATATTCGCCTCAGCTATTCCTTTATCTAGGACGACACCCCGACAAAATTGCTGATCTAACTGATACCGCTTTAATAAGGCGGGTATGTCTTCGGCTTTAATCGTCGTGTCGCCAACTTGGAAAAGGTCACTCATGTTCAACCTCTGCAAGACCACAAATATAACCAATCCTAGTTGGCATTGACAGCACTTTTTGCTTCCTGAATTGACTTTTAGGTTTGGGGTTTGGCGATGGGTGATGCTCTTTCATCGTAAACACGCTGTCAAATTAGCTTCCCTGGCAGAATTGGGCGGGTCGATGCGATATAGAAGACTTACCCCTTGTGGAAGGATGAACCGAATCTAGAAAATGCAATCCATATCTCATTCCATCGTTCCTCGTTCATCCGGTTGCTGACTGACCCTGACCCATTATCATTGCTGCCCAGAAACAATTTTTGACGCGTTTTACTATTTTAGTAGATACGCCGTTGAGTTCTCTCTACTACCGGGGACGCTAGGCAACCGGGATTGGTTTCTTTAAATAGGTTGCCCAGCTTACCCGGGTCATCCTACTTTACTGTCCCTTCTGCTATTTTTCCTTGAATGGGGTTCAAATGGGGTTTTTAACGAGTTTTTCCAATAGTGCGCCGATTTTTGCGGAATAAGCTCGGGTGTCGAGACAGGGACTCTTATTCTGAAAACAGTGCTGGAGTTGCTGTCGATACTGTTCCCGTTGTCGCGGGTTGTTTGCCAGGGAGATGGCTAACTGGATGTAAGCGGCTTCACTGTGGGTAATGAATTCGGAAAGTTGCAATTCTCGCAATAGTGCGGGCGATCGCCGAGTTTGTGGGGCTTTCCCTTCCCGAACTATAATCGGGAGTCCCACTTCTAAGGGGTCCAGTAGAGATAAATCTCCTGTATCCGGATAAGCGTCTAAATACAGATCCGCTTGCCGCAAATAGTTTTTGAGTTCCTCTAAAGATTTCAACTGGTCAATGACTACCAACCGACTCTGGTCAATTCCATATTGCTCTAGTACCCTCTGGCTATGATTGTCGTAGGGACTGGTGCAATAAAATTTTGCCCCCATTGCTCCAAATGGATATAACACCAGCTTGGAATTGGGGACTGCTGCCAAAATTTTGGCCCAGGTTTCCCGAATCTGCGGAGTGATTTTGTTGGTAGTCGCACCGGAAATGAAAATCACGGTTTCCTCGGTAGCCCCCCAACGGTGGCGAGTCGGTTGGTTTCGGTGTCCCTCCCTGATCTGGGGACGGGCAAAACAGAGTCCAGACCCTTCCACGGTAACCACGCGTTCCCGATAGTGGTCCTCAAAGGTGGGTCCTGTCATCAAAGTGCCGGCAATATAGTAATCCAGATGGCGCAGTCCGGTGGTGGTGGGGGAGACCCAGGCCCCAGTACATTGGACCCTTGCTAAGCGGTGGCAGGCTAACAGGGCGATCGCATTCGTCGTGCTCCCAATCTCGGACCCAATCAGGAGGATATCTAGATGATCGGCGCGAATTTTTTTCACTTGCGCCGCTAATTTCTCGGGTAGCTGCACCAAGCTGTCGGCAGAATTTTGGCAGATGTGCTGGAGATCTGTCTCTTGACGAGCGATTGCATACAACCGAATCTCAAATTTCTCCCGATCTAAATGCTCAAATGCCGCCAGAGTGACCACGGTTTCTTTTGCCCCAAAAAAGTTCTGTTGCAAAATTCCGAGGCGAATTTTAGAGCGAGTGCTGGGACGAGGGAGACACTCATAATCAATCGGTTGCCCTAAATTTTTGAGGGTAAATTCCAGAATATCCCCTCGTTTCTGGGCAATTTCTAAGGGATTCCCTTCCCAGGAAGATAAGGCTTTAAAGTTATGGAATTGGGTAAAACATAAGGCAATATAGCGCCATAGATCGGATCGGGGATTTTGAAACAGATGAAAATGAAGATAATTTGTTAATTCTTGGACGTAGTGCCAGTATTGTTCGGGTTCTCCGCTTTTTGAAAATGCACTAGGTGCAGCGCACAGAAACTTCCAAAAGTCGGGGAAAAACCACTTAGGAATAGCAGCGCGGTTATAGAGTAAGGGGAGTTGATAAGCATCCCGATACATCATGGCGATTAATAATGCTTGTAGTGCCGATGGGGTATCTAATTGGGGATTTATCCGGGGATTTAGCTCTTGAACGAACTGTTCTTCACTAGGGGTGAGGGGTTCATTTTTTACCCCTCTGGCTACCATAATTTTAGCATCGATACCCACCCCGCTAAAATAGGTGACTTTGAGGCGATCGCGGGGTAAACCCAACCAGCGATCGGTGATTTGCTGCCGCAGGGTCCGCAGACAGGCGGGTTCGTACTTCTTCGGCACTTTTGCCTCATGGAGAATGGGTTCGCTATTCCAAGGGTCGTAAGGAATCAGGGTTTGAGAGGACAATTGGGGACGCCAAAAGCCTTTTCCCCGCTTGTTGAGCATGGAGGCAACAAAGGAAAAGGTACTGTTAGAAATTGCCAGAATATCGCAGTGACTTAGTAAATAAAAATCAGGATAAAATTCGGCTTGGAGTAATTCTGCCCCTAGGGATTTGGCAGTGACGGGTTGATACTCGGAAAAATGAGGCAGGACTTTTTCCGGTTCATCACTGGCGATAAATAAAACAGGTTGATCGAGAGTATCCCATATTTGGGCTAACCAAGTTTTATACCAAATCAGGGGGGCAATGAAAAAGTAGGAAAATCCATAATCTTTTAGCCGGATATGCAATCCGACAGTAGTTTTGCCTTGAGACTGTAGGCGATCGCACACAGGTTGCAGTTGCTGTTTCACTTCCGCGACGGGTTGAAACAGACTACAAAACTCCTCTTTATATTGGGAATAATACCGGGTATGAAACTGAAAATACCCCCAAATATCCACATTTTTTAACGGGGTTTTTCGTTGCAAAATCGGAGAGTCATCACAGAGGGTAGTGATATCTTTGATTTCAGGCAAGTTTTTAGATAAGGGGCGATCGCAATGTCCAAATAAATATTGACCGATCCATTCTGGGGTTTCTACCTGCAAATCATGCTGTTGAGCGTAAATCTTTAAAAAGGCATACTGAAATAGTTGATTAGCAAAGCGTCCATTGGTGCCGAGGGTAGACAGGGTAATCACCGGCTTTTTGACATATAAGGCATCACCCCCCGAGGGATGATAAGGGGTCACTGTGGCAACACCCTCAACGTCAAATTCGCTTAATAATTCATCAATTTTATCAATGAACTGAGGGCTGGAAGTGGCCGCATTTTTTACAGTTTTTGGGGAGCGAGTCGTCCCATACAAATTGTTAATGTAGTGTTCAAATTCGTTTAAATTTAAAGAATTCGAGAGGACAGTTGTATAAAATTCAGGGAAACTTTTAATAGAAGAAAAGCGTTTAATACCTGACTCTAAAGCAGGGTGGATTTGAGAAAAAAGACTGGGTATGCCGTGAACCAGGACGACCCCGTTTTCAGCTAATAAAGTATGGGAAAGTTTCAGACATAAATTGCTAACCAAAAAGCCAGGATTGGTTTCACTGGTTGCTGTTAATTCATGTAGGCGATCGCCTACATGAATAAAGATAATATCAAAATGTCCTTCCCCATATTTCAGCGGATATTCACAATAAGCTGAAATTTCTGATTCAGTAAAGACATTTTTCTCTAAATAAAAGGTTGATTTTTTATTTTTTAATTCAATTAGTCGATAGTCAATATCTATTTTACTCCCAGCCGATTTGATGAGGGGAGTAATTTTTTTATACCTCTCTGGGTTGTCTTCTACCGACACTAACTGATGACAGACTAGAGACCCAATAAACTGCTCAGTATTACATCCCGATCCGTACTCTAGCACCCGTAGAGGGCGGCGTTTTATCTTGTACTGCTCAACGATCAGATAGGGCAGAATATATTTAAAGGAATCAACCCGTTCGGATGAGCCTAAATCGACTAAACTTTGGGCTAATTTCCTGGAGTAATTAAGATAAGGGTAGCAAAGAGAGTGTAAGTTGACTTCCGAGGTGATTGGAAGCGTTTTGCAGGCGATCGCATTTCCCACATGGGAAAGAGGATGAAAGATATCCTCAAAATTAGTAATTTCTTGAATGTAAAAAGAGTAAGGAACAGGCAAGTCGCGGTCAATCAGCAATAACCATTCATAACCCAAGTCTTTCAACACCTTTAGGCAATCGAGGGTACTCTTAAAATATTTGAGATTCCATCCTCCTTCTTGACTCTGGCAGTCGCCTCCCCCCCCATATTCAAATTGCACCAAAATGGGCAAACTTTCTGGAGGAATCTCTCGGAGCCCATTAATAATTCCAAATTCACTGCCTTCTGTGTCCACCTTTAAAATTGAGAGGCGCTCAATACTTCGCTTTTTCAGAAGAGTTTTTAAGGTTAAAGCCGGCACTTGCAGGGTACCCCGGCTATTAGCATCCGGGGAACCCGGAGAATTAGTAGGATTTGCCACTCCCCACCAATCTGGATTTAAGGAGTTTAAATTGACATTAAGCTGACCTTTGTATTCCCCCAAGTACAGGGTAACTTCCCCCTCTTCTTCTGCGATCGCCGCTTGTTCTAGGGGAACATTCAACTCCCGACAAGTCCGCAAAACCTCCTCGGCGGGTGCCGGTTCCACTGCCAAGGTAGGAAACCCAACTTGGGCAAAATCTACGAAATAATAATCTTGTGTTCCTACCCCAATTTCGATCGCCGCGCCTTGACGCTGGGGATCTAAAATTGTGGCAAAGGTAGTCATTAAATGCCGCGAACACGCTTCAAACTTCATGGAATTAAAACCTAAACCCTTTATGCGGATCTTATTTACCCTGGCTCACTTTTTTAACCCGGACGGTATTGGCAAGTATGGCGCTCAACGCAATGATCCGCAACCTCGCATCCAGGCCCTCACCCAAAACCTAACCGCGTTGCACGAGTTATTTGGAAACTCCCAATACGCCACTGATTATGCCCACCGTGTTGCTTTGCCAGCTAATCAATCTCTTCAGAAAGAAATTGAGATTGTGATTTGCACTACCCAAGGCTACCATATCCTCGACTCCCTTCCCCTCCCCTCCCATTTATGGACCCATCACCCGACTCATGCCGAACCAATGCTGCTGGGATTTGAGTCTCAGGCACTGTTAAGAGAACACTTAGGCCGTTATGATTACTACTGTTTTCTCGAAGATGACTTAATTTTGCATGACCCCTGGTTTTTTATCAAGCTCAATTGGTTCACGCAACAAACGGGGGATTTTGCCCTCCTCCAACCTAACCGTTATGAACAATCCACGAATCCAGGTATCGGCAAAACCTACATTGATGGGGAACTTCATCCCCAAATTACGGCAAACTATCAGAATGTTCAAGAACAACCCCGATTATCCGGCGTTGTCATGGGGACATCAGTCACGTTTCAGCGCACCTGCAACCCCCATTCCGGCTGTTATTTCTTAAATGCACAACAGATGGAATACTGGGTGCAGCAGCCCTATTTTTTAGACCGAGATACCCAGTTTGTCGGTCCCCTGGAAAGTGCCGCTACCCTCGGCATCATGCGGACGTTTAAAGTTTATAAACCTGCACCTCTGACGGCCAATTTTTTGGAAATTCAGCATTTCGGGACGGTTTGGAGCGAAAAAATTCGGAATTTGGTGAGGTGGAAGGGGTGAACCACGGATTTCACGGATTTTCACGGAAAGAGATTTAGAGAAGAAATTTAGAGAAGAGATTTATGGCTGATTTTGATTATTATGACCGGGTGAATCCGGATTTGTTGAAGGTTTTACCAGCAGATGCAGCGGTGATTATTGAGGTGGGTTGTGGTGCCGGGGCGATGGGGATGCAATATAAGCGGATTAATCCTCATGGACGGTATATTGGGGTGGAAATTAATCCGGAAGCGGCAGCGGTGGCGGCGCAACGGTTGGATGAGGTAATTGTTGCAAATGTAGAAGATTTGGAGGATGAGCGGTTACAGTTTGAGCCTGGATCGGTTGATTGTTTGGTGTATGGCGATGTGTTGGAACATTTGGTTGATCCGTGGGCGGTACTCCAGCATCAGGTGAAATGGTTGAAGCAGGAGGGTCAGGTACTTGCTTGCATTCCTAACATTCAACACTGGAGTCAAATCATCAATTTGTTGCGAGGGAATTGGGAGTATCAAGACCAAGGTTTGCTCGATCGCACTCATCTGCGGTTTTTCACTTTAGATGAGGTTAAAAAGTTATTCCTTCAAGCAGGGTTACAGAGTTATGAAATTCAAACTCGGGGACGTAAACCGCCTGATTTTCAACAATTCCAGCAGCTAATGACCCCAGTGATTCAAAGGTTAGGGATTGACCCAAAGGCATTTGAAACTCAGACAGGGGCGATTCAATATGTGGTGAGAGGAATTAAGTCGGAGGTGCCGCCCAGACGGTTATTAATTCAGACGATTATTATGGCCCCGACAGGGTGCGATCGCCCTCGGGTGTTGGAACCGGACCGCTTGAGTTCCACAATTCCGGGAGTACGAACGCTCTCCGGGGTGCGAACTGCTGATATCAATGCCGCCCTACCTCAAGAAGAAAAGGTATTTATTTGGCAGCGCACCATTATGGACTATCCCGACGATGTGGGTAAGCTCAAACAACTGCTGCAACGCGGGTATTTAATTGTGGCAGAAATTGATGATGATCCCCTGCGCCGTCCGGAATATGAAAAGAATTTATTTCTTAGTTATCGCGGCTGTCATGGGGTGCAAACTTCTACGGAACCCTTGGCGGATTTTTTACGCCAATATAATTCAAATGTGGCGGTATTTAAGAATCACTTGGGATATTTACCTCCCGCGCGAACGTATCCCGAGGATAAAACTTGTACGATATTTTTCGGTGCGTTAAATCGGGAGGCGGACTGGCAGCCCATCTTACCGCTGTTGAATCAGGTTCTAAAAAAATACAAGCAGCAAGTGCGGGTAAAAGTTCTGCACGATCGCCAGTTTTTTGAGAGTTTGCAGCTCAAGAATAAAGAATTTTTACCCTTTTCTCCCTACGAAACTTATCAGGAGGTGTTGCACAGTTGTGATGTGGCGCTGCTGCCTCTAACTCCTACTCGAATTAATAGCATGAAGTCTGACCTAAAGTTTATTGAATCGGCGGGTCATGGTGTGGCGGTACTCGCGAGTCCAACGGTGTATGAGGAAACGATAAAAGAGGGCAAAACGGGGTTGATTTATCGGTCCGAAGCAGAGTTTGCCCAAAAGTTAGAATCCCTAATCCTGGATGTGGATTTACGCAGGAGTTTAGGGCAGAATGCGTATCGGTGGGTAGCCGAAAACCGCTTGCTATGTCAGCATTACCGGGAACGTCACCAGTGGTATTTATCTCTGCGCGATCGCCTACCCCAGTTGAATCAGGAATTGCGCGATCGCCTACCTGAGTTGTTTGAAGATTAAGTTGTCACGCAAAGGAGTAGGGTGGGCAATGCCCACCTTCTGTTCGGTGGGCATTGCCCACCCTACAATTGCTCTCCCCTATCTCCCTTACAAGAATAGGTTTTTTACGATTAATTGCACATCCGGTCCCCTCCCCTTGGCAAGGGGAGGGTTAGGGTGGGGTTCTTTTGACGAGGCGATCGCCGCGTCACGCACTCACTGGAGGCGATCTCGCCTGTATAAACTCCGGTGTCAACCTCTTTCTTCGTGACGAGGCGATCGCCTCGTCAGAAGGACACTCCACCCACTCATTCTTCCTGACGTGGCAAAGCCTCGTCCGGAGGACCCCACCCTAACCCTCCCCTTGCCAAGGGGAGGGGACTGGATGTGCAATTAATCGTAAGGCAGATCCCCCCATCTCAATTTCATTCATCTACATCTATGAAAATACTGGTCACGATCGCTCATTATTTCAATCCAGATGGCTCAGGGAAGCATGGTTCTCTCAGTAAAGACCCGCGATCGCGGATTGTGGCCCTGAGCCATTGTTTAACCCATTTGGGCGCAATTCTAGGGAAGTCTCAATGTCTGCTGGACATCGCTCAATCTCTAGCCGTACCCGCGAATCAGGATCAATCTCTGGATATTGACATCGTGATTTGTACCACTCAAAATCAGCACGTTATAGAGGATTTGCCGGTTCCGCGTCAGATTTACCACCATCACCCCACTCAAGCGGAACCGTTGATGCTGGGGTTTGAATGTCAGGCCCTATTGCGGGATAATTTGGGTCGCTATGACTATTATTGCTATTTGGAGGATGATTTGATTCTCCACGACCCCTGGTTTTTTATCAAATTAAACTGGTTTTCGTCCCAAGCTGGAGACCTCAATTTGTTGCAGCCCAATCGCTACGAAATCTCGCCTCCAGGGCGGGTGGGGAAGGTCTATATTGATGGAGATTTATTACCCCGGGCAACGGCACCGTTTCAGACGGTGGAGGATAGACCGGAGTTGAAGGGAAATATCATGGAGCAACCCGTACTCTTCCGGCGATCGCTCAATCCCCATTCCGGGTGCTTTTTTCTGAATGCGAAACAGATGGCGTATTGGGCTTCACAGCCTTATTTTTTAGACCGTGATATCAGTTTTATCGGTCCCTTGGAAAGTGTAGCCACTCTAGGCATTATGCGAACCTTTAGAATTTATAAACCGGGTCCGACTCATGCCGGATTCCTAGAGATTCAGCACTTTGGCACGGCATTTCTAAACCTGATTGGGCGGGGAATTAATCTTTCTGCGGGATAGGAACAGTATTTAAGGCTAAATAAGTCTGCTACATTTCCCGGACCCCTCCCCTTTTGCTCTCATCGCCCAATAAAAGAGCCACAGATGTTATCCATCTGTGGCTCAACTGTTACAAGGCGTTTATTTCAAGCGCAACTTAGAACAAGAAAATGTCATTCCGGGTAACTATACCCGAGCTGACGACAGCCAAGGTCACCATATCACTGCTATTGTTGCGATCGTTCGGTTCAGCACCGTTACGATCCCAGAGCAAGAACCCACCTTGGTTGTTAGCATCGAAGACGATCGCAGATTGAGAGGCATTTCCACTAATCAGGTTCTCGAAGCTACCTGTGTAGGTCGTGGTTTTATTGGTCGAGAAGAAGTCGATGTTGGTACGCAGTCCAGCGATCGCTTCGGGGTCTAAACCAAAGCCTGCAAGGTTGAGATAGATTTTATCCCGACCACTCTCGAAGCTGGTGATGGTATCACCCGTGGTTGCAGTTCCATCGGTAGGCTGAGGGTTCTGCTCGGGCACACCATCACGGGCATCCAGAATACTGCCGTAGAGGAAGGCATCAGCTGCACCCAGAGTTCCAATCAGGCTGTCTGCACCGTGGAATCCTTCCAGGGTATCCACGCCCGGACTATCAGCCCGGAGGGTATCCCCTTCTTCACTACCCACGAGGAAGTCATTCCCCACACCGCCCATCAGGGTATCCGTAGATGCACCCGCAACTAGAACGTTATCACCAGTGAGGGCCATCAGCAGGTTATTCCCACCACCCCCACGGGCATCAAGGGAATCGTTGCCTTCGCCACCGACTAGGGTGTCGTTGCTTCCGCCAGTTAGCAGGGTATCGTTCCCTTTGTCTCCCGACAGGTAGGAATCGCCTCCCGATGCAGTGATGTAATCGTTATCTTGACCACCGTACAGGCTCACAGAGGCTGCTGCGCCAATCAAGGTGTCATTACCTTGGTTACCGAAGCCCACGCTGGAGGCTCCACCAAGGGATAAATAGTCCAGATTGCTTCCGGCAACCAAGTCGTTGTCTTCAATGTTGCCACCAATTACCGTATCTTGAATGCCAACACTCAGGAGGGTATCGTTTCCTTTGTCTCCATACAGAAGGTTCGTACCTCCATTGCCTGGAATGACGGTCGCCTCGCCCTCAACTGTGGAGAAACCCTCAATCAGGCCAGAAACAATGGTGTCATTGTCTTGTCCACCATACAGGGTACTGCGATTGAATCCTGCGGTTTCTAAGTAGTCGGAACCCGTATTACCGAAGGCGATCACCTGAGAGCCTCGGTTATACAGGGAATCGTCTCCCTCGGCCCCGATCATGGTCTGGCGTCCCCGTTCAGCCCCGTAGGAGTAAAGATAATCGTTTCCGGTACCGCCGTCTAACAAGTTGTTGCGGGGGTAACCAGCCAGTGAGCGTCGAGCACCTTCTACGGTGTTAACACCATCGTCAGCTAAACCGAGTTCTTTAGTACCATCAACACTGAGCATGAACAGGGAGTCGTTGCCGTCACCCCCAATCAGACTGTCGCGATCGCCGATCCCGAAGATGACGTCGTTGCCTTTGTCACCGCTGAGATAGTTGCGTCCGGGGTTTCTGGGAACCGCTACGCCTTCTTCTACAACGACGCCAACTCCCAAGCCCGCTGACGCACCAGCACCAGATCCGCCTCCAAATAAGAATGGTGGGATAAAGCCAATGCCGCCAATGGTGTCAGGAACGAAGGCTGCGCCCCCACCCGCTGAACCGGAACCGCTACCGGCTATCTCAATCACCTGGATGGTATCGTCGCCAACACCACCATAGAGGGTGTCATTACCCAAGCCCGAGCCACTGAGGAAGTCGTCGCCGCCGTTTCCAAAGGCGAGGTTGCCCCCCAGTCCGTTACCAAAGTTGAAAATATCATCGCCATCTTCTACTCGGTTTTCGGACTGGTTGTTGGTGCCACCGTAAACCGTGTCGCGACCTAAGCTGCCTCGGGCTTCATACCGATCTTGGCCTAAATCGCCAAAGAAGACGCTGCCGCCTGCTTTGCTTACTAAAAAGTCATCGTCTTGACCCCCATAAAGGGTGTCCCCTGCGCCGCTAGAAGTCAGGGAATCATTTTCCGTATTACCAAAAATGAAACTCCCACCGACGGTATCGGTGGTAAGAAAATCGGTTCCGGTTAAGCCCAGAACCGTATCTGCGCCTAGGCCAAATGTAAATAGATCTAGGGTATCGTTAGGGTTTGTCGGTTGTGTATCGAGTATTCTAACCATTCAATTTCTCACTCCTCATCTGTTTCGTGTCGTCCTTGTCAAGACTGCTTAGGCAGCTAGGCTAAGAACCCCTTGACTTCGATTGAGTCGTCTGGTCTTTCTGTCAGCAGCAAGTCTAGCCCAATTGGGTGCTAATGTCTAGTCTGGCAAGATGGCAAAATTTTAGGCGCTCCAATTGTGACCAATTAGCATTGCTCATAGATTTTAGCTTGACAATGCTGGGGTGCACGACTATGATACCAATCCCAGAGTTCCCTTTCCATAAATGCCTCAAAATGCTTGCCCAAGCAGCTCTTATTCCTCTATTCTGGGTTTCCTTTTTCAGACCCGGCAGATTACGGGAAACTTTACAAAAGAGGGGCCATTCAGCAACTGCTCAAGCGGGCCAACCGAGTCAAGCGCATCGTTGGGTCTTGCTCTGACCCCGCTATCAGGGGCAAAAATGATTGAGGGTCTGCTAGGGAAGGTCACTAAGAGTTCCGGAGGCGATCGCCCTCGGTCCCACCCAACTCAAAGTCTGTCACACCAGCACCGCTCCTACGGGCCATTTCTTCTTGATGTAGAGACGCAAAATCTCTAGTCTCTACATTATTGGTTAAATAGGCCCAAAAATTCTCCTTTCTCGATTAATATCTCTTACAGAATTTTAAAACTCTCCCCCCTTAAGCTAACTCGGGGCGATCTCGTCCGAATCATGTCAGCGGTCTCTATAGCCTCTCGGGCAGCAGTTGGACCCTAAAATGGAGGAGGGGGATCGGCTGCATCTCCTCACTCCGGCAAGGGACAGAAGAATTATTCAATCCCTTTAGACTTGCTATTTGTCGGTTAAACAAACCCGAGATTTCGGGTTTCCACTCAGATGAGAGAGGGATAAAAACCCCAGATAAGCCTATTTAACTGTAATCTTCTATACGATCCCCCCTGGTGTTCCATAGGGAATTGCTATGAGTCTGGGCAATTCCTTTTAATTATTACGAAGTTGTAATGTTTGGCTCGAAGGCCAACAAAGAAATAAACCGCAGTGGATAAGGCAAAGTAGAGGTAGCGATTAGTTTTGATTTAGGATTGCTATCGGAGTGAAGACTGACAATCCATGCGGATGAGGGAGAAGCCTGTGGTTGATTTGGAAAAAGCTGGGGTCTCTATCCAGCGCGGCAATCAGTTAAAGGCACTCGGGCAGTGGTCCGAGGCGATCGCCATTTATCAAGAAGCCCTGAAATTTAACCCCGATGCGGCGGATGCCTATTCTCAACTGGGGGAGCTTTATTTGCGGCAGGGCCAATGGACTGCGGCAGTTGCCTATTGCCAATCCGCTCTCAAACGGGACCCTCAATCAGCGGAAACCTACAAAACCCTCGGCAATGCCTTCCAGTCTCAGGAAAAGTGGGAAGCAGCACTGCGGGCATACCAACAAGCCATCGATATCATGCCGCAATTTGCTGCGGCTCATGCCAATTTAGGAAGCGTCTGCTATCGCTTGGATCAGTCTGAAGCGGCGATCGCCTCCTATCAGAGGGCAGTCGCCCTGGAACCTTCCCACCCTGGCATCCACTGGAACTTCGGTACCCTCTATCACGATTTGGGGCGCTTTGTCGAGGCGGTGCAGTTGTGGCAACAGGCCCTAGCCCTTTACCCTGAAATGGCAACTGCGGAACGAAATTTAAAAATAGGGAATGCCCTCTTAGCATTGGCACGAGTTGACCAAGCGATTCACTACTACCAGGAGGCGATCGCCCTGCAACCGAGCCTTGCTGAGGCTCATTCCAATTTTGCCAACGCCCTGATTCAACAGGGGCGCTTTGATCAAGGAATTGCTGCCCTTAAAACTGCCCAAGCCCTAAACCCCACAATGGCAGGGATTCACTACAATTTAGGCACGGCCCTGTTACAGCAAGGGAATCGGAATCACAGTCTGAGTTCCCTAGAATGGCAAACTGTGGTGGACTACTTTATTCAAGCAGTCCATCTCCAGCCTGACTTCATCGCCGCACACCACGCGTTATTTCATCTAATTAGGCCCCTAGAACCCTATGGGATTGAGTTCCACTGCCTTCGACAAGCTGCTGAAGACTATTTAAACCGAGTTCAAGGACCCACCCGAATTTTAGCCGCCCTCCCCTATCTCTCCATCTGTTTATATGGAGGATGCAGCGATTTAGCCCTTGAAACCTTCCTCACGGTAGAACAACAGCTAGAATCCGACCTCTACAGCCTCAATTCTGATTCAATTGCTTTTCTTTACTCTGGGCTAATGTTTGCTCAACCTCATCTACGAGATCATCGAGAGGCAAATCTAAAATTAGCTAAACTTTTGGGCGCTAAAAATCAAGCTAGACTCGACCGGGTAGGCACTCGTTTAACAGAACAAAAAATCTCATCCCATCAGAGAATCGCTTCTTCTGGCCTAAAAATTGGCTTTCTCTCCCCCCATTTCCGCCGCCATTCTATCGGATGGTGTAGTGCGGATATCATCCGCGAATTAGCGGCCCTTCCTGCGGAAATTTATCTCTATGTCACCCAATCTCAACAAGTTGATGATAAAACCCAAGAATTCCAGCGTATCGCCCGCCAATTTTATCAGCCTCAAAGTTTAAATTTTGAAGAGTCTAAATTAGAACTATTTGAAAAAATAAAAGCTGATGAGCTGGATATTTTAATTGATTTGGATTCAGTAACCTTTTCCGATCAACTCGAAATTTTGTATCGTCACCCCTCACCCATTTGTCTGTCTTGGCTGGGATTTGATGCTCCCTTTTTATCTTCAACGGATTACTTTTTAGGCGATCGGCATACCCATCCCCCGGGAATTGAAGCTGATTATATTGAACAGGTCCTACGAATGCCGGATTCTTTTGTAGCAGTCTCTGGATTTAAACGCAAATCTGTCGAGCGAGAGGTGCTTCGGTTACGTCTGGGAATCAGTTGGGAGCGAATAGCTTACCTTTGCGTAGCCCCCGGGAAAAAACTAAATCGTCCGCTAGTCCAAGCCCAGCTTCAAATTCTCAAACAGGTTCCGAACAGTGTCTTAATTCATAAAGGAGAAGGAGAGAAGTCGGCCATTAAGAAGCTATATCAACAAGCCTGTATTGAGGTCGGGATAGAGAGCAGTCGGGTGATTTTTTTCCCCCGAACTCAGACAGAGGAACAGCATCGAATTATCTATGAATGCGCCGATATTTTATTAGATTCTTATCCCTACAATGGCGGAACTCATAGTTTAGAGGCATTGTGGTTTAATTTACCCATGGTGACGAGAGTGGGGGAATTATCTTTAGCACGGATGGGTTATTCTTTTCTAAAAACCCTAGGGATTGAAGCCGGAATTGCCCAGAATTGGGAAGAGTATATTACCTGGGGAGTGGGGTTGGGTCAAAACTTAAAACTTCGACAGGAATTTCGCCACCAACTAATCCGTTCTCAGCAACCCCAACACCTATCACCCTTATGGAACCCCGCTAAATTTGCCCAAGATATGTATAGGATATTTGAGCAGTTAAGGGCAGGTCAATTAAGTTAGTCTGAGAGGTAATTTTTCAAGATTATGCAAAAGGTTTAATGAACCTACAGAGCGGAATCCATTAAGTAGATAAGTCAAAAATTTAACCATTATGGCTGAACTCAGACAGGAACAACAACACCCCCAAGCACGGCGCGATCGCGAGACGGTTGACAAATTTTTAACGGGAGAACCAACCGAATATAATCTCGCCGAATTAGCTCGCTTAAGAATTCGCTATCGAGGATTTCCCGGATCGCGCGATATCTGGAGTGACATTGAAAAAGTTTTAGCCCGTTGGAATATGGACGAAGAGGGTTTATTTGAAAAAACCCGAGAGATCCATTGGAAAGGTCGAGTTTATCGCTCGTCAAATGGTGATAGCGAAGACTGGATGTAATCCCGGGGACAGGGCAATGCCCTGTCCTTTTTTCATGCCGAATTGAGGGAAAGTTACATTAATAATTTACCCAATCTGGTAATGAAAGGTTAGATAGCGGCAGGCGATCGCGCTGCTGATATAACAGAATGGCTAGGAATGCATTCATCCCCAAGGCTGATTCTAATCCAAGGGTAATTTTAGTGATTAACTCCCTTACAAATTCCTGTTCTGTATCCAGTAGCGGCTCATTTTGAATCCCACTTTTCACCACACTGTGATGAGCTTTTCCCAGTTCACCCGCATAGTATTCGCGTAGGCAGTCGCCGGGTATCTGCAACCAAAACTCTGCAAATTCTCGGCGAAGTTGGATTAATTCCCGCTGAATTGATTCATCAGAAGGGTCAATATAATAAAGGTTGGCACAACCTATGAGGCGGTTAAGAAATTCAGGAGACAGAGAGACTGAAGGAGTAGAAGAAGGAGTAGGGGTAGCACTCGCCAATTTACTGGGGTTTTGCCACGGTTGAAATAATTGCTCAAACAAACTCCCCATTTTTTGGGCGTAGGATGCACTATCTAAGAAGGGTGGGTTGTGCTGCATTTGGTGCTGGATTTGCTGGTGATAGTGCTGGCGAAGTTGAGGAGTTGTTCCCAGCTTTATCGCCAATTGAATATAACCGCCTTCGTCCTGTGCAATTAAATCGGTAATTTGAAGTTCCCGCAGGAGTGCCGATGCTTGACGAGAACGTAAGCTACTATCTTCCCAGGCGATCGCAGGAATTCCTAACTGTAACGGATCTAGTAAAGAAGTGGCCCCACTATAGGGATAGGAGTCTAGATAAACATCTGCCAGCTTGACGCACTCTTTAATATCGGCGGGACTTGGGAGAGTATTAATTATGACTAATCGCCGTTTATCGACACCATATTGGGCAAAAATTCCCTGCATTCGTGCCAGGAAAGGCATTACGGGATAGGTGGAATTCCAGGCAGGACCAAAAGGATATAACACCAAAATAGAATTGGGAACAGCCGCAATGATTTTGGCCCAAGTTTCGGTAAGTTCCGGAGTAATTTTGTAGAAGTTAGCGCCGGAAATAAAGACGACAGTTTTAGCCGTCGCACCCCAACTTGAACGAGTGGGGTTAACCGTAGCTGCCGGTTCCGCAATAGGAAAGCGAAAACATAATCCCGACCCTTCAATATTGACCAGATTCTCGCGGTACTGTTCACGGCTAGTGGCAACGGGTGCCGTTAAATTTCCGGCAATATAGTAGTCAATATTGCGGGTGCCGGTGGTGACGGGAGAGGCGATCGAGGTGACTTGAACTCGGGCGAGTCGGTGTTGAGCAAGGGCCGTTAAAGGTTTGTTGAGTTCGGTAATATTGGTGCCAATAAAGAGGATATCTAAGTCATCATTTCGGAGAGTTTGGACCTGGGTTGAGAGGTTTTCGGGAAGATTGACGAAGCGATCGGCGCGACTTTGACAATAACATTCTAGCGGGTTGCCAGTGACCCAAGTCGCATAGAGAACAATCTCAAACCGACTGCGATCGAGATGTTCAAAAACTGGCAAGGTTGCGAAAGTTTCTGTAGCTGGATTAAAATGATCCCTCAAAATTCCTAAGCGAATTTTAGGACGGTTACCCGAACGAGGAGGAAATATATAATCAACTGGCAACCCCCGGTTTTTAAGAGCAAATTCAATAATATCGCCTCGCTGAATATAGAGGGATTTTAAGTTTGCCCGGGTAAAGTACAGGGGGGCAAAGTTAGCATTCTTTTGGATAAAAAACTCAGCCACACTCTGCCAGAGTGGGGAAGTGGGATTGCTGAAGAGTTTTTGATGGACATATTCCAACCAGCCTTGGAAATAGCGATAGTATTGTTCGACTTCTCCTAGTTCCTGAAAAAGCGTGGGAGTCGCAAACATAAATTTAAGATAGTCGTTTGCGAACCATTTAGGAATGGGAGCATTTTTGTAGGGAATGGGGAGTTGATGGGGATAGCAATAGAGAGTAGCGGCAATGAAGGATTGCAACGCATTAGGTGCATCAAATCCAGGAGTGATTTGCGTGGAAAGTTGATGGTAGAGGTCTTGTTCGTTAGGTTTTAGGGCTTCATGTTTGATGCCACTTTCCAGGACGGCTTTATGAGCATTTCCGAGTTCGCCTAAATACGCTTGTTGCAATTGTTCCTCAGGGATATTTAACCATTCCTGGGCCAATTGCTGGCGACTTTCCCGGAGATTGGCTATAGCCGAGGGTTGCGAGGGGGTTTTTTTGTACTCAGCTAAATGGGTAAAGAGGGAGGTAAGGAAGGAGGGGGAGGTAGATGTCGAGGCGATCGCTCTTTTAGGTGGATTCTGTGCTGTAGCAATTAAAGTAGAACTGATGATTTCGGCCATTTTTGCCCAAGAAAATTCCTGGGTGCGTAGTAATCCCGCCTCTATCAAAGAATTGCGAATTTCGGACTTTTGAACCTCCTGCATGGCCTTGACGAGACCAGGGATATCATTTTCATTTACATAAATGACTGATTGCCCTGCAACTTCTGGAATTGCACCATTTGGACAAGTAATGACCGGGCATCCACAAGCCATTGCTTCGAGAATAGGTAAGCCAAAGCCTTCATATTTTGAGGTATAAATGAGGGCAACTGCACCAGAATAAGCTAATCGCAATTCTGGGTCACTCAATTTGAGGAGGTGAATCTGGGTATCCGTGACGTAGGGTTGAAATTCCGCTTCTAATTGGGCTTCCCCTCCTACACAGAGAATCTCGAATTCTCGGCGGTTGGCGAGTTGTGCAAATGCCTGAAAGAATAAAATCGCGTTTTTATACCTGTTAATATTGCTGCGGCTACCGACCCACAGGAAATAAGGTTTTGAGAGGTGGTATTTGGATTTAAACGCGGTAATTTCTGCCGGAGGTGCCGGAACAAATTCAGGCTGAATTCCGCAAGGAGCAACTGTCACGCGATCGCGAGGAATTTCCGGGAAAAATTCGACCAGATCAGAGGCAGTTTGTTCAGAAATAGTAATATAGGCGGAACCATGACGGATGCCTTGATGTTTTTCGCGCCACATGGCGGCATTCAGATTGGTTTGATACCGTTCTGGAATCATGTCATAAGCCATGAACACCGAGGGGGTTGATAGAGGAGTGGTGTAGTAGGTTGAGATAAAGATATCAGCGCTTTCTTCATCGCAAATTTTTTGCAATAAATTGCGATCGGCCTCGGTATTATTGTAGTCATAACTAGGAATGCAAAGATATTTGATGCCGGGAATTCGGGGGGCTGTTCCAGCGCGGTCTAGGAATAAAAGTTGTTTGGCAAATCCAGTTTTCACCCATTCTTGCAATAGCGATATCCAAACGCGAGCGATGCCGGTGTTGTTAATTTGATAAAAGACTCCATCAATGAGGGCAGTGATTTTTTTCGGTGGCAAGGTAACGGGAGATCGATGGGTAATTTCTTTCATAGATTCTACTAATATTTTTTCAGAAAAATTTTCTGAGATCGTTTGGCGTGCCGCTTCTCCTAAGATACGGCACTGAGTTGGATTTTGAAATAATTCTAGGGTATATTGAGCAAATTCATCAGCATTTTTAGCAATTAAGCCATTAATTTGATGTTCAATAGGACATCGATCAGCAACATTTTCTAGGGCAATGACGGGTAAACTATGAGCCATCGCCTCTAGGACTTTGAGTTGCTGACCCGTTCCTCCAATCATGGGACAGATTGCAAAGCAGCTTTCCTGATACAGTCGTTCTAAGTCCGGAACGAAACCCAGTAAATGAATTCCCTGAGTGGGGGCTAAATTTTTACATCCATCCCCAACAACATTCAGTAAAAATTCGGGAATTTGAGCTAAAATTTTAGGGAGGACTTTTCGAGTAAAATATAGATAGGCTTGGTAATTAAAAGGATTGGGGCCAATCGCAAAGATCGGATTTTTTTCATAAGTATTGTTAAGGGGTTTAACTGGCAAAGCAAAGGGTATATGAACGACTTTTGTATGAGTGGTATTTTGTTGAATTAGAGTTTTTTCTTCTGAATTAATTGCTACTGTAAAATCGTAGCAATCGTAGAGCTTGTATTCTTCGGGATCGACACTGAGGGAATATTTAGAGAAAAAGTTTTCGTTCAAAAAATCTGGTTCAGTTTGCCGTTGGTTTAAAAATCTAAAGACTAAGGCGGCCATTTTTTGATTTAAGCTTAACAAATCCAGGGTATCAATGACTCTCACGGCAGACTTAAATTGATTGCCGATCGCCAATTCTCCCCAAAATGCATAATTAATCAGCACTAAATCAGGGTGTAACCTAGTAAAAAGTTGTCGAAATTGTTCCCGCAAACCCGGGGAATACATATTCCACCATTGCCGTCCCCCTGCTTTTTTAAATTCTTCCTCAACAAATTGGAGATCGCTGGCTGTAACGTAGTGAATTTCGACGTTAATTCCCACCTCCTGTTCTAGGCAGTTAATGCTTTTTTCTTCCCAAGGGATATTGCTAAACAAGTTGGAACTAAACAAAGTTACTTCATACTCTAATTGCTGCAAGGCTTGGATGACAGACAAACATCGGCGATCGGAGGCATAACGCGGGGGATAAACATGATTATGATAGGCAACAATAGCTCTTTTTTTGCCCTGAGTTTGTAAACCACTGGGGGTTCTATCCGGGGTGAGTGCCGTCCCCAAGTCTAGCAAGGTTGCCATAAACTCTTTAAGTTGTTTTGAAGTCACTGAGGAGTGGATGGGAAATGATTGTTCATCAGCTATCAAAAGTAGTAAATCCGAGTTGTGAAAGCACAAGGTTTCGATAAAATCTGTCTTTATCTCCTGTTTTACTGCCTCTTCTAACTGAGAAGTCCAGATTGTTTTTAAAAGATTTCTGACTAAGTTTGAATAGGGGGCTTTTCCTTGTTGTTTTTGACTGTGGTATTTTTCTGTCTGGTCTTGCTGGTCATGGAGTCGATAAAAAAATAAAGGCTCTTTAATTTTTACAAATTCTCCTAGTAAATTGAGTTCTTGTAAAATAATGACATCGGGTCCATACTCTTCTGCAAATAAATTTGTTTTGATTAAGGCTTCTTTACGAATTAAACTATAAATCGTGTACCATCCGGCTTTAGTAAGGAGTTGGTGACTTCTTTGCACCACATTCATTCCCAACGTTTCCATATTCTGTTTTTTAGGATTAGCGGTCCATTCGGGGATGACGCTTCCTTGATCATCAATAAAAACCACGTCACAACAGCATAATACAGCGTTGGGTGTTTCTTTTAATTTATTAACGGCTTTTCTTAAATAGGTCTTGTCCCATAAATCATCATGGGCGGCCCACATGAAATATTCACCGTGAGACTGCTCAAAAACCCGATTGAAATTTTGAGTGGAACCCATATTTTCTGGGTTCCTGAAATATCTAATTCGACTATCTTTAGCTGTATATTGTTCGCAAATTTTAGAGGTAGAATCCATCGAGTTATTATCAGAAATAATGAGTTCAAAATTTTGATAATCCTGGGCTAGGATGGAATCTAGGGCTAAACAGAGGTAGCGATCGCCGTTATAAACTGGCATTCCAATACTGACTAAAGGTGGAGTCTCTTTCATCGGGTTTCCCTCTCTTGTTTAAATTAATTCCTTTCTCTGCAACCAAGCCCCGGGCCAATGGGTCACATTTTTCGTTAATTCACTTTCATTAAACGGCCATTCCGGTTGTTTTAATATAAACTCAAGATGCTGTTGAGCAAATTCTGCTGCTGCCGCTTTTGGATTATCACAATGCCACTCGGCTTGACCTCTAGGTACATCACTCACTTCTTTCATAATTCCATCGGTTGCCACCAGATAAGAACCCGGGGTTACTAAGTCTGCGTAGGCTTCTAACTCGGCGAGAACGTGCGCTTTTGTATGGCAAGAATCGAGAATAACCATCACCGTCTCTCCTGGTTTCACCGTCGATTTAACCTGACGGACGAGTTCCGGTTCTATGGAGTTACCTTCTATTAAGGTAATGTAAGGGAAAAGTTCGTGAGCTTCGATCGCCTTGCGGTTGTGGGGTCGAATCTCAACGTCAATCCCAATCACTCTCCCTTTTTCCATTGCTTTACACAAACTGGCATAATAAATTAATGACCCCCCATGAGCAACTCCAGTTTCTATAATCACATCCGGTTGCACTCGATAGATTACTTCTTGGGTCCGGATCATATCCTCCGGAAGTTGGATAATCGGTCTTCCCATCCAGGTAAAAATATAAGGATATTTTTGATTCCATCCCACTTTCAACCATTGTTGGGAAATCAGTTCAAAGGCTTGTTTAGAATACAAATCTAAACAGACCTGGTTCCCGTCAATTTCTTGGATGAGTTGTTGGTTATCTGTATCGATTATCAATTTCATGAATCTGACTTCCTCTATCCCTCTGTCTGATTTTTCCACCAGGTAATTGCTTCATGTAATCCCTGATTTAAACTAAATTGGGGTTGCCAACATAGCTCATTCCTTAACCGACTTATATCCCCCACAAGTAGAGGGGGTTCGTTTGCAGAAGTGGGAATAACTCCGAGTTCAATCAACTCTGACCGATTCAGGATTTCGGCAATCTGGTAGATTATATCCTTTAAGGTAACGGGTTGACCGGATGCAATATTAATTGGACCGGAAACCGGACTGTCTAACAAGGTAACAAAGGCATCTGCTACATCTTTAACATAGAGAAAATCTCGAATTTGGTTCCCATGAGAACAAGGTGCAGTTTTTCCTTGCAATAGGGAACGAATCACAGAAGGAACGAGGCGATCGCCATATTCATGAGGTCCATAAGCAAAAAATATTCGTCCCCAAGCGCTGGTGATTCCAGTTTTTTGAGCAAAGGCATCTACCATACTCTGAAGCGAATTTTTACACACTCCATACAAAGTTTTAGGGACTAAGGGAGTCACTTTTTCCGAACAGTATCCATAGTTCCAATTGTACTCGGCACAGGTTCCGGCCATGACCACTCTTTCTCCTCCCGAGTGGGCAAATTCTTGTAATAAATTTAAACTCCCTTCCACCCATTTAAAATTTTCTAAGGAAGTCCAGTATTCCCCAGGTATCGCAAACCACGCAAAGTGTAATAAGTGGGTCGGTTTAATTTTGGAAAGTAACCGGGATACTTCTTCAGGTTTTAAAAGATTCGCTTGATGCCAGTAAATATTGGAATTAAATTGATTTACAGGTTGTGAGGAGACGGCATGAACTTCGTAGTTTTTGGCTAACAATAAGGGCAAACAGTGCTGTCCGATAAACCCTCTTCCTCCTGTTATTAATACTTTTTTCATAAGGTTAAGTTGGCATAGTCGTTATCTTTACTAGAAATAATTAAATTATCAGTAGTCGGCCATTTTATTGAAAATGTAGGGTCGTTCCATCGAACCCCTCTAGCACTGCCGGGATGATAAAATTCAGACATTTGATAAAAGACTTCGGTATTGTCGGCTAAGGTTTGAAACCCATGAGCAAATCCCTCCGGGATGTAAAGCATCTGGTGGTTTTCTGCGTTGAGTTCTACCCCAACCCACTGGGTAAAGGTGGGAGATTCTGTACGCAAATCGATAATGACATCATAAATAGCACCCCGGGTACATCGAACTAATTTTGTTTCGGCATGAGGGCTAGCTTGATAGTGCATCCCTCGGAGCGTTCCCTGTTTTGAGTTAAAGGATATATTACACTGCACGAGGGCAGAATTTAATCCCCGATTCTCAAATTCTCTGTGACACCAAGTTCTCGCAAAAAATCCCCGGTCGTCTTTTAACGGTTGGGGTTCGATAATTAATACACCGTCTAGTTCTGTTTCTTTAAAAATCACGATTTATTTTCTCTTCTATCCAGTAATTTATTCAATAATTTTGACTTCGGGAATTGGAATGATAAATCGCCCGCCTCGTTCCCTATATTCGGCCTGTTGTTTTAGAATTTCCTCGGCAAAATTCCAGGTGAGGAGTAAGACATAATCTGGCCTGAATTCTAATAATTTTTCGGGGTCATAAATAGGTAAATGGGTACCCGGAGTATAGCGACCTTGCTTAATCTGGCTGCGGTCTACAACAAAAGCTAAAATATTTTTATCGATGCCACAATAGTTGAGTAACGTACTCCCTTTAGCAGAGGCTCCATAAACGGCAATCTTCTTGTTTCTACTTTTTAAGTCTTGCAAGACTTTTAAAAGATTATCGCGCAAATGTTCGACTTTCTGGCTAAATCCTTGATAAAATTTAAGATAATTGAATCCTCCATTCATTTCGGCTGACAATAGTTCACTGACTTGAGCTGATCGCCCGCTTAAACCGCTGTTTTCTTTCTGCACAAATATCCGTAAAGAACCCCCATGAATCGGTAGCTCTTCCACCTCTACGATCATCAAGCCATGTCGCTGAAATAGGCAGTCTAGGGCGGTTAAAGAAAAGTAACAGAGATGCTCATGATAGATGGTATCAAATTCGACGCGCTCAATTAATTCTTTGAGGTAAGGTACCTCAATTACCGCTATGCCTTGGTCTTTCAAAACGATATTAATTCCAGCAACAAAGCCGTTCAAATCCGGGACATGGGCGAGAACGTTATTGGCATGAATAAGGTCAGCTTGTTTTCCCTGCTGTTTGAGTTGGTGGGCGAGGGTTTCGTCAAAAAACTCACTGAGGGTAGGTATTGCTCGCTGATTTTGGGCGACGCTGGCAATATTGACCGCTGGTTCAATACCCAGGACAGGAATCCCTTGTTGATGATAATACTGAAGCAGATAGCCATCATTGCTGGCAATTTCTACGACCAAACTATCAGAGGATAAGTGGCGATCCCCTATTAATCGAGTCGCTATCGTTTTAGCATTTTCCAATACCGTATCAGAAAATGAAGAAAAATAAACATACTCCCGAAACAGTTGCTCAGGCGGTACCGTTTCTGTAATTTGAACTAACGTACAGTGGGGGCAAAACGCCAGGTCAAGAGGATATTTTAGTTCCGGTTCGCTAAGTTGCGCTGCGGTGAGTAAAGCATTTGCCAAAGGTGTTTTTCCTAAAGATAGAATCAGCTGTAATCCAGGTTCTCCACAGGATCTACACAGATTAAATAAACCGCCCATCAGCAAACCCCCAAGAATGTTTTATACCAATCAATCGTGCGGTTCAATCCTTCCTCTAGGGAGAATAAAGGATGCCAATTGAGCAGTTTTTTAGCTTTGGCTGCACTTAAATACTGATAGCGAATTTCGTTAGAGGCTTCTCCTCTAATATCCGGTTCTAAATTAGAATCCATTAAGTTTAAAATCTGATCAACTAATTCCAAAACGGTTAGTTGGGTTTCCGTGGAAAAATTAAAGGCTTGACCCCGTAAATCCCGGTTCTGCGCGAGTTCTTCGGCTAGAAGGGTATAGGCAGCAGCACCATCTTCGACATAGAAGTAATCTCGAATATACTCGCCGTCGGAACGGATGATCGGTCGCTCGCCGCGTAACACTGCTCGAATTGTTCCCGGTACGAGGCGATTCCAATTCAAATCACCGCCCCCGTAAAAGTTACCACACCGGGTAATTACTACAGGTAAATCATAAGTTTTAGCATATGCTTGGGCAATTAAATCGGCACAAGATTTGCTGACATCATAGGGGTGACGTCCAATTAAAGGAGTCTCTTCATTGTAGGGGAGTTTCTGTGCTTCGCCGTAAGCTTTATCCGATGAAGCGAGGATGATTTGCTTCACCGTAGGACTATTGCGGCAGGCTTCTAAAAGCGACCAAGTACCCGCAATATTCGACTCAAAGGTAGAGATAGGATTGCGGTTGGCGATCGCCACAATGGTTTGTGCCGCCAAATGAATCACCGTATCTATTTCATATTCTCCCATCGCTCGTTCTAACAGCGATTGGTCCTGAATATCCCCCCGGACAATTTTTACTTGCTCAATCCGATGACTACGGACCAGTTCACTTTGAGGAACCCAATCGCGAACCAGACAGACCACATCCGCGCCTAAGTCCAGTAATTGCTTAACCACCCAACCCCCAACCAGGCCAGTGGCCCCTGAAATCAAGGTTGGACGATCCTGCCAAAAGCGGCGTTCGCGCAGCGTCTCGGAACGAGAATCGCCCCTTACATTTAACCCCATACCTTCCAAGGTGGATTTCCCCCTTCCCACAAACTTTCTAACAGCCGCACATCCCGCAGCGTATCCATACATTGCCAAAAGCCTTCATGGCGATAAGCGGCTAACTGACCCGCTTCTGCTAACCGTTCCAATCCTTCGGCTTCCAAGCTGGTTTGATCCCCTTCTAAATAATCGAAAATCCCCGGTTCTAAAACCAGAAATCCGCCATTAATCCAGCCTTCGCCAATTTGGGGTTTTTCTGTGAATTTTGCTACCAAATTTCCCTCAAAAATAATCCCCCCAAATCGGGCGGGAGGACGAACCGCAGTTAAGGTGGCTAGTCGTCCCTGGGACCGATGAAAGGCTAATAATTCTTGGAGATTAATATTACTGACACCATCTCCGTAGGTAACCATAAAAGGTTGATTCTTCAACCAAGGTTTTAGGCGTTTGACTCGTCCTCCAGTGAGGGTATCAAGTCCGGTTTCAATCAGGTTTACGGTCCAATCCTCCGATTCACTATTATGAACTTGAACCTGACCTTGGGTCAGATTCACGGTCATATTTCCATTCAGGGGATAGTAATCTAGGAAATAACGCTTGATGGCTTCCCCTTTATAACCCAAGGCCATAAAAAACTCCTTAGACCCATAATGGGCATAGAGTTTCATGATATGCCAAAGGATAGGTCTGCCCCCAATTTCGACCAAGGGTTTAGGCTTGACTTCGGTTTGTTCAGCGAGGCGAGTGCCTAGACCCCCCGCTAGAATAACGACTTGCATCGAATCTACTGCTTTTGAAAATCCATGAATTTAGAGAGAATGTTAAGGGCGTGTTTGTCCAAGGTTGGGAAGCGATCGCCCTTCGGGTTCTAAACTTTTTCCCCAACCCGCTTTTAAGACTGCATTCAATTAACCCACCTGTTCTAAATACAGATTGAGGTCCTCGACTAAACGGGTGAGTTCGGCTTCGGTACTCAGGCGAATGCGATCGTCGCGCAGGGTAATCAGCACCTTGGCGGCAAAAGGGGTGGGGTAAATATTTGGATTGCAGAAAATTTCTAAAAACACATCCCCAGTGGAACGATATTCCATTGGTTTCTGGGGGGTGGGTTTGCCTCCACCAGCACCAGGGGTTGCTTTAGAGGCGACTGCTTTAAGCTGCTGCATGAGGGCGTTGATTGCCGCCTGCAAGTCCCGCGCTGCTTCGGGAGAGAACCGAAACGAGACGGAACCCTCGATTAAATTTAGGGTGAGTTGAGAACCAGACATGAGGAATCTACTTTTAATATTCGGTTTCTTTATGGTAAAGGGGAAGGGGGACATTGGGATCTGTGAACTTCCACAGAAACCGAATCGCCTACAATTTTTGTAGGTTGCATAAGGTAAAGATCCGTGACTACAGATAATCGGGTTGAAGTTCGCCGGGTACTCCTGATTACCCTGGGCTTAAATTTGGTCGTGTTGGGAATTAAAGCCGTGGTGGGGACCTTAACGGGTTCCCTGAGTTTGTTGGCCGATGCGTTGCATAGCGTCACCGATAGTGCCAATAATATTTTGGGATTGGTGACGAATCATTTCGCCTCTCCCCATCCCGATCGCGAACATCCTTATGGACATCAGAAGTTTGATGCAGTGGGGGCTTTGGGAATTGCGGCCTTTTTGGGGGTGGCCTGTTTTGAAATCCTCCGCAGTGCGATCGCGCGAATTTTTATCGGCGTAACCCCGGTGGAAGTTTCCCTTAGAGAACTGGGGATTTTGCTGGGAGTCTTAGGAATCAATATCTTTGTGGCATTTTACGAACGCACGGTGGGTCGGCGAATTGGTAGCAGTATTCTGATTGCCGATGCCAAACATACCATGAGCGATGTCTGGGTCACGATTTTGGTGATGGCGGGGTTGATTGCAGTTACGTTTGCCAGTCGCTGGCCTTTTTTGCAATGGTTAGATGTGATTTTGGCCTTTCCCGTGGCGTTGTTGGTGTTTAGAAGTGGTTGGGAAGTATTGTCCGATAATTTGCCCTGGTTAGTGGATCACATGGCGATCGCCCCAGAAGCCATTCATCAAATTACAATGCAAGTTCCCGGCGTTATCAACTGCCATGATATTGCGTCTCGGGGAGTGGTTGGACGTCAGGTTTTTATCGAAATGCACCTGATTGTTAACGCCAATGATGTAGAAAACGCCCACTCTATTACGGAGGAAGTGGAAGCACGTTTACAAGGGCGTTACTCCCCGGCACGAATTTTGATTCACATCGAACCCCCAAGATATCAATCCTCTGAGATTAGCTATGCGCCGGACTCTTCTCAACCCCTTGAATAATAGGCGGACTTTGCGAGCAAGGGGATAACCCCTGTTGGGAATCGCTATTAAAAAATCTGTGGTTTTCCACAGATTAATGTCAGTTTTCCACAGATTTTTGCCAGTTTTCCCCAACAATTATAGCATTTTCCATAGTTATAAGGTACCGATAGTTATTAGGAGTGGGAGCAAGATGCTCGCTATCTTCAAGAGCGAGCATCTTGCTCCCACTCCGCTACTGATTTTTATGAGTACCTCATGAGTCCGGAAACCGCTATAAAGCACTTCCAGGTTTCCAGATTTCTAAAAAAGTGGGTTATTTCTGGGCAAAATATTGCTCCAGAAACCTGCCTGAGTTCCCTCAGTCCGGGTAGATTAAAGCTGGCTTTCCGTTACAGGGAAAGATTCTCCTTGAGCACACCCAATTCCAAGGTGATAGTGTGCACTCATGCTGTGAAAGAGTCCTGATTGTGGGCCGGGGTTGCTTTTTTCCTCAGGGCGGCTCAGGTCTCTCCACTGAGACTACCACAGAGACCTGAGTAGCTTCTGAAAACTTTTATGCCCCATTGAGACCCTCTATTTCCTCATTCTTTACCGGGGTAAATTTATAGTTTGCTTGAGAAAAAATCCGTATTTTCATCATAGACAAAAAACACACTTCTTGGAATAATTAATCTACGCTAGGGCGTTGACACACTATTTAAATGCCAAGGAGAAAAAAATGGGTTTTTGGGGCCTGATTTGGGGCTGATTAGCAGAGACAGTGTTAAAAACCCCAGTTGGTATTCTCTCCCCTCTACCCACACCCTAGAATGCAAACCTGACTGTACCCTACTGGATTACTCGTGATCGGCTAATTATTTATGGATTAAGCTGTCTCCATCGAGTAACAAAAGAGGGCAGGGCCAAGCAAACAGGGGAGAAAAACGTTCAGACTAACTCACTCTTTTCTAAGATTGGATGAAAAATTATGGCTCTTCAGACTTTTTGGTGATAAGTTTTTCTAATTAGTTACTGAGCGTTTAAATGTTTTTGAGTGGCTACCTCTCTAATTTATAATGACTATGATGAAAAAGCTGCTAAAAGACGTAACCGAAAGTTGTCAAAATTT
>JBBQFN010000002.1:0-447268 GCA_038321985.1 Cyanophyceae cyanobacterium | reverse complement strand
TGTTCTTTATTCCTGGACATACCCGGGCCCACATTGCCTATTATTTTCCCCCTGCCACTGGGGAGGAACTTGGGGACCTATTTTGTGGCGATACCCTGTTTGCTGGGGGCTGCGGGCGCTTATTTGAGGGGACCCCCGCTCCGATGCTCTCATCCCTGAGTAAATTACGAGAATTGCCGGATCAGACGCGAGTTTGGTGTGCTCACGAATATACCCTAGGTAATCTCCAGTTTGCCTTAACGGTGGATGCAGATAACCCCGATTTGCAGGAACGTTTCGCGCAGGTGAAGGCGACGCGATCGCGCCATGAAGCAACAATTCCTTCTATTTTGGGGGTGAAAAAGCGCACAAATCCCTTTTTGCGGTGGGAAAATCCGGTGTTACAACAAGCGGTGAATGGGGAGGACCCGGTGCAGACTTTTGCGCGCCTCCGGGGTCGCAAGGATAAATTTTAGGGTGAGTGGCGTCCCGTCGCACCCGATGCTGGGGTGAAGCGATCGCCGGGGAAAAGATTGCCACCCTCTGTCTGGGTAATACAATAGAAAAGATAAATTTTCTGGGCTATTTTTCTCGGGGCTTAATTATGACTGAAAATCCAGAATCCGGGACAACTTACGAAGGCGGCTGTCATTGTGGTGCAGTGCGATTTCGAGTGATAGTTGATCGCCACGAAGCCATTGATTGCAATTGTTCAATCTGTCAGAAAAAAGGCTTTTTACATCTGATACCAAATCCGGGTATTAAAAGTCGTTTTAATTTCATCTGATGTTTCCCGGACCAAAGGATCGGGGAGGGTTAGGGTGGGGTCCACTAAGTTGATTTCCTTTTAACAGACCTATAACTACCGTATGGAGTATGATTGTTCCTCCCAGTCCCTTTACTCTATTACAGGGGAAAGAGATGCTACAAACTTATACATTTAATACGGGAGCCGCGAAACACCTATTTTGTAAAACTTGTGGGATTCATGCCCTTTATAGACCGCGATCGCACCCTGACAGCTTTGATGTGAATGTGAGATGCCTTGATGGAGATGTCGCGGGACAATTTGCCGTGACTCCCTTTAACGGCCAAAACTGGGAAGAAAATATCGAAACCATTCGATAAACCGCGCTATGCCTTGGGCAGATGGGAGTTAATCGGCATTGCACACCTATGGTATGGTAAGGGGGTAGCCTCTACCCCTAGAGAATATGATTTGTTCTAAGTGTCAGTCCACTAATATCAGTAAAAATGGCTTGAAGAGAGGAAAACAGAACCATATATGCAAGGATTGTGGGCGTCAATTTATCGACGTCTATTCTCCAATAGGTTCAGGGCTATTTCATTCTAAACAACTCCTTAATTAGTTTAAGGCCAAATCCCGCCAGACGTTGGGCTTGAGCCATATTATCAAATCCATAATCGCGGTATATGTTCAGTGCCAAATTTCGAGCCACCGCCCAAATTTGAACCAAGGGTTTTGTTCTTATACGAGAAGCATCTTCACCTTGAGTTACATCCCGGACATAATGAACCTTGTTTTCGACTCCCCAGTAACCTCGAATCCGCTTGGCAAATTCTTCAGCCGTTTCAATCAAAGAAGAAACGTAAAAACGAATTTCCACAGCGATCGCCACCTCGAACTGCTTCAAGTGCAGCCAATGCAGCATTTCAGCTTTTTTCTCGTGAATATGGAACTTACTCCCGTCAGCATCCGGCCAGTAGACAATCTTTGTGATGCCCAGTTGCCGAAGCGATCGCCTCATCCATCTCAGCCGGTTCTCCCAGTCCGAGGAAGTCTCTAAACTGTCGGGTTTTTAAGTACGGTGAGGGTGATCCGCTCAAAGGTGAGGGCAATCAGTCCCGTCGTTTTCCTCTCAAGTTATACACAAGTCAAACCCAATTTAACTACAGGTATGTTTTAATGATGGTGACTAAATTTTCCACAGAAGCATTGACTCAAACGAACTTTGATAGAGGAATACTGCAATGATAAAGACTTTTTTAATTTTAACCAGCTTCTTAATTATGGATCCGGTGTTGGCTCAACCGGCTTTCTTTAGACAGGGCCGTAACTGTGAAAGCGCTATCAATACTATCATCACTACGCTGCAAGAAAATAACAATATTAATATTGAGTTTAACGTTAATAATAGTATAGAAAATCCACCCACAGGCCGGCCACTCGGATTAATAGTTTGGCTGGAGTCTCCCACGTCTCGGGAAGAGGCTCAACAGATAGTAAATATTTTCAATTCACCAGCCCTACTCATTTCCTTAAGCCGTAATGTAATTAATGGGTGTAGACAAGCTAGTACAGTTACTTACGGTATAAAATCCCCACCTCGCGGCAGGACTATAGGATTAGTAAATGGACAAGTAAGAGAATTTGAATGCGTTTCTTTGCCTCCAGAAGTAAACCCGAGGAATGCACCTACACCCAGATGGGGACAGGTATATTGCCCTTGATAGTTAGTGAAAGTAACCGGGCGGACATACCAAATCGCGCTTCTGAAAATACTCAGCCCGCTTAAATCGGTTAAACCAAATTGAGTAATGTGACTGGCAATAGCCTACGGCATAGCCGGTGATTCTCCCAAACTGTCAGCATCGACAGTTTGTCCCCAGGGGCAAACTTTAACCATTAACTGATCGCGTAGCGTCTGGGCATGAGAATCACCGGCACTTTGGACAAGGTTGCGATCGCGAAGCGTCTCCTTCGGAGAATCGCCTCCAACTCCTTCCCAAACTGTCACCTCCGCCAGTTATCTGATTCGCCGCTCAACTCCCCAGGGGATTGGCTACTGTCTAGTTCGGCCAGGAGACAAACCCAAGCCCTGGCGAACCTGCTGGTCCACCTCATCGCTCGGGACGTACCAAACGTGGAGGATCATCGGGTAATTCCAATACTGATAGTTCGTGGGTTTACACTGGCTAAAAATAAGTTTCATTAGCTCTAAGTCTGAGACTGAAATCGGAATATTTCCCTCGGAACCCACCGAGGTCATCCCCCCTACAATTTGGCCGTTAACTTGGACATCTAAAGCGGCCACCGATTCACAGATTGAGGTTCCTGCCATATTTACACAACTCCCAACCGCACATTCCTCTCGAAATTCTAAGGTCTGGCGCAAATCTTCTTTGACTTGCTCGACTGATTCAATGGAATCCACAAATCCTTGCAAGTCGCTTTGCCCTGGGGCGGGTTCGATTAAAATGCCGATGCCTAAACCCACTAACAAGATAATGAGAACAAGTTGGATAATAGTGGTGCGGCGCTTCTTGCTGAATTTCATCAGTTTGCCCCAATTATGTTTTGAACACATCAAACGAACCGATTGTAACGCTTTAGAAGGAAGCCCGGTTCATTCGGCAGAACTGGCACTTATCGCATCCAAACTAAGACAAACTTAGGGAACATTAACACTTGAACCCGACAACTGAGCGCAGGTTGCATCCAGTTTAGGACGATTCGGCCTCGCCGCGACGAGAATAACCTGACCTCGCTCGTTCCTCTGCCATTGAGTAGCTTCGAGGTATTCGTCCGTTGCTGTTGGGGTACGCGACTGGGGCGTTATGCTACGCTCGTGCTGGCTACTGCCTAAGTCGGTCAAAATCCTAGTCTCTGAGAACGGGTCGGTTGGACTCCCTGGGATGCCCCCGCGACCGACCACCGTGAAACTATTCTCGTTTCCCTGACAATCTGTGGCTATCTGTCCGGATGGGTCAAGGAAGCTGGTCTCAAGAGGGACGAGTGCAGCGGTGGGGTCCAGCCCGGGGGTGTTGAGCGTGACAATGCCGCTAAACTCAGCCCCACGTTCGGATGTGGCGGTGATGTCTGAGGTTTGGTCGGAGGGGAAAGGGCGGAATTGGGTGCCAAAGATGCCTTGGGCGTTGATATTGACTTGCCCGCCAAAACTGCCTACCGAATTGGCACTGATGTCGCTGTTTTCCAGGGCGGTTAACGTCTGAGTACGAATGGAGATATTGCCACCCGTTGCATCGCCCGTGGCATTGGTCGTAATAACGCTGTTGCCGCGCAGTTGAATGTTATCGGCATCAAGGAAAATATTGCCGCGATCGCCAGATTGAGCAGAAGCGGTGAGGATAGCATCATTTTCCAGAGCAATGAAAGTGGCTGATATCTCAATATTTCCGGCTCTAGCACGTTCGATACCTCCGACCGTAATCAACGCCCCATTGCGAACGCTTAACATATCGGTGACAACGCTGACGTTGCCGGAGCGCCCGGTTCCACCGCCACGAGCGTACAAACCGCTGCGGAAAAGACCTGTGGGCGAGGCTCCATCAAATTCAATAGATTCAGATGCAAGAACTTCGATATTTCCGCCTGCTCCAGTCCCATTAAAATTAGAAGCTCCAATTGCCGCTCCATCTCGAAATACCATCCGTTTCGCCGTTAATCTTACGCCACCTGAATTAGCATTGCTAAGTGTTGCAGTCGATAACCCCGTATTGTTTAGCGCTGACAACAACAAAAATTCGTTAGTTCCAATAAACTCGGCTGTTTCAATAACATTAACTTCTATTATTCCCCCATCACCACTCCCTGCCGTTCCTGCTAACGCTAATCCTAAATTAGTGAACCTTAAAGAACCCGCATTAATTCTAATATCTCCTGCATTTCCAGTGCTACCCAGTCGATTTCCGCTGAGGTAAGCGGAAGCATTCATCTCCACTGATTGTAAAGCATTGACGGAGATAGAACCTCCTTGACCGGCCCCGGTAGTAGAGGACGCAATGAAAGCTCCTTTTTCCGCAAAAACACGAGGAGACTCTATCAAAATATTTCCCGAATCACCGGAACCAAAACTGACACTATAAATACCATTTTGAAAATCCACAGGGCTTGAATTGATACGGGCAAGCTGCTGAAATCTTTCAACAAAATTTCCTGTACCAACCAAAATAAACGATTCAGTTGCATTAATTCTGATATTTTCTCCGGGAAGATTACCTGTATTGAGCGACAAAATGCGCGACCCAACAAAGCGCACGAAACGTCCTTGAATTGCAATCTCACCGCTCCCGGTGCCGCTGGTATTTAGTGTAGCTCCGTTGATTAGCTGAATATTGCCCAAATTTTCAAGTTCAGAATAATTTAAACTAAATCCGTGTTCGTTTTTATCAATCGCCACACTTCCGTACAAGATGCTGCCAAGTTCGATTCGTCCGCCTGGAGTTGTGGGAATGGAAATGCCATCGACTACCGCCAAGGGAAAGCCTCCGGCAGTCAAACTTGTTTCCAACGGATTACCATTACCCGCTATTGTTAAATCTCCACCCAACAATCCGAGGGTTTCTCCCGTTTTAACCGTCAAATTAGCGCCTTGCACTTGAATCGTACCGGGTGGGTGGTTCGTTCCTATCTGCAACCCCACCGGCACAGTCACACTCAACAACGGATTGACCTGGGGATTACTTGCACTAAACTCAAACCCATCAGCAAATTGGACACTATCTGCGGTTGTCCCTAAGAATGAGCCGCCAATATCCAACGCAGCATTCGGACCAAAAACAATCCCATTCGGATTAAGCAAAAACAAATCAGCCGTGCCATTAGCGCGAATCAATCCGTCAATTTCTGAGATAGAATTTCCGGTAATCCGAGTGAAGATAGTCTGAATATTGGGTGCATTATCAAAATGCGCGGTCCGTCCGCTGGGAATGGAAAACTCACTAAAACTATGGAATAAGTGAGTGCCGCGGGTTGTCCCACCTTCGATTAAGTCGGTGGCCTCTTGAAAGGTGACTTGAGAATTAACCGGCAAAGTCGCATCGGGGACGATTTGAGCGAGGGTCAGATTGGGAACTAGCAATATAGGAAAAGCCGCAAGAATCGACCAAAATCCAGCAGATTTTTTCATCAGAGGATACCTAAATTCGTATTCATCCTCTATAACATAACTGGTTCAATTAGGCTACATTGATGCCCATCTTAAATTCTTTTGCTAGAGTTAAAACCTGTCCTACGAGTCATTGTTGTCACTCCAGAATAGCTTGCCTCACTTAAGCGATAAAAAATGGCTGATGTTCTAGGCAAAACAAGTTTCAAACTAACCAAGCAGAGCGCGAGTCTGGGCCCTTAGAATCGTACCGGATGCCATCGTGCGATCATCTCAACGGTTATCTGTCGCTAAAGTGGCAGCACCGGCAGTTTTATGCTAAATTGCACTCAGCGTTGGCGGCGTCTGCTGTCGTTTGCCACATTATTTGTCGCCGCTGCCACATTATTTGTCGTTTTGACAGATTAATGTCGTTAAAAGGGTGTTGAAAAATTAATGTTGCCCAGCCATCAATCAGGTTGTCGGTGCTTCTCCCGCAGTTCCGACAATCTGATTTCTAATTAAACAGTTGCCGCACACCGCAGCTATGCCGTAGGCAATCGTCTGCCAATACCTTTGACAAGAAACAACATCTAATTTGTCAAAATTACAAAAGACCACATTTAATTTGTCAAACCCAGTTAGGGGTCGCTCAGAAGTTTAAAAATAGCCTGAATTTTTATGCACAGAGGGATTCAGTCTATCAATTTCAGCGATATTAATTGGGCAAGACGACAAGTAATGTGGCAACCTATAAAACTGTTGAGGGGAAAAGTTATCCGACGGAACCTGATTGAGAGGCGATCGCCACTCAGTCCAAACCCCTCCTGCCGGTGCAATCTCGACCAAGCCCCAAAAACTTAACAAAATATCAAGGATGGTATATTGCCTGGTCAGGTTATAGTAACGAAATGACTCAATCCACCTTGCAGATTCCTGACCTCATCAAGACCTTACGCAAGCGACTAAACCTCTCTGGTGGAGAAGTTTGCCGCTTATCTGGGTAGGTTTTTAAGAAGGGGTTGTGTCGGGGGAACCAGTTCATCGGCGTTGCACACCTATGGTATGGTAAGGGGGTAGCCTCTACCCCTAGAGAATAGGATTTGTCCTAAGTGTCAGTCCACTAATATCAGTAAAAATGGCTTGAAGAGAGGAAAACAAAACCATATATGCAAGGATTGTGGGCGTCAATTTATCGACATCTATGCTCCCGTAGGTTATCCCGAAGAAGTCAAACGACACTGTTTACATCTCTATGTTGAAGGGAATGGATTTCGACGGATAGAAAGACTAACTGGAGTCTGTCACAACACAGTTATTAATTGGGTAAAAGCTGCGGCCAATAATTTACCACCCGACCCAGATTATCAAGAGATTCCTGAAGTCTGTCAAGTTGATGAGTTACAGACTTATGGGGGTAAAAAAAAACATAAAATCTGGGTCTGGACCGCTGTAAATAAAAGGCTTCCAGGTATTTTATCTTTTGTGGTCGTGGATAGATCAAAAGAAATATTTAAACCGTTATGGAAAATCATTCGAGGCTGGGAATGTTTTTTATGTGACGGATGGCTATGCAGTTTATCCTCAATTCATTGATGAACTTGACCATATAGTTAGCAAGCCCTACATGACTCGGGTAGAAGGAGAAAACACGCGATTAAGGCATTATTTAGCCCGCCTCCATAGAAAAACTTTATGTTATTCAAAATCCGTAGAAATGTTAAGAATTTCTATCAGATTGCTTCTCTACTACCTGAAACATAGGACTGTACCCCTGCCCAATTGAAGGACTTACCCCTGTCCGATGGAATCATACCGCATATGTGCAACGCCTTAATTTTACCTAACTAAACTTTAGAGTTTGTCAACTGCATATACCGACTAATGAACGAGGACAATTTGGCGATTTTCCCCTCAAATCTCCTTAAACCCCTATATTTCAGTAAAAATTAACTGCAAATGCAAAGTAACCGCTCATCCTAGAATCCTTACTAGGTAATATTTTGTAAAGTTTGGAAATGTCTAATTACCCGAAGATAAAAATGGCCCTCAAGCCGCAGTGCTAATTTATACGGCATCTGCTGATAGTGAGGGAACTTTAGGCGGGTTGGTGAATTTGGGAGAATCGCCCACCTTCGGCTACCATTTTGCCCCAGCTGTGGAACAAATGCGCTTATGTGGCGTCCGATACACTTTGTGCGGAACATAATCCGACCCAGAGCAATTCATCCTTACATTGGGCTGCTTGCCATGCTTGCCTGTTCAGTCCCGAAACCTCCTGGGAACGGGGAAATAAATTTTTGGATTGATCGCTACTGGTACCGACGATTCAAGAGAAACAACTGGCCTTTTTTGAATAAGCCGTGACGACTCCCCTGGCAGAGAAAATTTATCCCGTGGCCTCTATTTTCCCACCAAGCGTGGCAACAAGAGAGCGATCTGTGGGATAGTGGGAGTTTAGCACTAGCCTTGCAAAGTGCGCCGCCGGCGATCGTTTCATCAAGCTATACAAATTAACATTTTATAACCGAAGGGGCAGGGGAGAAAAACATGATTGAACTGAGTGGTTATCAGATTGGGGCAGAAATTTATCGCAATAGCAAACGGGTGGTGTATCGAGGGATTCGAGAAGCGGATAGATTGCCAGTGATTTTAAAAGCCCTGGGGACAGAGTATCCCAGTCCGGCGGATATCGCTCAACTCCATCACGAGTATGAGATTACCCAAAATTTAAAATTAGGGGGAGTCATTGAACCCTTAAGTCTGGAAATGAGCAGAAATCTACCCCTTTTGATTTTACCCGATACAGGGGGAGTTTCTCTAAAAATATTTTTAAAGCAACAACCGTTAGACGTTGAGACTTTTTTACATTTAGGGATTCAACTGGCCCAGATTTTAGGTGAAGTTCACCAAAATCGCATTATTCATAAAGATATTAAACCCAGTAATATTATTATTCATCCTCAGAGTCTAGAGGTAAAGATAATTGACTTTGCGATCGCCTCCCAGTTGTCCAGAGAAACGGCTGGTGCAGTTCATCCTAATAGCCTGGAAGGAACCCTCGCCTATATGTCCCCAGAACAAACTGGGCGAATGAATCGGGCGATCGACTATCGCACGGATTTTTACTCATTAGGGGTGACTTTTTATGAAATGCTCACGGGGGAATTACCTTATCAAACTCAGGAGGCGATCGAGCTAGTCCACTGTCATATTGCCCGGATGCCCGTTCCCCCCAGTGAACGGGTTGTGGAAATTCCTATGGCGGTTTCTAACTTGGTGATGAAATTACTGGCAAAAACTGCAGAAACCCGATACCAAAGTGGCTTTGGATTGAAGGCTGATTTAGAATATTGCCTAAAACAATGGCAAGAGAAGGGAAAAATTGATGAATTCAAGTTGGGACAAAAAGACTTTTCGGGCAAACTAGAAATTCCCCAAAAACTCTATGGGCGGGACCAAGAACGCGCCCAAGTTTTATCGGCTTTTGAACGAGTCTGTGGGGGGGCGACTGAATTGATTCTGATTTCGGGGTATTCGGGGGTCGGCAAATCTGCTTTAGTGCAGGAAATGCAGAAACCTTTAGTTAAATATCGAGGCTATTTTATTAGCGGTAAGTTTGACCAATTTAAGCTCAATATTCCATATACTGCGGTGATTCAAGCCTTTGCATCCTTGGTCCGGCAACTGCTCAGTGAACAGGAACCCCAAATTAAAGCCTGGAAAGAAAAAATATTAGGGGCGATCGGAGAAAATGGGCAGGTAATTATTGAGGTGATTCCGGAAGTTGAACTGATTCTCGGCCCTCAACCGGCATTGGTATCGCTGCCTCCGACAGAATTTCAAAATCGGTTTAATTTAGTTTTCCAAAAATTCATTAATGTTTTTACTCAAGAAAAACATCCTCTTATTCTTTTTATTGATGACTTACAGTGGGCGGATTTAGCATCTCTCGAATTAATTAAACGAGTTATTACCGATAATCAAAATCATCATTTATTGATGATTGTGTCTTATCGAAATAATGAATTAACTGCAACTCACCCTGTGGAATTGACATTACAGGATATCAAAAATACCCAGGTTTCGGTAAGAGAAGTTAATCTCATCCCATTGAATGTTCACGATGTCAATGACTTACTGGCAGAGACATTAAATTGTACTACTGCCAAATCTTTCGGTTTAGCGAAGCTGATTTTTAAAAAGACTCATGGAAATCCTTTTTTCCTAACCCAGCTTTTAAAATCTTTAGAAGAAGACCAGTTGTTAAAATTTAATTGGGGTAAAGAAAGTTGGGACTGGAAAATCAGCCGAATTGAAAAAATTGGGATAACCGATAATGTAGTGGAGTTAATGGTTGGAAAAATTCAAAAATTGCAACCCCTCACCCAAAAGGCTTTGAAACTAGCCGCTTGTATTGGGAATTGCTTTGATATTGAAATGCTATCTATTGTCAGTGAGCGATCTCTTGAACTAACTGCTAGAGATTTGTCGGAAGCCCTTCAAGAAGAATTGATTCTCCCCTTAGCCAAAACTCATACTCTACCCCCGGCCGAAGAATCTCCGAATAGAGCAAAAGTATGCTACCAGTTTTTACATAATCGCGTTCAACAAGCTGCTTATTCGCTGATTCCAGAAAACCAAAAAAACCAAACTCATTGGCAAATTGCTTGTCTTTTATTAACTAATGCGTCCCCGGAAAATATAGAAGCAAATATTTTGGAAATTGTTAATCATTTAAACTATGGTCATGAATTAATAACAAACCATCAAGAAAAAATAAAGCTAGCGCAATTGAATTTAAGGGCGGGTCAAAAAGCCCTATCAACCAACGCTTATAAATTGGCTTATACCTATTTTCAGGGAGGGGTGAGACTCCTAGAACAAGAAAGCTGGGAGACTGATTATGCAACCACTCTAAAACTGCATACTCAGGCGGCTTATGCGGCTTACATCAATATAGATTTTGAACGAATGGAGGATTTGGTAAAAATTGGTCTCGTCCAAGCTCAATCTGTCCTAGCTCAAGTTAATTTTTACGAAATTAGAATTAAAGCCTATAGCTCTTGCAGCCAACAACTGAAAGCCTTAGAAAATACTCGAGAAGCGCTTGAATTGTTAAATATTCATTTACCTGAACAGCCAGCCTTCGCAGATATTCAAGTTGGACTAAAGGAAGTATCGAGCCAATTAAGGGGAAAGGATGTGCAAGATTTAATCCATTTACCTAAAATGTCCGAGGCTCATCAAAAAGCGGCGATGCGGATTCTTAATAGCGCGATCGCCCCCGCCTATCAAGTTGCGCCCCTGCTGTTACCGTTGATTGTATTTGAGGAAATTAAGTTATCCCTAACCTATGGCAATACCGATGAAGCGGCTTATGCCTACGCTTGTTACGGCCTAATTTTATGTGGCATTGTAGGAGATATTGAAACCGGCCATCAATTTGGCCAATTAGCCTTAAAAGTTTTAGAAAAATTCAAGAATAAAGAATTGAGATGCCGCACTTTAATGGTGGTAAATAATAATGTGGGTGTCTGGAAGGAACCTCTTCAGGAAACTATCCCACCTTTGCTAACGGCTTATGAAAGTGGATTGGAAAATGGCGACTTAGAATATGCAGGTCTTTCTGCTTACAATTATTGCATTAATTCATATTTTGCAGGCAAAGAAATCTCTAAGTTGGAAGGGGAAATTGCATTTTATAGTTCTTTGCTTGAAAAGTTTAAACAAACAACTACCCTAACTTATTGCCAAATATCTTGGCAGGTAGTTTTAAATTTAATAAATAAATCGGGCAATCCTGTGAACCTCAGCGGGATAGCTTATAACGAAGAAATGATGAGATCGCTTCATGAACAAGCCAGCGATCGTTATGCCCTTTGTTGTTTATATTTGCACAAACTCATCCTAAGTTATTTATTTCGGCAGCCTGAAAAGGCGGTGATCAATGCTCGGATGGCTGCAACCTATTTAGAGGTGTTAACAGCGGTTTATACCCTGCCGCTCTTTTATTTTTATGATTCTCTCTCCGCTTTGGCTGTGTATCTCCAGGCATCAGAATCTGAACAAGAGCAGATTCTGCTCAAAGTGGAAACTAACCAAGATAAAATGAAAATCTGGGCCAGTTTTGCGCCCGATAATTATCAACACAAGTATGAATTAGTCGAGGCAGAAAAAGCCCGAGTTCTTGGACAACTGTTAGAGGCAATGAATTTTTATGACCTCGCGATCGCCACGGCCCAAAAAAATAACTATATCCAAGAAGAAGCGATCAGCTACGAATTAGCGGCAGAATTTTATGAACAAATTGGACGAGACCCTATTGCTGAATTTTACCGAAAAAAAGCCCATTCTTGCTACTATCGTTGGGGTGCATTAGCGAAAGTTCAGGATTTAGAACGTCGATTTTCTTCCTTAAACTCTAAAACCCTAGAAGTAAGAACTACAGCACTTTATACTAATAAATCTACAGAATCAAAAAGTAGCGGTTACGATGTATTTTTAGATTTGAATACGGTCATTAAAGCGTCTCAAACTCTAATTGGGGAGGTCAACATTGATAATTTACTGGCAAAGTTGATGCGTCTTGCGCTGGAAAATGCTGGAGCGCAAATGGGGTATTTCCTCCTGAACCAAAAGGGTAATTTTGTGATAGAAGCAGCAGGTACGATTGAACAAAATGAGGTTTCAGTTCGACAGGCGATCGCCATTGAAACCAGTTCTTTTTTACCTCTGTCCCTAATTCATTATGTCAGTCGTACGCAAGAAGATGTCGTTCTCAACGATGCCAGCCAAAATGAACAATTTAGCAGTGATTCGTACATTTTAGCGACTCAGCCAAAGTCAGTTTTATGTACGCCAATTTTAGGGCAAGGTAAACTCATTGGAATTCTGTACCTAGAAAACAATTTAATTGTTGGTGCATTTAGTCCGTCGCGAGTTGAATTGCTCAAACTCATTTCCTCCCAAGCGGCGATCGCCTTAGAAAATGCCCAACTGTATGAAGCTCAAAAAGAATATTCTCGCAAGTTAGAGCAAACCGTACAAGAGCGCACCCAACAATTACAACAAAGCAATACCCGGTATTATAATCTCGCCGCTAACATCCCAGGGATGATTTATCAATTTAAAATGCATCCTGATGGGACGTTCAGTTGTCCCTACGTCAGTCCGGGATGCCTCAAGATTTATGGAATTGAAGCCGAAGCGGCGATGGAAGATACATCTTTATTGTTGGAGAAAATTTATGTAGGCGATCGCGAACAACATACAGAATCCATCATGCGCTCAGCCGCCACCTTAGAACCGTGGCATTTTATTTGGAGAATGATTATATCGGGTCAAATTAAATGGATCCAAGGAGATGCTAACCCAGAAAAGCAAGCCGATGGGAGTATTCTCTGGGATGGATTAGTGGTTGATATCACCGATCGCAAACAAGCCGAAGAGGAATTACGGCAGAGTGAAGAACGGTGGCAATTAGCCTTGCAAGGCAATAATGATGGAATCTGGGACTGGAATTTAAAAACCAATGAAGCCTTTTTTTCCAGTCGATGGAAAGAAATTATTGGCTATGAAGATCATGAACTTCTCAACCACTCAAATACCTGGGTAAATCGCATACATCCTAATGAAGTGAGTTGGGTCCTACAGGCGATTAAAGAGCATTTTTGTGGTCAAACGCCTTATTTCGCCACGGAACATCGTCTGCGGTGCAAAAATGATACTTATAAGTGGATTTTAGCTCGGGGTCAGGCACTCTGGAATGAAGCCGGAAAAACAATCCGAATGGTTGGCTCGATTACCGATATCACGGATCGTAAATTAGCGGAAGAAGCATTAGCCGAAAGTGAACGGAAGTATCGCGACTTGGTGGAAACCTCTCAAGAAATGATATTCTCCATGAATAGCCAAGGTTATTTTACCTTTGTTAACCAAGCCGTTAAGGACATTTATGGGTATGAACCCGAAGAAATGATCGGCCGTCACTTTTCTGAATTCAAGCCTTATGAATATGAAAAAGAGACTCCGGATCAAGCAGCATTCGATGAAATTTTATCAGCTCATTCAATTTCTCAATATGAAACTATAGATATCGCGAAAGATGGCAGACCAATTTATCTCTTGATTAATGCAATTATCCGGAAAGATGCTCAGGGAAAACTCTTAGGTTTAACCGGCACAGCCAGCGATATCACTCAGCGTAAACAAGCCGAATTAGCCTTGCAACAAGCGAAAGAAGCAGCGGATGCAGCCAGCAAAGCCAAAGGCGAATTCCTCTCAAAAATGAGTCACGAATTGCGAACTCCACTGAATGCTATTCTCGGCTTTACGCAAATCCTGAATCGGGACAATACCCTCCAACCTCAACAGCAAGACTATCTGGGTATCATTTCTCGGGCGGGGGAACATCTACTGACCCTGATTAATGATGTGCTGGAAATGTCCAAAATTGAAGCCGGTCGAATTTCTCTAAATGAAACCATTTTTGATCTGAATCGGTTGTTAACTTCTCTGGAAGAAATGTTTAAACTTAAAGCTGAATCTAAAGGCTTACAGCTTATTTTTGAACGTACTCCTAACCTCTCTCCGTTCATCAAAACGGACGAAAGTAAATTGCGGCAAGTTTTGATAAACCTTTTGGGAAATGCTATCAAATTTACAGAACGGGGGGGAATCTCGGTCCGAGTTAAAACCGATATTAAATCCGTAGATCCTGAAATGCTTGATCAGGAATTATCCCTTTCTTTAGTTTGTGAAATCGAAGATACAGGACCCGGGATTAGCGGTGACGAACTTAACACATTATTCGACCCTTTTGTGCAAACAGAAACGGGCCGAAAGTCGCAATCTGGTACGGGTCTGGGACTTCCGATTAGCCGTCAGTTCGTCGAATTAATGGGGGGTGAAATTACCGTTAGTTCTACTTTAGAAAAAGGCACAATTTTTAAATTTAATATCAAAATTAGTCCCGCAGAAGCCTTGACTCCGGGGACCGAGATACCGAACCAGCGGGTGATCGGGTTAGCGGCGAATCAACCCACCTATCGAATTCTGGTAGTTGAGGATAAGTGGGAAAGCCGTCTGTTACTGCGAAATCTGCTGTCGCCGCTGGGGTTTGAAGTGCGCGAGGCGGTGAATGGGGAAGATGCGGTGACGATGTGGCAAAGCTGGCAACCCGATCTAATTTGGATGGATATGCAAATGCCGGTGATGGATGGTTATGAAGCTACCCGGCAAATTAAACAGATGACTAATGGGCCAATTCCGGTTATTATTGGATTAACGGCCAGCGCGTTTGAAGAAAATCGGGCAATGGTTTTGGAGGCAGGATGTAATGATTTTGCCAGTAAGCCATTTCGCGAAGACGTAATTTTTCAAAAAATGGCGGAACATTTAGGGGTGCGTTATCTTTATGAAGAAATTTCGGGTGCTCAGGTGAGTAGTCACTCTCTCTTACTTCCAGGAGATTGCCTGACGGTAACCGAATGTTTGCAGGGAATGTCGCCGGAGTGGAAAACTCAACTCTATCAAGCGGCTAGTGAATTGGATGATGAGGCGATCGCCTGCTTAATTAGCCAAATTCCCGACTCCCATACAGCCTTAGCAACTCTCCTCACCAATTTGGTGACTCAACTACGATTTGATAAAATTATTGAGTTAATCCAGACGAATGACTAGCCACCCTATTCATGAACCCAACTCCAAAATTTTAGTCGTTGATGATACTCTTGACAATGTGAATCTGCTCTCCAAAATGTTGACTGATTCCGGATATAAGGTTCGTAAAGCCTTAAACGGTCAAATGGCCTTAATGGGGGTACAGGCGTCCCCACCCGACCTGATTTTGCTAGATATTAATATGCCTGATATTAATGGGTATGAGGTGTGCCAGCAATTAAAATCCGCAGAAAAAACCCGGGATATTCCCGTAATTTTTTTAAGCGCTCTTGATGATGTGTTGGATAAAGTGAAGGCGTTTAAAGTTGGAGCGGTAGATTATATTACAAAACCTTTTCAATTTGAAGAGGTTTTAGCGCGGGTTGAGAACCATTTAAAAATTAGTCGATTGCAACAAGAACTAGAAGAACAAAATGTGTTGTTGCGGTTAGAACGGGAGAAATCTGAGCGATTATTACTGAATATTTTACCGAAGGCGATCGCAGCGCAGTTAAAAGAAAACTTCAGTGTGATCGCTGAACAATTTGATGAAGCGAGTATTTTATTTGCGGATATTGTTGGATTTACCCCCCTCTCTGCTAAACTGTCCGCATCAGAATTAGTTCTGTTACTTAATCAAATTTTTTGTCAATTTGACCAACTGGCTACCCAACATGGGTTAGAAAAAATTAAAACGATTGGGGATGCTTATATGGTGGTGGGTGGCATCCCAACACCACAACCCGATCATGCTGAAGCGATCGCCCAGATGGCATTGGATATGCAGCAGGCGATCGGCCAATTTCAAACCCAAACCGGGGAACCCTTCCAAATTCGCTGCGGGATTGCCACGGGTCCTGTCATCGCTGGGGTCATTGGGACCACCAAGTTTATTTACGATCTCTGGGGAGATGCAGTCAATATTGCCTCACGAATGGAATCTCAAGGATTACCCGGTCAAATTCAAGTTACCGCACAGACATATCAGCGATTGAAAAGTAACTATTTATTGACGGAACGGGGAACTGTTTCCATTCGCGGAAAAGGCGAAATGCTCACTTACTGGCTGACGGGAAAAGGGGCATAAGATGGGATAAATTTGCGATCAAGAACCCCCTCGATCACCCGGTGATCGCATCCGAGTCATCCAGAAAAATCTGGATCTCAAATGTGGTTTCAACTCCTAATTCAGGCTCGCCAGAATTAGTTGAACAAATGGTCCGCCTCGGCTTCCCAATAAAATTGGTATTAGCCCCTAGTTACCTCGGCAAAACCCGTACTCGCTTCACTCTCACGATTGGCGATCGCCAACTCTACGGCCTGCTCGTCTAATCTCCAAAAAGTCCATAGAAAAGGCCACCTCCATTACCTATTGCAAATGCTTGTTTTAGTTTCCTAAATCCAGTTGTTAATAAAGAAAATTGATACCAAATTTTCAGTTTTACTTCCCGCAATTGCTGCTTACGCCTGTAGTGACTTAAGTTAACTCATTCCCCAAAACTAACTTTTCTTGCACCCTTTGTTTTTGTTTTTCATCGTTTCTTCAAACACCCCGTTGTTGTTTACTTCCCCTTAAAAAATTTACGAAAAGCATACACCCCGTGAGGTGATTTGATGAAGCAACATCCCGAGAGGCCCCCGGGGTAGTAGCGTTCAAAGTCGTGTGGATCGGCGTATTCACCCGCATAGGAGTTTTCAAAAGAGGCGATCGCCCCTAAAGGATCATCAAAGAGGGAAAGATAAGCGCGGAAGGGTTCACCCCATTCGTGGATCGCTTCTTCTACTTGGAATTGAATGGGGCGGTTTTCGGTCTCCTGGGATCCAATCGATTGGCCTAACTTCCTCTTCCAAAGGGGTACTGTGCGTCCAAAACCAAATCTCAGTCGCTTAAGAAACGCTATATTTTCCATTTTTCTTTTCCTAAATTTACTTAATTGGGTCCATAAGGGCGTTATTTCGATTCCGTCAACCCTGAAGAAAAATTCTAGTCCCGAGTCAGTAACTCAGGTACAAACATTAATACCCCACTGGCAACGATGGAGGATGTCACCCAGGCAACAAAGGTTACTAACGAGTCTCGCTCTCTACTTTGCATCTGACCCTCCCTGGCTAATCGGCGGTGATGGTAACTGACCCTGAAGAGTCTGAAAAACGCCTTTTTCCGTGAGTTTGAGCAACCGAACGACCCGCTAGAAACAAACACGCTCCCTGAATCGGTAATCAAAATTATGGAGGAAGAAAACCTCGGAGAGAGTGCGGCCCTGGTACAAATTGTGTGCGAGTTTTTTGAGGGGGCGGCCAAGAATTCCGAACTCAAAATGGCAATGATGAGGGCCACTATAGCAGTCCTAAGTGATTGGTAACAAAACTAGCGAGCAAGATGTTTGGGCTTTCCGCACAGGCTGTGCCCCACAGCGATCGCAACAGCCTGTGCGGAAAGCACGTAAGCTATGCCGTAGGCTTTACGCACTACCCAGGATCTCAGGCTTAGATCTATGACATAACTGATTTAGGACTGCTATAGTTAGGGATGAGGTCCTGTTTGTGAGCAAAGAATCCTTCACCCTTAATGGAGTGTACTACCCAGAGGCTACTAGGGTTACCGAATGCAGCACAAGACTCATACGGGTTAAAGTTCCTTCCATCCTGCACCACGCCCACCCTGAAACTGGCCTTGGCGGTGGTGGCGCTTTGGGGTGGCGATCGGGACTGAGGATTAGATCCGAACTGGTTGATGGGATAAGGGCAGACTCTATACAACACTCACATCTCGACCCACCTCTGCTGCAAGGCTGAGTGAGTTTTTATCAGCAGCGGTGGATTTTCTACCCGAAAATAATCTAGCTCAAGCTGACTGTTGCTCCGCCTTGAGCACCTCAAGCAAATCCTCGTCGGAGTAGGATTTTTCCCACTCGCCCTCTAGCTGAAGGCGAACCGACTTTGCACCACCATCTGGAGTGCAGACCACCCAATACAAATCACTGGCTCCCTTGACTTGAGCCGCCTCCCGGTTTTCCGGCTCATCTGAAAGACCTGCATAAGCCTGAACACAGCTCCAAGTTATCCCGTCAGTATCCGTTACTTCTCGCGTCATTGTTTGCTACTCCTCATTATTGTTCCTACTCTAAGCGCCTTCCATCTTTCACGCCTCTATCCCAATCATGATTTAGGGGAGGGCAACGGGTAGCTTCCAGTATTGTGAGTAAAAGCTCGAACAGTGCCACAGCCGAAAGGTTACCTGTTTTGGGTCGGAAGAGCTGGAGGCATCTGGTTGATGAAAGTGCCCGGGTGAAGTGGTGCAGCCGCCGATGAATTCCGAGGTGTGTCTACAGGGAGTGCAAAAGTCCATACTTTATGGGTTCAGTTGGAAAGAAATACTACAGCATCCTTTGTTGAATGAGCCGGAGCAACGGTTATCAGGTTAGCTCAAACTAGGAGCAGACCAGAACCAACCTGAAGATTCTAATGAATAGGGGGTAAATCTGGGTCAGTGCGGCAAACGCTCAACTCCAAGGCTTCCCCACTTTCAATCCGAACAATTCGGTCTCGTTCGTTAGCCGTTATGACTTCTAAACAGGCGCAACCGTATCCATAACTATTATTCGTTCGGACATATTCTTCGCCAAAGTCAGGAATATTTTCTATTCCTTGTGCTTGATATCCACCCTGCAATCCAATAGTCCAGGTTGCATCTCTATCGGTTAACCACCAGTTTGCGGGAGTTGGATTTTTCAGCCACCCACACCGGAGTTCGGTCGCCGTGGCTGGAAGAGCCATTGAGAGTAAGGCGAATGTAACCCACCCTATTTTGTTCATAATTTATCATACCGGACATTTTGAGCTAGACAATTAACATTATGCAGACTAAAACAACAAAAGCAGATTTAAACAGCAGGTGAAGATATTTTACGACAGAGGAATATTTGCTTTCGCTTAATCCCACTAACTCTGTTGTCGGGCGATCGCCCTGTGTCTCTCAGACGGAGTGTAAAGGAATGTTACAAATCCACCCATCACCCGTAAAAGTTGCGGATTTTTTCACCCAGAAGAAACACAGCGGTTGCTCAATCACCATGAATACTATTGGAGAGGACCAGATCAGATGAAGTCAAACAAAATATTACCTTGCTTCCCGGTCAAATCGTTTATGTTGTGGGACGGCACAACCTCATCTTATGGGTGAAACCAGCCTCTTTTTGCAAAGAATTGCAAACCCTTACACCTTCTGGTGTTCCCCTGTCCCAGAAGGGCAGAGTTTGATAAATGACCCGCGATCGCCGTGCATAATTTGCTGCGATCGCCCCCAGTAAAGCTAACACTCATAATCCCACCGTAGAACGTGACGGCAATCTGCTCGTCTGTTCTGCGGTGGAACGCTGGTTATTCCGATTTCAGAGATGCCATATCGATACAGAAGCGATATTTCACATCGGACCTGAGCAGTCGCTCGTAGGCTTCGTTAACCTTCTGGATGGGGATGACTTCAACATCTGCCGTGATGTTATGCTTGCCGCAAAAATCGAGCATTTCCTGGGTTTCACGGATACCACCGATGTTTGAACCGGAGAGACTGCGCCGGCCCATGATCAAGCTGAATGCGGATATTTCCAGAGGCTTTTCGGGTGCGCCGACTAGGGTAATGTTGCCGTCGAGACGGAGTAGGTTGAGATAGGCGTTGATATCATGGGTGGCCGAGACGGTATCCAGGATAAAATCAAAGCTACCAGCCTGTTTTTGCATTTCGTCGGAGTTGCGGGAGACGACTACTTCATCGGCACCGAGGCGGAGGGCGTCTTCCGTCTTGTCAGGGGAGGTGGTGAAAACAACGACGTGAGCCCCGAAGGCATGGGCAAATTTTACGCCCATGTGTCCTAATCCGCCAAGACCGACTACCCCAACTTTCTTGCCCTTGGTAACCCCCCAGTGGCGCAGGGGGGAGTAGGTTGTGATCCCAGCGCACAGGAGCGGCGCGACGCCGGGGAGATCGAGGTTGGTGGGAACGCGCAAAACGAAGCGTTCATTGACGACGATGCTATCGGAGTAGCCCCCATAAGTAACACCTTCTAGGTACTTGTCCGGGGAGTTAAAGGTGAGGGTCAGATTTGGGCAGAACTGCTCAAAACCCTCTTGGCAATGGGGGCAGGTCCCGTCTGACTCGACCATGCAGCCGACAGCAGCGAGGTCGCCGGGCTTGTACTTGGTAACTGCGGAGCCAACTTGGGTAACACGTCCGACAATTTCATGTCCCGGGACAATGGGATAGACTGTAGGCATGACGTGGTTCCATTCGTTGCGCACCGAATGAAGGTCGGAATGGCAGATGCCGCAGAAGAGGATTTCGATCTGGACGTCGTGTTCGTGGGGATCTCGCCTGGGGATGGTATCGGAGGCTAGGAGCGATGTCGCACTGGCAGCAGAATAAGCTTTTGTTTTGTACATATGATACTTCTATTTGTTTACGTTTGGCGACTGGTATTGTTCGTCGCTGTGCTTTTTCATCCAGTTGATATTCTGGTTGTTGATATATTCCTGAATGGCGATCGGGGTTCTAGGGGTGGTTGCTATGATGGTATCGTACTTATGCTTTTTACCGGGCGTAAACCAGATTAACTCCCCTCGTACCTTTGGCGCAGGGTTATAAACCACTTCGGTTGATGCTCATTGTTTTGATTCCTTCACTGGATGCCTTTTTATTTGTTTTCCTAATTGTAAAGACTGAAGAGTGATTGCTTGCTCTATCAGTAGGATGGGATTTTTTTTTAAGGAAGGTTAGCCTGGATACTATTTAGCTTGGTTGGCTGCATTGTGGTCAACTTAAATTTATTAGACAATTCTGTTCTGGGGGGCTGGAGGCAGGCGATCGCCTGCCTCCAGCCCCCCAGAGGAGTCCCCCAAAGTACCATCCTTGGCATTCATTCAACTCTGGCACAAAGCTGTAAACAGATGATTGATTAAGGAAATGACAGCGGGCGTTAAAATGATAGGGCAATTTTTATGGTAACTTTCTGTCCACCTGTCAAGTACCAAAAAATATATAAGGCTTTTACTATTCATGTAAAACCTGAATATTCAAAAGCTCAAAAAATTGACATAAATGTCTCTTAAAAGTTCAAAAAATACATCAAAAATTAGCGAACATTCGAGGGGACACAATTCATAAACTGACTACTTTTTTAGCTAAGAACTACAACCCAGTAATCATTGAAGATTTGAAGGTGTCTGGGATGTGGAAAAAATCATAGCTTGGCCGGTTTTATTGCTGATGCTTCATTTTAAGAATTCCGTCGGTAACTGATTTAGAAGACAGAACGGTATGGATCAAAATTGATAATTGCAGATAGATTTTATCCATCCAGTCAACTGTGCTTTAATTGCAATGTTCGACAAAAAATGCCGTTAAATCAACGGACTTTTCAGTGTCAGAACTGTGGTCTGACAATTGATAAAGATTGGAATGCCAGTATAAATTTAGAAAAATCGCCGGGCTTTGACGATGACACTTGTGGATAGGGTGCTGCCGACAGTCCCGGACGAAGCAAGAAATAAACATCAATATCCAGCCATGTCCGGGTTTGTCTAAGTTTTATAAAGCAGGCATTGAATAGCTTAAGAAACCTAGGTTTCAGGTTTTATAACGCCGGTAAGTTTTTGGAAAATCGCCGCTAAAATTGGAAGGGGTTGAGATTTAATAAAAAAGTGATCACCTGGAACTAGATTTAATGTAAATTGATGGCAGGTTTCTTGACTCCAGGGGGCCATTTCTTCTTGAGTTGCTTCGCAGTCGTCTAATCCGGCAAAGGCAGAAATAGGATAGTTGAGCGGGGCTTCGGAATAGTAATTATAGTTTTCATTGATTGCTAAATCTGCTCTTAGAATCGGAATGAATAATGCCATAAGTTCTGGGTTTTGGAGAAGAGTATCCGGCATCCCATTGTATTGACGCAATTTTTCTATGAATTCTGGATCGGGCAAGGGATGAATGGGGGGTGACGAAGGACGAAGCTGAGGAGCCTCACGACCGGAAATAAACAGGTGTAGGGGTTGGTGATAATCATGACGACGCAGGTAGCGAGCGAATTCAAATGCAACTAATGCACCGACACTATGTCCGAACAATGCAAAGGGGCGATCGCAATAGGGAAGTAAATGATAGCTGAGGGCTTCTACTAAAGGGGAAATTTGGGTAAAGAGAGGTTCGCTGAGGCGATTTTCCCGTCCTGGAAGCTGCACGGGAACCACTTCGATATCGGGGGCTAATTGAGCAGTCCAAGGACAAAAAATGGAAGCACCTGCCCCGGCATAGGGAAAGCAAAATAAGCGCAAAGGAAGATGAGAATTGGGTTTAGAATAGGGAATCCAAGAATTAGCTATTATGCGTTTCATTTGTACGGGTTAAGCGTGTGATCAATAATTTATAGGGACAGGTTAATGCCTTGTTTACATTAATTTTAACGGATAATGGTTCCCACTCGGGCGAGGGAAAACGATGATGATAATTATTAGGAGTGCGAGGATTTGGCTTACTTTGGAAAAGTAGGGAGCAAGATGCTTGTTCCAGAAAAATAGCCAGCAAGATGCTCGCACTCCCTAAAACTATACCTTCTAACTCCGGAAAATGCTATAAATCTTTATGGGGTTAACTTTTCGTGGTGCTTAACTCAGCCGGATTCACGGTGGGGGCTGGTAAAAACCCGCCTTCTCGCAATTGAGCCACACTGTTTTTAACTGCCGTGATGATAAATTGTACATCATCATCACTATGAGCGGTAGATAAGAATCCATTGCCACCGCGAATCATTACCCCTTGATAAAACAGGTGATAAGTGAGTAATTGCATCGCCATTGAGGGTCCTGAATTGGAGGTATTTCCGCCGGAAACGGGACCGAAAAGTGAGCCAAAATTTGCCATGCGAATCGGGACAGAATTATTGATAAAGTAGGCATTTAATTCAGTCACAAAGTCAGAAGTGCGTTGATTTAAACGGTCCTGAAGGGTGGAACCTTCTGCTTTGAGATGGGTTAGAACTGCTTTTGCTGCGGCGATCGCCAAGGGATGTTTGCAAAAGGTCCCGGCAAAAAAGGTCGGTTCTACGGACGGATAGGAATCATCACCATAGTTCCAAATTCCGCCATCAATTCGATCCAGATATTCGGCTTTTCCGGCAATAATTCCAATGGGCATCCCTCCCCCGATTATTTTACCATAAGTGGCAATATCGGCTTGGACTCCAAACCAGGCTTGGGCACCGCCGGGATGAATGCGAAATCCGGTGACCATTTCATCAAAAATTAAGGCAATTCCTGCCTCTTGGGTCACTTGGCGCAGTTCTTGCAAAAAGGCTTTGGGTTGCAATTCTGGACGGCGACTTTGGACGGGTTCGACGAGAACAGCAGCTAATTCATGACCCTGAGATTTTATAATTTCCAAGGAGTCAGGATGGTCATATTCCAACACTAAAACATCGGCGATAAAGTTGGAAAGGATGCCGGGAGAAAGGGGGACAGCATGAGGGGGAGAGTCGGGGGAAGCAATGGCAAGAGTTCCATCAAAATGACCATGATAGGAACCGGAAAATAAGGCAATTTTAGGACGTCCCGTTTGCGATCGCGCTAATCGAATGGCGGTCATCACGGCTTCGGTGCCCGTATTACTAAAAGCAACTCGTTCAGTTTGCGTCATTTCGGCAATCATTTCCGCCACGATTCCCACATCTTCCGATTGAGGACCGAGTTGAATTCCTTTAGCTAATTGCTCTTGAATAGCGGATTGGATAAAGGGCGGATTGTGACCGAATAAATTCACTCCAAAGCCCATTGTTAGATCTACATATTCATTGTCATCTATGTCCCAAATTCGAGAACCTTGGGACCGTGTAGCAACAATAGGATAAAAGATTTCTTTAAACGGCATTGGGAACTGACCTCCTGCCCGAATATCCGCTAAAATCGGGCGATAGGTTTGGGCCATTTTTTTGGAGGTTTGGGTGCGCTTAATGTAGTTTTGAGCGAAGGTTTTTAGATATTGGTGTTGTTCGTTCATGATGGGTTAAATGAAAGGGTTTAAGGGGGATAACCGGCACAGTTTTAGGGTTAGCGGATTAATTTAGGGATGAGGAAATCGTTTAAATTCGGGCCGGTTCCTGAGGGTTAGATAAATACCCGGAACGGACCAAATAGTTGAAGTAAATGGTTAGCAATTCTTCACCGACTGGAGGACAAGTAATATCCGTTCCTTGCAGTGCAGTTTGGGTATAGCGATCGCCGATTTGCACGGGAGAGGAAGTGGTAGTGCGATCGCTGCTTCCTGCATTGGAAAAAACAGATAACAGGGGATAGAGTGCATTGTCCGTGGAAGTGGATGCAGCGCAATGTAACTGTTCCCGCCATTGGGGGTAAGTCACGGGTTCTAAGGGATAACCCTGCGATCGCACCCAGGAGACAAATTCACCCCAAGGCAAGGTTTGAGAATTGACCAGATGGAAGTTTTTACCCATAGATTCCGGTTGTTGGGAGAGGTGCACGATCGCCTGACTCACATAGTCTACGGGAACCATTTCTACATCTGTATTCCAGTTTGGTGCACTTCCGAGTTGGATGCAACCTTGGATAATCCGATGAACGAAATCATTAATATTGCAAGCGCCGGTTTGACTATGACCCGTAATCCGTCCGGGTCGATAAATGTTAATTGGAAACCCGCGATCGCGCGCTGTCATCAAGAGTTTTTCCGCCACCCATTTACTCTGAATATAACCCCCTTCTAAATGTTCTATGTTTGCCAGTTCATCGGCTTCGGTTGCCGTCGAATTAAACAGTCCTACGGTGGAAATAAAATGCAGGGGTTTGAGCTTAATTTGATTGGCTAATTTCAACAGATCCAGGGTGCTTTCCACGTTCGCCGCTTTTACGGCTGAGTAAGGATAGGTGAAATTTACCAATGCGCCATTATGATAAATGACATCAATTTCATGGGCGAGGGCTTGGAATTGTTCCGCAGATAATCCTAATCGGGGTTTAGCTAAATTGCCGACTAACGGAATAATTCTTTCCCCTAGGGAATCTTGCCATAATCCATAGATTTCCAGATTGTTTTGAATCCGTTTTTTTGCTTCTGCTGCATTAGAAGCTCGAACTAAACAATAAATCTCGGCATTAGTTTTTTGCAACAGGTTTTCGAGCAAAAATGCCCCTAAAAATCCTGTTGCTCCCGTCAAGAGAATATGAGCCGGATTGGGATTGAATTCAAAAGTACCCAGGGGAGAAAGACTGGTATCAAGTAAGATTTCTGCCGGAAAATTTACAGAGATAGGATTGACTACCGGGGACTCTTGTTGAGTGGCCCGTTCAATTTGTTGAGCTAATCCAGCGACGGTGGGTACGGCGAATAAATCCCGTAAAGGTAGGTCTACGGTAAAGGTGTCCCGGACCCGAGACGACAGTTGAGTAATCAGGAGAGAATGTCCTCCTAAATCGAAGAAGTTATCCTCAATACCCACTTTTTCTAAGCCTAAAATTTCGCTCCAAATTCGGGCAATTTTCTCTTCTAAAAGGGTGCGGGGGGCAACAAATGTGCCTTGCATATCCGGTCGAAAATTATCCGGGGCTGGGAGTGCCTTGCGATCGACTTTCCCGTTGGGAGTTAGGGGGAGATATTCTAAAATTACAAAGGCGGAAGGGACGGCATATTCTGGAAGTTTTTGTTGCAGGTATTGGCGCAATTCTCCCACCAGGTGACGGCGCTGTTGTCCCTGGAGAGGATTGTTGGTATAACGGTTCCAGGGTTGGATAGAAATGGGGTGATTTTCATAGAGGATATCCCCCCAACTCCCCTTAATCATGGGGGCTTTATTTGGATGGATAAATAGGGTATCGTAGCTGCCATCAAGGCTAGAGTTCAGCCAACTGAAGACCGTTACATATCCTAATTCTGTTCCTAATTTTGCTAAGTTTTCCGGGTCAATTCCGATGCCGGAGATGGCCTGTTTTACGGCTTTTTGTAACCCGTCAACGGTTTGAATGTCTGATGAGGTGGCGAGGAGTTCAACGGCTTTGATATCCGCTAAAACCCGGGCATTGGGGATAGTTCGCAGGGCGAGAATATTGGGCCGATCAAAATCTAGGCGATCGCGCAAAGAATCCAAGGTTAAATTCTCCTGCTGCCAATCCCACTCGGAATACGGAGGAACTGCCAGAATTTCAGGGCTTAAATGCAGGGTGACATCATAACGGAACTTGTTGAGTTCGTTGTGATAAATCCCCTGTTTGGGTTGAATTTCTACCCGGCTAATTTTGGGAAACTGCTGCTTGAGGGCGCGGAAAAATTCCGGAGAAATCGCTAGTTCTTCCTCTTCAATGATTCGTTTGTTGATACGCTGTTGCAGCTTGTCAATGGAGAGGGAAGCGGGGGCTTGATAAAGCTCAATCGAGGTATGAAAGGCTTCTAAAAGCGGGTAGCTTCGCAAGTCTCCCAGGAAAATTACGCCACCTGGGGCGACGGCCTCAATGGCCCCTTTAATGACCTGTAAGAGGTAATCAACGGTGGGGAAATATTGGATAACCGAGTTAATAATCACTGCATCAAAACTGTGAGATTCCATGCCGTCAAAATTATCCGCCATCCGTTCTAATAACTTGACTTGCGGCAAGTTTTGACCGGGTTGGGCCAACTGCTGCCGGATATGATTCAGGGAAGCGGGGGAGAAGTCACTGCCCCAATATTGGCTACAGTGAGGGGCAATTTTAAAGAGCATTAATCCGGTCCCGCATCCGATTTCTAGGACGCGGTTGGGCTGTAAATCGAGAATGCGGGTGACGGTATTATTTACCCATTCTCGCATTTCCAATTCGGGAATGGGTAGGCCGGTATAACTGCTATCCCAGCCACTAATATTAAAGGTTGAATCCCACTCAGAATCGGTTTCATTGAAGTTTTCATCATCATGAACGACTTGCCATTGAGAAAAGCGTTCATCAATGAGAATAGAGACTTGGGACTCAAAATTAAACTGGGGGTTCAGAACGAAATAACTCACCAGTTGTTGGAGATTAGGGATATCTTCTCGGACGATAGTCACAGTTTCCCAAACGGCAGGATGTTGGGCTAAAGTGGCTTCAATTTCCGAGAGTTCAATCCGATATCCACGCAGTTTAACTTGGCGATCGCTACGTCCGATGACCTCCAATTTGCCATCAGGCAGCCATCGCCCTAAATCCCCAGTTTTGTAGAGGCAGTCTCCGGGGGAAGTGCTAAAGGGATGGGGAATAAATTTCTCGCTTGTGAGTTCAGGACGGTTGAGATAGCCTCGCGCCAAGCCTTTCCCCCCAATATGCAGTTCCCCGGGAACGCCGATGGGAACCGGCTGCAAGTGCGAATCGAGAACATAGATTTCCGTATGGGGGAGGGGATAGCCGATCGGGACTTCTCGGTAATTACCAGCCTCTATCTGGGATAAATCGCACTTTGTGGCAACAATAGTCGTTTCTGTGGGCCCGTAAGTATTCAGGAGTTGTACGGTTTTGCCGACTTGCTGCTGCCAGGTTTTCAGGCGATCGGGTAGGGCTTTCTCTCCGCCAATAATCACCAGTCGCACCGATGGGGGTAAAGTGAGGCTTTCAGCCGCTAGACGTGCGGTTAGTTCGTGCCAGTAAGCGGTGGGCAGATTCAGAACCGTAATCGCCCAATCCTGGCACTGGTGGAAGAATTCGGCGATGGATTGAATCATCGTCTCAGTTCGCAAGATCAGGGTCGCGCCACAAGTGAGGCTAGGATAAATTTCCTCTGCACTGGTATCGAAACTGATGGAGGCGAACTGTAACAAGCGATCGCCCTGGGTAATTCCGTATTCAGTTTGGGCAACTTGCGTATAGGCAACTAAGGCCCGGTGGGGGATAGCGACTCCTTTGGGTTTGCCCGTGGAACCTGAAGTATAAATCACATAAGCTAAATGGTCCGGGGTGACCGCCGTAATCGGATTCTCACTGCTACATTCAGAAATGGCCTGCCAATCCGCATCTAGGGCAACTGCCGGGGCGGATAAGGGGGTAAATTTATCCCGGAGATGCTGCTGGGTGAGCAAAATCGGCACGGCTGCATCTTCTAACATCCCCTGCAAGCGATCGCGAGGATAGGCAGGGTCTAGGGGTAAATAGGCACCGCCTGCTTTGAGAATGCCGAACAGCCCCACAAGCATTTCTAAACCGCGATCGCAGCATAACCCGACCAAAATATCCGGTCCAACCCCTAACCCTTGTAAGTAATGCGCCAGTTGATTGGCTTTGGCGTTCAGTTCTCGGTAAGTGAGATGACTGTCTTGAAACTGGACGGCCACCGCATCCGGGGACTGGTTCACCTGGGTTTCAAACAAATGATGAATGCAGCGATTTTCCAGGGGTTCGGGCTGCGATCGCAAGCGTCCGGCATTACTCCAGTCCATCAGGAGTTGATGGCGTTCTCCTTCAGTTAAAAGGGAAATCTCACTAATTCTCTGGGTCGAGTCCGCCACCATTGCTTCTAAAACGGTTTGTAAATACCCCAGCATTCGCACAATGGTCTCCCGGTCAAACAAATCCGTACTATACTCAATGGAGGCGGCGAGTCCTTCGGGATATTCGGTAACGCTCAAACTCAGGTCAAATTGAGTGGTTCCCCGTTCAATGGCGAGGGATTGTAAGGTGATTCCGGGGAGTTGCAGGGTAGTAGTGGGGGCATTTTGTAAGACAAACATCACCTGAAAGATGGGCGATCGGCTCAAATCTCGTTCCGGGTGTAATTCTTCCACTAATTTTTCAAAGGGCAAGTCCTGATGACTGTAAGCCCCCAGGGATACATCGCGCACCCGATGCAACAATTCTTGAACCGTGGGGTTGCCTCCCAGGTCCGTATGCAGGGCCAGAGAGTTGACAAAAAAGCCGATCGCCTCTTCGATTTCCGCCCGGTTGCGGTTGGCGATCGGTGAACCAACTATAATATTTTCCTGGCCGGAATAGCGGTAGAGTAAAGTTTTGAACCCGGCCAACAAGGTCATAAACAACGTGACCCCTTCGGCTTTGGAAAGGGCTTTCAGGGCTTCTGTGAGGGATTTGGAGAGGCGGGTTGATTCCGTTGCGCCTTGATAGGTTTGTACCGCAACCCGGGGGCGATCGCACGGTAAATCCAGGGCTGCCGGGGCATTTTTTAGGTGTTCTTTCCAGTATGACAACTGGGCATCTAACACCTCACCTTGTAAATAACCGCGCTGCCAGATGGCAAAATCCGCGTACTGGATGGGTAATTTTGGCAGGGGAGAGGGTTTGCCTTGGGAGAAGGCTTGATACAACGGGGCTAACTCCCGGATAATTACGCCGGTAGACCAGCCATCGGAGACGATGTGATGAAGGGTAAATAGAATAATATACTCCGTATCATCTAGCTGCAATAACGTCGATCGCAGCAATGGCCCGGTAGTCAGGTTAAAAGGGGTCTGGGCTTCCCGAGTGGCAAGGCGCAACGCTTCCGCTTCCCGTTCCGATGGGGGAACCTGGCGCAGGTCAATCCTTGCCAGGGTGATAGGTTGGGCGGGGTTGATCATTTGCATGGGGTCCCCAGCCACTTCTTTAAACGTCGTGCGAATCACTTCATGGCGTCTGACAATTTCTGTGAGACTTTGTTCTAAGGCCGGGATATGGAGAATGCCAGTCAGACGAATGGCGTAAGGCAGGTTATAAAATGAACTGTTGGGTTCTAGGCGATCGAGAAACCATAACCGCGCTTGAGAGAAGGAGGAGATAAAGGTATCGGTTGATCGGGGTTGACAGGCGATCGCATTGTTTGACGCCGTTCCCTGGGATTTTTGTTGTAATCGTTGCAGCAATAAAGCTCGTTTTTCAGGAGAGAGGGAAGCAATGCGTTGAGAAATATCGCTCATGATTTTGAGGAGATAAATATTGATAGGGCTGGAAGACCCGCACCCTAAAGGGTGGGGCTATACGGACAAAGCCTGCCTCCGCAGGCTGAATATTACAATTTTTTACAGACTAGGAAGCAGCAACGCTAGAATTAGCTAACAAAAATTGCACCTCTTCATCGGAGAGTTCCTCTAATTCTGTGAGGGTTTGCGCCAATAAATCGCTATCGGCTTGTTCTGCTAATTTCTGAGTAATAATTAAGGAAAAATCCTCAATCGTGGGAGTTTCAAAAAAGTGCATTAAAGGCACATCAACTTCAAAAGATTGACGCACCCGGGACATGACTTGAGTGGCTAATAAAGAATGTCCGCCTAACTCAAAAAAGAAATTATCTCGAATCCCCACGCGATCGCAGTTCAACACCTCTCGCCAAATTTGAGCTAATTGTTCCTCAGTCGCGGTCCGAGGGGCGATAAAAGTATCCGCACGTTCCAGATGTTCTGGGGTGGGTAATCCCCGGCGATCGACCTTGCCATTGGGGGTTAAGGGTAGCGCCTCTAGAATCATCACCATCGCCGGGACCAGATAAGGCGGCAGTTTCTCACTCAGATAGTGGCGCAGTTCCTCCGCCAGTTCCGGAGTGGGCGCAGCTTCGGGAACAACATAGGCGACTAATTGCTTGTTATCGGCACGTTCGCCCACCGCCACCACCACGGTGGATCGCACAGCAGGATGTTTAATCAGCGTAGATTCGATTTCCCCGGGTTCGATGCGATGGCCGCGAATCTTCACTTGGAAGTCTACTCGGCTCAAAAACTCGATATTACCATCGGGTAAATACCGTCCCATATCTCCTGTGCGATACAGTCGTTCCCCGGTCCGGGGATGGGTGATGAAATTTTCCCGGGTCTTTGCTTCATTGTGCCAGTACCCTTGGGCGAGTCCAACTCCAGCACAATACATTTGCCCGGGAACCCATACGGGACGGTCTTCTAAAGCATCATTTAAAATGTAATACCGATTATTAGCAATGGGTTTGCCGTAGGGAATGCTTTTCTGTTGCAGGGTGAGAGTTTCCACGGGATACCAGATATTCCAAATGGTGGTTTCCGTAGGGCCGCCAATACTCACAAGTTGCACATTCGGCGCAGCCGCTTTTAGGCGACTGGGAACGGCAACAGGTATCCAGTCTCCCCCCAAAATTGTCAGACGCAAGTTAGGAAATGTGAGACTACATTGGCCGCTAGTATATTCCAGTAACATCTCCATCATGGCGGGGACTGAGTTCCAGAACGTGACTCGTTCCTGTTGCAGCAACTGTGACCAATGGGCTGGATCTCGCCGTTGGGCGGCATCGGGAATCACTAGAGTACCGCCCGCCGCCAAGATGCCGAAGATATCGAATACCGATAAGTCGTGATGCAGGGCAGTTAAGGCGATCGCCCGGTCGGAGGCGGTAATCTCAAAGCGCTGGTTTGTCGCAATTACGGTATTGACTACGGACCGATGCGCGACTGCCACCCCTTTCGGTAGGCCCGTAGACCCTGAAGTATAAATTACATAAGCCAAATCATCCGATGTATTGACAGAAAGTAATGGTGCAGGGTTGGCACGCGATATATCTTGTCCATCGACACAAATCGGCTGAATCCCGTTAGGGAATAGGCGAGTTCCGATGAGTTGGGACTGGGTTAACACTTGCTGCACTCCCGCATCCTGCAACAGATAGTCGAGGCGTTCTTGGGGTAATTCCGCGTCTAGGGGTAAATAAGCCGCCCCTGCTGCCAGAATGCCCAATACAGCGACGATTTGCTCCCATCCCTTTTCCATGAACACTGCGACTAGGGTATTCGGACGCACCCCTAACTCCCGCAAGTGATATCCCAGATGTTGCGATCGCTGGTAAACTTCCCCGTAACTCAGGGTAGAGTCGGAGGTTGTGAGAGCAATTTGTTCTGGCGCTTCTTGAACGCGATCGCAAAACAACTGATACAGGGTTTTATCGGGAATCGGGGCATCGGTGGCGTTGATGGCGGCGCGTTGCTGGAGTTGTTCCTCGGGAACGAGCGATCGGCCAATTTCCTGCCAGCCTTCCTCTCCCTCAGCAAGGTGACTGAGTAGCTGGTTATACGCCTGGAACATGGCTTCTACGACCCCAGGGGCGAACCGATTTTCCACGGCGTCAAAGTTGAAAATTAACGCGCCATTGCTCTCACGATACATAAAATCAAGCCAGACTTGCGGGGTTTGGGCCAGACTGTAGGCGATCGCCCCCAAGTCCACCGGGGCATCAATGGGGCGGGTTTCCTTCCCGTCCACATCTTGGGGAGAACTGGTAAACACAATTGGCATGGTGACCCCGAGGGTATTCCCTTGATACCTTGCCAGTTCTCGCAAGACCCGCACCCCACTCACATATTGATGTTCCAAATCTTGCCAGAGTTGCTGTTGGAGGCGCTTCGCCCTCACCTCAAAAGAGTTAGGTTCGGAAAAATCTACCTCTAACAGGGTAAAGGAGGCAAATTCACCGATCAGGTGAGTGACTTGGGGATGGAGGGGAAAGCGATCGAACCGGGGGACATTAATCGTAAACCGGGGATTTTTGCTCCAGGTTGCCAAAACTTCCGCATAAGCAGCCAGTAACAATCCAGCCGGGGTAACATTTGCTCGCGCCGCCCGGGTTTTGAGTTTTTGCCAAATCTCTGCCTCTAATGTGGACCGACGGCGCACAAACTGAGAACCCTGGGGCGCTGCGCCAGTATTGGCGAGGGGCAGTTCTGGGGCCGGGGGTAAAGTGGGAATCCGTTGTTGCCAATAAGTGAGAGACTTTTGATAAATTTCCGAGGTTTGCAGGTCTAGCAATCCTTGCACATAATCTCTGAATGACAACTCTAAAGGAGGCAGTTCACAGTCCGGGTCCTGGTAGAGTTGGATCAGTTCTTTGGAGAGGATTTGGTAACTACGGGCATCGAAGAATATGCCATCAATACTGATATGGAGACGGTAATGGCGATCGCCTAACTGGGAGGCGCAGATTTCATATAACGGCCAGCGGTCCGAGGGAATAACTTGATGAGACAGGCGATCGCGCACCCCTTGCAATTCAGCGGCAATCACCTCCTCGGATTTTCCCCGCAAATCCAAGACTTTAATCTCATAAGGGGGGAGATTTTCTAAAATTTGCTGTTGACCATTCGGCAGCACAATTGCCTTTAACATATCATGGCGCTCAATCAACCGTTGCCATGCCCGATTAAAGCGCTCTAAATCCAAGTTTTGGCTGTCCGTTTCAAAATAAGCATGAATGGAAACATTGCCCGATTCAAAAAAGCTATTTCTACCAATCCAATAGGCTTGTTGCATATCCGTCAATGGGAAGGGCAGATGCCGGATTTCTGGATTGGGTGCAATTTGAGGCAGGGAATTGACAGTCTTTTGTTCCTGAATTTTTGTTTTGTTAACAGCAGTTACTTGACCGCGCAACCGTTTGGCTAATAAGGCTTGTTTAGCGGCGGAAAGTTGAGAGCGTTTTTCGGCGTTAATTTGTTCAGACATGGGGATTATTTAGAGATAAAACAGGACAATAATTTTCGTGGGGACAGGGTATTGCTTTGTTTTTAACTTAAGATTGAATCAGCAATCGTTCCGCCTCTTCATCGCTTAAACCCTCCAAGTCAGCAATCAATTCTTCTTCAATTGCAACCGCTAACTCAGCAATGGTGGCGGTTTCCATTAACCGACGCATAGGTACTTTTACATCTAATGTGGTGGCAATTCGAGATAGTAATTGAGTTGCTAAGAGGGAATGACCCCCGAGTTCAAAGAAATTATCATAAATCCCGACTTTCTCGAAGCCTAGCAATTCTTGCCAAATTTCGGCTAAGGCTTGTTCGAGTTCATTTGTGGGAGCAATATAACTAGAATTACTCCCCTTACTGTAATTAGGTTCTACCTCCATCGTCCCTTCAGTATTGGGCAAAAATTGGAAGGGTTCGATAGAACGATTTTGCCGAGTGAATTGGGGCGGGTCAATCCAGTAACGCTGGCGTTCAAAGGGATAGGTTGGCAAGGGAACATGGCTAGGTTTTTCTTGTCCATATAATGCCATCCAATCAATGTTAACTCCCGCCAACCAGAGGCGTCCTAATGTTGAAAAGAGAACGGCTAAATCCGATTGTCCATCTCGGGGATGAGACAGAGAGGTTAGAATCGTTCGGGGAAATTTTGGATTAACTTGTTGTTGGGTTAAGGTACTCAGAGTCCGTCCCGGTCCCACTTCCAGAAAAAGAGAATCCTCTCGGGTTAATATTTCAGCAATCCCATCAGAAAATTGTACAGGTTGACGCAAATGAGTCGCCCAATAATTGGGGTCGATCGCCTCTTCTGGGGTGATCCAAGTGCCAGTGACATTGGAGATAAACGGCAGTTGCGGGGCGTTTCGTCTCACTTGGGCAACGCGATCGCGAAATTCATCTAAAATCGGTTCCATCATCGGGGAATGGAAGGCGTGAGAGGTATGCAGACGGCGACAGGTGACGCCGGTTTCGGTGAGTTGTCGTTCCAATTGGGCGATCGCCTCGGTTTTCCCGGAAATAGCGCACAGAGAGGGACTGTTAATGGTTGCCAGGGAAAGGCTTTCTTCCAGATGTTTTCGCACTTCCTCCTCCGATAAACAAACTGCCAACATAGAACCCCCCGGCAATTGCTGCATCAGTCGTCCTCGGACTGCCACTAACGCTAAGGCATCCTCAAAGGAGAACACCCCGGCAAGACAGGCGGCAACATATTCGCCGATGCTATGACCGATCGCCGCAGTGGGTTGAATTCCCCACGCTTTCCAGAGTTGTGCGATGGCATATTCGACGACAAATAAAGCCGGTTGGGTGAATTGGGTTTGTGCGAGTCGTTCCGTTGCGGCTGCTTCGGTGCCGGGTTCGGGATAGAGTAAGGTCCGTAAATCAAGTGCTAAGTGAGGCAACAACAGTTCACAGGCACGATCCACCCATTCTCGAAAAACTGGCTGATTTTCATAGAGTCCCCGTCCCATGTTCACATATTGTGACCCTTGTCCGGGGAACATAAAGGTAATAGGGGGATTAACGGTGGTACATTCGCTGCTAAATACGCCCTGGGGTTCTCGACTAGAAAGGGCCGTTGCTGCCGCTTCCGCTGTTTCAGCAACGACCATCCGGCGATAATTAAATCCCCGCCGTCCCACTTGTAAGGTGTAGGCGACATCGGCTAAATTGCAATGGGAATGGTCTTTTAAATAATCTGCTAAATTCTGGGTGGATTTTTCTAAGGCAGATGCAGTTTTGGCAGAAATAACTAACAGTTGAGGTAGGCGGCTGTTTTGTGCTTTTTTGTTAGTAACCGGCGCTTCTTCTAAGACGATATGAGCGTTTGTACCCCCAATTCCAAAAGAACTGACTCCCGCCCGACGGGGGGTTTCTCCGGATTGCCATGGTGATAGTTTCACATTAACATAAAATGGACTATTTTCAAAGTCAATTTGAGGATTAGGTGATTCAAAATGCAAAGTGGGGGGAATCGCTTGATGTTCGAGGGCTAACACAGTTTGAACCAATCCAGCAATTCCTGAAGCAGTATCCAAATGACCGATATTGCTCTTGACTGAACCGATCGCACAGCAGGCTTTTTTATCAGTATGGCCGGAGAAAACTTGGGTAAGGGCAGCGATTTCTATGGGGTCTCCCAAGGCGGTGCCGGTCCCGTGAGTTTGGATATAACTAACGGTTTCTGGCGCAACATTTGCCACCGCCATTGCTTCGGCGATCGCCTCAGCTTGACCGGCAACACTGGGCGCAGTATAACCTACTTTTAAATTCCCATCATTATTAATGGCAGATCCTTTAATAATGGCGCGAATTGTATCCCCATCGGCAATGGCATTTTCCAATCGTTTTAAGACTACAATTCCCGCCCCATTGCCGAATACGGTCCCTTTGGCATTAGCATCAAAAGCTCGACAATGACCATCGGGGGAAAGAATGCTTTCCTCTTGATATAAATAACCGGATTGTTGCGGAACTCGAATGCTACCAGCGCCTGCTAAAGCCATATCGCATTCCCCATTCAGCAAACTTTGGCAGGCGATATGCACCGCTACTAAAGAGGTAGAACAAGCGGTTTGAACGTTAACGCTAGGACCGCGTAAATTCAATTGATAAGAAATCCGCGTGGGCAGAAAATCTTTGTCATTGCTAATTAAGGTTTGAAAGACTCCGACTGATTCAATTAAATCTCGGTTGGGATATAAATTAAATAAAGAATAACTGCTTAATCCCATCCCGGCATATACTCCTATTCGCCCAGGATAGGTTTCGCTATCGTATCCGGCATTTTCTAAGGATTCCCAAGCGCATTCAAGCATGATGCGATGTTGGGGGTCAGTGATGGCCGCTTCTCGGGGGGTAAATCCAAAAAATTTGGCATCAAATTGTTCTACATTTTCTAAGATAGAACGGGCTTTAACATAGCGGGGATTTTGGACTAATTCTGGGTCGATTCCTGCTGCAACAATATCACCTTCGGAGAAAAAGGAGATAGATTCTACTCCTTGTTCTAAATTTTGCCAGAATTGTTCGGGGGAATTGGCACCCGGAAACCGAATCGCCATCCCGACAATGGCGATCGCATCTAGGCTTTCTATTGGTTCAGAAAAGTTATTCATGGGTTCTATTTTTTACACTGCTAAGGGAGAAATTATCTAAGTTTAGGCTCAATTTAAACGGGTCATGAGAGCAATTTGGTCTTCTAATACAGCATCGATATCGGCTTCAGTCGTCAGAGGATTAGCAATAGCTGCCCGTAATGCCACAATCGAACGGGGTCGATACCGAGTCGTTTGAGTAATCGTGCGGGCGATAAACGTGCGTCCCGCGTGACGTTGGGCTTTTTGTAACTGTTCATTGACTAAATCAATGGCTTTATTTTGGGTTTCTGTTAACTCCCCTGCTATGGCTAATTCTCGCCATTCTTGAGGGATGTAACGATAAATCAATAGATTAATTTCCGGTTCTGCTAAGAGTTCAAATTCCGGACGCGATCGCACCTGTTCAGCCATATACTGAGTTTTGCGGATGCCTTCATCAATTAAGAATTCATACCCTTTTAGCCCGATCGCGTGCAATCCAGCGTGCAGAAACAGGGACATGGCAGGGCGGGACCCTTCCAGCGATCGCTGACCCAAATCTGCTGACCCTTCCCGCACTGTATAACAAGCGTGTTTTTCAATCGCCTTTGCCAGTTGGGGATTTTGGAACATCACCATGCCGATCCCCATCGGTGCATATAATTGTTTGTGAGCATCAATGGTTACTGAATCCGCTTGTTCAATTCCTGCTAACTTATAGCGATGTTGTTGAGAAAAGATTAACGGTCCTCCCCAAGCTGCATCAACGTGAAAATGTACCCCTGTTTCTTGGGCGATCGTTGCCATCTCTTCGATGGGGTCGATTCCGCCTGAGTCTGTGGTTCCAGCAATGCCAACAATGGCGATAATATGTTGCTTTTGGGCACGACATTGGGCTACGGTTTCCCGCAGGCAATCCAAATCAATTCGGTTGTGGCGATCGGCAGGAATTTTAATTAATCCTTGACTGCCTATTCCTAATAAATCTGCTGCCTTTTCAAAGGAGTAGTGCATCAAACTCGAACCGATAATCACTTGTCTTTGGTATCCATAGAAATTCAAAGCAGCCGCTAACCCTTCTTTTTCAATGCCTTTAAAATCACCCTTCGGCCCCAATGAGCTATTACGGGCACACCACATGGCGGTCAAATTAGCGCTGGTTCCCCCGGAAACAACCATCCCCAAAGTGCTCTGGGAATTTTGCAGGTGGCCTTCGTAAAATTCATCGGGGAACTGATACAGCGATCGATGCAAAATACCTAATGCTTGCCGTTCATAAGGGGTAAATGCTTTAGCGGTTTCTGTCTTCACTAAATTCTGATTCAAGGCAGTCATCAGTTTAGCGAGGGGGCGCATAAAATGAGGTAATGCCGAGGTCATGTGACCGATAAAACGCGGGGATGACGTATGAATTGAATGAGGGATGATGGTTTTCGTTAAACTCTCCAAATAATCTTCAAAATTTGCCGCCTCAGCCGGAATATGAAATTCTTTAAATTGAGCAACTAGGTCATGAAGCTCAATATCGCTAGTGGCTTCTATTTGCCGCAAAAATTGATAAGTTATTTTTAAAATTTGTTCATCAACATCTTTTTCCCAGTTTTCTGCCTGGGGGGATGGATCAAAGAGGCTGAGGATACTCCCTTTAATAGAAGGAGTCCAAGCATCAATAGAGGAATTAACAGGATGAATTTGAAGCATGGGAGTTATTAAATCCAGATAAGTTTACAAAGGGTTAGAGTGGGGATTTGGAATTAACCGTTAGAATAGGGTTCGTTATTTTTAATAGAGTTTCGCCGTTGTTTGCGCCGATTCATCGATGCAATCCGATGGGTGGCCCTGTCCTGACTTGGGTGATGAATTGTCGCCGGATCTTCTGGGGGTACAAAATAGTTCGCTAAAGTAGCAATTGTGGGATATTGAAACAGGATGACTAGAGGAAATTCACGGTTCAAAGTTTTTTGTAATTGGTGATGAACTTGCATCAGCAGCAACGAATGGCCGCCCATTTCAAAAAAGTTATGGTGGATTCCTACTCGTTCAATAGACAGTAGTTGTTTCCAAACCGAGGCGATGGTTTCTTCGATTTTTGTCCGGGGTTCTTGATGATTTCCCCCGGAGTGAATAGCCAGGTGACTCGGCTTGGGTAAGGCGTGGCGCTCGACTTTGCCGTTGGGATTTAACGGCAGGGCTTCCAAGTGAACAAAAGCCGTGGGAACCATGTACTCTGGTAACTTTTTTAGAAGGAATTCCCGCCAGGAGTTGTTACTTAAATTCTTGCCATTTTCCTGACAAACTAAATAAGCGACTAATCTTTGATTCCCCGGTTCATCTTCCCGGACTATTACCACTCCATCCTGAATTTCGGGATGGGTTCTTAAGGCGGTTTCGACTTCAGCCAATTCAATGCGGAATCCGCGAATTTTGACTTGATTATCTTGGCGTCCTAAGTATTGAATATTGCCATCAGGGAGATATCGACCTAAGTCCCCAGTTTTATAAAGACGCACCCCCGGGGAATCATTTTCAGGCATTTGAATAAAGCGTTCTACGGTGAGTGCGGGCCGGTTGAGATACCCTCTAGCCAATCCTTCTCCCCCTACATAAATCTCACCCCGGATTCCGAGGGGTACGGGCTGGAATGCTTCATCTAAAATGTGAATTTGAGTGTTAGCAATAGGACGACCAATCGGCACTCTCTCCGGAACAATTTCCCCCGGATGAGACGCATAATAAGTCACATCGGCGGACACTTCCGAAGATCCATATAGATTTAATAATAGACTATGGGGCAGGCTATTTCTAAAACATTGCAATAAATCCTGAGACAGGGCTTCTCCACTGGTAATCCAAAAGTTTAAAGCGTTCAGTCGTTGGGATAAATCGGGATAAGTTTCTAGCAAGACGTGCAGGAATGTGGGAACGAGAACCAAGCGGGTAACTTGTTCTTGGGCCAAAATTTCGATAAATTTCTGGGGATTTTTAACAATTATATCCGGAATAATTACCGTTTTAATCCCTTGCAGTAGTGGTCCAAACAGTTCCCAAACGGAATCTACAAAATTTAAGGAAGTTTTTTGACAACAGACCTCATTTTGAGCAAAAGGATAGGTTTTCCACATCCAAGCAAATCGATTGATAGCCCCGCGATGGAGACCTTGAACGGCTTTAGGAGTGCCAGTAGACCCGGAGGTGTAAACAATGTAGGCGATCGCATCGGAAGTCTGTTGACGCTGAGGGTTTTTAGGACTCTGTTTTCCTAAACCTTCTCCTTCACCATCCAGACAAATTGTCGGAACAGAATGAACGGGTAAAAGGGTTAATAGATGCTGCTGAGTCAATAACAGAGTGACTCCCGCATCTTCTAACATAAAGGCTAACCGTTCTTGGGGATAAGCGGGGTCAAGGGGAAGATACGCGCCCCCTGCTTTGAGAATCCCGAGAATCCCGACTACGGCTAACAGCGATCGCTCAATGGCAATCCCTACAATAGTCTCACTTTCGACTCCCGACTGCTGTAACAGATGGGCGAGTTGATTCGCCTGACGGTTGAGTTCTCGATAAGTCAAAGTGCGATCGCCACAAACTAGGGCGACAGCATCGGGAGTCTGTTCTACTTGCGCCTCGAATAGGTCAGCGATCGTGCAGTGACGGGGATAATCGGCCTCTGTACGGTTCCAGTCCATCAGTAGCGCTTGTTCTGCCGGACTCGCTAAGGGCAACTCTGAGAGACGCTGCTGGGGGTTCGCGGCGATCGCTGTTAGCAGGTTCTGGAAATGTTCCCCCATTCGGGCCATCGTTGCCGGGGTAAACAAGTCACGATTGTATTCTAAATTCGCCTTGAGTCCCGCTTCTGTCTCGGTTATATATAAGGTTACATCAAACTTAGCGGTGCTATTTTGGAGTGTCACAGGGGTCATACAGAGTCCCGGTAACTGCACCTGAGAGGTTGGCACATTTTGGAGGACAAACATCACTTGAAATAACGGGGGACGACTCAAGTCGCGATCGGGCTGCAACGCTTCTACCAGCTTCTCAAAGGGCAAATCCTGATGGGCAAAGGCATCCAGGGCGATATTCCGCACCCGCCCCAGCAAGTCCACAACCGAGGGATTGTCCGATAAATCAGTCCGTAAGACAAGGGTATTTACAAAAAAGCCGATTAGCGGTTCGAGTTCCTGGCTTGTGCGATTGGCAATGGGGGAACCAACAAGTATATCTTTCTGCCCCGAATATCGCGCCAACAGGATATTAAAAGCCGCCAACAGGGTCATATATAAAGTAACTCCCTGTTGCTGACTCAATGCCTGGAGAGAGTTCGAGAGAGCTTTGGGTAACTGGAAGCTGTGACTCGCCCCTCGGAACGTCTGGACTGGGGGACGGGGGCGATCGCTGGGTAAGTCTAACATCGGCAGAGTGCTGCCGAGTTGCTGTTTCCAGTAGGTTAACTGTGCCTCTAACACCTCTCCCTGTAACCAGTCGCGCTGCCACAAGGCAAAATCGGCATACTGGATCGGAAGTTCAGGCAACGGGGAGGGGTTACCTTGGAAAAAGGCAGCATACAAAGTGCTGAGTTCCCGAATCAAGACGCCAATGGACCACCCATCGGAGATGATATGGTGCATCGTGAGAACGAGCATCCAATCGCAATCACCCAGTTGAATGAGCGTCCCTCGCAACAAGGGCGGACGCGACAAGTCAAACCCCTGGCTTGCCTCGGTTTCAGCCAGTTTTTGCCCTTGGGCTTCGCGGCTGGATTCTGGGAGATGCTGAAGGTTGATCCGGTTGAGGGTGAACTCCACTGTTGGGGCGATCGCCTGGACCAGTTCCCCGGACGTGAGAGCAAATCCGGTCCGGAAGACTTCATGGCGATCAATGATCGCTTGCAGGCTGTTTTCCAGGGCCAGTACATCCAGTTCCCCAGTCAATCGCACTGCTGCGGGGATATTATATACCGTGTTTGCTACCCCTAGGCGATCGATAAACCACAGTCGCTGTTGGGCGAAAGAGGGCGGAAAAATTGTCACCTCTTCGTCTAACTGTTGCATCTGCTGATTCAGTTCCATAACCATTGCACCCTCTCCTGAATGTTACCTTATACCCTTAGTTCAATTCGGAACGCTTTAGCTGCCGTCCCTGCCGCGATGCCCGGGCGATCGCCGGTACTTTCACCGGGGCTTGTCCCTGGGCGATCGCTTCCCCTAATTGGGCGATCGTCGGGGCTTCAAATAAGGTTTTCAGGGGTAATTCCACCTGAAATACTTCCCGGATTCGCGAAATCAGTTGGGTTGCCAGCAAGGAATGTCCGCCCAATTCAAAGAAGTTGTCATACAGTCCACTCCGCTCAATTTTCAGCACTTCTAACCATAATTCAGCCAGTTGGATTTCTAGGGGGGTACGCGGTGCCACCCAGGTTTCTTTGGGTCCTGTAAAATCCGGTACTGGCAGTGATTTGCGGTCAATTTTGCCGTTGGGCGTGAGAGGCAGGGTCTCTAACTCGACAAAGACAGCAGGCACCATGTAGGCCGGTAATTTGGTTTTTAGAAACCCTTTTAAATCGGGCAAAATTAGTTCAGTGGCGGCTTTCACCCAATAGGCAATCAGTCGTGTCTCCCGCAAAACCACCACAGATTGCTGCACTTGAGGATGTTGTGCGAGGACTGCTTCAATTTCCCCTAACTCGATGCGATAGCCTCTAAGTTTGACCTGGTTATCAATTCGGGCGATAAATTCCAAATTGCCATCGGCCAAATATCGCACTAGATCCCCGGTTTTATAAAGGCGAGAACCCGGTTGATAAGGATTGGAAATAAACTTTTCCTGGGTCAGTTCCGGACGGTTCAGATACCCCCGGGCTAACCCATCTCCCCCAATATACAATTCTCCTGGAACACCGAGGGGAACGGGTTGCAAGTGGCTATCCAGGACGTAAACCTGAGTATTGGCGATCGCCCGTCCAATCGGAACCATCCCCCGGAACTTTTCTACCCGATAGACGAGAGACCAAATGGTTGTTTCCGTGGGACCGTACATATTCCACAATTCAGCACAACGTTCCTGCAACTGTTGGGCTAAGGTGCTATCCAGGGCTTCTCCCCCACAGAAGATTTTCAGGCTGCTGCTGCCTTCCCACCCAGCAGCGAGTAGCAGCCGCCAAGTGGCAGGAGTGGCCTGCATCACAGTTGTGCCAGAAGCGTTGAGGGTTTGTGCCAGCCGAACTCCATCCGTTGCCACCTCTCGACTCACTAGAAGCAGTTTAGCGCCAACGATGAGGGGCAGGAACAGTTCTAGGGCAGCAATATCAAAAGATAGGGTCGTGACGGATAATAGGATATCCTCACTCGTTAGTCCCGGTTGTCGCTGCATAGAAGTGAGAAAATTGACTAAGGCCCGATGAGAAATTTCTACCCCCTTGGGTTTACCTGTAGACCCAGAAGTATAGATAATATAGGCCAAATTCTCGGCCTGGACTGGGCTGCGGGGATTTTTTGGACTAGATGGGGCAATGGTCCGCCAATCTGTATCTAAGCAGAACACCCGCGCCTGGTCAGTGGGTAATTTAGGGACTAAGTGCTGGTGAGTGAGTAAGACAGACACTCCCGCATCAGCTAGAGTAAATTGTAATCGTTCAGAGGGATAAGCCGGGTCGAGGGGGAGGTAAGCCGCGCCAGCTTTGAGAATGCCTAAGAGGGCGATCGCCATATCGAGCGATCGCTCAATGTAGAGTCCGACTAATTGATTCGGTTGCACTCCCCATTCCTGTAGGTAATGTGCTAACTGATTGGCTTTTATATTAAGTTGCCGGTAGGTTAGACGGTCCCCCGCAAACTCTACCGCCACCGCATCCGGAGTCCGTTGCGCTTGGGCCTCGAACAAGTGATGCAAGCAGGCAGTTTGGGGATAATCCGCCTGGGTTTGATTGCCCTGGATGAGTAACTGTTGTTCCTCGGTGGGAGTCAACAAAGGCAGGTGAGAAATCGGAGTTTCTGGGGCCGTTGCGATGGCCTCTAGTAAGGTTTGCCAATGTCCCTGCATCCGTTGAATGGTGGCGGGTTCAAACAAGTCGGTGTTGTATTCCCAGGTAGCTTCTAGTCCGGCGTCGGTTTCTCGCACATATAAACTCAAGTCGTATTTCGCCGTACCATTTTCATGTTCTAACGGTTCCAGGGTCAAACCCGGTAATTCCAGGGGAGTGACGGGGGCATTCTGGAAGATAAACATCACTTGGAACAGGGGGTGACGGCTCAAATCACGCTCAGGCTGTAAGGCTTCTACCAGTTTCTCAAAGGGTAAGTCTTGGTGTGCATAAGCACCTAAAGTCACCTTTCGCACTCTGTTTATCAGTTGGCAGAAACTCGGATTGTCTGACAGATCCGTTCGTAAGACCAGGGTATTGACAAAGAAGCCGATGGACTGTTCTATTTCCCCGTGGTTGCGGTTGGCAATGGGAGAACCGACCAGAATATCTGCTTGTCCAGAATAGCGATACAGCAGGGTTTTGAAGGCGGCCAATAGGGTCATATATAGAGTGACCCCTTGCTGCCCCGATAGCTGCTTGAGTGACTCACTCAAAGCAGGGGGGAGGGTGAGAGATACGTTGTTTCCTCGGAAGGTTTGTACCGGGGGACGCGGTTTATCAGTGGGCAACTCCAACACCGGCAGACTGCCTCCGAGTTGCTCTTTCCAATACCCTAACTGGGTTTCAAGAATCGCACCTTGTAACCAATTTTGTTGCCAGAGGGCAAAATCCGCATACTGGATGGGAAGTTCCGGGAGAGGAGAGGGCTTACCTTCAGAAAATTCTGGATACAGGGCGGCGAGTTCACGAATCAGCACCCCGGTAGACCAACCATCGGAGACAATGTGATGCAGGGTAAACAGCAATACCCATTCGGTTGCACCCAATTGTAACAGTTGACCACGCAGGAGGCGATCGCTCTCCAAATTAAAGCCTTGGCGGGCTTCGGCTTCCGTAATACGTCGCACTTGCGCCTCAGAATCCTCCGGGGATAAGCCTTGCAGGTCGATAACCGGGAGGTTAAAGGGAGTAGCGGGTATAATCTGCTGTAGCGGATTTCGGTTAAGCGAGACAAATTGAGTTCTCAGGATTTCGTGACGGCGCACAATTTCCGTGAAGCAATGTTCTAAGGCAGTGGGATTCAGTTTTCCGGTAATCCGAACGGCGCGAGGGAGGTTGTATGACGGACTGCCGGGGTCTAGGCGGTCCAAAAACCAGAGTCGTTGTTGGGCAAAGGATAGCGGCGCAGTTTCCCCCCGAGACATGGGAACAATTGCCGGGATTTCTAAGCCGAGTTCCGCTTGGATTGCCCGTTCGATACATTTGGCGAGAGTGGCGAGAGTGCTGGCTTCAAATAGGGTTTTCAGGGGTAATTCTACCTGGAATGTGGCCCGTAATCGGGATATTGCCTGGGTTGCCAGGAGTGAATGACCTCCGAGGGCAAAAAAGTCATCATGGATGCTGATATTCGGACAATGTAACAGTTCCGACCAAATACCGGCGATCGCCGCTTCCACAGGGGTGCGGGGGGCAATATACTCTACGGTTGCCAACTGAGTATCTGGGGCAGGCAGGGCACGGCGATCGCATTTACCGTTATTTGTGAGAGACAAGCGTTCTAGGGTAACAAACATCCCGGGTATCATATACTCGGGCAATCGTTGGGCCAAAAATTCCCGAATTGCCACAGTCTCCAGCTTTCCAAAGGGAACTAAGTATGCAACTAAGCGGGGGTTTCCCGGTTCGTCTTCTCGCAAAGTGACCACTGCCTCGCGGACTGTGGGATGCTGAGTGAGAACTGTTTCAATTTCCCCTAATTCAATGCGGAACCCGCGAATTTTCACCTGTTCATCAACCCGTCCCAGAAATTCAATCGTCCCATCGGGGAGATAGCGGGCGCGATCGCCGGTTTTGTAGAGGTGAGTCTCTTGGGAAGTGTGGAAGGGATTCGGGATAAATTTATCCTGAGTGAGTTCGGGACGGTTGAGGTAACCCCGCGCCACTCCTGCACCTCCAATATACAATTCCCCGGTGACGCCAATGGGGACAGGTTGCTGATGACGGTCCAGGATATAAATTTGGGTATTGGCAATCGCGCTCCCCAGGGGGACCGTTTTCGCGTAGGCAGGACGGTTTTGCGGCACTTCATAAGTCAGGACCCCTACCGTGGTTTCTGTGGGTCCGTAATGGTTGAAAATCCGGCAATGGGGGGCCGATTTGCGGATGGTGGCGACTGCCTCCCAAGTTGCGGTTTCCCCTCCGAGGACCAAACATTGCCGAGGCAGAATATCACCGGGGCGATCGCCGCCTAACAGGGCCATCAGATGACTGGGGACAATTTTCAGGCAGTCGATGGGATGCTGCCGGAAATATGCGGCTAATGCATCAGGGTCCGAGGACCGCACTTTAGACATAATATGCAAAGTGCCGCCGGTACATAAGGCCGGAAAAATTGCTGTATTTCCTAAGTCTGCGGACAAGGTAGAGACTAAGGCAAAACTTGCGGGAGTGGTTAAATTTAGCCGTTCCTGAATAGCATAGCAGTAATTGAGGATTTGCCGATGGGCGATCGCTACCGCTTTCGGTTGTCCCGTGGAACCGGAGGTAAATAGAATATAGGCTAAGTTGTTCTCTGTCGCACTTGGGGCTAAATTTTCGATACTTTCTCCCCCCAGGGTTTCTCCATCTAGACAGACAAAGGGACAGTCCAAGCGATGGGATAGGCTTTGTTCTGTCACTACAGCTACCGGCTGAACGTCCTGCAAGCGCAGGGATAGAGCTTCTGATGGTAATTCGGCATCTAAGGGCAGATATGCGCCTCCTGCTTTGAGAATCCCCAACATGGCGACGAGAGGCAGGTGAGAACGATGGGTCAAGATCCCAACCACGGCATCGGGACCTACCCCCAATTTTTTGAGAGAATGTGCCAGTTGATTGCTTTGTTCGTTTAATTGGCGATAAGTGAGTTGGGTTTCTTCAAAGACTAAGGCGATCGCATCCGGACTGTGGTTAACTGCTGCCTCAAATAATTGATGAATCCCCCCTTGGATGGGGTAACTCTTATCAGTTTGATTCAGTTGCAGGAGAAATTGTCGCTGTTGTTCCGGGAGAATCGGTAACTGAGAAATGTTTTGATTGGGATGGGCGATCGCCTGAGTTAAAAGGGTTTGAAATTGTTCGGATAACTGCTGGATATAATCGGCTGAAACGTAATTTTTATCGTAACTTAATTCAAACTGTAATCCATCAGGACATTCTCTAACAGTTAATTTAACTTGAAATGGCTCACTGTGGGTAAACTGCTGGGTGATAGAAAAAGAAACTCCATCTACTGAGTCGGGTTCCTGGAGGCTGATAAACTCAAATCCAATGGGGAATAATAACCCTTTAGATTCCAAAAATTCGCTATGGATATAGTCTTGCCACTCCACCGATTCAGATAAGGATGTCGCGGTTAAATCTACTGCTGTTTGTAGGGGCAATTCTGATGTAAAATTGAGACGAACAGGCAGGCCATGGCTCAACAATCCGCAGACGGATTTTAATTCCTCATAGTCATCACGAATATTATAAATCGTCCCAACAATAATCTCTGATTCTCCAGTGAGTCGATGGAGGAGAATCTGCCAACAAGTCAGCAATAAGACGGCAGGAGAAATTTCCCACTGTTGCGCTAAGGTTTGAAGTTGAGTTACCCCTTGAGAGTCCATCATCCAGGGGTAACTTTTCGGGGTAAAAGGTTTCTCAATTGGTGGGAAGATTTGTAACGGCAGCTTCATCCGTTCTAAGGCAGAAAAATCTTGCTGTTGCCAATAGGCTATACCCGATTCCGCGTCCCCTGCATCCCCTAATAATTCATGCTGCCATTCCGAGAATTGAACATATTGCACCCCCTCTTCATCGGGGGAGGTATCCAATTTATCGGAATAGGCAAGACTGAGTTCTTTGACCCAATTTCTCAGGGTTCCATTATCCCCAGATAAAGCCGATATACTAACCATTAACAGCAGTTGATCTGCTGCAAGGGTGATAGCACAGACTCGCAGGGGAGAACCCTTGTCTCTGTCAAATGGAAGAGATTGTTCTGCCGTAAAAATAGCCTGAATTTTGGCTTGGGCATCCTCGGATGAAACCGCGCTTAAGTTAAGGGTTTGCCAATGAAACCCCATTTGATTGTCAACCACCATTATCGGAGTTTTCATCCCCGGAATGCGGCGAAATTGAGTCCGCAAAATATCGTGGCGATTCACCACAGTTTGGATGGCGGAGTGTAAGCGTTCCAGGTTGAACTGTCCGGCGATGAGAACGCTACATTGAGCGCGGTAAGCCGGATTTCCAGACTGATAGGACCACAGGCGTTTTTGCTGGGGGGAAAGCCGAAATCCGGCTTGATGATTACTGTGCATGAGCTTCCTCCAGAGTTGGGAATTGAATATCTGCTCGCTGCACCATTTCCCCCATTGCCACGACAATTTTACGGGGTCCGACGAAGGGATTACGGCTATGAGCAGCCAGCATATTATCTAACATTACCACATCTCCTTTTTTCCAGGAAAATGTTACAGCTAAGTCTTGATAAAGGGTGGCAATTTCAGAAATTGTTTCATCTTCAATGACCGAACCATCTCCATAATACACATTGCGGGGTAATTTATTTTCCCCAAACAAACAAAGTAATGATTCACGCACAGAAGCATCCAAACAGCCAATATGATGTAACAGGATTTGATTGAAAAATACCCATTCTCTCGTCTGCGGATGCTTGGCGATCGCCGGTTGAATTTTTTCCGTTCTTAATCCATTATCCGGCAACCATTGGCAGCGAATTCCCGCCTGATTGCAATACTTCTCAACTACAGTGCGATCGGTGGTATGGAAAAATTCTTGCCAACTGACATCTAATCCTTCCGTAAAAGTGCGGACATACATAAGCTGTTTTTGAGCTAATTTTTCCCGGATTTTAGGATGGAGACGTTGATAGAGTTTCCGACAATCCACAATCGGAGTCTCGCCCCCTTCTTGGGCTGGTTGAGCGCAGAAAAACCAGATTTTTAAGGGCCAACAATGGAGATGAGAACTTTCATTATGAAAGAGGATAGCCTTATCTGCGGGATAGGGAGTGGAACCGTAAACTTTACTACTGATTCCTTCCCGAGGCAAATCCCCATAATCCCCAAACAATAGGGGACAAATTCCTTGGGCGAATTGTTCAAAATCTTCCGGAGTCTGCAAGCCGAAATTGCGGAATAAAATGCCACCATGCCGCTGCAACTGCGTTTGGATAAACTCGTGGTTATGAATCGCCCATTCCACTGCATCCAGTTCAGGAACCCGGGGAGTAATGACTAGAGGAAAGGTTTCCCCGGGGGTTAAATACTCGGTGTTAATTAATCGTTCTGGGGATAAATCAACGGTTTGCGCTTGTACCGCTTTAAAGGTTTTTAATTTCAGGGATTTCCGCGCTTGTTTTTGCATAGCTTGTTGTTCTCGTTCAGATTCCGGGATGAAGTCAAGAGAATTCAAATGACTATCGGGTTGATTAGAAATACTGTTGAGTAAGGTAACAAAATGATGAGAAAACTTGACGATCGCCTCCGCCTCAAATTGGTCAGCGTTGTACTGCCATTTTCCCGTAATTCCTGATTCTGTTTCCGTTAAGAATAGGGCGATATCAAAGCGGGCGACGCCGGTATCCACTGCCACGGGACTGAGGGTTAACCCGGGCAATTCTAAGGGCGGCATGGGGGCATTTTGTAAGACAAACAGCACTTGGAATAAGGGATTGGCAGTAGACTGGCGATCGGGACGCAAGGTTTCTACCAATTTCTCAAAGGGAACATCCTGATGGGCGTAAGCATCTAAGGTGACTTGTCTCACTCGGGCTAACAGTTCCCGAAATGACGGATTTCCCGATAAATTCGTCCGTAAGACGAGGAGATTGACGAAAAATCCGATTAACCCCTCGGTTTCCAGGGGACTGCGGTTGGCGAGGTCCGTCCCTACCACTACATCATCACATTGAGTATAGCGGTAGAGGAGGGTCTGGAATCCTGCCAACAGTGTCATAAACAGAGTCACATTTTCTTGATGACTGAGTACCTGCACCTCACGGGCCACATCTGGGGGAATTTGGAAGGTATAAAGGGCCCCGCGTCGGCTGCTGATGGGCAGTCTAGGACGAGAACCGGGCAGGTTGAGGACTGGGAGAGTTCCCCCTAGCTGCTGCTTCCAGTATGCCAGCTTCTTCTCTAACATCTCCCCTTGTAAGACATGACGCTGCCATACCGCAAAGTCAGCATACTGGATAGGCAATTCTGGAAGTGCTACGGATTTTCCGGTAGAAAAAGCGTGATACAGGGTAGCAATTTCTCGAATGAACACTCCCATCGACCAGCCATCAGCAATAATATGGTGCAAGACAACAACCAACAGGCGATCGCCCTCATTCCGTTGGATCAGGGTGACCCGCAATAGCGGAAGTTGTTCTAAATCAAAGGGTTTGAGCGATTCTGCCACAGCGATTTTCAGCCCCTGCGCTTCCCAGTCTTCCGGGGTAACGTCAGACAAATCCACTGTCACGATGTTTACTCGCAATTCTGGTGTAACCGCTTGGATGGGTTGCCCGTCAATGGCTGCAAAGCTTGTCCGCAGGGCTTCATGGCGTTCAATGACCGTATTGAGACTCGCCTCCAATGCGGCTACATCCACATTCCCCGTTAGCCGGAGGACTGCCGGTATATTATAGGTAGCCGTTCCTGGTTCTAATTGTTCCAGGAACCATAAGCGTTGCTGGGCAAAGGATAGGGGTAGATTTTGGTCCCGAGATACGGGGACTAGGGGTAAGCTGGCGGCTACGGTTGCGCCTGGAATACGCGCCGCAAACTCTCTCGGGGTGGGCGATTCAAACAGACTCCGCAGGGGAAACTCCACCTGGAATGTATGACGAATCCGGGAGATGAGTTGAGTTGCCAGTAAGGAATGACCCCCCAAATCGAAGAAATTCTCCTCAACCCCGACTTGTGCTAACCCCAAAACCTGTGCCCAAATCTCGGTTAACTGTTGTTCTATGGCAGTTTCAGGGGCAATGTGAGCCTCTTCTCCTTGGCGATCGGATGCAGGAAGGGCTTTGCGATCGATTTTGCCATTGGGGGTTAACGGCAGGCTGTCTAAGACGACAAAAGCAGTGGGAATCATGTAATCGGGCAATTGCTGCTTGAGAATCTGTCGCCATTGGGAACTGTTCGGTTCTGCTTGGGGATGTAATACGACATAAGCAACTAACCGCGTATCTCCCGGGATATCCTCTCGGGCAATCACGACCCCTTGGCGTACCTGGGGACTCTTTGCCAATACCGATTCTATTTCACCCAGTTCAATCCGGAATCCGCGAATTTTGAGTTGATTATCAACCCGTCCAATATACTCCAAAGTACCATTCGGACGATACCGCGCCACATCCCCGGTTTTATACAGTTTTACCTCGGGATTGTCGGCAAAAGGACTCGGGATAAATTTCTCACCAGTTAATTCCGGCTGATGTAGATATCCGGCTGCCAATCCAGCGCCTCCAATATATAAATCCCCCAAAACTCCCACGGGAACGGGCTGCAATGCCTGATCCAATAGGTAAACGTGGGTATTAGCGATCGCCCGTCCGATGGAAACAGTCCCCTCACTAGGAGTTACCGGATACAGAGTAGACCAAATGGTAGTTTCCGTGGGTCCGTATAAATTCCAGACGGAACCCGCCCGATTGCACAACTCATTCGCCAGCAGTCGCGGCAGGGCTTCCCCACCACAGAGGATTTTAAGCTGAGGGCGACCCTGCCATCCGCTTTCGATTAACATCCGCCAAGTAGACGGCGTTGCCTGCATGACGGTTACCTGTTCCGCTTCCAGCAGTGAGGCTAATTGCTGCCCGTCGGTGGCAACTTCGCGACTAGCAATAATCACGCAAGCGCCCACAGTGAGGGGGAGAAACAGTTCTAATGCGGCAATATCAAAAATCAGAGTCGTCACCGCCAACAGGCGATCGCCACAGGTTAAACCCGGTTCCCGCTGCATAGAAGTGAGGAAATTCACCACACTGCGATGGCGCAATTGCACCCCTTTCGGTCGCCCCGTGGAACCCGACGTATAAATAATATACGCCAAATCCTCAGCGCGCGTAGGGGAACTTTGTTTGTATAGACTCACCCTTCCAGGGGGCGGGTTGATTGCATCCACCCAAACTACCTGCGCCTGATGACTAGGTAACGTTGAAATCAAATGCTGCTGAGTGAGAATCACCCCCGCTTGGGAATCTTCAAGCATATATTGAAGCCGATCGCCCGGAAGTGCAGGGTCCAGAGGAAGATAGGCAGCCCCGGATTTGAGAATCCCCAACAGTCCCACCAGCATCTCCAACGAGCGATCGACGTAAAGCGCCACTGCCTGATTGGATTGTACCCCTATTGATTGCAAATATTGGGCTAAGTGACTGGCGCGATCATTCAACTCCTGATAAGTGAGAGGTTCCCCCTCAAAAACTGCCGCCACTGCATCCGGAGTTTTGGCAACCTGCGCCTCAATTAGCTCATGAATACAGGCAGTTTCTGGATAAGCGACTGCCGTATCATTCCACTGATGCAAGAGTTGTGACTGCTCACTTTTCGTCAACATCGGCATTTCCGATATCCTTGCCTCGGGATAGGCAATCGCACTTCCTAAGAGGGTTTGGAAATGTCCCAGCATCCGTGAGATTGTCCCTGCCTCGAACAGATCTGTACTATATTCCAGGGTTACCAACAATCCCTCATCGGTTGGCGCGATCGCCAGGGTGAGGTCAAACCGGGATTTTTGGCTGTCCAACTCCAGTAGATTTAACCGTAGTCCCGGCAGTTCTAATCCCGTCATCGGTGCATTCTGAAGGACAAACATCACCTGAAAAATGGGGCTATGACTCAAGGTGCGATCAGGCTGTAATGCCTCCACCACCTGCTCAAAAGGCAAATCTTGATGACCATAAGCACCCAAAGCTACCTCACGCACTCGCCCCAGCAACTCCCGAAAACTGGGGGTTCCCGATAAGTCGGTTCGTAAGACAAGGGTATTGACAAAACAGCCGATTAGCCCTTCAATTTCCCGACGATTTCGGTTGGCAATCGGGGTTCCCACCCGGATATCACTTTGTCCACTATAGCGATACAGCAAGGTTTGGAACGCTGCCAGGAGGGTCATATAGAGGGTTACACCGGATTGCTGGGAGAGGGTTTTCAGCGCCTCACTCAGTTTTGGGGACAGAGTGAGGGATTGGGTCGCCCCCCGGAAGGATTGCACCGCTGGACGAGGGTAATCCGTGGGCAAGTCTAATACGGGCAAATCTCCCCCCAGTTGCCGCTTCCAATAGTCCCTCTGCGACCCTAACATGGCCTGATTCAGCCATTGGCGCTGCCACAGGACAAAATCGGCATATTGTACCGGCAGGGCGGGCAAGGGCGAAATAGTCCCCGTACAACCAGCATCGTAGATTGTCCCCAATTCCTCAATTAGCACCCCCATTGACCAGCCATCAGAAACAATGTGATGAATGACGAAGAGGAGGATAAACTCATCGGGCTGTAATTGGAACAGGGTCAAGCGGACTAGGGGAGACTGGGTTAAATCAAAGGGTTGTTGGGCTAAGGCAACTGCTAGGGATTGCACTTGGGACTCTTCACAGGGGATTACCGGCAGGGGAATCCTCACCTCTGGCACAATTTCCTGGATGACGCGCCCCTCGCACTCGACAAACCGAGTCCGTAAGGTGTCGTGGCGGCGAGCAATTTCGTTAAAACTCTGTTCTAGGGCGGGAATATTCACCTGACCCTGTAATCGCACAGTGGCAGCACTATTATAAGTGCCCGGTTCCAATCCTTCCAAAAACCATAACCGTTCCTGAGAGAAGGACAGGGGAACTCCGCCGGTTCGGGATACCGGGACGATCGCCGGTAAATTCAACTTGTTTCCGGCAGCAATGGAGATGGCGATACAGTCGGCTAATTGTGCGAGAGTTGGGGTTTCAAATAGACTCCGCAGGGGCAACTCTACCCCAAATGTATCCCGAATTTGGGAGACGAGTTGGGTTGCGAGGAGAGAATGTCCCCCCACTTCAAAAAAGTTATCATCCATGCTAACCCGACTGCGCTGCAACAGTTGCACCCAAATCCCTGCCAGCAGTTCTTCTACAGGAGTTCGCGGCGCAGTCGCCTCAGACTGACCCTGTAATTCCTCCAGGGTAGGAAGTGCCTGCCGGTTGACTTTGCCATTGGGTGTGAGAGGGAAACTGTCCAACACGGCGAAGGTGCTGGGAATCATATAATCCGGTAAGCGTTGACTGGCAAACTGCCGCAACTCTCGCCCCAGTTCTCCCGGGCGATCGCTCGTCACATAAGCCACTAAACGCTTTTCTCCAGCCTCTTCCCGCGCTACAACCACGGCATCGCGGACCGCAGAATGCTCACTGAGTACAGATTCAATCTCACCTAATTCAATCCGAAATCCCCGGATTTTGACTTGATAATCCCGGCGTCCGACAAATTCGATTGTGCCATCGGTGAGATAGCGAGTTAGGTCCCCCGTTTTATACAGTCTGGCGTTAGAATCAGGGTTGTAGGGGTCGGGAATAAATTTTTCGGCTGTGAGTTCCGGGCGATCGAGATACCCTTGTCCGACTCCCCAACCCCCGACATACAGTTCCCCAGTCACGCCGATGGGGACGGGTTGCTGATACTCATCCAAAATGTAGAGTTGGGTATTGGCGACTGCCCGTCCCAGAGGGACAATTTGTATCCCCTCACCTAGGGTATCTGGAATCGGATAAGTAGCAACAATCCCGCAGGTTTCCGTCTGTCCAAACATATTGATAAACTGCGCCGGATGTTGGAACTCCTGCCGCCAAATTGTGGGCAAATCGGACCTTAAGGGTTCGCTGGCAGAGACAATCAGGCGCAGATGATTCGCCAACAGGTGCAGTCTCGCTGGTGCCTCTAAGCGACTCAAAGCATAAGTGCTATTGCGCCAAAATGAAGGGACGATATCAATGACGGTAACATTTCGGTCCTTCACTTCCTGGAACAGGGCAAGGGGGTCTTGCCGCTGTTGTGAGGTGGCAATATTCACTGTCGCCCCTGCTGCCAAGGGAACTATTAACTGTCTGACGGAGGAGGAAAAGGCGATGGAAGCGGTATGCAGGTAAATGTCATCCCCTTGGATACCCAAAGCATGACCCATCGCTTGGACATAGTGACAAAGGTTACGATGGCTGATCTTCACCCCTTTGGGTTTGCCCGTAGAACCGGAAGTATAGATAAGATAAGCCATCTCACCCACCCGGGTAGTCGCATTTTCTAGGGATTGGGCAGCAATGGCATCCCTGTCACCGTCGAGACAGACAATTTTTGCCGGAATTTCTGACAATTCTGCGGTTAAATGCGCCTGGGTGACTATAACTGAAGGTTGAGCATTTGCTAACATAAACCCTAGCCGTTCTTTCGGATAGGCAGGGTCTAAGGGAACATAAGCCGCCCCCGCTTTGAGGATGCCTAAAATGCCGATGACCATTTCTAGCGATCGCTCAAAATACAGTCCGACTAAATCCTGAGAATTAACCCCCAACTGCTGTAAATAATGGGCTAATTGATTGGCGCAAGCATTTAGTTCGCCGTAGGTTAAGGTTTGCTGATTGAAAATTAGGGCAGTTTTATCCGGGGTAGCCGCTGCGCGTTCTTCAATCAGTTGATGAATTCTGCCCGGGTTATTATAATCCCGTGGGGTTGCATTAAATTGAACTAATAACTGATGCCGTTCAGCTTCAGTTAAGAGGTTTAGCTGAGAAAGGGGTTTTTCTGGCGTAGCAACCATGCTTTCCAACAAGCAAATCAGGTGGTTGCTGAATCGTTGAATCGTCTCCCTTTCAAAAGCATGAGTATCGTAGTCAAAGACTAGGATTAGACCCTGTTCATCCGGTTGTACTGAGAGTTTCAGCTTAAAGCGACTCCCCACCCACCTGGTGCGATCGCCGGTAAAGGAAAGCTGGGAATCCCCGTAGGTTTGCGCCTTTTTTCGCCCTTCAAAAGCCAGCGGAAAAAACGGTAAAGTTTCTGGGGGTAATCCGGATAGAGTTTCCCAAGTAAAATACTCCTGCCATTTTTCCCCTTCCGCGACTGCCTGATGAACAACCCGCAGAATTTCTGTAAAAGTTTGTGCTTCTCCTCCCGAATAATTCAGGGGTAAAAATTTAGCAAATGCACCAATAACTGTTGATAATTCTGCGTATTTTCGGCCTTCTCCTGAAACTCCTAGGGTAAAAGTTTCCTGTCCCGTGAGTCTTTGGATTAAACCTAGCCAAGCCGCTAACAAGACGGTTTGACTCTCAACTTCATAGTTGTTCGCAATTTGAGCAATTTTTTCGGTTAATTCTCCCGAGAGTTTTACCGTATAATCTTGAGGTTGAAATTTTGAAACGTTTCCCTCAATTTCCCCGGGCAATTTCATCGTTCCTAAACCGGACACTTCTAGCTGTCGCCAATAATCAGCCCCGATTTCAGTTTCCGGTGATTCTAATAACTGATTTTGCCATTCGGCTAAATCTGCATATTGTAAGGGGTCGTCAGATAGGGTTTCCCCTTGACAAATTGCCCGATAAGCGGTGGCAATTTCTGACCCTAAATTCTCCAGAGATTGAGAATCCGCACAAAGTGCCGGTAAGCGAATGATTAATATAGACTCTTCCACCCCGAGGGAAACCCAGGCAGCGTGAAATAATGGCCCTCGTTCCCAATTAAAGGGTTGTTGTGCGATTTCCTGGCTGTAAGCAGCGAGTTTACTGTCTCTGTCTTCCGGTAAACAGTGACTTAAATCTAAAGGGTCATGCCATTGGAACTCTCCCGTCGTCATTACTTGAACCGGCAGGGTCATTCCCGGTAAACAGGGAAAGGTAGTCCGCAGGATTTCATGGCGTTGTATGACAGTGGCGATCGCAGTTTTTAAAATGCCGGAATCACACTTTCCGGCAATGTTCACCGTCCCCTGACAAAAATAGGCAAAATTATCAAGCTGTTGTAGTTGCCATAAATGTTTTTGCTGGGGGGAAAGGCGAAACCCCTCAATCTCATTAATCATCTTAAATCTCCGATTCTGGTAAATGCACCCCAAAGCGGGGTAAACGTATCTTATAAAGTTTCTGTATTACAAGTTTTGGGAAAACGGTTCTGACATCCCGACAACGATTTTTCTAGGTCCCGAAAAGGGTTGTCGCCCGTGGGCTGTCAGCATATTATCCAACATTAAAATATCTCCGGTTTTCCAGGGGAAAATCACTGTTTCTGCCCGATAAGCCTCGCGGATTTGTTCTAACACTTCAGATTCAATCGGTGTCCCATCTCCATAATAAGTATTATGGGGTAAATCTTCTTCGGAAAAGGCTTTTAATAACGCCTCACGAATTTGTGGTTCTAAGGTGGATACATGGAAGAATACCCCATGATTAAACCAGACGGATTCACCAGTTAGGGGATGGGTGGCGATCGCCTGCCGGACTTGACGGGTACGCAGGCGGTTCTCCCCTTTCCATTCCCACTCTATCCCATTTTGCTGACAAAATTCTACTACTTCAGAGGGATTTTCTGTTTGGAATACTGTTTGCCAGGGCAACCCAAACCCATCCCCAAAATTGCGGACATACATCACCTGTTTTTCGGCAAAACGGCGGCGAATCTCCGAGGGAATTCGCTGCAATAACTTGCGCGTGTCGGCAATGGGAGTTTCTCCTCCTTCGGTGGGGGGAACCAAACAGCAAAAGAAGATTTTTAAAGGCCAAGTTGCGGCATAAGAGTTCTCGCTATGGAGAAAAATTGTTTGATTAGCGGGATGATCCGTAGAGGTATAAATATTTCCAGTGACGGGACTCCGAGGCGATGAGCGATCGCGATATTCCAGCAACTCTCCTGATACAGCTTGAATCACATCCTCAAACTGTTCCACATCCCGAATTCCAAAGTTTCGGAACAAAATTCCCCCATGCTTTTGCAACGTAGTTTGAATAAACTCTCGGTTGCTATTCGCCCAAATGGTTAAATTTACTCCATCGATTCGCGGCTGAATGACTAAGGGTAAAGACTGGTCCAAAAACATCGGTTTGGCTTCGACCAAAGGGGTCGTTCCTAGGCTGAAGGAACGCCGTTTTACGGCACCGAACGCAGTTAGATGAGGAGGGGAGGAGTCTGAAAATTTCATGACCACAAGAGGGCTAAATTATAGGAGTTACTTTCCGTTTGGTTAGCTTGAGTTTTTGTAAGCTAACGGCTTCTAAAGATTGGGCTTGGCGTTGTCGTTGTTGCTGGCGACTGCCATAAATTTTTAACTCAGTTAATCGTAGTTCAGGTTGACTCACCACTTGGTGCAATAAGCCTTCATAATCCTCAACCATCTGTGCAGCCGTCTCTTCGTTAAATAAATCCGTTTGATATTCAAACGAGCCTCTAAATCCCGCAGAATCGTCCCAAATACTGACCTTTAAATCAAATTTAGACGTTCCTAAATCCACTTCCTGAGATTCAAAGCTCACTCCAGGGATTTCTACCGTGGGAATCGGTGCATTTTGGAAAATAAACATCACTTGAAATAATGGGTTATAGCTTAAACTTCGTTCCGGTTGCAACTCTTCAACTAATTTGTCAAACGGTAACGCTTGATGAGCATAAGCCCCCGATGCTACAGCCCGGACTCGCTGTAAAACTTCCTTAAAATTGGGATTCCCTGACAAATCAGTTCGCAAAACTAGGGTATTAATAAAAAAGCCAATCAATCCTCGGGTTTCGGGCCTTTCGCGCCCTGCCACCGGCGAACCGACTGCAATATCCGCTTGTTGGCTGTAACAAAATAGCAGAATTTTAAAAGCAGCCAACAGCGTCATAAATAAGGTGACTTCTTCTTGGCGATTTAACTCCCGAACTGCCTCTGTCAAGGAATGGGAAAATTGGAAAAAACACTTTTTACCGGCAAAAGTAGGAATTCCAGGACGAGGCCGATCGCAGGGGAGTTTTAACCGAGATAACTTGCCCTGAAGTTGCTGCTTCCAGTAATTTAATTCCCGTTGAAATCCCTCAGTTTGTAACTGTTGCCGTTGCCATGCGACAAAATCCGCATATTGAATGGGTAATTCTCCTAAATTCGGGACTTTACCCGCTGCCAAGGCTTCATAGAGGGCGGCAAGTTCTCGCACCATTACCCCAATTGACCAGCCATCAGAAATAATATGATGCAGGACAATGGATAAACAATAGTGCTGGTCCTCAATTCGGAATAAATGAACGCGAAATAAAGGCCCTTGAGAGAGGTTAAACGGCTGTTTAGCTTCCTGTTGTAACCGGGCAAAAACTTCTTTTTCTAATACCTCTGAGATGGACAGTTTCACTGTTACCGAGGCTTTAATATGCTGAATGGGTCGCCCTTTTACTTCGGGAAATCCAGTCCTCAATCCTTCGTGACGGTTCACCAATTCTTGCAGGCTAGATTCTAAAATTTTGGGGTCAATTTTTCCCCGGATTTCCAAGGAAAAAGCCACATTGTAAAAGGGATTTTCCGGTTCTAAACGGTCCAAAAACCATAACCGTTCCTGGGCCAATCCCACGGGTAATTCTTCGGTGCGAGGGATGGGTTGAATCGGGTCAGTCGCTGGTTGAGTTTCCAGCAAATTGTCTGCTTTTTGCGCCAAGGCTACTAAACTGATGCCCTGGAAAAAGTCTACCACATCAATGCTAACTCCCCACTCTAATTCAAGCTGATTTTTGAGGTCAAATGCCATCAATGAATCAAGTCCAAAGCGACTGAGGGGCTGTTCCGGGTCAATGTCAGCAGCGGAAACATTCAGTAACCTAGAAACCCGGGTTGTTAAATCGGTAATAAGCTGAATTTGTCGCTGTTCCGGTGCAAGATTAAACAAACTTTCTCGGTCCCAATTTTCCTCGGATTTCCCGGGCAACAATGCGGCAACAAAACTTTCCTCTACAACTTGGAGTTGATGGTTCAGGAAGCAGTCGCGACAGGCACGGCGTTGAATTTTTCCACTCGAAGTTTTGGGAATTGTCCCGGGTTTAATCAGGACAACGCCATACACTTGCACCTCAAATTCTTCCGCCACTGCTTGCCGAATGGCTGCGATCGCCTCAGATAAATTCGGTTTAGCGCGAAACTCCAACTCTTGCACTACCACCAGCCGTTCTTCCCCTTCCACCTCCACGGTAAAAGCGGCAGTTCCAGCCATCCGAAATGCCGGATGACTTGACTCCGTAGCGCGTTCGATATCTTGTGGATATAAATTACGTCCCCGAATTAGAATTAAATCCTTAACCCGACCCGTAATATACAGTTCCCCATTCTCCAAAAACCCCAAATCTCCCGTGCGTAAAAATGGCCCTTCTCCACTGTCAGCGAGGAATGCTTGGAACGTGCGATCGCTCTCTTCTGGACGATTCCAATAACCTTGGCAGACACTCGGTCCCGAAACCCATACTTCTCCCACTTCGTTCTGTGCACAGCGAACTCCCGTTTCTGGATGGGCGATCGCAATCTGCATATCCGGAACCGCAGAACCGCATCCCACCAAGGTTACCGCCGTTTCCTCCGAATCTATAATCTGATTTTGCTCAAATCTCACTTTATCGATCGCCTTCCAGGGATAAGGCACCGATGTCATACTCCCCGAAACCATCAACGTTGTTTCTGCCATCCCGTAACAGGGATAAAAGGCTTCCGGTTGAAACCCACATTCTGCAAAGGCTTCCTGAAATCGCACTAACGTTTCATGGCGAATCGGTTCAGCGCCATTAAATGCCACCTGCCACCGACTCAAATCTAGGGTTGCCTTTTGTTCCGGCGTAATTTTACTCACACATAAGTCATACGCAAAATTAGGTGCACCACTGGTTGTCCCCCCATAATCGGAAATCGCTTTCAGCCAGCGATAGGGACGTTGCAGAAATGCAGCCGGAGACATTAACGTGCAGGGAAATCCACCATAAACCGGCTGTAAAATCCCCCCAATCAGTCCCATATCGTGATACGTCGGTAGCCACGAAATAAACTGACTTTCCGGGTGATGGTTCATCACTTTGTAGGTAATTGCCCCATTATGCAGCAAGTTACCCTGGGATACCATCACCCCTTTTGGCGTTCCTGTCGAACCCGAAGTGTATTGCAAAAAAGCCAAGCTATCGGACTGAACCCCCGGATCCTGCCACTGAGTAGCCAACTCCGGGGCTAAATCATCAGTACACAACCATTGCAACCCACTCCCTGCCGTTTTTTCGCTCAACAAGGACTGGACTTGGGCGGCAATTTGAGTGGTTGTGAGGGCGACTGCCGCCTTTGCATCGGCCAATACTGCCAAAATTCTCGGTGTATTTCGCTGATTTCGGGGCGGATAAGCAGGAACGGCGACGACTCCAGCATACAGGCAGCCAAAAAAGGCAATTAGATAATCGAGTCCCGGAGGATATAGCAGTAACGCCCGTTCCCCGCACAACCCCATTGCTTGCAATTGAGCAGCGATCGCCCGACTGCCTCGGTCTAACTCCCAATAGGTAAGGGTTTCGCCATCGGTTTCGCCATCGGTTAAAAACCGAAAAGCAAGGTCATGGGGCTGTTGGACTGCTCTCCCGCGCAGGATTTCTACAGAAGTAGAACAACGGCGATCGAGTTGTGGAACGGTGTACTCTGCGTAATTCATCGTTAAACTCTACTGACTTCTTGGCCCCTGAACGGCGTAATCGCCCTCTCCCCTAGTAGGAGTTCAGTCTTACTACTTCTTGAGAATTCTTTTTAATAAGGAATGATTTGCATCCTATAGCCTCTCCCCAGGCTTGTCAATAGGGTAAGAAAAATTTTTTTAGAGTTTTTCTGTGCTTTTCGCTACAGGATGGGCCGCCACTTCCCAGAAATGGCCCTAAAAATGACGGATTATCGGGATTGTAGAGAAGCCCTCCGGGAAAAATCCTGGGAATTTTCAGATTAGGGATTTGGATCTAGAAGCCTTTTAATGAGAATCTATCTAAATAAGTAGAGAAATTAGGCTGAAATTTCTTGATAATAGTCTCAATTAATGGAGAGAGGGAGGGACCTATGATGACAAGCAGGGGAAGAAATCCACCGCTTCGATTTATGCCTTCCCAATTCTGTTACCCTGTATCACCATGCGTACTTTTATTACCGTTTGGCTGGGTCAGTTGGTCTCCACCTTTGGAAGTCGAATGACCAATTTTGCCTTGATTGTCTGGACTTGGGAAGTGACCGGATCAGCCACCGCCCTGGGTTTAGTCACTGTCTTTACTCAACTGCCGAGTTTAGGCGTGGCCTTATTTGCCGGGGCTCTGATCGATCGCAGCGATCGCAAGGTGGCAATCATTCTGGGAGATTCCGTTGCCGCACTTTCCACCCTAGCGATTTTACTCTTAGCGGCAGTCGGACAACTCCAACTCTGGCATCTGTTCGTCATTAATGGAGTCAATGGTATTTTTGGAGAAATTCAGCAATTAGCGTATTCCGCGTCAGTCAGTTTGATGGTTCCGAAACAGCACTATGTCCGGGTTAGCAGCATGAAATCCATGGTACATTACGCGCCAAATATTTTAGCCCCCGCCCTCGCCGGTGCCCTGTACCCCATCACCGGACTGGTGGGAATTGCCGCCATTGACTTATTCACCTTTGCGGTTGGGGTGAGTACGGTGCTTTTGGTCAAAATCCCCCAACCCCCACGAAGTGAGTTGACTTCAGATCAGCCAAAACTCTGGCAGGAACTTACTTTTGGCTGTCGTTATATTATGGCCCGTTCCTCCTTATTAGGATTTTTCGGGCTAGAGTTACTGTTTTGGTTTGCTCACGATTTGGGTGCAGTAATGCATCGATCTACTCTTTTAGCCCGCACAAATGGTAATTCTGAACTATTTGGGATGGTGAGTGCAGCGGCTGGAATTGCCGGGATTATCGGGGCAGTTGTCTTGACCGCGTGGGGTGGTCCCAAGCGCCGAATTCAGGGATTTTTAGGGTCCGCGATCGCTGTCGGTATCAGTAAAACCGTTTTTGCCCTCGGTCAATCCTTATCAATTTGGATCCCGGCGCAGTTGTCCTCCTCTCTAAACTTTCCCTTGTTAACCAGTTCCAGTACCGCAATTTGGCTGGAAAAAACCGCCCCCGAAGTCCAGGGACGGGTATTTGCAGCCCAATCATTTGGCCTAGGAGTAGTCTCCACTGTTGCAACCGCAGTCGCCGGACCCTTAGCCGACTGCCTCTTTGAACCCGCCATGCAACCCGGTGGCGCATTAACGCCCTGGTTTGGCCGTATTTTCGGTACAGGTGCGGGATCTGGGATGGCTTTGTTATATGCAATTTCTTCTCTAGTTTTGATCCTGGTCGGAATTTTGGGATACCGTTGGCCCCTGGTAGGGCAGATAGAAGAGAAAGAGTTGAGTTGAGAGTCCTCCCCCTATTTGCTAAGTATTCTCAAAAAGTTTTCAGTATTGAAAAACAGCCTCTGCCCGAGGATGGTTCGATTGTTGACCGGTCTAGCCCTCAAAACCCTGATAAATCAACCAAAATTTCCGTTAAATCCACACAAAATCAGGGGTTTCGTAGAAATTGCCCTGCCCCATTTCCTCTCCTTACTAAAATTTTTTGCTATTCCCTCTTGACAGTGACAGAGCGCTTAGGGTAGATTGACGTGACTAATGCAAATTACTATCAATAACTGAGATAAATTGCAAAACCTTCTATTGTATAGATTAGGACTGAGGAGAGGAAATTGAAATTTGAGCCGTTCTTGCCCGGAGTATTGCTAGCGGGCGCAACTGTCCTGGTATTGGCAAGTCCAGCGACTGCCCAAGTGATAGAAGTAACCGGAGTGCGAGTGGAATCCACCGCGACGGGGTTACAAATTGTCTTAGAAACAATCGGCGATCGCGTTCCCCAAGTCTTTACTTCTAGTTTTGGTGAGACGACGATTGTTGATATTCCCAATACTCAACTGCGATTGGTCCAGGGGAGCTCATTTCGCCAGGAGAACCCCGCTGAGGGAATTGCCGCAGTCGCCGTCACCAGCTTAGATCAAAATAGCATTCGCCTCACCGTCACCGGAACTAGGGCAATGCCGACGGTACAAGCAACCGACCCGACGAAGCCGCTCACATTTCAGGTCATCACCCCGGCGGATCTGGCCGAAGAACCGGAACCGGAACCGGAACCGGAACCCGAGGTTGTACTTCCCGAATCCGAGACACCCACTACATCGGAAACCCCGGGGAATCAGCAACAAGATATTTTAGAAATTATTGTCACCGCCACGCGAACTGCCGAACGGTTGATCAAAGTGCCGAGATCGGTTACGGTTGTCGATCGCGAAGACATCAACGAACAGACCTCGATTTCTACCGACTTGCGGGATGTTCTGGCGAAAACCGTCCCCGGTTTAGGCCCACCGACGAGCGGCAGTACCCCGCGATCGGTGATCCAAACCTTGCGGGGACGAAGCGTTGCTATTTTAGTCGATGGCATTCCCCAAACGTCCAACTATGGACTTGATCGCGAACTACGGGCGATCGACCCCAATACCATCGAACGAGTTGAAGTAGTCCGGGGACCGACAGCGATTTATGGAAGTCAGGCAACCGGGGGATCGATTAATATTATTACCCGACGCCCGACTCAGGATATCTTTAGTATTGATACTGGAATTAGTTTCACGGGTTCGCTCAACCATTTATCCGATAGTATCGGCAACCGGCAACATTTTGGACTCTCCCAAAAAGAGGGAATTGTTGACTATACCGTATCAGTAGTGCGCGACGATAGCGCCGGAATTTTTGATGCCGACGGCGATCGCATTCCCGAAACCAGCGGGGGAGGGGTGATTGATGCCCGGGAATACAGCGCCTTGGGTAAATTGGGACTAGATATCAGCGATACCCAACGCCTGCAACTGACGGGTAATTATTTTGTGGGACGGCAAGACACTAACTTTATCTCTGACCCCATTGTTCGAGACTTAGAGGGTCAGCAAAAAGCTCGTCCCCTGAGAGTTAACGGCAATTTTGAAGGGACCGACGATGCCGGAGACGAAAATTTTATCGTCAGTTTACGTTATACCAATGACGACATCCTCGGCAGTCAATTACAAGCCCAAACCTACTATCGAGAATATACCGCCATTGTCGGTGCAGCGGACTTTCGCGGGGGATTTTTTGATACGATCGCCCGTCAGCGTGCTGAGGGAGACAAATGGGGGGGACAACTCCAAGTAGAAACTCCCCTCACTTCATCGGGAAGCGCTCGTCTGCTATGGGGTGTAGATTATGTCAACGAGAATAATCAAGCCCCCTTTGAGGAATTTGACCCCGTAGCCTTTGATGAGCGCGGTGTGTTTAGAAAAACCGGCGACCGGACTTTTGTCCCTCTGTATAATGTCACCCAACTGGGCTTATTTGCTCAAGGTCAGTGGGATGCAGCGGAGTGGTTGAGACTCACCGCCGGGGTGCGTCACGAACGAATTGGCCTGAGTGTTGACGATTACACCACATTTTTTGGAGACCCTATTCAAGGGGGCGATCGCGACTTTAACGACACCGTATTTAATGTCGGTTCAGTGGTCAATTTAACCCCAGAATTTGGGATATTTGCCAACTTTGCCCAAGGCTTTTCCATTCCCTCCTTCGGGGGAATTCTTCGTAATCCTCCCGAGGAGTTTACGAATGTTGAAAATGACCTAGAAATCACCGACCCGGTCAAAGTCAATAACTATGAAATCGGGGTGCGTGGACTGTGGCAGCAAATCCAGGTTTCTCTGGCTGGTTTTTACAACACCTCGGATTTAGGGGAAGACTATACCTTTATCGATGGGATTTCCCAGCTTGTGCGGGCACCGGAACGGATTTATGGAGTAGAGGCTACAGCAGACTGGCAACCCGGGGCCAATTTTACATTAGGGGGAACTTTAAGTTGGACCGAAGGAGAAAGTGACGCCGAAGATGAGGGGGATTACCTAGCGATTTCTAGCTTCCGCATTTCTCCCATCAAAGCCACGGCTTACCTAGCCCATCAAACGACTTCAAATTGGTCGAATCGTTTGCAACTGCTCTATTCAGGTCAACGGGCACGAGCCTTTGATGATGAAGTGGATGATAATGAAATTGATGCTTATTTTCTTGTAGACTATATTAGCAGCTTCCAACTCGGGGCAGGACGGTTAGAATTTGGAGTCGAGAACTTATTCAACTCCCAATATTTTCCGGTACAATCTCAAGTTTTGGGCGGCTTTAATGAAGTCTTTAATGCCGCAGGGCAGGGAAGAACATTAAAAATTGGGTACTCGTTGAGGTTTTAAGCCACCGATGAGGGAAGCGATCGCCAGGGTACTGTATTCCGGGTTATTAGTGACAGTTTTAATGGCCTGTGGGGCTGATTTTGTCGCTCAAAATTCCGTGGGAACTAGAGGGGAGATCAACTTGGCCTTGACAACGGGAAAGGTCCAGACTTTCACCGATGCCACAGGAACAGCGGTGCAGGTGAGGGAATCCCCCGATCGCCTCGTCTGTTTGCATTTAAGCTGTATCGATATCTTGGCCGAACTTGACCGCGAACCCGTGGGGATATATGGGGTTTTAACCGATTTTGCGGTCAGTCCGGTGTACTTTGGCGATCGCGCCCAGAGTTTCGGAAAAATTAGTGGTCGAGGGGAACCCAACTTAGAACAGTTACTCGCCCTCGAACCGGACTTAACCCTGGGACATCAAAGCCAGCTTTCCAATCAGCGACAAACCTTAGAAGCGATTACCCCCTTATATCTGGTCAAGGTCGAAAATTACACCGATGCGATCGCCAATCTCCAGGCGGTGGGGAAACTACTGGGGGAGGAAGAAAAAGCAGAAGCAGCAGCTTGGCAATTTCTGGATAAACTCAAGGTGTATCGAACCAAATCCCCCCGAAATCAAACCGTGATGGTAATGCGCGGAACCCCGAGTGCCTTTCATGTCGCCACCGCAGAATCCCTCGTCGGTTCTACCCTGGCTGAACTCACTCCCTATCCCTGGCGGCTGGGCGATCGCTCTCCCAGCGCCATTAATTGGGCGACTTACTCCTTTGAGGAAATCCTCTCTATCGATCCAGATTTCATTTTCATTATCAACAATTCCCGCGCCCCGGATTTGATTTCGGGTTTAAAAACCCATCGTCTGTGGCAAGCACTCAAATCGGTACAACGAGATCAAGTCTATGCCTTAGATGAAGACCAAATTGGGGGGTTTACCAGCGGCACGCGATCGCTAGGCCAGTTACTAGACGAGATTCTGCCCACAATGTATCCGGAAGTTTTTCCGGAACCTGTAACATGAGTGCGCCTTACCCGGACCCGACTCTCCTTAAGCCTTCTCGATTCGGGGTTACCCTTGCCGTACTCAGTGTAATACTCTTGGCAATCGCCCTGCTTTCCCTGCAACTGGGTAACCCGACCCTCAACTTATCTCAGTTGTGGGAGATTACCGTAGGGGGACAAGGGGGAAGGCTTCCCCGTCTGGTTTTCTGGGAATTACGCTTGCCGCGCCTCATCCTCGGCAGTCTTACCGGGGCACTCTTAGCCCTAGCTGGAGTCCTTCTCCAAAACGCCTTGCGGAATGTACTCGCTGGGCCGGAACTACTGGGGGTCCAGTCCGGAGCAGCAGCGGTGATGGCGGCGCTTGTTGTTTTAAATCTGCCGGTCCCTATTTCGGTCTATCCCTTACTCGCCTTAGTCGGGGGTGTCATCGGTGGGGCGATCGTCTTACTCTCCTCCAAACGCACCTCGGATCCGGTCCGTCTCGTCTTGATTGGTGCGGCAATGACCGCCCTATTGAACGCGGTAACGATTGCCTTGATTAGCCTAGGTTCTACCAGTAGCGTCAGCCTGTTGTTTTTATACTTGTTGGGCAGTCTAGCCGGTCGCACTTGGGACGAAGTACAGATTGTCTCATCTTGGGCCCTCGTGGGCATTCCCCTCGCCCTGATGTGCGCCCGTCCCCTGAATCTTCTGCAACTCGGAGATGAACTGGCGGAGGGACTGGGGTTAAAAGTGTTACCCACCCGCTTTGCCATTGGGGTATTGAGTGTAGTGCTTGTCGCCCCCGCGATCGCCACCTGTGGCCCGATCGCCTATATCGCCTTGCTCGCCCCTCACCTCTCACGCAACCTATTAGGAACCACCGATGCAAGGCAAGTTCTAGTCCTAGCCATTCCCCTCGGGGCCGTCTTACTCGTGGGCGCGGATTTGCTTGCACGGGAAGCGTTTGCACCCATGGAAATGCCTGTAGGAGTCTGGACCACCCTGCTCGGGGGTCCCGCTTTATTAGTGCTACTGCAACAACAGATCCGGAAGAGGGGATAATGAAACTACAAGAACCCTCGGTGTTACCAGCAAGGGGAATCAAAGCAACGAAAGCCGATACCGTCAGTTTCTCTCAGTCCATGATGGTAGTCACCCTCGCCCTGGGGGTGGTTTTTGTCTTACACGTCTGTGTGGGCAGTGGCACCCTTTCCCCTACTGAAGCCGTCGCCGCTTTAGTGAATCACCCCATCCAAGCGGTTCACAGTCGGATTGTCTGGGAATTGCGAGTTCCCCGAGCGGCAGTCGCCACCCTTGCTGGGGCCTTATTTGGACTCTCCGGGGCCATGTTACAGGCGATTATCCGCAACCCCTTAGCGGAACCGAGTCTCACCGGAGTCACCTCCGGGGCGGTATTATTCTTAATTGGTTCTCTCACTTTCTTACCCGAGGGGTTAATTCCTCCGGTTTGGTTCCCGGCAGTCGCCCTCGTGGGAGGATGTCTAACCAGCAGTATCGTCTACTTCCTGAGTCGGCAACCCAATCGTCCCAGCGACCCTTTACAACTGGTCTTAAATGGAGCAGTTGTCGCGGCGATCGTCCAGTCCTTTAATTCCTTACTGTTATTATTGGATGAAGAATCTCTAGGCACCATTTTATTCTGGCTAATTGGGTCTCTAAACGGGCGCATCTGGGTCCATTGGCAGGGGATTTGGCCGATCGCCATCATTGCCTTACCCGTAGGACTCGCCTGTGCCCGGGTTGCCAATGTGCTAAATCTGGGCGATGATATTGCTGCGGGATTGGGAGTCCCCATCGGCCAAGCCAGAGCGGCCTTATTTTTCATCGCGGTATGGTTAAGTGCGACTGCGGTATCCGTCGTGGGTGCCGTCGGCTTTATCGGCTTAATCGGCCCGCATTTAGCCCGTCAATGGGTCGGGAACGATGCCAGACGCTTGTTTCCTCTGTGTACCGCCATCACCGCCCTTTTACTCTTAGGAGCAGATTTATTAGCCCAAGTTCTCACCCTCACCTTTGGCAATCATGAAGCGGCCCTCCCGGTTGGTGCAGTTACCGCACTTTTAGGCGCACCCTTCTTTTTGTATCTAGTTCTGAGAAAAAACCCGATGGGGTCAATATAACAACTATGTCAATCAACCCCCCGATTCTCGCCGCCGAAGATCTACAAGTCGGTTACAGTAACCAGACTATCCTCAAGAACCTGTCCATCGAGATTGAACGGGGGAAAGTGACGGCATTAGTCGGACCCAACGGTTCGGGAAAATCTACCCTTTTAAAAACCTTAGCCCGATTATTGTCCCCCAGTAGCGGAAAAGTCTATTTGAATGGGGTCGCACTCAAGCACCTTTCCACCCGCGAGATTGCCCGTCAACTGGCAATTCTGCCCCAAAATCCTATCGCCCCTCCCGGATTAACGGTAGCCGAATTAGTGGAACAGGGACGGTTTCCCCATGTTGGACCTTTGCAAAGGTTACGTCCCCAGGACCGTTCGGCGATCGCCGAGGCACTGACTCTCACCGGCATGAGCGAATTTGCCCATCGGCGTCTGGATAATCTCTCGGGAGGGGAACGACAACGGGCCTGGATTTCCCTTTCTTTAGCCCAAGGAACGCCCCTTTTATTATTAGATGAACCGACTAGCTTTTTAGATATTGGACATCAACTAGAAGTATTAGAAATCGTCCGACAACTGAATCGCGATCGGGGGATGACGATTATTTTAGTCCTCCATGACCTCAATCAAGCCGCCCGTTATAGCGATCGCATGGTCGTCCTCAAACGGGGATACATTATCGCCGATGACATCCCTAGTCGGGTCTTAACCCCCGAACTTTTAGCCGAAGCATTCGGAGTCCGCGCCCGAGTCACCCTGGAACCCGAAACCGGCATTCCTCTATGTTTTCCCTATGCCTATATCGGGAATACCCCGATGCCTGTGGATGTTCCTCAATCTTAGCTTACTATGAACACTATTTCTTGTTCAGAATTAACTCGCCAAGCTGGTAATTCCTTAAGCGGCACCGCTTTAACCTATGATAATTATCTATTGGTAGAATGTCCGCCCCCGTGGAACTCGTATGACTTAGAAACGCCTACAATTCCCGATAATCTCCGGGCCGTCGGAGATGAAATTTATGAAAATAAGCCGATTAAAAATAGAATTCTTTTAATTTATAATCCCCTGTATCACACAGAAAATACTATCCGCGTCTTAGCCTTTCAGAAACCAGCCGGATGTTCTCGGGGCTACATCGGTCAAGAATTCCTTCTTTCTGATATTAATGAAGTAGCCTCCCTTGCCCAAACTTGCTTTAGCACTTGCCCAGGAGAATGGGAAGCAAACCCCATCAAAACTAGAGATATTTTAATCTGCACCCACGGACAAAACGACCGATGTTGTGCGCGATATGGGAATCCTTTATATCGCCAAGGTTTAAAGATGATTGAGGATTTATCTTTAACAGATGTGCGGATTTGGCAAACCAGTCATATCGGCGGCCATCGCTTCGCACCTATTGCGATCGCCTTTCCCGATGGCCGCTATTATGGTCAATTAGACTCGGTTGCTTTACAATCTTTACTCATACAGTCAGGTTCGACTCATGACTTATACCCCGCCTATCGCGGTTGGGGCATTTTACCCAAACCTCTGCAACTGTTAGAAAAAGAACTATTCAAAGACTGGGGGTGGCAGGGCTTCAATTTTGCCATGAAAGGGCGGATTTTAAAGGAAATTCCTGAGACTTTTTCTTATCGAGTGGAACTAGAAGTGGAAACGGAGGAAAAAGTAACCCTTTATCAAGCGGATGTGATTGGGGATGAAAGTACCTTGATGGAATTACCCGAATCTTGTGTGGGGGATTATCAAGAGACGGTGATGAATTATCAGGTTCAAGGGATAGAAATCACGGACTGTAAAAAATTAGCCCCGGTATCTTGAAGGCTAGATCAAGCGGAAGCAATCGGCTCTAAGCCGACTTATTTAGTTTAGATATTTCTATAAAAACGTGGCTTATTTTCATGTTTTATTTTAGTTTCCATTCTATCATACCAAATCCGGTAGTTATAGGTCTGTTAAAAGGAACCCAACTTAGTGGACCCCACCCTAACCCTCCCCTTGCCAAGGGGAGGGAACAATCAGATCAAATTAAACGAATTTTGATACCCGGATTCCGTATAAAACAAAAAATCTGCTCAATTTTAGCCTTTTTATTAAGCCTAATTTGTGTTATGACAATCAGCCCGACCACTCCATCAACCGAGGTTAAATTAACAGAAATCCTCTGGGATACTTATGGAATTCCCCATATTTACGCCCCTAATCATCAAGAATTATTTTATGCCTTCGGTTGGGCGCAAATGCAGAGTCATGGCAACTTATTACTGCGATTATACGGTCAAGCCCGAGGACGTGGGGCAGAATATTGGGGAGAAACCTACTTAGAGAGCGATCGCTGGATACATACAATGGGAGTTCCCAGCCGCGCCCAACAGTGGTACGCTGCCCAAACGCCAGAATTTCGCACCTATCTTGATGCCTTTGCTGCCGGAATTAATGCTTACGCCACACAACAGGGCGATCGCCTAGATGAAGCTGTAAAAGGGGTGCTACCTGTCACCGGAGTGGATATTTTAGCCCATCTTCAGCAGGTGCTCAATTTTACCTTTGTCGTCAATCCCGAAAAAATTAGGGAACTGCTTCCCACCCCCGAAGAAACCCCAGGTTCCAATGCCTGGGCGATCGCACCCGCGCGATCGCAAAGTGGTCATACCCTGCTGTTAATCAACCCCCATCTACCTTGGTCCGATCTGTATCACTGGTATGAAGCTCAACTCAACGCCCCGGGAATCAATGCCTCTGGGGTTGCCCTCGTGGGTATTCCCGTACTCAGTATGGCATTTAACGATCATCTAGGTTGGGCGCATACTGTCAATACACACAAAGGCTGGGATTTATACGAAATTGCCTTAGAAGATGAGGGTTATCGATTTGATGGGGAAGTGAGAAAGTTTGACACTCAAGAAAAAACCCTCTGGATCAGACAGGAAGATGGATCTTTGACCGAGTATCCCTTCCTCGTAAAACAGTCTATACAAGGACCAATTGTAGAAGAATCCGATGGCAAGGCGATCGCCCTGCGGGTAGTGGGATTAGACGCACCTGGGGCGATACAAGAGTGGTGGAATATGGCAACCGCCACAAAACTCACCGACTTTGAAGCTGCCTTAAAACCGCTGCAAATCCCCATGTTTAACATCATTTATGGCGATCGCCAGGGACATATTCTGCACCTGTATAATGGTCAGGTTCCAGTGAGAGAAGGCGGCACTTTTGAAGAAGGATTCGCGATTCTTCCCGGGGATACTTCCGCGACATTGTGGACACAAATTCACCCTTACGAAGACCTCCCCCGTGTAATAGATCCCCCCACCGGCTGGTTACAAAATGCCAATGATCCACCCTGGAGTACAACCTTCCCCAGGGCGATCGCACAGTCAGACTATCCGTCCTATATTGCCCCCTCGGAAATGTCTTTTAGAGCACAGCGATCGGTGCGAATGCTCACCGAACGAGAGAAAATCAGCTTCCAGCAACTGATAGAGTATAAACATTCTACGCGCATGGAACTGGCCGATCGCATCCTGGATGACTTGATTGCTGCGGCTAGAGAGACCAATTCCACCGTAGCACATCAAGCGGCTGACGTCCTCAGTCGCTGGGATCGTCATGCCAATGCGGACAGTCAGGGGGCTGTATTATTTGCCTTCTGGGTAACAGAAATGGAACTCTCCGAACTATTTGTCATCCCCTGGAATCCCGATGCACCCTTAGACACCCCAACCCAACTCGCCGACAGCGATCGCGCCGTTGCCGTTTTAGAAGCAGTTGCCATAGAAATCGGCGATCGCATCGGCAGATTAGATGTCCCCTGGGGAGAAGTGTTTCGCTTTCGCCTAGATGATATAGACTTGCCTGCCAATGGTGGTTATGGCTTTCTGGGACTGTTCCGAAACATCTGGTTTGATGAGGCAGAAGATGGACGGTTTGAAGCCATTGGCGGGGATTCTTATATTGCCGCCATCGAATTTAGCCCATCCGTCCGAGCAAAAGCCGTGTTAAGTTATGGAAATGCCAGCCAACCCAACTCCCCCCATAGAACGGATCAATTAGAGTTATTTGCCAATCAACAATTGCGTCCTGTATGGCGATCGCGATCGGAAGTTTTGAACCATTTAGAATATAAGGAGAGATTAAATTTAACCAACTTCTAGACCCGTAGTAAAATAATCATATAGTCGCGGATTCATCAGACAATCCTCTAAATATCTATGGCTGCTGAGTCCCCGACTGTACAGAGCAAACCCGGTTACTCAGCGATCGCTTTTGGAGAATCAATCGGAAGGCGAATTTCAAAGGTCGTCCCTCTTCCTAATTCAGAATGACAAATTAAATGCCCCCCCTGGGCTTCTTTAATAATTTGCAATGCGATGGATAACCCTAAGCCGGTTCCTTTGCCTACAGGCTTGGTGGTAAACAAATAATCAAAAATTTGCGCTTTCACTTCGGCAGAAATCCCGGGGCCGTTATCGGTAATTTGAATCACAATTTCTGATTGATCTAGGGTTATAGTGGTTTCAATAATAATTTGTGGAATTAGACTCGAAGGGAGACTAAATTTGCCAATGCGATCGCCTTCCTCCAAAGCATCGATCGCATTGGCTAAAATATTCATAAACACTTGATTCAGTTGGCCGAGATAGCAGTGAATCTGAGGAAGATGACCGTATTTTTTGATAACTTTAATCTCTGCTCGTTGGGGACTTGCTTTGAGACGATGCTGTAAAATCATCAAGGTGCTATCCAGTCCATCATGGATATCCGCCAAAACTTTAGCAGTCGTATCGGCACGGCAAAAGGTCCCCAGGGAGGTACTGAGGTTCGCAATGCGATCGGTCCCCACCTTCATCGAAGCCAACATTTTCGGTAAATCCTGTAAAAGATAATCGATATCAATTTCGATTCCTTTTTCCTCAATTTTTTCTCCTGGATTCGGAAATCGCTCACGATACAGTTTCAAGTATTCGATTAAATGATGCACCCCTTCCCTTGCCAGTTGAATATTGCCCGAAATAAACCCGAGGGGATTTTTAATTTCATGAGCAACCCCCGCTACTAACTCACCAATAGAAGAGAGTTTCTCACCGCGAACTAATTGGAGTTGAGCTTTTTGTAATTCCGCTAAAGTTTGAGATAGTTCTGCCGTTCTTTCTTCGACTCTGTGCTCCAGAAATTCTTTTTCGTGAAGTAATTCGAGGGTGAGGCGGCGCAACTTAATATGTATTTTAATTCGGGCTAAAATTTCATCTTTATAAAAAGGTTTGGTAATATAATCAACCGCTCCTAACCTTAATCCTTTAGCTTTTTCTAAATCATCGGATATTCCTGTCATAAATATAACCGGAATATCCAGGGTTTCGGGAGTATTTTTTAGAATTTCACAGGTTTGAAACCCATCAATTCCCGGCATAATAATATCAAGTAAAATTAGGTCTACTGGCTTTGTCTGGGCGAATTCAATCCCTTTTTTACCTTGTTTTGTCAAGAGGACTTGATACCCCACTTCGGTCAACATATCCGACAGCAGTTCTAGGTTGGTGGCGGAATCGTCAATCACTAACACTAACCCCCTTTCCTCTGTAGCCATTGCGATCGCCTACCTCTTGGTTCAATTAAAATCAATGGCTCTTCCAGACTAAGCCTTATCTCTAAGCATAACATTCAGTCAACGGGATGGTCATCTTCTTTAAACAGTTAGGGACCCGGAGACCGGGAAAGCGGTAAAATCGTCAATGTGCTAGCTCCCGCCACCGTTTTTATCATTTGTATAGGTCCTTAAAAAATTTCCAGGGATTGATCCCTTGACCCGGCAAAAAAAAACGCGACTGGGTGTTTTTAGCCGACCCGATCGCGTTTTTTTAAATTTAAACGGTAACTTTCTCCCTGATCACGAACTACGGATTTACTTTCCACAGTTTGATTGTGTCATCAAAGCTCCCGCTGACAAGGGTTTTACCGTTTTTGCTAAAGGCTACTCCGACCCAATCGGAATGTCCTTTGAGGGTTCCCACTTGAGACCCTGTGTCCATACTCCACAGCTTAATAGTCCCACCAAGGTCTCCAGAGGCGAGGGTTTGTCCATCGGGGTTAAAGGCGACGGAGTGAATCTGTTCGGAATGACCTTTGAGAGTGCGGATGGGGACGCCAGTACCGAAATCCCACAATTTGATAGTTTTATCCCAACTTCCCGAGGCGATGGTATTGCCATCGGGACTGAATGACACGGACCAAACCGCATCAGAATGTCCCAACAGGGTGCGGATGAGTTTGCCGGTTTGCCAGTTCCACAGTTTCACAGTGCCATCGGTGCTGCCAGAAGCCAGGGTTTGACCATCTACACTAAAAGCGACGGACTGGACCTCTTGGGAATGTCCGATAAAGCTACGAACTTCGGAACCCGCTAGTCCCGAGTAGTTGTTGGTGTGGAGTCGCCAAACTTTGATGCTTTTGTCAAAGCTACCGGATGCCAGACTCTGACTATCGGGACTGAAGGCAACGGAGAAGACCCCGGCTTTATGGCCCTTCAGGGTGCCGAGCAATTCGCCGGTTCTGAGGTCCCAGAGTTTGATAGTTTTATCGGCGCTGCCGGAGGCAAGGAGATTGCCATTGGGACTAACCGCTAGGGTCCACACCGGGTCGGAATGACCGCTGAGAATGCGCAGGGGAACTCGGACGTTATTGGTGCTAACGTGCCACAGTTGGATAGTGCCGTCGGTACTCCCCGAGGCGATCGTGCTGCCATCGGGACTGACTGCAACCGACCAAACAGGTCCCGAGGCGATCGCCAAGGTCCGCACGGGTTGTACTTGGGAAACCGGATAGCTGGACTCTTCGCGAAAGGAAGGGAGTTTGTAGGACAGTTCCGGATATTTGACCTTGTACATCATCTGAGGCGGTGCCGGGACAGGTTCCGGGGGTTCCTCCTGGAAACTGACAGGGACTGGCGACGGAGCCCGATAGCCTAGGGTTATAGACAAGAGTGCGATCGCCGCCCCTCCCACGAAAGTTGCTACCCGTTTGTTGGGCGGAGGTAATACCGCTTCCAGATTCGGGGCTTTAAGGGCTTTGAGGGCTTCAGCACTGGAGGCATAGCGCTGTTTGACGTCTCGTTGGACTAAAGTATCGAGAACGCGGCTTAACTGAAGGCTCACGGGGTGCGTGAGATACTCGGACCACACCCAACTTTCAGTTTTAATGCTGTACAAATCAAAAGGCGGCAGTCCGGTTAACAAATGCAGACAGGTGACACCGAGACTATACAGGTCACTCCCTTGAATTGCTTGGCCTTTGGTTTGTTCAGGGGCCGCATATTCAGCTGAACCCAGGGCTGTTCCCGGAGTCATAGAACTGCGGACGGTAGGATGTTCTACCGTACCAAAATCAACGAGAATAACTTTGCCATCACTCTGGCGACGGATCAGGTTTTCGGGTTTAATATCCCGATGAATTAGCAAGCTGTTGTGGACAAAATTTAATACCGGCAGGACGTCGGTGAGAATTTGCCGAATTTTTTTCTCATTAAAGGGGCCGCTTTCAGCGAGTTCATCCGCTAAATTTTGGCCTTCGACATATTCTTGGATTAAATACTGGCTGCCATTATCTTCAAAAGAAGCATAGAGTTCGGGAATCAGCGGATGCTGGGTCAATTCGTCCAGAAGCATAACTTCTGAGGTCAATCCTCTCGGGGATCCAAGCGTACCTCCTCGAAATTGAGCGATCGCGTTGTCGGTTTTTCCTCCGAAAAACTGCTTGATCGCGCAACGAGGCTTCGACGGTTTATCTTCATCGACCGCTAAGAAGGTGCGGCCATATTTTCCCTGACCGAGGAGTTCCATGCAGCGGTAGCGGCTTTTTAAAAGCAGCGGTTGCCCACAGCTAGAACAGTTGTCAGCGTAATTGGTATTTTCTGAATTCTGGCAATCGGGATTGATGCAATGAGTCATAATTCGCAAGCCCTTAGCACATTTAATCTATAATAAATCTTCCCAAGCATAACCTGCGTTTCCGGTGTATGCCCTGGGGCGAATTAGTCCCGGGAGTGATTCCTCAAATAAAGCCCTTGAGGGAGGAGTCATCTACCCTCGGAGCGATTTTTCTATACCCCCAATCAACAAGGGAACTCTGTTGGCGTTTTTTCTCCAGTTTGGAGGGCGATCGCGATCGCCGAGGCAGTACCTTCGCCCTGTGCGGATGGCCCATCCGGAATATCCAGTTACTTTATCATGGTTTCTACGTTTAAGTCGCTTTCATTCGCGCAGCTTTTCCCTAGATGCAATACCCAGAAGGGATTAGGGTCCGATGGTAACTCCTACCGGAATAATCTCATTGATTGAGATGCCCGATCACAAACAAGCTGATGACAAGACTTCGCTCTATTTGGTTAAGAAATGTTGCATCATCCGCCTGTTTACTGGAAGATTTTATCCGGGTCCTCTGAAATTGGTAAGGTTCGGCCTTTTTAGTCAGGACGCCCTTTTGGTATCTTCTGTTTCACAATGCCGGGGCATTTTCCATAAGAAACTCTACTGGTTTTTAAGGGGAAGACAGGGGGGGATTTCTGGCCGATTCTGTATTGGGGTCTAAACTTTGACGGATGCGATCGCCCTGACTCACCCCCTTGGTGAGTAGAGTTCCCCGAGATCCCCGGAAACTCTTCATCGACTTGGTAACGCTTCGGAAGACCCTAAATGCACGGTAATCAGGGGGCGAGCGGTTTTAATTAGGGGATACAGAATTAGGGACACGATGCAAAATGTAGGCAATAAACTCTCCGTGAAAATCCCAGCAGTCGAGGATATTTTTATCCCAAATCACACTAAAATTTAAACGAGATAATTTTTAAGTTTAATATTTGTGATAACTTTAAAAAACTGTTGAATCTCATCCGGCTTCTACAAAATTCAAGTCCCCAAATGGAACATTCCCAATCGTTACCGCCTTTTCCCCAGCCTATAAGCCATCAGAAATCCTGGGCTTTCTAGGCAACCGAGAAACATTTTAAGGGAAATATTAAATTAATTCAGCCTATTTTGTCCTTGTTTTACTTTAAGTTTATCCTCCAATCTGGACAGCGTAAAAAAAAATAATTTTGGATTATATTTTCTGGAACATTCAACTTCTGCAAAGTTTTCAAGCACTCAAAATTTACCGGGAATTTTTAAAATCGTACCCTCTATTGAGTTAAATCAAAAAATTACAGCGGGTTGCCAGGGGGATTGATGAGGTAAGGAGAAAGAATATCCCGTTGTGGGGGGGGTTGCTACTACTCCTGTATTTTTGGCCCCAGGGGGGGTGGCTTTGGAGTGACTAGGAGAGGTTCTGGGAAAATTCTCCGGCGATCGCACCCCCAGGAGCAGCCATCCGGGAGTCAAATTCGGCATACTAATAGATAGAGATCATCCAACCCATCCCCACTCAAAGTTTCAAAACCACCAAGGACCATGTATCGAAAACCTAAATCCTCATCGCCCTTTAACTACACCTCCCTCGCAATTTTAGCTGGGGTTTTCGTGTTGGGAATAGGGATCGGTATTGCGTTTAGCTCTACCGCAAACTTCAGTCCAGAAAACGTGGCGTCACGGGAAGTCATCGATCGCAGCGCCCCTAACCCGGAACTCTGCATTCAATATGGAGCTAGTGCGATGGTGATGGATACTCGCATCTTCGTCACCCTAAATCCCTTCAATGTCTATATCTCCCAGCCTAAAATGCAGCCGGGATGCGTACTTAGAACGAATACCTGGAATATTTTGGAGCAACGCGAACTGGTTACCAACGATCAGGTGCGCGACTGTAAAAATCGGATGAACACCTTTGGGTTCACGGGTGCATTAGAGAATACCCCCGCTATTAGTTGTATTTATCAGAATGATGCAGCTGGAAATCTATTTTTCCAGGGTTCTGGAGGCAAACCCGCAGAAACTCAACGCTTTTAAAGGGCTTATCTCAGTTAGTTAGCCCTTGGAATTTTGCTCTTTGTAGGGACGTGGATCAACCTCCACGTCCTTTTGCATTTTCCGGTTTCCTCATCTGCCGAGTTTGACTGCCCATAAGGGGTCTAGCTTAAGTATTTATTCTCGGTTAAATCCCTACCATTGATGATTCTTTATAGTAACCCTAGAGCATAACTAATCCACTGCAAGATTGATAGGAGATCAGGCTGTAGATGTCGCCAACCCTTGATCCCCAACCCTATGCTGATCAAGGTTAGTTAGCTTTTTGCCGGAGATAAGGGTCATTGTAATCATACCTATAAAAAACTTTGAAGGTTTTTATACGGCCCAACTCTTGCCAAGGGTTCCGGTTCCTATATGATTAGGAAATCAAATTCGTGGAAGGGCGACTCACCCCTCTAATTTATAAGCCAATGATGAGTATATTTAATGAACTCCATTTCAGAAACGTGCGCGGGGATCTGTTTGGAGGTCTAACTGCTGCGATCGTCTCTCTTCCAATGGCCTTGGCATTCGGTGTCGCCTCCGGTGCCGGACCCGTTGCCGGTCTTTATGGTGCCGTCTGCGTGGGCTTTTTTGCAGCGTTGTTTGGCGGGACTCCGGCCCTGATATCGGAACCCACCGGACCCATGACAGTAGTCATAACGACGATCATTGCCTCCCTAATTGCCAAACATCCGGAGAGCCCAGAGACCGGATTGGCGATGGCCTTTACCGTGGTCATGCTAGCGGGACTCTTTCAAATTATCTTCGGGGTATTCAAATTGGGTAAATATATTACCCTGATGCCCTATACCGTCATTTCCGGCTTTATGTCGGGAATTGGCTTGATTCTGATCCTGCTGCAAATCGGACCTTTTTTAGGTCATGCTAGTAAAGGAGGGGTGATCGGAACCTTTCGCAATCTGCCGATGTTTGTGACGAATATTGACGTACCCGAAACGATTTTAGCGGTTTTAACGTTAGGGATTCTGTTCTTTATGCCGTCCAAATTTAAGCGGATCGTACCCCCGCAATTGGTGGCATTAATTGTCGGGACTGTCTTTTCCCTGGTGTTTTTCTCCAATGCGGATATTCGGCATATTGGCGTCATTCCCATGGGACTTCCTCAATTAAATATGCCGGTGTTTACTGTCACGGAATTTCGGGAAATGCTGATTAATGGCATTGTCTTGGGGATGCTTGGTTGTATCGACTCCCTGTTGACTTCCGTGATTGCCGATAGTTTGACCCGCACTCACCATAACTCGGATAAAGAATTAATCGGACAAGGGATTGGTAATATCGTTTCGGGACTCTGTGGCGGACTTCCCGGTGCCGGTGCGACGATGGGAACGGTGGTAAATATCCAAGCCGGTGGCCGAACTGCATTGTCGGGTTTAACCCGTTCAGGGATTTTGCTAGTGGTGATTTTGTGGGCAGCGCCTCTGACGAAAGATATTCCGATGGCGGTGTTGGCAGCGATCGCCCTCAAGGTGGGGGTTGATATTATCGATTGGTCATTCCTCAAACGTGCTCACCGCGTCTCGGTGAAAGCGGCGTTAATTATGTACGGGGTGATTTTGCTCACGGTGTTTGTGGATTTAATCGTCGCCGTCGGCGTCGGGGTGTTTATTGCCAATCTCTTGACTATCCAACGTCTGAGCGATATTCATGCAAAGGATGTCAAGGCAATTACGGATGATGATGATGAAATCCTCTTAAGTGAGGAAGAAAAGCTGTTGCTGCAAAAAGGGGATGGCCGGATTCTGCTGTTCCATATTAGCGGACCGATGATTTTTGGAGTCTCAAAGGCGATCTCCCGGGAACAGTCGGCGGTGGATAATTTTGAAGTGCTGATTTTGGACTTGGCTGATGTGCCAATGTTAGGGGTGACTTCTTCCCTGGCGATCGAAAATGTCATTAAAGATGCCCTAGATAAAGGTCGTCAAGTCTTTATTGTCGGTGCTGGGGGTCAGATTAAACGTCGGTTAGAACGGTTTGGGATTGTCAAACTGTTACCCCCTCACCATATGACAGCGACTCGAATTGAAGCTCTCCAACAAGCAGTGGCCTTGATTTCGGTGGACTCACGGGAAATTAAGGATGTTTTCATCACGAATAATCCGGAAACCAGGATGCAACCCTCTTGAATTCAACAGCCTCAAGTCATATTGACGAAAGGGATTCACTCTCAATTCTCTACAGGGTTTAAGAGCGGAGTTAGTTATAAACAAAGGAGGAGGCGATACGATCGCCTCCTCCTTTATCGGTTTTAGAGGGGAATGTTATTAAATCTAGTTTTGCCAAGTCCGTTTTTTCTGGAGAAAAGCATAGGCACAGCTTCCGTTTTTGTAGGGGTAATCCTTCAGAATCGGTTTTTCTGGAGGATTACCGCCAATGTTCGCTTAAACGCACCGGCAGAATTTGTCCGGGTTCGACAGTGGCGGCGATATCCGATCTTAAAACGGAGGTGACTGCACCGGCTGCCGCACCCCCTAACAGGGGACCCCCTGCTAGACCCCCGAGGACAGCGCCAGCAACGGCCCCTAATGCCGAGTAACTAAGGGTTCGTCTCTCGGAAATATCTCGGTTACCATCGATGGGTTCGGATTGGGCGAGAAAGGGGATAGCACGACCTTTAAGGACGATGGATTGAGTCTGAAAGCGGATTTGGCCCCGATCGCGTACGAAACTGCCAATAACTGGGGTACCAACTGGGGCAATTAATTGGCCGGTGCCATCGTAAATGTCGGAATAGACGAGTAGGACTTCTTGTCTGGGGAGGCGATCTTCTAAGGCGATCGCCACGGAACCGGGATAGCTGAGTACCAGGACGGTCCCAGAAGAAAGCAACACATCAGATGGGATATTTGCGGCCACTTCCTCCGGGGTAGAGGGGGGAGTTACGGCAGTTATAGTTTCAGGAGGGGAGGCGATCGCCCCGGTGACCGGCAAGGTTTGTCCAAAAGCGATGCTACCATCGGCACCCGGATCAAGGGCCGCCTGGGTTTCTTGAATTTGGGGTTCCCGGGAGGCTAAAATCTCGGGTTCTGGATTCACGAGGATGGGGATAATCTCGATCGGTGTAGTCGCTTGTTCAATCCCCTCTTCAGCGCCGATATTTTCCACTGGGGGAACAGTTACGGTCGGAGTGCTATTAATGGCAGTAGGGGTTTCCACCGGCAATTCAAAGTCTACATCCTCGGTTAATCCCAGCGATCGGGCATCGTCTACGGTGATGTTTAATTCCGACAGTTGCGGTGGCGGTGGCGGCACATTTAGGGTCGGCATCTCTGAGAATTCTGGGGTTGAATTAGATTCTGAGGATTCCAACAGGGGTAGGGGCATCGAGATCCCGGGGGGCTGATTTGCCGCCGATGGCGGTAACATCGGCAGGGTGCGCAGGTCCGCTTCGGGTTCATTGACCGCAGTGGGTAAAGTGTCCGCCAGTTGTACAGCGGGACGAACGATCCAGCGATTGCTTTGTCCGATCGGTGTTAGGGTGACTTGGGTCGGTTCTAGGGTGACTCCCGGTGCAAATTCCATCACAATCCGGGTTACCCCGGATTCGATTTGAGCAATCCGAACTTGACGAACGATGCCTTGATAATTTTCCGTACTTGGTTCGAGGGTGGTGTCACCATTGGGGATATCGATCGAGATCCGAGGGGGTTCGGTGAGGATGGAATACTCGGGGGTGATGCCCTCAGGGACGGTAATTTGCAGTTCGTTGGTATAGGGGTCGAATTCCCAGATTCTCAATTCTGGGGCGGCTGCGATCGCCTTGGAAAGAAGCGGACTGGCCTGGGCCTCCACAATGGGTGCTGTTGCCCAGACTGCACCCTGCATTGGACTACAGAAGGTTGTAGTTAATAAGATTAAGGAACACCGCCGCGCTAATCGTGCTTTGTGCATGGCTCGTCTGGATAGGGTTAGAGGGATTTTTAAAGGGTCCGGCGTTAGAGTTTAGACAGGTTAGGGAGCCGATAAATATTAATAGTGTAGGGGAGAGGCGGAGGCGATCGCGTTTCGGGAATTGAGTCTAACTTTTAGCCGGTTTTGTGACATTTGTCAAGGGCTTAAATTGAGGGGATGGGTTGGGCTAGAACTGGAAAATTAACTCTCAGGAGAAATCGCGGCCCCCTTTGGAGAGAACCAGGGCACTCGCCCCTCCAATCATGCCGATTCCCGCACTTGTGGCTAGCACCAGGCCCAGGGGAAGCTGAATGGAACGAAATCCTAAAAATTGTAAGGAAATGGGGGTGGCATTTTGGAGAGACAACAGGGCGACTGCAACCACCCAAATAGCGGCGATCGCAGTTACTAAGGTAGGAATTAGTTTTGTAATAGCCATCATGTTTTACCTAATTTTAAATCAACAACCGGCAGGGATTTAAAACCCTGCCGGCATTTGGGGTTTGCTACGCCGCAACCGGAGCCATTTTGTCAATTTCAGCCTGCATTTCTTGGCCGACTTTTTGAAGTTTTTCCGGAGAATTGGTTTCCATATAAACCCGAATCAAAGGTTCAGTTCCCGAGGGACGTAGTAACACCCAGCCGCCATCTTCAAGATAGAGTTTAATTCCATCTTTGCGCCCGATTTCTTTCACCTTAATTCCGGCTACTTCTGTGGGGGGATTTTTTTGGTAGGCGTCGAGAACTGCCGCTTTGTGTGCTTCCGTTAAGTGTAAATCTAAACGGTGGTTGTATAGGGGGCCGCCTGCTTCGGCGATGACCTCTTCCACTAATTGACTGAGGGGTTTACCAGCGAAGGCGATTGCTTCTGCAACCAACATATCAGCCAGGATGCCATCTTTTTCGGGAATGTGACCCAAAATGCTCAAACCGCCGGATTCTTCTCCGCCGATCAGCACATCAGTTTCCCGCATTTTTTCCCCGACATATTTAAACCCGACGGCGGTTTCATAAAGAGTTAAACCGTATTTTTCCGCCAGGTTATCTAACAGGTGAGTCGTGGCAACAGTGCGAACAATTGCCCCTTTCTTGCCTTTATTTTCCAGCAAGTGCCGTGCTAATAATAGCAAAATAGTATTTGGAGTTAGGACGTTACCTTTTTCATCCACAATTCCAAAGCGATCGGCATCCCCATCGGTTGCCAAACCTAAATCGGCACTATCTTTTTTGACCGCATCTACCAACTCCACCAGCATTTCACCTTTGGGTTCGGGCATTCCTCCCCCAAACAGCACATCGCGCCAAGTATGGAAACTTTCGGTATCGCAACCGCAATGCTCTAAAACAAGGTCTAAATAACCCCGTGAAGTCGAATACAACGCATCATATTTGACCTTCAGTTTTGCCTTGCGAATGGTGTCCACATCCAGCAAGGTGTACAGAAATTCTAAGTAAGCAGGTTTAGGGTCAAAAATGGAGATTTTATCGGCATTTTTGCCAGAAGCCGGTTCATCCGAAGCCTTGGCAATATTTGCCACAATGGTATCGGTGATTTCTGGAGTGGCAGGACCCGCATAATCGGGGATATATTTAATACCACAATAAGGGGCCGGGTTATGAGATGCGGTGAACATTAATGCACCGGCAGTATTGAGATGGCGGGCATTATAAGCAATCACCGGAGTGGGACAATCCCGATCGGTCATCTTAACAGTCCAGCCCAAATCTACGAGAACCTCAGCCGCCGTTTTAGCAAATTCGTCGGCTAAAAAGCGGGGATCATAGGCAATTAAGACGGGTTTATCTTTGCTGTAGGCGGTTTCCAGATAAACGGCGATCGCCCTCGTCACCTTCCGCACGTTGGCAAAGGTAAAATCCCGGGCGATAATCCCCCGCCATCCATCGGTACCAAATACGATTTCCTCTGAGATGCCTGCTGCACTCATCTTTGCTATTCTCTCTGAACGCACTTCACCCTAATAGTACAGGATTTGTCCGTGGTCATTTGTGGTTGGTCCTGGGATGGGAAAGATGGGCAGCACAGGAGAGAGGGAAGAGGGGGGAAATATTCAACGTCTGCGCCATTTTTCCCTACCAAGGATTGCCCATTAAGGTAAAGCGGGACTCAAAAGTAAGGACTTGGGGATGCGCTAAGTCTTGGACGGTTTTGTGAATCGTTTCCTTTTCTGGGGTAAAGATTAGCACTTTTAATGCTGAAAGATTGCCGAAGCGACTGCCTTCGTATTTTTCCTAACCTTAATCTGGGGGAATCATCGAGCATTGTAGCTCAATGATTCTCCGGTTGATCAGGTCGATCGCCAGGTTTCTGTCCACGGACCCCCGCCGGTTTCGACCCCACACAGAGAACTGGTGGCTTGGAAAATTACCTCGGAGTGATTACCCAGGAGCGATCGCAAGGTGAGAGTGAGATGGCCCTGCATGGTATCCCGGCAGACAAAGGTTAACCCCTCTTGTGTGGGTGCACGTAGGCGAGTTCCAGGCTGATCGGTTGTTGCCGTCAGTTCCACTGCAAAGCGATCGTTACTCGCTTGCATTTGCCACCGACCCCAAGGGTCAATCTCCCAACTCACTTTAGAATTCCAGGGGACAAATTCATAAAACTGGCCGCGATAATGGATGCAAATCAGTGCTACCGACTCCATCCACCAGAGTACCCCCCGACGTCCCCCGCCTGCGGTTAAAGCCAGGTCCGGTTCATCGTCAAAACAGTTACAATTAACCCAAAACCATTTTTCGGGAAATGCACCCCCCCAGTTTTTCTCAGCGTAGGCAGGGGCATTGGCAAATTCATAGCGGGTGCCGTTCCAGTCTATCCAACCCGTTGCCAATCCGTGGGCCATCAAAACTTGCCAACCCGGTTCAAACATGGGTAAAAACGAGAGTAAGCCGGCAGTTGCTAACTGACCCCGCTGGCGATCGCCCCACCCGTAGATGGGGGAAATCGCATATTGCCACTCGCAACGCTGTCCGGTTCCGGGGTCGCACAATTTCCCCTGATGCCAGGTTGCTGTCCCCTGATAGCCTTGTTCAATGTAGCGATCAAACTCATGGGGGGATAAATAGTTGGGACGGTAAGGTAAATCCGTGTTTCCCCAGTGACCTAGGGCTAAAGTAGTAGACCAGGCCCAAAATCCTTTAACATCGGGGAAGGTTCGGCACAAATAGGCATCATCCGGTCCTAGAATTTGAGCACCGCCACCACTATAGGGCGAACCTCCTGCGGGGTCTTCTATGGAGTACATAAATGCAAAAGTTTGGCGGTCTGTGGGTAAGGTGACGCGATAATACCACCCTTCAAAAAACCGGCGGGAATTACCCTTACAATGGTATCCACTGTGGGGAGTTTGACGTTCTAATGTGGTCAGGGGTTGGGGGTCGTTTGTCATCCTTGATCCTTCCTTTACTCTCTAACAAAAAATAAGTTTTATAGTTTGTTTTACCGTTAAATTATACCAAATAAAATATATTTTGTTTTAGTTCAATGATGAAATTAGGTTTACGGGAGTTTCAAAAGAAGGAAAGATTAAAGTCAACCCAATGATTCGCAATGTTTTGAGTGAGTTTACAATTTCAATCTAAAATAGGATAAACTAGCAATCAGTACCAGCCAAACGGGCTAGTTGATTCGAGAGGGTCACCTTGGAAAAAAGGAAGAGGGCAAAGGGGTAAACTGGCGCGATCGCCAGGGTTCATCAGGCGAAGAGTGCTTGAGCAGCGATCGCCAAAGAGCCAATCTCTAGGAGCAGGTGGAGGGCTGGTTAGAGGGATGATTCTGATGGCACTAAGGGAAAGTCGATGCTCGAAGCAAATCGTTTATTATGTTCGTTCGATATAGAATCTGCGATTGACCGAAATATCCAGATGGTGGCTGTTAATACCCCTTTGATCGAGGCGATCGCATTGATGAGCCAGGGGCAGTCCCCCGAGGGTATGGGACATCCCTTAAATCCTCTGGGCAAATTATCCGGCAGGGAAGAGGATACCGAATGCTGCTTGTTTGCGATCGACGACAATCAGGCTGTCAATTTATTAACGACACAAGATATTGTTAAATTTTTAGGGACAGGACAATCCTTAGAAAAAGCTACTGTGGCGGCGGTCATGCAAAAATGTTTGATATTCATTAAAGAGTCAGAATGTGGCGACGTTTCTCCTATTTTCACTTGGTTTCAGCAGGGAATTCGTTATCTTCCGGTTGTCAGTGATACAGGTAACGGCCTGGTGGGAGTTCTCACCCCTTCCCGTCTCATGCAGAAATTTAACTTCTCTCAAGTGGGCAATTTCTTCGATGATTCCCTCCAATCACAACAGCAGAAATCTGTAGAATTAAGTTCTCACTCTTACCCGGAAAAACCTGTTCATCTACTTTATAGAAAGTCATCAAAATCAGATTTATTTAAATACAAAAAACGCCAAGACGGTAGTCGTATTAATCGTCGTATTAGAATTATACCTTATAAAATTAAAAATAATCAAAAAACTTCCTCCGAAGAATTACTCCCCACTTCTTTGAAAATTCAGCCTAAAAAGAACGCATTGCCTACAGATTTGAGAGATTCATTTCTATTATTAGATATCCTTACTCCTGAGAGGAAATTTTTAACCGCCACTGAAGAACAATTGCTCGCTGTGTTAGCTGTTATGAGTGAGATCGTTCTCATTATCGATGAGACCGGAAATCAAATAAAAGTTGCGCCAACACATCCGGCTTTAGTCCAATCAAAACAGAGTTCTGAGTTAATTAGCCAGACCCTTGAAAAATTTTTTAACGGGTCCCACTCGGAAACTTTTTTAAGCCAAATTCGCCAGTCACTGGAAACCCAGACCCCGATTCAATTTGAGTACAGTTTAAACGTAGGAAAACATCAAAAGCAATTTACGGCGAGTATTTCACCCCTGCCCACGACGCGATCGGTAATCTGGGTAGCGCGAGATATTACAGATTTTAAACAAACTGTTCAATTCCTGCAATATTCTCAATCTTTGTTGGCGGGGGTTTTAAATAGCTCTTTGGATGGAATTATGGCTTTCAAAGCTATCCGAAATGCGGAAGAAACTATCATTGATTTTCAATGGGTTTCGGTCAATCCTCCCGCTGAAAAACTCCTTGGACGCAGTGCGACAGAACTGGTCGGTCACTATATGTTAGAAGAGCTGCCTGGAAATCAGGCAGTTGGATTATTTGAGCGCTATGTGGAGGTAGTCAATACGGGGAATTTGTTAGATGTAGAAATCTATTACGACCATGAAAAACTCCGGGGTTGGTTTAAAGTAATCGCCGTCAAATTCGGCGACGGATTTACGGTAACTTTTCGGAATATTACCGAAGGAAAGCAATCTGAAGAGACGTTGCAACAAGCCAATGAAAAGCTAATTCAGTGGATTGAAGAACTCAAGCAACGCAATCGGGAAATGGTGTTATTGGGGGAAATGAACGAATTATTGCAAGCCTGTGAAACGGTAGAAGAAGCCTACAAAGCGATTGGGATAAAACTGCCGCAATTATTCCCCAAGTGTTCCGGCGGACTCGGGGCGATCGACTCTTTTAAAAACTGCGTAAAAAATGTGGCGGCTTGGGGAAAACTTCCCGGTAGTAAACCTTGGTTTGAACCTCATGAATGCTGGGCTTTACGACGGGGGCGATCGCACGCGGTTGACAATAGTCCGTTAAGTTTATTTTGTAACCATATTCACCCCCAAAGTTTTCCGGTAGAATCCCTCTGTATCCCGATGATGGCCCAGGGGGAAATCTCGGGATTGCTGTATTTAATTTCACCCCAGGAAGGACGATTAAGCGAAGCCAAACAACAATTAGCCCGCACAGTTTCCGAACAAATTGCCTTAGCCTTAGCCAATATTAAACTGCGTGAAACCCTTCATGACCAAAGCATTCGTGATTCCCTGACGGGACTGTTCAACCGACGTTACTTAGAAGAAACTCTGGAGAGAGAACTGCAACGCGCTTATCGTCAGGATCAATCCGTGGGTGTGGTCATGATTGATATTGACCATTTCAAACATTTTAACGATACTTTCGGTCATGATGCGGGGGATGCGGTATTGCGACAAGTGGGAGAATTATTAATCCAAAATATTCGCGGGTCGGATATCGCCTGCCGTTACGGGGGGGAAGAATTAACCCTAATTTTACCCGGTGCTACCTTATCGGACACTTATCGCCGCGCCGAACAAATCCGGGAAGCGATTAAAAACCTGGCCCTAGAACATCGCGGCGAATTATTAGGAATCATTACCGCATCCCTGGGAATTGCTTGCTTCCCTGTGGCAGGGGAGACGGGAGAGGACCTAATTCGGGCGGCAGATACCGCACTCTATCGCGCTAAAGCCCTCGGACGCGATCGCGTCATCACCGCTGGCAGCTATCCAGCCTAAAAATCTTAACCCTTCCCTCGCCACGAGGAACAGTCTACCTGAATCCCGACTCAAGCATCAGCCGTAGGTAGGGGCAATTCCTGTACTGCGCCGCCTACATATCGAGTTACATCCCAAAAGTTGCCTAAGTCCTGTTTATAATAAACTGAAAACCGTTCTATAATAACTTAGGATTTGGCTGTGACCGAAGCAAAAACTTATAAAGATACCGTCAACTTGCCTAAAACGGGGTTTGACATGAGGGCCAACGCTGTCAAACGCGAACCCGAACTCCAGAAATTTTGGGCCGATCATCAAATCTATGAACGGCTGTCACAGAATAATCCGGGCGAGTTGTTCATCCTCCATGATGGGCCACCCTACGCCAACGGGTCCCTCCACATGGGTCACGCCCTGAACAAAGTCCTCAAGGACATCATCAACAAGTATAAGTTACTGCGGGGACATCAAGTCCGCTATGTCCCGGGTTGGGATTGCCATGGCTTGCCGATCGAACTAAAAGTGCTACAAGCCATGAAATCCAAGGAACGGCAAAACCTGACGCCCTTAAAATTACGCCAAAAAGCCCAAGAATTTGCCCTAAAAACCGTTGAGGAACAAAAAGAAAGTTTCAAACGGTATGGAGTCTGGGGAGATTGGGAAAACCCTTACCTCACATTAAAACCAGAATACGAAGCCGCACAAATTGGCGTCTTTGGCAAAATGGTTCTGAAAGGATACATCTATCGAGGGCGCAAACCTGTGCATTGGAGTCCGAGTTCTCAAACCGCCCTCGCTGAAGCGGAATTAGAATATCCCGAAGGTCACACCTCACGGAGTATCTATGCGGCCTTCAATATCACTAAGTTAGCCGATAGTGCTGCCGCCCTCAAATCCTACATGAAACAATTGTGGGTGGGAATCTGGACTACCACGCCTTGGACAATTCCCGCGAACTTAGCGGTGAGTGTGAACCCGCAACTGGAATATGCCATTGTCGAAACCGCTGCCGATTACGAACCCGCCTCGGGCAAATTCCTGATTGTTGCTGCCGAATTAGTCGATCGCCTCTCGGAAACTCTGGGAACTCCCCTCACCGTCAAAGCCAAAATCAAAGGCAAAGACTTAGAAGGATGTGAGTACAAACATCCCCTGTGCGATCGCACTAGCCCCGTGGTCATTGGCGGCGATTACGTTACCACCGAATCCGGGACCGGACTCGTACATACCGCCCCGGGACATGGTTTAGAAGATTATCAAGTTGGACAACGCTATGGCTTGCCCATCTTAGCCCCCGTCGATGGCAACGGCAACTTTACCGAAGAAGCGGGAGAATTTGCCGGATTAAACGTGCTAAATGAAGGAAATACAGCCGTCATCGAAGCCTTAAAAAAAGCTAAATCTCTACTCAAAGAAGAACCCTACGTTCATAAATATCCTTACGATTGGCGCACCAAAAAACCGACTATTTTTCGGGCGACTGAACAATGGTTTGCTTCCGTGGATGGATTCCGGGAAGAAGCCATGAAAGCCATTTCTGAAGTCAAATGGATTCCCGCCCAAGGAGAAAATCGGATTGCCGCAATGGTATCAGAACGCTCAGATTGGTGTATCTCCCGCCAACGTAGTTGGGGCGTTCCCATTCCCGTGTTCTATGAAGAAGAAACCGGCGAACCCTTAATGACTGAAGAAACCATCGCCCACATTCAGGCTATTATTGCCGAAAAAGGGTCTGATGCCTGGTGGGAATTACCCATTGAAGACCTCTTACCGGAAGCCTATCGTAGCAACGGCAAAACCTACCGCAAAGGCACCGATACAATGGATGTCTGGTTCGATTCCGGTTCCTCCTGGGCCGCAGTTGTGGGGGGTCGCGAAGAATTGCGCTATCCCGCAGACCTTTATTTAGAAGGGTCCGACCAACATCGCGGCTGGTTCCAATCCAGCTTACTTACCAGTGTTGCTAATAATAGCATCGCCCCTTATAAAAGCGTTTTGACTCATGGATTTGTGCTTGATGAGAACAACCGCAAAATGAGCAAATCCCTGGGTAACGTCGTCGATCCAGCTATCATCATCAACGGCGGGCCAAACCAAAAACAAGAACCGCCGTATGGTGCCGATGTTCTCCGGTTATGGGTGTCATCGGTAGATTATTCCTCCGATGTTCCGATTGGTAAAAATATCCTCAAACAACTTTCGGATATTTATCGAAAAATCCGTAACACGGCCCGGTTTTTGTTGGGGAACTTAGAAGATTTCGACCCCGCCAAAGATGCAGTTCCTTACGAGGAATTACCGGAATTAGACCAATATATGTTACATCGGATGACCGAAGTTTTCGCCGAAGTCACCGATGCTTTTGAAAGTTATCAATTCTTCCGCTTCTTCCAAACCGTGCAGAATTTCTGCGTAGTAGATTTATCCAACTTCTACCTCGATATCGCCAAGGACCGGCTGTATATCAGTGCATTAGATGCCAAACGACGCCGAAGCTGTCAAACCGTCCTGGCGATCGCCCTAGAAAACCTAGCCAAAGCAGTCGCCCCCGTATTGTGCCATATCGCCGAAGATATCTGGCAAAATCTCCCCTATCCCACTCCCTATAACTCGGTATTTGAAGCGGGTTGGGTACAAGTAGAAGAGAGTTGGAAAAAACCCGAACTCGCCAAAACCTGGCAAACCCTGCGCCAAATTCGTGGGGAAGTCAACCAAGTGCTAGAAAAGGCGCGTCAAAGCAAGGCAATCGGTTCTTCCTTAGAAGCCAAAGTTTTGTTATACGTGGACGACATCCAACTGCGCCAAACATTAGGGAACATGAACCCGGCGAGATCGGTGGGAACCGTCCCAACCACCACTACCGTAGCAAATCCCCCGGAAAATAAAACAGTAACTTCAGTTACCCTCCGGGAGAAACCGATAAACATTCCCTCACCGGCAGATGTCCCCGAATGGCAGCAAGTGCTCAACGCCGCATTAGCAATCCTGGCGGAGTTACCCCGATACTTGGGAGTATTTTTCTCGGACTATCGCCGTCCCCTCCTCAGTGTGGGATTAATTGTGAGTGCGACAGTTTCCACGATTGTATTAGGCGCAATTGTGGATGCGATCGCCGATTTCCCCTTGCTTCCGGGTTTACTAGAACTGATTGGCATCGGATACAGTGGATGGTTTGTCAACCGCTATGTCTTACGCGCCAATAACCGCAAAGAACTCACAGATACCCTTGCCTCCGTGAGTAACTATATCCTCGGCAAAACCCAAACCGATGCGGCGATCGATGCAATAGAAGAGGCGACTGCCCCCCACGCGGTAAAGGTGCCCGTACCCCAGGCGATCGGCAACGGGGTAGACGAACTCCGGTATCTGTTCATCACCTCTCAAGTCGAAGTGCTAGACAACCCGCAACCACTGGAAGCGTTGAAATATAGCACCCAAGTCAACGGATGGGGAATTGCTGTAGTGGATGCAGAAGGAGAGAAATGCGATCGCTGTTGGAACTACTCAACTCACGTCGGTGAATCCGAGGAAGATCCGACCATTTGCGATCGGTGTGACGCCGCCTTAGCGGGAGAGTTCTAAATCCTAGAGATCGGGACAAGGCAATGCCTTGTCCCGATGGGTTAAGGTGAATTATGCCTAAATTCTTCCTGAATTGCCGCATTTTCTACTTGATTTTTAAACCGATCAAGCATTGCGATAACTTCGTGATGTAATTCAATATATTCATCCCGATCAAATGCCGCCAAATAACCCCCATGAGCAATTTCATTTCTGGGTTTTAACAGTTTTTCATCAATTAATTTTTTCTTAGTCCGGTAGAAAGAAAAATCAAGTCCCAACAGCACGGTTATTTCTTCCAAAACTTCTGATGAAAGATTAGATGCTGTAGAGATTACATCTTTCGGCAAGCTACATCGTTGATTTAATTCGGTGCGAAAAAAATCACAAAGGGGAATATACAAGGAGGGTTTATGGGTCTCTTTAGCCTCCTTGAGTTTTTCTTTCATTGCCAAGGCTAAAAAATTAGTGGAAAGCTCCTGATAGGTCAATTTTTTATTTCCAACATATTCGAGATAAGCATTCCCTGCTAATTTGATAAACCCTTCCCAATGAGAATAGAGAATACAGACCGCACTCCGAACTAACACCTGATGTTTTTCCCGGGAAAGATTTTTAGATTCCACCAAGGATTTCATCGCAGATAGTTCTTTCTTTCGCCAAGCCAAATCCTCCGCTAATTTATCACTTAATAGTTCCAAGGTTCGGATTTTCATGGGGAAAAGACCTTTCTCCCCAGGGGTATCAAATAAGGTAAGCGTCTGGCTGCATTGACTCCAGCACCCGACCATTTTTTATAGGTTGAATCTGACCAAATCGTTTTGATTCGTTGCGAGATTTGGTCGGGGGGGAGAGGATTTTTATAATGGTATCCAATCCCCAGGGCAATGATTTCATAGGCCGATAAGAGAAAGCCTCCCAGGAATTTGTCATCTTTCTTTCGATATCGCTTAAAGCTATCATCTCCTATCGTTTGATTCAGAAGATTGAAGGTAATATCGAATGCTTGCTCAATATGGCTATAATCTAAATCAGTTTTAAGAGCCTCTTCCCTCATTCTAGCGGTGAGAAATTCGCTCACATCCCCGCCGAGTTGTTTGAGGTTTTCTTCGGTTCTATCAAACAGCAGAATAAACCGTAAGACTAATTCCATATCATACTGTTCTTCGTAGAGGCGATCGCTTAAGGCGATACAATTTTTAAAGGATGGGCGATCGGCTAAAAAACGCATCAAGTGATAGAGGTCTTCGTTCAACATTAAAAGGATGCAATTTCTAACCTCTTGGTGAGTGGCGATGGACCCTCCGGTATTGAGTCGCTGAAACAACTCATACTTAATCATCTTGTCACTTTCTTTTTCGATGATATTCACGGTTATTTTGGCGCGCTTTATCAATAACCGCTGGGTTGGAGTCAAGGAATTCTCCGGGTCGTTAGAGTCATCCCACTTTTTCCCTTTCAAGGAAGGTAAGTAGTGCGTTTCTTGTAAAACCACAAAAGAGCTATCTTCATCTTGAAAATCCGGTTGCAATAACCCGACAAATTCATAAATGGTTGAGAGTCTCTGCAACCCATCGATAACATCCCAAATCCCATCCTCTCTTTGATTAACAAAAATAGCAGGAATCGGGATGCCTAATAAAATTGATTCTATAAAAGTCGATTTTTGATAATTAGACCATCGAAAATACCGTTGAAAATCTGGGTGAATATCAATTTCTTGCTTTTCATACAAGCTAATTAATTCTCCAATAGACATAGAATAGTTGTCTGTCCTAATTTCTTGTCTAGTTTTATCAATTTCTTCTTGTAAAGCCATGATTACAATACTCCCCATTTTTAGTTTTCTAGCTATTGGAACTCAGAAAATTTTCAATCGCCTCAGCATCCTAGTTTAATTTGGGGCAACGATGAAGTTGTCCTGTGCAGCTCATCTTTAATAAAAAAGGTTCTTATTAATATTGTATAGGCTGTTAAATTAAACTTAGGGAAGATTAAATTTTTACGGAATTAAAGCCAGTTCATCAACTATAGCCGACTTTTAATTGGTTTGTCAAGAGGAAACTCATCGTTTATGTAGTCCCACCATCCTAATATATGGCGGGTATTGATTACAAAAGCTCCTCATTTTATGCTAACCTATTTCTAACCTATATCATCTCTTAACTCCTCATGTACTCACAACGAATTGAACCTGGTCCTGGACAAGAATCGGTCTGGGATTTCCCCCGTCCTCCTCGTTTAGAAGATGTCTCTAAACATATCCAAATTATCTTTAATGGCGAAATCATCGCGGATACTCACCACGCCAAACGAGTCTTAGAAACCAGTCATCCCCCAGTTTATTATATTCCCCCTGAAGATATCAAAATGGAATATCTCAGTCAAACTCCCCGGAGTAGTTTCTGCGAGTGGAAAGGGTCGGCGGGATATTACACGGTGACGGTTAAAGAAAAACAAGCGCCCAATTGTGGGTGGTTTTATGCCAGTCCTACTCCTGAGTTTGAGGGGATTAAAGATTATGTGGCATTCTATCCGGAAGTGATGGATGTTTGCTATGTGGATGGGGAAGAAGTCCAACCTCAACCGGGAGGGTTTTATGGGGGTTGGATTACTTCGGATATTGTTGGACCTTTTAAGGGAATTCCCGGCAGTTGGGGTTGGTAGTGACAACCGATCGCCAATCGTTTAAACTGGCCCTGTCACGGTGTATTTGTAGGGGCGAAATGCTTTCGCCCTGAATTTGAATTGGGCGAAAGCATTGCGCCCCTACGTGAAATAACGATTTTTCGTTATCAAATCTATCACCTTGACAAGGCTAGGGTTTAAACCCCCTACATCGAATTTATCTGACTAGATTTTTTGTGGGGTTGGGTTTGAGTTTTATTTATTGGGCTGTTTTTAAGTAATTTAAGGTCAAAAATAAGGCGGCGACGCTTCCTGATACGCAGATTTGTCCCTGGGTAATTTTCTCCATGACGGCATCAATTGGGATTAAGACTACTTCTATCTGTTCGGTGATATCTAAGCATTGTTGGCCGGTATTTTGGGCATTCTCTGCTAAGAAGATGTGAATGCTATTGGTATCTTTGACGGGGTTATCATAGAGGGTGGCTAATTTTTGGAGGCGATCGCAACTGTAACCTGTTTCTTCCGTCATCTCTCGGGTTGCTGCTTCTTCTGCTACCTCGGTATCCGGATTGAACGCACCCGCAGGCAATTCCAACAAAATTTCCCCGACTCCATGTCGATATTGTCGCACAAACACGATTTCTTGATGGGTGGTAACGGGAACCACTAGGGCAATATCGGGACGCACATTCACAAAAAAATCATCAATGATTTCTCCTGTCGGCAGTTCGATTTCATCTCGGCGAACTTTGCACCATTGATTATCAAAGACTAGGTGCGATCGCAACCGTTTCCATTTTTTCAATTCTTTCATACAATAAAAGTAGTTTCTCTATTGGACAAAAACTTTACTACTATGACTGATAAAATCACAGTGATTCAAGGCGATATTACCAAAGAACAGGTCGATGCGATCGTCAATGCTGCCAATACCCGTTTATTAGGAGGAGGTGGTGTTGATGGTGCCATCCACCGTGCAGCGGGTTCGGGTTTATTGGACGAATGTCGCACCCTGAACGGCTGTAAAACCGGCGAAGCTAAGATAACGCTTGGCTACAATCTCCCGGCAAAATATGTGATTCATACGGTTGGCCCTGTCTGGCAAGGGGGCAACCATCATGAAGATGAATTGCTGGCAAGCTGTTATCACCAGAGTTTAAAATTAGCCGAAAAACATCAACTAAAAACGATGGCTTTTCCAGCAATTAGCACCGGAGTTTATGGTTTTCCAATGGAACGGGCTGCTACAATAGCTGTCAAGACGGTGCAGCAATTTTTAACTCAAACGGCCGGGATTTCTCAAGTTCGATTTGTCTGCTTTAGCAAAGAATCATATCAGTGCCATTTAACAGCGATCGCCACCCAGGAAACATAACCAAAATCCCCAATCACCCGATTAACAGAGGGTTAAACCCCCTCTGTGGGTTCAGTTTAACCGATCCAATCAAACCCTTATTCTCTGTAAGCCCTTTCCGCAGTCCAATGACGGTCCGAAGACGCATAAATTTTAATCCCTTCTAATCCCGCCATTTCTACCAGTTCCTGCACCTCTTCTATTGTAAATGCAGCTATCAAAGAATCCCGAAATAACTGGGTCTGGTAATCGTTATATTCCGGGCCGATTCGGGCTACTATTTCATCCACGGTTTCCATATCCGTTGGCCGCATTAAATCTCGTAGAAATATCCCGCCATTGGGTTTTAAAACTCGTTTCAACTCTCGGAAAAAGGGTATCGGGTCCGGGAGATGATGGATGATGCTATTGGAAATGACTATATCAAATGTGCCGTCTCCATAAGGCATCTGTTTAGCATCTATATACTCTAACTGGATTTGGTCTTGTACCCCAGCAGCTTGCACATTCTGTATTCCCACTTGTAACATATTGTGCGAAAGGTCGATCGCCTTGATTTGCCACTGGGGACGACGCTGCACGATTAATATCGGAATTCGTGCCGTCCCCGTTCCCGCATCTAGGACCAAGGCAGACTCGGGCCCAACTGCGATCGCACTTTCAGCAAAGGCTGTATTCACTTCCAGAAAATCCATTGTGTCATACGCCGTTGCATCTTCCCAAGTATCCATCACTTCCGGTTCTAGCACTCGTTCCATTCTCTCACCTGCTGCTAAGGGTTTGTTTTGCTATTTTAAGATCTAGTGGTCCTGATGTAAAAATAATTGACAATTGTCAATTGTCAATTTGTCTAAATAACTTCCCAAAGGATCAACGACTCTAAAGTGATTTAGATCACTGATAATAATTATCAGATTGATATAATCAATTTAAAGTGAAGTCGGTATGAGTTTGATTAAAGCCATGACAAATCCAGTAGTAGAAAACGTCGTGATTATTGGATCTGGCCCTGCCGGATTCACTGCCGCCATTTATGCGGGACGGGCGAATCTGAAACCTGTAGTTTTTGAAGGGTTTCAAATGGGGGGCATTCCCGGAGGTCAATTAATGACCACGACGGAAGTCGAGAATTTCCCGGGGTTTCCTGAAGGGATTACAGGTCCGAAATTAATGGAACGCATGAAACTCCAGGCGCAACGCTGGGGGGCCGAATTGTACACGGAAGACGTGCGATCGGTGGATCTGAGTCAGCGTCCCTTTGTGATCCGTTCGGACGAACGAGAAGTCAAGGCCCATACGGTAATTATTGCCACAGGGGCCACGGCCAAACGGTTGGGGCTCTCCAGCGAACATCAATTCTGGAGTCGTGGGGTTTCTGCTTGTGCAATTTGCGATGGGGCCAGTCCCATTTTTAGAGGGGTTGCATTAGCGGTGGTTGGTGGGGGAGATACTGCTGCGGAAGAAGCGGTATATTTAACCAAATATGGTACCCATGTGCACCTGCTGGTCCGTCGGGAAGAGATGCGGGCCTCGAAAGCGATGCAAGACCGGGTATTAAATAACCCGAAAATTACAGTTTACTGGAATACAGAGACTGTAGATATCCTCGGAAATGAGGAACACATGGAAGGGGTTAAAATTAGGAACATCAAAACTGGGGAAGAAACCGATTTGCAGGTCCGGGGGTTGTTTTATGCGATCGGTCACACTCCGAATACGCAACTGTTTAAAGGTCAACTGGAACTGGATGATGTGGGATATATTGTCACGAAACCGGGCAGTGTTGAAACCAGTATTGAAGGGGTTTATGCGACTGGAGATGTGCAGGACCACGAGTTTCGGCAAGCGATTACAGCGGCAGGAACTGGATGTATGGGGGCGATGTTAGCGGAACGGTGGTTATCCGTGAATGGGTTAGTTCAGGAGTTCCATCAAACCGAAGCATCGGAAAAAGCACCGGAACCGGAAAAAGAACAAAAAGCGGATACGGAAGAGACATTTGACCTAGCGGTGACGCGCCATGTTGGCGGGCTTGCCTTGCGAAAATTGTACCATCAAAGCGATCGCCTGATTGTGGTTAAATATTCCGCCCCCTCCTGCGGTCCTTGCCATACTCTCAAACCCATTCTCAGTAAAGTAGTCGATGAGTTTGATGGCAAGGTTCACTACATTGAAATCGACATCGAAGAGGACCAAGATATTGCAGCAAATGCCGGAGTAACTGGAACGCCTACGGTGCAGTTTTTCAAGGAGAAAGCATTAGTCACCCAAGTAATTGGGGTCAAGCAAAAAAGTCAATACCGAGAATTGATTCAAAGTAATTTGTAAGGATTGACTGGGAAGTTGGCTGATTGTGGGGTAATTTAGAAATTGCCTCATTTTAATCACAGCAAGTCGTTAGTACGAACTGGAAAAGACTGTAGAGACGTAAAATTTTACGTCTCTACAATCTCCGAAATAACGACAGTAAGTCGTTACTACAAACCGGGGAAGGTTTAGTTACGATCGCATCCATAAACGGCGTTGCCATGCTTTTAAGAATAGCAACACGGGAAACTGATAATATTCAACCATCAGCCATAGAACTATGGTGAGATGACCGCAAAAGGTGGCAATGGTCCAAAAGGCCGGAACCCAGCTTAAGCTACTGCCGGGGACTGGGGGGAAAATATAGGCACCCAGTCCGACTAACAGGGTGGGTAGAGTAATGATGGCGATCGCAGCGATGCCAATTTCCCATCCGAATTCTACCCCAACGCGAGGCAGTCCTTGCCATTGGCGTCCGTTCCAATGCCAGGTGATGGGTGGGAGACTATCGGCTAAACTGAGGGCATTTTGGTCTAGGTTGGCGGTAAAAATGCGACTGCAAAAGTTACAGCCAAAGGCATCCATCATCGCGATGTTAGAGAGTTCGCCATAGCGACAAACTGGACAGCGATAAACCCCGTAATAGCTTAATGGAATGGGTCCGGGGAGAGAATTACGGCGGATTCTGTTCTCTGGGTTAGTTCCGAAAGTTGGCTGGGTCATGGCACCCCTTTAGATAAGATTTTTTATGTTAATACAGCTTTATTTATCTTAGACATACGGATGATGAACAGCCGGAGACTAAAGCAAGTCGTGACCCCGAACATCCAAAGACGACTGACGTTATTATCTTTAAAAACAACAAAGACGCGCAGTTGGCGCGTCTTTAAGCTGTAATTCACAGGGAGAGGAGAGGATTCTCTCGATTACCGACCGGCATGATAATCTTTGAAAGATTGGTAACCGTTTTGGTCATCGTACAAATGACACTTGTCCGTAATTTCCTTCATTAAGGACCATGAGAAACGGCTTTTTTGAAGATGTTGGCCCCAGTTTTGTTCCAGACTAGCATGGGCTTTCCGTAAGTTGTAAGACGGAATTGCCGTAGATAGGTGATGGGGAATATGAACGTTAATGTCGTGACAGAGGAATTCCACCCAGCGGGGGTAATCACAATGAACCGTACCGCTTAATTGTGCTTTTGCTTCATGCCAATCTTCGGGGAAAGCAAAAGAAATATTCGGGGTGGTATGGTGAACGATGGTGAAGGTGCTCATCCAGAAATGGTAGACCATCCAAGGCATTAACCAAAATTTGACAAATCCCCAAATTCCGGTAGTAGCAATTAGGGTGGGGAAGGCGATCGCAGCAAAAGCCACAACGACTAATGCAGACAATTTCATCTGTTCGCGTTTCTTGCCTTCATAACGCCACCAATTAAAGTGTAAACCAGCCCAGTGAACGATGGAACCCATCCACCAGAAACGTCCCCGCAGGAACCGATAAAAGGTCTTCATAAAAGTGCTGAGATTTTCGTAAACGTCGGGTAACCAAGGTTCCCAAGCATTATCTTCCAGCAGTTTATTCGTGTGTTTGTGGTGGTGATTGTGACCAATCCGCCAGCCGTGAAAGGGATAAATTAAAGGCAACATCATGATGTGACCGACCAGATCATTGACCCATTTGCGATTGGCAAAAGATCGGTGACCACAATCATGGGCGATTACAAAAAAACCCGTGAGGGCTGTTCCGGTATAGATCCAGAGTATGGGCAATAAAAATGCAGGAGAAACGGCTAATGCCCAGTAGCCGACTGCCACCAATAATACATTGATGATGACTCTAGTCCATGCTTTCCGCTGATTTTTGAGAAATACATCTTTCGGCAATGTCCTCAAAATATCTCTCAGACGTAGAGAAGATGGGAAGGACTCTGATTCCAATGTTTGAGGGGTTAATTGAGGCTTTAATGTTGATGCTGTCATCTATATAAATCTAACTGTTCCGGTTGCTAGTCGTGGGAATCCCCCGATCGCCGCAGGATAAATTTCTGCTGACTCAAAGGGTGAGTAGCAGGGCCGTCTTGCGTGCAATCTGATGATTGATGGATGCCTGTTCCGGGTAAAATGCGGCACAAAAACTCCGCATCCCTGGGGTTAAGAAACCTGGCACGTCATAAAACTTTACCTTTTATAGCACATCTTGCGATGGGACAGCAGGAATTTTTAAAGTAGGGATTTTTCCCTCACATTTTCCCCTCGGCTATTGACAAAATACTTAAATGATGCAGCTCTGGGCAATACGAGCAAAACACTTTACCGGGGGTAGACTGCCATCGGGACAGTGCGGATAGGAAATAGTAGGGGTCCGACTGTCCCGGTCAGAGTGCCGCTTAAGATTTCGAGACAGAAGCAGGAACGGCAGAATCGGGGTTGGAGTGTTGCTGTTTGACGGTTTGTAATTGTTGCAAGAGGTAGTCGGCTTCGGCGTGCAAGTGCAAGAACTTGACCTGCTGATCGGCCTGGTAGAGGGACTTGAGCATTTGGATTAGGCGATCGCCGTTATTCTGGGAAGCATTAGAAGCGATCGCTACGCTAGAGGCACTCTGAACGGTTTCGGAGTTGGATCGGCTCGAAATAACAGTGGGCATCAGTCGTTGTTAAGTTTAGTAATTTTTACTTAGTCGAAGCACCTGGTTATTCTATCCTAACCCCAGAAAAAAAAAGCATCAAATTTATCAAAATTCCAAATTCTTCCCCCCTCCCCAGGACTGTTTACCCTGTCAGGCAAAGGTGAAACCTGGGGAAAATCTGCCTTTTCCAGTCATACCCACAGCCGCAGTCCCCGGCAGAATTTTGACGAGTGGGGTACAGTTAGATTAGACTGTAAGGCTATTTGAAGTCCAACAGAATTAACCACGGTGACCCTGAGTTATTCTCCCGTTCCCTCCCAATCTCCCGGTGCAACTGCCGCAGGTGCTTCACTCCGGTCCTTATACTGGCCCGGTCTGATCGAGGCTTACCGCCAGTATCTGCCCGTCAGCGACCAGACTCCTGTGATTACCCTCCAAGAAGGTAACACCCCCCTGATTCCTGTCCCGGCGATCGCTGAACTCGTCGGCAGACAGGTGCAAGTTTACGTCAAATATGATGGTCTCAACCCCACCGGCAGCTTTAAAGACCGGGGGATGACAATGGCAATTTCTAAAGCCAAAGAGGAAGGGGCCAAAGCCGTCATCTGTGCTAGTACCGGCAATACCTCCGCCTCCGCTGCTGCTTATGCCAGACGCGCTGGAATGCGGGCATTCGTGCTGATTCCGGATGGCTATGTCGCCCTAGGTAAACTCGCCCAAGCGTTGCTTTATGGCGCAGAAGTCTTAGCTATTAAAGGGAATTTCGACAAAGCCCTAGAAATCGTCCGGGATATGGCAGAACATTATCCCGTTACCTTGGTCAACTCAGTCAATCCCTATCGCCTCGAAGGGCAGAAAACCGGGGCATTTGAGGTCGTGGATGCCTTGGGTAACGCTCCCGATTGGCTATGCATCCCCGTGGGCAATGCCGGCAATATTTCCGCATACTGGATGGGATTTTGTCAGTATCATCAAGCGGGGAAATGCGATCGCCTGCCTCAAATGATGGGATTTCAAGCCGCAGGTGCAGCCCCTCTCGTCAACGGTCAACCCGTCGCGAATCCTGAAACCCTGGCTACAGCTATCCGCATCGGAAACCCAGCTAGTTGGGATAAGGCGATCGCAGCCCAAGAGTCCTCCGGAGGCAGTTTTAATGCCGTCACCGACGACGAAATTCTCGACGCCTATCGTCTCCTTGCATCCCAGGAAGGGGTATTCTGTGAACCCGCCTCTGCCGCCTCCGTTGCCGGATTGCTAAAGGTCAAAGACCAAGTACCTACAGGTGCTACCGTGGTCTGCGTCCTCACCGGGAATGGACTCAAAGACCCCGATACCGCGATTAAACATAGCAACAATCCCTTTAAACAAGGAATTGAACCTGAAATGGAAGCCGTGGCAAAAGTTATGGGATTTTAGGTCCCAATGGCCGGAGTCAGGGGAGAACCCTCACTCAAAGCGGATCCAAAACCAGTGGCAAGGGGGTGCATCGGTCTGATGCACCCCCTTGATGCTTTATTCTTCGGTCTTGGGGTTTGATGAGGGGCCACTGACCAGACGCGCCAAATCCAGATTGAGTCCAGATTTCGTTCCAGGTTGGGCTTTTTTCAGGAGTTCCACCGTATCTCCCAAGGCGCTGGTTAAACTTTGGCGCGTCTGTTCGTGACTCGCTTTTTGTGCTTCCAGGGATTCAGTGATCCGCACGATTTCTTGGGCGAGGCGATCGCGTTCCATTAACGCCTCAATTAGTTTCCCCTTTAATTGATCGATTTCCATTCCTGCCAACTCTTGCAGTAGTTCCGATGGGGCAACTGCACGAGGTGAGGAAGGTGCAGCTTGCAATCTTTCTAGTTCAGCTTTCATAGAGGCGATCGCCTCACTCAACTGCTCAACCTGAGTTCGCCGTTGCTGCGCTTCCGTCGTGTAAAGTCCCCGCCAGCGATCGGTACCCGCCAACGCCGCATCCCGTTCTTTTTCCACGCGGATGATTTCCTGTTTCAGGGATTTAATTTCTTCCAACCACTGCGAGACATTCTCCGACATTGGCAACTGCTCCCAATCAATCTTAAACAGGACTTACGCAGGAAAAACCTAGAACCTGGGTTTCTGCTTAGATAGCTAGGTAATAAACCGACGAGTTTTCAAAGAACCTCAGTTTATCCGCGTAAGTCCTATTAAACTCTAGTTAAGCTCAGAATGTAAATTACGATGGGTATAGGTTTAGTATTTTTTTCCCCTCCAACCCCCGTGGATTGGCGATCGCCAGCCGATGACCCCGGAACTAACTCGAATCGTGGGTTAGGGGCTGCATTTTACCGGCTAATCTAACACAGAGGGAGCCACAGAGTCGTGAAATTGCCCAAACTATCTCTAACAAATTTCATCATCCGATTCAGACGCTCAGTGGCGCGTATGGGTCCCACATTCCAACCCTTCGTTCGCTTTTTACAGTTCTTTTCTTATCTGAAATTTTCTACCCTGCGCGAAGTTGCCGACCGAGCCAGCCAACAGCGATTAACGGGGTTATCCGCAGAAATGGCCTACCATGCCATGTTATCTCTGTTTCCCGCTATTTTGGTGGTGCTTGCTGCAATTGGCCTATTTGAAGTCTTACAAGCCACCTTATTCAACCTGGCTAATCAACTGGCTGAGGTCATTCCCCTTGAAGTCTGGAACACGATTCGCGTGTTAATTAGAGAAATTTTACAAAGTCGCAATCAAGAGGTCTTTTCCCTGGGTTTTGTAGCGGCGCTGTGGGTTTTTTCGGGGGTAATGGGTGCGGCAATGGCGGCCCTAGATCAGATTCATCAAATTCCCCACAAACAAAGGCGGCCCTTTTGGAAAGCAAAACTGGTGGCGATCGGTCTGGCGATGGGGAGTATAGTTCTGTTTATTGTGGCCTCGTTTCTAATTTTTATCAGTGACTGGGTGATTCAATTGATCGCCCGTCGCAGTTGTCTGATCGAGTCAGGCCAAAATTGTTTATTTGAATCTGGATTTCTCTGTCTGTTGCAACCCTTGGCAAGTTGTCCTCTGGAAGAGCGCTTATTGGAAGTATGGCATTTCTGGAGTCGTCCTCTGACCTTACTGATCGTTTCTGTTGCCTTTGCTTTTATTTATCGCTTTGGTCCGTCCCACCGTCGCCGGGATACTCCCCTAGTGCCAGGAGCTTTTATTGCCGCTGTTTTATGGGCGATAATTTCCAGTTTTTTTCGACTTTATGTCTCCCATTTCGGAAACTATAACCGGACTTATGGTGCCGTAGGGACAATTATTATTTTACTTTTATGGCTTTACTTAAGTTCGTTGGTAACTCTCTTAGGCGCTCAGCTTAATGTGACGGTTGGGGCTGCTATGCGGCGGGACCGGGCCACTTACTATCGCTTAAAACAGCCGGATCCTGATCAATAATTCTACGGATTTCAGGGAGGATTTAAAAAGAGGGGGAACGTTACGATGAAGAGGGTAGAAACGGTTAGTAGAAACTAGAGATTTTATGAGTTTAATTTTATTTTTGAAAGAACGATTCAGGTCGTTACTACGAACTTGAAATTTTTAACTTTCAGTTTTTATTTTTAAAAAAAGCCGACTTTAGATATGACTACCAACTTAAGAAACTCATCTTTAAAATAGTGAAACAGTGAGAATGAATAGACAGGATTTAATATCGCCTGGGGGTTTGGAGTCGATAAAGAACCGCGAAGGTAATGGACAGAAAAATTAACAGCCACAGGACTCCACTAGAGATTCCCGTTAAAACCCGCAGACCTCTAAGCACCCACAGGACTAGGGTGAGACCGGCAATACTCCAAAATACCCTTAATACAATCTGTTTTTGAGTCAAAAGTTTAGTCCGATGTCAAAATATAATGTAATGTGAAATTATAACAGATTTTAGCGGTGAACAGATGAAGGTGCGCTACCTCGTTTTCTCTCCAGTTTGCCCCAAAATTTGGGTCCGGGCCGCGATCGCCTAGGTCGATATCCGTATAATCCTCAATTGCTAAATTTCTACCGAAAATCTAAAATCTAAAATCTAAAATCTAAACTTCCCATGATGCCAACTCGTCAGACCTTAAACTTACCCGATCTCCAATTGTCTTATTTAGAGTGGAATCGAGGAAAAGAGCCGTTTTTGTTGTTGCATGGATTGGGAGATCACGCTGTGGTTTGGTCGAGTTTAGGGGAGTACCTCAGCGATCGCTATCATATTGTCGCGCCGGATATGCGGGGTCACGGTTATAGCAGTAAACCATTGAAAGGTTACACCGTCTCGGATGCGATCGCCGATCTTGAAGGCTTATTCAATCACCTGGGGTGGCAATCGGCTCATGTTTTAGCCCATTCTTGGAGTGCCAAAATCGCCCCGATTTGGGCGCGACAGAATCCCCAACGCTTCAACAGTATGATTTTGGTTGACCCAATCTTTATCGCCAAAATGCCGTCGATTATGAAACTCAGTTTTCCCATCCTCTATCGGACCCTAAATTGTCTAAAAATGATGGGTCCCTTTCCCAGTTATGAAGCAGCGCAGGCACAGGCGCAGCAGTTGGGTCAGTTTGAGAGTTGGACTCCCCTGCAACGTACCGTTTTTCAAGAAGGGATTGAGGAAAAACCCAATGGAGAGTGGGGGAGTAAGTTTACGATCGCCGCCCGAGATGGCATTTTTGAGGATGTTCTGCGCGTTGCCGGACTGACTGAACCCCTATTCACCCCTACCCTATTCATCCAACCCGAACAGGGTGTTAATCGGGCCGAATGGCAAATTAAGCCTTACAAAACTTATTTAAAAAATCTGACCCTGCATCGAATGACCGGCAATCACTGGCCGTTTTTAGGACAGGCAGAGGCTTTCAACCCTATCGTTGCCGAGTTTTTAGCCCGGGTTTCTGCCAAAAAGCCGGTTGATTAGGGACTTACACCGAATTTTAGAGTAGACAATTTCCACTTTAAGTTGTTATCACTTGAGGGGTTATACATCCGAGGGGTGTCACCCTACAGCTTGACGCTTTACACTTCTACATGAGAATCTGTTCCCCTGAAGCACGGAGAAAATAGAAATGACTGGATCGAATTTAATGTTTGGTTTTACCGGAGTTTCCCGACCCAAGTCAGCAGAGGATGAGAATTTGCTGAATCGACCCAATTCAGAGAATGCCGCAGCATTCGGGTCCACGGAACCGGCTCTCGGGATTAAAGACCTCGATGCTGAAAAAGAGCTCACCCGCGATCGCGCCTGGGAAAATGCCCTGCGACAACTCGGGCAAGAACTCGAACAACTGAGGGAAGAACAAGGACTCACTCGCGACCAACTTTATACCCTGACTCATGTCCCCCAATATCAAATACGCGCCCTAGAAACAGGGACCCTAGAAAAATTACCCCAGGATATCTACGTTCGAGGATTTATCCGTCGGATTGGCGATGCTCTGGGAGTAGACGGCTCTGCTCTTGCTGCCTCTTTACCGGAACGGGATTCCCTCAAAACCGCCATTGGTTCCACAAAACCCTCAAAATTTAGCTTCAGCTTGTCCCTGAGCCCCATGCATCTGTATGTGGTCTATGGCGTGGTTTTAGTTACTGCAATCCTGGGTTTGTCTTTCCAAAAATCCCATAGCGCATCCTTGTCACCATCCACTCCAGCCCTTTCCCATCCCGTGGATGTGGACTAATCAAAATCCCGCTCAAATCCGGCTAAATCGCATTAAAGCAGGGATTGCTACCTAAACCACTAAACATCCCTGGGTTGTTTGTCAGTAACCGTATTATATTTATCGAGGCAACCTCCCCAGAGCAATTCCCGTAAAATGGGCGATGCAGAGGGATTTAATCCCAAAGTAGAGGGCCATCAGGCACTTCGGGCGATGCCCAGCAAAACCACCAGCCGAGTTGACTCTCAAGATGGCTCCGGATTGGCACATCAATAATTGGAAACCTGATAGAGATTCAGGCTTGAGTGTCTCTATATTGTTAATAAAGAGGCCGGAGCACCACCCTTGAAGGAGGGGTTAAGACGAATTGATCCCCAAGGAAACTTCTGGAGAATCTTAGATCGTCTTGGGTTGGGTGCGATCGGGCCTATATGCTCTAAAAAATACTTCCATAAATATCGAGGCTAATGAATAATATTTCCACCCCTGTTTTAGGTTTACCCCAGATTGCCCGAGCGATATTATTATCCTGGGGGGCGATCGCGGCCTTCACTCCGACTCAAGGAATCGCCATTGCCTCCCCGGAAGCTCCACTGGAAGTTGAGACCCACACAGACCTTATTCAGGAAGGTTTCTCATTTGTAGAAGGACTTCAATTCCCTACCCCAGACTTTCAAGACGTTTTGAGCCAAGAGTCAGTCCTTGAAGCCATTCAAGATTCCCCACACCCTAGCCAACTCACTCCACTGGTGGAATCTTTCCAAGCTCAGGAGACTCTAGGAAACGATATTTTGGCACAGACTCCCGCGAATTGTCCCGGGGGATTGAGAGTGGAATCCCTGCGAGGGAACATCAGCTTTGAAGGACGTCCCATTGAACTCGGGGATTGTTTGCAACCGGCGATCGGCACCTGGGTCAGCGAAGAGAACTCCACCGCCCGTTTGCGATTAGACAATTTTCGCGGATCTATTGAAATCGATGAACTCAGCAACTTCGATATCGAAAGCTTTGCTGATGCCGACGTCGAACTATTTGTACGTCAAGGACAGGTGAGATTTTCCCTGGGACGCTTAACCCCGGATTTGGCCAGTCAGCTATCTGGAAATGCAACTGCCATGAAAAGCCTTCCCTTCTCCCTAGAAGACCCGCTCTTAACTCAGGACCGCACCGGAGATTCACCGTTTAGAGTCCGCACACCCACGGGAGTCGCCGGAGTACGCGGAACCTCATTTGGCGTAGATGTGGGGCCAAACGGTCAAACTGGAATTCGGACTGTTGATGGTAGTGTCAGCGCTACGGCACTCGGACAAGAAGTTTTGGTGGGTAGTGGCCAATTTACGGTGATTAGCCCGGGTTTGGCTCCTACTGCTCCCCAGCAGATCCCTGTTGACTCCAAACTCCAATTGCTAGTCACCCAACCCCGAGGTTCCAATCGAGTTCTAATTCAGGGTAAAATTGACAGTCCCGATATCTTGTTGCTTAACGGTGAACCTGTAATCACTAATTCTGATGGTAGTTTCTCCCTGTTGGTGCGAAGACCCGTCTCGCGACGGCTGCGATTTGTAGTGCGCGGACCGGCAGTGCGAGAGCGAGTGTATTCGATTCCCGTTCAATAAATCAGGATTGCTCAAATCCGGATTCCTTAAATCCGGATTTCTGTTTATGGAGTTATTAGGTTATTTAGTGGGATTTCGACAGGGGCTGCAAGGTTATTTTAGAAGTCATCATCCCTTGTTGCCGGGAGCGATCGCGGCAGTTATTTCCGTGACCCTGTACGGGGGCGGTGCATGGCAGCCTTTAGAAAGATTGGCCTATGGGGTACTGTTTAATCTTCGGCCCGAACTCCGCTGGAATTCTCGAATTGCAGTGATTGCAATTGATAGCAAGAGTTTGCAAGATTACGGACAGTTTCCTTGGTCTCGCGATCGCTATGTCGAACTGCTCAATGCCCTGAATAATTCTTCCTTGAGCGCCATTGGTTTTGATATTTTGTTTCTTGACCCGAGTTCGCAAGATGAGTTATTCGGTAGGGCGATTCAAATTAATAGCAAGACCATTCTCGCCAGTGCCGGACCCGAAGAAGAACCGTTATCGGTGTTAAAAGATGCGGCAGCGGCGACGGGCCATATCCTTCACGAACCCGATAGTGATGGCATTAGCCGTCAGGCAACCGTTTGGTTTGATGGGGTACCGGCCTTGAGTTTGGCAATGCTTCAGGTCTCGGAAAATCAGCCGACTGAGAGTTTATTAAATAGGATTCCATCCCAAGCTATTGTTAAGCCTTATCCAGGGTTAGACCTTCAAAATATCTGGATTAATTGGCCGGGAAAAATCCAACAAGTGCCGACTTATTCATTCGTGGATGTGGTCGAGGGTCGAGTTCCTTCCAAAACGTTTGACAATCAACTGGTACTGGTGGGATTTGTTGCCACGGGTGTTGATCGCAAAATCTCGCCTCTTCAGCCCATTACGGGTGTATATATCCATGCGGCAATTTTGGATAATGGGTTAGAGGGACGGTTTTTGAAACAACTTCCCCGAGCGATCGCTGGGATGATTTTAATCGGGATTAGTCTATCTATGAGTTGGATTTGGAGCGATCGCGGGCTGATGCGCCTGGGATTGGTGCAACTTCAAAGGGGGACAGCTTTGGGTTTTCCATTAGCCTGGTTTGCGATCGCTTTAGGGGCTTTTACTTGGGGGAATTGGTGGATTCCTGTTGTTGCTCCCATTGGTACCATGATTTTAGCCGGAATGATGGTACAACTGCGCGATCGCTACGAAAAACAACAGCTTATGCAGCTTTTCGCAAAACAGATTTCCCCCCAAATGGCTCGCATGGTTTGGGACCGTCGGGATGAAATTTTTGATCAAGGCGATTTGCCTCCTCAAGAATTAATCGCTACGGTTTTATTTATGGATATTCGGAGTTTTACCACTATATCTGAAAGATTATCCCCCCGAGATTTACTCTCCTGGCTTAATGATTATTTGGATGCGATGTCTGAGTGTATTATGGAGCATGGGGGAGTGATTGATAAATATATTGGGGATGCGATTATGGCGGTGTTTGGTCTTCCCTTTCCTCGCCAAACTCCGGAAGAGATTCAGGCGGATGCAATGAATGCGATCGCGGCTTGTTTGGCAATGGATGCTCGACTCAAACAACTCAATCAACGCATGAAAGCGGAAGGGAAGCCTTTAATCCAAATCGGGATGGGGATTCATACAGGTCCTTTGATTGCGGGGAGTGTCGGCGGCAAGCAACGGGCAAATTATTCGGCGATCGGAGATACTGTTAATGTAGCTGCACGAGTTGAACCCATGAATAAAGATATCCTTGATAATAATTTTTATCATTTATTAGTGACCCAAGAAACATATCTCTACGTTTGCGATCGCTATACTGGAGTTCAAGTCAGTGAAATTTACCTGCGGGGTAAACAGCAGGAGACTATCATTTACTCAATTTTGGGGGAAAGAACGGATGAAAATTTATCCGCTCCCTCAAGCTAATTGCCAAATTTATTAATCTTTATAATAAAAAACACCCCTTCAGCCCTAGGCTGGACTTCCTAGGATGAAAGAACGAAATTTTAGGGTTTGATATTCCTGGATTTGGGGATAGACTCACCAAATTTAGAAGGACGGTTTCCTGCTGGAGACTGGGAGGCATTTTTAGAGGGAACACCTTCTAAATTGGGTTTGCGGTCTTTCGGATTTGGGGAACAGCAGGGTTGACAGTAATTTGAGTTAGATAGCTTTTTAGGTTTTTTAGGCGAAAAAATTTCAATCGTAAAAAAAATAAACAACAAGGAAAAAACCAGGATAGCCATGATAATTGAACCCCCAAATAATAAAGCGATCGCTGAAAATAAATTCAGAAAAAATTAAGCGGTCCTAAACTGATGTTTTACCCAGGGATTTCAGGATTAACCTGAAAATTTGCACAATTAGAGAAACTAGCGTGCGTATTTAACATCTTTCAGAATTAAAACGGGCTATCCGGAAAACTCGGAGATTTTTGTAAGAGTTTTACAGAATCGGTGAATTCCTCCCCAAAACCGAGGTTTTGGGTAAAAACCAGGAATATTCGCCCAACAATGAGGGGAAATGCTCAATCTTCCTTCAAATTTATTTCGGCGGTCCCGATATTCTCTTAAGTTATCCAGGGTTAGGGCCCTGAATAAATTGTGAGTAAAATTATAAAATCCATTTAATCAGCATTGAATTGACTTCTATTAATTAATTATTTTCTAACTTTTAGAAAGAAATATAATCAAGTTTTTCAAGGCTAAGACCCTCTAAAAACTTGTTAATTATTGTAGGGACTAGAAGCGATATCAAATTTTGAAATCTTCTTACTCCCTCTCTCCAGCGGTAGAGGAAAGCCCTTCCGGAAAAACTGAGGCGGGGTCTACCCTTTTCCGAAGGGCAGGGATACCAGCCTTTAGGAAAAAGAAGTTAGCTAGGATACCTCTGGAATAAAAACTCGATTAACCAGAGAAAATTCTAGGCATCGAAAAATAATGGGCAATATTCCTGATAGAGAAAGCCTGAAGCGGAAAAGAGTTTGTACTCTTACCTGAATACGCTCCTAGCTTGGCGAGAAAACCCTAATCAGCCGTGAGAAATTTCACCGCTGATCAGGGGTACATTCCCCCCCCCGAAGGCATAGAGCGATCGCGGAACTGACCGATGGAATCGGACCGGACCCCGATCAATTCAACTGGCTCAAACAGCCAAGGGAACATCTACAACCATTTGATGCCAGAGATCGGGCGGGATTGTTGGGGCCTCTAACCAAGCGATCAGGTTGATTCTAAACCTCTGTGAAACTCAAGGTCAAGGTGGAAATTCTTTCTATGCAGAGAGTCGCGTCAATGCCCATATTAGAAACCCTATTAGCCGATCGCTATCAAATTGTTAAAGTTTTAAATGCCGATGGGGTAGGCAACACCTATATTGCTAAAGATACGAAAAATCCAGGCAATCCTAAATGTTTTGTCAAGCAGCTTAATCTAGGTACAAACAATCCCCATTGTCTTCAATCAGCGCAACACTTATTCAAAATTGAAGCAGAAACTCTGAAAAAATTGGGAAATCACGATCGCATTCCCCGATTCTTGCACTGTTTCACTGAAGCTGATTCCTCTTATTTAGTTCAAGAATGGATTGAAGGGGAGACACTCCGTCACTTGCTGCCGATTGGCAAACGTTGTAGCAAGCGCTGGAGTGAAAGCGCCTGTTTGCAGTTTCTCAAAGAAGGCTTATCCCTTCTTAGTTTCATCCATCAACAAGGGTTGATTCATTGCAATATCGCACCGGATAAGTTAATTAGACGGGCGGAAGATGGGAAATTCGCAATGGTGGACTTTGGAAGTGTCCAACCCATTCGAGAGCGAAATAATACGCACTCTAGACAATCCTCGATCGCCTTACCCATCGCGACCTTTGGCTATTTACCACCCGAACAACTCCTCGGAAATTCCCGTCCGAACAGCGATATCTATGCCTTGGGCTTACTGGCGATTCAAGCCTTAACCGGATTGCATCCATCAGACTTAGAAATTAGCTCGCACACGGGAGAGATTGTCTGGCATTCAGAAGCGATCGCCCCTGTTGGTTCGGCGTTGGTTGCCATTTTAAGCAAAATGGTGCGCTATCACGGTAAAACCCGTTACCAATCTGCCCTAGAAGCCCTGGATGAATTGCAACTCCTGCTCTTTCCAGACCCCAACCTGCTCCATCTCAAACCGATCCAAATTCAACCCCTACCCATCCTGGAGAATCCTTGGGAAACTCAAGATGCCTCCGCAATCCCCGGAGAACCCGTAGCGATCGCCGGTAAAACGCCAGAAACTCTGACCCCTGCAACAACAGTGGATGCTCCTCTCCAGAGTGATGCGATAAATGTCGTCTCCGTTCTCTCCCCCTTGGACCCCTCTCCTGAACCGATGGCGGTTCTTAATCAACCGTTAGAGATGGAATCTATGTCGTTTACAGACATGAATGCCACGCCCGATCCCCTATTTGCTCCATCCTCTGTCCATCCAGAACCCGAATTAATACCCTCTCGAAAAGGGAGTGGCGCTACGGCTTCTAATATTCTGCTCTTGGGAATGTGGGCTGGGTTTGCGGTGAATTCTCTGGTGATTACCGGTGGCCTGACCTCGTTGTTCTATTTTTCGACTTCCGATGAGGGACCTAAACTTTTAACCCAGGCGACTACAGAATATCATGCCGGGGAGTATGACAAAGCAATCAGCCTAGCTGAATCGATTCCCAGCTTTAGTACGGCTTATTTTGAGGCCCGTGCCAAGCTCGATCGCTGGCGGGTAGACTGGGAAAAAGCCCAGAGTCAATTCCCCTTAGTCGAAAAAGCCTATCAGCAACAGCAGTGGGTAGAAACTATCCAAGGCGCAGCGGAGATTCCAGAGATTGCCTATTGGCAAGATAAAATTGCTCCCTTGGTGCAGTTGGCTACGGATCAAGTTGCACCGCAAACGCCCGAATGGTTGGAACAAGCCTATGCCAAGGGCTTAGAAAAAGATTTTAAGGGCGCTTTAGAATTACTCAAGAAAATTCCCCCGGGTACGCCTGCTTATGAAGAAGCGGTTTCTAAACTTCCCGAATATGAAGAAAATTATCAGATCCAACTTGAAGCTCAAGCGCATCAGTTATTAACTGAAGCCTACGCCAAGGCGATCGCGAAAGATTTTGGTGGGGCTATTCAACTGCTTGAAAAGATCCCTCAAGGCACCGCGACTTATTCTAAGGTCCAAGACAAGATTTTAGAATACCGGCGAAAGCAGCGGATTAAGGGGAATTCACTGTTGCAGGAAGCCTATCAACGAGCGAGAAAGCAGGATTTTATCGGGGCGATTGATATTCTCAAACAGGTTCCTCGGGATACACCGGCTTATGCGATCGCCCAAACTAAGCAGGTAGAATACTCTAAAAAGCAGCGAACTCAGCGTCAACGGGCATCGGCAAATGGTTCCAATGTCACAACCGATGCTCATGCTCAATTGCTGGGAACTTCTAGGGAAATTACATCCCGCGATCGCACAGATTTGGGTTTTCCTATCCAAGGTTCTGTGGCCTTCAATCCAGGGGATTTTTTACAAGAAATCTCTTTTTCTGGAGGGATCGCTTGAGTTAGGGGGTGAGTCAGGGGGTGGGTTTAGGCTTTTTGCCCCATCCACTCTCTGGCTTGGCCGGCAAAGGGTTAGAGATAAATCACGCTTAAACTCCCAAAAAATAAAATTTCCCATTTAATATAGAGAAGAATAGAGCGATGCTGGGTCTTATCAAAATAATAAGAGGGCGCGATCGCCATCGCTCAGGATGAATGAGCGCGCAACTGATCTCGGCGATCCTCTCCCAGCCAGCCGCGGTCCCCTGGGCTTAGTTTCCCAATTTTAGGGATACAACCCTAAAGTCTAGAACGAGGGGGACAGGTTCTTGACAGAATTATTAAAATTTTTAGAAGTCTAGAGGGTAAGAGAGGGAATTTTAATGAACCCCTTTTTTGTGCCGGAGAAGGGGGTATTTTGACAGAGAATCATTTCCGGATCATCGGCTAGATCAATAGCCTCCTTGGTTAAATTAGATAAAGAATAATTAAGAATTGCTCATGAGATTTGCGCCATTTTATCCGATTTTTTATCGGATTTTAAAACCCAGCTTTCCCAAATGTCTGTGGTCCGGAAGGAAGACGGAACGGGCGATCGCCTTGACCTTTGATGATGGACCCCATGCTGAATACACACCGCAGTTACTCAAGGTTTTAGACCGTTACGGGATCGTCGCGAGTTTTTTTTGGCTGGGGGTTTGTGTGGAGAGAGCACCCTGGGTTGCTAAAGCCGTGTATGAACGGGGACACTGGGTTGGGTTGCATGGATATGAGCATCGGTCCTTTCCTCGCCTGAGTTCGACTCAACTGCGGGAGAGTTTAGAGAAAAACCAAGTAGCGATCGCTCACGCCTGTGAATTGGATCTAGAACAGGTCAAAACCCAGATCCGGGATGTACGACCCCCCAATGGGTTTTTTACGCCGGGGATCTTGCGCCATCTCCACCAGTGGAACTATCGACCTGTGATGTGGAGTGTGGTCGTAGAGGACTGGTGGAGACCCGGGGTATCGGTGGTGGTGGACCGCATCCTGCGGCAGGTCCAGAATGGGTCTCATATTGTCCTGCACGATGGATGGCACGGTGGAGAGGACGTCGCGGCGATCGCGGAGGAATTAATTCCCCAGTTATTGCAAGCGGGTTATGATTTCGTTACAATCGATCGCCTGTGGCAGTCATCCAGCCCACTCTACCGCCAATAAACTTTAAAGAATCGATTAAGTTTTATAAAGTTTAACAAAGAAGGTTGTAACCGGACTCCCCCTCGGGGTAATCAGTTCGTTACCCTAGATAAATGTCCCAGACAACAGGCTACTGAACACAGAAGTCAAGAGACGATCGCGATTTTGAGGCATAATCCGGCCCACAAAAAAAGGATTGGCTCATCTGTCTAAGTTACAGAAACCCCTTCTGTATCCAAGTCAACAGAGGCAGATGTGTCAGAATGAGAATGAAAATAACAGCAATCCCGATCTCGACCGAAAAAACACAGATGTCGATCTGTTCGGAAATGGGGGAATGTTAATTTAAGATTCATCTCGATCGGTCAACTTTCGGGTTGATTGATTAGAATAACTCAGTAAAGTACAGTCATTGAACCAGGTCATTCTGGAACGACAACCCATAACCACCGCTTGAGGGGGGTAAGTCAGCTAGAGCGAGGGGAGTTGAAAACGCATTCAGAGCGATTTCAAACCCGTTAAGATAGCGAAGCGCAACCAACCTTTAGTCAGGTTCCCTCTTGACCGTAGGAAAGAAACCGGGCAGCTAGATTTATAATTGTCCGACATTGGGATAAGGCAGCGGTTGCACCGAAAAACTCATCAAACGAGGCACTGTAAACACAACTCCCCGAAGGGGGAAGAACGAGGTGCACGAGGATGTCAAGCTGTCCAATCTATCGGCGGTACTCCCCCGAATCCCAGTTTCACCTCCTCCTGAAAGCAATCTAAATGCGATCGCAACCGGAGGGGTCCAACTTCTTCCTAACAATCAGGAGGGGGAAGGGTGAACCGAAAACAACCAAAACTATGCCCAATCAATTGGGGATATGGAGGGGATCTAGCTCAAGTAAAATACTCCCTCCCACTGCTTATAATTTGAGGGGCGATCGCCCCTGAATCATCCGTTACAGTGAGATTTTAGGGAGAGATGGAGAGGGTAACTCGTTTGGTTCCGAACAGTCGCCAACCCGTGAACAGTTTGCTACAATTTCAATCAACTAGGAGGTGATGCAGAAACCCGGGATCAGAATCTGAGCACTCCTCAATGCTGAAGGACCGCCTTATTGAGTAACGGCAAAGTCTTTAGATGTGAGTAAATTTAAGGAAATCAAGTAAAAATGGGTGCATTGACAGTTTTTAGATTATCTGAAACTCATCCGGGAAAACATCCCCGGAATGAATATGAGTACGCTGGCATAAGTGGATGGCAAGCGTTCACCCCGAATAGAATAGGGCTTCACTCATGATGCCTTCTAAAAAAAAGCCGAACCTGGTTAAAGTGCCTATTTCAAGGTTATCATGTCAATCCGAAGCGCGATCAGGACACTCCGGATTTGGTGGCATAAGAACCCAAGAAACAAACGACAATGAAAATCACGGTGCAATTTTTGTGAAAAAGGCTACAATCGGGAAGGTCTGAACAGGACCGAATAGAATCTTGAGTGATTTCCACTTCTACTAAGCCCTAAAGGTGTGTTGAGAAGTGATGTATCGAACCCCCTTTCCTAGTCAGCAGCAGTTGAGTGAGACGTTTCGTGACTAGCCATCGGATCCGTTGATCTCATGATGAGAAAAAATGGGACGAGTGGTGAAAATCATCACCGACGGCGATCTCTGGCCGGAGTCAATTGTCTCTTGATTTTGAATCAAAGGCAGTTGTGTAAAGATCCGCCAAGGACAGGGGAAAGGTTAGTAATAACGAGGGTGATGGGTTAGGGTGTTAGCACATCTCCCAATCACACAAATTTGTTAGTTGATTGTTTCATGATAGAGCATGAGGAACGCGGCATGACCCAGGCTAATAACGTACTGGCACCTATTGAGAATACCGATATCAAATCCATCGGTCAATCTCAGCATGATTTAGAAATATTAATTGAGGCAGATGATGAACCTCTCGTATCCATCGATGAGGATGAATTTTTAGGGGCGGTCTCAGAAGACGAAGAGGGCAAAGCGACAAAGGGCCGGGCAACTCGTCGCCGGACTCAAACGAAGAAGAAGCATTATACGGAAGACTCTATTCGTCTGTATTTGCAAGAAATTGGTCGCATTAGACTGTTACGTGCAGATGAAGAAATTGAACTGGCTCGCAAAATTGCCGACTTGCTAGAATTAGAGCGGATTCGCGAACATCTGTACGATCACTTGCAACGAGAACCCTACGATGCCGAATGGGCAGATGCGGTGAGTATGACCTTGGGTCAGTTTCGCCATCGGCTTCATTCCGGGAGACGGGCCAAGGATAAGATGGTGCAGTCAAACCTGCGTCTGGTCGTGTCGATCGCCAAAAAATACATGAATCGGGGACTCTCGTTTCAAGATTTGATTCAAGAAGGAAGTCTGGGTTTGATCAGGGCTGCCGAAAAGTTTGATCACGAAAAGGGTTATAAATTCTCGACATACGCGACTTGGTGGATTCGGCAGGCGATTACCCGGGCGATCGCGGATCAGTCCCGGACCATTCGCCTTCCCGTTCATCTTTACGAAACCATCTCCCGGATTAAAAAAACCACCAAACTTTTGTCCCAAGAAATGGGGCGGAAACCTACGGAAGAAGAAATCGCAACTCGCATGGAAATGACCATCGAAAAGTTGAGATTTATTGCGAAATCGGCTCAATTACCCATTTCTCTGGAAACCCCAATTGGTAAAGAAGAAGATTCTAGACTGGGCGATTTTATTGAATCCGATGGGGAAACTCCAGAAGATCAGGTCTCGAAAAACCTGTTACGCGAAGATCTCGAAAGCGTTCTGGATACCCTTAGCCCTCGGGAACGTGACGTTTTGCGGCTACGCTACGGTTTAGATGATGGCCGCATGAAAACTTTAGAAGAAATTGGGCAAATCTTTAATGTCACCCGCGAACGCATTCGTCAAATAGAGGCCAAAGCGTTGCGGAAGTTGCGCCATCCTAATCGCAATAGCATTCTGAAAGAGTACATCCGTTAGGCGATCGCCCTAAATCCGGGAGACGCGATCAATTATCGCGTCTCTAATTCCTCCGGTTCAAACTGCGATCGCCGGGTCTGGCTAATATCCGATATTAAACCTTTTACATCATTCTGGATCAATCCCCCCATCCCCCCTTTCGCAACGGGGGAGTCAGAGGAATTAAGATTTTGTTCCACAGGGGCTGAAGAGATTTAAGTAAGAAGTCTATTTAAAAGGGATAATTTATCTGCTCCCAAAAATAGGGGGTTCCCATGGAAAGTCCCCCCTATTTTTTAATTTCCGCTCACTTATAGCAGTAACCGGCTTAGATGATCCCTAAAAAGTGTAAAACCCCTTGACCTGTGGCAAGTTCAAGTACGACCGCAGAAATAAATCCAATCATTGCGAAACGACCGTTCCAGTTTTCTGCACTCGGCGTAAATCCCCAATTCCATTGATTGCGCTTTTGTGGTTCTATCATGAAATTAAACTCCAATTCATAAACATTTGTCCCGTTTCATTAAAAATTGTAACAATTTTTTGCTAATTTGACAATTTTATGCAGAGCGGTCGGGGACAAGGCAGGGCAGTCGCCCTAAGTCGGCCATCAATCCAGTCCCTCTAAATGCGCCCTCAACGGTCACGGGCAAAGATTGCCCTTCCCGTGGACGAGTCAAATAGGTGAATTTTTTCCGGGGCGATCGCCAACCAAATCTCCTCTCCCGGATGCACCATCCAATCCGGTTCGATCCGCGCCTGGATCGGTTTAGGCAGGTCATGCCCCAGAAGAGTTCCCACGATATAGGTCTCCGAACCCAAGGCTTCGACCAAATCAACCTTCACCTTCATATTTTTAGTCGCGGCTGGACTCACACTCAGATGTTCGGGACGAATCCCTAAAATCAGCGATCGCCCGTCATACCCTTGTAACGCCGCCCCCCAATATTCCGGCAAGGTAAACCGAAACGAGTCATGGGTGATCGATAACGGGGCTTTAAGCTGTACCGGAATAAAGTTCATGGGCGGTGATCCGATAAATTCAGCCACAAACAAATTAGCAGGGCGATGATAGAGTTCGAGTGGCGCAGCAATTTGTTGAATTTGTCCGGCATTCATCACGGCAATGCGATCGCCCATCGTCATCGCTTCCGTTTGATCGTGGGTAACATAAATTGTGGTCGTTCCTAACTGACGCTGCAACTTGACAATTTGACTTCGAGTTTCCGCCCGCAGTTTGGCATCTAAATTAGAAAGGGGTTCATCCATTAAAAAGACCTGGGGATTCCGGGCCATGGCGCGTCCTAGGGCCACCCGTTGCTTTTGACCCCCGGAGAGTTGTTTCGGCAGGCGATCGAGCAACCCTTCAATTTGGAGTAACCCCGCCACGGTTCTCACCCGCTTGTCCACCTCCCGTTCTTTGGGTGAAAGATAACGCAGGGGTTTGGGCAGACTTCGCGTCATGGAGACTAAGGCATCTTCCGCCCACTTGGGGACCGAGGCAGCATCCTTGTGGACCGATGTTGCCTCAGATCCAGGGTCATTCATCACCATCGTTCGCCGCAACCCAAAGGCAATATTGTCATAAACTTTGAGGTGGGGGTAGAGGGCGTAGTTTTGAAAGACCATTGCAATATCCCGGTCCTTGGGAGGGAGGTCATTCAAGAGGCTGTCGCCTACCCAAATATTCCCGGCGGTTAATTCTTCGAGTCCAGCAATTAAGCGCAACAGGGTACTTTTGCCACATCCTGACGGTCCCACCAAAACCATAAATTCCCCATCTTCTACCGTGAGGTTAATTCGTCGCAAAATCTGGGCAGCTTTTGAAGTGGCGGTGGAGGTGTCATCGGTAAGCAACATTCCCTCGGCAGGGGCTGGCGTTGGTTTTTCCCGGCGATCGCCATAACTTTTGTAAACGTTTTCAATAAGAACTTTAGCCATAAATCTACTCAATTTTTTTACTTCGACGCGGATTGCGTCTTTTTTCATTTTCGCTTACTTTATATCCAGTTGTCGCATCAAGTTACTTTCTGATTTGACCCAGGGAGTGGGATTTTCCTTCTTTGAGGGATTAGGGGGGAAACTTGATGACATCGCACAATTGAGCGCGACAAAATGCTACAGCAAGGGATATGTCATCGGTTTGATGAGGATAAGTGATTGTCGGTCGATCAATCAGGATTAGTTGGATGCCGAGTTCTTTTGCAAGCTGGCGTTTGCTCGGTTCTCCCCCTGGGGTCCCCGATGCTTTGCTCACGACTAGGGTAATTTGCCACTGCTGCCAGAGTGCCCGTTCTAATTCGAGGGAAATAGGGGGGCGGATTGCCAAGAGGCGATCGGGGGTGAATCCAGCAGCTAAAGCCGCTTCTAGGGACGCGACTGCCGGGAGAACCCGCGCATACAGGTGCGAGTGTTCCTGCCAGGGTTGAAACAGGGATAATGTGCGATATCCGGTCGTTAGTAATACTCGCTCTCCGGCTAAATAGTTTCCCTCAATTAAGGTTTCAAAGCTGGACAGGCTAAGAATTGAGTCGTTTTTAATAGAGGGAGTACCTATAAAATGTGAGTCTATTACAGAGGCTCGTTCATAGCGCAAGTAGGAGAGACTATACTTAGTGGCAGTTATTATGGCTAGTTGTGAGATTTGAGTGGCATAAGGGTGAGAAGCATCTAAGATGGCAACAATCTGGTGTGAAGTGAGAAAATTTGAAATGCGATCGCCATCTAACTGGCCCACCCAAACTTGCAACATCGGATCCGAGGGATACAGCGATCGCGCCGCTTCTGTCGTTACCGAAATCGTACAGGGGAGGTGTTCTAAGGCAAGAAGCTGGGCTAATTCCCGGCTTTCCCTCGTACCGCCAATCAGCCAAATGGACGGAGTAACTGTCATAACTCGGGGCAGATTATGCAAAATTCTACGGGAGCAAGTGCTATTTTAAGGGCAGCCCGCGCTTGCTGGGCTTCGGCTCGGATCAGCCTTGAGGCTGCGGGCTGCGGGATTATTCAAATCTAACTTTATACATGGAAAAGAGCTTTCCTGGCGATCGCTTCACCACTTTACAGCCAGACTCTTTTAGGAGTTTTTCCCACTCAGTGAGGGGTTCTAAAAATACCTCAGTACCCAGATACATTTCTAAAATTGCCCAATTTTCGGCGAGGTCTGCCTCTGGATTGAGAACATCAAAAACAAAAGTCCCCTCCGGTTTTAAAACCCGCTGCACTTGAGAGAGTACATCTGCCCAATAAGCTAAGGGATAATAGCAACTAAACCCCGTGGCGATCGCTAGATCGAAGGTATTTTCCTCATAAATTAAGCGATGAGCCGGGCCTACGGCAACCCCTTTAAACAACTTAGAATTAAGCTGGGGACCCCGAGAATTGAGCGCATCCCGAGCAACCGTACTAATCTCATGTCCGTAAAAGTAAGCCCCCCAATCCCGCCAAGGATAGACTAAGAAACTGACCCCACAGCCAATATCCAGACAGCGCTGATTTTTTTTAGGTTGAGCAATCTCCCAGAAAGGAGAAACCTGAGTCGCTTGTAAGGAACCTGAAACGCGATCGTGAAAAATTGGCATCGACTCCACCTCGGGCGGGAGTTCAACTGGATCCCCCCGATACTCCTGATTAAAGCGAGACGCCACAGGAGAAAGCCGCGTTTGCCAGGGGTCTGACCCTGAAAAATCGGCATTAGGCGGACTACTATTCGGCACTTTAGACATGAACCATTATCCCTAGGATTGGCCTGATTATTTTACCCGCTTCGGATCGGGAGGCTGTGGGGCACTAGCGACCTTTAAGGGCCTTGGTAAAATTCTTGCGGTAAGACTTATTCACCACCAAAACCGGCCACAACAGGGTTAAATACAGACGACCCTCTGTAAAATTGGTCCGTCTAAAGCCCTTCCAGAACTTCCAACCTCCAGCAGCATATAGAACCAGGAAGGCCAAACCCACTAACTGCATCATCGTCTTTAGTCCCCTAAGCGTCAATGTTGGATTTCAGGTCGCCCATAGGCCCCTCAGCCTCTGGGCGACCTCAACGGCAATTCTTAAAAGTGGCGAAATGAACCACTTCTATTTTTAAGGTTACTCGATCGCACTCACTCTATGCTACTGATCGCGTTAGCATAGAGTGAGTTTGACCCGAGTTAGGGGAATTTAGGGGATAGATGCGATCGCCGGGGGATGATTTTGTGGGGTTTGTTATCTCGGTGGCAGTGTTGGAGCGCGTTTTGTGGTATCGGTGATAAAGAGTATCAACAGCAGCGATCGCAATTGCGGGGAAAAGTTAAATTTTGCTACCTCCCTCAACTATCCATCTGCCTTGTAAGAATACGGCTTGTCGAGTCATGAAAAGAAGCATTGATATTAATCCAGCCCCAACGAATCATCGGAAGGGATGAGGGGGGAAAAAGACCCAGCCGCCGGATCCGTCATCGGTCAGAATTTGCAGCGATCGCCGGTGGGGATAGGGACACAGATCAACTTGCTAATCGGCTCAAAACTCCGTGAACCGGCGATCGCGAAGGATTTCTGAAATGGGATCCCAACATCTATCTCCAGGGTGGAGACAGGGGGATACCCTCTAGACAACGATTAAATCTGTAAAGCACAAATAAAACCGCCAACACCAGTGATCACAGCCAAATCAAGAGCGCCAAAAAGAGTTCAACACCAACCCTACTGCACAAATTCTGGACAGTGGGGAGGTCAAGGCGATGGCTCATAAAGCTCTGAAGCTGTGGGAGTGGCATAGGATACTAGAGTACGACAAACGGTCGCACGTTACTAACTGCAACGATGCGACTGCACCATAAAATAAAAATGATTCAGGAGGAATTATGCGAGCAGTGCTGATGGCGGGCGGTTCAGGAACCAGGCTCAGACCTCTGACCTGTGATTTACCCAAACCGATGGTACCCATTATCAATCGACCCATCGCCGAACACATTGTCAATCTGCTTAGACGGCACAACATTACCGAAATTATTGCCACCCTGCACTACCTGCCCGACGTTATGCGGGATTACTTCCAAGACGGTAGCGAATTTGGCGTTCAAATGACCTATGCCGTTGAAGAAGACCAACCCCTAGGAACTGCTGGATGCGTCAAAAATATCGCCGAACTTCTGGATGAAACCTTCTTAGTGATTAGCGGCGACAGCATCACCGACTTTGACCTCACCGCAGCGATTAAATTTCATAAAGAGAAGGGATCGAAAGCAACCTTAGTATTAACCCGGGTTCCTAACCCCGTGGAATTTGGGGTCGTTATTACCGATGACCAACTGCGAATTCAACGATTTTTAGAAAAACCCTCAACCAGTGAAATTTTTTCCGATACGGTCAACACTGGCATCTATATCCTAGAACCCGAGGTCCTGGATTATTTACCGGCTAATCAAGAAAGCGACTTTTCCCAAGATTTATTTCCCCTGTTGCTGAAAAAAGGCGACCCCATGTATGGCTATGTCGCCGAAGGGTACTGGTGTGATGTCGGACACTTAGATGCCTATCGGGAATCGCAATATGATGGCTTGATGGAAAAAGTCAAGCTAGACTTTGCCTACGAATTGCGATCGCCCGGCCTGTGGATCGGTCAAAACACCTTTATCGACCCCACCGCCAAAATCGAAACCCCTGTCGTCATTGGTAATAACTGCCGCATCGGTGCCAGGGCCAAACTTGAATCGGGCACCGTCCTCGGCGATAACGTCACCATCGGTGCCGATGCCGACCTCAAACGACCCATCGTTTGGAACGGCGCAATCATTGGCGATGAAGCTCATTTACGAGCCTGTGTAGCCGGTCGAGGTGTTCGGGTAGACCGCCGTGCTCATGTCCTAGAAGGAGCCGTCGTTGGGTCCCTCTCCACCGTGGGGGAAGAAGCCCAAATCAGCCCCGGTGTTCGCGTCTGGCCTAGCAAAAAAATTGAATCCGGTGCTACCCTCAACATTAATTTAATTTGGGGTCAAGCTGCCCAACGCAATCTCTTCGCCCAACGGGGGGTTTCTGGACTCGCCAACATCGATATCACCCCGGAATTTGCCGTGAAATTAGGGGCCGCTTACGGGTCTACCCTGCAACCCGGGGCCAGCATTACCGTATCCCGAGACCAACGCAGCATCTCCCGCATGGTTTCCCGGTCCTTAATTGCCGGATTGATGTCCGTCGGTACTCATGTTCAAAACTTGGAAGCTACAGCGATACCCGTCGCCCGCTATATTGTTCCTACCCTCTCTGTGGAGGGCGGACTTCATGTTCGCTTGCACCCGGAACGCCCGGATTCATTGCTGATTGAGTTTTTTGATAATAAAGGCATCAATATCTCCAAAGCGCGGGAGAAGAAAATCGAGGGGGCGTATTTTAAAGAAGATTTTCGGCGCGCTCAGATTCAAGAAATTGGGAATATGGCGTACCCCAGTCAAGTGCTGGATCTGTACAGTACCGGCTTTGAAAAACACCTGAATGTAGAAGCGATTCGATATAGTAACTCCAAAGTGGTAATCGATTACGCTTACGCCGTATCCGGGGCGGTGTTACCGCAGCTTTTAGCCAAATTTGGCTCAGATGCAGTGGTTCTGAATGCCAGTTTGAGTCAGATGGCACCTGTGAACGAAGAACGGGAGAATTTACTTCTACAACTGGGCCAGGTGGTGGAAGCCCTGCGCGCTAACTTTGGCGCACAAGTCTCGGCAAACGGGGAATTATTAATTTTGGTAGACGAAAGCGGCAGTTCCATCCGAGGGGAGTTGTTAACTGCGGTGATGGTTCACATGATTTTGACCACAAACCCACGCAGTACCGTCGTCGTGCCTGTTCATGCTTCATCCGCAGTAGAGCATATTGCCCGTCGCCATGATGGCAAGGTGATTCGCACCAAAGCCAATCCCACCGCGTTAATGGAAGCCTGTCATACTAATCCGAATGTGGTGTTAGGTGGCAGTGGGGATATGGGCTTTATTTTCCCGGAACTGCATCCGGGATTTGATGCCATGTTCTGTATCGCGAAGGCGATTGAGATGCTGACTGTGCAAGAGCAATCTCTGGGACAGGTTCGTTCTGAAGTCCCCCGAGTTTGCCATAAAACTCAGACAGTACGCTGTCCTTGGACGGTGAAGGGGGCGTTGATGCGTCATCTGGTAGAAACACACCCCGCAGATAATTTGGAGTTGATCGATGGGGTGAAGATTTTTGATCGCCCTCATGATGATAGTTGGGTGTTGATTTTGCCTGACGCCGGAGAACCGATGGTTCATATTTTCGCCAACAGTGCCGATCGCGAGTGGGTGGATGCCTCGTTGATGCAGTACCGCAAGTACGTCCAGGATTTCGTCCAGCAACAGGAGGGAGGTGAAATGATTATGGACAGTTAAGGCGGGGACTGCTTTGATGTTATGTTAAGAGACGCCCTTAGGGGCGTCTTTTTAGTGCGATCGCATCGCCTCTCCCCGAGGGAGAATCGCCCGGGTGGGTAGGACAGGGGCCGCACTGCCGGATATAATTGATGAAAGCACAGGAAACAGAAAGCAAAATCAAGAGAGATTAATCCAGGAAGGATGAAATTCATTTTGCTTTTACCGGGTTTCGTTTGAGGAAGGTCTAGTTAACACAACAGAGATTATGAATAACTGCATTTTAATGGCACAAATCATCCAAGAACCGCAATTGCGTTATACCAGTGACAACTTGGCGATCGCAGAAATGTTGGTGGAGTTTCCCAGTTATCGGGAAAGCGATCCGCCCTCTAATTTAAAAGTGATTGGATGGGGAAATTTCGCCCAAGAACTTCACAGCCGTTATCGCGTCGGCGATCGGGTGGTGATTGAAGGTCGCTTGAGTATGAATACGGTAGAACGTCCCGAAGGATTTAAGGAGAAACGGGCGGAATTAGTCGCACAACGCATTCACAGTATAGGGGAACAAAGCGAGGGTGCATCATCCCCCGGTAAGGCAACTCCGGCAACTAATGTAGTGCCATTAGAATCGCGCAGATCCACTGCCCCGGCTGCAACGGACAAAGGGCGATCGCCGGAGGCACATACCCCCGCGCCATCGGAACCTACCGGCGCAGCTAAGGTATCTCCACCCCCTGCAAAAACCTATTATAAAGAGCCGCCGGTTGATGAACCAGAGGATGAAATTCCGTTTTAGATAGAAGGGCGATCGGCGAGAGTATTGCCACAATAGGAGTTAGAAACCGAGGCTTCAGGAGTGGGAGTATCTTGTTCCTACGATAAGGAAGGTACTCCCACTTCTAACTAAATTTTAAAATCATCATGATTGAGACGCACTATATATGCACTACTCCTGATTAATCTAGAGGACCGGGACAGTGGGGGTTAGAAACCGTTAATCCTTAGTGTCATCGTGGGCAAAACGGTTATAAAGGAAGTCCAAAGCGTAGTTACGCAAATCGTAATATAAGGGATCTTCCATAATGCGCTCGCGATCGCGAGGACGGGGGAAAGGAATTTCCATAATTTCGCCTACTTTTGCTTCGGGGCCATTGGTCATCATCACCAATTTATCCGCCAAAAATAACGCCTCATCAATATCGTGAGTAATCATTAATACTGTACAGCGATGATCGTTCCAAATTTTCAATAATTCCTCTTGTAATTCCTCCTTAGTAATTGCATCCAAAGCCCCAAAAGGTTCATCTAAAATCAGCACTTTCGGACGAATTGCCAAAGCGCGGGCAATGGAAACCCGTTGACGCATCCCCCCAGAAATTTGCTTGGGTTTTTTATCTGCCGCTTCGCTTAAACCGACCATCGCTAAATGATCTTTGACGATCGCCTCTTTTTCCAGTTTTGATTTTTTGGGATAAACCTCATTAACCCCGAGATAGACATTTTCAAACGCTGTTAACCAAGGCAAGAGGGCATAATTTTGGAAAACCACCATGCGATCGGGTCCTGGTTCAGTAACAGGTTCTCCACCCACTGTCACCGAACCTGTAGAGGGGGTATTAAACCCAGAAACCATATTTAACAAGGTGGATTTTCCACAGCCAGAATGACCGATTACACAAATAAATTCACCCCGATTAACGGTTAAATTGACATCTTTTAAAACCGTGTGAGAACCTCGCGAGCTTTTATAAGTTTTAGAAACATTGTTGAAAACTACAAAAGGCTTTTTATCCGATTGATTGACTTGATTTGCTTGAATTTTTTTGTAAACGACTTGGTGCATGGCTAATTTCTCCTATTTTACAAATGAGTCATTGAGAGATACAGAACGGCAGAGCCTCATTAAACTTGATAATGAGGCATCTGCCGACCATCAAGCTGAAAGCGGATCTCTTTCTCGGGTATCGAGAATAATTTCTGCCATCGTAATATTGCGTTTTATTTGTAGTTTATTCAGATATTCAATCGGTTTTTCATCATTAAATTTTACTCCATCGAAAAGGTTAATTCCTGTGCGTTGGTATTCAATATCAATCCCTAACTCACGAGCCGCCGTGCTGAATACATTCACTCGACAAACCCGCTCTAAAATTTCCACCCAATTACGAGGAAAAGGAATATCACCCCAACGAGCCATTTGGGTCATCATCCACAGGTGTTCTGTCCGAATTGGACGGTTAATTCCTTCCCCAAAAAATTCATGATGAGCATATTCTCGCATGGGATGATCCAAACTGCAACTTATCTCATTAGGATTGCCTAAATGAATGTAGTCAATATCGGTACTTAAATATTTGCGAGTGGCTAACAATTTGCGAATTTCTAGATGGTTATTCTCATCCGCACAATAAGCACAAGATTCTAATAGAGCTTTGACCAAAGCAATGTGGGTATTCGGATATTTATTCGCCCAATCTTCTCGGACTCCTAAAACTTTACCGGGATGTCCTTGCCAAATTTCTAAATCAGTGGCTACCGTAAAGCCAACTCCTTCCATAGCTGCCCGGAAATTCCAAGGTTCTCCGACACAATATCCGTCAATGGTATTACCTTTTAAATCAACAATCATTTGAGCCGGGGGAATTGTTTTTAATTCCACGTCTTGATCCGGATTAATTCCTCCAGCAGCTAACCAATATCTCAATAAAATATTGTGCATTGAAGAGGGATGAACCATACCCAAACGATGTTTTTCATCGCTATTTTTAAGAATGGCTTCTTTTAAATCTTTGGCCGTTTGAATTCCTTGATTATAGAATTTTTTAGCCAAGGTGATACCATTGCCATTCCGAGTCATAGTTAAAGCGGTTACTACCGGCAAGGGGATATCTTTATTACCCGCAGTGGTGAACCAGATCGGCATTCCGGCAGGCATTTGCGCCGCATCTAAATAGTTTTCTGCAATACCATCAACGATACCACGCCAACTGGTTTCTCGAACTAGATTAACTTCATCTAATCCATGTTTGACAAAGAAACCTTTTTCTTGGGCAACCACGAGAGGAGCGCAAGCGGTGAGGGGAACAAAACCAATCTCCAAGTTGATTTTTTCTAAGCCATGACGAGAAATTACATCAACTTTCCGAGCCCGTAGTTTTTTGACTCGTTTTTGTTGATTTAAGAAGTAGATAATTTCACTTCTTAAAATATAATAGCTGGGGTGATTCACCACTTCCATGCGTTTCCGAGGACGGGGAATATCCACTTCTAAAATTCCACCGATCTTGGAGCTAGGTCCGTTGGTTAACATGACGATGCGATCGGACAGTAATACTGCTTCATCCACATCGTGAGTCACCATCACCGATGTCACCTGATATTCTTCACAAATTCGCATGAGTTGCTCCTGGAGATTGCCGCGAGTTAAGGCATCTAATGCCCCAAAAGGCTCATCTAATAGTAACAATTTGGGACGGATGGCTAGGGCACGGGCGATCGCAACTCGTTGTTTCATCCCACCGGATAATTCTTTGGGTAATTTATCTACCGCATGACGTAATCCAACTAAATCAATGTGTTCTTCAATAATTTGGTTTCTTTCGCCTTCGGGCAATCCTGCCATCACTTCATTGACAGCGAGGGCAATATTTTGCCGGACGCTTAACCAAGGTAAAAGGGAATAATTTTGGAAAACAACCATGCGATCGGGTCCTGGTTTTTGAATCCGTTGTCCTTCTAGGGCAACCACTCCATCACTGGGTAAATCCAATCCCGCAATCATATTTAACAGGGTTGATTTTCCACAACCCGAGTGACCAATTAAAGAGACAAATTCACCTTTTTTAATCTGTAAATTGATGCCTTTAAGCGCAATATATTCTCCGCCATTGCTTAACTCAAACACCTTATCAATTTGATCTACTGCCACAAAGACGCTCATATTCATTCCCTCATTAATTTTTCTTGGATTATTGAAATGTAGTTGGGTTTGGATTTAGGTTGACCAAACCCAGACAACAGGATGGATTCAGGATTATTCCCCTGGGGCGATCACGGTTTGTAACCATCCCATAAAGCGGTCAAGCATTAAGCCCACTGCACCGATATAAACCAGAGCCAAAATAATGTCAGAAATGTAGTTATTTTGGTAGGCGTCCCAGATGAAGAAGCCAATTCCCACAATCCCTGACATGACAATTTCAGCAGCAATAATCGCTAACCAAGCTAGACCGATCGCAATTCGTAATCCGGTAAAAATGTAGGGCAAAGCTGACGGAATCAAAATCTTGAAAAAGAACTTTTGGGAAGAGAGTTGTAAGACTTGACGAACGTTAAGGTAATCCTGGGGAATTTGTTGGACTCCGACAGTAGTGTTAATTAAAATTGGCCAAACAGAGGTAATAAAAATGACGAATAAAGCCGCCGGTTGGTTTTGTTGCAAAGCCGCCAGAGAAAGGGGAACCCAGGCCAGGGGTGGCACTGTTCGCAGGAATTGAAACAAAGGATCGAGAGCTTTATTGAGAACCGGATTTAAGCCAACCAAAATCCCAGTGCCAATGCCCACAATTGCCGCCATAGAATAACCAATTAAAACCCGTTTTAGACTTTCCAAAGTCTGCCAGAATAATCCTTTATCCAGTCCACCCCGGTCAAACCAAGGATACATTAAATAAATCCGAGTTCGTTCATTGGTAATGATATCCGATGGAGGGGGCAGTTTGATTAAACCAATCATGGACACCATTTGCCAAATAATTAAAAATCCCAGAAATCCCATTAAAGGTGGGAGAATATTGGGGGAGTTTTTATTCCAAAAATCCAGGATAGGATTTCCCGTTTTTAGCCGCTTGCCTCTGACGATATTTGCCATGATTATGCCTCTTATTTTCCTGAATTAATGAACTAAACAGTAGTCAGTATTAAGGTATCAGCAGTCTGTATTTATGATCGGTCGGTGGAAAGTTTCAAATATGACGACTCTCCCCCTAAAAGTTCAAACCCGATCTCTCACAGATGGATGCTTGCCTTAAACTTTTTTGATGACCAGACTATCTAAATAAGCCTGGGGATTCCCCGGATCAAAAACCTTACCATCAAAAAATCTTTCAACCCCTCTCGATGTGCTGGTGGGAATATCGGATTCGGATATTCCTGCTTCTCTGGCGGCTTCTTTCCAAATATCTTCTCGATTAACTTGATCGATTAATTGTTTAGCATTGGTTAAAGTTTCGGGTGGCAAGAAACCCCAACGGACACTTTCGGTTAAAAACCATAAATCGTGACTCTTGTATGGATAGGAAACACTTCCTTTTTCATCCTTCCAATATAAGGTGGCTTTTGTCCGATCACTAATCGGTGCTAAGTTATCTCCTAATTTATAGTTTCCTGAGAAAGCACCTTCTATAACTGAGGCCGGAACATTGAAGTAATTGGCGGTTGATAAAATTGATGCTAGTTCCCCATGATTTTCTTGCCGATCGCACCATTGTTGAGCTTCCATTAATCCTTTTAATAGTGCTTTGGTCGCCTTGGGATTTTTATCGACCCAATCAGCCCGAATTGCCAAATATTCTTCTGGATGACAAGGCCAAATATCAGCGGTTAATGCCGCAAGAAAACCAATCCCATCTTTGGCAATCCGATCGGGCCATGGGTCCCCGGTACTGAACCCATCCATTGTCCCGGTTTTCATGTTGGCAACGGTTTGAGCCGCCGGAACTGTAATTAAGCTCACATCATTATCTGGATCAATTCCTCCTGCTGCTAACCAATATCTCACCCAAAAATCTTGGTTTACTTTGGGGAAGGTATAGGCTAATGTAAACGGAGTTCCGGTATCGCTTAAACCCACAATATAGTCTCTGGCAGGTTTTAAATCCAAGCCAATATTTTGGCCTTTATGAATATTAGCGATCGCAATTCCATTCCCTTGAGTATTCAGTTGAGCCAGGACATACATCGGCAATTTGACATTGTTTTTAGTAATTAATCCTTCAGAAATTAAGTAAGGCATGGGCATTTGCCACTGTCCCCCATCAATTCCACCCCCAGCAGAACCAATTTCTATATTATCTCTGGCCGCTCCCCAACTGGCTTGTTTAGAAACATCCACATCCGTCATGCCATATTTAGCAAAAAAGCCTTTTTCTTTGGCAATAATCATGGCTGCCGCTTCCACAATTGGCAGATAACCCAGCTTAATTGTGTTTGTTTCTGGGGTAGTTTCTGGACTCAAACTAACTGGAGCAACAGTGGGGGTAGAACTACTACTGTTTGTCGGTTCTGGGGGATTACCTAAACAACCTTTTAGCAACACAGAACCGGCGGCACTAGCGCTTAAGGTGAATAAAAATCTACGTCGTGAAAGTTGACTCATAGTAGTTTCCTCCAATGGATAAAAGGGATTGAATCAGTAAGATAATTTTTCTTAATCAAGACGGGGAGCAAAGAGAGTTCTCCGAGAAAATAAAATAATCAACAGTGCAAAGTAATCGCTGAAAATGCTCCGAATTAACTGGTTCATAGAGTTTTCTTTAGGTTGTTGCCATTTATCATAGACTAACCTCTTTTATAAGTAAAGACGCAATTCTGAATAACTATAATAAGTTAAAATTATATAAAATGGGTTTGGGACTTCGGGGGATAGAACTGACCCAAATACCTAAATTAACCCCCATATGCCGTGATATAAAGTATTAATTTTTTTACATATAGTGTATAATTTCATCCGCCCCGTCTCACGGCGTTAGGTCAAGCAACAGGAGAAAGTATTGCTTAAGCATCTGCTGAGGTAGCAGATGCTGAATTTGATATTCCCAGGGACACCATTGTTTAGTTCTGGGGTCTTATAATTTTCCCTAATGCCAAGTCATACTCACTTAGTACCCTTCGGCAACGGGTGAAATCTTTGTCAATGCCTCCACTCAAATTACTGTTGGAGAAATTAATTCCAGTGGTACATCCGATGTCGGGAGAAATGTTACCCTTGAGACCTTGGTGTTGATCCAAGTCACTTAGATCAATATCGAGAGGTGCAACCCAAGGCAGTTTTGTTGATATTACCACCGGACGCTTTTTCCGCGCCACGGGAGTTTTTACGAATCTGTAAACCAACCCCGCCAGTATCTCCTAAGCGGGAATGGTGGAGTGGTTACCATTTAGCATGGCGGTAACGAGATCAGCCCATTTATCGAATGTCGAAGTTTTGGCAAGGGGAACCTCAGAATTCATCCACCCTAAAGCCTTACCCCGAGTCCCCTTAGAACTAGAGGCGATCGCCTCTGAAATTAAGCCCGATAAATCCTTCCTCAATCAACAGTTTACCCCAAAAAATTTCTTGAATCAACAAGAATCTAAATTCTTACAATATCCGCATTGAAAAGGGTCAATTACTCAATACACTGGGAACAGTACAGCTTGCTCCCGAATTATCCCCTTTGAGTAATTTCAGCCTATCCCATCCTTATTATTGATCAGGAGTTACGGCGATCGCCAGTCCTGGGTCAGAAACTCCGCAATGAGTCGGGTTAATTTTCACGATTATTAGAAACCGGCTTTCTTGCCTGAATTTCGGACAATTCGCAAAAATTGTCTGTCGCAGAAAGCCGATTTCTTTGTTCGGGGGACGGGTTCAGAGGTTTGTCTCCCTAAGAACCTACTGCCATGAGTTGGGGTTTAGAAACAATGGTATTCTCTGATTGACGGACAGGAATTTCAATCACAAATTCTGCTCCCCCTCCCGGTTCAGAAATACAGTTAATCGTCCCTTTATGTTTTTCTACGATGATTTGATAGCTAATCGACAGTCCCAATCCAGTGCCTTTCCCGACTGCTTTGGTGGTGAAAAATGGGTCGAATAATCGCGCTTTGATAGGATGTGGAATTCCCGGTCCGTTATCGCCGATCGCAATTATAATCTTGTCATTATGTCCCTGTTTTTTCACCCACTCGGTACGAATGGTAATCCGGCTGGGGTTTTGGCGAGTTTCTTCGAGGCTGCGGCTTTCGTTATAACTCTCTAAGGCATCAATTCCATTGCTGATAATATTCATCAATACCTGATTGAGTTGTCCGGGATAACACTCAACTCGGGGGAGTTTGTCATAGTCTTTGACCAATTCTATCCCTAAATGTCCCGCTTTTGCTCTCAAGCGGTTTTGGAGAATCATCAAGGTGTTATCAATCCCTTCATGAAGGTTAGCAAATTTCATTTCAGCTTGGTCTAGGCGTGAAAAATTACGCAAGGACAAGACAATTTCTCGGATGCGATCCGCGCCGATTTTCATTGAATTGAGCACTTTCTGCATATCTTCTCGCAGAAAATCGAGGTCAATTTCTTCGGTAACTTCTTCGAGTTCGGGCACAGGTTCCGGATAATATTTTTGATAGGCTTCTAGCAATTGCAATAGATCTTGAGCATACCCATCCACATGGGAGAGGTTTCCATAAATAAAGTTAACAGGATTGTTGATTTCGTGGGCGACTCCGGCGACTAATTGACCCAAGCTGGACATTTTTTCGCTTTGAATCAGTTGCGCTTGGGTTTCCTGGAGTTGTCGTAAAGCTTGCTCTAATTCCGCTGCTTTGGTTTCGGCGGCGATCGCATTGGCACAGGCGCGATCATATAATTCTGCTTGATGGATGGCGATCGCCAACTGATCGGCAAGTTGCTGCAAGAGTTCGATTTCGTTCGTCCGCCATCCTCTCGGTTTATGGCATTCATGGACAATGAGTAGTCCCCACACTTTGCTCCCCCGAGAAATCGGGACGCTCAAACTCGCACGGACTTGTAAATGTTGCCAACAGGCGAGATGTTCGTTGTTGCAGTGGGTTTTATACAGATCTTCAATAGCTCGAACTGATGGCTGTTTCCCCTCTTGCAATTGTTCGGCACATTCCTGGTAAAAGCAATCATGTTCTTTGACGGCTTCGCGCAGACAGATTTTTTGGGTACTTTCTTCTACAACGATTTTTCCGGCAGTTTCTTTGTTAAACTGATAGATAGCAACGCGATCAGCCCCCAATAATTGCCGCACTTCCCGCGCACTGGTTTGGAGGATCGTGTTAATATCCAAAGTGCGGCGGATATGTTCCCCAATTAAGCGCAAGAGAGATTCTCGCTCCATTGTGGCGCTTTTTTGGGCATATAAGCAGGCTTGTTGGATGGAAATCGCTAGTTGATCGGCGACGGCGCGGGCGAGTTCGCGGTCATGTTTGGACCACTGCCGGACTCGGGCACATTGATTAATATACAAGATGGCATGGAGTTTACCATTCGCCTGGACGGGCAATACCATCGAGGATTTAATCTCGGCTTTGTCGTATTCTTCATTTTGTTTACCGATGCGCGGATCTTCGCTGACATCGGAGATGACAACTTCTTCTCGATGGGCGATCGTCCATTGGGTGATAGGTCCGTGGGTATCAAAGTCATCGACAGAGGAGGAAAAGGGGTCGCGACAGACTTCAAACAAATGCTCTCGGCGGAATGCTACATCATTAGCGGCATTCCAGAAATTGGCTTCGCTGTGACGATCGCTCGTTACCCCGTCTTCCCGATCTTCGACGAGGTGGATTAAGCAGCGATCGACCTCTAAGGCTTCTAACAGTTGGGCGATCGCCTGAGTTAATATAGTTTTGAGGTCAAAACTCTGCCGAGTTTGACTGACGATCTGGTTGACTAATCTCTCTCTTTGTGCTTGTTTTTGAACGCGATCATAAAGTTGGGCCTGCCGAATAGCGATTTCTAACTGTTGAGCGATGAGTTGCACAAATTCTACTTCTGCGGTAGACCAAGTGCGGGGTTGCTGTGAGAGACAGGCGAGAAAGCCGATCCATTCCTCCTCCCCTTTCACCGGCACTAATAAATTTGTCAGCGCATCCAAAATTCCCGGTGTGGAGCCTCCCTGAGTTTCGTCCCTTTCCCCGTCGTCATTTTCGGGGCTCTTGTCTAAGAGTTGGGGGGGACGCGCTACGGGACAATTGGCGATCAGGCGCGTCATCGCACCAAAGGTACTCGACTCGTTGAGAGGACCGCAACCAATCACCATTTTTCCTTGAGCGATCGCGCTGGCAGAGTTTCCAAAGATATCTAAAGGATAATATCCCACCTCTGAAAGTTGACTTGTTCCCTCTGGTCCCATGAAGTCCTGCTTTCGGGTCCGTTTGCAGACGACTTGCACCCGTTCCGTGCGCTCAAAGTACCACAAGAAACTACAGGCATCTAAATTGAGCATAGCGGCAATCTCATCCACCGCTGTCTGTAGGATCGTTTTGAGATCCAGCGAGTGCCAGATTTGGTCGATGACTTTCCGCAGCAAGGCGCTACGTTTCTGGGGGTCTTCTATCTTTGTATTTTGCAACGTCTTACTCAGGGAAACAGTAGGGACAACACGGGGAAGCAAAAAAAAACTATTTAACATGGACAATACCTCACCCATACTTATGGTGGGTCGTTTAGGTTTTAATTCCTTAAAGTGGCTAGGGACATTACCCCACACACAACTCGGGGTTTCTTGTCTCCTATTATTATTTAATTTTATCCTCTGATATTTTAACTTTTGTAAAAATTATCATCAATTCCTCAAGTTTAAAAGGGGCTACTGTTTTAAATTTAGGCCGGTTCTGGTCCTAACAATGTAGCTTATGTTACATTCCTGGCCCATCCCGAGCTTTGTGTTCTGGGAGATTTACTTTATAATATTTTTGGAATTAAAAGTTAGAAAGTTTTAACCTTTATCAAGATTCTGTAATTTCATCAAGACTTTTGGGTGCTGCTTAAAAAAGAAGGGTTGGCATCAATAAGAGTCTCTAAAAAAGAAGTAATCTTAAGGCTGCAGCACTATATTTTTCCTACTGCAAAGGGGAGGTAATAGGGTTTTGTGGCAAATGCTTTCCTGGCGGGGTAAGGGTTTTTTGCCCAGAAATTGGGATTCTGTTCCCCTGAATCATCTAAGGCTAAATAGAGGTTTTAGAAATGCTGATGTAGCAGGGAATTTTTCGAGAGGATTGTCATTGGTTGAAGCTGGAATTAATGGTAAAAATCATCTAAGGGATTGTTAGCAATCACAGACGAGTGATGTTTTAGAAAGATAATTATTTAGTTATTTGATAATTTTCTCCAGGGTTCCTATATCCAGCTCGACATCGGTTAAATTTTCCTGTTTTCTTTTGATATTGAGATTAAGCGGTAATGTTTTTGAGGGTAGTTAAACCTATATTAGCGCTAGAACCTTTGAGTTTATGGGCTTGATTACAAAAAATTAAATAATCATTTGAGACAGAACATTTTTTAACTAAATTGATATTGTTCCTAGCATTTTCTACAAACGCTTGTATAATTTTTTGCTCAGATTCTAGACCTCTACCGGAAATTTCATATCAGCATTCTAAATTTAAGGTTATTGTCACTTGAGAGCATACTCCTTATTAGAAGAAGTATGATCGATTGAAATTGCAGCCACTCGCGCTTTTATTTGGCAATTATTTTAGAGTAAATCCAGAAATAAAGGATAAAATTAAAGTAGTTTAAATAAAGCATTTTAGGAGGAAGCCCAGGAATTAGAGGGACATATAAGATTGGATTAAGCGATGTTATGACGCCAAAAAAGCCTACTTTCTTTGACAAAGAATATCTTATTTATAATGGGCTGGTTGGACAAATTTTATCTATAAAAGATTTAGCTATAATGATAGGGCTGTCCCTGCGCCTGTTCCGTTGAAATGGGTACTTTAAGGTTAGAGTGGGGAGGGATACGATCGCCTCTAGGCAGATCCCACAGACAGAGGTCACCCACTGCCTGGGGAATCAGGTTAAGCACCCGGATTTGTCAGGATTTGCTGATTAAACAGACAAGCTGAGTTGAGATCCATTCTGATTTTTGCTGACTTCAATGCGGGCTTGAAATGCTTCTCGGAATTGGGGCATATGGGTAACGGTGAGAATACAGGCAAATTCCGAGGCGATCGCATTAATAGCGGCAATTAAGCGATCGCAACCTTCCCGGTCCTGAGTTCCAAATCCTTCATCCACAATTAACATTTGTAAAGAGGTTCCCGCCCGATGAGCCAGTAATCGAGCTAATGCTAAGCGAATGGCAAAATTAATCCTAAATGCCTCGCCTCCGGAATAGGTTTCATAAGCTCGGGTCCCTCGGGCATCGGCAATTAAAATATCCAAGGTATCAATTAATTTGGTCGCTTTTTTGCTGCGTCCCCGACTGGCACGCTGAGTTACAAATTGAACATGAAGTTGATTGCCACTGAGTCGAGACAAAATCTGATTGGTTTCTCCCTCCAACTGTGGCAGCACATTTTCAATCATTAAGGCTTGTATGCCATTTTTGCCAAATGCCGTTGCCAGTTCCCGATAAACGCGCTCTTGACGGTGAGAGGTTTGCAGTTGTTTACGTTGTTCTTCGGACTGACTGTGGAGGGCGGTGAGATGCTGTTGTTGTTGTTGCAACCGTCCTTTTGTAGCTAGCAAACTATCCAGGGAGGACCGCAACCGCTGGATTTGTCCCTCTGTAGCTTTGATGCGATCGCTGGGGTCGGGAATGTCCTGAAGTTGCTGATGCAGCGCTTGAATCTGCTGGCGCAATGAAGCGCGATCGCCGGATCGCGCCTCAAACTGACGGGTTAATTCCGTAACCCGCTGTTCCACCTGGGGATATTGTTGCTGTGCTTGCTTTAACTCCTCCATTCGTCCCAGCCAGAGTTGCGCTTTTCGTAACGCACCTCTGAGGTTGTTATGCTCCTGGGGGTCATAACCAATGGTTTGTAAGTGACGATCAAGCAAAGCGATCTGCTGCTGCAAGGGGGAGTTTGTTTGTTGCGCCTGTAATGCAGCTTGTAACTGCTCCAAACGTTGTTGTAACTCGGGCTTGCGCCCTTGTAATTGTGTCATTTGCCGCTGAGATTGCTGAATTTGCCCTTGCTTAATTTCCCCCCAGCGCCAACGTTTTTCCTCATTTAAAGCCAGACTGCGGTCTTGATCATTGTAATTTAGCTGTTGCAGCGACTTTTCTAAGGCTTGGAGTTCGCTATATAATTCTCCCGCATAGCTTCCCGTATGCAACGACTGTTCTAATTGTTGTTTTTCTAAGGTGAGATGCTGTAATCGGTCCCGGGACGCTAAAGTAGCATCAATTTGAGCCTGTAATTGTCCCCGGCGCTCCCGTAAGGCGTTATAATGTTTTAACTCCTCCTCCAATTCCCGATACTCCTGGCGCAGAATTTGAATTTCCCGATCGCTGGTTGCCAGTTGTTCTTTTAACACCCAGATCTGATTGATAATCTCCTGTTCCTGGGCTTTTTGCTTTTCAATGACCAAATCCCAGTGATGTTCATCCAACGGGCGATCGCACAAAGGACAAAGTGCATCAGGCACTTGCAACATCTGGATTTTTTGAGTTACCCCAGCGAGTTGGGTTTCGTAATCGGAGGTTTGTCCCATCAGACGTTCCATAAAATTGCGGCGTTCTAACCCTTTTTCTCGCACTCGTTGTTGATAGACTCGCTTTTTCTCTAAGGCATCAATGGCGATCGCCACTTCTCCGAGACTATCTTCTAGAACATAGCTATGATCTTGTTCCACTTCTAGGCGGTGGATTTGACCCGCAATTTCTTCGAGTCGTGCGGATAAGCGAGCACGAAGGCGATCAAGCTCGACTTGTAGCGTTTGGTGGCGAGTCATTAAGGGTTTGACCCGAGTATGGAGATCATCGAGATAAGTCAGCCGATCGCGCGCTTGTTGTAATTTGGCGATCGCTGCTTCTACTTCGGGTGCTTTATTCAAAATCTCTACCAAATCCGCTTCCTGGCGTCGGATATACTCCAGTTCCCCTTGGCTAGAAGAAATTTGGGATTCCAGAGAAGCTAACGTTTTGCGTTCCTGATCCTGTAATTGTTGACGCTGTTGTATCGCTTGTTGATAGGATTGGAATTTAGAGGCTTGAACTTCTTCCTGAGCTTGTAATTGCTGATATTGATGATACCCGGCAATAATCTCGCTCTCTTGCTTCAACAGCGCCTCTAGTTCTTGGCAACGGCGATGATTCAGTTTGAGTTCTTGTTCAGTGCGATCGCAGTCTTCCTTTAATTGGCGATCGCGGTCCTGGTGATTGGCGATTTGTTGCTGCCAGTTTTGACGCTGGAGTTGGACCTGTTGAAACTGTTGTAATTGCGATCGATAACTATTTACTTCCCCTTGACCCTGGGCAATTTGAGCTTCCACCTGGTCCAGGTTTTGAGCGATCGCCATTGTTTCTTGTAACCGCTGCTGAAGGGAAGCTAAACTTTGTTCCAGTAATAGCACTTGGCCTTTTGCTTCCCGCGATCGGTCTTTTGCCTGTTCTGCTAAATCATCGTAATGGTCAAGTCTAAGTAGAGTTGCCAACACCTGTTTCCGTTCAGATGGTCGTTTCAACATGAACTCATCAGCTCGACCTTGGCGCAGGTATGATGAATTGGTAAAGGTTTCGTAGTCGAGTTTGATATGTTGGATAATTTTATCCTGAGTTGCCCGCAAACCCTTCTCAGTGAGAGAGCGAAATTCCAAATTTTCCGGTTGATTCCGACTCAAATCCTCTGAAGTTGTGGCAACTTGAAATTCTAGGGAACTGGACTGACCCCGTTGCCGAGAACGAATCACCCGATAGATTTGCTGATTGGTTTGGAAGGTAAAATCAACCCGCGCATCCATTTCCCCACTATGAATAATATCGTCCTCCGTTCCAGCGCGACTATTCCCCCACAGGGACCAAGCGAGAGCTTCTAAGAGAGAGGATTTTCCCGCGCCATTCGGTCCACAGATACAGGCAGTATGCAACCCATGAAAGTCTAAGGTTGCTTCGCGATAGCTCAAAAAGTTTTTTAAACTCAGTTCTAAGGGAATCATATCAATCAGGCTTACTCATAAAAGGGCGATCGCCCAAGGGGTTCAGGAGGAATGAAGGGATAGGGCTAGGGATGGCCGGTTTGAGGGTTGAATCTAAAGAAGCGATCGCCTTTACTCCGAAATTATCCAGTTTGATGCTGGTATTTGTGGGCTTGACGACCCATTCAACTTCCTATTTTGAGCCAAATTTCTACTGGATTCTACCTTTTGACCGCTTAATTTTACAAATATTTACAATTAATCAAATTTTCTATCCCTTATTGCCAGGGGTGGTAACAAATAATCGGGTTTCGTTTGCATCAACCCCATGATTTTAAAATCATCATCCCCGGTAAAAAAGAGAATCCTACTCCATCCAGTTTTCCGACATTTGAAAAACCCTATACCTGATGTAGAGTGCGGCGACAGGGACAGATCTGTTGTTCTGACAATCTATACAGGTGAGGTGTAAGTCCTCCCCTAGACAGTGCGTTTGTAGCGATCGCACTGTTGATAGGAGTCTCCTGCATCCTCCCCGTCTTTTCAATCCTTCCCTACCCTCGAACCTTCAACCAATGATAGCGGTCTAACACTAAAGCCACCGCGCCCACAAGCTGAATCTGCCAGGGTGCCAAAATTAAGGCTACAACGGCTAGAAGTCCGGCTAAGGTCATGGACATCACGCCTACGGTTTCTTCCGAGGTCCGTCGATTAATCAGAAAGGCACACACTGCAATGCTTAGAGGGATTATACATACTGGATGCATCTTTTAGCTCGCTCCTAGTGAAAACGCTTAAAAGTAATTTAGGCTACCAATTCATCGTAAATCTAATGTAGCATCGAATACCAAATTCTTCTCAATCCATTTATCTAAATTTCCTGACAGTTGTTCGGGTGTAAATCAGGTAGATCGCCCTCAAATGACCCAAGCCTGGACATTTTGAGCTTTAGTCTGTCGCCCAATCGAACACCGGAACTCAGGAATTTTCCAGACTGAGGGAAAGATGCGGTCCCGTCTCTACCCTTAGAGGTAGTACCTAAAAAATCATAACGCCTAGATTTAGTTTCCGCAATAGATTAGCCTAAAAAATATCAAAATAACTACCAGTAAAGGCTTTCAGCGTTTTACTCTCTAAAATTAATGCCCTGAGATACCCAAAAAAAAGCCCCTTAATTCCCCTTAAAGCATCAGTTTCAAGGGTCAGGTACACCGATAACTTTTTGGCGGGGTTGTGGAGTGCCTTAGCTAATTATTTTGACCCAGAATAAATACCTAAATAACCCGACGAATTAGCCCGTTTTAGTTGGGGTTAATCCGGTGAGGCTGCAAAGTCCTGTTAAGGTTTGCAGTTCCCTCATTCAAAATCAATCCTAAAACCCTCTGGGCTCTCAGATGGTGAGTAACAGTACAGAATAAGCCGCAGCACCACTCGCAAAGGCCCAAAATCGGGTTTCCCGCTCTTCTGGTAGTTCTTCTTTGAGGATGTTAAGGATAATGCCTCCGGCTAAAAAGGCAAAGAGCAGCGAAATCGCTTCGTGGGAAATAGTCGTCGCACTGCCAACCGCCCATCCGACGAGCACCGCCGCTGCCAGTACCCAGCGCCCAATGTGGCTGTAATCCCGTTTGTGATGTTCGCGCAAGCCAAAGTCATTGACGATAAAATGCAACGCCATGGCGACGAAAAAGAATAGCAGACTCAAAAAATTCGATTCTTCTTCTGGATGCAATAGCAGATAGCCAATTAGGGCATTATAAAGCGCAAAAGAAGTGATATGTAACCAGAAAACTCTCTCGCTCGTGGCATCTCCTCGTCCGATTTTAAGTTGGTGCTGCCGCGATGTCTTTGCCAGTTTTTCCAACCCGTAAAAGATCGAAAATCCCAACAGTGACATCAAATAAACATGGTTTTCTATAAATGCCAACCCGTTGAGCGCTGAAGCTTCCACCGTTTCTTGTCCTTTACTCAGTTCGGGGAAAATGTGAACAAACGTGTAAGCCACGGATACGCCACCTGCCATTGATAGCCAATGGTTGCGTGCAGAGGAATGCAGAAAGAGCAGATTTTGGGCTCCAATATGAACCAAAGCTAAGGCGATCGCAAAGAGTAAAGCTAAATTCATACGGCTGGAGATTCAGAGACTAGGGAATTGTCAGGGAAAATGGCCTTTAGAGTCGCAGCCACACAATAAAGGTTGTACCTGGATGATGGGATCGGTAAGGATTAAGCCAACTGGGCGATCGCCACTGGGGGGGAGTCGGACTAAATACCTCGATTTCTCCTTGCATTTGGGCAATCAATTCTCGGGCGATCGCCAACCCCAATCCCGTACCGGGAATGTCACTATTAGCCTTAACCCCGCGATAATGCCGCTGGAATAACTGTTCTAAGTCTTGGGGGGGAATACCACTTCCCGTATCGCTGATGGCGATCGCCATCAGGGTCACCCCCTGAATTTGACGCTTATCCCCCACTTTCACATAAATTTTGCCTCCGCTTGGGGTATATTTCAAGGCATTATCAATCAAATTACTTAAAACCTCCCGCAGTGCTTTGGGATAAGTCAAAACATCCGGCAATTGGGCGGGGATATCGGTTGTTAATTCCAAGTGGCGATCATTGGCGATCGCTCGTGCGGAGATCAGCAAGGGTTCAAGCACGGAAAGGATATCGCAGGATTCTAAATCAAATGCCGGTAGTAACAATTGCGGCGATCGCCTCTCTAGCATCGGAGTTTCCGACGGGTCCTGGCTTTGGACATCCGGGACCGCTTCTATTTCCTCGGGTTCGATCGCTAGATTCATTTGTTGCAGCAATTCTTGAACGCGATCGCTCTCCCGAAGGATACTCCCGGCAATATCGCGGTTAGGATCCGGTTCCCGGAGGCGTTTTAACAATAATTTCCCAAACGTGCGGATGGCAGTCAGGGGGCTACGGACCTGGTGCAGGAGGTTATCCAGCAAATCATGTTGTTCAGCTTCTAGGCGTTGTTGTTGGCGTAGTTGCTGACTAAACCAGCGTTGTCGCCGATCCAAAATGCAGGCGATCGCAATAGTTTGGGCAATACCTTCGATCTGCATCCGTTCGCGATCGGTCCAGGGTCGGTCTTCTCGCCGCGTCACCAACAGCCCCATCACGATTTCTTCATGGATCAGGGGTAATATAATTTGCTGGTGTGGTGCCAAATCTTCCCCTTCCTCCATCGGTTCCTCCTCTGGATTTAAACCCCTTATGGGTTCGCCTAAATGAACCGTCACGGGTCTACGGGAGGAAGCGGACACTAAAGGAGGACCCTGATTGAGAGGGGTATGGGTTCCGGTGGTAGCAGTTTCCCCAGAAAGCGGAGTGAGGTCCCAGTCTAAGGTAGGATGGGCCAGAATTTCTGTGGTAATCTCCGAACCGGCGATCGCGAGTGCTGGATTTTCTTCCCAAACTACAGCGGTTTCTGGATAGGTGACAATCGGAATCAGTTTGGCTTCGCTCTCTTCTACCAGTTCCTCGGTCAAATAGACCACGCTCACGGAGGATCCTAGCCCTTTCGAGAGCAAACCCACCTGTGATTTACACAGGGCCACAAATTCTGAACTGGCTCCCATTCCCATGATTCCCTTGTTCGATTTAACAAATTAACCCGACCGAGCCCCGCTTTTTTCCCCTGGGCTGGTAAAAATTCGGCTCGCTTCACCCCTAAAGATTGCCCCTGTGTGTCCATGTTGGCAGAAATTAAGTTCGGTTGCTTACTTCTGGGGGAAGATCCCTGACCCACCTCGGTAAAACCCGTTTAACCCTTGTTTATTTTCGGACAATTTTCGAGCAATTTTGTAGCAACTTTGTGGCAATCCTGGGGATTCAGGGATTGAGGATTGGCAACGACTACAGGAATATCGCCCTTTTTCACTCCCTTCTCCAGAATAAAAGAATTCTGATGTTTCTCATCGGCTCTAACTGATTGAGTTTTGTAACAAATTTTATAGTTTTATTAATTTTACCCTTACACCTGCCTAAATAGGAGTAAAAAAAATCTGAAAAGGCTTATGATATAAAGGGTGTAGAGATTGGTAACAAACTTAGCACCGAGGGATTGATTTTTTTTATTACAGCGGATATAATCAGCACGACTTTTGTAACCATCACTACACCTGTCGGCTGAAATAGGAGGTAAGGATTTTGGCAAGGAGACGTAAGCGCAAGAGCCGTCGCCGCCAAGAAGGGCGCAGGATTTTAGAGCACGTGCCTCAGTATAGTATCGAAAGCGGTGAAGATAAGCCAGTCACAGCCGCCCGTAAATTCATCAAGGCAGAAGGCATCGTGCCTCCAGCTTTGTTGTTAGTTAAGAGAAACGAGCATACCACGGATCGATACTTCTGGGCAGAAAAAGGATTGTTTGGTGCTCAATATGTAGAAGAAAACCATTTTTTATTCCCCAGCTTAAAGTTCTTGGAGAGTAAAGCAGAAACGCCTCCAGTGGCATTAACAGTGCGGTAAAAGAGATTTTCTTCGAGGTCCGAGAACTGACCGTTCAAGGACCAGGGTTGCGGTAAGGAATTTTACTAGGCTGGCGATCGCCTAGGAGGAACCTGCCGTGCGAGCATTTGATTAAAAGCTGCCACCAACGGAGGGCCGAGTAGATTTAGCATCTTTACCCGGCGTTAACCCAGTTTTTGGCATAGCTGGCGTATAGAGAGACTCCCGTAACGGCAAATATACCGTCAAGCGGTGGATTTGTCTGGGGAAAGAAGGGTTTTAGCCCCGCAAGTGACGAGATAGCGATTTGCTGCGCATAAAGTTTTCCTGGCGATTAGGGAAACCGGCGTTAAGTCGCGATCGCCGCGAGCTCTAAAACCTGCACTTTTCCAAGACCATGGATTGAGCGACTCCCCAGGAAAGTCCGGGTTTGCATCCGGCAATCACTCTACCGAAATTACCCGCCATCCTAGCCAGGACCAGGGGACAAAGCGTTGGCTAGATAGAACCAACCCTAGGTCAGAGTGGACCTTTTGGGTCAATCAGGCCACCAACGGATTAAAATACTGCGCTTTCTAGAAATTAGCTTTATAACAAGCTCAAGGGTTTGGATAGGGCTAATTTCTGCTATGGTTTTAGGTTCAGTGCGATCGCGGTAACCCCAGGGTTTGCTGAAGGACTGCCAGTTCATCCCGATGACCCGTGACAGTAATTTTATTTTGGGTGGCGTTATTCCCCGGACTCTCCATTAACTTGACTTGGAGAGAAACCTGTTCAATGCGACCGGATTTTTTCCAGTAAAACAATCCCGCGATCGGGGACAACAGAACCAAACCCAGAAACAAATTCCCGCTTTGAGGGAAGACCATCGACAGCATTAGGCCCAACGATACCATTCCGACTGCGGCCAACAGACTTAGAAAAATTGCCAGAAACCAACTGGGACGGACATATCCTTCAAAGGTGACTTGATTTTGCTCCCGATCCACCGCTGTTACCCGATAAGCGCGGCGATCGAAATAGTCTTGTAACTCAGGGAGAATGGACTCTTCCGGCTGTTCTGTCACCCATTGCAGTTCCTCCGTTCGGTCCTTCACCGAGGCCCGAATAAAGAAAAGCAACCCCACCGTCATGAGTAGATTTAAAAAAAACGTTGATGAGAGAGTCGTCGTATCCATCGGTTCTATCTTAATGACGCAATTTCACAGTTCTAGGACTTACACCGGCGATCGGCGATTGAGGAGGCTGTAGGGACCATCTAGGCATGAGGATTTTTTGAGTCAAAAATGGTTTGAGTCGCTGTACTTACTCCTCCTCTCGGTCAAGGGAGAAGCCTGGATGCGGTTTATCCTCTCATCCTCAAAAAACCGACCTTTATGGGAAGAGGAATCTCCCCAAGTGTGGTTGCCCTGATTTACAGGGCGGCGTAAGTCCTATTAATATAAGTTTACAAATAAACCGCGACTGCGGGGTAGTCTTCAGGGAGGAAACCCTTCCTATCCGTCCTGGACAAGCCCCCTTTCCCCACAATCGCGCCGCCTTACATTTTAATAAGTTTGAAAAAATTGTAATCTTTGATGCAGACGCTATGGTAATCTACTATTCCTTACCATCCTGTTACATTGTCTCGCCGTAAATTCGGCAGGTGTTCTGGTGCGTTGCGGTGGCTTCCGTAACGCACTCTTTCCCTAAACCCCCTCGATTCAGACCTCAGAGTTCCCTTGCCTTAAGTGCATGGGGACAACTGCCCTAGAGATTAGAGATAGAGACGCGAAATTTCGCGTCTCTAGTGCAATTTGGCGGGCCTACTCTAAACGTCTTAACAAGACAACCGATTGCCCAAGAACGGGTACGGTCTTATCCCCGGTATAGGTGGGTCCATCTTCCAGAAAGGTTGGTTCCTTGGTATCGATTAAGGTCACCCACTGTTGTTCATTTAATCCTTGGGGTAATTTAAACTCGATTAATTCCCAATGGGCATTAAAAAAGAGCAGGTAACTTTCGTCAATGACGCGCTGACCGTAACGATTGCGCCGGGGAATTTCCTCCCCATTCAAAAAGACTGCGATCGCCTTGGCAAAACCAATACCCCACTCCTCATCCTCCATCTCGCTGCCATCGGGATTAAACCAGCCAATATCATTAACTGTTTTCCCATAAATCGGGCGGCCCTGGAACCACTTGCGTCGCTGAAACACCGGATGCTTGCGCCGGAAATAAATCAGTTGCCGCGTGAAATCTAGCAGATGGGCTTTTTCCTCGGGAAACTCCCAATTCACCCATGAAATTTCACTATCCTGACAGTAGGCATTATTATTCCCCCCTTGGCTGCGTTCCATTTCATCCCCCGCCAGCAACATCGGGATACCCTGGGACAGCATGAGAGTCACTAGAAAATTACGCTTTTGGCGTTCTCGCAAAGCCAACACCTGTGGATCATCTGTATCTCCTTCTGCACCGCAATTCCAGGACCGATTGTGGCTTTCCCCATCACAGCTATTTTCCCCATTGGCTTCATTATGCTTCTCGTTGTAGCTAACTAAATCGTAGAGAGGGAAACCATCGTGAGCCGTGATAAAGTTAATGCTGGCATAAGGACTGCGCCCATTGGTTTCATATAAATCCGAACTGCCGGTAAACCGATAGGCAAATTCTCCTAACGTGCGGTCCTCCCCGCGCCAAAAGTCTCGAACCGTATCGCGATAGCGACCGTTCCACTCGGACCATAACAGGGGAAAATTCCCCACCTGATAGCCTCCAGGACCCACATCCCAGGGTTCGGCGATCAGTTTCACATCGGACAGGACCGGATCTTGGTGGATGATATTAAAGAACGAACCCAGATTATTGACATCATACAGTTCCCGCGCCAGTGCCGATGCCAAATCAAATCGGAACCCGTCAACGTGCATCTCCAGCACCCAGTAGCGCAGACTATCCATAATTAATTTAAGGATTTGCGGATGGCGCACGTTTAGGGAATTGCCGCATCCAGTGAAATCCATGTAATACCGGAGATTGTCATCGACGAGGCGATAGTAGCAGGCATTATCTACCCCCCGCATGGACACGGTAGGACCGAGGTGATTGCCTTCCCCGGTGTGGTTGTACACCACATCTAAAATGACTTCGATTCCGGCTTTATGCAGGGCCTTAACCATTTCCTTAAATTCCCGCACTTGTTCTCCCGGTATAGTCGCGGAACTATAGCCGGAATAAGGCGAGAAGAAATTGATGGAGTCGTAACCCCAATAATTTTTGAGTCCTTTATCCGCCAAATGTCCAGGATAAGCGAGGAAGTGATGAACCGGCATCAGTTCGACTGCCGTAATCCCCAAGGTTTGCAAGTGAGAAATGGCTGCCGGATGACCTAGGCCACTATAGGTTCCCCGCAGTTCTTCGGGGATATTCGGTTGAAGTTTGGTAAATCCTTTAACGTGGGTTTCATAGATGATGGTTTCATGGAAGGGGGTTTGTAAGAGTTGGTCCCCTTCCCAATCAAAGGACTCATCAATCACGATGGATTTGGGGATTAAATGAGCGCTATCGGTTTCGCTAAAGGAAAGGTCTTCTTCAGGAGATTCCCCGTTGTAGCCGGAGAGTTCGGGTCCGCTGAGTACATCCCCTTCAATGGCTTTAGCGTAGGGGTCGATCAGGAGTTTGTTAGGATTGAACCGATGACCTGCACCGGGATCGTATGGCCCATGCACTCGATATCCATATCGCTGTCCGGGTGTGATTCCAGGGATGTAGCCATGCCAGATATGATTATCGACTTCATTTATAGAAAGGCGTTGCTCTTTGCCATCCTTGTCAAACAAACAAAGTTCTACTGCGGTTGCGTTTTCACTAAATAAAGCAAAATTTGTTCCTTTACCATCCCAGTATGATCCCAAGGGATAGACTTTACCCGGCCACACTTCTAAATGCATATCGATAAATTCACTCACCACGAATTTTTAATGAGAATCAACGATTCCGATCGCTGGCTCATCCTAATTCATTAGAGATTCGTTAGAGCGATCGCATTCGGTGCTTCTCTCTTTAAATTTACGAGGTTCGCTCTCCTGTGCCTTCTACCCTAGGAGTGATGCGTAGTGTCACAACTTGTGCTAGAAACAACTCCTCGAACATCAGATTATAAGCGCTACATTCGTGAATTGGGAGGTAGGGCGACGATCGCAGCAGAGTCCGACCGACAAGGAAACAGTCGCCCTAGAAGGCACGGGGGGAACGGCTTGAATCATCAGCTTGATATTGTATCTCACTTTATGGTTTTTGTCAAGCCTGACTGTTGTTTTAGTCCCTTATAAAATCCGCCGTCTAGGGGAATTTTGCGATCGCCTCAGAAGAGAAAGCTTCCCTCCCCGGGGCGGATGTTCTCCTACCACTACCAGGCCCCATAATAGGCCGGTTCATGGCCGGGTTTCCATTTGATATTGCAGCCAATGCTGGGCTTTTGGTCCGAACCCATAGGGGAACCAGCCAATAGGGCCTCGATCGCCGCACGTAAGTCTTTTCCCGTTACAGGTTGACTATTGCCGGGACGACTCTCATCCAGTTGACCCCGATAAACTAAATGGCGACTGCGATCAAACACAAAAAAATCGGGAGTGCAAGCAGCAGTATAGGCGATCGCTACCTCTTGGGTTTCGTCGTAACAATAGGGAAACGAAAATCCCAAATCTAATGCCATTTCTTTGAGCTTCTCTGGGGCATCCTGGGGATGAGTCTCCACAAAATTAGAGCTAATCGCCACAATTCCCACGCCGCGATCGTGATAATCCTTACCAATATTGGCGATCTCTTGTTGAACGTGCTTAACAAAAGGACAATGTTGGCAAATAAACATGACAACCAGTGCGGTTTTATCGGCAAAGGTTCTGAGGGAGATTGTCTCTGTGGTGACAACATCTGGGAGGTTAAAATCCGGTGCCGAGGTTCCCAGTGGGAGCATCGTTGAAGGGGTTAAAGTCATTCTTTTTACCTTTGTTTCACGCAGGTTTGGCTTTAAGAGTTTATTATCAGCTAGGAATGGCCCACGCTTCAAACCTCCGTAATTTTAACGATCGCCCGGAAGGTATGGACCCCTCCTAGTCCATAATTCAGGTTTTTAATTAACATATTTTATTGATTCTGTCCACCGTAAATTCTGGTAAATTTCTCCGCACGGAAAAATTCACAAATGAAAGGAGGCCCTATGATTCCGGAGAAAAAGGCCATTGTGGTAGGCGATCGGTATGAATAAAGGAACTTACCTTAGTTTTCCATCCCTAACCTGTCAACAAGAGGGACCGCTCTCTGAGCGCGGCCCCAGAGATCCTTGTTTAGAAAAATTACTGGGGAAAACCCTTGTTAAGTAAGCCTTTGAACCTGTTCTCCTTTCTCAAACTCTCCAAAATTTAATCAAAATTCACCCGAATTTGACCCCCCTATGCCTGTCCCATTGGCGCTGTTACAAAAATTAACGACAGTTCAGAGAATATTCGGTTTCATAGACTCCGTATATTTGAGTAAGATTCTAATAGAAAGATTAAATAATTATAAGAAAGCACTTTAGCTATGACAGCGGACCTCCTCGGTGCACAAAAGCTTAGCTTCTCCAAAGAAGAACTCTTGCAGCAATACGCAGGAGGGACGAGAGATTTTAATCGTCTGACCCTCACCAAGGCCGATTTAAGTGGAGCCAACCTCAGCGGCGTCTACTTAAGTAGAGCTAATCTAACTAAGGCCGATTTAAGTGGCGCAAATCTGAGTCGCTCCAATTTAAGTGGAGCCAGTCTCAGTGGAGCGAACCTGGCTGGAGCCAACCTCAGTGGGGCCAACTTAACCGGAGCCCATCTCAATTGGGCGGATCTCCGGGGAGCTGATCTCAGTGGGGCCAATCTCACCCATGCGGATGTCAGCGGAGCTAACCTCAGTGGAGCCATTCTCAACAAAGCCGAACTGAGCCAAACCTATTTAATTGGAACGAATCTAAAATCTGCCGATCTGCGAGAAGCGAATCTGACTCTGGCAAGCCTAAATAAGGCCGATTTAACCCAAGCCAACCTATCTAAAACCAACCTGAGTGGGGCCAAGCTCAAGCAAGCTAACCTCAGCCTAGGGGATCTAACTCATGCCAACCTCAGTGGTGCCAATCTCAAGCAAGCTAACCTGAGTGAAGCCCATCTCAATTGGGCAAATCTCAGTGGAGCGGATCTCAGGGAAGTTAACCTCAGCCGTGCCAATCTGAGCAAGGCAAACTTGAGTCTGACGGATTTAACCGAAGTTTGCCTTAAAGATGTGCAATTAAGTGGGATTAACTTGAGTGGGTCCAATTTGACTGGGGTGGACTTAAGCGATAAACTCCTAACCGGCGCAAACCTCAGTGGTGCTGAACTCAGCCTTGCTAACTTGAGTGGTGCTTATTTGATTCAAGCAAATCTTAGTCACGCTAACTTGAGTGAAGCTAATCTAATGGGTTCTCATCTAATGGATGCAGATTTGACCGGAGCCAATCTTTGTGGAGCAAACCTTTCTCAAGCCAATGTGGTCAATGTTAACCTCCGGGGAGCAAGTTTGACCGGGGTGATTCAACCCAATGGAAAAACTCGCACTTAAGGCGGGGGGACCCGATTAGATGGCAAGAATTAGACATTTTAGCCTCTGATGTCGCGAGCCTAAAGGAATTAGAGCATTTATATAAGGTCTGAAACTGCCAGAGTGTAGGCGGGGCAGTTGAGGTGCGGCACCTACAGGAATGATGTAGGCTTTTTATAAAGTGAGTTTAAATACATTTGATAATTTTTTGGGGAGTGGGAGCGTGTGATCTCTGGGCTACTCCTTTAATCCTATTGTGAGAAAGATTTGTAGCGCTTCGCGGACTCGTGCGGTACAGCTAGGGATGAGAAGTGGGCAAAGCAAATAGGTATAGCTACGCGGTGCGGCCCTAGGGTGATACGGAATCCGCTACTCATAAACGTAATAAAGGTTTCTCCCCTAAAGGCTTTCAGCTTTCTATAGAAGACCTTTCGGTTCCGAATTCCGTATGAGACGTTTTGGCGGGGGTGGAGTATAAGAAGGAGTCGGGATATAGAAGTAAGTGCTTTGAAGCGATCGCGGCGGTGTAGGCACTTCAATTATGAAAGATTTCTTTCTGCGGGTGGGTAAGAGCAAGGGTCTGGCTCCCGCCAAAAGCCCAAATATCCCTCAAAAACCGGAGAAAAGCTATCTTGCTATCCTTCTACTGAATTGTGGCAAGCCCAAAATTTATTTTTTTTAGCTGGATACCCGATTACTACCTAACAATTCTTCATCGGGCCAGTCAGGGTCCGGATGACAACGGATACTTTGAGAGAGAGTTTACTCTTCGACTCGCAACCATCCGCGTCGTACGGCGTGAAGGAGGCGGTTAATAGCGTCCATTTCATCTTCTGTCAGTGAATCTTTGAGCAGGGCACTCATTAAACCCCAGCGTTCTAGGTAAGTAATTTTTCCGGAGCGCCAGATTTTACAAAAAATTTCCGAAATTGTGAGTTTGTAAAAATTTCCCTGAATTAACATTTTCTTTCCTCGTGAAAACGTAATGATTTCTTTAACTTTATTATCTCAAGTATCGGTTATTTTAGCAAGGTAATCTGTGATTTAAAGCTCCCTTGAAGTGTGATTTGAGTCCTAAATCAGTGGGAATTATTTTAGGGGCCATCCCGTAACAGGATTGAGCTATGAGCATTTTTGACCCTCGGCGATCGCCCTCCAAAAATCTGTGGGATTAAAATTGGGGATCAAATGGTTGCTAGGGGGGATCGCAGCTAAAAAAAGGGAAATTGATTTTATAACCGCAGTGGCTTAGTTTAGTCATGAGGTTTAATTCCCTTACTGAAGGCTGGATTTCCCCCTTCACTAGCGCGATTTTGGTTCATCACTTTCTTTCTTCACCCACCCTCAGTTTCAATCTGTAGGGGTTAGATTTTGAGGGGTAGCGATCGCCAATGGACTGGAGAATTCTTTGGACCCCAATGGCTTTATTTAGGGTGGGCTAGAATAAAGGGGTTAATCATAGGCGCTTTTATTGGGGTTGCGTAAATCTACTGAATGCAAGCCCCTACCCCAAATTAATTCCTGAAAACCTTGTAAACAATTGTAACAAGGACGTAAAATATATCAAGGCATCATCAATAAGAATAAGATTGATTCGGATTATGTATTTGACTTGGTTAGACAGTAATTCGTGGCTCATTGAACTAGCCGGGAAACGGATCCTACTTGACCCCTGGTTGGTCGGTCCATTAGTATTTGGAAACCAACCGTGGTTGTTTAAAAGCGCTCGGCGCATTGCCCGCTCAATCCCTGACAATATCGACTTGATTCTACTGTCCCAGGGTTTGGAAGACCACGCACACCCAGCCACTTTAAAGGAACTTGATCGAAATATTCCCGTTGTCGCGTCTGTAAATGCGGCGAAGGTGGTCCAGGAGTTGAATTATACTCAGATTACCCCCCTGGCTCACGGGAAAAGTTTTTACCTAGGAAATCAACTAGAAATTAAGGCTATTCCCGGTTCCCCCATCGGTCCGATGTTGGTGGAAAATGCTTATATTCTCCGGGATTTAGAAACTGGCACCAGTTTGTATTACGAACCTCACGGTTCTCATTCTCCTACTCTGAAAAATGAAGGTCCGATCAGTGTGGCGATCGCCCCGATCGTGGATTTGTCTCTGCCCCTGATTGGCTCGATTATTAAGGGTAAAGAAAGTGCTTTAGAACTGGCTAAATTGCTGCAACCCGAAGTGATGCTGCCCACTGCGGCTGGGGGCGATGTGATATTTGAGGGGATACTGATGTCTTTGATTCGTGCCCAAGGAACGGTCGAAGATTTTCGCTCTTTGTTAGCAAAACACCAGATTTCATCTCGTGTGATCGACCCACAACCGGGCGATCGCTTTGAAGTTCCCTTAGCACAGCGGACCGCCCAGGTCAGTTGAGAGGCTAGGTTTCTCCTACTCAAAACTTTAGGGTTTTATATAAGCCCGCTGATTCAATCAGGGTGCCCTAACCTCCTGTTTTCTCGCCAAGACACAGGGGAGAAAGTAGCCTCAGAGAAATTACCTCTAAAGACCCGTTTTTACGATACAAAATGGGTCTTTAGAGGTTTTTAAGGGAGAAATATATCCCTATATTTAGAGAATTTCCGGAAAGTTTAAGCAATGCGATCGCCGGGGGAATTGATCATTTAGGAATGATAGAGCAATCAAGGGTGAAAGTTAAGCAAAATAAGACCTTATTTAAGTCCCTCTTTCATCCCCACAAAAAAATAAAAATTTAGGCTTTTTTCAGCGAAACATTCTGACCCGGGCGGCTTTGCAACTGATGCATATAGTTAAATAAATGCCAGCAGTAGGTTTCAGGGAGTCCACAGGTGATGGCACCGCGCAAGACAACCTGAAAATACCAATCATTAGGCGGCAGTTCTTCGGAAAGTTTATGGGCGACCGTGTAGGTGCGAACGTTCTTGTAAACCTGATTGCCGGAGTAAATTTCGATGGTTTCGTGATGATAGCCTTTTTCTCGTTCGTCGAGGAGAGCAGACAGTCGCCAAGGGAGTTTATAGAGAACGCCTTCTACAGAGGCAGATGGGTCTTTGGCAACATCAAGGACGCCGCAATTTCGCAAGGTTGAATACCCGGAAAATTTGAGCCGATAGCCTTTGAGGGTAGCTGGACCGACTGCATACTGATGGGTTGTTTCCCCCAGCGATCGCTTTAAATCCACTGGACACATACAAGAACCGTAGGCGAAATAGTAAAAAGTTTCGCGGGTAGATTCTAATCGGGCCGACCTTTCGCTCTCGGGAAAAGGTTGGGGTGGGAAACCGTGTAAATGTCCAGGCTGAACGCTCATTTTTGTTGCTAACAACTGGCTAGGGATGCAATCGATTCTATCAAAGTCTTGGAAAAAAAACAAGCAAATTCCGACCGGGAAACCGTAGATTCAAAAAATCTCCAAAATTATCCCCGGACTCAGGGGGTGAATTCTACAAGTCAACCGCCATCAGTAGGGTGCTGAAGGTCTGAGTTTGGACGTCTTCTAGGGGAACCACGAGGCGATCGCCCGCCCACTCTAACTTGCGCTCAGTGGCAAAGAGTCGTTTACCGGCAGGGACAGAAACGCGCTTACTGATTTGTTGAGGCAGGTCATAAACCCAGAGGGTATGACCCCCTTCTACATCACTCAGAAGAGCCACCACGCGATCGCTTTGTTCGGAGAAATCCGGGCGAATACCAGATAACCTTTCAATGGGCGTCTCTTCAAACAGGAGTTGACTCTCTCCGCTATCCACAGAAAAGGCATAGAGTTTGGCAAAACTGCTGGTGGAGTTTTCCCCAGAGGGTCGGCTGGCATAGAGCAAGGTTTTGTAATCATCGCTGAGGGCGAGAAATTCCAGGAATTCACCCTGTAATAAAACTTCTTTGTTTCCTCCCGTCGGGGAGATTGCCACTAATGCAGTGGGCGATTGACTGTACTCCCAAGCCAAAATGCGACCGGCTGCCGTCCACCCAAAAATCCGATATTTATCCCCAGTGCTGCCCAGGACTTTAGTCACTTTGCCGGTGGGGACCTCCAGAACCCAAACACTCATATCCGAACCGGATCCCAAGGTTTCTCGATTTGAGGTAAAGGCAATCTGACGACCATCGGGGGACCAATTGGGGTCGGAGGCCCAGTAGAGAATTCTTACTCCGGCCTCACACTCGGATTCCTTGCAATTCGGTGGTGGGGGAGCGGGGGGCAAGGCCCTAGTTTTGGCGATCGCCTCCCGCAGTGCCTTATGGTTGTCGATTGTCTTGATCGCTAGGATGTTTGTATCCAGAAAATATAAGCCCCCGAGGTTCAATTGAGGTTGAAACAAGAGCACCGTGGGGTCCTGGGGATTGCGCCAGAATAGCGGGGAGGGATGCTGGGGATCGGGAACCCAGCGTTGGATTCCAGCCCAATTAAAGCCCAACAGATGTAACCGATTTACTTCCCCCGTTACAGAGTCCGTATATTCAATTTGCTTGCGGGTGGCGTTAATACGGCGCTTTTTACCGGAGAGGTCTATTTCGAGAACCTCTGCGGTAAAGTTCTGGTTGGGGTCGCGTCGAGGGGAGGGCAGGCTGACAAAGACGGCTTCTCGATCGGCTTCTGCTATCAATCGCACGGGCTGGTCAAGCCTGAGATCCCCGGATGAACCCGGCCCTACATTTCCACATCCTGCAAGACCGAAACCCGTGAGTCCCATGAGTAAATAGCAGGTGGCGATCGACAGGTTGTTGGGCACTGGCATAGCAAAATCCTCCTGGAGTTCGATTCCCTTGATGAGTTAGCGCTTCCCTTTCTGGAGCCACTGGGACTTGATCTCAAGGAAAGCGCTTCTTTTGTGTAGAATACCTTAGTCTAAAAGCTAAGGCAGCTTGGCTCGCAGGCAACTTGATCCGGGAACTCAAAAAAAATGAAATACTACCCTTGTGATGGGTAGGTTAGCACTACTTGGAGAGTTTGCGCCCATCCGGTGGAAGACTTTTTTTCCGGAGATTCCTAAGTGCTTATCCTCAAAAATCTCTTCTGATCGGGAGGAGTTTGAGTTTCAAGAAAATAGGCCCGCTTCGGGAGTAAATTCCGAGCGGGACCTTTTTGGGGTGAAGTTTCTTAGGGCAGGGGTTAGTAGCCCCGACCCGGGCAAGAATCGAAGGTTTAACGTTACATGATTAAAGGGGATTAAGTTTTAAATTTTTACCAATTCTGATGTTCGGGAATAGCAGTTTCTAAGCCGAGGGTTTTGCCGGTGGCATCGGTGCGATAAACCCAGCGAGTCCCACCATTGGATAAGACAATTCGCCAGCCGTTGACGGTGTTGAGATCACAGACAGCTTGGGAATGGAGCAATCCCAGACAATTGTCGGTCCAAGTTTGGCGACTATATTCTGCTACTTGTACTTGTTTGGGCGAAATTCCCACGTTTTTTGAGAGTTCGGCTTTGACAAGGGATACTAAACCCGAGGGCAAAGGGGACTGCACTAAGGGATTAACGGTTGAAGATAAGGCAGGATTGAATAATACGGTGTCCCCAGAGGGGTCAACGTCATAAACGAGGCGTTCGTTTCCGGCAGCGATCGCAATCTGCCAACCCGGTGCGGTCCCCTTATTACAATCTTCACCGGATGTATCTACCTCTAGGCAAAAATTCGCCCAGTCCCGGACCTGGATCTGAGTGATACTCAGCTGAGCAATGTCTAAACCAGAATGAAGGGCGGAGGCTTCTAAGACTGCATTAGCAACGGATCCGGGGAGATAACTGACCGGCACATCCGGGGTTTCCAGGTGCAGGATTTTCCCTTGGGGATCACTGCGATACACCCAGCGATCAGAGACGACGATGCGCCATTGCTGTGAGCGCTTGTTGGCACAATCCCCTGTAGGAGTTAAGTTGTCCTGACACTTAAGGGTCTTAAGTTCCAGGCTGTAGTCGGTAATTTCTAGCTCAGAGGCGGGAATTCCCAGCTTTTGGGAAAGGTCTTGTTCCACAGCCTGGACAACAGCATCTGGAAGACGGTAAGGGTCAACCGTTTGACGCAGGATATTGCGTGTGTTGCGAACAAGTTGCCCCGCGATCGCCACGGGGTTGCTCACTGCACTAGAGGCGGCTTTGGGATGCACTTCTAGGAGTGCGACACCTGTCAACATGACAGCGAGTACCAGCGGATTAGGCTGTTTTTTACGTCGTTGTTCGTCCTGGTTCATAGCACTGCTCCGTTATGAGCGATACCTAAATGCTTTCAGTTGGAATTAACCCTGATTGCACTTTGCATCAGCTAGGGGAAGATCTCGATTGAGTTTATGGGATTGGGCCAAACCCTCAGATATCAATTTAGACACCAACACCCAGGCTACGGGTTCCGCAAACGCTACTTCAATCCCAGGGTTGGGAGTTCCAGAATAATCCCACAACAGGAACCTAAATTAAAGACTTTGTGATCTCATCAAAGCTGGCTTCAAATCACCAGATATCACTCACAGTCTGCTTTTTTCCTATTAGGGACCCGAGTAATTGAATGAAAGTTGCGATCGCTGTTTTATCCGAGCCGGCCCAAACATTGATCGGGCGTTTATGTAAAACCCCCTATGGGTAGATTTTTTAATTTTAACAGGAGATGTCCCCTTAATCAAGACTGGCAGAGCGATCGCGCAAATACGCAAATCGTTCTACCAGTTTGTAGTCACTGCTACAGTCATTCTATTTACCGCCAATTAGACCCCAGGGTTCATCCTCAATCCCCGGGTTCTAGGCCATTCTGCTTCCTCTTGAAGCCCATCATTGTTATCTCAATTCATCCCGATTCATTCCCTATAATTTTCAACCTTTTACCGGCCAATTTGACTAACGATTTGATTCCAAGATTGAATCACCGTCTGTAAATTAGACGGAAGTTGTTCTTGAATCAGATCCGCATAGCGAGTCGTACTTGAACGGCTAGAAAGAGTGACGGTTATATAATCCGCAGCACCGCCTGATGGGGGGAAATTCAAACGGTTATAGCGCTGAAATTTCTGTTGGGAAAGTAACCGTCGAAATTCCTGCACTTCTCGGGGTGAAATTCGCCCCACTCGCCGCCCCGAATCATTGGCATTACCGGGTCCTTGTAAGACCTGCATTAATGTTCCATCATTCATCAACACCGTTTCATAAGTCTGTCCGGTAATTCCTCCACTAGAAATAGACCGAAAAATGATTCCCTCGGTTAACGGTTGAGGCATTTCATTGTCGGGAATTTGGGTGGAATTAACGGGAGTTTGAGCCACTGTAGTTCCCGTTTGATTGAGTCGGAGTACATCACCTGAGGCATTGGTATGATAAACCCAGGGTTGACCCGACCCTTGGCGAGGACGAACCGTCACTTGCCACCCGGGAACCTGTCCTTGAGAACAGACCTGATTGGGGCTAGAGAGGCCCAGGCAGCTATCCGGCCACACTCGACTCTGGGATTGTATAATTTCAAATTGATTGAGGGACTTACCTTGCTGATTCGCCGCATCTTGTAAGACAGCATTAGCCACCGATTGTGGTAAGCTGGAACGACCATCGTACGCTTCGGATAAAATAACGGTGCGACCTGAATTATCTGTGCGATAAATCCAACGCTGACCCTGAGTGCGATCGCTGATCACGGTCACTTCCCATCCTTCAACCTGTGCTTGCGTACAGACCGACATCGCTTGAGGAACCCCGAGGCAGCCATTCGGCCAGGTCTGACGCACGGTTTTTACAATCCGAAAGTTGTTAGCCGACATCCGTGCCCGGCTGGAAACTGCTTGTAAGACCGCATCCGATACCGATCGCGGTAAATCAGTCGGTAAATCAGTCGATGAAGTTCGGGGGGCTGATTCTATCCGCACGATTTGGCCTGTTTCATTGGTGCGATACACCCAGCGATCGCTACCATCGGTCAGAACCATCCGCCATCCCTCGGTTTGCACTTGAGAACACAGTTCCTCCGGTCTCTGGAGACCCAGACAGGGATTAGGCCAAGTTTGGCGAGTTGCTTCAGTAATCCGGATTTGTCGTTCCGGAATATTTTGATTGCGCGAAAGGTCATTAATTACCGCACTCTGTACTGATCGCGGGACGTTATCTAGGTTCAACTGGCGATCGCCTCTGGCAATCAGGGTGGCAGACGCTACTCCTAACCCTGGTGAGGTCGCTTCGGCCGATGTAAGTCCCGCTAGAGGGGCAACTGCTGCCATCAAACCCATTACCACCCACGCAAAAAGAATTCTTTTAGATTTCATAAGGCATTGACTCTTGTTTTTATTGGAGTAAATAGAATTGACTCGGGTTCTCATCTAAAAGTTTAACAATATTTAAATGAGCCTGAAATAATTGATTTCAAATCGATTAAATCTCCATCGGGGGATTTATTTATAAAATAGAGTTTCTCCTTATTTAATTGCCTCTCCCGTTTAACCCCGGACGGGGATTAAAATCCGGTAGAGAGGAATCAAGGGGAGCTTTTACAGAAAGGAAATTTTAACCTCTCGCAGTTTATTTACTTAGAGAGGGTGTATCAGAAAGTTAACCCGTGGATCAACCCCCTGATTTTTAGGTTAGACAGATCCCTAAATCTTATTTTTATTTATTATTCAATTAGAACACCAGGCTTTCTAACAAATGTCGCTGGGCATGATTTAACTTAATCCAGGGTCTAGCTTTTTTTAACATTGCTTCTGCTTCCTGGGCATTTTTTGCCAATCCTCGCGCCATTAAAACCGCTGCGGCTACCGTCGCCGATCGCCCATGTCCGATCGCACAGTGGATATAAACATTTCCCGGCCAATCAGCAATTTTTTGAACTAAGTTTCGGAATTCTTCCTGATCCGGAACATGAGCGTCTAAGGTTGGTAAACAAAGATATTCTTTTCCGGCGATCGCCCCTTTGGGTTCCGGAAACTCTGCGGTTAAATCTACCAATAAACTAATATCCGCCGGTAATTCTTCCCCAAAGGCGCGTCTTCCCATCCACAAACCGGGGGCAATATAATTATAACAGTCCTCCTTTAAAAACCGGCGTTGTAAATGCCAAAATCCCCAACAAAATAATAGGTAGGGCAAGAGGAGAACGACCGAGGAGACGGCCAGTTGACCATCGGTTGAGCGTTTGCCAAAAATTTTATAGCCCAGCTTCAAATAAGCGGCTGCCACAATTAGAAAATCGACGCCTAACCACGCTAATAACCATCCCCACCCCCCTAGCTGCTCTCCTACGGTGAGCAGTCCGGTTCCCAAAATTACGAACAAAACAATATACTTCATTTACCTCAGCCCGTTATACGTCTTTAGAAGGATTTTTACTCGGAGGACCCCTGTTTTATCCTCCCCAGTGAATTTGTTCTATAATTTTACAGAGTTACATAAAAAATTTACTATGTGTCGTTTACTTGCCTATTTGGGCCGCCCAATTCAACTGGATCGCATCCTCCTGAAACCCGAGCACTCTCTAGTGGCGCAAAGCTATCAACCCCGAGAGATGACCTCTGGAGTCGTCAACGCCGATGGGTTTGGGATTGGGTGGTATCATCCGCACCAGGACGTTTACCCCTTTACCTACAAAAATTTGCTGCCGATTTGGAATGATACGAACCTGCCACCTCTGAGTCGTTACATTGAAACCGGAACGTTTTTAGGATGTGTCCGCAGTGCTACAGGAGGACAGGAGGTCACGTTGAGCAATTGTCCACCCTTTGGCGATCGCCGCATCATGGCGGTTCACAATGGATTAATCGAAAATTTCCGCCAAACCTTATATCGTCCAATTCGCAACAAGCTAGGGGATGATATTTACCAGGGAATCGAAGGAACTACGGACACGGAGCATATTTTTGCCTTATTTCTATCCATTTTAGAGGCATCAGCGGAGAATCCCAACCTCACTTCGGCACTGCACAGGACCTTAACTATTTTAACTGAACTCGCCCAACCCGATGAGGTGAAAGTTTCGGCGAATTTTATCATCACGGACGGACATCAATTAGTTGCCTCCCGGTTTGCTACTCAAGATACCGCACCCTCTCTCTACTGGTTGCGGGATGATTTGAATTTTCCTGACTCGGTGATGATTGCTTCAGAACCATTGTTCGAGGGGGACTGGAATCAATGTCCTGAACAAAGTATGATTACGGTGGGGGAGAACCTTGACATCAATATCCATCAAATTTAATAGGATTGCCTCTAAAACTGACAGTGATCGCGCGGTTGTCAGGGAGGCAATCCGCCACGCAATGGATCAGTGTCGCCTCGGCACTCTTAAACTGTTTGAAACGATGGATAATGAGACATTCCGCTGTCAAGTCCATCCCGATTTTAGTCCCGTAGGTTGGCACTTAGGTCATATTGGGTTTACAGAAGGGTTATGGTTGCTGGAACGGGGGGCGGGAATCTCGCCCTTATTTCCCCAATATCGGAAACTCCTGGCACAGGATGGATTGCCGAAACATCACCGAGTCAAGTTACCTCCGTTGCCGGAAATTCTGGATTATCTACAGGGGATTCGATCGCAAGTTTTCGAGTATTTAGAAACCGCTGATATTGCCGAACAACAGCGAATTTGGCAGTTTATCCTTCAGCATGAAAGTCAACATACAGAAACCATCGCCTTTGTTTTGCAATTGCAGAAATCTGCGGTGGGAATACCCACACGGGCGATCGCCGCCTTTCCCGAACTTGAGCATGAGGCAGTCACCATTCCTGGCGGAGAATTCCTATTAGGAACCGATTCTCTAGACGCCCTCGATAACGAACAGTTACCCCACTCTGTGTACCTCCCTGGGTACAAAATTGATCGGTATCCCGTCACTTGCGGACAGTACCGACATTTTATACAAGCCGGAGGATATAATAATCCCAATTTGTGGTGTAATGCGGGATGGGACTGGGTGCAAACGGCACAACTGACTCAGCCTCTCTATTGGCGGGATGAAGCCGCCTTTAATCATCATCCTGTCTGTGGCGTTAGTTATTACGAAGCCGCAGCCTATGCACGATTTGTAGGAAAACGACTCCCCACGGAAGCAGAATGGGAAAAAGCCGCCTGTTGGAATGCCGCAACCCAGACAAAGCACATCTATCCTTGGGGAGATGAATTTCCCACGGGCGATCGCTGCAATCACGATAACCAACAAGCACAAACCACCCCGGTTGATGCTTACCCCCGAGGTGCTAGCGCCTACGGATGTTATGACATGATGGGAAATGTCTGGGAATGGACCTCTAGCTGGTTTGCCCCTTATCCCGGATTTAAGCACTTTCCCTACCCCGGATACTCCCAAACCTATTTTGACCACCAGCATCGAGTCTTACGTGGCAGCAGTTGGGCGACTCGTCCTTGGGCGATGCGGGGGAGTTTCCGCAATTGGTATCATCCTTGGATGCGACAAATTTTAGCAGGATTTCGCTGTGCGGGAGAAAGTGATTAATTGGATTTATGTAAACCTATCCGATTAATTAGAGTTCACGATTAGTAAGTTAATTTATTCCTAAAGCAGGAACTTTTTTCCCAGCTCTTCCCAGACAATGAGACAATATGAAAATGGCGACTACGATTCTATCAGTCTCATAAGCAATGAGATAACTGATAGAACTGGGAGCCGAATTTGTTGATGCCTCCACCCCAAAAAATACGGATGAAATTTGCCAAACCGTCTGATACCCCAGAGTTAACCACCCGTGTTGACTTTAAGCCTGCTATTCTATCTGAACGCTTGCAGCTAGAACGATTAATCAGCCCCACTCTTTCTTCCACAGAAATCGATAACGGTTCTGATGTAATCCAGGGGTTAACTCAGACGCAAAAAACGCTTTCCCCCCGCTATTTTTATAATGATCGCGGTTCTGATCTATTCGAGAAAATCTGCGAATTACCCGAATATTACCCGACTCGTACTGAAGCGGCAATTTTGCGTAATTGTTCAGCAGAAATTGCCCAAATTACGGGGTCAAGCGAAATCGTAGAACTTGGCAGTGGCAGTTCCACCAAAACTCGAATTCTCTTAGATGCCTACAAGAATCAAGGATATCCCCTGCGCTATCTGCCGATTGATGTCAGTGGGGGAATTTTAGAAAGTAGCGCTACCCAGTTACTTTTAGATTATCCATCATTGCAGGTTCATGGTTTAGTTAGCACCTACGAATTAGCCCTGGCTAACTTGCGTCCCGCCCTTTTGCCTACCCGCACCCTGTGCTTTTTAGGCAGTACCTTGGGAAATTTGACTCCCGAAGAATGCGATCGCTTTTTTGCCGATATTGTTCAGGCATTAGAAGTCGGAGAATATTTCCTCTTAGGAATTGACCTGCATAAATCTCCGGCAATTTTAGAGCCTGCTTATAACGATGTGCAAGGGATAACTGCAGAATTTAATCAAAATATTCTGCATCATTTGAATGAACGATTTGATGGAAATTTTAAGCCTGGGCAATTTGAGCATCGGGCGTTTTATAACGAAAAAGAACATCAAATTGAAATGCACTTGCGAAGTCGGCGATCGCAAACCGTGCAATTGGGGGCCTTGAATTTAACCGTTGAATTTGAACCGGATGAAACCATCCTCACCGAAATTTCCCGGAAATTTGATTTAATCCAAATAGGGCAGTATTTACAACAAAAAGGCTTGACCCCAATCCAGACTTGGACGGACCCGAATCATTGGTTTGGCTTAGTCTTGGCGCAAGTGCGATCGGCTTAATTAATTCTCACTTTTATAAGGGATTGCCTTAAAAAAAGTTCTGCATTGAACTGTAGGGACATGGCACTGCCTTGTCCTTACTCCTACTATCGACGTTCCCATAGTTATGATATAAATTTGGGGAGTATAACTATTGAAAGTTTAAGCTGATGTTAGAGTCGAGTTCCCCGGTGTTATCAGGGTTAATGGGTGTCTGCATTGGTGATGCACTTGGCTTTCCCGTACAATTTATTAGCCGAGAGGTACGAGTAGACGATCCAGTAACAGGAATGAGTCCTTATTCTCTGTGGTCAGATGATAGTTCTCTGACTTTTTGTTTAGCTGAGTCAATGTGTGGCGGATTTTCCCTAGAAGCGATCGCGGATGCTTTTATCAAGTGGCTTGAGGAGGGGTTTTGGACACCCCATGGTCATGCGTTTGATATGGGAATGACGACGCTTGCGGCAATTGATCGTCTCAAAAGAGGCATTCCCCCGGTTCAGGCTGGGGGTTGCTCAGAACGGAGTAATGGAAATGGCTCATTGATGCGAATTTTACCCCTGGCATTTTATCATCAAACGTTAGAGTTTGCAGATCTAATTCAGCGGGCGCATGAAGTATCTTGTATTACTCACGCTCATCCTCGCGCACAAATGGCTTGTGGGATTTATGTGAGTATTGCGACCCAATTGTTGACAGGATGCGATCGCCAATCGGCGTATTTACAAGGAATCGAAAAAGTTAAAGGAATTTATGAAAACCCCGCCTATTCCAGGGAAATTTCTCATTTTAACCGGGTATTGAGGGGTAAAATTGCCGATTATCCGATGGATGAAATTAAGTCCAGTGGCTATGTTGTTCATACCCTAGAGGCTGCATTGTGGTCCTGGTTAAATACATCTTCTTATGCCGAAGCGGTATTAACCGCAGTTAATTTGGGTGATGATACCGATACTACTGCAGCGGTTGCGGGCGGTTTGGCTGGAATTGAATATGGATTGGAGTCGATTCCTCGCCATTGGGTCGATGAAATTCCTAGAAAAGATGACATTATTGATTTAGCCAACCGTTTAGAAGTCGCACTTACCCCCCCTCCAATCGTATAGGTAGGGATAAGGGATAAATTGCCTTCATGAGGGAGGGATAGGGGTTTATGGGTCAGTCCAGATCACAATAAACGCCGATGGAACGGATTCCATCAGCGTTTATTGCTTATTCCTAAACTGAACTCAGTTAACGACTACCCTCGGGAGGTAACTAGGGGTTAGGTAGGGCTTCTTCTCCAGAAATTTCCGGTTGCTGATCATACAGCATTTCCAATTGTCTGGAACGGAAATCCGCTGCTGCATCATTGATGCTTTGCTGCTGCTGGAGATTGAATTCCTTCATACTCCGAGTCGTCCCGAATTGGGCGCGATGAATTAGATCAAAAACATCCAGAGACTCCCCTTCTCCCGTTGTCGAGTTAAACGGAGCCCGTTCCAGCTGGAGTTGTTGCGGTTCTAGTAAATCACTGGCGCGGTTCTTTTCTTCTGCTAGCGCAGACTTGGGTAATATTACGGCTGTCATGGCGATCGCTGCCAGGGTTCCGAGTGAAATTCGAGCCGTTGTGTTAAAGGTAAACTTCGATTTCATAGGTTTGTTAGGTGAACCATTGATAATACCGACCATTCTACTAAGCAAAAGTTCTCCGGAGTAAGGGTTGAATGCTTAATAATGCCAATGCTGCAAATCCGGCAAGTATCCCCAAGGCACCGCCAAAGCTGACCTCTCCCCAAGGGGCTTGCATGACGATACTGCTTAGGGTCCAGTCAGAATGCAGGTAAAGATACCGAATCGGTTCGATCGCATAACTCAGGGGATTTAAGGTGGCAACAATTTGCAACCACTTCGGCATAAAGGAAAGGGGCGCTAACGCCGTACTCGCAAACAGTAACGGCAAGTTAATCACAAAAATCACCGCCAACAGTTCGATATGTCCCGGTAAGGCAAAGGCTAATCCCAGACTCAATCCGGTGACGCCTAAAACCAGCAGCAGGGTAATAAAGGCGATCGCCCCCAATCCCAATCCCCCCGGTAATCCAGCGCCCATAAAGGCCCCGGCAGTTACAATCACCGCAGTTTGAATTAAGCTTAACAGCAAAATATAAATCGCTGAAGCCACGACAATTGAAAACCGACTGGATAGGGGTGCTACCAGTAGGCGATTCAGAAAGCCAAATTCGCGATCGAACATAATCGGGAGTCCCGCATTTAGCGCCCCGGAAAAGGCGGTAAACACAATCACCCCCGCCCCTAAAAATTGGGCGTAATTAATGCTTTCTCCAAACATTCCTGGGGGAGCATTTTGAAATAAAGCCCCGAATAAAATCAACCACATTAAGGGCTGAATGATGCCTGCAATTAAGCTAGAAGGACGGCGTTTTAATTGAATAAATAGCCGTTTGGTCAGGGCCAAAGTTTCCTGGGTAAATTCCCCGATGGGGTTGCTTAGACGGGTATCCCCCGCTGGGGCGGTTAGGGTTTTAGCAGGGATAGGCGTAACAGTTTGACTCATAATCAGGTTGTTTATGGTATTTTTTGCAGTTGAATTAGAAGGGTCGAGCACCAAGGGTGGAAGCTGTTAGCGCATATTCTGCTTCCGTTCCTTTTTCGGGTCACGAGTTCCAGCCGCCGCGATTTCTGCATCTAACAGGGTTCGACCCGTTGCAGTCAAATAAACATCATCTAAACTAGGTCGAGATTGGGCAATTCCGAAGGTGGGTAAACCAGCATCCCGTAAGGCTTGTTGGATAGTTAATAGAGCATCACTTTGGGATTTCACCACCAAATTCAGGGAATTCCCTTGAGCATTGTTGATGATAATTTCTTCAACAAAAGGCAGGGGTTCAAGCAAAGATTTGGCTTGTTGCGCCTCTTCCATCGGAGAGAATTCCCGAATCCGCAGGGTAATGCGATCGCCTCCAACTTTATCTTTTAAAGCAGAAGGGGTTCCGGTATCAATCACTTTGCCGCGATCGATAATTGCTACGCGATCGGCAAGGGCATCAATTTCTTCCAGATAATGGCTGGTAATCAACACCGTCGTTCCATTGTCGCGCAACTGCCGTAGAAACCCCCATACCGCCATCCGAGTTTCAATATCTAACCCAACAGTAGGTTCATCCAAAACTAAAACATCGGGTTGATGTAGCAATCCTGCCGCTAAATCCAGACGCTTCTTAAGGCCCCCGGAATATTTGCCCGTTTGGCGATCCGCCCATTCATCCAATCCTAATAGGGCTAGTATCGTCTCAATTCTCTCTCTTGCCAAAAACTTGGGAATATGATATAATGCCGCTTGCAATTCCAGGAGTTCCCGACCCGTCAGGACCTTATCTAAAGCCACTTCCTGGGCGACATAACCCAGACGCCCTCGGGCTAATTTGGGATTTGCTACGACGTCGATGCCCGAAACCTCAAGACGACCCGCATCGGGAGTGACAAGGCTACATAAACAGCGAATCACAGTAGTTTTGCCGGCACCATTGGGTCCCAGAAGCCCGAAGATTTCACCCGGCTCGATTTGGAACGATACGTCTTTAACCGCTTCGACGGTTCCGTAACGCTTTTGGAGATTTTCGATTAAAACAGCAGGGGCCATGAGTTTCTTAATCCGAACTTGATACAAATCTACATACTCTTTAATTTTATTTTAGACGGTTTGTGGTAAGTCGGAAGTGGGAATCTCAGAACAGGGACTTTCGTATAGGAGCATCGCTGTGCATCAGGGGTTAGCTGTGCAGGGCTTAAATATTGGGATGAACATTGCCTGCATAGACTGAGTGCGATCGCCCGTAGAGTGAAGACAACCCGGTTTTTTATAAAATTTCGGTCAATTAGCAACTCATGAGGGTTAGAAACCCGGTTTCTTTTCGTTTTGCTCTAAGCTATTTAGGGAATTCTAGCTTCACTGAAAATCTGGGAAGGAGTGAATTCTAATCCGGGCAATAATTCATCCGTAATAACTTCATCACCACTTTTTGTCTGGGGGGGAGAATCGGGATAGAAAATAGTCAAAGTTTTGACTTTAGAATCGATAACCCAGACGCGAGAAACCCCTGCATTTAAGTAATCGATTGCTTTGCCACTAATTTCGCCAAAACTTTGGTCCGTTGAAATAATTTCAATGGCTAATTCGGGAGGAACGGGACAAGGTTCATCCAAGATGCGATCGCGAGAGAGGCGATCGCCGGAGATATACAGCAAATCAGGAATCGGGACCCAATCTTGGCCCTTCCGTTTGAGCACCATCGCCCACTCAATCCCCACCTCCCCTCGGTCCTGATTCCATTGGTTCAGTAGTAGAAATAGGATACCCGTTAATTTGGAATGAAATCGTTTCGGTGATATTTTGGGTTTAGCTTCTCCATCAACCAGTTCGTAGGTAATATCGCCTTCGGGTAAAGCGAAAAATTCTTCTAGGGTCAGCTTAACTTTGACTTCCACCTTACCTCCTGGAATGTTAATCTCTGTTCACTGTAACATTTTTACTGGGGGTTGCCCGAATAAACCCGACACCCTAAAGGGTACGGCTTTTTATAGACATTTTAAAACCAAATTGGGTATCACTCCCTGAAAATCCCTAAAAAATTAGGGGCAGGCAATTGGCCCACCCCATCCCACAATAGCTGTGGTTTACCAACCCGTTTGGGTTAGTTTTATTCCGGATTAACTCAGAGATTTATCTGAGTCATATCTGGATTACATCACCCCAGTTGCACTGATTAAAACTTGGACATTTTGAGCGATCGCAGTGGTCATCTGATGGGTTACGGGCAAACTATCTACCACCATTCCGGCAGATAATAACATCAGATACAAAATCGAGTATTTAAATAGCGATCGCGCCTTATCTCGGTCTGATGGGGCTTGCAACAATTCCCAGGCTTTCTTGGCAAACACGCTACCCAGTAAAACCGCCATTGCTGCATACAGAACCCCGCTGGTATGTAAAGGATAAGTCAGGGCTAAGCTTAGGGGTAAAAGCAACAGAGTATAATACCAGATTTGACGGGCTGTTTCTTCATCTCCCTTAATCACCGGCAGCATTGGCACATTGACTGCCGCATAGTCATCGCGAATCATCATTGCCAATGCCCAGAAATGGGGCGGAGTCCACAGAAAAATGATAGTGAACATCACCCAAGGTGACCAACTGAGATCCCCGGTGACAGCGGCCCAACCCACTAGGGGTGGAATCGCGCCTGCTGCACCTCCGATGACTATATTTTGGGTACTATGACGCTTGAGTAAATGGGTATAAATGGCGACGTAGAAGACAATCCCCGACATGGCCAGGAGTGCTGCCAGTAAGTTGGCGTACACCGTGAGAAGGGTAAACGAAGTGACACCTAAGGCGATCGCAAAAATCAGGGCATCCCGAGGTTGAACGCGACCCGAGGGTAGGGGGCGATGGCGGGTGCGTTCCATGATGTAATCGATATCGCGATCGTACAAACAGTTAATGGTATTCGCCGACGCTGCCGCTAGAGCACCTCCAGCCATTGTCACCAGAACGAGGAGGGGGTCAACTTCACCATTGGCCGCTACCCATAGTCCGGAGGCGGTCGTAATCAGCAGCAACAGAATAATTCGAGGTTTGGTTAACTGGTAGTAACTTTTTAGCACTTGCAACAGGGTTTCATGATGCCGTTGCGTACCAGTCGATATGATTTCTTGCATGATAAATGTTTTGTTTCCTTTCAGCAGTCAAGAGGCTGGGCAATTGCATCGAAATACAGTAGACGATGGAAATTTCAAACCCGAACGCTTCCGGCGCGATCGCGCAGTGCTAATACAGTAAACGCTACCAGGGTTCCGAGTAAGGCTGCACCCGTTGCTTGGTGAGAAACCGTCAGGAGTTCCACTTGCAGGCGTTCGTAAAAGGTAGCAATACCCAATCCAATTTGCAAGAGTAACAACATCCCGGCCCACCTTGCGAGTTGTCGTAATTTAGGATGCAATGCTGGAGTTCGCCACGCCAAGACAACTAAGGCGAGGATAGTTACGGTGGGGGGAACAACCCCAAAAATGTGACTGTTCATCACCGTGCATAGCTGATTGTAGCCGAAACACTGGTGGAGCGCCCATTGGGAACCGACCAATCCCCCTAGTAAACTTTGGACGTACACAAAAATTGCCCCTAGCAGTCCAATCCAGGGTAATTTACCCACACTGCCTGTCCCTTGGTAGGGTAACAGTGCCATCCCAATAGTTAAAAGGGTGATAAAAAATAACAGGGCGGTTCCCAGGTGCGCGGTTACAATGTCAAATCGGAGCAGTTCGGTGACGGTAAGTCCGCCTAATACCCCTTGAAAGAGGATTAAACCTAGGGCTCCGGTGGAAGCAAGGGGTAGCCAACCGGGAAGTTCCTGCCGACCCCACCAGGATAAACCCGTCAAGGCGATCGCGCTAATCCCGATTAACCCGGCATCTAAGCGGTGAAACCATTCCAGGAACACCTGAAAATTCATCTGTTGGGTGGGAACTAATTTACCGTAACAGAGCGGCCAATCTGGACAAGCCAGACCCGCATTCATCACCCTTGTTGCACTTCCAACTGCCATTAATAGCAGGGTCGCGATCGCGATTTTCCAGACCAAGCGACGAATCCGATCCCGAGGTTGGGAGTCAGTGGGTGCGATCGCTGGATTTCGATCAACGACTGAGTTCGCCATAATTGCTACTCCTTCGCGTCCTTTTCGTTCCTTATGTTAAATTAAACTGAGTAATTACTCTTAGGCAGTTTATCCTTTACCCCCAATCCCACAATCCGCTCTTTTTTCTACAGTAGCGAGTCCGAATCGAGAGCGACAAGCTTTTACCCTATTTTCCCTCCGGTAAAAATTGCCGGGATTTCCTGACAATCTCTCCCCAAAAGTTAACCTTTCTTCATAAATCTCAGTTCGTAGCGACGGTTTCAACCGTTATCCCAGTTCATAGTGACAGTTTCAACCGTTATCCCCGTGGGATACCCGGCCTCAATTCCCCAGAAATCTTAAAATTTCTCCCCACAGGGTGGGCAATTGAGAGACTGAATATACCCTTAACTGATACAGAGGACCCGAAAAATTGCTAACTTAGCAATTGGAGTAACAAAAAACTGTTGCGACACAGCACTCGGCGTCGCCGATCGCGGCCAAGTTTCTCATCAAGGAGGTTGAAGTGAAAGTACCCAGTGCTATTTGGACCATGATAGCAGGCATCACCATCACGCTCGTGAGCTTGTGGGTCGGCCAGAATCATAACCTCATGCCAATTGCGGCCTCAGAGGAAGCGCCTCGAATCGATAAACTGTTCAACATGATGATGACCATTTCCACCGGTCTATTTCTGATCGTGCAAGGGATCATCGTGATTTCCATGTTCAAATTTAGAAAGCGTGCCGATGATAATACCGATGGGCCACCCATTCACGGCAACGTTCCCTTAGAAATTCTCTGGACTGCGATCCCAGCCATCATCATTATGGGCATCGGTGTGTACAGCTTTGAGGTGTACAACTCAATGGGGGGCCTAGATCCAATGGCATCCCATGAATCCCATATGGCCCATAAAGTCCAACCGGGGGCAGCGATCGCCGCTGCTTTGCCCGGAGAAGAAACACCCATCGCCAACCGTGAAACACCGGGTAGACTCGTCGCCCTCGGGGTTGGCGCATCTCCCCGCACTCAAGGAGTAGATCCTTTTGTCAGCGTCAACGTCCTGGGACTCCAGTTTGCCTGGATTTTTACCTATCCCGAGAGTGGCGTCACCGCTGCGGAATTGCATTTACCCGCTGGAAAAGAGGTAGAACTGACGATTAGCGCTAATGATGTGATTCACTCCCTGTGGATTCCTGAATTTCGCCTCAAACAAGATGCCATCCCGGGACGCCAAAGCGAGTTGCGCTTCGTGCCCCAAGTCGTCGGAGAATACTCCGTCGTCTGTGCCGAACTGTGTGGGTCCTATCATGGAGGCATGAAAACCCGCGTCATCGTCCAGACCCCAGAAGATTTCCAGGCGTGGTTACAAAGTCAGATTGCTGCCCAATCCGAGGGAACTGAAACTTTGGCAATGAATCCGGCAGACTTATCGGAACCGGACTATCTGCAACCGCTAGCTACCGAAATGGGCATTCATGGAGAAGTCCTCAAACAACTCCATGCAGAACACCATGGAGGCGATCGCGCCATTTAACCCGGGGATTTCCCAGCTAGGGGAGAAATGGTACTCGTTCCCTAACCCTGAATGAAACCCATAATCTCCCACAAGCGGGCGAACTTCAGACGCATCTGTAATAACAATTGATTTATGGCACAAGTAACCGAACCAGAAACAGGTAACCTCGGGGAAACCCTCGCTGTTGAAGCGGGTGAACATACCCCTTGGCGAGAATACTTTAGCTTTAGTACAGACCATAAGGTGATCGGGATTCAATACCTGGTCTGCACCTTCATTTTTTATCTGATTGGCGGTGCCCTGGCGACGGGTGTTCGCACGGAACTAGCAACCCCCGAGTCTGATTTTGTCAGTCGCGAACTCTACAACGGTCTGTTTACGATCCATGCCACAGTCATGATTTTTCTGTGGATCGTTCCGGCAGGTACCGGGGCATTTGGCAACTACCTGATTCCCCTGATGATTGGGGCGCGGGATATGGCCTTCCCCCGGTTGAATGCGATCGCCTTTTGGCTGATCCCCCCCGGCGGAATCCTGCTATTATCTAGCTTCTTTGTGGGTGCCGCCGGTGCCGGTTGGACCTCCTATCCCCCGTTAAGCACAACGGGAGACAAAGCCGGGGAATTTATCTGGATTTTGAGTGTCCTATTGCTGGGAACCTCCTCAATTTTGGGCGGGATCAACTTTTTGACCACGATCCTGAAAATGCGGATGCCCGGAATGGGATTAAATGATATGCCCTTGTTCTGCTGGGCAATGCTAGCCGCTTCGGCTTTGATTTTAATCTCGACTCCGGTGTTAGCAGGGGCGCTAATTCTCCTGGCATTTGACTTGATTGCCGGAACCGCCTTTTTTAACCCAACCGGAGGCGGGGACCCGGTGGTTTACCAGCATATGTTCTGGTTTTATTCCCACCCGGCAGTTTATATTATGATTCTGCCGATTTTTGGAATGATTTCTGATATTTTGCCGGTCCACGCCCGCAAGCCGATTTTTGGATATCAGGCGATCGCCTATTCCAGTATGGCAATCAGTTTCCTGGGATTGATTGTCTGGGCGCACCATATGTTCACCAGTGGCACTCCCGGTTGGTTGCGGATGTTCTTCATGGTAGCAACCATGATTATCGCCGTTCCCACAGGCATTAAAGTCTTTAGCTGGTTGGCAACGGTTTGGGGTGGCAAACTTCGCCTCAACAGTGCCATGCTGTTTGGTTTAGGTTTCGTCTCCATGTTCGTGATCGGCGGTCTTAGTGGGATTATGGTCGCTTCTGTCCCCTTTGACATTCACGTTCACGATACCTATTTCATTGTCGCCCACCTGCATTACGTCCTGTTTGGCGGCAGTGTCTTCGGTCTATATAGCGGAATCTATCACTGGTTCCCGAAGATGACGGGACGGATGATGAATGAATTCCTGGGCAAACTGCATTTTGTCTTAACCTTGGTCGGATTTAACCTGTGTTTCTTGCCGATGCACTATCTAGGACTGCAAGGAATGCCTCGCCGGGTGGCGGAGTATGACCCCAAGTTTGCCACAGTCAATATGGTTTGTACTGTAGGGGCATATATCCTGGCGGTTTCTACGGTTCCGTTAATCATCAATGCGGTTTGGAGTTGGATAGCCGGTCCCAAAGCATCGGGCAATCCCTGGGATGCTTTAACGATGGAGTGGCAGACTGCTTCACCCCCGCCGGTTGAAAACTTTATTGGGGAACCTGTGAGGTTGACCGGGCCTTATGATTACGGCATGGGCGATCGCAACCCTAACGTACCGATGCCCGAGTCCCAAGCAAATACTCCAATGTTATCCGGGGGACCAACCGTTTCCTAATCGGGGCGACAATGCTTTTGGGGGAGGGCCTGAGCCTACCCCAGTCGCCCCCCACTCACACGAAAAACTCTACAAAAGATATTGCTTATGCAAGGCACAATTGACACAAGCAACGTGGCTATACAAGCCGAACACGGTGCGGGAACCCATGCGGGTCATCACGGCGACCATCCGGATCATCGAATTTTTGGGCTAATCATATTTCTGGTTGCGGAATCGATGATCTTTTTGGGATTATTTGCCGCTTATCTCACATTCCGGTCGGTTTCCCCCGCATGGCCGCCGGAAGGCACCCCGGAAATGGAACTCTTGCTGCCTGGAGTCAACACGATTATTCTGATTTCCAGCAGTTTTGTCATGAATCGCGGCAATGCAGCGATTAAGAAGAATGACGTTAAGGGTCTGCGATTTTGGTTCGCTATCACAGCGGTGATGGGTGCCGTTTTCTTAGTCGGACAGTTGTATGAGTATTTTCATACTGGCTTTGGTCTGACCGATAATATCTTTACCAGCACATTTTATGTGCTAACGGGATTTCACGGATTACACGTTACCTTCGGGTTGCTGTTAATTTTGGCCGTGTTATGGCAGTCGCTGAAGGCGGGTCATTATTCCAGCAAAAGTCATTTTGGAGCGGAAGCAGCAGAACTCTATTGGCACTTTGTTGATGTCGTCTGGATTGTGCTGTTTACGATTTTGTATTTGTTTTAATCAAGAGGCTGCCTCTGCTTCGGGAGTTGGCCTCCTGGCTATTTTCAGATCCTCGCCCCCAAAAGGGGGTTTTTTTTGTGCTGGATCGCCATTCACCAGCGCGATCGCCCCCATGCTGGCTGCCTCACCTCGGGCCTTTGGCGGTACAGGCATTATTGGGGCGACTGCTGCGGCTTTTCCCACTTTTTCGGGGATTTTATGTGAGAGTTTTCAGACGAACGCGGCCAACCTCCCGAGAATGATAAGGGGACAAAATGAGGATCTCCACTTTTTAAAATGCTTATTGAATTTGACTCGCCACTTTTCGGAGTTTTTCAGAAAATTTATCGCTTTCTATGAGCTTGGTGATTTCAATGGCAGCAGTTTGGATTTGCTGAACGTGCTTTAATTTTTTCTCGTCGGACCAGCTAGTGCTATAACATTCGAGTAAATCCGCCGATAACAAAATCGTTGTCAGGGGAGTTCTTAATTCGTGGGAAATCATAGTCATGAAGTATGACTTGAGTGCAGTTAGTTTGTCTTGATGCTCCAATTGAGTCGTCTGAGATTGAATTGTGTGCATGGCGATTTATCGAAGTTGAGATAGTTAATGGAGTTTCCTGTTTAACATCACTTAGAGATTAACCTGCATTTATGAGTCCCCAGGGTTGGCTGGCGATCGCCCCGGTCCTTCTCCCGGGAACGATGGAGTCTCGATGGGAAAATTCCCTCCGGTTCCAACGTTAGCCAGGTTACAACTGGGGTTCCGCAGCCCCTGATGTCAGCCTCCTTGATACCACAGGACCCTTGAATTCATAAACCTAGATCCCCAGAGTTTCTCTGAGTTAACCCATATATTAAGCGATCTGCTCCAAGAGATCTAGAAATAATGCTAATTATGCCACTGCTGTTGTGAAGTGGTAACTATACCAATGCCCGAGGATGATGGTAAACAGAACGACGAGTCCTCCATCATCCTAGAGAACAACCCGAAAACCAGGGAGTTACCGCAATGACTCTACCCGTTAAATCAGGGGAGGGACATTAACAAAGTTAGAGTAGACAGATAAGGTGAGGTCATAGTTCGTATTTTCATTGGCTGCAAAAACGCGAACGTAATAATCCCCTTCTACTAAATTTCCACTCACTGAGGTAGTGGGTCCTCCAAAACCACTTTGCCCCCTCAATCCATTCACCCCCGCCATAAATACTTCGTCAGGTTGAAGAGTGCCATCTCGATTAGTATCCCGATAAACCTCTAAACCCAATTCCGCGCCAGATATAGATGCGTTGAAACTGCTATCACTATTCGCGTGAAAACGGTAATAATCATTCAGGTCATCGGGACCCCCTACCTGATCGTTAAAGGTCACATTAAAGTTACTCGCCTTCATTCCCAGATCAGCATTGAGCGTGTCCCCGGTATCTGTGAGCAAGGGTTCAAATGACACAGGCTCATCCAAGGGGGGAATTTCCGGAAGAGGTCCGGGAGGTTCCGCTGTCATGTTCATGGGAAAAGGGACGGGAGCAGGTAGAGAGGTTTGAACCGGCGATGATGGACTGGAAAAGGCTGGGGAGCCAGTTAGAGGATCAGGATTGGAAGGCAACAGAACGGTTTCAGAGAATAGACTGGGAGTAGAGGCGATCGCTATGCGTTCAGTTGGGGGGATTCCCTGCCGTCCTTCACTCAATCCAAAATTGCGGAAATGTTCAAAAAGTTGTTCGTTTGTCTCAATCCCTGCCTCAGTCAAGTCAGGATAAGCATTTTGATAAAAAGAAGCATCAAAAACCTGAGAAAACCGCCGTCCCTCATTGACTCCAAAATCCCGCAAATGTTCAAATAACTGCCGATTGCTGGTTAACCCGGCAGATTCTAAGTCGCGATTGTTGGCGCGATAAACGTCGAGATCGACGATTGGGGAAAATTTTCGTCCCTCATCTAGACCAAAATCAAGCAAGTGTTGCTCGACTTGGGTATCATCTAAGCTCTGTAAGTCGGAGAAGTTAGCTCGATAAAATTGGGGATCAAATAGGTTGACAACCATAACTTACCTCTGTCTCATTCAGGGTATTTTTTTATGTTAGATCCGGGAGCGGCGACTGCCCAGCTCACCGGAGAGTCTGGAACATCAGGTCTCGTAAATCAAGAGTTTGTTAGAGGGAAATGTTTCCCATCAGAGAATAGGATAGCATAGCCCCTGGCCTGTACTCGTGCTATTAAATATCCCCTTCTGGCCTCGGAGCCAGTTCAGTATTAGATCAGGGGAACGAGAAACCAGGTTTCTAGTCCGAGTTAGTGCCCAGAAAGTATAAATTTTGCCAAGAAACCCTGTCGTTTCCAATAAAAATTCCTCTCAACACCGCATGATCTAGCTGTTGAGAGGAGTTAGTTGTGGATTGAAACTAGGAATTGTAGCGCTTTATGTAGTCAGGGTTAGACCGTAATTCGTATTTACGCCCTGAAAACCAGGAGAGACAAGCACAAGGTAATCCCCGGCTGCCAAGTTGCGGCTGATGGCTTCCGGCGTGGTCCCACTTTGAATCGATGAAGCAATCAGGTTTCCTTCGGCGATCGCCCCATTATTATTCACCGTTTGATAGAGTCTTAAATCTGCATCATCATTAAGACCCGTTAAGAATAAATTGAGGTCTTTAGCCTCATTAAGTACAAACCGGAAGTAGTCTTGTGGGTCCGAATCCCCCACAAAGTCATCGATCCGGCGAGTACCGGACAAAATTCCCACATTGGTCGCGTTATTCGGGGCGTTTCCCGCTACATCTCCCGTAACTGGGGTGGCAATCAAATTCAAGTTGTACGGAGTTTGAGCGCCCGGAACTCCCTGAGAAACATTAACGAAATAGTTACCAGCGGTGAAAAATCCGGTGATGGAATCTTGAAGAGTTCCCGGTTGTTGAGAAAGCCCTACTCGTTCTGTGGCATTGACTGTCCCATCATTATTACTGTCCAAGAAAAGTTCGAGTTTGGCATCTTGAGTCATGCCATTAATTACAACATTTAAGTTAGTGGGTCCCGCCAAACTAAAGCGGTAGTAACCATTGGAGTTGACATTGGAAACTTCACTATTAAAGATTTGAGTAGCCGTGAGAACCCCGGCATTCAGAGCAGTTTGTGGGGTGTTGCCTGGAACTGTAAGCGGCAGAGGCATAACCACAGGCAGTAGCGGAGCCGGTGGCAGGGGTGCCAGGGGTGGCAGGGGTGCAGTTCCCGGAGCACTGGTCCGTCCTTCCCGTATTCCGTTCAATAAATAGTGTTCAAATGCCTGCCGAAAGTTTGTCCCGAATACGGGTTGTAAATCGGGGTTAGTAGCTAAATAAAAGCGCGCGTTAAAGTTGGGAGATGAAGTGCGTCCCTCATTCACCCCAATGAATTGAAAGTGTTCCAGCAACTGCCGATTATTGAACCCTGCTTGCAGCAAGTCGGGGTTGACTCCTCGATAAAAGTTAGGGTCAAAACCGGGTCCAGAAGCACGACCCTCGTTGATACCAAAGTTTTGGTAGTGATTGAATAAGGATTCGTTCTCATTAACACCCGCCGCCCTCAAGTCAGGATTTCTGTTTTGATAGAAGGCCGGATTAAAGGTTAATGAAAATTGACGGCCTTCGCGGACGCCAAAGGTTGACAAATGATCGAAGAGTTGACGTCGGGTGTTCAACCCGGCGCTTGCCAAGTCTGTATTAGTCCGTCGATAAAAGTCTAAATCGACAGTCGGTGAAAATACCCGTCCTTCATTCAGACCAAAATTTAATAAATGGTCCCTAGCTTGCTGGTTATTTAGTCCCCGTAAGTCGGTATTAACAGCCCGATAAAAGTCCACATCCAATAACTCTGCCATACTTTACCTCACCCTTGCTCGGGTTTGCATTTGTTTGATTGTTTAGGGATGGGTTAAATTCAAAAAAATGAATTAATCCCTTTGGTTAGAATATCATCAATATTCAATTATGCTTTGCTTTTCCCCTGTTCGTCAACCTAAATCAAAAATCACTCTTAAGTTTCATCCAGTTTTTTCTAGGGAGTGATTTACCAAAATCCTTGTCTAATCGAGAATTGAGAGATTTTTAGGGTCAATTTTACCCTAACATTCAATCCTCAAAAGGGGTTAAATGGGTTACCCGGAGCGGTCAAGATGGATTCTGTTGATTCGGAAATCCATCCCCGCTAGAGTATGATATAGGGTATCTAAATTAAGGTAAGGTATAGTGAGATATTCTAGTTCGTTTACAAACAGAGGGAGATTGAGCGTATTACTCAGCGACTATTGCTATCAAAAATCAATTAATTAGTTCGTAGTAAAAAATTAAAACTCCGCTATTCAAGGGGTGATTTATTCATTTGTTTAGAATATAAAATTTTAAAAAGAGAAATTTATTAAATTATTTTAATAATTTTAATAACAAGGTGAGGAAAGGGACTGCCAAAATTCACCCCAACCAGGGGAGTGAAATTTTGACATCTAGGATATGCGCGATCGCCCGACTCGGGATATAACCCATCAAGTTTAAAAGCGATCGCCGCATCTAGGATCGCTGTCGTCCCCCCTCAATTCTGGTGATGGATAAGCGTTTCGTGAGCGTCCAGATCGAGCGCATTCATGACATTAACCACCTGAGCGATCGCCGCTGCTTGCTGTTGCGCCGTTAATGCAATATTTTGATTATTGATAAAGATTTTGTCGATAGCTTGGGCAACCCCCTCAAAGGCTTCGGCCATTTCCTGAACGATCTCTACCCCAGTTTGTACCGTTTCAATTCCCTCATCGGTTACCGTCACTGTAGAGGTGATCGCCGTCTGGATATCGTTAATTAAGTTACTAATCTTTTGCGCCAACACCTTACTTTGGTCCGCTAAAGAACGAATTTCGCTGGCAACTACCCCAAATCCCTTCCCCTGTTCTCCAGCACGACTCGCTTCGATCGCGGCATTTAACGCTAGGATATTCGTTTGAGTGGCTAAATGACTGACCACCCGAGAAATCTCCCCAATTTGAGCCGCCTGCTGCTGAGTGCGTATAATCTCCCCAGCGATCGCTCCCACCTTTTGTTCTAACGTATGCATCCCAGTTTGAGTGCGATCTACCGCCAGCTTTCCACCGGATGAAAGCATTCGCGATCGATGTGCTTGAGCATCTGCCGCCTTTGCTTGCTCTGCCGTAGCACTTGCAGACGCCTCCAATTCATTCATCGTTGTTCTAATTTGAGAAAATGCTGTTGCCAACTCTGTAGAGAGAGTTTTTTGAATTCGGGCGGTGTATTCTAAAGATTCAAACGCCTGTTTTAGACCTATTTCTGCCTGAAGTCGCTGGCTATCAATATTTCCCAGGGTCCAGGCATTCCACCAGATTAACCCGCAAAAAACGATCACATTTAATATCCCTAAAAGCGAAATACCCATTTCTGCGGTGTATAGCTCTGCTCGCCACCCCGCTAAAACAATCCAACATAACAACGGAGGGAGACCAATCGCAGCGGGATAAAGCTTTCGTGCCATCAAACCCCCAGCCGTGGGACTGGCGATCGTTGCCATAATTCCGGCGTCAAGACGGGCAAACATCACCGCAAAGCACAATAAAATAAATCCTACGGCTGTATGCACGGCCATCGCCGTAAAAGCTGGATTTAAGCGATAAAAAATGGCATTGCCATATAAATATCCTAATAACCCAAAAAACGCGATTAAAAAGCCCAAAATTGTAAAAAGTTGGGCCGCTAAATAGTTAGGTCGAGGAATACAAATCAGCACTAAAGCAGAACCCAATAACAGAAAATTAAACGCCGAATTCGGTGCCATTCTTCCGGGCGTCGCTGTGGCTACTGCACCCACGGATTCTTTAATAAGCAGTTGGTCAATGCCTAAATTGATGCCAAACCCATACTGCATTAAAGTCAACAGTCCTAAAGCCATAACTAGAATGGCACAAATTAAAGCCGCCCGCCTGAGCTGACTATTTCTGGACCCGCGATGCCACAAACTGACACAGGTTCCTGCCAGGATAAATCCCATTGCTGTATTGGCTTTCATCGTCACTAAGCCGGGGAGGACGCTTTTCAGTGCTGGGATATCTAAAATCCATCCTAACATGACCATGCAGCCAATCAAAATAACGGTAATACTGGCTATCCGAGAAGCGGATAACAGGATCATTCTATAATTAGAATCAGCTTGCATCGGGAACAATGGGCGAGACTGTTCCTGCATAGTATTGTTTACTTGAATCATTTTTCCCACCAATAGATACTTCTCGAATAATGGCCTGGAGCGTTTGAACAAAAGGTTAGTAAGTTTAACTTTTTTATATTAACTTCGTTAATTTAGCTCCCACGTGTTGAAAAAAATTCCTTCAATTTTCGGGAAATTTCGGTTGAAGGAAGAAAAACTCAACGGGACTCCTTGATGTCTTGGTGCTTCTGGGGTTAGGGTTGAACAGGGTCGGTCCAACCCACTGGCTTTAATAATTGAGATTTAATCTGGTTTAATATTACTCCTTAATTGATACAGTCGCTGAAGCCGAATCAAAGGGCGAATTCCGATAAAAATAAAGGAAGATAATCAGGATAGTTTAGACGCGGTGCACAGATTTGATCACCTTGAACATTTTTTTCAAAATAAAATGCTATTGGGGAGACTCTCCTGTTTTAAGGGGCGGCTGGACTTCCACTGAGTGCAGTGGAGTAAACCTGAAAAGGCTTGCTCCTGTGATCTCCCCTCCCCTAGGCGTGAAACCAGTCTGTCCAGAAAACCTGCGCCAGATCTGAGCCTTAAGGCACAAGGGGACAGAGTAGAAGGCGAAACCCTCCTTTCAGGTGCTACCCTGGAAACGTTAACCCCGAACCGAGGGAGTATTTCTTTCAGAGTTCGGAGCCAATCACGCCACGGATCATTGATAGGGTAGAGCGATCGCAAATGAACGAGCTGGATAAATACTACCGAGAACTGGGGTTAGAGCCTGGAGCCTCACTAGATGAAGTGAACCAGGCGTATAAAGATTTGGCGTTTATTTGGCATCCTGATCGCATTCCCAAGGATAATGCCCGTCTGGTTTCCAAAGCCCAAGAAAAATTAAAACTAATTAATGAAGCCCGCGATCGCCTGCGAGAAAGTCCCGCAAAGTCCAGAGATCGGTCCTCTGGAGCATACCCTAACAGCAAATCCACCGCCGGTTATGCCAACTCTCCCCCAAGGAGCGATCGCGAACCTGCTAATCCTTACTCTCAGAGGCGATCGCCCAAACCTCCGGATCCTGACTTAACCGGAACGGATTTACGCGGTGCCAATCTACGCGAAAAGGATTTATCGGGCAGAAATTTAAGCCATGCTAACCTCAGTCAAGCTGACCTCAGTGATGGCTTTTTACACAAAATTAATTTATCGGGCGCAAATTTACAAGGAGCAAATTTATTCCGAGCCAATTTATTGCAAGCGAATCTCACCTATGCCAACTTGCAAAATGTTAATTTAATTGGAGCTGATTTGAGTGGAGCCGATTTAACGGGCGCTGACTTACGCGGGGCTAAAATCGGGACAAAAGAACGCATTTTTGTAAAACTAATTGGCACAAAATTAACCGGAGCAATCATGCCAGATGGTCGGATTCACGAATAATCCCTATCATTTCCCTCTTAAACCTCTTGCTTTCATTCGATGATCGCAAGAGGTCAATTCATTTAGGGTGGCGATAAAAGCTCCGGGGTGGAGGGAGGGGGTTTTTTTACTCCCCGGAACGACTAAAGTTGTTACTACAAACAAAGACAAGAGAACGACTAAAGTCGTTACTACTAACTTAGATAAGAACGACTAAAGTCGTTACTACTAACTTAGAAGAAAGGATTGGCTTTGTTCTCCGAGGGGGGTTCCGCTTCAGTCGGTGGGGTGACTTGAGATTGGGCTTCCTCCGATTGTGGGGGTGCCTCTGCTACTGCCGGATCTGGGCGTTGCGGGCGCTGTAAGAGGCGATCGCTTGTTGTCACAGATGACTCCAACTCCTCCGGCTGCGCCTGCTCCACTTCTGCCACAGTTTCAGAAACCTCTATCACCTCTATGATCATGTCCTCTAGGGGAATGACTACTTCCGCAGCCGGTGCAAGTTCGACTTCTAAAGCATATTCCTCAACAGGTTTAGCAGTCAGCCTACCCTCTGGGAAAATTTCCCCTCCCACGTCCTGAATCACTTCTGGCGGTTGGACTTGCAGTGGATTAGGTGCGGTTGCTTCCAGTTCTGTCGTTCTCAAGGCTTCTACCTGTTGGCGTTCCGGCAGAGTGGGGAAAGTAATCACCTCAACGGGTTCTCCTTGCTCCACAGTGACCTCCACAATCACGTCGGCAGTCTTAACTACAACAGTCGCCGTTTCTTGCGGAGGTTTGGTGTCGGCTATCTCTTTTAAGTCCTCTGCGATCGCCAATTTGGGTTCAACTTGAGTCGTCGTCTCCAGCGGCTTTGGACTCGGGGATAAAGGCTTCACTTTAGGCGACTTGCCGAAGTTCAGCAATCCTCGAATTCCCTCTTGAATTTGGTTCAACAAACTCGGACCCTGCGGTTGTTTGCCTCCCGGAGTTGCCAATTTTGCCCCGGCTTTGTTCGGGGTTAGCTTTGCCGGTTGATCGAGTGGGGGAGTGGTAACGGGGATGGAGTTGGCTACAGCTTTAGCATCGGCTTTGGTTATCCCTGGACCCTGTAAATCATCATCTTCAAAGCCAAAGTCCTCATCCCCGAATACCTCAGATTCCATCGTAGCGCCTTCGAGAGCCGCTGCCGCTGGCATTTCTAGGCTCTGATCCGATGCCTCAGTCGGCAATTCAGCAGGGAGTTCCACAGGGATTACGTTGGGTTCCGGTTGAATCAGAGTCGGTTCAGCCGGTGGGGCTTCCACAGGAACGGGGGGTTGAATCAGAGTCGGTTCAGCCGGTGGGGCTTCCACGGGGACGGGAGGTTGGACCAGAGTAAGTTCTGGAACAGCAACCGAGGCCACCTCAGCAGGGGGTTGGGGCTGAGTTTTTGTCCCGAGTTTGGCTTTAGATTTATCTTTGTCTTTGCCTTTAAAGAATAGGGAAAAGCGATCGGCAAATCGAGGGGCCTGTGGTTTTGGAGTGGTTACCTTAGCGGCGGGTTTTACCGTAGGCAAGGGTTCCGGGGTTACCCGTACTGGAGGGACCTCGGGAATAGTTGCCCCTGGAGTGGGGGCAACTGTGGGCTTTTCTGCCTTCACCGTTATCTGAGGCTGGGGTTGGGGTACAGTTTGAGCCTTTGGTACTGATTTGGGTTTAAAGATACCTGTTAAGCCTCCGGTGAGGCGATCAAGTTGTTCCCCAGACACAGGAGTTTGTTCTATGACTGGCGTGGTTTGTCGGCGCAAGATCAACGCTTGCCAACCAAACCATGCCAATAACGCCACACTCGCCATTTGTCCAAGCAGGACTGCACCTGAAATTTGTCCTGCACAGAACCATAAGACCAAGGCATAAAACAGTCCAACGCCACTCCAAACTAAATCGCCTTTGCGATGGACTTCTGGAAAAAAGAAAGCGGCCATATAAATCGCGAAGCTACCCACCGCGACGGCTAAGGCCAGAATGTATGGAAGCATAATGCCGGTTCCCTCTGCTGTCTACTACAAGGACGACTCACCCGTTCGTCTCTACAATGGTCATTCTACCGTTCCACAGAGTCCAATCGGATCTTCCCCAAAGACGATCATGCTGCATTTGGAAGATGAGTCGGGATCTCGTGGGGTTTAGCGGACGGTTAGCCTAGGCGATCGCAGGGAAGGTGACCGGAATCCTCCCAGAATCTTAAGGATTTGCTTAGACTTAACCCTCCTAATTGGATTCATTTGTCAAGAATCGGTCAACACAGAGTCCTTCGGTTTCAAGTTGACAGAGAAACAGCACAGCCCCTGTAGTAAAGTGTTTGCCAACATTTGAGGGCCAGTAATTCCCTAGTTCCGGAGGGGAAGTGGAGATAAACTTTTCCCTTGGGGTGACCTGAACAATTACTCAGATCGGGCTACCCTGAAAAGGTAAAAGTCAGAAACACAAGAAGACCCAAAACTTTATGAGTAAGCAGAAATTTGGTGTGATTGGTCTAGGTGTCATGGGAGAAAACCTGGCCCTGAACGTGGAAAGCCGGGGGTTTCCCGTCGCTGTTTACAATCGTACTGGCAGCGTCACCGATAAATTCATGGCCGCAAGGGGAGGCACGAAACAAGTCAAAGCCACCTACAGCCTAGAAGACTTTGTGGCATCCCTAGAACGCCCCCGTCGCATCCTGCTCATGGTGAAAGCGGGGGGTCCCGTGGATGCGGTCATCACTCAACTCAAGCCCTTATTGGAAGAGGGCGACATGATTATTGATGGGGGAAATTCCCTCTATCAAGACACAGAACGCCGCACTAAAGACTTGGAGTCTACCGGACTCGGATTTGTCGGCATGGGAGTCAGCGGTGGAGAAGAAGGGGCGCTCAAGGGGCCAAGTTTGATGCCCGGTGGTACGGAACAAGCCTACCGAGATTTAGAACCGATCCTGACTGCGATCGCTGCCCAAGTCGATGATGGTCCCTGCGTCACCTATATCGGGGCTGGCGGTTCCGGTCACTATGTGAAAATGGTGCACAATGGCATCGAGTATGGAGATATGCAGCTTATTGCCGAAGCATACGACCTGCTTAAGAGCATTCTCGGACTCGACCATCGCCAGTTACACAAAGTATTTGCTGAGTGGAATACCACCCCAGAACTAGACTCGTTTTTGATTGAAATTACCGCTGATATTTTCCGCTACCTCGACCCGCAAACCAACGGTCCTTTAGTGGAAATGATTATGGATTCTGCCGGACAAAAAGGCACCGGACGCTGGACTGCTGCTGATGCATTGGAATTGGGGGTTGCTATTCCCACGATCGCCGCTGCGGTGAATGCCCGGATTATGTCTTCCCTCAAAGAGGAACGGGTTGCCGCTTCTGAGCAATTAACCGGACCTACCCTCAAGTTCGAGGGAGATACCCAGGAATTTATTAATAAGGTTCGCGATGCCTTATACTGCTCTAAAATTTGCTCCTACGCTCAAGGGATGGATTTATTGAGTAAAGCATCCAAACAGTTTGGATATAACTTAAATCTGGGCGAAGTCGCCCGGATTTGGAAAGGCGGCTGTATTATTCGGGCGGCTTTCTTAGATAAAATTAAGCAAGCCTTTGATGAAAATCCAGAATTACCGAATTTGCTGCTGGCACCGGAATTCAAACAGACGATTTTGGACCGCCAGGAAGCATGGCGGGATGTAATCGCCCTGTCGAATAAAATGGGAATTCCAGTTCCGGCATTTAGTGCATCCCTGGATTATTTCGACAGTTACCGTCGCGATCGCCTGCCACAAAATCTCACACAAGCCCAACGGGATTATTTTGGCGCTCATACTTATGAGCGTACCGATAAACCCCGGGGTGAATTCTTCCATACCGAATGGACAGAAGTTTCCGCAGAAACCTTGAGCAAAACAGGTCAACCCGAGTAAGAGTAAGGTCTTTAACAAACCGGGTTTGTGCCTAAATCTCGTTTGTCTGACAGAGATTTAGGCAACAAACCCGGTTTTTTGCCCAATCCAACAATTCCGTCCACCGTTATTGCAGCAGACTGAACGCACTTAGCATAAACTAGAGTGAGAGTTGATAGAGGTGTAAAGAGGTAGCCCTGTCAAGGTGTAAAGGAGGGGGCAGTTCTCCTCTGACATTTGTCATTTGTTGTTGCTCATTAGACCAGTGATATCAATTTTTAAAGAGTTTCTGGATCAATCCCCAGTTCTCGAAGTTTAGCAAAGGCGCGATCGCGTTCTTGTTGTGCCTGATTCCGTTCATCAAACAAATCCCCCGGTTCCTTGAACAATTCCCCATCGGGATGATACACCGCTAAACCATCGGCGAACATTTCAAAACGAATATTCAGCAAAGGAGAAATCCAGGGCAAATGTAGCGGGGTAATTAGCATCAAACTATCTTGCGCCGTCGCCCGATGAAAACCCCAAAAGTCATGGGATTCGGGGTCATAAAAAAACATTTCCAGGACACCATACCGTTCATAAAACTGCTGTTTAGCAGCCATTTCGCTGACAGTGTTACTGGGTGAGAGAATTTCAAACACCACCTGGGGGGCAATGTTGCCTTCTTCCCACTGTTTATAACTACCGCGATCGCCATCCGGACGACCCAACGCCACCATCGCATCCGGCGCTTGACAGGGTGCGGGAGGACGTTCTACCCGAACCGGATACCAGAGCAAATCCCCCGCAACAAAGGCAACTTGTGACTTAAGGAGTTGCTTGAGATTAGTGACTAACCGCACAATCCAGCGATACTGTAGGGTATTTTCCGCCATCGGCTTACCATCAGAGTCTGGGTAGAGAATATCAGAGGAGATAGGAGTTTGAACCATAGTCCTGGTAACTGTTAATCAGGATTTATGTATTATAACAAGTTCCGAATCAAATCCGATGAACTGAATTCCCCCTCTTTTTGGGAGAGAAGACTTCTGCAAAAGCCCTATTTCAACAAGGCTATGATCGTCGCAGTTGCCCCGAGAAGAGTTCCTACCATAATGCCCACCTGTATCCAAACATTGACATCCCAATTCGGAAAGGGAACATACCACTGTCCAACTCCCAATTGTCGTAAAAACTGAGGAATTGATGGGGTTCGATCGCCAGGCATCACGGCTAAACCTTGGACGATCGCCTGATTCATTCGCTTGTTAATCTGGGTAACATAACATCGCGGGGGAGTTAAGTCCAGCGTTACATCTTTATCATGGCGGGCTAGGGCATCCTCTGGGGGTTTTCCGGTGAGTAATGTGTAGAGTGTGGCGGCTAACCCGTAAACATCGGTCCAAGGGCCGCACTCAAATTTATTTGAGTATAGCTCAATGGGAGCAAACCCACTACTCGTAATTTGTTGGGTGAGGGGATGATCAAAAGCACGCGCTAAACCAAAAGCAATCAGAACTGCCTCACTTTTACCCCGATCTGTTCGTATGATAATATTCCCCGGTTTCACATTCCGATGGAGTATCTTTTGTGCATGGACGGCAATCAAAGCCGAGCCAATTTGTCGTCCATAGCGTAATACCTCAGCGATTGGGAGACGAGGCGATCGCCGATGATCGAGATCCAATCCGTCGAGATAGTCCATCACAATACAAGCATACCGGACTTGGCTCAACCAAGCGCGCATTGACTCCTCAAACACCTCCCGCACGGGTACGATATGGGGATGTCTACATTTTGCCAGTTTGACCGCTTCATCATAAAATTTACTACTGAAGGCTTGGCGATCCGCCGCGCTCATTTGCCCCAAAACCGAGGAATCAGGATTGAGGGTTTTAATCGCCACCCGTTCCCCCATGCGATCGCGGGCTAGATAGGTGATGGCAAATCGCCCTTGCCCTAACACATTCTCAATCGTATAGGCTCCATTCTTTAGTGTTGTTCCTTTTTCCCACGGCATAGGCTTTTTATGATAGAATTTGCCCTCATTATCCCATTAGTCGGGTTTCGGATGTTCCTACTCCCCCACCTTTGGGTGACGAGATATTTGGATGCCGAGGCATCACCGGAATGAAACTGAACTCCTCGATCGCACGCTAACCCAATTCCCATTGAGCTATTCTGGCGAGTTGAAGAGCAGGGTATGATTAATGGTGGGAAAAATTTTCCGAATATCGCACTGGAGAATGTAGCGGTGAGTGCGGACAAGGGTGGTGAATTTTTCTAGGGTGCGGTGGCTACCGTAGCCGATGCGGTTTGTGTATAAGGTATCAATAAAGGACCGTTCTAATAGCGCAGGATAGAAAGTTTCGGGTTTAGGGCACGCAATAAGTTGCTTTTTTGAGATGAATATCGTGCTATAATCAGATTCTCTAGGAATTCATAGAGATTGATAACAATCCGCTCTCCTAGCATCATTTTATGATCTCGGGGTAATCGGTTGAGAAGGGGAATATACCATTGGATCAAATCATAGGTTTTCTGAATAATCGGCAGTTCGTCCATTCCCGTTTGTAAAAAATAGGTTACCTTTCTTTATCAAACCATAGTCAGGTGGAGGGTTAGCTAAAAAAAATAAAAAAAGGCGCTCCGCGCCAAAAGAGGGAAAGAGGGAAAAAGAGTAGAGGGTTAAGAAGTTCTGGGGGCCACCACACGAAAACCCCTGCTGCTGTCGAAGTAGTCGTGGGTGCCGTTGAGGCGATAGGCACAACGGCAGACCCACGGGTAGTAGTTCCAGGAACCGCCACGCAGCAGCTTTTTAGTTGATTCTTTATTCAATAAATCCTTAAGCCAGTCCATATTATTTTGAGAATGATTATTATTCTCTATCCAGGCTCTCCCATCGGTTGGCGCACCTTCATAACTATCATGCCAATCATCTAAACACCACTCATACACATTCCCATGCATATCGTGCAATCCCCACGCATTCGGCGCATTTAAACTGCCCACGGGAATTGTTTTTTCTCGATATTCCCCTTTTTTGCCCTGACCATAGATGTAATTGCCATCATAGTTGGCAACTTGGGGGGAGAGGGTGGGGCCGAAGTGGGAGGGGGTGGTGGTTCCAGCGCGACAGGCATATTCCCATTCCGCTTCACTGGGGAGGCGGTAGAACTGACCCGTAGCTTGGTTTAACCGCAGGCAGAATTCGATACAGTCTTCCCAACTCACCTGTTCTACAGGGTGGTTATTGCCTTTAAAGTGAGCCGGATCAGGCTTTAGGGAACGCATCACTTGGGGGAGTTGAGCAACGATTCGCCATTGCCCTTGAGTGATAGCCGTGCGACTCATCAAAAATTCGGGTAAAATCACCCGATGTTGCGGGCTTTCGTCACTACTTCGCCCCGCTTCATTCTCCGGCGATCCCATGAGGAATGCTCCCGCAGGAATCACGACCATTTCTAGGTTTAAGCCGAGGGTAGTTTCCAGAATGCCGCGATTCTGTCCCTTTTGCCGTTGGGCAATTTCCCCTTGCTGATTCAGGGTGATGATTTCGTAGTGGTAGATTTTTTCAGGAACTCGGGCCGGTGCAGGGGATAATAACCCTAAAAACGCTGCCATTGAAGCAGGGCGCTTTTTCGGGAGCAATTCCATTGCTGTGAGAATCGCATCATTGATCGGCTGACTAATGGGCACTAAGTCTTTGGGGGCAATCAATGGCTCATCATCCACTTTGCGGGAAAAACAATCCTGGGGGAGTTGTCCGGTAATCAGGTAGTATAGGGAAGCGGCCAGGGTATAGATATCGACTGTGGGGTTGCGATCGCCCTTAAATAACTGTTCATAGGGCGCAAAGGCACGATTGCCAAACATTTTGGAACTAATAGACGAGGGGACAATCTCCCCAGAAATGCCAAAATCAATCAAAACCGGCTGCCCATTATCCCGCAGCATAATATTCATCGGGGTGACATCTCGATGTACCAAACCCACCTCATGCACTCGAACCAAAGCATCGGAGATCGGGCGAATATAGCTCAGGGCCTCTGCTTCAGATAAGGGGCCGCGTTGCTTTACATAGTCAGATAAGGTCGTTCCATCGATAAACTCCATCACCAAACAATGGGCACCTTTTTCCTCAAATAAATCCTTAACCCGGACAATATTGGGGTGAGGATTCTGTTCCAGTTGAGCCAATGTTCGGGCTTCTCGGATGAAACGCTGCACATATTTCGGATATTCGGGGTCCTTCCGGAGAAAAGCGTTCGGCGTTTTAATCACCACTGGCGCGTTAAACCCGCGATGGATGGCTTTGTAGGTAATGCCGAATCCACCTTGACCGAGAACCTGCTCAATCACCAGTTTACCGTTTTGCAGGGTGTGTCCGTCGGGCCAAAACATAGGGCACAGATAAGGGAAGGGGGTACAGGGTCATTGTACTACCTTTCCGGGATAGAGTTGAATCCCCTGATCATGCAGGAGGAGTTAACGCAGGTGGAGGCGTTGCGAAAGGATAAATTAAGTCAATCTCACTGTCATCCGTTTTTCGGGTCGCCCTTGGTGTTGATTGGCGACCCCCGTTAGTCAAGACGGTGGGTCAGGACTCGGGGAATTTCTAGTAAGCTAAAATTAACGACACCGTGAATCGAACCTAAGCACAAGGGAACCATCAAGTATGAGCGAACTACTTTCCAGAATTACCGTTAATCCTAGACAATGTGGCGGTCGCCCCTGTATCCGAGGAATGAGAATCCGAGTATCCGATGTCCTTGACTTGTTTGCCGCCGGTTTAAGTGGGGAAGACATCCTTGAAGAAATGCCAGATCTGGAAGCTGATGATCTCAAGGCTTGCCTACTCTATGCTTCTCGTAAACTAAACCACCCGGTTTTAGTCCCATGACTATCTGGATTGATGCTCATCTCTCCCCAAGTCTAGCAACTTGGCTCACTAACACTTTTGCTGTAGAAGCCTTAGTCATTGCGTGATATTGGACTCAGAGATGCAGAAGACCTGGAAATTTTTGCAGCAGCAAAAGCTCAACAAGCTATTCTCATCACGAAAGATAGCGACTTCGTGGACTTGGTTGAACGTCTGGGTTCACCCCCACAAATTATCTGGCTAACCTGTGGCAACACTTCTAATGCCCAGTTGCGGGAAATTCTGAATAAAACTCGGATTAGGGCTTTAGAACTGTTGCGATCGGGTGAAACATTAGTGGAAATTAGCGGAGATAAACCGCCAATAGTTTAGTCAATAGAGGAATCACCGATTGAGGGTTTTAATCTCCACCCATACTTATATCCGATTCATCTGGCAAAAGGTGCTACAGGTTGCCAAAGTTCCACCAGGACGAGTAACATAGAATAGATGTCAATTTTTCCTCCGGGATGATCAGCATGAATCCACTCTCTACTTTAGTCGCCAGCGATTCCTGGGTTCCTGCCACCTGGAATGAGTACCTTAGCGCTTTGGATGACCCCGCCCATGCTAAATCCAAAGGCTATTACAGTAATGGGCGAATGAGATTAGAAATGCAACTACCCGTAGGCTTTGACCACAGTAAAAATCATGGAATTATCGCCCTTGCCATTAATCTCTATGGCATTTTGAAAGGCATTCCGTTCACGATTTTAGACAATTGTTCCTTCCGCAAAACCGGCTATGTCGAATTTCAGCCAGATTTAGCTTATTACGTGGGCAACAAGGCAACCGCTATCCCTAGCGGCACTGGCATTGTAAATTTGGAAGAGTACCCGATGCCGGATTTGGTTGTGGAGGTGGCAAAATCATCCCTGTTGGACGATCGCACGGTGAAGCGATTCCTCTATGAAGAGGTGGGGATTGCTGAGTATTGGATTGTGAACGTGGAAACATCGCAGGTGTTGGCATATCAAATGAGCGATCGGGGGAGTCAGCGAATTGATTCCTCTGTGATGTTTCCAGGGCTAGAAATAGCGACCCTAGACGAAGCACTGCAACGTAGCCGCAGCCAAGACCAGTCCCAAGTCGGAGCCTGGTTAATGGCGCAGTTTCAGCCCGCTGATAATGGATAATTCATAATTATCTATTATCCATTATCAATGGCTCTTGTTCATGCCAAGGAATTTAGGATATTCAATAGTAAGATTCAGTTGAAATTATAACATCCTTCCTATGGAAGCCATTATTTATGCTTAAAATTTTTATCAAGTCTGCTTTATCCTTGCAAGACAATCCGACAAATCTCTGCATCTACCAGTTGATAGCAAGCGATTGGGCTATCGTACAATCGAAATAGTAAGCCCGACTGCACTAAAATCTCTAGGACTATCCCCAATGTCTCCAGACTACCTCCAATTTCTCTCCCTAGTTCTTCAAGGGTTTTGCGGCAAGGATAGGACATAGTGGGCGACTGCTCACAATCGGGGGTGGGGGTGGCAAGGGACTGGAGGATGAATCGCGCTATCTCCTCATTTTCTACGCCGCAGTCTGCGATCGCCTCTCGAATTCCTCGTTTGAGTAATGCCTCTTTGCCACCATACTCTTGATATTCGGCTAAGGTGGTAATCTGTTGGGCTTCCAACTGAGTACCAATGAACTGTAACATCAGTCCTCGCACTTCGGCGATTGTACCTCGGGCTAAATCTCTCACTAGGCGATCGCTTAGTTCGGGTTCTAGGGGAAACTCTGCCTGTTCTGTTAACCGGGCGATCGCTCGTTGAGCCATATCCATAGATAGTTCTTCTAACTTATAGCATAAGTTTTCCCGGGTGCCCCGGTTGATAAACTCTAGAGATCGCAAGCATTCGTTCTCTAACAAGTCGGAAAGATGTTCCGAACGCAAACAGACGATCGCCTTGACAAATGGCATATTCAAACAGTCGTGCAAAAATTTATAAAAAAGCTGACGGTGAGACTCATGGGCGCAATCAAATAAATCCGCATCAACATCAAACAGCAGGGCGGTTAACACATTGCGATCGCTATTTTCCCCCAACCGATCGCACAGGGTTTGCAGAACCTCGCTGTGATTGCTCTCACTCGTGACTTCAACTAGGGGCCATCCTATCTGAGCAAAGCAGCGATTAAAAGCATCCAGGGCGACGGGAAACCAGTTCCCCTGAATCGATATGACAATGGGTAACGCCAGATAGAGTCCGATTTGTCGTTGGTGTAGTGCCGGTGCTAACTCGGCGTACAACAGGGAAGATTTGCCTACCCCTGCTGGACCATGAATTAGGGTGAGTTTATAGTCAGGACGGCCAATGCGGGTAATTGCACAGTTAATCTCGGCTTCTCGCCCTATCATACCCGCCCCGGAATAGCGATTGAGGGGGAAGGGCCGATCGCCAATGCCTAGATGCAGCAGTTGGGTTGGATTGAGGGGCTGAAGCTGGGGTTGTAAGGGTTGAACACCAATGAAGGCGCGAAATCCATACTGATGTTCCAGGGTGTAGAGTTCCTGTTTCAGGGCAAAGGCGGTGAGGCGATCGCCGCGATTGAAATAAAGCGATCGCAATTCTCGCAATATCTCACTATACAACTGAGGATTACATTCCGGTTGAGCTTGAAATTTCGCTCCCTCTAAGGTGAAAATTGCTGCTTCACTCTCACTTAAACCACAGAGTGAGCGGCCTAACAATAATAAATACCATCCCTGATGATACCGGGCTGCCCATTCTAGGAAACTTCGCTTTTGGGGCGTCAAGTTGTCGGTGCGCGAGGATTCCAGAATATCGAGGGCGGCTAAGGCTTGCTCCTTGGCGATCGCCCATTGGGAGTTCCAGAGGGCGACTTCCCCCCAGTAGCCACAATCCTGTGCCTCGGCGATCGGGTCGGGATACTGTTGATGCAGTTCGGTTGCTACTGCTGCCACCCGTTCCAACCCATCTCGATCCCGGAGTTTTTGCAACACTTCCCCGAGGGCATTGATAAATTTTGCCATCAAATCCGGGCGGTGGGCTTGCTGGTAGGTGGCGATACAGTGTTGAAAGTAATCTCGTGCTTGGCTGTAGGCTGCCTGGGCTTTCCCCCGATGTAACAGGGCTTCTCGATGCCAGCAGGCACCTAGATAAAACAGCAAACAGCCATAGCGTTCTAAATCCTCTGTAGATACTGCTTCCGGTTGATTCTCAGCGCTACGGGAAGCGACTTCGGGGACCGCTTGTTGCCAAAAGGCAAGACTACGGTGGTAATATTGGCGGGCGAGGGCCAGTTCATCATGACTGTAGGCGTTCCAACCCCGTACAAAGTCTAAACAAGCTTGTAAATAGGGGTCGAGACTCTGCCCTGCCCGTTCAATATCTTTAATAGCACAAAAAAGTTCCTGCCGATGGGTATTAGTTAATAGTTCAATGGCAGCACCGACTTGAAGTTGATCTGCACCGGCTTCTAAGATACAAGTAAATAAACTTTCGGCAGTTTGACGTAAGCGCTGAACGAGTTGAAACGTGGGAATTTCAAATTTAATGGAGGGTCCCGCCCAACTTTTGAAGTTAGGGGCAAATTGCGTAATTCGATGCAGCAAATCATCGGTTACCCACAGCACTAAAGGAAAGGGGAAATGCTTGCGAAATTCGTCCCGAACTAAATCAATAGAAATCAATAATTCATCGATCGCCACTGCGGATTCTAAACCCAGAACCATGACCCCGGGGAGTGAAGGCAATTCCCCAAATTCCGCTATCATGGTCCCAAATAAGGTGGTACTTAAGGGGGGTAACTGAATTTTTGCTACCGATACCGGACACTGTTCTTGCAGTCGTTGGAGCATTTCTGCTTGTAAATGCCGGTAATTGCACCGCACCAAAATTATGGAAAACTGTCCGGCAGATAGAGCGATCGCCCGCGATAGGGTGTTTAGGGAGCGTTCGTTATAAGCCGCTACATCTTCGGGCTGTTGTTGTTCCATCATAACTGCAATCTACTCGAAAGCGGCAATTGATTCTGTGAGTCGTCTAGTCCCTTCTTTAAAACGAGAAGGATTGTTTCTGCTGGGATTTTGGCTCAAGTCCGGTAGAAACTGGAACGGGTTTAGGCTATTAGCTTGACCGAACCCAGATTTTGACCTTGTTTAGAGAAAAGCCTCTAGACTTATCCCGGGTATTTTACCTCACATTTTTCTATGATAATTTAACCCGTGCCTGAAAAATTGAGTTATTTTTTCTAGTAACTCTAGTTACGGACACCCAATCCGGCATTTTTTAGCACCGATCAACCCAAAACCTAATTTTGGAGTGAGGCTCTATCCGTCCGGAACCTGTTAAAATCCAGCGTATCCTACTCCGTTCCCAGGGACACCGATGCTATCAAACCGCTTTAATCAGGCTTTAACCTTTGCTGCTGAACTCCACGCGCAACAAAAGCGCAAGGGTTCGGGAGTGCCTTATGTTGCCCATCTGCTTGGGGTAACCAGTATTGCTTTAGAATATGGGGCCAATGAAGAAGAGGCGATCGCGGCGTTACTCCATGATGCGATCGAGGACCAAGGGGGTGCCGCCACAAGGGAAGAAATTCGTTGCCGGTTTGGGGATATTGTAACCGCAATTGTGGAGGGCTGTACCGATACCGATTCTACTAACCCCAAACCCCCCTGGAAAGAGCGCAAGGAACTCTATATCGCTCACCTGCCTAAGGCTTCCCCCTCGGTCCTGCTGGTGAGTGCTTCGGATAAACTGCACAATAGCCGGTCCATTCTTCAAGATTATCGGGCAGTCGCCGAGTCTGTTTGGGACCGTTTCAAGGGCGGTAAAACCGGCACACTCTGGTATTATCGGGCCTTGGTAGAAGCATTTCGGGAAACTTCAGTTAACCCCCTATTATTTGCGGAATTAGAGCGCACTGTGACGGCGATCGAACAGTTAGTCCAGGACCATTCTCAACAACCTGATAAACTAGGGAGAGTTTGAATGCTCCTGAAGACGGTGCTATTTATAGATTGGATGACTCTTTCTTAAACCCGCTTTACTGAGGCGATCGCCGGGTTAATTTTCATAAATAACCAATAGCATCTCTCGGGATTTAAAAATGTAATCTACATCACAATTTTTCCGGATTTTCTGGCAAGGCTAAAGGTAACGATCGCCGAAAAAAGCATCAAATTTTTCTCAACTCCCGGGCAACTGTAAAGCCATTGTAGCGATTGAAAGAACCACACCCATCAAAGTAATCATCCCCCTAAAATCCAGGGAAACTTGAGATAGAATAAAAAAAATTAGTCTCTCACCTGCATGGAACTCGCCCTCGACTTTTTGAAAAACGAACCCATCTTTGCCTTTGCCGTTCTGTTGGCGATTATTTTAGTCGTGCCAATTTTCTTTGAACGGTTACAGTTGCCTGGACTAATTGGTTTATTGGCGGCTGGCGTTGCCTTCGGGCCAAATGGATTACATCTATTACAGCCGCAATCAGAAACCATGAAACTCCTTTCAGATATAGGAGTGGTTTACCTGATGTTCGTTGCCGGTCTGGAAATGGACATGACCGAGTTTAAAAAAGTCAAAAATCGCTCGATTGGATTTGGAAGCCTCACTTTTATATTCCCCCTAATTTTCGGAACCATTATCGCTCGCATATTTGGATTTAGCTGGAATGCTTCCATTTTAATTGGGTCTTTGCTTTCTTCTCATACTCCTCTAGGCTATCCAATTTTAAGCCGGTTGGGTTTGATGGGAAATGAGGCCGTAATGGTTACCATTGGCGGGACCATTTTTACCAATATTCCCGCCTTGCTGGTCTTGGCAGTATGCGTCAGCGTTCATGCCGGGAGTTTTAGCGCCGCCAATTTGGTCATCATGTTAGTTTTGTTAACCCTCTATACTGGCATTATTTTGTTTGGGTTTGACTGGGCCGGACGGGAATTTTTCCGGCGGTCAGGGGATGAAGAAGGCAATCAATTTTTATTTGTATTACTCGCGGTTTTTTTAGCGGCTGTTGGTGCCCAAATCATTGGCGTTGAAAAGATTGTAGGAGCATTTTTAGCAGGGATGGCCGTCAATGGAGCAATGGGTTCCGGTCCGGTGAAAGAAAAGGTAGTTTTCGTCGGAAGCGTCCTATTTATTCCTATTTTTATGGTAAATTTGGGACTGCTCATTGACGTTCCCGCTTTTATCAAAACTCTGACTTCATTTTGGTTAACTCTAGCGATTATATTAGGATTATTAGCAAGTAAATTGGTAGCAGCATTGCTGACTCAATTGCTGTATCGTTATACTCGCGCCGAGACCCTGGCAATTTGGTCCCTATCCATTCCTCAAGTGGCAGCAACCCTGGCCGCAACGATTGTGGGATACAACACCTTGAACCCTTTGGGAGAGCGCTTGTTGAGTGAAGAAGTCCTGAATACGGTGATTGTCATGATGTTAGTCACCGCCACGTTAGGGCCATTTTTGACAGCGCGGGCCGCCGCGAGTCTGACCCCACCGACGACCAATTTAGATACGGTGAAAACTCCGTTTGATGAACGGAACCAACCTAACGACTTTTTTACCGTGATTGTGCCGGTTTACAATCCGGAAACGGAAAAGAATTTAGTGGAAATGGCGGCATTGCTGGTGCGTCATGAAGGCGGGCGCATTGTTCCTCTGTCGATCGCCCGAGTGATGGCGCAAATGGAAGCCTCCGCCGTCGATGCAGCTCTGGTTAGAAGCGAGAATTTAGTCGCCGCAGCGGTGCAACTTTCTCAAGAATTTGGGGTCCAAGCAGAACCAGCGGTTCGCATTGATGATGATGTAGCCCAGGGAATCGCCCATGCAAGTCGGGAGCAAAAAGCCAGTTTGATTGTGATGGGATGGGGGGAAACGACAACCCTGCGGGCGAGATTGTTTGGGAATGTGATCGATCGCCTGTTATGGACAGCGCATTGTCCCGTAGCCGTGACGCGCCTGCTCGATTCTCCCCTCCAAATGAAGCGGATTTTAGTCTCCGTGGATAATTTAGTGGCGCGGGCAGTGTTTCCCGTGCGGTTTGCCTATAGTTTAGCCCAGATGAATGGGGGGCAGGTGACCTTATTCCATGTTTGCGATCGCCGCACTCCCGAGGAGGTGAATGCTCAAATCCATTCCCAACTCTCAGCCTTAATCACTGAATTAGCACCGAGCAATCCAACTCAAATTCAGATTGTGATTACCCCCGATGATGATATCCCAGGGGCGATTATCCAAGAGGCGATCGCCTACGATCTGGTTATTCTCTCCGCTACCAGGCGGCGCACCATGTCAGGATTAGAGATGGATGATGTCACCACAAGCGTTATCCAGCAGCTTTCTTGTTCCCTAGTCATGTTGGGATCCGGCTAATCGAACTGAGGCAACCCAACTCAAAACCCGGATTTCTGATCCGGGTTTTTGCTATTCTATGCAGAGCTTTCGATCATAGAACTGACGCTAACCCTGTTCAATCCTAAATGTAGAGTAGGCCGGAGATTGCCCACCCTACCTCTATAGCGAACCTCAATAAATTGGACAATTTTTGCACCGGGGGAGAAACATCTTACTCCCAACAACTCTTACCGAATATACTCCTTCTCCTCAAAGCGAATATTTCGCCCCTCCCGCCAAAGCCCCCCCAAACTTAGACTCAACTAACCCCTTGAGTCCAGGTAACTGTTACACTGGAAAAATAAGCTGGCTACAGGAAACCGTGGTCTTGCCGGTTCGGTCCCCGGAGCGCAAAATAGTCTCCAAGTAAAGATACCTGTAGGACACCAGAAAGCAAGTGATGCTGAGAATAAGGAGGGAGGCAATGCTAGAAGACGGTCTTGGCACTCAAGTTGAAGATAGCCAGGAACTACTTGAGGATCAATTTGAAGAGGAAGACGAAGAAGAGTTAGAGGAGGAGCTTTCTATCCCAGTTAAGGATAGAAAGCTCGTCACCCATCCTTATGACTTTGTGATCCGATCGCTCAAAGCTCAGATCGATGACCAAACTCTAGTTTTGGCCGATAAATTTCAGCGGCGGCAAGTTTGGGACCAAACCAAATGCAGCCGGTTAATCGAATCTCTCCTGCTCAATGTTCCCATTCCCGTCTGCTATTTTGCAGAACTCAATGATGGGTCCTATAGCGTCATTGACGGTCAACAACGCTTGACCGCTATTTATCGGTTTCTCAATGATGAATTTTCCTTACGGGCGTTAAAAATCCTGCCCGACATTAACCGTAAAAAATTTCAAGACCTTGAGGTTTCTTACCAACGTCTGCTCCTCTCTCGGACCATTCGTTGTATTGTCATTCTCAAAGAATCCCACCCGGATATTAAATTTGATGTATTTGAGCGATTAAATACCGGCTTTGTCCCGCTGAATGCTCAGGAAATCCGCAACAGCGTCTATCGCGGCAAGTTGAATGATTTAATTTTAGAACTGTCCGAGGATGAGGTTTTTCAAAAAACTCGCCGGGTGCTGAGTATCGATAAACGTATGCAAGATTGCGAAATGATTTTGCGCTTTTTTGCCTTCTTTTTCGATCCGATCGCCTATCGAGGGACGTTATCTAAATTCTTGGACCAATACCTAGAACAGGGGATTTCTTTTGACGATGAAACCATCGAGCATCATCGAGAAATCTTTAGGAAAACCATTGATGATGTGTTCGCGGTCTTTGATTATGGGGCATTCCGGCGCTATACCCTAGATACGGGATGGGAAAAGTCCATCAACCGCGCGATTTATGATGTGGTCATGCTCTCGTTTGCTTATTTAAGTTCCGAGGATATTCGCAGTAGCAAACCTGAAATTATTGAGGCACTCAAAAGAGTATGTCAAGATCCTGACTTTAGCGAGTCGATTACCTCATCCACTAAGAATAGAGACCGGATTCAAACGCGCATAGACAAATGGCGAGATGCAATGGCCGAGATTGGGTTAGATGTTCCGAAGATTAAAATCGGCAAAGAATCGTAATCCACGGGAAAAGAGGGAGTCTAGCATTACCCTCTTAAACCAATAAACAGGGTTTTCCCAAGGATTATTCGATACAGCGAGCAATGGTGGCAACAACTGACTGACTGAGGGAATCTAAGTGATATCCTCCCTCCAATCCGAAGACGATCCGACGAGTCAGTTGCAGACAATAATCAGTCAGGATGCCATAATCTTCAGGTTGCAGGTCGATCCGGGCTAAGGGGTCGGCAGTATTGGCATCATATCCAGCGCTAACCAGTAACAAATCCGGCTGAAAATGGCTGAGAAAGGGCATAACTTTTTCCTCAAACAAGACCCGATATTCAGCTAGGGTACTGCCCGCAGGAAGGGGAAGATTGAGGATGTTATCATGAGGGCCGGTTTCGCTGGCTGCGCCGGTCCCGGGATAACAGGGGGATTGATGAAGGGAACAGTAGGCAATTTGGGGATTTTTTTCGACGATTTCCTGGGTGCCATTGCCATGATGCACGTCCCAATCTAGGATGGCAACTCGCTTGAGTCCGTGTTGTTCTAAGGCATAGTTAGCCGCGATCGCTGCATTGGAAAACAGACAAAATCCCATGCCGCGATCGCTCTCGGCATGATGTCCCGGGGGTCGCGCTAACACAAACGCCGGTTCCCCCGTCTCCAAAACGCGATCAACTCCATCCAGCCACGCACTGACTGCCAGTAGCGCAATCTCGTAACTGAAGCGAGAAACCAGGGTATCCATATCCAACCGACCCCCCCCAGATTCGGCCAATATTTCAATTTCGTGAAGGTGGCGTGGAGTATGAACCCGCTTGATAGCTGCGATCGCCGCCCCATTCTCCCCCGGGGTTGGCAGGTGCCAAGAAAGGCAATCAGCCCAAGGTAAGGCTTTTAACGCTTCCACAATGGCCGTTAATCGAGCCGGACGTTCCGGATGCGATCGCCCCGTATCATGTTTTAAAAATTCTTCCGAGTAGATTACAGAAAACAGTCGCTTGTCATGGGTCATTTGTGTAATGTCCTGGGTCTGATATCCTGGGTCTGATGTAATGATTGTTCCGGTCTTATTCTCCATTGTCCACTCACCACTGAAAACTGTCCACTATCGACTCTCCATTGTCTACTGACCACTGAAAACTGTCCCCTATCGACTGATAATTATCCGCGCTCAAATAATACCCCACAAATCGAGGTATTTTAGATAGTCGCCCTTGGTTAGAATAGGGTCAATCTATGTTAAAATATTAATCACAAATTAGGAATATTTAGATGTCCGATAGCCTAACGGTCAGTTCTCTGACTGATAGCTATCTAGTCTCACATTTTTGGAGTTTTTCATCTTATGACCACCTCCCAGGAGCGGATAATCCCGACGGATCTGCGGAATGAAATGCAACAGTCCTACCTCGAATACGCCATGAGCGTAATCGTCGGTCGGGCGCTCCCAGATGCTAGGGATGGTCTCAAGCCTGTACACAGGCGGATTCTCTATGCTATGCACGAGTTGGGCTTGACCCCAGACCGCCCCTTCCGTAAATGCGCTCGTGTGGTCGGGGAAGTCCTCGGTAAGTACCACCCCCACGGCGATACAGCAGTTTACGATGCCTTGGTGCGGATGGCCCAGGATTTTTCCATGCGATCGCCCCTGATCAATGGTCACGGCAACTTTGGCTCCATTGACAACGACCCTCCGGCAGCCATGCGTTATACGGAATGTCGTCTGCAATCCCTGAGCATGGATGCCATGTTGCGGGACATTGACCAAGAAACGGTGGATTTCATTGATAACTTCGATGGATCGCAGCAAGAACCGATTGTCTTACCGACCCGCGTTCCCCAACTCTTACTCAACGGCTCCTCCGGTATCGCCGTAGGGATGGCAACCAACATTCCTCCCCACAACTTGGGAGAACTGATGGATGGCTTAGTGGCGATGATCCACAACCCGGAGATTACAGACATTGAGCTGATGCACTACATCCCCGGTCCGGATTTTCCCACCGGGGGCCAGATTCTGGGCGTCAGTAGCATCCGGGAAGCCTATACCACCGGACGGGGTTCGATCACCATGCGCGGCGTGGCTGCCATTGAAACCATCGAGCATCGCGGACGTCCGGACAAAGACGCGATCGTGATTACCGAATTGCCTTACCAAACCAATAAGGCAGCGATGATCGAAAGAATCGCCGAAATGGTGAACGAAAAGCGCCTAGAAGGCATCTCCGATATCCGGGATGAGAGCGATCGCGACGGGATGCGAATCGTCATCGAACTCAAGCGCGATGCCTACCCCCGCGTCGTCCTCAACAACCTGTACAAACAAACTCCCTTACAGGCCAATTTCGGAGCCAATATGCTGGCGCTGGTTAACAGCGAACCGCAGTTGCTCACCCTCCGACAGTTCCTAACCGTCTTTTTAGAGTTCCGCATCGAAACCATCGAACGACGGACTCGCTATGAACTGCGAAAAGCTGAAGAACGGGACCACCTGTTACAGGGATTACTAATTGCCCTGGAAAATTTAGATAGCATTATTGCCTTAATTCGACGAGCAGCAGATACTCCAAGTGCTAAACAAGAATTAATTGCGTCCTACGAATTTTCTGAAGTCCAAGCTGACGCGATTCTGCAAATGCAATTACGCCGCTTAACGGCCTTAGAAGCGGATAAAATTCACCAAGAACATGACGACCTGCAACTCATCATCACTGATTTGCGGGATATCTTGGCACGGCGGGAACGGGTTCTAGAAATCATTGAAAACGAAGCGTCCGAACTTAAAACAAAGTTCTCCACCCCCCGTCGAACCGTCATCGAACACGCCGAAGGTGAAATCGATGTAACCGATTTAATCGCCAATGAAAAAGCCCTGGTGATGATTACGGAACAAGGGTATATTAAGCGGATGCCGGTTAATACCTTCGAGGCTCAAAGTCGGGCAACCCGAGGCAAGTCCGGGGCGAAGATTAAAGAGGATGATGGAATTGCCCATTTCTTAACCTGTCGCGACCACGATGCTATTTTATTCTTTAGCGAGCGCGGGGTGGTGTACTGCCTCCATGCCTATCAAATACCCACCGGATCTCGCACGGCACGGGGAATGGCAATCACCCAAATGTTGCCAATTCCCTTTAATGAAAAAATCACCTCCATTATCTCGGTAGAAGAATTCTCCGATGATGAATACTTAGTGATGCTCACCAGAGGCGGTTATATAAAAAAAACCGCCCTCTCTGCCTTTTCCAATATCCGCGCTAATGGCTTAATTGCCATCTCTTTATCCGAGGGAGATGAATTGCGCTGGGTCCGCAAAGCGCGACCCGAAGATACCATTATTATCGGTTCAGCGAAGGGAATGGCAATTCATTTCAAAGCTGATCATAAACAACTTCGTCCTTTGGGTCGAGCAACGCGAGGGGTTAAGTCAATGAACCTCCGCAAAGGTGACAACATCATCAGCATGGATGTACTCCCCTCCCAAGTTACGGCGGCAATGCAGGAGGCGATCGAGGATGAAAATCTAGAACTCGACGTAGAACTCGACGTAGAACTCGAAGTAGAACTCGAAGAGGAAGAGTTGGATCTGCAAACCGAGGAGACGGAAGGGGAAGAGGAGAATATTGCTGAAACCTCTTCTTATCCTGGTCCTTGGGCTTTGGTGATTACAACCTGCGGGTTTGGTAAACGGGTTCCGGTGACTCAATTCCGCCTACAACGACGGGCCGGAAAAGGGGTTTGTGCAATCAAATTCCGCAATGAAAAAGACCGACTTGCGGCACTGCGAATCGTCAATGAAGATGATGAACTGATGATTGTTACCAATCGCGGGATTATCATTCGTCAGGCGAGTAAAGCCATTTCCTCCCAATCGCGATCGGCCCGAGGGGTCCGAGTTCAGCGTCTTGATTCTTCGGATGCGATCGCCGGAGTGGCGTTAGTTCCAGCATCCGGTGAAGAAGATGAACTCGCCATCGAAACCGAAATTGACCTCGAAGGGGGAGTGGTGTTACTGCCAGCATCCGGTGAAGAAGAGGAACTCATCACGGAAACCGAAATCGAAGAGCAGGATTAAATCCCTCTCAACCGTTTAGATCGGGTGCGTCAGACTAATAATGGGTACAACAAACGAATACCCTTGTTATCTGACGCACTTTATACTTACCATAATTACTCTTAACTAAATTTTTCAAAAATATAAATACTCGTGTATAACTCTCTTAAACCCTCCTTAGAACCCAAAGTTTTCTGGAAATTTGCCGCCGCTTTATGGGGTGGGGTTTTGATGGGATTAACCCCGGCACCGGGCAACGCTTGGCCCTTGGCTTGGATTGCCTTAATTCCCCTGTGGATTTTAGTCAGGGAAAGGGCAGAAAATCAGTCAAAAATCAACCCAATATTTCAGTGGAATTTTTTAGGATTGCCCTTATTATGGGGAATCGGATATCACGGAATTGCCTTATTTTGGATTACCGGCATTCATCCGATGACTTGGTTGGGGGTTCCTTGGCTGGCAAGTTTGGCGATCGCCTCCTTTTGTTGGAGCTTTATCACCTTCTGGGGTGCAGCATTGGTCACGGTTTGGGCCATCACACTTTTGCTGATAAGTCGCCTATTTACAAAGGGTTCTGGACATCCCCTCTCGCCCTGGGTGCGGGTGGCCGTCGGGACTGCCCTTTGGTGTACTTTAGAGGCGATATGGAGTTCAGGAAACCTCTGGTGGACTGCCCTAGCTTATACCCAAAGCAACCATAATTTAATCATTTTACATCTGGGGCAGCTTTCCGGTCCCACCGCAGTTACCGGGGCGATCGTGGGTGTGAATGGGTTAATTGCTGAAGCAATTATTACCTTCACTCATTCCCCTCCCACTCCTACTCGAAACCGAGTTTATTTATTCGTTTCCTCCATTATTTTATTCCTCAGTTTACACGGAATTGGATTATTTCTCTATAATCGCCCGTTGATACAAACGCCGGAAACGGCCTTAAATGTGGGCATTATTCAAGGAAATATTCCGAACGATATTAAGTTTAATTCCCAGGGATGGCGTCGCGCCTTAGAGGGATATACGACGGGCTATCAAGAGTTAGCCGAGGCGGGGGTGGATGGAATTTTGATTCCGGAGACAGCCTTCCCCTATTTATGGACCGCCGAGAATATCAGAGCCAGTTCTTTTTATCAAACTATTCTCGACCATGAAGCAATTGCTTGGGTGGGAACCTTTGGCAGTCGAGAGCGGAATTTTACGAATAGTTTAGTCACGGTTACTCCCGCTGGGGAAACGTTTAGCCGTTACGATAAAACAAAGTTGGTTCCGTTGGGAGAATATATCCCATTTGAGCAAATTTTTGGAAAAATTGTAGCGAAGTTATCCCCGCTGGATGCTCGTTTAGTGGCGGGTAGACCAGACCAAGTATTTGATACCCCCTTCGGACGGGCGATCGCCGGAATTTGTTATGATTCAGCCTTTCCGGAGTTGTTTCGGCGACAAGCAGCCGCCGGGGGAGAGTTTATCCTGAGTGCCTCTAATGATGCTCATTATACAGGGACAATGATGCAGCAGCACCATGCCCAGGATGTCATGCGGGCGATCGAAACCGATCGCTGGGCAGTTCGTGCCACCAATACGGGTTATTCGGCGATCGTCAATCCCCAGGGGAAAACAATCTGGATTTCTGAACAGAATGCTTATCAGGTGCGAGCCGAGACGATTTACCGACGCCAAACTCAGACCCTTTATGTGCGATGGGGAAATTGGTTATTGTTGGGCTTGTGGGGGATAGCCGCGATCGCTTGGGGGGTCGATTGGCGACGGGAATAAGGGATAAAGAAATGATTGATTTTTTTATTACGAATGCCTGAGAGTTGGTTGACGCTTTTGAAAATTTATTCTATTATTGAGAAATAATATTGTTAATTAACGGGGATTTTTAAGTCAGGGAAAGGTCGGAAATTGGTAGGCTTACTGGAACCTCTGAATTGAACCGAAACCCGAAAGAAATAGGAGAAAAGCAGTGTCTAATGCAGATCCGATTAAAATTATTTTAAAACTGGTCCAGGTTTTGGAACGGTTGGCTATTCCTTATGTGACTGAAAGTAGATTAGCTAGAGCTTTGAAAACTGACCGCCAGATTCCCAGTTTTATCGCTCTGCTGGTGGATTTGCGGCGGGATAAGTCGCCGGGACTATATGAGGCGATTGAACCCAGTTTTAAGGTAACAGAAGCGGCACTCAGAGAAGCGGTTAGAGCGCAATCTGGGGTTACTTTAGTCCATAAAGACACCAATATTTCAGTGAATCTGTTAATTTTAAAAGATGACTTATTTTGGCAGTCGCTATTTAGTCGGCGCAGGCCGATCATTGTGCAACTGAACCCAGAACGCTCGCTGTGGGTACCTTCGTTAGAAGATATTTTTCTGGAAAAATTAATGGAGTATCGAGACAGCGATCGCAATGTAGATCAAGTCTGGCGAGATATTGTGTGGATGCTCAAGGTTCAGAATGAGGATTTAGACTTTGAGTATCTTCGGGAATGGGCGATCGCACTCCATGCCGTTGATATCTTGGATCGCGCTTTAGCGGAAGCGGGATTTGAATTCCTGTAAACCGGCGCGGGAGATAACGAGATCGCCCGGAGTTACCCACGTAATCAGGGGAGACAAGGATTCCCCTGGTTGCAGGATTCAAGTTTCACTGAGGGGGAACAGCTTGTGTCTGCCGCCAAGGGCGATCGCCACAGGTTGAAAGGGCCCAGATTGACAGGGTTCTGTAATTATGGTAACAGGGAAAGGCAACGGAGAAAGGGCGATCGGTCAAAACCGATATAAAATTATTCAGAAAACCCTAGTAAACCCTTAATTCCCCCTAATTATGAAAAAATTTTCCCGGTTCTTGGTATTTCTAACCCTTTTTCTAGGGCTAATTGCCTGCAACGATGGCATAACGAGCCAAGATACTGCTTCTGAATCCGGAGAATCCACGGAAAAGGCCGAAACCGATTCTCAGATCACTCAGAACCCGAATCCCTCAACCCAATTGCCACAAAGTAGCAAACCTACCCCCGCAGAAGAGGCAGACCCTAACGCGGAAACTTACCAAGCTGGAGAATATAGGGTTACCCTCGGAATTAGCGAGGGGGAACGAACCTATCGTGGATGTGATGCCGCCGGGAATTGTATAGATATTCAAGGGGGTACTCGTTGGGAAGACCGAGGACAGCGGGGAATTTCCTGGGAAAATCAGGACACGACTTATTCTATTTCGTGGCAAGAGGGGAACAGCGGGCCGATGTATCTCACAGTTACTGAAAATGGTACTCAGTTAATGCGAGAGCCACTGGTACTGGTTTCCGCTCAAAATTCAGCAACTGCCAGGGGGGTTTCGCCAGAAGGCGATCGGTTAATTCTAGACTATTTTTATCGCAATCAAGACGAATTGAAGGTTTGCGAGCCAAATTTGGACCGTGAACATTCGGCCACTGCTTCAGAAATCTATTCTGTTGGAGAAGGGAAATATTTGGTAAAGGTTTCGTGCTTTTTAGCCGCCTATCAGGAAGCCTTTGAATTTTGGCTTTATGAAGACACTGCTGGAAAGATTACAACAAAACCCTTAACCCTGACTAAATTTAATTCAGAAGGGAGAGGCAAACCCACCCCTAACGATATTCGCACCTTGGGAGGGCGGTCAACTTACAATCCCCAGACTGAATTGTTGACAATTTGGACACAATTTAGAGGATTGGGAGATTGTGGATCTCGGTCGGCTTACCAGTTTACTAACGATACTTTAAAGTTACTTTCCTACCGAGCAAAATATGAGTGTGATGGCAATTATATCGAGCCGGAACAATATCCTCAAGTTTATCCCTAATGGGAGAAGCTGAAAATACCGACCTGTTCGAGCCTTTTTCTCTTCCATTGGATCAGAATTCAGGCTACTTTTAAAGACTCCTCACCTGCTGGGGTGAGGAATCTTTTTAACAGTTAACTGGAACTGCTAGATATCAGTTGGGAGGGGGTACTCCGCCAGAGTAATTCTAATTTATTGGCAGGGATTGTTAAATATAAAACATGGCCCACATCCAGATTAGTTTCTAGTAAGTTCCATCCGTGAACCGTTCCCCCCTGAGTTTGAATATATAAGGGAACAAAATCGGCTTTCTGGGCGGATTCTTTGACGGTTTGATGATAAAAGGGATGGGCGGGGGTGATTAAGGTGGCGATCGCCACCCATAAACTCCCGGCAGTCATGCCATTACCTAAAACCCGTCCGCCGATCGCTGCCGCAGCAAAGGCTGGTGCAGCTATTTCCGTAGGATTGAGCACCCGCTCGAAATCAAATACTTGTTGTACCATCAAGGCAAAGCGCGGGTCCTCACTTCGGACGACAACGGGGATCTGTGGGACTACGCCTTTAGCCGTCAAGGCAATTTCTAAATTGGTCATGTCATCGCTGGTGACTGCTAACACCGCTTCGGCTTTTTCAATATTAGCCGATTTTAAACTGGCCGGTAGGGTCGCATCTGCCTGAATCACAGGAATTTTTAACCCCTGAGCCGTACTCAGAAAGCGGCAGTTCGGATCCTGCTCAATGACAACTACATCATATCCATTCCCATGGAGTTGCTCGACTGCCTTGATTCCGATATCTCCCAAACCGCACACAATATAATGATGACGCGGGGGAATTTGGGGTGTATCCCAAAGTTGTCTAAACCGGCTACCTAGGATAAAATCATTAAGCAGCGCATAGCAAATCCCGACTGCGCCGGCCCCCACAAGCATCATCATCGCGGTAAACAATTTAAGGGGAACCGGAGACTGTTCCGCTACCGCTTCATTACCTCCGGCTCCTGTAATCATGCCGACGGAAAAATAGAGAGAATCAACAAAAGAGGTGTCGGTATTAATAGAAGTATAAGTGAAAGTTGCGGTTAAAATTGTTAGTAAGAGGGCAAATAGGGCAAGGGTTGTGGCTTGATTTTGCTGCTGGAACCGTCGCCAATTTCCCACTGTTTCTTGGAATTTCCGCCCCCAAGAACGCCGATTGTGGCGCTTGCTCAGTTGGGTTGCCACAATCAGGCGATCGCCCACTTCCAGAGTCTTTCCAGTCAGCACCGCAGAAACCAGGTCGATATGAGGATGTTCGGGTAAATAGTAAATCAGCATCCGCCGTTTATCTTCCCATAACTCCTCCAACTTACGCCCATTCCAGGGATGGCGATCATCAATATATTCTTCGTGAATCGGCCAAGTTTCATTAAACAGTGTGAGTTGCCCGATCGCCCGACTCCCCATTGCTGCAAACGCAAAAATAGGGGCAGCCAAAGTGGATACACTCATACTGCTATGCTGGGGTAACGTGCGATCCAAGCGATCGCCTAAACTCCCATTAAACAACCGCGTAATAATCCGAATCTGGGGATTGAGCAGTCGAGCTTGCATGAGGATTGCCAAATTCACGGCATCATCATCAGAGGCGATCGTAATCGCATCTGCATCTCGAATTCCTGCCGCGAGTAGCGTAGCTGCCGATTGCGGATCTCCAATGATCATCCCCGTGTCTTCTCCAGGAATCGGGCGCTCTCCAATCCCTACAACTGACGCCCCTTGTTGCCTTAACAACCCAAAAATCTGATACCCCGTGCTACCCAGACAGCAAACAATAATTCGCGGTTTCATGATCAGCCTAGCCTACGATCAGGATTCTACAGAGAATAAAGCAACAATAGCATTAATGTCACAGATGCTCATATTTTCAGGCCCTGGGGACTTAAAAAATGTAGCGAACGACACGGCTTCCCCCTTCCCTTTCAAAAAACTTCCGAAGTCACAGTAAGCAGGGGAATAGGGGAGGCGATCGCGCCGTAGAAAAAATGAGTAATTCGTTTCAGGATACCCAACGCGATCGGTTTCACGCCCCGATCAACAGGCTAAACTTAAATAAAGCCGGTCTAAATTTACTCGACTCTTTTCTGAAAGCCGGAAATTACCTTATTTTAGAGGTCTACTTGGCCTTCAAAAAATAAATTAAGAAGAAATAGGGGACTACCTCTGAAGAAGCGTTCTTCAGCAGGCGTGAGGGATACTTTTCGGAGGGGTTAACCCCGGCTAATACAGGCTAGACTTAAAATAATCAGCCTAAAATATTAGTATAGGGTACGGGGAGTCAGAAACCCCACTTGTTCTTCGGGTTTTGAGACTGCCCCGACTTGTTAAGGCTATCAGCATCTGAGCTTCCTAAGACGACAAGGAAACCATATACTCCCAGTCCTCGATTTCTGGTCAAACGGCTGCCAAATGCGCTATATCTGGTTTAAACCCGCTCAACTGAATCGACTTTAAGCTCTGAACTTTAAAATAATAAGAGGCGAATAATGGCTCATCTAAAAATGCGACGACCTGAAAATATTAACGGGAATTTTTACGTTGATACCACCTGCATTGATTGTGATACTTGCCGCTGGATGGCTCCCGATATCTTTCACCGTGAAAACGAGCAATCGGCAGTTTATCAGCAACCGCAAACCGAAACCGAACGCTTGGGAGCTTTACAGGCCCTTTTAGCCTGCCCCACCGCTTCAATTGGTACGGTGGACAAGCCCAAAGATATCAAGAAAGCACAAGAAAGTTTTCCCCTTTTAATCGAGAGTAACATTTATCATTGTGGCTACCATGCTGAAAGTTCTTTTGGAGCAGCCAGTTATTTAATTCAGCGCCCCGAGGGCAATATTTTGGTGGATTCCCCCCGATTTTCGGCTCCTTTAGTCCAGAGATTGGAATCAATGGGAGGAATACGTTATCTTTATTTGACCCATCGGGATGATGTAGCCGATCATCAGAAATTTGCTGCCCATTTTGGCTGCGATCGCATTCTACATCAAGATGAAATCAATCCTCGGACCCGGGATGTAGAAATTCAGCTTACAGGCTATGAACCCGTTGAACTGGAATCAGATATGTTAATTATTCCCGTTCCCGGTCATACTAAAGGTCATACGGTTTTACTCTATCAAAACCACTTTTTATTTACAGGAGATTGTCTGGCCTGGTCCAAGCAGCTTAATCAGTTGATTGCATTTCGAGATGCCTGTTGGTATTCATGGCCGGAATTAGTTAAATCCATGTACAAGTTACAGGACTACTCATTTAACTGGGTTCTTCCGGGTCACGGTCGCCGGTATCACGCGGAAAATGCAGAACAAATGCAGCAGCAACTACAACAGTGTTTGGCTTGGATGGAAACCCAGGGTTAACCAGGGGATTAGGATTAAAATGACAGGTGGGTTTTTAAACTTCCGCCTGTTATTTTTTACCCTCAAACGGATAGATTTTTACCTCTAAATTTAGAGAGACCGGGTGAGCAAAAGTGTGGCATCCTCCGCCGATAACGGCTTAGAGAAAAAATAACCTTGACCGTCTTCAGAACCCAGGGATTTGAGTTCAGCAAGTTGTTCAGCAGTTTCCACCCCTTCTGCGGTTACGTCCATCCCTAAACCATGGGCTAAAGTAATAATGGCTTGAATGATTTCTAAATTTTTACCTTCGGTACCGATTCGTTGAACAAATGATTTATCAATTTTTAAGGTATCAATTGGGAACTGAGCCAAATGGGAGAGAGAAGAATATCCCGTGCCGAAGTCATCTAAGGATAAATGAATCTTTCTTTCTTTCAGTTCCCAAAGGGTTTGTGTAGCCGCTTGAGTATCTTCTACTAGACTACTTTCGGTAATTTCTAGCTTCAAGAAAGCTGGATTGAGATGGGTTTCTTGGACGATGCGATCGACGTGTTGTACTAAATCAGGTTGGAGAAATTGTTTGCCGGATAAATTGACACTAATTTTCAGCCTTCCCTCTTGAAGGATAGAGGGAAACAGGGTTTGCCATTCCACGAGTTGTCGGCAAGATTCGCGTAAAACTAAAATGCCTAGGGGTACGATTGAACCCGTTTCTTCAGCCAGGGGAATAAATTCGCTGGGGGGAATAAAGCCTCGCTGGGGGTGATGCCAGCGCAGCAAGGCTTCAAATCCGACAATTTCACCGTCAAATAAAGAAACGATCGGTTGATAGGCAAGTCTGAGTGAGGTTTGATTGAGACTTTCGGTTTCATGGAGTTCTCGCCGTAAATCATTTTCTAACTGTAATAGTTGAACGGCATGATCATGCATTGCCTTATCAAAAACGGCAGTTTGAGAGCGCCCCCCGGCTTTGGCACGATACATAGCAATATCCGCATTCCGGAGTAAATCAGCGCTGATTTCATACTCGATGGAGTTGAGGGCGATGCCAATGGTGACTGTAATAAAGACGGCGTGTCCTTCAAAAGTAAAGGGTGCTCTAAGCTGTTGGTGAATTTTTTCAGCCACTTCCCGGGCTTGTTCAATGCCTTGGACATCTTCTAAGAGAATGACATAATGATCGCCGCCTAAACGGGCAATACTATCTTGAGGGCGTAGGCACCGTTCTAAGCGGAAGGCGATCGCAATTAATAGCATATCCCCCACGGCATGACCTAAGCTATCATTGACGCGCTTAAAGCGGTCAATATCGATAAATAGCACGGCTAATTGGCGATCGCATTGTTGAGCAATTCGGGCGGTGGATTCCCGCAGCCGTTCCATTAAAAAAGCGCGGTTAGGTAGTCCAGTTAAGGGGTCATAATAGGCTTGATGAATTAATTCTTCTTCGGCACGCTTGCGATCGCTGATATCGGTTTGAACGCCGATATAGTGAGTAATGGCCTCCCGTTCGTTTTCTACAGGAGATAAACTGAGTTCGTTCCAGAATAAAGTACCGTCTTTGCGATAATTTCTTAAGGTGACTTTGCAGTCTTGTCCGGCGCGAATAGCATCTCGCAATTCTTGTAATACGGGTTGTTCGTGATCATGTCCTTGCAGAAATCGGCAGTTGCGTCCGATCGCCTCTGCCGACGAATACCCCGTCATTTTTTCAAAACTGGGATTGACATAAACCAGGGCATTATCTCTTTTATACTCAGAAATCACGATGCCATTGCTACTAGCGGCGATCGCTCTTTCAAAGAGTCGCAGGCGTTCTTCTTGTTGTTTCCGCTCCGTTACATCCCGGGAATTAATCACAAATCCCTCAACTCCCGGTTCCTGAAGCAGGTTGCTACCCACGGATTCTAAGTAAACCCATCTGCCACTGGCATGAAGAAAACGAAACTCGCTTTCAACAACTCTTTCTGGCTCTTTCAAGGCTCGGATAAAGAGATTGTAAACCCACTCTTTATCTTCGGTGTGAACATAGTTAAAAGCATTTTGTCCCACTAAATCTTCGCAGTGATAGCCTAAGATTTTTTCTACCGATGGGCTTTGATAGCGAATTGTTCCATCTTCTTCTAAAATGGTAATAATATCCGATGAATTTTGAACTAAAGACCGAAAGCGTATTTCACTTTTAGCGAGAGCCTCTACAGCTTCTTTTTGGCCGGTAATATTAAACGCGCTCAGACAAAGACCAATAATTTTATTTCTTTCATCAAAAACTGGCTGACCGTTAATTTCAAACCAGTATTCAATTCCCGTATTTCCCAGAATTTTTTGCTGGAGTTGGATCGGAGTGCCTTGAAGGCATTGATGAAAGTTTTGATTGAAGATTTCTAAAGCATTGAGCGATACATACTCATAGGCAAAGTCTCCCGGTGCTATAGTTTTATTCCATAAATATTTTACGGTTTCTCGGGCTGTTTTGTTAATATCTCGAATTTTATAATTGCTATCAATCAGCACAATTGATTGTGCTGATGAATTAAAAATTGCCCTTAAATTGGCTTCCGATTCAATTAAAGCCGCCTGAGTTTGCTTGCGTTCTGTTACGTCGGTCAGAGTTTCGATTAAGCGCACGACTTGGCCGGTACTGTCGCATAACACTTCTCCTTTACTGACAATCCACCGGATAGAGTTAGTTTGATCATGGCGGATTCTGTATTCGCTTTCGTAGTTTGTTTTAACAGCGATCGCCTGGATAATGGTTCTGTGGACTCTAGGCCGGTCTTCCGGTTGAATGGTCTTAATATAACTCCCAATTGTGGGGATATAGCTTCCCTTTTCTACCCCTAAAATAGTATGAACTTCATCCGACCAGGTGACATTCCCAGCGCGTAAATCCCACTCCCAAACTCCCATTTTGGCCGCTTTAAAAGCTCCAATCAATCTCGCTTCACTCTGTTGCAATGCTCTTTGAGTTCGCTGGCGATCGAGTTCTGCTGCCGCCTGTCCTGCAAAGAGACTCAACACTAATTGTGCTCGGTGAACGTCGATAAGGGGGTGATTATCGAATCCGCAAATCAACCCGATCGCCTTGCCATTCATGTCCAACAGTCGGACTCCCAAATAGCTGCAAGCGTCTAGCTTACTCAGGGGATTATTTAGAGACAGGTGGGACTTAAAATCATCGGCAATCCAGTCGGTTCCACATTGCAGAACCTTTTCCCACGGGGTCCCGGCGATCGGATATTCCACTTCGCACCACTGCCCGTTCCATACTCCGGGTCCCGTCAGGTCGCCCCCCTCCCAGAATGCTCGCACTTTCACAGAGGAAGCTCGGGGGCTGACTACCTCTCCAATAAAAACATAGCGCATCCCCAACAAGGAGCCAAGATAAGAGGCTAACGCGGGAAAAAACTGCTCTCCCGTCACCGGGGCTTGTCCGGTATCGAGGGTTTCCAGGATGTTCTCAACTTGCTTGAATTCAGTAATATCTTTAAACGTTTTAAAGAATACGACATCGCTGCCTACGGTCAATCTCTCTACAGATACAGTCACCCATAAAGGATTGCCATCGGCTTTTTTAGCGATTAATTCATGGTTTTTAATAGGCTCTTGATCCGGCAACGCATCAAGCAGTTTTTTTCTCTCCGTTGAGTTATAATAAAAACAATCAGCGTTTCTATTAATAGGCTCAGTCCCTCTAAAGCCAAAAAGTTCCCGAAAGCAATCATTAACATAGAGGATTTTGCCATCACTAGCGCGGGTTAGGGCAATCGGCAAGGAGATGCGTTCGGTGATCGCTTCAAACAGACAGTTTATCCCGCAAACCTCTAAGGCTAGGGGTAAATCTTCCGAAATAGACCCCTCGGGTTGGCTATAACTCGGCGTTCCTTCTTCCTGCATCCGGTTGCCTTCTAAGTGCTGCTTTTCCTGTTCTTCATTAACTTTCCATTTTAGCTCTTCGTTCTGTTCCACTAAGCCCATCCGCGCTCCTTCCCTCTGGTTGGGAAACTCCGTGCCAACCTCATCTTAAAAATTCTCTAAACATTTTTTAAGTAATCTTAATATTGTGGAGCCATTTTGTAAAACAATTCTAACTCAAATTCCGGCAAGCTCATCAGCTCTACGGATGAAACTTTGGCGAATACTTAACGGTAAGCTCATTCATGGGGGGGAAATACAATCGTTACCTGCTTTGTTCGAGAGAACACCTGCTACCCTGCCAGCCTCTGACCCTGATTAATCCTGCTGCAACGGTACAACTCCTGCACCACTTCCTAGAGTCGAAAAAATAGCGCTAAGTACCTCTGAACGAGGAGCGTGACGCAACAGATCGGGTCCTAAAAAAAGTAAATTTCCAGAGCCTAACCGCGCTAACCCTCCTAACCCTTCGGTTGAAGGCGGGAGGTTAGGCTAGATGTTGAAGTTATCCAAATCATTGTAAGAGTTATCCAACAAAGTTTATGATTGTACATAAATCTTTACAGCAGGAAGCAGCAAGAAAGGATGCGATCGCCTAGGATACCCACCCAAAACCCGAGTGAGAAGTGGAAAGCGTGACGAACCGGGAGCAACTCGCCCACTCTCCCTCTAAAACCCTAAAAACTGATCCTAATTATCCCACTGAGGAAACTCATCCTGTCAAAGTGCCTACTGAATCCCACCCATTACTACCCTAAAATTTATCGATACCGTTAAGGAGACCCCTGCAATGCTAGAATCCTACCGCCAACACGCAGCAGAACGGGCCGCTCAAGGCATTCCGCCCCTGCCCCTAGATGCCCCGCAAACTTCAGCACTCTGTGAACTCCTCCAGAGTCCCCCAACCGGGGAGGAAGAAACCCTGCTGCAACTGCTGCGCGATCGCGTCCCGCCTGGGGTAGACCCTGCTGCTTACGTCAAAGCCTCCTTCCTCACTGCCATTGCCAAAGCAGAAGTCACTTGCCCTCTGATTTCTCCCCTGATGGCGATCGAACTTCTCGGCACCATGTTGGGCGGTTATAACGTCCAGTCCTTAATCGAGCTTCTCCAATCCGACAACAACGATATCGCCCAAGCGGCTGCCGATGCCCTCAAGAACACGCTGCTGGTGTTCGATGCCATGCATGACGTCCTGGAATTATCGGAAACCAACCCTTATGCAAGGCAGGCGATCAATTCCTGGGCAAATGCCGAATGGTTTACAAACCGCCCTCCAGTCCCAGAAACCATCACCGTCTGCGTCTTTAAAGTTCCAGGGGAAACCAACACCGACGACTTGTCCCCGGCTTCTGAGGCCACCACCCGCCCGGACATTCCCCTGCACGCCCAGGCTATGTTAGAATCCCGTCTGCCGGGGTCGCTCGAAACCCTCGCCGAACTCAAGGGCAAAGGACATCCCATCGCCTATGTCGGAGATGTAGTGGGGACAGGTTCCTCCCGTAAATCTGCTATTAACTCCGTCCTTTGGCACATCGGCAACGATATTCCCTGTGTCCCCAATAAACGCGCAGGCGGCTATATCTTAGGCACCGCGATCGCCCCCATCTTCTTCAACACCGCCGAAGACTCCGGTGCTCTGCCCATCGAATGTGATGTCACTTCCCTTGAAACTGGCATGGTGATTACGATTCATCCTTACAAAGGACAAATCACCAATGAAGCCGCACAGGTGATTTCCACCTTCACCCTTAAACCGAATACCATCCTGGATGAAGTGCGTGCAGGGGGACGCATTCCCCTGATCGTCGGGCGATCGCTCACCGATAAAACCCGCAACGCGATCGGACTTGAAATTAGCCCCATCTTCACCCGTCCCGAAATCCCCACCGACACCGGCAAAGGCTTTACCCTCGCCCAAAAAATGGTCGGACAAGCCTGCGGTGTTTCCGGGGTGCGTCCTGGCACCGCCTGTGAACCCCTGATGACCACCGTAGGTTCCCAGGATACCACCGGACCCATGACCCGGGACGAACTCAAAGAACTCGCCTGTCTCGGCTTCTCTGCCGATTTAGTCATGCAGAGTTTTTGTCATACCGCCGCCTATCCCAAACCTGTCGATATTACCACTCACAAAGAACTCCCCGACTTCTTTTCCACCCGGGGCGGCGTCGCCTTACGTCCGGGAGACGGCATCATCCACTCCTGGTTAAACCGGATGCTATTACCTGATACCGTCGGGACCGGCGGCGACTCTCACACCCGCTTTCCCCTCGGCATCTCCTTCCCTGCCGGTTCTGGCTTAGTTGCCTTTGCCTCTGCATTGGGGGTCATGCCTTTAGATATGCCGGAATCGGTATTAGTGCGCTTCAAAGGGGAGTTGCAACCCGGTGTCACCTTGCGTGATATCGTTAATGCCATTCCTTACGTCGCCATGCAAAAAGGATTGCTCACCGTTGAGAAGCAAAACAAAAAGAATGTCTTTTCGGGGCGGATTATGGAAATGGAAGGCTTGCCGGATTTGAAAGTAGAACAAGCCTTTGAACTCACCGACGCCACTGCCGAACGCTCTTGTGCCGGGTCTACCATTAAACTGAGCGAGGAAACTGTCGCTGAATACCTGCGATCGAACGTCACCCTGTTAAAAAACATGGCCGCCCGAGGTTATCAAGATGCCCGCACTATTCTGCGTCGGGTTGCTAAAATGGAGCAATGGTTAGAGAATCCACAACTCCTGTCTGCCGATACCGATGCAGAATATGTGGAAACCCTAGAAATTAACTTGAACGAGATTAAAGAACCCATCGTTGCCGCACCCAATGACCCGGACAACATTAAATTAATGTCTGAATGTGCGGGCGATAAAATTGATGAAGTTTTCATTGGGTCTTGCATGACCAATATCGGACACTACCGTGCCGCTGCCAAGGTATTAGAAGGGGCAGGATTAGTGAAAGTGCGACTGTGGATTTGTCCCCCTACCCGCATGGATGAAGAACAGTTAAAAGCCGAGGGAATTTACGAGATTTTCGAGGCGGCAAATGCCCGAACCGAAATGCCAGGTTGCAGTCTGTGCATGGGTAATCAAGCCCGAGTCGAGGATGGAGCAACGGTGTTTTCTACCTCCACGCGCAACTTTAATAATCGCATGGGCAAAGATGCCCGAGTTTATCTCGGTTCAGCCGAATTAGCCGCAGTTTGTGCGCTGCTAGGACGGATTCCCACCGTTGAAGAATACCAGGAAATAGTCGCTCAGAAAATTAATCCGTTTGCCGATGATTTGTATCGGTATTTGAACTTCGACCAAATCCAAGGGTTTGAGGATGAAGGTCGAGTGATACCCTTAGAAGAATTGCCCCGAATAGAGGATATTTTGGGAATGCCCGTCGGCGCGGGTAAATAAATAACCGAAGCTAACACTAATTTAGAGATGTAGTAGGTACTGAAGAGTCCAGACTATTTGCTGAGGCGGAAGTCACTCTATACTAACCACAAAAGGTAGAGAGTGGCTTCCGCTTTTCTGTGGCGATGAAAATTTAATAATCAAGAACCCAACAACTGACTGATCCCCAATCCAGTTGTCAAAGACCTATTTTAGGTTAACGCCGTAAATGAGGAGCTACCGTTTGTGTCGTCTATCCTGCATGGGCTGTAGGTTTTTTTAAATTTTCTGGGGAGGGGGCTTTGTTCCTATAGCCGTAAGCTCAAATTTGCCGGTTGTTGACCGTGAAACGGTTCTATTTGATAGGGTGCTGCGCCTAAAGGATATGTATCGGTAGTTTCCGGGAAGTTCCTGGAAAACGACAAATTCGAGGGTGAAATGTGAGGTAATTCCCCTAACTCGGGATGGTAAGGTTTGACAAATGCTGGCTCTACTCTTGTGACTTCTTTTGTGATTATGCTTAGTCTGAGTGAAAGATACCCTCGGAGTTCTACGACGCACGGGAATACAATTAGATATATTTAGTATTTTATATAAAATTTCAAGTATAATAAAGAGATAAAGATATATTCGAGATCGCCCTGTCGGTTCTAAAACGCGATCGCAAACAGTGCGCCCTTGGGATAAAATCTTATCTTACTCTCCCTGTAAATCATAGTTTTCATCAGGCTATCTCTCGATCGCCGTCCTGATCCTTCCCTCTTTTGGACCATCCCTTATATACTGAAAAGCTCTAACCTATCAAAGAGAGTTGGCGAACCACTCTACCCATTTTCGAGACTCCTCCATCGCAAAAATGGACTGTGAAATTCTACCAGCTTAGGGCCTTAGACCTCTAGCGCCTTCTACATTCGCCCCAAATAAATTTATATCATGGAGATTGGCATCGTGGAAATTTGCCCGCCTTAAGTCCGCACCATAAAAATTTGCCTTACTCAAATCGGCAGCGTTGAGGTTGGCATCTAAAAGCACACTTCCCAGAAGATTGGCGGTACTTAAATTGGCCGCATTCAAATTAGCCTCGGATAGATTAGCCATCTGAAAATTAGCACCCGTCAAGTCTGCACCTTTTAAATCTGCTGTGCTTAAGTTTGTGCCACTAAGGTTGGCACCAATCAAGTTGGCATTGGTTAAGTTGGCACCTGTTAAGTCTATATTACTCAAGTCAGCGCCATTAAGATTACAGCGGGGACAGATATTTGTCTTTCTTAACTGTTGAAGGTCGGTAGCATTAGGTTCGGCTACCACTGGAATTGCTATAGATACGGAAGCCAGTAGCAGGACGGTCATAGTAATGGCTTCTTTCATAGGATTCCGGTTATTCATGATAGTTTGGCGATAGATAACCCGTTCACTATTTAACATACACAACCTGGTTAGTTTGGATTGAAAAAGAGGCATAACTATATTAAAAGGCCCTCAATTATCCACTCTTTGTTTATAGTTAGAGAACGATCTCTCAGGGATGGGATAGATCCAGCTAGGCGATCGCCTTGACTTGGGAGCGAGTTGGCCCCGGAAATTCCTTCCGGCTTGGGGGCAGAAAAAGGTCCAGATGCTTGTCACCTCGCACTTGCTCCCTAAAGTAAATTGCCTTTAGGATAGTTCCGAGAATGGTCTCTGACGCCCCTAAAAGGGCCTTATCTCTAGAGAGTTACCCCACTCGTTCGCGGTCTTCAACTTCCCGCCGAGCATATCACTAAAAGTCTTCTTTCTCCCCTACATTTAGTCATAAAGTTAACGAATTTGCTCTATGCCTCTAGATGGAAAAAATGGAAAAATTGAATTGAGTTTGTGTCGGTTATTTTTCTACTCAGAAGCGGGGAGTGCGCGGGAGCAATGCTTCTAGCCGCCTTGATTTTTCTCTCATTCTCCTTATAATTTATTCGGGGATGGAGCAGAGAAAAAGTTAGGCGATTTGGTTGAGAATTTATTGCCTCGGGTGAACCTCTCCCAGGGTCAGCGCAGGGTTTGATTAAGCTAGCCAGGGGGATGATTTTGGGAATGAAACTGGGGTCAGTTTTTATGATATTTAAGAAGGGCGATCGCGGTAACTTACCGAAGGGATGTCGTTCAGGGAGTTTTTCAGTACCGTTTCCCCGGAGTCGGAACCTGGGGTGGTCCGAAGAAAAACAGATTCCGGGAAAAGAGACTATTTTCGGGTTTTAGGATGGGTTGGGACTGACTTTGGTGAGGGGCACTCCCTGAAGAGAGCATTGGATAACCGGGTGTAGGCCGGTCGGGATAAAACGGTTAAGATTGAATCCCGATCAGCTCAAAAAAGCCATCATCGAGTTCATAACCGAGCATCTGAGACAGAGCAACTAGCTTAGACTTGCTGGGTATGCCCTGTTCCTGCAACAGTGAAGCGAGGGTAAAAATTTTGTTCATCAAAAAAATTTCCAACGCTTCTGGGTTGTATTGAATTCCCTCCGTGCGATTAAACTCATGAGGGACCAACATTGCCACATAACGAGCGAGTTCGCCCGATTGGCGATCAAGTAACAAAGGCAACCAGGGATAAATCGCATCTAAACGGATAAACCATAGACGGACTTCAGGAATTTCCGAAAGTTCGCGGGGGTCAGACGGATCGCGGGGATAATCAATTTCAAATTGCAAGGACAGATTCGGGTCAGTGAAGCGTTGAGTAGGCGGTAATTTGTTGATCGCAGACCGGGCGGGAGACAGGTCTAAATTAAGCAAAGCGTCTGAATTGAGAGCGATTGTAATTGTCATGAAAACTCGGGCAGGAGGTAAAACTAAAATCAGAAAACTTTGATAGATCGGTTTATCGGTAACCTATTGTACAGAATCCGGGCCGGGTTGTGGGAGTCAAAGGAGGCGATGGAGACAAGAGGGCTATTTTGTGCAGAATAAGCAGAGGAAAACAGCCCACAAATTCAGTACAGAGCGATGAAACTCCAGGCGATCGCCCACTGACTAAAGTAAGCCTACGATAGAATTATCTCAAACCCGTCAACAGTATGAGTACCGCGCCCCCTCCAAGAAAGCAAAATGCTAGCCGATTTGCCTCACCCCAAGCACGGACTTCCGGGTTCGGTGAAAACCGCTATAACCCTTAAAGCGGAAAGGATACATCCTTAATTAATTGTGCCATTAAATGAATGCCTCCACACAAAACTATGAAAAACCAGGTAGTATCCGTTAAACCCATTCGTTCCTTAGAAGATGCCCTTAATCGTTGTCAGAGTTTGGGAATGCGACTATCGCGACAGCGCCGCTTCATCCTGGAGTTGCTGTGGAGCGAGCAAGAGCATCTTTGCGCTAGAGAAATTTACGATCGCCTGAATCGAGGGGGTAAAGCGATCGGACATACCTCCGTTTACCAGAACCTAGAAGCCCTCTCTTCTCAAGGAATTATCGAATGCATCGAACGTTCCGACGGTCGGTTGTACGGAAATATCAGCGATGCTCACAGTCACGTCAACTGCATCGATACCAATCAACTGCTTGACGTTCAGATCGAATTGCCGCAAGAGTTAATCCGACAAGTCGAGGAGCAAACAGGAGTCCGAATTGTAGAATATCAAATTAATTTTTTCGGATACCGTTCTAGCCAGTCCCATCCCGATCGGCCCGAAGGGAGGACCCTAGGCAAGGGAGCGATCGCCGAGGGGGTGGCTCAACCTGGACTAGCTGAACGTTCGGATTCAGAATGGAAAACCCAAGCGTAGACATCACACTCAGACAATTCGGGGGAATCCGGAGGGTTCCCTGCTGAGGGTTCGTGCATCCTTTCGAGGAAAACTCCCTAAAAACAGGGTACTCGCCGATTCACCCGTAGTCTACTCAGTCCCTTTAGGCCGTAGGTTTAATTTCTGGAAACCAGGGAATCCAATCCCCCCAGGAATTCAGCTGGGGATAAGTCTGGGGATTTGATTTCCCAAAATCTCCACCGCCGATGCCTCCTTTCCCTCCCTTTTAGGCAGCTAGGGTAAAAACTCTAACTTAAATGGGTTGAGCCGTGAACAAAATTCCTTTAGACTTTAGACTTTGAGAAACGATCAAAGCTAGGAGTTCAATATTTCTGGCATTTTTGGCCGGTAAGAGGTTTCCATTAGAGGTGTGGGAACTGCTCTAGGTCCTCAGTCGGCTCACGGGAAACTTTAGCCCCCCTCGACCCGGAAAATCCAGATTGGAAAGTGATGTATGAAAAAAGACGACACCCTATAAACTAAATTCATCGTTTATCCTATAACGAGCAATAACCAAAGACCTGAATTGTAGGGACTTAATATAGGCGACGGTTTCAATCAGAAACTGGGGTATCCGGCAAACGGTAAAAGCTTTTGAGACGGATGTATTTAAAAAACTCTGTTTTTAGCACGAATCAAAGCCATCAGGTAAAATCTGGGTTTATCCCCAACCGAGCAATTGCTGTTTATGCTTTAGAAGGCGGGTATTGCTTGCAAGTATGACGATCAAGAGTAGACTTAATCGGTCAGCAACAACACTGGAGAGACCCAACATTTTCCCGTCTCTACCGGGTAATCAAGAAGTGGAAAGACGTGCCAATACAAGTCGGCATTGTAGGGACAGGCTGAAGCAATGGTGAGAAAAGAATTTGACCAATCCAGTACACAGCCAAACCACCGGATTCGTAGACGGCGGGGTGGACGCATCAAAGCAGCGATCATCGAGCGTTTATGGGGTGGCGGCTCACAGCGTTATAAATCAAAAACCGGCGCTACCTTACCCACCGCAGAGGAATTGGCCCAAAAGCCTCCTAAAGTCGGCAAGGGGTGGAGCTTGAAATTACGCCGTCCGGAAAAGAAAAAACTTAAAGATAAGGACGACAACCAGACGGGTGCTCTGGTCCCTAATTCTGCGAGACCTCAAAAAAACCAGGGTCGCAGTCTGTTATGGGGATGGCATTTACTCGGGCTGAGTCTACTGGTGGCTTTTACGAGTTTGGGCGCGATGTCCCTGCGGTGGTTGCTAACCATGCCCCCCCCGATTGATTGCGATGCACTCTCTGTGGGTTCTGCCGATCGCGATCGCCTCTACTGTATTCAAAATGCCGCTAAAACCGGGGAACTCGATCAGCTAGTCGCCGGGATAGAACTGGTAGAAAGCTGGCCCTCCGACCATCCTCTCAGAGGTCAGGGGGATAAATTAGTAGGAGAATGGTCCGCTCTGATTCTGGACCTAGCGCGGCAGAAATTTCTAGCCGGGGATTTGAATGGCGCAAATGCCATTGCTGAAAAAATTCCAAAAACTAATCCGGTGTACGCTCAAGTCGAACAAGAATTACAAATTTGGGAGGCGGATTGGGACAAAGGAAAAGCGATTTACGATCAAGCTCAAGCAGCACTGAAAGCTAGGAACTGGAGCGCAGTAGAAGATCAGATGCGAGATTTGCTCAAATTGGATAACGTCTACTGGCGCTCCACACGCTATGCCGAACTCCAGCAGGGAATTACCGCTGAAAAGCAAGCGTGGAAACAGTTAGAAGATGCCCGCTATTTGGTTTATACCCGCAGCGCTGAGGAGTTAGTCCGCGCCATAGACCTAGCAAGGCAAATTAACCCCCAACGACTTGTTCGGGAAGAAGCCAATAAGGAGATTAATCGTTGGAGTTCAGAATTGCTGGCGATCGCCAAAGATCGCTTCAAAAATGGCAATTTTAACGGAGCCATCTCAGCCGCTAAATGGATTCCCTCCGATACGACGGTTTATGGGGAAACTCAAGACTTGATTACTTTAAGTTCAGCACAGTCGCTCGTTCACAATGACAAGCCGGCTGGACCTATCCCCGAACGCCTGTTTACTTACCTAGAAGCCTCTACCCTTGCCGGTCAAATTCAATCAGACAGTCCCCTGTACAGCCAAGCTCAAGAAAACCTGGCCCGCTGGACTCAGCACAAAGAGGACCTGTTTCAGGTTCAGATGGCAAACTCTGTGGCGAGTTTCCGTCACCCGCTCCTAATGCAGTTGGCGATCGCCCAAGCCCAGATAGTGGGAATGGATCGTCCAGGACGTCTCGACGCCCAAACCCCGATCGCCCAATGGCGTAAGGAAATCGAACAGATTGAAGACCGAGGCTATGTCGTCGCCGCCAAGGCGATCGCCGACTCCAGTAATATTACAGCCTTGAAAAATGCGATCGGCTCGGCCCAACAGGTAGCCCAGGGACGCCCCCTGCGGATTGAGGCCCAAACTCTGATTGCTCAATGGAACAAACAGGTCCAAACTCTCGAAGATCAACCCATCCTAGCGAGCGCCCAGGCCCTAGCTCAAGCAGGCCAACTCCAACAAGCGATCAACGAAGCCAAAAAAATTGGCTCCAGTCGAGCCTTGTACAAAGAAGCATCCCAGAATATCGGAAAATGGGTCAGCGAGATTCAAATCGCTGAAGACCAACCGATTCTGGACCAAGCCGCCACCTTGGCAGCCCAGGGGAGTCTCGGCAAGGCGATCGATACTGCCGCTAAAATTGGCTCGGGTCGTGCCCTGTATTCTGAAGCGCGAACCGCTATCTCTCGTTGGAATGCCCAACTAGATGCCATCTATGCCGCCCGGGAAGCTGAAGCCGCCCGGTCCTCTTCCTCCTCCTATCAAGCTCCCGCTCCCGTCTATCAAGAACCCGCTCCCGTCTATCAAGAACCCGCTCCCGTCTACCAAGAACCCGCTCCCGTCTACCAAGAACCAGCCGCCGTCTATCAAGAACCTGCTCCCGTCTACCAAGAGCCGGAACCTTACTACCAAGAGCCGGTTTACCAGGAGCCAGCGCCAGTTTATCAAGAGCCGGAACCTTACTATGAGGAACCCGAGCCTTACTATGAACCACCCGCAGCGGCCTATCAAGCTCCGGAACCCTACTATGAAGAACCCACTTCCTACTATGAGGAGCCAGCACCGGCCTATGAAGACTCGGCTCCAGCCTCCAGTGCTCAAGACTCGTTTGATGCGTTGCCAGTTGACGGGATTGAATAAGATTGCCTCTGTGGAGTCATGGCGGAATAAAATCCAGCGTTTGTGCGTCACAATGGGATTTAGAAATCCACGACCGCACTCGGGGCATCTGGAAAATTCCGTGTTGGCTCCCCTGTCCACGCCCTTTAACTGATTCTTGCCGTGAGTCACCCCGCTTTTAAACTGCTATTGATTGATCAGGATCCGATTTTCTTATTGGGTCTGGCAAGCTTGTGTGAGCAATCAACCGATCTGCAAGTGGTGGGTCAAAGCACGGATGGGACTCGTGCGTTAGAGACCCTTTCTACTCTGGCAACTTCGGCTGACCCCTCGGCCCCCGAACCACCCAGCCCCGATCGCCCCGTTGATCTGGTGCTGTTGGACCTGGACTTAGGCCGCCCGGATCCCTCAGGGGGAACGAGTTTAACCTGCATCGCAGAACTGTGGGAACGATACCCTCAAGTTCCGGTGTTGTTGTTGGGTAGAGGTGCCCAGCCTAACCCTGGAGCGGCTGAGTATCTCAGTAATGTCAAGGGATACTGCGGCAAAGGCATAGCAGGATCGGAACTGATTCAGGCGATTTGTGCCGTGGCAGCGGGGGAAAGCTATTGGGATAGAGTTGGGAATATTCGGGTCTCGACGACGGGGCAAAGCTCGGGCATTTCTAGGCGGGGTGGAGTGATTGGAGTTCTGCTCGAAGACGTGCGACGCTCGGGCTTACGTCAAATTGATGGGGAAATTCGCCAGATCGATATGCATCTGCAACATGATCGCTTATCGGACTTTGACCGCTTGTTTTGGGAGGGCCGACGCCGAGAACTGCTCACCGCTCGTTGGATGGTGAACAAGTTATTGGCTCCACCTGTGAGCGAACCGCCACCGCCTGTATCACAAACCCCTCGCGATCGCCCTCCTCAATTCAATTCTTCCCGGGAACCTAACGGCATTTCCCGACCCTTAGAACGAGCCAATCGTCCCCAACCGTCGGGCAATCGCTATCCTGTGGTGAGGGCTTCTGCTGCCGAGTTGTTACCCCCCACGGATTCAGAACTCAGCCCCGTTCCCCTGCCTCGGCAACTCCTAGAGGCGATCGCTCAGAAAATCAATACCCCCTTGGCAAATCTCACCGATACCGTTCTAGAAATTGATATCTTGCACCTCGACAAAAAGCAAGAGTTGCTCTACACAGTATTGCACCAATTTGAAGAAATTTTGACGCAACTGCGGTATGCTCAAGTTCAAGCAACCGAACTCCCCGCTAAACGCGATCGCATCGTCCGCGACTTATGGGAAATGTCTGTCACCGCCTATTTTGGTAAATACTATTCCATTACCCTCGGATTGACGAGTTCTCACCCCTCCGCCCTCGGCGAGTTTGACCTTGTACCTTTTTTACTAGAAGAAATAGAAATTGTCGAGAGCGCTTTATTAAATAAAATCCCCCTCGTTCTAGATTTATTGGCCTATCTCCTCTATCAAATTCCTTTTGCGATTGAAAATGTCACCTACCCCCCGGAAGACCCCAAATCCCTTGATCGCGCTGCTGCCTTACTAGAAAACCTTATTATTCAGATTGCCAATGCGGTCATCCAACCGCTATTAAATCACGTAGCCGATGTAGAAGAAATTAAATTAAATTTTTTGGATAAACAGTGGCTATCCACCCGAGAAATCGAACGATTTAGAAACGATTTATCATGGAAATATCGGCGTCAAAATCTCTGGGTTGAACCTACCGCCATCTTTGAAAGTCGATATTGGCTCTATATTTTTGAAGACCGAGGGATTAAAAAAATTCAAATTTATTCCCCACGGCGAAAAGAATTAGTCGGATTAAAAGGACCGCGACTTTGGGTCACGTTGCTGTTAGAAACCCGCGATGCCATCTCCCCGCGTATCAAAGGGGTTTTGCTCTCTGTGGGGGATAGTGCTCGCTACTTGCTGATTCAACTCGGAAAAGGAATTGGTTTAATTGGTCGAGGCATTCTTCAAGGCATTGGCAGTTCCTTCCAAGAGAGCAGATTTTCGCGAAATCGGGAAGAGCAAAATCGTTAAGGATGTCATCAGTTGCAGTTTAGGAGGAGGCGTCCCTCTATACCCACTCTAGGACCCCCGGCAACGAAACATTTGCGGAGGAGATCCGATGTCCCCAGCAATCAGTTTCCCATTCCTTTTTAAAAATATTTCTGGGTCCATTGCGCTCATCCACCGCTTCTGCCGTTAAAATCCCTAGAATAGGATTCGACAACCCCCGCTTAAAATCAGATCCGTTGTTGTTAGAATCAGAGTTCCTAGAATTTACCCGGCTCCTGGCCCCTCCATTCGCTCTGGAGATAGGGGACCCTCCTGTTCCCTCTGGGGGCGTTAAGGCGTTTTTTGGCTTTTTCTGTTCCCGGTAACAGAGGACCATTCTTGTAATCTCTAGCAATCATCGTAAAACAAGAGAAGTTAGGCCGTGCAAAAACTGAACGCTTTGTTAGTGAGTCTCCTGTTTTTAGGAGGAATCAGCATCATCACCCCATCGGTTAGCCTAGGTGCAACCGAACCTCTGTTTTTAGCACAGGCGGAACAGAACAACCCAGATCTCAACCGAGAGATTAATGAACTATTGCGACAAGGGCGAGAATTTGTGGATGCAGGAGACTATACCAATGCAATCCAAGTTTATTTACAAGCTGCCAACTTAGATGGTGACAATGCGCGGATTTTTTCTGGAATTGGCTTTTTACAAGCTACTCAGCAAAACTTTGAAGCCGCTGTCAATGCCTTTGAACAGGCGACTTCTCTAGAACCGGAGAATGCAGATTTCCAATATGCCCTGGGCTATGCCTTGGCAAATTTGGGAAATAATGACGCCGCCTCCCTTGCCTACCGACGAGCAGCGCAACTGGATCCGGATAACCTCAATGCCCACATTGGCTTAGGGGTGGTCCTGTTGCGCCAAGAGGACTATGAGGGAGCGTTACAGGTATTTCAACAGGTCACCAGTCGCGATACCAGATACTGGCAAGCCTATGAGTCGATTGGAACGGCGCTACTCCAGCAGGGACGGATTGATGAGGCGATTACAGCACTGGAACAGGCGGCAGCGTTGGCACCCCGACAAGGCAGCGTTCAGATGATTTTAGGGGTGGCGTTTCTGACCCAGGGAAAGACGAGTGAAGCGTTGAACACCTTTACACAAGCTGCACAGTTGGAGCCCCGAAATGCCCAGCTTCAGTTAGCGATCGCCAAGATTCTCGAGGACCAGGGTCAAATGACGGAAGCCCTGGGCACCTATCAACGTGCCGCAAGTTTGGCCCCCGATTTAATAGAACCTCAGATGGCGATCGCCGATATTCATCTTCAGCAGCAAGAATACTTACAGGCGATTGTAGCCTACCGTCGCTTAACGCAACTTGCTCCAGATAATGCTGACGCTTATTATAATCTCGGCCTCGCTTTAAAAGGCCGCGATCGCATCTCCGAGGCGATCGAGCAATTTATAAAAGCCCGCGACCTTTATAAGCAGCAGGGTGAAACCGAAGCCTTGCAAAAAGTAGAAGCCCTTCTGACCGAGCTTAATCCTTAATTATAAAAACTTGGGGAGGTCGGGGAGATTGTGGGGATGAGGGATTTCATCCCCGCTTTCTTAAATCATCCCGTTCCATCCTTCAACAGTCCCCTTTAGAAATTGCCGTTAAAATGCACTGCTTTCAGCGGGGGGTTCTGGGGATCGACTTTGTTGACCCTCCTGAATTTCTACGGTTACCTCTTGAACGAGGGGGGCTTCAGCTATGTTTTGGAGTTGAATTGAATTAATCAGTTCTTGCCACTCGGTTCTGATATCAGCATTATTCGGATTGGTGCGGCGCAGGGTAGCCAGCAAGGCGATCGCCTCATGCCAAATGCCGTTGCGAGCATAAACTTGAACCCGTTGGATGTCAGATGAGGTCGCCGCTAACTCCTCAGTTAAGCCTTGATTTGCTTCTACGCGGCGAATCCAGCCTTGCACATAAACATCCGCCGCCCGATCTTCGGGGTTACAAATAATAGAAAAGTACCAGCGATAATTTTGATTAACGTCTAATGGGGGGAGGCTAGCATTTTCGGGCAGGTTTAAACTGACGATTCCCGCTTCACCTTTCGTGCGAAAAGTAGTTTCATAAATGACTTTTTCGCCCTTTTCATCCATCAGCACGAACTCCACTCCCGTAGCTGAAGTGGGCGGCAAATACCAGAAGAATGTCGGAAAGGCTTCTACGGTTAATCCCATTGTCGTTTCCGGGACCAATGCCGTTAATGCCTGATCGTTTGGGCGATCGCCGGTTACGCTACAGCCACGACTACCCCCTCCAATCCGTCGTCCAGGAGCGCCGGGAGCCACTTGATCGAAAGGACCCCCCCCACCGCGAGTACCTCCGCCCACACGCCCTCTCGGTGCACCCACATTATCGGGAGGAACAAATTCCGCTGCGGTCCCTGGCATGGATCCCCAGGTCAACACCTGTAGACCCACTGCAATACTCGCCAGTATTGGTGGAGTCCAATATTTTATCTTAAACATCATATTCGGTTCTCCCTTATTGTGCAGATCTATTGATTGGATGGAGTCTAATGACTAAATTAATTGTAGTAGTTCTGTCTAAACAGACTGTGACTTATGTCATAAGCACTGCGATCGCGATCGCTCACAAGAGGTTTCTATAAACCTTTCTTGAGGAATCAATGCATTAAAAAATTGCTGATTGATTCTATAGCCCTCGATCGCGTTCACTTTTTTTTGTGCCAATTCTTCTGTTGGATCCGCCCTACCCTTTTAGTCATTTTACAAATTTGATTGTCTTAAGTCGGTTGCCTTCCTAATTTCAATCCTTAACTCGGTACGGCATTCCCTGCCTCCCCCTGCTTTACTCCGGTTCGTTGTCCCGGGGGGATTCTCCAATAGGAGGATGCCTTTGAAAGTATTAAAAAGTCTGATCAGTATTGACTGATTACTTGAGGGAATGTTCCTCCCCTATTTCCTATTCGGGCAATCGGGCCATTCTCCGGAATAGAGATAGCCCGATTAGAGAGAGTCTGTCTAGGGCGTCGGGTTGCGACGAGCAACCACGCGGTAGACATCAACGGTTTGCTGCTTACCTTTGAGAGACAGGGGTCCCCAGTGTTCCACAAAAAACTCGTCTTGGATATGGATGAGAGTTTCGTGGGCGATCAGCACACGACAAATACTAGATTGCCGGTCTTTCTCACAGCTTTCTAAGCGAGAGGCGATGTTAACGCTATCGCCGATAATGCCGTATTCTTGCCGTTCCTTCCCTCCTAAGCTCCCGGCAACCACGGCCCCGGTAAAAATTCCGACCCGCATCTGAATCACGGGTAAGCCGCGTTTTTGCCAGTTTCGGTTGAGTTCTTGAAGGCGATCGGCCATTGCCAGTCCCGAAGCGACGGCGTTGCGGGCATCGCGGGCGATATCTGCACTGGACTGACGAGGGAGGGGAACCCCAAACGCTGCCATAATGCCATCGCCGGTAAACTTGTTAATAATGCCTTGATGTTCTTGCACCACTTGGCTCAGAACGTCCAAATATTCGTTTAACCACTCTAACAGGGCTTCAGGGGGCATTTGTTCTGAGATGGTGCTGAAGTCCTTGAGGTCCGTAAATAGCATGGTTGCGGTCAGTTTTTGACCGGGAAGTTTGCCATCTTTGAGGAGGCGATCGCGGTTTTCCCAAAGAGCATTGGCAATTTCTGGGGAGGTGTTTTGTCCTAAGAGTTTCATGACGATTTGTTGTTGCTGTCCCGACTGATAAGCCCGAAAGGCCACCACACCCCCTGCGGCGATTGCCAAGCCCAGCAGGGGCGTCACGACGGGTACCCAACCCGCTTGGGTAAACAGAATCCAACTCGTTATAAATAAACTTCCCCCACAGGCCCCAGTGACCAGGGGCAAAATTAACGGATGACGAATTAACCAAGCGGTAGCCCCTCCGACCATAACCCAGCCTAAAAGCCAGATCACTTCTGCCCATTCCGGCCAAACCCAAAACAAAGGCCGTCCGTCTAAGACGGCGCTGATCAACTGACTGAGCATTTGAGTATGAACCAAGACCCCAGGCATAAATGGATTGTTCTCTCGCGAACTATAGGGGGTATAGTGAACATCTTTGATGCTCGGGGCGGTGGTTCCAACGACGATAATTTTATTCTTAATCCATTCGGGCTCCATGCGATCGGCGAGGACGTCAGAGAGGGAAATGGTCTGGGCCACTTCCCTCCGAGACCGATAATTCAGTAAGATCTGGAAGCCTTGAGCATCCAAGTGAGTATAACCCCCGGAATTGGACTGCAACGGCTCTAATACTGCTTTTCCCCAAAGGATTTGGCCCGCTTGGGTTTCACTCGGTTTTGGAAAAAACCCTTTCTCCCCTAAATAAAGCTTCGCCAGTTGTAGGGAAAAAGAAAAATTAGTTTTCTCATTCAGCACGAAGCTCATTAAATTTCGGCGAATGGGGCTATCGGGATCGCTTACTAAGTCATTAAAGCCGATGCGTTCTTCCGGGATGCTGGGGGGTGGGTTTACCCCTGGGGAATCGTTTCTAATCGCAATGACATTGGGGGCTTCTAATTGCTTGAGCAGTTCGGGATGACCGGGGGGTTGGGGCAGATCCCGATACAGGTCCAAGCCGATCGCCACGGGTTCATATCGTTGCAAGTTCTCCAATACCTGAGCCAAGGTGCGGTCAGATAGGGGCCATCTTTGGGCTTGGATATCTTCTTCGCCGAGGGTCACCACCGTGATCCGAGGATCCGGGGGTTCGTCGGCACGCCACTGGATCATCCGATCAAAAACCATCAGTTCCCAAGGCTGCAAACCTCCGAGTCCCCTGATTCCCAGCACTAAGCCGGTGCTACAAAGGGTCGCCATCCCGACCACCGCTACCCCCGTCAGATCGGGTACTATTTTCTGAATCTGGCGCAAGAATTGGGTAAACACAGCGCTCCTACTGTGATTTAATCTTTTAGATTCGTGTTTTTTTTCAACAAACCCTTCATTTTGGCGTACCATAGCAGCGATCGTTCCCGAACGGTCAACATAGGATAGTTCTGTTTGGTTTAACCCTCGGGTTGGCCGTACTCCAATTGTTGATTCTCAACAAGGGGTTATGTCAACTTCCAGGTTTTTTTACCCCCCACCGTGCCTGTCTTTTTGCTTCCCCTATTTTGGGGGCAAAAATTCCGGATTTTAGGGAACCTTTGTATTTCCGGTTACTGTTTCCAGAAGTTTATAAACTGGGTTCCGTTAGTCTGGTGACACTTTTACGCCTCAAAAGGGGTTTCTTTCTGACTCAAAAGGTTTCATCCCGCCATGAGGGTCAGAAATCCCGGTTTTGGGTGGAGGTGCGTAAGTCATGTAACAGTATGACATTTTTTGCAACGGAGTGAGGGGTCAAACCCCTCAACTCCTATCCCTGATGCGATCGCCAATTTTTCTAGGGTTCCTCGAACTATTTCCAGTTGATTTGCTTGCTATTGAATTAAGGAAGTGTCTAACTTTAACAAGACTGGAAAGGGACAAGTGCTTAAAGAAGGAACCGACCCTGTAAAAAATACTGGCATCTCTAAATTATCCATTTTTTTATTGCTGACGTAAACCCAGAGGAAGAGTTCTCCTTTTAGGGGGATACAGAATTTTTAGCCTAATTCGCTGCGCATCTTCTGAATAAATGCTATCTTGTGAGCTATCGGTTTAGGGAGGGAAATATCTACTATTTTCGGGAAGTAAACTAGACAATATTTTTTCTCACAAACAAAAATAGATTGAACTTACCTAGAACTTTGTACGGTTCAGTTCCGGGTCTGGATGAAAAAAAACGGCGAGGCGATCGCCTTTACAAATCTAGCGGGTTCAAAAGTGCGATCAGATTACAGCCTATATAACCGGCTGCCAACGGGGATTTATCTTGTAACAAAGAGAGAATATTCTGCAAGATTTGGGGGAGTGTTCCACCGTAAACTTGCCATAAATTCTCCCGGAGTTGATTAATAATGCGATCGCCTGCAATATCATCAGTTCCGGGTCTCACTAACATCAGCGATCGCAACACCTTAAAATACCGGATATCATGACTTTGCACCACTCGTTTTATTTCCGCCGTGGCGCGTTCGACTAATTCATCCCGGACTGTTTTCATCACCAGGGGTTGCAAAGTAAATGAAGATAAATCCTCCCCAAACCAGGGTTCTAAAAGCGATCGCCTCTCTAAACTAGCAATTCCTTCTAATAAAGCAGCCGGATCGATTAAGAGCAGAAAATGGGTTTGCAGGCGGCAAAATGAGACAGGTTCTTGCCAAATTGCTAACCAATATAGAATCTCTCGCTCTAAATCAGACAGGCGTTCCAACTGCTGTTGCAAGAGAGTTCGTAAGCGATCGCCTACGATGAGGGTATTCTGATTCAGAAAAGCGGCGACATTTCCCCCGAAGATCGACTGAATAAAGGGAATAACCATTTTCAGGGCGAAAGGGTTACCGCGATACAGTTGAATTAAGGCAGAAAGTCCTAATTCTTTGCCACTTAATCCTCGGGATTTTAGGAACTCTAAAGCAGCAGCATTTTGCAATCCACAGAGGGTTAAACCGCGCACGGTTTTTGCGTCCAGGGCGACTGGCTGGGGTTGTTCACGACTGGTGATCAGAATGCAGCTTTGATGGCGATCGCGGCTTAATGTCTGTATAAAATGACTGTATTCGGGGGCCAGATCTGGGGAGTGCAATACAGCCTCGAATCCATCTAAAATAAGGAGACAGCGACGGTGTTGTAGGTGCTGCATTAATTGGGCAGTGCCTTGGGAAATATCAGCGGCACTGCGAGTATCTAGGGGAGTCAAAAGACTATCCAACAGAGAAAGTAAAGAGGGGGAATGGTGAAGCGATCGCCAGATTAAACAGTCAAAATTAGATTGAATGCGATCGGCAAAGGCGAAAGCTAGAGAAGTTTTGCCAATGCCAGTGATTCCAGTCAGGGTAATGATTTTAGCTTGAGGAACCCATTGTTCTAGTTGGGCCAACTCGCGATCGCGCCCAAAAAAGCCGTTAAGATCCGGGGCTTCCTGCCAGTCTAAAAGGGGAGTGGACTCAGTAGAAATAGGACTGGCATCGAGTTCGGACCTATCGGCGACTGCCTGCCAATTACTAATTCCAATTACGGCACAAATAGCGATAAAAATATCCTGTTGAATGCGATCGCCCTGCCAAAATCGACGTAGGGTGGCGCGGGACGTATGAGCATCCTGCCACCACCGTGCTGTACTGGTTTTTGTCCAACCTAAACGCTTCCTTGCGCGATCGGCGATCGCTAATCCTTCCGTCGATGCCTTCAGCGACTTTGACATACTTCAGACCTATCGAGGGATAATATCAAACTGTGAACTTTGAAGGGCAATCAATGATAAAAATCTACGGAAGTAAAAACCCCCGTAGATTTTAGTATTAACCGCGATTGTCTGATCCCGTTGCTTATGCAAGTCCCACTAACTTAGCACTGAGATCCCACATCCGTTTACCATTATCATTATCGCGAGCTTGAGGAGAAACCCGTTGGACAAAAGATTTGCCATCTTTTTTCTGACGATTTCCCCAACTCCAATAAGCGCCGGATTGTTTGTAGTCCGGATCGGCAACCACTGCCGCCACCCGTTCTCCTGCTAAATCCTGAGATACATATCCTTTCGTAATGTATTTTTGGAAGAGCGGGAAGAGTTTTTGAAAGAGGGGATAATGGTTTCGGAATAACGGCGTTTCAGCAACACATCCCGGATACAGAGACGTGAACGCAATTCCGGTGGATTCATGATAGCGTTCATGAAGTTCCCGCATCGTCAGCACATTACAGACTTTGCTATCTTTGTACGCCTTAACTGGCTCAAATTGTTTGCCATCAATCATCGAGTGAGGGTCTTTGAATCCCTCGGCAAACCCTTTGAAATCCCCTAAATCAGGACGCGGTGGAATTTTGCCACCGAGTTCATCAGGGTTGTGAGTGACGGTTCCCAGGATGACCATGCGCTTATCTGGCGCAGGCGATCGCTTCATATCCTCCAACATGACATTAGATAGGAGGAAATGACCCAAGTGATTCGTCGCGACACTGAGTTCGTACCCTTCAGGACTCCGCACGGGTTCTTTGATTAACGGCATATAGATAGCCGCATTGCAGACCAAAGCATCCAGGGTCCTCCCCGTAGCGCGGAAGTCATTGATAAATTGACGCACGCTTTGTAAGGAGCCTAAATCGATATGGAGAATCGTGTAGCTGTCTGGAGACATTCCCACAGACTGGGCGGCTTTTTCAGCTTTGGCTAAATCCCGACAGGCCATGATCACGTGCCATCCTCGTTTCGCCAGGGCTTTCGCGCCGTACAAACCGACCCCGGAGGATGCGCCCGTGATGACGACCGTTGACTTTCGATCTTGTTCCATCGGTACAGAAATGAATTAACCGTTGTTGACTCTCTCTAGGATCTCATAATGCGATCGCGATGGTAAACTAAATTTTTTACCCGGTCCTGGGGTCTCCTAGCCCTGGCCCCTCCTCGAAGTCTCCAATCCCCGGGATTAAAGGCGAATCGGTTTAAGACAATTCTGCAATCCGTCTATTTTAATGAGCCAGGGTAAGTTATTTAAAATAAAGAAAATTAAGTTGATATTTAGAATAAAAAGATTAGATTTTTTAAAGTAAAATTCTAAAAAATTTACAGGGTTAATCTATTAAAATTTTATAGAACTTTCTCTCTTTTTATTTTAGTAATTGATATGCTAAACCGGATAATTTTCATTCGGGGATAACACTGATGATTTTTTATCATAAGCCCCCGGAACTGGGTTCCCCTCTGCAAAAGAGGGGAACCGTTGAGAGTGATGCAATCAAGTTTGTTCAGAAAAAAGGCGTCAAAATTCTCTGAATTCTTATTGCGTATTGCCCAATTGAGCAGTTCGCACGGTCAATTCCAGGGTTTGTGGGCCCCGTTGAACGGTGAGACGAAGGTCGCGATCAACCCCGCTATTTTCCACAATCCGTTGCAATTGATCCGCACTGGTGATAGGTACTCCATCCACTGCTACGATCGCATCGCCGAGGCGCAACCTTGCCGCTTCTGCGGGGGAATTCTGCACCACCCGCATCACTAAAACTCCATTAATTTCGGGGACAATTAAGTTAGAGTTTCGGTCTTGATTGTTTTGTCGTGCTAGATCTGGAGTCAAAGTCACCATCTGAATCCCGATAAAAGGATGAGTAACCGTCTCACCTCTGGCTAATATATCCGTTAGCGCTTTCGCCTTGTTGATGGGAATTGCAAATCCAATTCCTCTGGCATTGGGACGAATGGCAGTGTTAATCCCGATGACTTCCCCGCGATCGTTCAAAAGCGGACCCCCAGAGTTGCCGGGATTGATAGCGGCATCGGTTTGTAAGAAATCTACCCGTTTATCTGGGATACCAACCTGGGACGAGGACCTCTCTAAAGTGCTAATAATCCCTAATGTGACCGTATTATCTAACCCGAACGGATTCCCAACGGCGATCGCCCAATCCCCTACTCGCACTTGTGAGGAATCCCCCAGGGGTGCTACGGGTAATTGTTCCCCAGGATCATCAATCTTGACCACTGCTAAATCTGTAACTGCATCGGTACCGCGCACTTGACCCTCGAATGTGCGACCATCTTTCAGGGTCACTGTGACGCGATCGGCATCACTGACTACATGAGCATTGGTTAAAATCAAACCACCACCGTCGATAATGAAACCCGAACCCTGACCCCGTAATAGTTCTTCTTGCTGGGGGACCGGCACATCCGGCCCGAAAAACTCTCGGAACAACGAATCGTTAAAAAAGGGATCATCCCGACGGGCGATCGTGCGTTCTGTATTCAGGCGGACCACCGAGGGTCCCACCAGGTCAACCGCTGCGTTGACAAAGTTGCCTCCAATTGCCTGGTTTTGCTTGGGTTGTAGCGCCACCGTTACTGGGTTGGCGGCCCGGGAATCAAAGGGAGACAGAGGGGTTGCCGTAGCGGATAAAGACCCGAGGGGGTTGAACCAGGCGATCGCACCCCAAACCCCGGTTAATAGATAAGTGATAAGTGTTCGCCACTTCGCACAAAATTTAGAAAAAGACATCGTTATTATTTATATCCATCCGTAGAGTTTTGCAAAAATCGAGGAGGCGAAGGTGACTCGGTTACCGATCGCACTCCCCCTGATTCCACAGTAATCGAACTCGGCAGAACTCACAATCCTCTGAAGATAGATCAATTAATCCTGGAAAGTCTCGGGGTTTACCCAAATCCTCTCCGGGCTTGTCAGCAAATTGGGGTTTTTGTCCTAAAATCTTCCCTTCAAACTAAGGTTTCATCTACTTCTAAACTGAATACCCAAGGGTTGACCCCGGGGATACTGCTGTACCCCCTGGGTGAGGGTCATGCACCTCGTCGGATTCTAGCCAATGTTAACTTTAACGACCTTGTTTTTCTCTTCTTCCGCTTTTGGCAGAGTGAGTTGGAGAATGCCATTTTTGTATTCCGCTTGTACCTGAGTATTGTTCACTCGTGCAGGGAGGGGAATGACCCGGCGGAATTGGCCGTAACGAAATTCACTGCGCGTCATGCCTTGTTGTTCCGTGCGAGTTTGGGATTGGCGTTCCCCACTAATTGCCACCGATTCTGCTGTCACTTGGACGTCTAGATTTTCGGTTTCCATACCGGGAATTTCTAATTTTAACAGAATCGCCTCCCTGGTTTCTGACAGTTCCGCAGGAGGAACAAAAGTCAGTCCTCCATTTTCAGTTTCAGGGGATGAAGAAAGGGTGTCAAATAATCGGTTCATTTCTCGTTGTAACGTGTCAACTTCCCGAAAGGGTGAGTAACGAATGAGTGCCATAATGAATTACCTCTTCAAGAATTGATGTTAGGTTGAGCTGGGAATCGCTTACCTCTTTCTGAAATTTAATATATCTAACTTGAAGGGAGAGTTAAGTTCGGTTTTGTGCATGGATCGAGTGTCAATTACCGCACCTGTAAAGATAACCCTTGAAGTCTCTTTACACCATCCCGGTTCGGGGTCACCGGTGAAGTTGGGATGACGAACAGAGAAAGAAACGACTGTAAATATTAGAAAGACGGTATCTCTACAAGCTCGGAGAGTCCACCGGGTTCGGTTTAAACTTACGCTAACGGTTACTTGCTCAATGGGACAGGATTGCCGACAATAATAAAGCCCAGTCTGGGTGGGATACGGAAAAGCTAGGATTAAACCCGATAGTTGCTTTTTGGGTGGGTCTCCCGGATTATCATTTAAACCGGGTGAATACCCCCGCGTTTGCAGTCAAGGGAATAGCCATTTTTTCCTTTGAGTAAGCGCTTTGCCGGTTGCTCACAGTTGTTTATTCTGACCCTCGTTTCCGCTTATGTTTAGATTTACCCTCGATCGCCTCTGTGTACCCCTGAAATCGATAGGCAATCCCCGAAGAGCCAGTTTTATCCCAAAAGGGAAGCATCCCGCTGTACCCAGCCAGAAAGTCACTTCAACGGCGCGTCAATCGTCGGTGTTCAAGGTACTGTTGTTCACGCTGATATTGGCGGGTTTACCGTCCAAAGTGAGGGCGCAAACGGAACCCACTCCACCCCCGCGTATTTGCCAATCCCAGTTAGAACCCGCGATCGCCGGGATTCTCAACCGGCCTCAATTTCGGCGAACACGGTGGGGAATACTGGTTGAAACGTTGGAGGAGGGAAGCGATCGCACGCTTTACAGTCGCGATTCTGAGCGTTTTTTTGTTCCCGCCTCTAATGCAAAATTGCTCACAAGTGCTGCTGCCTTACATCATCTCGGCCCCGAGTTTCGGATTCGCACCTCTGTGTACGGTCCTAATCCCACAGGAGAACGGATCGAATCCATCCGGATTGTGGGACGGGGAGACCCGACGATTGGGAAAATTCAGTTAGAGGCGATCGCCCAACAACTTCAGCAACAAGGCATCCGGCAAATTGGCGAACTCATTGGTGAGGATAGTTATTTTGCCGGTTCTCCCGTCCATCCCAACTGGGAATGGGAAGATGTTCAGGCGGGCTATGGCGCACCTGTAAACAGCCTGATTTTCAACCAAAATAGCATTGATTTCACCTTGACTCCCCAAGCCGTAGGCCAACCCCTGCAAGTCACTTGGGCCAATCCTACAGAACAAACTCGGTGGGAAATTGATAATCGATCCACTACAGTTGCCACGGATACCGGGGAATTTTTGAACGTCGGCAGAGAGTTGTCGCGACCCCTTGTGCGAGTTGCGGGTCAGTTGCGCGTGGGTTCCGACCCGGAAGAGGTCTCGATCGCCGTAGTAGAACCGGCGCAGAACTTTTTGGGGTATTTCCGTCAAGCGTTAAACGCCGTGGGAATTACCACAGGACGGGAGATTGTGAGTGACCAATTTCGAGATACACCGAATCAGCGAGAATTAGCGGCGATCGTCTCACCCCCCCTGTCTGAACTCGCGGTGGAAGTGCTACAAAAAAGTAATAATCTTTATACAGAAGTGTTATTGCGATCGCTCGGTGCTAATCCCCAAGGTAAAGGTAACAGTCCCCTGCCTGAAGAGACCGTAGAGGCCGGTTTACAAGTGCTGAAAGCCGCCTTAACTGAATTGGGCGTCGATCCGACCAGTTACGACTTAGTGGATGCTTCCGGACTCTCTCGCCAGAACCTAATTAGTCCTGAAGCCCTCGTCCAAACCCTTCGAGGGATGGCAGTTTCCCCCTATTTTGATATTTACCGGGAGGCTTTACCGTTAGCGGGGGTCAGTGGCACATTACGAACCCGATTTCGGAATACTCCTGCCGCCCAAACTGTCCGGGCCAAAACCGGCACTTTAACTGGGGTATCTACTTTATCGGGCTATGTTCCCAATGCTGAGTATAATACGCTGTTGTTTAGCATCCTTGTCAATCAATCGGACCAATCCTCCGAGATGTTAAGAACGGCGATCGATGAAATTGTGTTGTTATTGATCCAATTAAAACGCTGCTAATTTCCTAGGTATTTTATTCTCCAAAAGTTGCCCCCTGTCATAGGTGCAGGGGAGCAACCCCCCAAAGGGGGAAATTAGAAAGAAAAAAACTCAAGATATTTTCATAAAAATTAACAATAAATAACCCCCAGAGGACCGCTGCCCCTCTAAATTAGATAGACCCTAGAAAAAAGTCGGAGTTTCTTGATCCCTACTCCTTAGAACTGCTTACCCATCGGGAGCCAGATGCTTCCCCCCCTTAGAAAATTATTCCCCTGATTGAGCTTCCTTATTGCTTACGCATCGGGAGTCAGACGCTCCCCCGCCCAGAAAAATTATCCTCCTAATTTAGAAAACTGATGGCAATTTTAAGGAGTGTTGAGCCCGCTTTTAGGGCAGGGCAGTCGCTTCTAGAATGAGTCAGGGGCGATCGCCTTTTCGCGAAAACTGACTTGACAAGGTACTGGGGGGAATTTACTCTAAAAAGATTAAAAATTGTAAAAAATTTTCCTCAGCCATTTCTCCAGTCTCAAACCTTCACTTCCCAGAGTACGCCCGCCTAAAACAACACCGGAGGGCAACGAACCCAGAGTGTGGAATTTTAAGATGTGTATCCCGCTACAACGGTATCTATTAAAGTAGAAAGAGTAGACAACCAGAAATTAGGGGTTCAACCCAAACCCAACGACAGCAAACGCGCGATCGCCCCAGGGTCAAAACCGGACAAATCTGGCACGGGAACAGAACCGAACAAATTGTACCGGCTTCAGGGGTGAAAAATTTTCTATCGGCGGGCAGATCAGGACGCGATGGGAGGCCACCGACCCTAGAATGCCCAAGACTCCCCTAGAGGGAGGGACGAACAATTCGGATCAACGGAGCCGCCACCACTAGGGTAAATTATGAACCGCATTTTGCTCCTAATCGAGGAACAATCAACTCGTCACCTACTGCTACAGCAGTTAGGCAAACACTATGAACTCATAACCACGGTGGCGAGTGAATTTGACTGCCTTCTGAGTGACGCAGATGTTTTACCGTTGAATGACATAAACTTGTGCATTGCCGATCGCCTGGGGTTGGAGCTTCACCCCCTGTCCCGGGAATTCAGAAACTCTTGCCAAACTCTTGATATTCCTCGGTTGCTGGTGATTCACCCGGGAGAGTGGGATCGGGTGCAACCCCGCCTGGATAGGGGAGAAAGTTCAACCTTCGACAAAATCCTTTGGAATTACGACGATGCGATCGCCACTCCCATCAAGGCTGACGAATTATTATTTCGAGTCGAAAAGCTATTAAACGCCCGAGTCCTGCTTCGTTACCCCCAGTCTACCCCAGTTCAGGACCCCAACCTAGAAAAGACCACCCCATCAGTTCTGTCTAGTAGTCCTCAGCTAGAACAACTCGAACAACACCTGCAACAAAACGATCGCCTCTTCCGTGCCTTTGTTGAAGAAATTCGGGACTATGCGATTTTTCTGCTCGATTCAGCCGGACGAATTGCCAGTTGGAATCGAGGCGCACAGAGACTGCTGGGTTATTCTGCCACCGAGATTATCGGCGAGCATTTTTCCCGTTTTTATCCTGATGAAGATATTGCCAGCGGCAAACCCGAACAGGAACTGCAACTGGTTGCCACTGCGGGACAATGTGAAGATGAAGGCTGGCGCACTACCCAGAATGGTCAGCGGTTTTGGACCAACACCACCCTATCCGCATTGCAAGACAGCCAGGGAGAAGTAGTGGGATTTTCCATGATCGCTCATGATTTGAGCAATCGCAAAGCCGTAGAAATGGAACTGTGCTCCCTCAATCGCGCCTTGACTACCATCTGGGAATGTAATCAAGTCATGGTTCGAGCACAGGACGAATCCGAACTCCTCCATGCCATCTGCCGAATCATCGTTGAAACAGGCGGTTACCGATTAGCCTGGGTAGCCTTGTCTGAAACCGAAGAATTGCCCCAGTCCGGGGAAACCCGACTCCTAGAACCTGCTGCCTGGGCTGGAGAGGCCACAGATTATTTAAAAGAGATCCAGACTTCCTGGAAGCAAAACCAAGAATTTGGGGGAATGACCGGGACCTGCATTCGGACTAGCAAATGCTGCTTAATCCAAAACATTGACACGGACCCCAGTTTTGCTCTGTGGCGAGAATCTGCCCTAAAACAAGGGTTGCACTCAACCATTGCCCTCCCTCTGATTGGTAAAGACAAAACCTTCGGTTGCCTCCGGATTTATTCAGGAATAGTCAATGCTTTTGATATTCCCGAAGTTGAACTCCTGGAAGAACTGGCAAATGACCTCGCCTACGGCATCGTCGCCTTGCGCGATCGCGCAGAACGTCAAAGAGTGGAAACCGCCCTGGCTAAAAGCGAGGAGCGTTACCGTCGGTTAGTCGAACTTTCCCCGGAAGCCATTCTCGTCCACAGTGGCGGAAAAATAGACTTTATCAACACAGCCGGAGCAAAACTCCTAGGCGCTCCTAACCCTGAAGCTTTAGTGGGTTTACCCATCATGAATTTTGTCCATCCAACCAGACGGTTGATGGTTCAGGAGCGAATTCACCAGCTTTTAACCGAAAAGCAAGCCGTTCCCTTTATGGAACAACTCTTTGTGCGCATGGATGGTACAGTCGTGCCAGTGGAGCTAGCCGCCACCCCAATCGGTGAAAAAAACGGCGTCGTAAACCTGCTCACCGTCGCCCGGGATTTGAGCAATCGCAAGCGGATGGAAGCCGCATTACGAGCTAGCGAAGAACTCCACCGCATTACCCTAAGCAATATCTCCGAAGCCGTCTTCATCACTGACAGTACCGGAGCCCTGACCTATATCAGTCCCGCAGTCCGCTTTATTTGTGACTATTCCGTAGAAGAAGCGCAACAGTGGGGTTACATCAGCCACCTCCTGGGAAATGACGTATTTGAGGGTTCAGAACTGGCTAGCCTCGGAGAAATCCACAACCTCGAACGGACCATCGTCGATAAAAATGGCAACCATCGGACCTTACTCGTCAGCGTCAAACCCTTAGAGATTGAAGGGGGAACCCTGCTTTATACCTGCCGGGATATCACCGAACGCAAGCAAGCAGAAGAAGCCCTGCGCGAGAGTGAAAATCGCTTCCGTACCACCTTCGAGGGGGCGGCGATCGGGATGAAAATCGCCAACTTAGAGGGGCGATTTTTGAAAACAAATCCCGCACTTCAAGCCATGCTGGGTTATAGCGATGCTCAGTTGCGCGACTTCACTTTTGAAGGGATCACTCATCCCCAGGACCGGCCCATCACCCGACAACTGTTTCAGGAACTCCTCGCGGGTCAGCTCGATCGCTACCAATTAGAAAAACGCTACATCCACGCCCGAGGTAACTGGGTCTGGGTACGGCTGAGTGTATCTTCAATTCGAGATACCCAAGGCTCTTTGCAATTTGCGATCGGCTTAGTCGAGGATATCACCGAGCGTAAACTCGCGGAAGAAGAACTGCGACTCTACCGCAATCACCTCGAAGAACTGGTGGCAGAACGCACAGCCGAACTCCAGCGGACCAATGAACGGTTACGGACGGAAATCTCCCGGCGCGAACAAGCTCAAGAAGCCTTGATCCGCGTTACCCAAGCGGTGGAAAGTACCAGTGATGCGGTCCTAACCATCGATATCACGGGTCAGGCTATCTATCACAACCGCGCCTTCCTAGATTTATTTGAATGCACCATTGAGGAACTCAACCAGGCAGGTGGATTACCTTCTCTATTTGCCGACTCCAGCTTTGGGGAAGAAGTTTTTAATTTAATCCGTCAGGGGAATAGCTGGAGTTCGGAAGTGCTCATGCATGGACGGACTCCCCGTTGCTTTGTCTCACCCCTAGGCTTGGAATTCAACAGCCCAGTCAATACGATCTCCATTTGGCTGCGTGCGGATGCGGTGACGGACGAAAACAATAAACGAGTCGGGTCAATCTGTGTATTAACCGATATTACCGATCGCAAACAGGCTGAGGCGGCGTTGCGAGAAAGCGAAGAACAATTACGAACCTTAATTAATGCCATGCCCGATGCCATCTGCTTTAAAGACGGACGCGGGGCTTGGTTAGAAGCTAACCAAGCCATGCTAAAAGTCTTTGACCTGGAAGGGGTGGATTACCTGGGGAAAAAAGATTCTGAGATTGGTGAATCAGTCCCGTTTTATCGCGAGGCTTTTGTGCAATGTGAACAAACGGATGAAGAGGCATGGCAATATGGGATTCTCTCCCATCAAGAAGAAGTGATCCCCCGTTCCGATGGCAGAGAACTTATTTTAGATACCCTGAAAGTGCCACTCTTTCATGGAGATGGTAGCCGCAAAGGGTTGGTGGTGATTGGGCGCGATGTCACCGAACGCAAGCAGGTAGAGGAGGAACGTCTGCGTCTAGCTTCGATTGTCGAGTCTTCCGATGATGCGATCATTGGCAAGACCTTAGAGGGAACTATTTTAAGCTGGAATACCGGGGCTCAGAGAATTTATGGCTATACCCCCGAGGAAGTGAAGGAGCGATCGATTTCGATTTTGGTATTGCCGGACCGTCAAGAAAGTGAGTTACGCCTCCTCGAAGGGATTCGCCAAGGGGCTAGCATTGATCATTATGAAACGGTGCATCTGAAAAAAGATGGTTCACCTATCTATGTTTCGTTAACAATTTCTCCAATTAAGGATGCCGCAGGGCGCATTACTGGAGTTTCAACGATCGCCCGAGATGTAACGGACCTTAAACGGGTTGAAGATTCCCTGGAACGGCTGCGTCATCAAAATGAGTTAATTTTGAATTCCGCAGGTGAAGGAATCTGTGGGATGGATTGCGGAGGAAATACTACGTTTGTCAATCCCGCAGCGACGAAAATGTTGGGATATTCAATGGGGGAATTGTTAGGCGCACCGTTGAGGATGATTTTAGGACCGAGTTTTGTGACACCCCAGGGGGGCGACCCTAACGATGGCGGCGCAGGGGGCGTGGATAATGGGTGCGCCCCGCTTTACGCGGCGATCGCCGATGGTTCGGTTCATCACGGCACTGGGGTGTTTTGGCGTCACGATGGGTCGAGTTTTCCTGTGGAATACATCAGTACCCCTATTCAAGAACAAAATGAAATCAAAGGGGCGGTCCTCACGTTTAAGGATATTACTGAACGCCAAGGGGTGGAACGGATGAAGGATGAATTTATTTCGGTGGTGAGTCATGAACTGCGAACCCCCTTAACTTCCATTCGCGGATCCTTGAGTCTGCTGGCGAATGGACTGCTAGAGTCTCATCCCGAAAAGGCGGGACGGATGTTACAGATCGCCGTGTCCAATACGGACCGGCTGGTCCGTTTAATTAATGACATTCTGGATTTAGAGCGCATTCAGTCGGGTAAAGTGACGATGAGCGCTCAGTTTTGTAATGCCGCTGATTTAACGATTCAGGCAGCGGATGCAATGCGGACCATGGCAGATAAGGCGGGGGTGACGATTACCGTTAACCCGACTCCCGTTCAATTGTGGGCGGACCCCGACCGCATTTTTCAGGTCCTGACCAATTTACTGAGTAATGCGATGAAATTCTCCCCGGAAGGGGGGACGGTGTGGTTATCTGCATCTCTCACTTCCGGAGGGTCTGAGGGGTTCCCCAACTCTGCTCATCCGGAAGTGCTCTTTCACATCAAAGATCAAGGAAGAGGGATTCCTTTGGATAAACTGGAGTCGATTTTTGAACGCTTCCAACAGGTCGATGCCTCTGACTCTCGCAAGAAGGGGGGTACCGGCTTAGGTTTAGCCATTTGTCGCAGTATTGTGGAACATCACGGCGGTCAAATTTGGGTGGAAAGTGTTGTTGGAGAGGGCAGTTCCTTCTATTTCACCCTGCCGGTGGAAACCCACTCGCCTGACCCCTGGGACCGAAACACAGATTCTACCGAGTCTGGAAATTTGGAGGAAGCAGAGGGGAAGGAAGCGGGCGATCGCCTAGGAGAACCCTTGACTCCAGAGCATCCAGGACCCGCCCAGAAAGGTCCCAGCAGCAACCCTGCGATCGCCTCGCCAATTGTTGAGGCGATCGCTCCATTTCAACGGCGATCGTGACCAATCCCCAATCCCCTAACTCCCTCACTTTTATTTGGGGCTGCTCTTCTTTGGGGGTAAGCCCCACTCCCCCTAAAGGAAATTTTCCCGTTGGGTCCTCTAGCCGTTAAAATAGAAAAATCGAGCAGCCGTTACCGAGGCGAGACTTCGGTTCTGCTCTCCTGCTTCTCTAAGCTCCTATCTTTTCTCCTAAATCGTCTGGCGATCGATAAATCGTGTCCTTGTCTCAGACTCTTAGTTCTCACTAAAAACTGAGATCCCGAGGGTGGGGGATGACCCTGCTCTGTTTCGTTGTTCGTCCCTGCTCATCAGAGTCAGGGCTGCTACTTGTTTCAGGAGGTCTGCGTGAATTTTAAACGAATTTTGGTCATTGATGATGAAGATGATATCCGAGAAGTTGCTCAACTCAGCCTAGAAATGGTTGGAGGTTGGGAAGTATTAACCGCTAGTTCGGGAAATGAAGGACTCCAGGTAGCTGAAGCCAAACAACCGGATGCAATTCTATTGGATGTGATGATGCCTGATATGGATGGTCCTGCTACGTTTAAAAAGCTCCAGGCTAATCCTTCAACCCAAAAAATTCCAGTAATTTTGCTCACGGCAAAAGTTCTTTATGCCGATCAGCGCCGCTTTTCAGAACTCGGAGTAAACTCAGTGATTGCAAAGCCTTTTGAACCGATGAATCTAGCCGCTCAGGTGGCATCGGCTCTAGGCTGGGAGTCTTAGTCTCCAGTATCCCCCGACATTCCCCAGTTTTTTATGATTATTTTTTAAAATGTGTCCCCATTAGCGGTTCGCCGGCTCTTTTTTGCGTACAATCACCCTCATAAGCTCGTAAGTAACTATAGTCCCCCATATCGCGGAGCGTCTTGATGAAAATAGCACAAACGATTGAAGAAACTTTTACTTCTTATTTGGAAAAGCTGGGGATTGCTTGGTGGATTGAAATTGTTACTGCCGAACCGACTTGTACCTACTACTTTGGCCCCTTTATGAGTGCCAAAGAAGCCGAGGGCTATAAAGCCGGCTACCTGGAAGATCTCGAAAGTGAAGGTGCTCAAGGGTTTGCTGTTTACATTCACCGCTGTCAACCGACTGAACTCACGATCGCAAACGACCTGTGAGTAGTTTGACCTGCCTATTTTACCCCCGGCCTAACTCGAAGGGTAAGGGAAGGGGGTATTTTTTGTGGTTTGATTCTCCCCACTTGGGATGCAACCCGTCCAGGGATGCTTCCTGAGCTTTGCTCGTTTATATCGGGAATACCGCCGATGCTTTTTAATTTCGCGATCGCCGGTTTAAAGCCAGAAAATCATCTTTGAACCTGCCGCTTCGGGATCCCGAAAAGGCTTGGCCGCGCCGGGAGTAGGGTCGCAGTTGTCAGGACACCTAAAAGAGAAAATCTGGATTTCAATCATCAATCCAGGGGTCGCGCAGTTGCCTTTTTCCAGCCTATTTCCGTCTTTGATCATCATCCCAATGCCCCGCTTTAGCTTTCTAGGGTAATACTCCAAACCACCCCCTTAACTCTCCCAATGACCTAGGTAAATAAACTCCTTCTTATCCCCGTGAAGAAACCCTTGATCCGGGACGCTCCCCGTTCCGTACACTTAAAATGGCTGGGTTTTTACACCTCCATTTTAGGGGATTAGATCTTCCTTTAGGTAGATGAAGTTACCGGGTTATTTATAGATATTACCCTGCATTACCCAACAGACTGTAAAACAGTAAAAATTAGGCGGGTGGGATTGATCCTCAAAAGGTTTCTCCTTGATTTTAAGTGAATATACCGCGATCCCTCCTAGATCTCTCCCGGTTGCTCCTGGAATATGACCCCCCAAAAAAATAAAAACAGACTAGGAATCGGCCTCCCAAAAGACGGCTCAAAAAAAAATAAAAAAAAATTCGATTTTTCCCTTACTCTTCACGCTATCTTCACATTCTTGCTTTAACTTCAATCATATGAGCTGAATTCAGCTCGGACTGACGAACGATTGAAGTGCCAGGAGTCCCTAACCATGCCCGCCGCCTATCTAACGCTATTAACCATTTCTTTTGGATCTGTCTGGGTTTATTTACGATCTTCTTCTGACGTTCCTTTTGTACTGGCAGCTTTAACAGCGGTGGTTTGCTTTATCTGGGGCTTTGCCTTAGCACCTTGGTTCGTGCAGTTATTAATTGTTGGACTTGTCCTCGGTATGGACAAACTTTATTTCTCCAAAGCACGGCGTTTAGGTGGAAATTAACCGGACTCGCAGACCGATCGCCCTGGATGCGATCACCTCTTGTGCCCGAACTGCAAATTTCTCTTTTCAAGGTTCGACTTACTCATTTATTATTCTGAAACAGGTTTAAAAAAATCATGAACAATTGCCCTTGCTGCTCAAGTTCCTTACTCCGCCATGCTCGTAATAGTGGTGTTTATTGGTTCTGCCCCCATTGCTGGCAAGAGATGCCCGACTTGGCTGCCATGGTCGTCAAACCGCGTCAGCGTGTACAGCAGCTAGAACGCTTAATCGATCTTTCCAGCGTGTCTTCTCGCCAACCTCAACGGGAAAGTCGCAGCATTGCGTAAGGCGGGCCATAGTCTATAATGATTTACCTGGGTTAGAAAAAATTTATCTCTATAGGGAGACACGCCGTTTCAGATATTGCGAGCGTGTCTCCGGCATTCTGTATAACTTCTTGCCGTGAGGCGATCGCCTAGGGAATAGCCTGGGTGTTAGATATTGGTTTCTGGATACCGCAATTGAAAGCCCGCGCGTTTGAGTTTCCCATTCGATACCCGCGCATTATACGGACGCACGGAAGCAACGGATGGATCCCAGGAAATAGGAGCGAGACCGTGGCGATCGCACAAGCGATCAAGCAGTTCTCGCATGGGCAAGGGGACATCATTGACCAGATTGTAAATCCCCTGGCAACGGTGGCGACAGACAAAGGCGATCGCCGCTACAATGTCCTCTAAATGAATCCAATTGCTCCAGTCTTCCCCACTGCCGGGACGAGTTGTCCCCGCAATCCGACTAAAAATTTTTACCAGTTCTCGATCAGGTCCGTAAATTCCCCCTAAACGCAGAATACAGACCTTCAGGCGATCGCTCTGTGCGTCTAACAAGACTTGTTCAGTGCGTTCAAGAATGCGCCCATTGTCATTTGCCGGAGTGACTGGGGAGGTTTCCTCCACCCATGCTCCCTGTTGGTCCCCATACACGGAATAGCTACTGGTATAAATAAGCTGTTGGACTCTGGGGGCTTGCTTTAACACCGGCACCAGGGTAGTAGCCGTGTCTAAATAGGCTTCTTGATACACTGTCCCCTGGCTTGCACCCACACTTAGCAGAATGACTTCTTGGTTTTCCACCATCGATGCCAGTGCCTCCGGTTCATTTCCTTTGAGCACTACCACTCGTTGCGCCACCCGTTCCAGTTCCGGGATGCGATCGCCCCGAGTCGTTGTCGCCGTTATACTATGTCCGAATTCCCGCCATCGACGAGCTAACGCCATACCCACATAACCACAGCCAATAATTCCAATATTTAATCCCATTGTTACCAATCGTTATTTTGCCTCCATATTGTCCCTAATTTTGCTATCCTATAACCAGCATAAATCAACCCTTTAAAAAATTCACCCTGTATAAATACCCTGCTCAGGTTTCTAGGAGGGGGCAATACATCAGGGCCGAAACTGGGAGATTAGCCCCAGGAGGTAGGGAACCTCTAACCCAGGGTGCACACCCTAAAATTTATCCCCTCCCACCGGATATCAACGCTCTAGCTATCATAGAGATATTGTAATCCTCGGTTCAAAAGAGCCGTTTAAGTGTATGACCGTTAAAAAACAGTTTGCCAGTTTTGAAGAAATGCTCACGGAGTCAGAAACCCCTGTTCTCGTGGATTTCTACGCTGCTTGGTGCGGTCCCTGTCAAATGATGGGTCCCGTACTGGAGGAAGTGAACGATCGCCTGAAAAATCGGCTTCAGGTCGTTAAAATTGATACGGAAAAATATCAGCAACTGGCAACAGACCATCGCATCTATGCTTTGCCTACCTTAGTTTTATTTAAAAAGGGAAAACCTGTCCAGCGATTTGAGGGATTTGTCAGCGCTGAAACCCTGATTCCCCAACTCGAATCCCTGCTGTAAGGAAACCGGAGGAGGCTAATTTGGGGCGAATCCGTAGCATTCCCCAGGAGGTTTGTCATCTTGATGTAGGGACGCGGTAGGAAATGGTTGCAGCCAGTCGGATATCCTAAGGGGGAGAACTGATATACCGAAGAAATCCCGGATGAATACACCCAGCCACGCGATCATCAATCTCGCTATATTTACCTCGCTTCCCTTTCCGCACGCGAATTTGGCGATCGTTGTGGGTGCCATTCTTCCCGATCTGCCTATATTTCTGCTCTATTTTTGGGCGAAATTCATTCAAAAACTGCCTGAACGTCAAATTTGGACACAGAGTTATTGGCAACCCGGGGTTCAGAATTGGGTGGCTTTATTTCATTCAATTCCTATCGCCGTTTTAGCCGCAATTGTGGCCCATTATTGCGGGTGGGAAACGGGACAAATAATATTAATGAGTATGGTGCTACATTCCCTAGGAGACTTGCCCGTTCATCACGATGATGCGCACCGGCACTTTTTCCCTTTGAGCGATTATCGCCTAATCAGTCCGATTTCTTACTGGGATCCCCAGCATTATGGGGGAATCGTCGCCCTGGTGGAAGTTTTAGGGGTATGGGTGGCAACAGCGGTGAGTTTTCCGGGGGTATCTTCTGGAATCGGTAGAGGAGTCATGGTGGCGATCGCCGGGTTATCTGCGATCGCCTATTTCTATACTTACGCGCGTCCTCGGTTGTTTAAAACCTCCCCTTAAACATCCCCAAAGCATACTCTAAGCGCAGCTTTCCAGAGAAAGGAAAGAGTTAATTTCGGCGGATTGTAAAACAGCACCAATCTTTGCGCCGCCAGAGTGTGGCAACGACCCAACCATATTGTTCTAGGGTGTCAGCCACAGGTTTTGCTTGTTCTAATAAAACCCCGCTAATAATCCCCCAAGTGCTCGGTTTAGAAATCGCATCCATCTGGGGAATTAAATCAATAATCACTTCAGCCAGGATATTGCAAACAATGCCATCAACGGGTTCTGAACTGAGTTGTGCAACCATCTCAATGCTACCTAAAGCGGCTTGCAAAATTGATTCATCAATCCGATTTAACTCGCGATTGCGATGAGTCGATTTCACCGCCAGGGGGTCAGTATCTACCGCATAAACCTGTTTGGCTCCTAATAAGATTGCACCGATGGATAAAATACCGGAACCACAGCCAATATCAGCGATCGTGGCGTGAGTTTCTTCATATCCGAGGCGCATTTCCAGGGCCTCTAAACAGAGCTGAGTGGTCGGATGAGCGCCCGTCCCGAAGGCAACCCCGGGATCCAATTGCAAGACCAGGCGATCGGTCTCAGGAATGGGGAGCCATGCTGGATTAACTACAAAGCGATCGCCGATTTCTTCTGGATGCCAATGTTGCTTCCAACTACTAGACCAATCCTCCTCCTCAATCAGATTCCACTGGACTGCTGGAACCGGCAGATTTACACAGAGGGCATCTTGACGAAAGAGTAAAGAGAGGGCCGCTAAATCCAATAAATGCGCCTGTTCCTGAGGTAAGTAGGCCGAAATCAAACAGGAATGGCCTTTCATCTCACTGGCAGTTCCGCGACACCCAAAAGTTTCCACCCTTAAGAAGATTAAATCTTCCAACGCGGGATCGCAGAGCACTTGTATTTCCCACCAGTTGTTTGCCATAGCCCGTGAGTTCCGAGTCCTGATTTGCGGTTGATTGCTGTCGTTTTGGGAGAACAGAATGGGGGGCGATCGCACAGTGTCAGGGTCAAACGCTTTCAGACATCAACCATTCCAGGTTTTGATCCCCGATAGAATCACCCACCTACTTTGCCCGTTGGGATTCCCAGGAAACCTTTAATACTGTCTGCAATCAAGTCAACCCTGACACCAGGGACGTAAAACCCGTCCTCTATCTTCCTGAAACTTTTACTCCTATAACATTACCGTATAGGCGTCTCGAATACCTGGAACCTTCATAATTTCCGCTAAAATCCCTTCCGGAAGGGGGTCATCCAGGCTCAATACCATCACCGCATCCCCGCGCACGATTTTGCGGCCCACCTGCATACTGGCAATATTGACATTAAAACTCCCCAACAGAGAGCCAATTTTGCCAATAATTCCCGGCATATCCCGGTGGCGAGTAAATAACATATGGTGAGTCGGGGGGACATTAATCGGGAACTCATCAACATCAGTAATCCGAATTTCGCCATCCCCTAACAGCGCACCCGTCACGGAGTGATCCCCCAGAGAGCCTTTTGCCTCCAAGTGCAAGGAACCCATATAGTCGCGAATAGAAGCATCCCGAGTTTCAATGATGCGAATGCCTCGTTCTTTCGCTTCAATGCTGGCATTCACATAATTAACCCGTTCACGCAAGGCTTGGGAGAGTAAACCTTTGAGTGCTGCCACTACAATCGGCTGGCTATTATTATCAGCCAACTCCCCTTGTAGTCGCACATTTAGGGATTCTACCCGACCCCCAGCTAACTGACCGACCAAATTGCCTAGGTTTTCTGCCAGTTGCAAGTAGGGTCGCAGCTTTTCTAACGCATCGGGGTACAAACCGGGGATATTCACCGCCGATCGCGCGGGTAATCCCAGGAGGACATCTCTAATTTGTTCGGCAACATCGATCGCCACATTAATTTGTGCTTCCGCCGTAGAAGCACCTAAATGGGGGGTGAGGATGGCTTCTTTTCCCAGACTTCGCAACGGAGAATCTGCTTCTAGGGGTTCATTCTCGTAAACATCAATCGCTGCGCCCCCAATTCGTCCCTCGCTCAATGCCTGGGCTAAAGCCGCTTCATCAATAATGCCACCTCTAGCGCAGTTGATAATCCGCACCGTCGGTTTCATTTTAGCAATAGCAGCCGCATCGATGAGATTGGCAGTTTCTGGAGTTTTGGGAATGTGCAGAGTGATGTAGTCCGATTCCCGGAACAGCAAGTCCATATCAACTAACCGGCATCCGAGATGATCGGCGCGTTCGATGGAAATAAAAGGGTCAAAGGCAAGCAACTTCATTCCCATTGCCTTCGCAGCCGCAGCAACATGGGAGCCAATTTTGCCTAATCCGACAATGCCGAGGGTCTTTTTGTAAACCTCAGCGCCCACGTAGCTTTTACGGTCCCACTTGCCATTTTTAACCGACTGGTTGGCATCCGGAATGTAGCGCGAAAGGGAGAGCATCATCGCTAAAGCGTGTTCGGCAGCAGCAATGGTATTCCCTTCGGGAGAATTCACTACCACAATACCTTTACGGGTGGCAGAGGGAACATCTACGTTATCTACACCGACTCCGGCACGACCAATAATTTTAAGTTGGTTACCGGCTTCTATGATTTCTGGAGTGACGCGGGTCCCCGAACGGATCATCAGGGCATCATATTCGGGGATAATTTGAACTAATTCTTCGTTGGAGAGCCCTGTTTTTACGTCAACTTGGGCAACTTGAGAGAGGATATCCAGTCCAGCTTGGTCTATGGGATCGGAGACAAGAACCTTGGGCATGGTCAGCTTTTGGGTGGCAACAAAATACAGCAGTCTCCTCTTACCGGGGAGTTTCCGGAGGCAACGGGTCGCTTACGGTCCGATGGAAAGGCGATCGCAGTGCAATCTTGCTCTATCGGTCTACCGGGCAGACTTGTTGCAGTAGGTCATTTTAACTGGAAAGGGTCTGCTATAGCTCAATGAGTTAAAATTTTTAAGGTTTCAGGGACTAGAATTTTCGCTTTCCTCCCTTGCTACCGCTGGATCCTAGGCCCGGTAGATTCTCCTTCGACTTTCTTCCTGCACCGGGATTAGGGCTTAAAGTTACCACAATCAAGCACAACTCTATCCTGCCTCCCCTTAAAAATCAGACTCGTATTATCTTCTGAATTGGGCTAAGTTTTTTAACAAAAATATCTCAATAAACCATCCAAAATCGGCGGATTTTTTTTTAATGGTGATGGACCAAAGGGATTAATTAATTTCGGTTAACTCTCTTTTTCCCCCAAATCCCCCGGTTTAAACCCCTTCCTTTTATCCCAAATAGTCCTCTTATCGGCTAACTGAATATCATAAAAAATTATATTTGTCAAGACCAGAAAGCAAAAGCGATCGCAAAACAGCCTTCGGTCCCAACTCGATCTAAAATGAACCGAGAGTGGGGTCAAAGGTATTTGTGCCATCGGGACCCCATCAAACCCAAGTTAGACCCGTATATTAACCTATAGATTTCATCCATGAACTATCTCGTTGCCGTTGTATCCGACCGCATTCAGGCAGAAACTGCTTACTCCGTCCTTGAAACAGAAGGCTTTCCCCTTAACCAAGTCTCCATCCTGGGTCGGGGTTATAAAAGTGCCGATGAATATGGCTTAATCGACCCCAACGAAGAAGCAATTAAACAAAGTAAATTAATGGCAACTTGGCTGATACCCTTTGGTTTTGCGGCTGGTGTCACTTTTAGTATCATTTCGGGTTTACAAACCTTTATTTGGGCGGGTGAAATTGGCAATCATGTGATTGGGGGATTCTGCGGTGCGATCGCCGGTGCAATGGGGAGCTTTTTTGTCGGAGGCGGTGCCGGAGTTGCGTTTGGGAGTGGCGACGCTTTACCCTATCGCAATCGTCTCAATAGAGGCAAATACCTTATCGTTGTTAACGGTTCCCCTCGTGCCATTAATCAAGCGAGTCTGATTTTACGAAAGCTAGAGCTCGAAGGCTTAAAAAGCTACTTGGAAGAGTAAAAATAAGATGATTTTTAGAAATTTGTAAATTCAGAAATGCCTGAAGTCGTTACTATAAAAGGAAAAGCTACTAAGTTACTGGTTGTAGAGATTGGTAAATCCGGAAATCGCGAAACGACTGAACTTGTTACTACAAACGCGAAACTACTAAATTAGTGATTTCTTTCGGGTTTTGTCTCACGAATTCAGTCATTTCTGAACTGCCTATCGGCAATAGATAGTTTTAAGCTACGGAGTCGCTATTCTGCTCTCCAAAACTCAAGTGAGCAAATAGACCGACTCGTTGTAACGCGCGTTCTAATGCTTGATTAATTGGGAAGAACTCGCTACCTAAAGAGGGTTCGATATTAGCAACTTCGGTGGCAATTTCTCCAAAATTAGGAGCACTCATCCCCGAGGCGATCGCCGTTTTTGCTGCTTCTACTGGTTCCGGAATCGTCTGCTTTTGCCGCACACAAGCAGCCAATTCCGGTTCCCCCTGCTTATTCTTCACCGTCGCAAACGCAAATAATCGGCAGAGGGTTGGTCGCCACAGATACACACTACAACGACCATTTCCAGGTACAAACGGATCCGGGCGATAAAATAGACAAGATTGGGACTCGTTCAGGGTAGCAAGGCGTTCTAAATAAGCTACTGCTTCTCCCGTGCGCCATAATTCGACTGCTAAAGGCATCATTTCTAGGACTGTTGTCTCAATATCTGGATTTTCGCAGCACTTGCCGCATCCCGGGGGACAGTTTAATCCCGTTTCGGCTTGAAATGCCGAAGTTTCTTCGTCAATGCGATCGAATAAGGCGAGGATTTGTGGGATGACTTCACTGTTCATACATTTTGAAAACTCCAACCCTAGTTGAGGGGAAAAAAAGAGCCATCTCTAATATGTAACGTAGGTAGGACAAGATTGGGTTCACCCTAGGAAGAATATTTTGGCACTGAACTTGTGCGATCGCTCTGGGTGAGTCAGATTTAAGGAGCATTCCTCCGTCTAGGGTGATCAAGGATGGGAAGGCTTAAAATAAGGATACCCAGGGAAATTACTCAACCTCCCCAGTCACCCTTGGGGTCTAAAGGATAAAATAAACCCTACTGTTAAGAAAGAATTATTGCCAGAATGCTGCCAAGGGAAGAATTGTTAAAAGGAGTTGAAAATCGCGAGCAAATGGCTCGCACCCTCGACCTTGCCGATCGCGCCATTAAGACATGGGAAGTGGCGGTGACGGATTTTCTCTCCCCGATCGAACTGGTGGAAACCCAGACGGCGTTTAATCGCCTAACTGAGGTTCATTTGGTAGCCTCCGGGGGATACCCCCAAGCGGAACGACAACGGGTGGCGATCGCCCGTTCCGATTTGCCGTTAGAGGCTGCTAATGTTCCTTTAGCCGCGTTAGAAATCGCCGGTAATTTTTTGTTTGATTCCGCCACTCATCGCGACTTTTTAGGGTCCATCCTTGCTACCGGCATTGTCCGCGAAAAAATCGGGGATATTATTGTGCTGGGAGAACGGGGTGCACAGGCGATCGTCTCGCCGGATCTGGTAGAATTTTTTGAAATGAGTTTAACCCAGGTGCGATCGGTGCCGGTGAAAACTCAGCGCATTGATTTGGGGGAGTTAAAGATTCGTGAACCCAAAAAGAAAGAGTTAACTACGGTAGAGGCATCCATGCGCTTAGATGCGATCGCCTCCGCCGGATTTGGGATGTCTCGCAGCAAAATGGCGGATTTAATTAATAGCGGCGATGTCCGCGTCAACTGGAAAGATATCTCTCAAACCAGTTACCAAGTAAAACCTAACGATTTAATTGCCATTCGGGGGAAAGGACGTTTGGAAGTTGGAGAAGTCCAGGTTACAAAAAAAGAACGTTATCGCATTCAGCTTACTCGATATCTATAACGGTTCCCCCTGTTAGGAGGTACATTTTGTGGGGAGTAGGTAAAGGGTTGGCTATGCCGTAGGGTTTACCCCTGATATTCCTCATAGCTTTCTGTGCTGGATGAGATGGTAAAGGTGCGTCACAGTCCTACGAGATTGCTAATTCCATTAATTTAATGGTCTGACGCACCCTACACCAGTCATGAAGGCGGTTTGAAATTACTCATCGTCAAATACCCATCCTTCTCCTTCAGGCCACTGATTCTCATCTTCTAGGGGAAGCAATTCAGGAAAATTTGTGGTGGTTGGGGGTGCGATCGCCTTCGTATCTCGGGAAATAATAGCCAGATTGGCGGGGAGATAAACGGTGAAAGTAGAACCCTCTCCGGAGTTACTTTCTACGAATAAATCCCCTCCCATTAGTTGACATAAGCTACGTGCCACGGCTAATCCTAATCCTGTGCCAGCGGCATGATGGATCTCGGAGTTATGGATTTGACTAAATGGCTCAAATAGCTGCTGCATTTGTTCTGGGGTGATGCCAATGCCGTTGTCTCGGACTCGAAATACTATCCATTGCTCAGCGGTTTCGAGTTCAGGTTTTTTATACTTGGAGGCGGCATTTAAAACCCGGAAATCTGGAGTATCTTCTCGGGTTATTTCCAAGACGATCGCCCCGTTTTGGGTAAACTTGCTGGCATTATCTAATAAGTGCCACAAGACTTGTTCTAGTTTAGGGCGATCGCTGCAAATGGTCCCCCATTCTGCATCCCCTCCCATGGACAAGCTGTTGTTATTGGTCACTAACTTGTATTCGATCTGCGCCATGATGAGGGCGATCGCCTCGGCAATCTCGAAACACTCTACCTCCAATTCCATGCGACCCAATTCAATCTTAGAATAATCCAAAATATCATCGATCGCCACTAACAAATCTTTCCCCGCTTTATTAATATTCTGCAAATCCCCAAAAAAGTCTCGATTGCTCACCCCTAATTCTTTGGCATCTTCTTGCAATAAGTCACTATAGCTGATGATAGTGGTTAATGGCGTCCGTAGTTCATGGCTCATATTGGCGAAAAATGCACTTTTTGCCAAATTAGCGGCTTCTGCGGTAATTTTTGCTTTTTGTAGCTCCGCTTCAACTCGTTTCGTTTCGGTAATATCCCGAGCAAAAATACAGTTGTATTCTTTACCCTTAATTTGAAAATAATTAATCGTAATTTCTACTGGAAAACTATGCTGATCCTTGGTGCGATGATGGCATTCGAGGCGGACTGAGCCAAATTCTTTAATTTCCTCCCAGTATTCCGGCCAAACTTCTGCGGGTAAATCCGGGTTAATATCATGAACACTCAGGGAAAGAAGTTCCTTCCGGGAGTAGCTCAACGTGATGCAAGCCGCATCGTTGACGTAGAAAAATCGGCCATCGGGAGTCAGCCAAAAGACGGAATCCGCTGCATTATTGATAGAAAATTCTAAGACGTCGCGGGTTTCTTCCAGGAGGGTTCGGTTGTAAATTTCGGATTGCAATTGGTCGATCGCCTGAGTTAAGTCTTTGGTCCGTGCACTGACTCGGGTTTCTAATTCTTCATTGGCTTTTTGGAGTGCGGCTTCGGCTGCTTTGCGAGCGGTGATATCAAATCCGATAAATACTGCCGCCTGTCCCTGTTGATACTTGTGAGAGACAACGAGAAAGTGACGATTGACTCCGCGAACGGTCATTTCGATTTCCTGCTGTGTTTCTTTTGCCGGATTATTAAAAAACTCCGGGACTAAGTGATTAAATTTAGGAGACCCTTGTAAAAAGCCAATTTTTTTACCGAGAAAGGTTTCAGGATTGGCGTTAAAAGTTTTGGCTAAATATCCATTAACTCCCAAATAGACGAGATCGGAGCTAAACCAGGAAATACTACCGGGAACGGCATCTAAAACGGCTTGGAGTTGGTCGTTAGCGGATTCCAGTTCAGTTTGAGTTTTGATGCGATCGTGGGTTTCTAAGGCTAAGGCGGTATAATCGGCGATGGAAGCGGCAAAGTTGCGTTCGCCTAATTTCCATCGGCGCGGGGTGCCGATATGTTCACAGCAGACTATCCCGGCAATTTTACCGCCAATGCGAATCGGTGCATCTAATTTGGAAGTAATGTTAAGGGGGATGAGGTAGGTATCGGCTAAGTCTCTGGTTCTAGGATCGGTGAGTGCGTGATCGACGGAGATAGCGCGTTCGGCTTCTAAGGCTTGGAAATATTGAGAATAGGGATGAGTGAGTAACAGACTGCCGGAAGAATGCTGGCGCTGAGTGCGTTCGTAGAGATTGATACAGGTAATCTGGGTCCGGTTGTTATCGTATAACCAGACTCCTACTCTTTCTACCGCTAAGGTATTGGCAGCAGCTTCGGTAATTTCTGCGATCGCCGCTTCCAGGTTTCCGCTGTCCTGAGTTTTGCTGCGTGCGAGTTCAACGAGAATGTGACTTTGGCGACGCAGATCGCCTTCGTCCGATCGCGATCGCCGATGGGAATTGCTCGATAGTTGGGGACTGACTGAAGAAAGGCGATCGGCATTTTGCGGGGTCTTCGGTGTTGCGTCTCGCAATAACAGTAACCCCCCTATTTCACCGGACTCGGTTTTCCAGGGATGCACCTGCCACCGGACTCGGAGATTGCCGTCTCCGGCTGCTGCATCCTCTTCCTCCCAGGATTTTACCTCCCCTGCCAAACCAACCGATTGCACCTGTTTCCAGAGTTCGAGGGAAGTGCCGGAGTCTCTAGGGGATGTTGGGGATGAGCTTTGGGTTGCAGATTGTGCTTTCCCAAACCGAGGTAAGATTTCATAATGAGACTGACCCAGGAGAGACTCGCCTCCGGAAGCATGAGCCTTAACTCCCTGGGTTTCCAAGGTATCGCCGGATGGGGAGAGACTTCCCCTATCGCTGTGATCGTCGAAACCGCACTCTCTCAACCATTGACGACTGGTAAACAGGTATCGCATCTGGCGATCGACCATCGCTACTGCCTGGGGAGTATGTTCCAAAAATAGCTTGAGTAGGTCGAGATTCTCTGGGGAGTACAACATGAGATCAGCTCCAACAAGTCTGTTTTAGAGGGTTTCCGGAGCGATAAGGTACAGGCAATAGCTCTTTGTCAGCTACCTCGTAAAGCACCTGGAAATTAGGGCAGTTTTTCTGAGCTTCTGAGTCTTAGGAAAGCTGCACCTATTTTTGTTTTAGCAAGTTCTGAGGATTTTTACACCTTTCTCGTCTTTAGGGGTCCCTAGTGTGACTTCAGGAGCCACCCCCTTTTCCCCTGGGTTCCTCTTGATTCGGCTTTTCATCCTAACGCAACTTGTGATAGAGATGACGATTAAAACGTTACATATCGCTACAAAAGCGGGTCCCCAACGTTAAGGTTTGTTGCAACAGTAGACGTTTTGTGCAAGTAATGGTAACTTTTATTGATATTGGACTTGACGCAAGTTGAGGGAAGGAGAACACTTTGGCTAACAATCTGAATCAACATCACTCCGCTACCGTTCGCGAAGACATCAGTGAGTATGTGGCACACCTACAGCTTCACATGACTTTACAAGCGCGGAATTTAGTCCCGACGCTGACTCAAACTGCTAGCGATAGTCGAGAACAGTTATTGCACCACACCCAAGCTTGCTTTGAGAAGCAAGTTTCGCGACAGCCTCTCTAGTTTCAGTCCTAGGCTTGTCCCGGCTTTGTTGTTAAAATTTAAGTTTTTTTAGGATTGCGGCTTGGCTGCTCTAATTTTTGTCAGGGATATTTCGTTTACAAGGCAGTCGCCCTTTCTGGGTTAAGGACCCTATTCCGTCCGGGAACCCAAATGCATCATCCAGTCATCAAAAAGATTTCCGTTTCTAACTCAGAAGCGGAAATCTTAAATGAGCTTTAAATTTAAATCGGATAAAAATGCGATCGCTGGGGATGATGTTCCCGTTAAAACCTGAATAGCTAGCTGGATGCGAGCATCCTTAGTTCTCTCAACTCTCATCCTAATTTATCCTCGGACTAGAGATTTCCGTCCATAGCTGTTCGGTTCTCCAACCAGTCGAAAATTCGTTCGAGTTGTTCTAGGGAAACTAAGCCATACTGCCACAGGATCATCGGTAAAGGGCCGAGATTTTGCTCTCCATGACGCAGCGCCATATCGATTGAAGAGGGCGAAAGGGCCAACTCTTCTTGTAAAAACTTAACTAAGTGTCCGTAATTGCTATAAAGTTTCATGACTTTTTGTTCCACCCTTTTTTTTGTTATTAATTATGATTATTCGGGTTCAATCCCCAGAGTACCTCTACCCCCAGACAGGGAAAATAGCAGAGTCTAAGGTGATTTTTATCCAAATTTTGATTCCCTCAAGACTGGCCTTTCTAGGGTCTAGCCTGCAACAATTGCTCGGGCTTCTGGGTTTGTGGGTTTTTCGGGTAGTGCAAACTGTACCCTTTTTCCCCTACCTGTGCCCGACGAAAGAGGTCTGGAACTTCTCGGAATTGGTAAATACTCTTTGATGCGGTTAACGGCGAGACTCAACTCAAAAGTTTAAGCTGAAGATTTCTCGGGTTTTCTTTCTCTGAGTCCAATCAATCGATCTGTCCATTCCCACCGAAACCAACGGGGATGGATGTTTACCAGAGATTTCAGCCAATGGTCTGTTTCTAAGACTCAAGCACTGTAGTGTCAGGAGAGCGATCGCCGCTGCCACCTGAGTACAGGCAAATTTTTCTTACTCTCCAGTCCGACTTTGGACAGGCTATCGACTGACTTCAGTTCATCCCACCGGGGAGGGTTTGAAGTTTGAGCTACAGCATCCTCTGTCAACCGCCTTTGGCTTAATGGAAAAGCGGTTTAATAAAGATAGCACGGTACTTTAGTTTTGAATAGGCTCTAGTGGCAGAAAAAACAAAATTAATTGTAAAGTTTTCTTTCTAGGGTGTCATATCCAGTAAAAACTTGGACAGGTAAAGGGTTTCAGTGGTTTTCCAACCGAGGTAGAGTAGAGACACGAGATTTCGCGTCTCTACAGCCGGGGTTCTGGGTAGGACCTAAAGGCACTGAAACGATTTAGGAGGAAATCCGCACCCTGAGCAGTACGGTAGTAGATAGGGAAAGCTGCGATCGCCAAGTCAAGAGCGATCGCCGGATGGCCTCTACAAGTTCTTGATTTTCTACAGAAGACTGATCCTCATCCAGAATCACCCGTTTTACTCGTCCTTGAGTGATTAGCAACTCCCACAGGAGTTCCCCACTCAACCCCGGGGGAAGCTGCACCGATTGCAGATGTTGTGTCAGCAAGGCGATCTCCTCGGGTTCTAATCCCGTCACCCTCACAACCTCTAACCCCAATGACGACATTGCCGGTGCTGGCGCGTTCAACTGTAGTGCTCCGGATTCTGGCGCTGTCTCAAATTGAGGGATGACATCCAGTTTTGACTCATCGAAACTTACCCCTGGTAGTTCTTCCTCAGCATCAGGAACATTATTCCCTGCTGTTGCAGGAGATTGTCCCGGAATCAGCGATCGCACCTTTTTCAAAAACTGTTGCGGCATTGAGGGTATGGAGGGCTTTGCAAGGGATGGAAACGATGGGGGTGTGGGAGGTTGGGACTCTAAGCGTTCCTGAACAAAATCGACTTCTAAGGGGGCACTCGATGCCATCCGACGCTGACGAGACATCTGACCCTTCAACTCTGGGGGAGATGCCTGTACAACTGTACCCATCGAGCCAAAAATGCCCTGATAGCTCATTCCTTCGGGCATTTCCACCGGCACTTGCACCGAAATCGATGTCTCAGGACTATTTACTCGTACCTCATCGCTAACGGCAACAAACGCCGTATAGTGGGAGAGTAATTGATAGGCGATCGCCGTTTCCGTTACTGCCTCGACTCCGGACTTAGTTTCCCCACTTACCATCCGATTCATCAAGTTTTTAATACGGGACCGTCCCCACAATTGGGCGACTGCCGGATTTCCCCCGCGCTCAAAATTTACCTCAAACCGTTGCTGATAGGGAGTACCTCCCGCAGCGATTCCCGACAGATGTAATGTCCCGGCAGCAGCATCCGGTTTACATCCAAATAAGACTAGGGGTTGTTCTGCAAATAAATCCGGTGCGATCGCGGGATAAATTAGGGGAGACTCTCCCTCACCTTCCCAGGTTACCTGAATATTTGCCAAGACCGGATTATTAATTTGCCGAAAGAACTGTTCTACCGCCTCATCCGGTGCTTCATCATAACGAATCACCCGAGAAATCCCCCGTCCGAGTTCCGCAATTCGATTAAGTAAAAACCGATTGACTGAACTTCCCGCACCAAAACTATAGAGACGGTTACCCGGTTGTAAATGGCGCTGCACCTCCGCCAAAATTTGAGATTCATTACCGATATATCCATCAGTTAAGAGAACTATACTCCGCAACCGTCCCGGATCAGTTACGGGAAAATTTAACACCGCTTGAATGCCGCGTAACATTTCTGTTCCCCCTCCAGCAGTCAACTGATTGATATAAGAAATAGCCCGGGCTTGATTTTGGGGGGTATTCGGGAGAGGAACCGGAGAAAGCTGTTGAGTCGTATTAGAAAAATCGATAATACTAAAGGTGTCATTCCGGTTAATTCCTTGGATAAACCGGCGCATTAGTTCTTGACATTGGCCCAACGGATGACCCATTTGAGAACCAGAAGTGTCTATCAAAAATACCATATCTTTGGGGACAACTTGTTCGGCAGCATAATTGATGGCGGGAATGAGATATAGAGCAAAATGCCCGCCTTTGTCATCGGCTTGGGTTAGCAGGGTGGATTGAGTCGTTTCTCCCGCTACTTGATAGCGGAGAATAAAGTCTTTGTTGGGGATAGTATCACTAGCAGATAAAACAACTCGAACCCGTTCTCCCTGATAGGAAATTTGGAGTTGATGAGAAGGCGATCTCACTGCTTTAATTTCCACCCCCGCCTCAATTTCTACCGTCACCTTAATATCATGACCCGAACGAGTCCCCGCCGGCAAAATGGGAGCATTTAATTGAGAAGCATCTGGCACTAAATCCGTATCTTGATTCAGAGACATCGGTCCTGGTGCCGAACCCGAACCTACCGCATTGTCTCCAATAGGAGTGCCGGGAATATAGCGGGGACCTACCACCATTGGAAACACAAACTCATAATTTCCCCCCTCAAATTGCAGGCTCGCTGAATAGCGAATAATTACCTCAATTTGCTCACCGGGTTGGATATTTGCCAAAGATTGAGTAAAAATATTATCCCGTTGCTGTTCTAAGAGTCCGGCAGTGCGTCCCTGGTGCTTGGCTTGTTCATAAATTTGTTGAGCCTCTTCCCGTTGTTTGATGTAACCTTTTATCGTGCGATCGCCCATTTTAATTAACATTTCATCAACAGCAGCTTCATCCGGTAGCGGAAAAACGTAAACCGCTTCTAAAGTAGTGGAAAAGGGATTTTCAAAGGTTTGAATCACTTCTACCCGAGAGAGATTTCCGGCAACTTGGGCAATGACTTCCGTATGTTTTAGAGGAAAAGCAATTTGCGGAGAGTCGGAAGTTTGAACATATAAACCAGCCGGTTGGCGATCGAGCATTTGAGTCATAAAATTAACCTCTATTTCTATGTTGTCTTCAGCATAAGCTCATCCCCTAGAAAAACTGGCTCACTTTTGCGCTCAGTCTCCTGCTCACTTTTGCGCTCAGTGATGGATAGAGAGTAGTTTGTAGGCAGGGATTGCTTGCGGCAGGAGGGCAGAGTAATAGATAAAACAAACCGCGAAACAAAACCGTATTGGCTGTTGATGTTACGATACTTATAAAGCGTTACCCAATTTCCCCTAAGATAGTAACTATTTAACCCATTTGGAGGTCTTCATCAGTGACACCGAAAGTAGCAAATGAGACAGTACAACCTCTCGGGCGAACTCCCCTCTATGAAGAGGCGATCGCCCTTAATGCCAGGATGACTACGTTCTCCGGATGGGAAATGCCGGTGCAGTTTTCGGGAATTAACCCCGAACATCAAGCAGTCCGAACCGCTTCCGGAATGTTCGATATCTCCCACATGGGGATGTTTTCCCTGTGTGGGAAAGATTTGCTGACGAAAATGCAAGGATTAGTCCCCTCGGATCTGTCTCGCTTACAACCGGGTGAGGGTCAATATACAGTTCTCCTTAATGCTAATGGCGGCATCCTGGATGACATTATTTTTTATGATCAAGGACTGGATGAGGTAGGAAGGCATTTTGCTCAGGTTATCGTTAATGCCGCCACTTGTGCAGAAGATAAAGCCTGGTTACTGGCGCAACTTTCAGGGTCAGATGTAGAATTGCAGGATTTATCCAAACAGAAGGTATTACTCGCGGTTCAGGGTGCGGAGGCGGTGCAAAAACTTCAACAGTTTGTGGAGGTGGATCTATCTTTGGTGAAACCATTCGGACATTTGCAAGGGTCGGTATGCGGTGGGAATGGGTTTTTAGCACGTACAGGATATACGGGAGAAGATGGATATGAGGTGATGGTAAATCCAGAAACCGGAGTCATGTTGTGGCGATCGCTGTTAGATGCCGGGGTGATTCCCTGTGGTCTGGGTTGTCGTGATACCCTACGTTTAGAAGCTGCAATGGCGCTTTATGGTCAAGATATTGACCAAACTACGACCCCTTTAGAAGCGGGACTCGGTTGGCTGGTACATCTGGATACGAAAGAGGATTTTATTGGTAGGGAAGTCTTAGAAAAACAGAAGGAAACAGGGGTTAAACGGCGATTGGTGGGAATAGAAATGCAGGGACGTTATATTGCTCGTCATGGTTATCCCGTGGTATCCCAGGGTCAAGGGGTGGGAGAAGTGACCAGTGGGAGTTGGTCTCCTACTTTGGAAAAGGCGATCGCCATGGCTTATTTACCTCTAGAACTGACTAAAGCCGGTCAACAAATCGAAGTAGAAATTAGGGGGAAAACTTATCCGGGAACGGTGGTTAAAAAACCCTTTTATCGGTCGGCTAATAAGCATAAAAAAGCCTAATATACTCGAATCAGTTTTCCGGTTTAGGATGAATTTATTCGGGAGAGGGAATATAGGGTTTAAAAACCTGTTTCTTTTCCGGTTTCTTTTAAAGAAATGGAAAGGTTTCGGGGTTAGGATTCGCGCGGTAGGGGTTAAGGATTAATTCAGAATAGGTGCAGCACTAAAAAAGAAAAAAAAGAGGATGGCGATCGCCATCCTCCCCTTTGACTTGATAACCAATCAGCGTTGACCCTGGGCAGGTTCTAACCGATCTAAGTTAGTGAGGTCGATTTTAACCGCTAACCCATCTGACTCGTTTTCCTGGGAAGGAGCAGTCAGACGAATTGGGAGGAAGATTGGAGATCCGAACTCAGTTTGGGGGTTTTGATTGGGAAGATCCCACTCAAAATCACTAATACCCCGTTCGAGATCAGCGCGATCGCCCATGTCAGTTTGAGCCATCGTCTCCGTAGACTCTAGACTTGATTCCGGACCCTGTGCGACCAAAAATTCAGGAGTCATTGCAGTAGCCGGTCCCATCGCGGTAAAACTCAGACTGACTACCGCGAACGTCAGTAGTGTAGACAGCAGTTTGGTCATATATTTACCCCTTAAACACCCTGGGGTGGTTTTTACTAGAGAAACTTGAATGGTAAAAAAGAAGCCTATTTAAGTCGGAAATGAAGATTTCCACCGTCAGACCGAGGGTCATCTGTTGCTAACGTCATGAAACCGCAACTTTTCAAAGTAGCTTTAATGTTTCACCAGACCTGATAACATTATAGCAAAAACTCTCAAAAAGCAATCATCCTAAAGATGTATGAATAAAGACCACTCCGAATGATTCAGGCGATCGCGCACCATCACTTCCCACTGACCTAAACTTTCCGTGAATTCTGGTTTGTGCAAACCCGAACGCCAAAAAATTAAGGCATCTTCGTCCGTATCCTTATAGTACCGTTTGCGACAGCCCGCCTCTCTAAAGCCAAATTTTTGGTAGAGAGACAAGGCGGGTTGATTAGATCGACGCACTTCTAAGGTCGCCCATTCCAACCCTCGCTGGCGCGCGCAAGTCAGCAACCCATAAAGGAGAGACTGACCGAAACCTTGATGCCAGTAATCGGGATGAATAGCAAGCACCGTGATATGAGCTTCCTCCAGAATCGACCAGAGACAACCGATTCCTACCAGAGGGGAGGGATGAGTAAATTCAGGGGAGTTAGCCGAGTCGGATGCAGGAGCAATCGATAACACGAGTAAATCGCTGTTTGGACTGTTGAACTCGCGCTGATAAGCATCGAAGCTCCACATTCCACCCAAAGAACGCTTATCGAGTTCCACCACAGACTCCAGCAGATCCGGTGTGAGTCGGTTAAGTAATAAAACAGGCACAAAACAGCCTAGGTTTAAGGAGAAAGGACAAGAGACGATTGTACACTGGAAAACGAAGCCACTTACCTTGCTCGACGTAACCCCATACAAATTCTTAAATATGGTATCCATTCAAACCCAGACGGTTCAAAAAACAGGCCGTCAGTATCTAACTCAATCGAATAGCGCAACCGAGAAGCGATCGCCCAATCAGGAACTGTTCCCCCTCACAGCCCGGTCAAATGAACTGGATCGCTTAGAAATAGGCGGCTGTGATGTCATAACTTTGGTCGAGCAATTCGGTTCGCCGCTTTATATTTTGGACGAAGACACCCTGCGGGAAGGGGCAAGACAGTATCGGGACTTATTTGCCCGCTACTATAAAGGTCAGTCTCAAGTCTTGTATGCCTCTAAAGCCTGGAATTGTTTGGCAATTTGCGCGATCGTTGCCCAAGAAAGTCTAGGGATTGATGTAGTCAGTGGCGGTGAACTGTACACGGCCCTAGAAGCCGGTTTACAGCCGGAAAAAATTTACCTCCACGGCAACAACAAGTCTAAAGAAGAGGTGCAGCTTGCCGTCGCGAGTGGCACTACCGTCGTTGCCGACAACTGGCAGGATTTGCATCACTTAGTGGCGATCGCCACCGAAACTGCCCACCCTTCCATCCGGATCATGCTGCGGTTCACACCGGGCATCGAGTGTCACACCCACGAATATATTCGTACCGGACATCTCGACAGTAAATTTGGCTTCGATCCCGACCAAATCGAGCAAGTCTTTGAATTTGTTCAACAGCACCCCGTCCTAAGCTGCATTGGCTTACACGCCCATATCGGATCCCAAATTTTTGAACGGCAACCTCATCGGGACCTGGCTGGAGTGATGGTACAGTGGTTAAAAAAAGCTGCTACCTATCAATTACCCATCACCGAGCTGAATGTCGGAGGCGGATTAGGCATTCGCTATACCGAATCCGATGATCCGCCGAGCATTGAGGAATGGGTGAAAGGAGTTAGCGAAGCAATTACCGAAGCCTGTGAGTCCCAACAAGTACCCTTACCGAAATTGCTGTGTGAACCCGGGCGATCGCTCATTGGTCCAGCCTGCGTAACCGCCTACACCATAGGCGCACAAAAACAGGTTCCCGGAATCCGTACCTATCTCTCCGTCGATGGCGGGATGTCTGATAACCCCCGTCCGATTACCTACCAGTCCGTCTATCGATCGGTGATTGCCAATCGGATGTCCGCACCCCTGACCGAAACTGTTACTATAGCCGGTAAGCATTGCGAATCCGGGGATATCGTAATTCAGCAAGCCCACCTGCCAGAAACTGAAAGCGGTGATATTTTAGTCGTGATGGCAACAGGTGCTTACAATTACAGCATGGCCTCAAATTATAATCGCGTGCCGAGACCTGCTGCCGTATTAGTCAAAGATGGGATTGCTAATATCATCTTGGCCCGGGAAACTTACGAAGATTTAATTCGACAAGATCGCCTACCCGAACGCCTGACTCATCCGAGTTAAGAGCAATTCCGGGGAAAGTACAAGCGGTGCAAGCCATTAAAACTTCTGGAGTTCAAGCCGGTAAAGGGTTAAAAACTGATTCCAGTTAGGGGCGATCGCCCAGTGTTGACACCGAGTCACCCCAAAATAAAATGGGTTAAACCCCATCAACAAACAAAAGGCTGGCGAGATTGCCAGCCTATCAGTCTCATCATGTAGAAGCGCAAGGTTAATCGAGATCCGATGAGCTATTTGTGGGAGCAATTGTCGATCGACCCGAACTGGACTCAGTCCTTGCTGCTTCACCTCGTCCAGATTTGGAGGCAATGGCTCAAAGGTCCGCTTGATATCATCTTAGTGCTGGCCCTGACCTATATGGTGCTCGTCATCATTGGGGAACGCCGGACCCTCTGGATCGTTCGCGGGTTTATCATTCTGATGGTTGCAGCAGCTATCAGTAGCCGCCTTGAAATGAAGTTGTTGAGTTTTGTCTTAACTAACTTAGTATTAGGTTCGGCAGTCGCAATGGCGGTTATTCTTCAGTCAGAGTTCCGCCGATTTCTGGAACAACTGGGTAAAGGAGAAATCCGCCAACTGTTTCAACCCTACCGCCAGATTATTCCCAAACCCGATAGTGTAATTGATGAAATCGTCGATGCAGTTAAGGAGCTTTCCCAAAACCGTACCGGCGCTTTGATGATTCTAGAAACTAGCGGTCCTATAGACGAACGAGATTTTTCGGTTCCTGGGGTAAAAATCAATGCCGAAGTCTCAAAAGAACTATTGCAGACCATTTTTCAGACCAGTACCCTCTTGCATGATGGGGCGCTGTTAATTCGTGCCTCTCGGATTATGGCAGCAGGGGTGATTCTGCCGTTGTCCGATCGCACCGCTTCCCGGCAGTTAGGAACCCGACATCGGGCCGCAATGGGAATTACTGAACGAGTTGAAAACTGTGTTTGCGTTGTTGTTTCTGAGGAAACCGGCTCAATTTCCCTCGCGGAAAAGGGTGTACTGAATCGACCTTTAACCAGCAGTAAACTGAAAGAACTACTACAAGCCCGATTTTCGCAAAGCGTGGAACGGGAAACCGTTGCTCCGGATCTGCGAAATTTAGGTCGTCAGTTAGTATTCAAAGGGGTGGCACTCGTGCTACGCTTGCTCCGTCTTCCATCATCGGCTTCACGGGAGAAAAAATGATTACCAAGCCATCAACCTTACAAGAGTTGCCTGCTGACCTTGATCGCGAGAGACTCCCCAAGCACGTAGCAGTGATTATGGATGGAAATGGTCGGTGGGCAAAGCTTCATGGAATGCCCCGGTTTATGGGACATCGGCGGGGAGTCGATACCCTCAAAGACCTCCTGCGTTGCTGTCGGGATTGGGGAATTCAAGCCTTAACGGTTTATGCCTTTTCTAGCGAAAATTGGGGGCGTCCCTTAGAGGAAGTCAATTTTTTAATGACCCTGTTTGAGCGGGTCCTGCGCCAAGAACTCCAGGAGATGATGGAGGAAAATGTCCGAATTAACTTTGTCGGAAACTTAGCGTCGTTGCCCAAATCCCTCCAAGAAGAAATCTCTCGTTCCGTTGAGAATACCCGTAACAATAAGGGTATTCATTTTTCCATCGCTACGAATTACGGGGGACGCCAAGAAATTGTCCAAGCTTGTCGGGCGATCGCTCAACAGGTACAGCAGGGTCTCATCCAACCGGAACAAATCGATGAAGCCTTATTTGAACGTCATCTCTACACCTCAGATGTTGGGGACCCCGACTTGTTGATCCGCACCAGTGGCGAAATGCGTCTAAGCAATTTTCTCCTCTGGCAAGTCGCCTACTCAGAGCTCTACGTCACCGAAACCCTTTGGCCTGATTTTAACCGCGAAGAGTTCCATTATGCCTTGCGTTCCTATCAAAAGCGCGAGCGGCGTTTTGGCAAGGTTTAAGCTCTTCCTCCAAGGGGGTCTCATCTCAGGGGTCCTGGGTCCTTGATCTAGCTTGCTTAAATCTCTCCCTCTTCCCCCTCCTTCTAGGGCCCACTAAAAATCGCTTCTTCAATATCTCGCCGACTTAGGGAATATTTGAAGGAGCGTTGAACATCTTGCACCCCATCCTCGGCATTAAGATAACGTACGCTAACGCGATCAACATCTAGCACGAGTTCTGCGTTCCAACTCGGGCGTTCTACGCGCCAACAGTGCAGTTCTGTATCATCTTGTTCGCATCCTTGCTCTTCTAACCATTGCTCGATCGCAGTCAGGGCATGGTTATAAAGCGGGGTATCCGGTGAAGGTAATGTCATAAAAAAGTTAGCCTTTATCAAGTTTAGAAGTTTTGCTCAGTTTGGATTCACCGGGCGCAGTCGCCGCCTGCTCTATTTATTATAAAAAGGGCATCTCACGGGTTCAACCTCAAAGTTGGATCGGAGTCGGATCAGAGTCGGATCGGTTAATTCTCCCATCCCAGGCGATCGCCGATTGTACTGGCATCGAGAACGAACCCTGAGTCTGAGAGGGTAAGGGGAGATTTTCGCGAGTTAGCCCCAGGGCGATCGCCAGCAACAAACAGCCAACCAAAGTGACGCCCAAAATTAATAAAACAAACAACTCCCCAGGGGATAGGGGACGCTCTGAGGGTTCCCGAGATGTTCCCGTAGACCTCCCGGGAGCAGAATCAGGGGTGCGCTTCCAGTTTGGAGGTAATGTTACCCCATTGCCCCCAATTCCATCCCGCTCTAGCCTCAGTTTCACGTCATAGAGGTGACGTTCTCGGTCATTACTCAGGGTTGTATAGGCATCCTTAAGCTGTTGGAATTTTTCCCGAGCTTCCTCTTGGGGGAGATTGGACGTATCTGGATGATAGCGCTTGCTCAGTTCCCGATAAGCTCTCCGAATTTCCGGTATCGTCGCCCCATTGGAGAGGCCCAGCAATGCATAATAATTCAGTGCCGATAGGGTACCCGGTGGCATCGGGGGTTTTCGGTTGTTGACATTTGCCCTGTTTTGAGTCACAGCAAACACCACTAACATAAGTTTTACTTAGTTTATCGCAATCTTTCTCAAGGACACTGTTTCAGGCGTTGCCAAATCCATCAAAACCTTGCAACTTTCCGGCAACTCCCCTCGGATTAAGGGAAGTCGGGGGCAGCGCTTTTTTGAAGGATGCAATTCGTTTCATCGTCAGGTTAAGTAAAATCCGTGCGCATCCGGGCGATCGCATCACTCAGGGAGTCGCTATCAAACCAACTGACAAACCCCCCATAAATGATATTCCCCTGGGCATCAGCTAAGAAAATATGGTCAATTCCCAACAGATTTTTCCAGGTGCGAACGACGGTGCCATCGCGCAGGACAAAAACGGGTCGGGAATTTTTCAAGTCGCTTTCTGAGGCATAGTTGATTCCCCGAACCTGGTTTAAAATGGCGATCGCCTCCTGGGTGATCGGGGAAATCGAGGTGGCAAAATTGGCTTGTTGGTTGCCGACTTGGCGAACCTCCCACTCCAAGCGAGATTTCAACTCTTCCGAAATCGGCAACAGTGCCAACTCGCCTAAAACGGTTTGAGTGCGTTCGGTACGAGAACGGATGCGATAAACATCGGTAAGTAACTGTTCGATACTTTCCCGGGTCAGATAATCTGCAATTAACCCGGTGATACTCAAGACGCCAATGCCGCCAAGCATCCCTGCCGGACCTCCCAACATGGCTAAGGCAGCGGCGATCGCCGCTGCACCCGTTAACCCCGTGGTTGCCATGGCGATCGCCAGAATGATTCCAGGCAGTCCCAAAGCGGCCACCTTTTTTACCACTTCATCCATCGGTTCTATCCTTCCTGGGAAATGATTGTCAGCCTACGATTTCTAGAGTAGCTTTAAGCCGAAGGAAACAGAGAGAACCCTCTTTTCCACCCCTCAACCTTGAAATTTGCATAGAAATCATTTCCTTTATCTGATACAATACGAAGTTTGCAATATTTACGAAGCTTGCTGGAAGGAGACGTCTGTTTATGGCCCGGATGTACTACGACGAAGACGCAAATTTAGACCTATTAGCCGGAAAAACCATTGCAATTATTGGTTACGGTTCCCAAGGTCACGCCCACGCCCTCAACCTGAAAGATAGTGGCATGAACGTCATTGTCGGGCTGTATCCGGGCAGCAAATCTGCCACCAAAGCAAAAGACGCCGGATTGACCGTGCATAGCGTTGCTGACGCCGCGAAAGCTGCTGATTGGATTATGATTTTGTTGCCGGATGAGGTCCAAAAGTCGGTTTATAAAAATGAAATTGAGCCGAATCTCAGCGCAGGCAACGTACTGTGTTTCGCCCATGGCTTTAACATTCATTTCGGACAAGTTGTCCCCCCGGATAATGTGGATGTGGTGATGGTGGCACCAAAAGGACCCGGACATTTAGTCCGCCGCACCTACGAACAGGGAGAAGGGGTCCCCGCCCTGTTTGCCGTGTATCAAGATGCCACGGGTCAAGCTCGCGATCGCGCAATGGCTTATGCCAAAGGCATTGGTGGCACTCGCGCCGGTATCCTGGAAACCACCTTCCGCGAAGAAACCGAAACTGACTTGTTTGGCGAACAAGCGGTCCTGTGTGGGGGCTTAAGTGCCTTGATTAAAGCTGGGTTTGAAACTTTGGTTGAGGCAGGATATCAGCCAGAATTGGCTTATTTTGAATGTCTCCACGAAGTCAAACTGATCGTTGACTTGATTGTAGAAGGCGGACTCGCCACGATGCGCGACAGTATCTCCAATACCGCAGAATATGGGGACTACACACGCGGTCCTCGCATTGTCACTGATACGACCCGCGCCGAAATGCGGAAAATTCTCAAGGAAATTCAAACCGGGCAATTTGCACGGGAATTTGTGTTAGAAAACCAATCGGGTAAAGCTGGATTTACGGCGATGCGTCGCCAAGAAGCCGAGCACCCCATTGAGGAAGTGGGGAAAGATTTGCGGGCAATGTTTAGCTGGTTGAAGAAAAAATAAGCGGCTGAAGTAGAAAAAACACAGACGCGCTCTAGAGCGCGTCTGTCTTATAATTGAATTCACCAAGGTTTGGGGACTCGTGAAATTCCATCACTTACCCTTTTGTTCTTGCTTCAGCTGTTCTTCTGTGCGTTCAAACGAATCCGGTTTATCTTTGGTCCTAGAAACCCATTTCGGGACGAGTCCGTTGCCAAATTTCGTGAGGCTAGTCCGAGTTTCGTAGCTTTTTGTCTGCATATCTTTAGGGAGAAACGTAAGTTGATCTCCAAATCCGATATAGACGAATGCTAGGATGATCGAGCCTGTAATTAAGGTGGTTTTAAACATCTATGTCTTCTGTGTCTTTAGAGTGAAAGGACAGGACTGTTCTCTAGGCTCACACAACGTCATTCTACCACATTTTCTCTAGTTTTAGAAAAATTAGGCACAGGGGATACCGGATTAAATTTTACTCTTCTGAGCAGGGGGTTGGAGCAGCCGATGCCTTTGCCCGAGGAAATCGCAATTTATAGGCCGGCTGAAATGGATTTTAGATGGTTCTCTACCCAAGCGCCCCTACGCGGAGATTGCCGGTTGTAATAGGCTGGGCATCTAGGTTATCTCTTGGCTGCCACCCTAATCGGTTGCTACAGTGGCCCTAGAGCATCTGCCAGATCCGGATTTCCTTTTGCCAAGGCGATCGCTAACCTTGGTTCTCCACAAAACTCTCCTCCAAGGGAAATAAAACTGAAGAAGCCGTACTCAGTTTTTTCTCTATCCAACCTAAAATTTTAACCCCTGCCTAGCCAAGTATTATGGCCTTAGTTCTACTCCGCTTTTTTATAAAAACTCTCTTTAAATCAGCAAAACAATTTTTATTTAATAAGTGATTCTATTTTGGCTTATATCTTTTTTGGGTTTAATCCAATTAAAATCCCTCTTAAGAGGGATTTTAATTGGATTAAACCCCCGTATAGTGAAAATTAAAGCAGTTATGAATCCTCAACCAAACAGGAATCCAAGGCAACTGGAGTTTCTACCGAATCGCCAGGGTCCAAGGTCAGGCTGGATAGGACAGGGAGGTAAACCCGCATCTCCTGCACTGAGCCTTCTTTATCTAGAAGGCGATCGCCCTTGAGGATGCCCAGGAAGAAAGCCGTTTTGTCAACTCGAATCTTTCGAGTAATTCACAAAACAAGCGTTTTTCAGTCCCACACTATTTTTTTTCCTATCAGGTTCTCGAACCCGGACTATTGAACTATTTTTTGGGGAAGGGGTGTACCGCACCCCCGCAACAGTTAAACCAGCAACAATTCAGGAGAAAAATTTTTGAAGGAAATAGAGTTTTGACCTCCTTTGATGGTTAAATCTGAAGCAGGGATAAACCCGGACATAAAACCGGTGTTGACCGTTTTTTTCAAGTCACTTTGAACTTTTGGAAACGCTTAACCCAGCGTTCTATGCGGAATCCAACTCCCAACGTTACCTACCCCTATTTATTGAATACTTTCCAGAGAACCGATTATGAAATCTAACGAACGCAATCCCCATAACGAGACCCCTTCACAGGCGAACTCCACACCTCAAGGGAACGGTCAAGCCAGCGTACCCCCGGTAACTCCATCCGCTGCCCGAGCTGAGCGTGCAGAGAATGCAGGTTATAACGACGGTTATGTGCAAGGCCGAGTCGTGGAAAACGTCCGCGAAAACCGACGGCATGAGCGGGATAACGAAAATACGTCGCGAGGCTTATTGTTGGGGATTATTCTGGCTTCTCTAGTGGCGTTAGTGGGAGGAGCTCTCTATTATGCGTCCCAGCGTGATAGCGCTTCGAGCCCAGCGATCGCTCCGGCCCCTGAACAGCCCCAAGCCGAACCTGCTCCCACCCGCACTATCGAGCGAGAACGGACCATCATCGAACGGGTGATTCCGGGGACCCCGGATACTTCGGGCGAGGCCGAGGAAACTGCCCCCGAACCGGCTCAACCGGCCCCGAATATCAATATTACTGTCCCCAATTCCCAGACTCAAGAGGCTCCAGTAGAACAACCGGCTGCTGCGCCCGTGTCGCCCCCGAATATCAACATCACCATGCCGGAAATCAATCAGGAATCCACTCCGGCCCCAGCAGAACCTACTACTCCTGCTGTGGAAAACCAAGAAACACCTGAACCCGAAGCCAGCCCAGCACCTGAGTCAGCAGAACCTGCTAACGACTCGGGTTTAACGATTCCTGCAAATTAATTTTTAAGCTCAAGCTAACCCCTAAACTCTCTCCTACTCAGGAGAGGGTTTTTTTGATGAAGAACCCAAAGCCTAAAGGCGGAGGCTAGAAGAACAAAGCGGGGCTTCGACTGCGCCGGCGAAAGAGAAAACGCAGCTTATCCCGAACTAACGTTAATAAAATGGGCGGGTGAGTGACTACTATATCCATGCAGAACTCGGTTTCTGGCGGGGATGGAGTGCATCCGTCAACTCAGAGGACTGCGATCGCTCATGAGAGGGAGGGACGGTGTTGGATCCAAGGGTGAGCCGCTTCCAATTGAGCTGCTAAGGCTAAGAGGGGAGCTTCTCCGGCAGGACGGCCAACAAGCTGGACGCCTACAGGTAAACCGGAGGAAAATCCCGCAGGAATGACGATCGCCGGTTGACCTGTGGCATTAAACAGGGGACAGGGAGCCACCCATTCAAAACTTTTGTGCAAAATTTCTTCAGGACTGAGATTCGCCCATTCCCCAACTCGAATGGTTGGACTCATAAACACCGGCAAGACTAGGGCATCATATTGCTCCAAGGACGCCACCAGATGCCGGGAGAAAATTTGCATCTGGGCTACAGCCTGCAAGTATTGGCCGCTCGTTACCTGCTGTCCGCGTTCTAAAAACCACTGGTTGATGGGTTGCAGGATGTCTTTCGGCATCCCAGAAAAGGCAACACCACTCACCCAAATCGCGGTAAGAGGTTGGAGTAAATCGGTTAAATCCAGGGAAATTTGTTCGATCGCGTGTCCCATCTCTTCCAGGCTTTGCACGGTGTTTAGGACCGCCTGCTGACATTCGGGAGCTGCTTCCCCAATCGGGTCAATCTTGGTGACAAAGGCTATCCGCAAGGGTTTTACGGTTTTTGCTGTGGCATGAGCGAGAAAGGACGGGTCAGGGTCGGGAAGCCAGTAAGGGTCTCCGGAAACATAACCGGAAATCAGATCGAGCATGGCAGCAGCATCGGCAACGGTTCGGGTGATCGCCCCATGAGTCAGTAATCCATTGACGCAATCCCCCAGGGGCGCTAGAGAAACTCGACCTCTGGCGGGTTTAATCCCAACTAACCCACAGCAAGCAGCGGGACCTCGGAGGGAACCGCCACCATCGGATGCCTGGGCGATCGCACATAATCCAGCACTGAGGGCAGCGGAGGCTCCCCCACTAGACCCCCCTGGGGTGTAGTCTAAATTCCAGGGATTGCGCGTGGGCGGGAATCCTGCCGGTTCTGTAAAGGGAAGGCTGCCTAATTGGGATGTGGCGGTTTTACCCAATAGGACAAATCCCCCTTGTTTGATGCGGGTGACAACCGCGCGATCGTGGTTAGGCACTTTGTCCCGCAGAGCTGCTACTCCATAGGTACAAGGGATATCCGCTACGGCGGTGAGGTCTTTGATAGAAATTGGGACGCCAAAGAAAGGGGGGAGGCTGTGGGGATCTGTTGTGGCGAGTTGTTCCGTTTTGGCTTTGGCATCGGCTAAGGCTAATTCAGAGGTGACGGTAAAATAGCTGCCCAACTGGGGATCGAAGGTTTCAATGCGTTCTAAATAAAGCTCGGTCAGTTCTAAAGGCGAGAGTTGTTTCGTCCGAATAAGCTGCGCTTGCTCTAGGGCTGGTGTAAATGCTAAATCCTGTTTATTCATGCTTGCCTCTGGGCGATCGCCTTCTTCTTCTCTATTTTGCCATCGAGCACGAGTCGGCGTGGGTTCGTTGATGCAACCTACCCCAATTAGCTTTGATTATTGCCCTGCCGGCTCATGGTTTACCTTACAATCTGGATTGCCCTAGGAAGCCAGGGAAGTAGACACTTTATCAATCGTCACTGTTGGCGATCGCTCCTAAAACCTGGGAGGCAAATCCAGATTTGCACCGGCGATCGCCTGGGAGTCAAGGAGTTTAGAGGAATCCTACAAATTTCTGGTAATTTTTTAGGAATGACGCGCTACTTATAATCCAGGGAATTTACGTTCAACCCAGGCCGGAGAATTTTTGAGTTTTTTAGGTGGGAATCCTTCTATTTTGGGGTTGGATTCTCAAAAAAAGGATCGCCGATTAGGGCGATCGCACTGGACTTTTTGAGGGGTGTTGAAGGAAAGTTAAATCGGCTTAAAATGCGGCGCTTGCACTGCCTAAAACGAGATAATACCAACCTAAAGCTAATAGGTAAGTATCGTGATCAGCAGTGGGCGATTGATAGAAAATCACCCGCAGGGCTACCCCCCAACTGGCGAAGGCTTGGGCGACTGCCCAGGGGAGTAAATGAGCGTTAAAGCCCGCTGGCATTAACAGTCCCACATGAATGACAAAAGGCAAGAGCAAAAAGCTGATACAAAGGATAACTCGGCTGCCTTTATCTCCAAACGTTATCGGAAATGTGTTCACCCCTGTCGCCAAATCTCCCTCAAAATCGCTGAGGTCTTGAATGCCTAAAACCGCACTACACAGAATTGCCACTAACAAGATCCAGGTCCCCTGAACGAGGTTAATCGATGCGATCATCTGCCATGCTGCGGCCATTTGAGCGATCGCTCCGAGTCCTAAAAAGAAGTGTTTCGTGGGCCATTCTACGCTGAATCGTCCAAAGGTGAGCAAGGCAATACAGACTTGCCAGAGCAGGGTCCATTCAAAAACCCCTAACTGCCATCCCACCACTGAGAAGCTTACCATGCTGGCAATCCAGCGCCGCTTGGCTCCGTGATAAGAAATCAGACCCCGGCACAGGGGGCGATCGCGCTGGTTAATGCGATCGCCCACCACACCCATCATTTGGTTCGCTACACAAAAAGTATAAGTATATAACAAGAAATAGAGCGTCCCCCCGGCTAACACCGGCAGAAGTTCTACTTGTGGTGATTCCTGAGCGTTCCAGGCAACACTTAGAAAAATCAATCCCGGGATAATTCCGACCCATATCTCACCTTGGATGAATAACCAATTCACCCAGGCTTCGCGCCGGACAATCTGCACCCATCGGATGCCCCAGTTACAGTTTCCTAACAGTTTGGCTTGCACAATCGCTTTTTCTCCCATACACCCTATTATTGAATCGAGCGAGATGCTATACTGTAAGATTGTTATGATTAAGTTAAACGAACGCAGCGATTGCGTATCATTTAACGGATTATATCACACTCTCCTCAGTTTAGTTTTTCTAGGAAGATTAAAAAATTTTGCTGATAGCAGTCGGGTTACTTCACCATACTCGATAAATTTTTCCAAGGCAGGATCTGGGTTTACAATCTCCTTAATCTTTAGATTGGTTTTAAGTCCGTAAAGATTAAAACTGTGTTTTTTCAGGAGAGAATTGAGTTTTAAACCCATTTATTAATGGGATCGTTCCCCTTAATAAATGATCCCCGCTTATTAAGTCCTAGGGTTAATTTAGGACATGGGTAGAAAGTCTCGTTAGAAACCCCATTGATCAACTTTATCCCGAGGCCCTAATTGGGAAAAATCTAACCGGTTAGACCCAAAAACTGCCAGGGATTCAAACCCGAGTTGGGTGTAGCAACGGTTGTAAAATCACAGTTACAGCCAAAGAAGGTTTAGGATTGATTCATCCCAAACCCAGCTTTTCCAAGGCCCTTTTCTCTAGAACCAAGCGCCGGCTGAGGGCAGTCGAAGCGCAACTTGGTCCCGGTGGCAGCACCCACTCAGGGGTCGGTTTTCTGGAAAAACCCCAGTTTCCCCAAAAAAAAATAGCCCCCAACCCAGTGGAGGAGGCACTTATCACCGGAAAATTATACCTTCGTGCGATCGGTTAAAATCTCATATCCATCATCAGTGACCAATACCGTATGCTCAAACTGAGCGGATAGGGAATTATCAACGGTGACCGCAGTCCATTTATCCGATAAAATTTTCGTGTAGCGTGAACCCTGGTTCACAATTGGCTCGATCGCCAGGGTCATCCCCGCCCGTAATTTCACATTGGGCATTTCCCGAGTCCGGAAATTAAAAACCGAAGGTTCTTCGTGGAGATTTCGCCCCACACCATGACCCGTGAAATCTTCGACTACACTAAACCCATTGGCTTTAACACAATCTTCGATCGCACCGGCAATATCTAGCAGATAATTCCCGGCTTTCACTTGTTCAATCCCCTTATAAAGCGATTCTTCAGCGGCGCGAATCAAGTGTGCCGCCTCTGGGGAGGTTTCCCCACCCACGGGAACGGTAATGCAAGAATCCCCATGAAATCCCTCAAAATAAGCGCCCGTATCGACTTTGAGGACATCCCCAAGACAGAGTACCTTTTTTTTGTTGGGAATACCATGCACCACTTCTTGATTAACACTGGCGCAAATCGAGGCAGGAAATCCATGATAGCCTTTAAAACTAGGAGTGGCTCCCATTTCCCGGATGCGTTTTTCTGCATAGGCATCCAAGTCAGCGGTGGTCATTCCCGGTTCAACCATTTCAGAAATTTCTTTGAGAACCGTTGCGACAATTTTTGATGCCTGACGCATGATCTCGATTTCGCGCTTCGACTTGAGTTCAATACCCCGGCGTTGCTGTTTTTTGGCACGCGATTGACCGACGGGCTGAGGAAGTAGATTAGAAAGAATGTTCATCTATGGGATAAGTAACTAGGATATGGACATCAATAAATAATGAGGAAGCGTTGCGCAAGTTAGGGCGATCGCCTTAACTTGCATCGAGGAATCTTTATCTAAGTTAACAGATTATTCCCCAATTCCCCAGAGAGTTGTGGGTTAAAGAGTCCTTCCCAACCCTTGAGTGCTTGTAAACATTTATACGGGTTCCGGTCCGGCAGAGACGGTAATCGTGCCGGTCATTCCGGCTTCTGTATGACCCGGAATGGTGCAGCGCAACTGATAAGTACCGGGTTTGAGGGGGATTAATATCCATTCCGCTTCAGCGGTAGGTTTGAGTTCGAGTTCATGGATCGCGCCTTTAATTTCTACCTTTCCTGCTTCGACTTTGTTAGTCCAACTGGCATCGGCAAAATCTTTAGCCGTGAAATAATGTTTTTGGGGACTGGGATTGTCCAGGACTAATTTATACCCCTTTCCGGCAACAAAGTCGAGGCGATCAGGAGTAAACTTAAGCTCGTCGGCGCTATTGCCTAAGCTGACTTTAATTTCAGTGAGGGATTGAGCAGCTAGATAGCCTGGATTAACCGACGCGGCCAAAACTGGGGACCCGAACAAACTCAGCCCCACTCCCAGACTGAACAGGAGGGAGAAGAGGGGTTGCCATCTCAAACGCGGGAACAGCTTTAAGGGCGATCGCATGAGGGGTAGGAAAGTCATAGTTTTGAGGAAAATTGCGAACGTTTCCTTACCGAATGTATCATCCTCGGGGTATGCCTGGGGAAAATGGGGGAGTTGGGGAGATTAGATTGGTTCTCGGGTTATGGCTGAAGCCCTGACACGGGCATTGGGCGGCTTACGCGCTTGGATGCAGAAACGACAGCAAGTCGTTACTACCAACTTCTCCGGAATTTCCCCAATCTGTCATCTTTAGGATTTTAAAACTCGAATAAATTCTAAGGGGAGGCCATCGGTATCGGCAATAAAAGCGACTTCGTAAAGGCGATCGCCAATCATTTGCTGGGTAGGCTCAAGCAACACCTTCAACGGGGACAAATCCGGATTAGACTCGCTTGCGTGCAAAACGCGCTGTTGTAACTCTTCTAACCAACCGGGCAGATCGGGAGTGGTTTGGGTCAGATCAAAGGATAAATGATAATAGCCGGTGTAATGCTCATCCCCAAAGGCATCGGCAGCGGGTCGAGGTTGGGGAATTTGAATCAGTTCGATGCGTCCATTTAAGCCTTCCATCCAACAGGCAAGGGTAATGCCGGCGGTAAAGCGCTCGCAAACGGTAAATCCGAGGAGGGAATAAAAGGCGATCGCGCGATGAATATTAGCAGTGCGGATAGAAACGTGGTGCATCTTCGCGGCCCTGAACCGGGTTATTCAAACAATCGGAAATAAGGATAGCGGATAGGAACACCCGGTTCCTTTTCCAACTCAAAATTAATCACTTCCCAACAGGGATCGGCCTCCGCGTCCGGACTGAATTCGACAGGTAAACCATAGAGGCGCAATTTTGCCGAATCGGGCTGACCCCGCCAAGGAGAACTGCGTTCTAGATAAGACCCGATCAGATTCTGATACCGTTGGGCGATTATCACTTGGGTTGCACGATAACCCTGGGTATAAAGGCGATCGAGGGCTTCGTGAATTTCAAAGCGAATCCCATCAGGATGGGTATGTTGCCGATACCACTCACTATTCCACTGACGCCAGTGCCGTCCAGACTGGAGATGAATCAGTTCCCCCGTGGAAGGGTTAGCCTCAAACGCGCCATGTCGCTGACACAGATAAGTATCCGTCAGAGTCAGTGCGGGTATTGTCTGACGACAGTGTGGACACTGAATCTCTGGGCCGAAGATAGGATACTGCGAAGCTAAATTGATCATGCTATTGGGGGCCAACTTGCTGGGGTTAGGTGCGCCAGGGATTTTGGCTTTATTATAGCTAGGCAGACCTGAGTATTGCTTACAATTTATGGCGATTCCTTAAAATCAGGTAACCAAAATTGTGACAAATTTCAATCAACCTTTCCAGGGCTGCGCGAATTATTGGCCCCTTCCCGACTTGTCTCTTGCCGCCTTTGTTGCCCCCAATGCGACAGTAGTGGGCTGGGTGGAGGTGGGCCGGGGTGCGAGTATCTGGTACGGCGCGGTGGTGCGTGGGGATGTAGAAAAAATTATCATTGGCGCAAGTAGCAATATCCAAGATGGGGCGATTTTACATGGAGATCCGGGAAAACCGACTATTTTAGAAGATTTAGTGACCGTGGGACATCGGGCGGTGGTACATGGGGCCTACATTGAACGAGGCTGTTTGGTGGGGATCGGTGCAGTGGTCATGGATGGGGTCCGGGTAGGGACTGGGAGTACCATCGGTGCCGGGGCAGTCGTCACGAAGGATGTCCCGCCTTATACTCTGGTGGTTGGAATTCCGGCTAAAGCGATTCGCTCGGTTTCGGAAACGGATGCGGCTAAACTGATCGAACACGCCAGACACTATGAAAAGCTGGCGTTGGTTCATGCCGGCAAGGGAACGGATCTCGGCTTTGCTGTGGCGATAGATTCGTAATCGCGGGTAGCGGGACAGTCTCACTCTTAAATAATCAGGGATGGACCCCTCAAGCCCCTCCCTGATTTTTTCTCGGTGTTTTCCCGGCTTATTTGACCGGAATCAGTCAAAAGGGCTGTTCAAGTGAGCCAATTGATTGCAAAATGTTAGTAGAACTCCGAAAATAAGTTAAGAATTTAAAGAAAAGGGGAATTCAGTATGGATTTTGACTGGCGCGTACTTGTTGTTCTGTTACCTATCATTGGCGCTGGAAGCTGGGCACTTTTCAACGTTTCTCGGTTGGCGATCGCACAAATCCAAAACTTTTTGAACAAACAAAGCTAAATGGTTTGGCCTCGGGAACACCAGGGACTGGCTGCCTCTTTAGGGGTGGGAGGTCGGACCTTTAACCTATCTACCCCCACTGGGTTGTAGAAATCAATCGGTTTGGTTTCCACCCTGTTCTTTCTACAGTTTTTTCAATTGCGCCTGGGAGTCCTTCTGGAACTTGAAGATTGATTGATCAGTCGTTTGGACCCAGCAGTTTGGACTGCCAATCACGCAAACGCAAACACAAAACTAATTTAACAGCACCCGAACTCAGGCCCTAGGGCCAAGGTCCGGGGGCTTTTTTTTGGGCGATCGCCTCGGGTTCCAAGTCAGTGCTTAACATCCGGCTATCCCCTCCCACCCTCTACGAAATCGATGCACTAGAGAGATGCCTCGGGCTGAGAATCTGCACCCTGGATTGTAAAGGAAAAGGTGCTGCCTTCACCCAGGGTACTTTCAGCCCATATCCGGCCCCCATGCTGTTGGACAATTTTTTCACAAATCGCCAAACCTAAACCTGTACCCCCATGTGCTCGGGAGTCGGAACTATCTACCTGTTGGAAGCGCTCAAAAATCTTTTCTAATCGTTCCGGGGGAATCCCGCGTCCACAATCTTTGACCTGAAACAGGATATAAGTTGATGAGACGGTTGCAGTTAGCCAAACTTTGGAGCCTGGAGTGGAAAATTTGATGGCATTGCTCAAGAGATTGGTGAACACCTGGATCAGGCGATCAGGGTCGGCTAACAATTCTACCTCGGCTGGCTCTACCACAATCGAGACTGATGCTTCCTGTGCCAGGGCTTGTATGGAATCTGCCCCTCGTTGCATCAGCTCTCCCACATGACAAGGTTGTTTGAGCATCGCGACTTTTCCCGAGGCCATTCGCTCCATATCCAAAATATCATTGAGCAGACGCAACAGACGGTCTGAGTTTTCTAAGGCAATGCTCAGCATTCGTTGGGATTTGTCGGGTTTGTTGGCAAGTACCCCACTCGCTACCAGTCCCAGAGCACCCCGAATTGAGGTGAGTGGGGTGCGCAGTTCGTGGCTGACGATGGAGATAAACTCATCCTTCATCCGTTCGATTTCGAGCCGTTCTGTGATGTCTTTGAAGGTTAAAACAACCCCAACGATTTGACCTTTTTGCCGGAGGGGGGCGCTAATATATTCCACGGGAAAACTGGTGCCATCTTTCCGCCAAAAGAGTCCACCGGCAATAAATTTAACCGTGCCTTGTTTCAGGGTTTCATAAATGGGAAATTCACTCCCTGGACTGGGGGATTCAGGCGCAGGGGTCATTTTTAACATGATTTGGATAGATTGACCGATCGCCTCGGTAGGTTCGTAACCCAGCATTGTTGTAGCAGCAGGATTTAGGAAGGTGAGCTTCATCTGCTCATCCAATCCACAGATTCCTTCTCCAGCAGAGTTTAAGATTAATTCGTTCTGATGGCGCAACCAGGCAAGCGCTTGATCCGGTTGGGGATAGTCTGTGGGTTGATTACCAATGGTGGAGGCATACAAATCGGCTCTAAGTGCCATGTGATCGAGGCGATCGCGGATGGCTTGGAGTTCGGTCCGATTTGTGACAGGCGATCGGGGTGCGGGGATGTCCGGATTGGGCCAGTTGGGTAGGTCGTTACAAGGGCAGGACATGGGGGGCATTCCTTGAGTTCGGAGGGGTTGAGGCATGGAGCATCGCGGGCAATCTACAATTTCCCACTCCGAGGACATCAGTTCGGCAACGGTTTGCTCGGTTCCGCCTAGATAACACTGCCCTGAGTCTGACTTGTGCACCTCTTGCCATAATTGTTCAAACTCCTGACTGTACGTCTCGCCTGCGATGGTTCGGGTTGGCTTTCTGTCGAGCCCTCCATTCTGCATCAAGACAGTTTTGCCTAATTGCAGCCAATGAGCAAGATACGCTTTTACTTTAGATGGGGATGCCATAATTCCCTATAACCTTCTATTATTGAGCCTGACCCTATACAGGGCTGCTTTTTTAAGCAAATCTTAAGATTGACACGGATCGGTCTATCCCCATTTTAGGAAATTTTAGGGAAGTGAGGAGATAATCATCCCGGGACCCTTGATTCGGGAACCATTCCTGGGGTTTAACAGGAATGGGGGAGGAAATCATAGCATCGAGAGCACTTCAAATTTAGAGTAGGGAGAAGAGGGGATGTTGCTGAAACTGCCGGGTAAGTTTTAAAAGGTGAAAGAAAGGGTTTTAAATAAATTCTATTTAGGGGGCAAAAAAGGGGAGGAAGAACACTGCAAATCAGGGCTAAATTGGGTTATAAATTGCCTTAATTATTTCTTTAGCTGGGCGAAATTTTCAAGGGTTTCTGGTTCCCACTCACTCTCTATGTTGGGCGCGAACCTTGTCACGCAGACGTTGGGCGATCGCCTGAATGTAACTCATCCCTTCATCATCGGGTTCCACATTATACCGTCGCCAGTGATTTCTAGCCATTAATAATGCGGTGCGGAGTTCCTGGAATGACTGCGGAAGAATATGCTTTGTTTGGTAATCTTTGGCACAGCGATCGCCTATTTCGACGCATTTTTCCACCGACTCCCAGGATTCATAGCCATTGAAGGTTAAAGCAAAATGATTAAATAACTCCCATCGGGCATGAGTGGAGGGAATATCGGATTCATTCAGTTGGGTATGAGCAATTGGATTTAAGAGTAACTTAACCATTGGCAACCAGGCGGTTTCGATCCATTTTAAATCCTTAGAAGTCATCACCCGTTCAAAAATCCACCGCGTCTCTATTAATCCCATTTCCATGCCAATTTCTGCTTCTTTATTAGAAGCATGAAAAATGAGGGGACATTGGGGCGGCTGTGTGGCTAAATAATCTACTACTTCTCGCCCCGTCCCTGGGTCAAAAAGTTGGTCTTCTCGGGTCCAACTCGGACCGAGATTATAATCTAAGCTAATCAGTAAGCATTTTTCTAAATGAATTTTTAGCCAAGATAAAATTTCAGGCGCATTATCAAAAAACAACAAAGATTCGTCTGGAAATAATTCTCCCAGGTGTCTACGCATAAGGTCAATTCGCTTTCTGTTATTGTCTAAAACCACAATACTTTTGGCTCGACTCAGGCGGCTAAATTGAGGGGTATTGCGCGACAACCAGGCCATTAATTCTATGGAATTTTTGAAAAAGCCGGAGGACCAACCGGGGAATACCTCACCGAGACGATCGCTCATTAATTTATCAGAATCCGGGGTATCATCTAAGATAATAATCATCCGAGAACAAGGTGCCGTATGAGGTTCTCGTTGAGGAGGTTTATCTTTGAGGCGATCGCCCATAGGATTCGGGCTATTTTTACCCCGGTATTTTATTAACCGTTTCAGGGCCTTTGCCCAATCTTTATCAACCCAATCCCATGTGTTAATGGACTCCAGGGAGTAGAAGGGGATGACCCGTTCACATTGCCAATTTGCATCAGTAAGAGCCATTTCCATCCCAATTTCCGCCTCACTATTAGAGGTGTGGAGAATCACGGGACATTGTGGCAGTTGAGTCACTAAATAATCCACCACATCTCGACCGATTCCCGGGTCTAAAAGTTGGCCGTTACGTTCCCAACTGGGGCCGAGATCATGGTCCAGACTGATCAGAATACACTCATGTAGGTGGCCTTTTAACCAGGTAATTATATCCGGGGCATTATTAAAAAAAATTGATGAGTAGTCAGGAAATGACTCTTTGAGACGCTGTTCCATTGCCTGTATGCGCCCTGAGTCATCCTCTAAAATTGCAATGATTTCATCCATCCGAACCCTCCCCTCAATTGATTTTCCATTATCATTATAGGGAGTATTCCCTCGTAGGGGGTCTAACCCATCAGGACCGTAAACCGCTCTTAACCAGGGCCTCTCCGGTGAGGCGACAGATGCGCCAGTCGGGGAGAATTTCGGCCCCCAGGTGACGATAGAAGGCGATCGCGGGTTGATTCCAATCCAATACCGACCACTCCATCCGTCCACAACCGCGATCGACGGCTAATTTTGCCAGATGTCTAATCAGGGATTTGCCGATGCCTCGCCCGCGATAATCAGGTAACACAAACAGGTCTTCTAAGTACAAACCGGGCTTGGTTAAAAAAGTAGAATAATTATAGAAAAATAAGGCAAACCCCACAACCGTACTGGAGAATTCAGCAATTAATGCTGACGCATAGGGGCGATCGCCAAACAAATGGTCCTGGAGTGCCTGGGGATTGCCGGTTACAGCATCCGATAGCTGTTCATAATCAGCGAGGGCAAGAATTAACTCAAACAGTACCGCCACATCATCCGGGGTTGCGGGACGGATCAGAATTTCAGAGGAGTTTTCGGCCATAATCCCTGGAGAGCGTTCTGGAATAATAATTATATCCCTAAGAGGAAATCAAAGGATCATCTCAAAAATCGGGCTCTTGACACTCATCCAAGCGGGATGCCAAATTGAGCGCCCATCCCACCCCTAACCCCTCCTCGGTATAAAATGGCCGTGCGGGTAAATGTCCGGCAGGTGCTCTCAAATGAAAAATCAAGTCCGAATAGTTGCGCCACCCCATCCCCCCGGCGATCGCCCATCCCACTGCTTCCGCAAACTTGCCATAATCTTGCTGCTGTTGCTGCCAAATCTGAGACTGAACTGTGAATCCAAAGTGACCCCGGCTATATTCCATCCACAGGCGATCGATGAGGCAAAGATCGGCACCGGGAAATTCCTGGCTGTCATCTTCTGTGAGATAATCGAGGCGCGCCAGCCATTGAGCATCAGCCTTGGATAGGGAATTTCCACCTCGGAGAGTTTGGGCAATTTCTAACATAATCCGCCCAGTTTCGCGATCGCTATGTTCCCATTCACCCGCGTTTAAAAAGTCGCGGAGTTGCGTATAATTTATCGTCCCAATAATCACAGAATCTGGCATTATTATCCGGCAAAAAAGAGACTCAATTGAAGCGATAGGATTAGGCGATTAAAACTTAAGCGGGCTTGTTCATCCATGATTTAAAATACAACAGAGCAGGGTTCAAAGGGAAAAGGGATTCTACTTTTCAATAGACCCCGGGGTGTTTATCATCATACAATTTGATGAAGCGGCTGGGCTTCTTTCTCAAGAACCGTTACAATCGGGTAGCATAACTGGTGTGATTCGATGATGCAATACGAGATCCCCTTGTCTGATTTATCGCCGATCGCCCGCCTGGTTGCGGAACCGGGGGGAGATTATGATGCGATCAAGGAGACGCCAGGGGCAAATGCAGAACCGCAAGGGCAGTGGATCGAGGTATTAGTAGATTCTCCCGCTTCTGAAACTCCTCTGGAGGAAGAACCCCTCAAATTATTTACCTATCGAGTGCCACCGGGGTTAAGGGTACAACCGGGAGATATCCTAAGTGTGCCGTTTGGATCGCAACAGCTAGGGGCGATCGCGATTCGGTTTACGGACCAATTGCCAAGAGATTTATCCCGGGATAAAGTTAAAGATATCGAAGATGTAGTGGTTTCTGGGTTTTTTGCCCCAGACTATTGGCGACTGCTGGAACGAGTGGCGGATTATTATTATACTCCCTTAGTGCGAGTAATTCGGGCGGGGATGCCTCCGGGGCTTTTTGCGCGATCGCAACACCGAATTCGCATAACGGATAAGATTCCTGCGGGTGGGCGTCAATTCCTCAAAACCATAGCAGCACAAAAAATCCTAGAACTTCTACAAGGGTCCGGCACGGGGAATTATACTTTACAATATATTCGCAGTAAAGTTAAACCCGGAGCAGATTCGGGCTTAAAGGAGCTAAAAAAACGCGGGTGGGTGGAAAGTTACTATGAAGCAGGTGATCGCCCTGCGCCGAAACTCCAACAAGCAGTTACCCTAATAGACGCATCTTTCCCCCCAGATTTGAGCAAACGACAGCGGGAAGTGCTACAAGTGCTCAGGCGACGGGGTGGGGAATTATGGATGGCAGAGTTGCTAAAAATTTGTCAGACAAGTTCGGGTGTGGTGAAAAAGCTGGCGGAAAAAGGGTGCGTGGAAATCTACGATCGCGAAGCATTGCGATCTCGGGCGCAACCCACCCAAACTCCTGACTCGCCAAAAATTTTGAACCGTTATCAGCAACAGGCATTAGAAGCGATTAATCAGATAGACGGATATGCGCGAGTATTACTGCATGGGGTAACAGGTTCCGGAAAAACCGAAGTATATTTACAGGCGATCGCCCCGATATTAGCACAAGGAAAATCGGCGATTGTGCTGGTTCCGGAAATTGGACTGACGCCTCAACTGTGCGATCGCTTCCAAGCTAGATTTGGGGATAAAGTGGTCGTATATCACAGTGCGCTATCCGAGGGTGAACGGTACGACACTTGGCGACAAATGCTCACAGACACCCCTCAAATTGCGATCGGAACGCGATCGGCCATTTTCGCCCCCTTACCTAACTTGGGGATGATTATTTTAGATGAAGAATACGACGACAGCTACAAACAAGACCAACCCGCCCCCACCTATCACGCCCGCACTGTCGCCCAATGGCGGGCCGAATTATCCAACTGTCCCCTCATTCTCGGTTCTGCCACTCCCTCCTTAGAAACCTGGATAGATATTGCCATAAATCCCATAGAGACGGAACCCACCCATTATTTGCGCTTACCCGAACGCATCGAGTCTCGACCCATGCCCAGGGTGGAAATCGTGGATATGCGCCAGGAGTTACGCAAAGGTAACCTTTCCTTGTTTAGCGAATCCCTCCAGCAAGAGTTAAGTACCCTCAGAGAAATGGGACGACAGGGAATCTTATTTATCCATCGTCGTGGACATAGTACCTTTGTCTCTTGTCGCAGTTGCGGGTATGTGATGGAATGTCCACACTGCGATGTTTCCCTGTCCTATCACCAAGTGCATGAAGGCGGAACCGAGTTTCTGCGCTGTCATTATTGCGGTTATACCCGAGGTCCTCTAGAACGTTGTCCCGAATGTGATTCCCCTTATTTTCGGCACTTCGGCAGTGGCACCCAGCGTGTCATGCAGGAGTTAACGAAGCAGTTACCCGAGTTGCGCGTGATTAGATTTGATAGCGATACCACCCGCACTAAAGATGCGCATCGGATATTACTATCTCAGTTTGCGAATGGGGATGCGGATATTTTATTGGGAACCCAAATGCTGACAAAAGGGTTGGATTTACCCCAAGTAACTTTAGTGGGGGTGGTGGCAGCGGATGGATTATTAAATTTAGCTGATTTTAGAGCATCAGAACGAGCTTTTCAAATGTTAACCCAGGTTGCGGGTCGGGGAGGTCGAGGAGATGAACCGGGACGGGCAATTTTACAAACCTATTCCCCAGAACATCCGGTGATTCAGGCTGTGCGAAATCAGGAATATGAGTCGTTTGTGCAGCAGGAATTGGAACAGCGAGAAGCGTTGAGTTATCCCCCTTATGGACGATTGGTTTTATTAAGAATTTCTGGGAGGGATGATTGGACGGTGGAGGATACCGCGGTCGATTTAGCTCAGGTACTGGGGGGACAGGATGCCTATCTCACCCGAGGGTATGAGTTGTTGGGACCGGCCCCGGCACCGATTTTGCGAGTTGCCGATCGCTATCGTTGGCAGATTTTACTCAAGTTTCCCTCTAACGTGCGAGTTGAACTGCCGATGTTAGAGGAGTTGCGATCGCGCTGTCCCCGAGAGATTAGTTTGGCGATCGATGTCGATCCCTTAAATTTGAATTAAGGATTATTGAATGGAAGGCGATCGGCGAAACGACAGCAAGTCGTTACTATAAACAAAAGAAAAGATTTAAGCTCTCTCTTCTGTTCGGAGTGACGACTTGCAGTCGTTTCTTCTGTTTTTCTCACAAACCGTTGCACTCTACCGAAATCTCTAGTGCGGTTTAACGGTAGGCAACAGGTTGTTTGCGGTTACGCCGCCATGCATTCGCCAGACCCGCTAAACCTACAAGTCCCGGCAACCCGAGTAATCCCAAGTTCCGATTGCGCTCGCGGGTGCGAACAGCTTGGGTTGCGGAACGGGTCGTTGTTGGGGTCGTTGTTTCTGTGTTGGTGCGTTCGATAATGGTACTTCTATCTGGGGTCGTTGTAGTATTTGGAGTGGTTCGCGTCCCTGGGTTTGTCGTTGGCGCAGGTAGTATAAGCATTCCCGGATCGGTTGTACTGGGAGTCGTGCCTGGACTGGTAGTACCTGGAGTCGTAGTACCGGGAGTGAGGGTGGGATCATTTAGACTCGGACTCGTAGTGTCGGGACTCGTGGTGTCGGGAGTTAGGGTGGGATCACTCAGACTCGGACTCGTAGTGTCGGGACTCGTGGTGTCGGGAGTTAGGGTGGGATCACTCAGACTCGGACTCGTGGTGTCGGGAGTTAGGGTGGGATCACTCAGACTCGGACTCGTGGTGTCGGGGCTTGTACCCGGCGTTGTCCCGGGAGTCAGGGTAGGGTCACTCATATCCGGATTTGAGGTGCCACCCGGTTGAGTTGTATAAGGATCGACCATGCCGGGAGTGGGGGTGCCATCCGGTTCGGTGGAATAAGGATCCGTCGTCTCAAAATCTGTGGTTCCGCCTGGATCAGTCGTTCCTGGCGTAGTCACTCCCTCGGGGTCAGTGGTATAAGGGTCAGTCGTCTCAAAATCGGTGCTTCCGCCTGGGTTGGTTCCAGCAGGCGCACTGGGGGAAGTCGTCCCCATACCATCAGGTGAGGTTTGAGCCAAACCGGGGAGATTTAATAAAGGCACGCTAACTATACTTAAAGTACAGGCACTTGCCAAAACTATTTTAGAGAGATTCACAGCTTGCATGATATTTTTTGTTGAGATTTACTACTAAATTACGGTTGCTTGTTAATTGAGCTAGAACCCTTTCAGGTTCAGGTTGACACACCAAGGGAAAAATTTGAACGCTTGGGAATCTACCTGCTGAAAACCAACTTAGTCTTGCTTTAGAGTAAGAGATGATAGGAGGAGTTGCAATCCTCTTTAGGAGGATTTTGAGCGACGAGATAACCTTTACTGGAATAATTAAAATAGTCACCGGGTTTTTTCTGGACTCCCTCTAGGAATTCCGGTGCTGGCATGGGGGCGATCGCCTCAGAGTCCCGACAATTGAGGGAGGGGATTGAGTAACGGGGGCTACCATATTAGCCGAGTTACGTGGGTCGTATTTGGCGACGGCAGCCTTTCACCTCCTCCTGTAGATAGATGTATTTTGAATCTATGGATTGAGAAATGAAGCAGGGTAAATTTAGGATGAGTCTCAACTGGGCGATCGCCAGCGATTTAATCCCACCCAACAGACTCCTCCCAACAGAATTCCCAGCAGAATACTGACTAAAAAGACCCCCCCATAATTCACTCCGAGCTGAGTGAGATAGAATTCACTCGGGGAGTCAAATTTCGGAAGGCGGGCGATCGCCTGCGTTATAGAAATGACTGATGAGGTGGTGGTGCCGATCGCGATCGCTGCACTGGCGATCGCATTTTCCAAACGGCGATCGCGTCTTTGGCTTTGAGCGCCGTTTAGCACTTCTTTCATTACTTGAAGGGATTTTTCTTGAACCTGCATTCCCATTTTCAATCTCCGCCATTGCTGTTCAACTTCGGCTTGATATTGAGGGGCGGTATAATCTCGAAATTCCACTTTTGTACCTAAATATGGGGCGATTTTAACATGATTTTATGGGAAATCCATATCAAAATGAATGAAAATAAAAATTGACCCCAAAATATTCCCGGAGTATAAATCCGGGAACAAAGGGATCTGGCTGGGGAAAATGGGTTAGGGAATGACCAGAAATCAATCCAGAAATTTTTATAAAATCGGTGCCGATAGTTAGGGATAGGGAGTAGGGGCAGAGTAGTGATCTGCCCCTACAAAGTTGACGACAAAACATCAGATTTTGCTAAACCTTTAAAGCTCGGCGAGCTAATTTAGCATAAGTTTTGACCGTTTGATAGGGCATTTGTAAATCTGAGGAGATCGCCTGTAAGGATTCCCCTAATTCACGACGGGCTAGGATAGTGGCCCAGGTTTCGGCAATTTCACGAGCGCGATCGCCCCCTTTGCGCTTGCGTTGGCCGATGAATAATTCTGTTAATTCCCCAATTCGTTCGGCTAACATACTGTGGATAGAAGGAATGGGAATAGCTTCTTCAACAGACCACCCTAATCGGGTTTGGCCTAATCCAAAGGTAGTTTTATGTCCCGTTCCACAATAGGGGGCAAATTGTCCCAAAGAATAGAATAAACGCTCGAATTCCGGAACTTCTCCCGACTGTCTAGATAATCCAAATTCCACTAATCCGGTAAATCCGGTGACCATGCCCTTTTTACCGGCGGCCACTTTTGCCGACTGTAATTCGTGACGGTGAATTAACACCGATTCCTCGACCCATTTCAAAAATAGGTCGCGATCGATATTCATGCCTGAAAAATCATTCCACCGGCGCAAATAACTGTGAAAGACATTAGCCGGAACTGGCAGGGGAAAATGATGCTTTTTCCGCCGAAAACTGGTCGGAGTCATAAAGCTGAGTTGCAGGGTGGGGGAAGTGGGTTCTTGGGAGGCAAATAATTGCCGATAAGTGGTCGGCAAAATAGAAATTTTACAAGAACGAATTTCTAAAGGGGCTTTCCGCAAGGCGATCGTCTCTGGTAACTGCTTTACCCACCCTTGCAAAAACTGGACAACAGGTTTAGAAAGTGCGGTCACATACCAGCGATAAGTTTCCCCCGGTTGCAGTTGAAAATCTTTTCCGCAGGAGACTAATTTACCTTCTAAACCGGATAGGGTAAAGGGTTTTTCGTTTTGGACATCATGTAAATAGGCGGACAGTTCCGGGTCAGCTTGTCGCACTTGATCTAAAAACCAGGCGTGCAATCCAATAGTGTACTGCGCGTACAGATAATCCGCTGCACGAGGAGTCACTTCAAAGACTAACCCCAGCAATTCTGTATCCGCAGGCCAGGTAAGGTGAGATGTGACTGCCTCTTTGGGGAGGGTTCTGGGGACTTCCACAGGAGTTGGGTTGGGAACATAACGGGGGGAAAGGACTTCGCGAAGGGGGGCTTTAGTGAGAGGATTCAGGGGAGATAAGGTTAAATTTGAGATCATGGTAATTTCCTTGGGTGTCGTATAAAAAAGGTTCAGTCGCGTGAGCAACGCTGAGAATGGGAATTTGCTAAAAGGTGGGATTTTGAGTTAAAAATCAATCACTGCGACATCGGGGGTTGATTTTGAAAATCTGCCAAACTAACATAACAATTCCTCAATTAAAATCGGGACAAATATTAGACCGACGGGACTTCAATTTTTAGTAACATTTAGGGCTGTTGGCAAATGGGCAGGTCCGCTTGGGCTTGGGGATGCGCTTTTAAATAATCCGTAAGCCAGTGACATCCGGTTTCGAGCAATTCATCTAATTCTTTGATGCGCCACCACCGCAATGTATTGTCCGTTCCCACCGTTACCAGTCCTTGACCCTCCGAGAGAAAGGTCATGCTCAAAACATCAGTTTCATCGGCTTTAAATTTCGCCAAAACTTGTTTTGAAAGTTGACCGGTCAGTAGAAAAACCGTAACTGTACCATCGGTTCCTGCGGTGGCTAACAGTTGTCCATTAGGACTAAAGCTCATGGCAGTGACCCAGGGAGTATCGCTGTTAAATTTATCCAGTTCTTCACCGGATAGATTCCATAAGCGAATTTTGCCATCGGCAGAGGCGATCGCCAGACGGTCATCGTCCGGACTAAAGCTAATGCTACTAATTTGACCATAGGGGAAGGGAATTGTATCGACCTGGTTCGTGGAAAGGTTCCAAATTTTTAAAAGTCCGGGTCCATTAGCGAGGGCAATTTGTTTGCCATCAAAACTAAAGCTCAGGCTTTTGACTTCTCCACTCGGATTGTTTAACTTGGGCTGAAGAGGTTCGCCAGACCGATTCCAGAGGCGCACGCTTCCGTCTTCTCCGGCAGTTGCTAAAGACTGTCCATCCGGGCTAAAACTGAGAGTAGAAATCCGACTTTGATGGGCTTGGAATGGGGGACTGACTGCCTGACCGGAACTGGTCCAAATCTGAACAGTTCCATTGGTTTGAGCAGTGGCAAACCGTTCCCCGTCCGGACTAAATCCTATCCGTAAAAACTGATTTTCTAAAGGGATTTTAGTTGATCGCGCCATCATTTGCGGGGAGTTGCTGGTTTCTGGGGTTTCCTTCTTGGGTAAAGGGCGATCGCTCTGATTTTGAGGGAGTTGAAATGGCTCATTCTGTGGGCGGGAAATATCCCAGAGTCTTACCGTTCCATCCACTCCTCCAGTCACTAAACGCTCTCCATCAGGACTAAAGGTCATGCTCGTAATCCGATCATGGCGATCGCCTTTAAATTGCTCTAGTAATACCCCTTCCAGAGTCCACAGACGCACCTTGCCATCAAATCCTACAATTGCAATTTCTGACCCGTTGGGATGAAAACTCATGCTATTAATGGCGCTTTGAGCGGTGTTGAACTCTGAGAGTTCTTGACCCGATAGGTTCCAAATTCTCACCGTCCCATCAAATCCAGCAGTTGCTAATAATTCCCCGTTGGGGCTAAAACTCATGCTGTTGACTGACGGTTGAGCATCGGGAGTGGAACTGAACTCTTGGCGGGGATTTGAGGGAATAGTTAAGGTGGCTTTAAGTTTGCCATTTAGATTCCAAATTCGCACGGTTCCCTGGACTTCGGCAGTAGCAAAGTGTTCTCCGTTGGGACTAAAACTCACGGTGTTAATTGTACGGTTAGCGCTTCCTATTTCATTAAGCAACTTTCCTTGCTGATTCCAGACTCGGACTGTGCCAGTTTCTGAAGCGGTAGCTAAGCGATCGCCCTCGGGACTAAAACTGACTCGATCAATTGCTCCTGTTTCGGCGCTAATCGCCCCGATACGGGTTCCATTTCGTTGCAAAATTTGCACCGTTCCATCTTCGGAAGCGGTTGCAATTCGCGCACCATCGGAACTAAAACTAACGCTATCAATGGGGCTTTTATGAAGTTCAATAGTCCTAATATACACTCCTGAACGGTTCCAAAGTTGCACTCGGCCCTCTTCTCCTCCCGTCGCCAAAAATTCTCCATTTGGACTAAAGCTGACAGTCCGAACAGCTCCTTGATGTCCTCGGAGTTGATTTTTTTCATGGATTTGATGGAGAATGGTTTGTAATGCATATAAAGGGCTAATCGTGGGATAATGGGTTAATCGGCGATCGCCCTTAACTAGAGCTTTTAAATCTTGTCCGGCTTGCATCGCCAGTAACAAGGCTTCGAGTTCCACCCCTTCCGATTCAAACCACTTTAAAGCATTCGCCCCTTGGCGCTCAATTAATGTGCCTTTTTGGGCTTCTTTTAAAGCAATAGTACCGCGACAAACGATTATTGTAGCTAGGGCTACCAGTCCCATAATGCTCCAATAGGCACGTTTGAGCATCCGATTGGCTTTTTGTTGGGCCTGGGTTAAAATCTGATTGGCTTCTACCTGTTTTTGATTGGCTTCAGCTAAAAGTTGAATCGCTTTTTTCTCAGCTTCTAGGGCTTTTTGAACTTCCCGTTTTTCCACCTCTTGACTGGCGGCGAGAAACTGATAGTCGCGATCGCTTAAACTATGGGTCGTCGCCCATTGTTGAGCATCCCGTAATGCCTGTCCCCGCAACAGGCGCGATTCATCCTGGCAATCGGACACTACCCAAGCGGATAAGGCTTCGGCATAGGGTCGCAAATCGGCTAATGCCTGTTCCACCCATTGCTCGTTAAAAACTAAGGCATAAATTGGGTTATAAACGGTTAATTTAGAATAGCGTTTCAGAGTTAAACCAGATAGCTGCAATTCAAGCTGTTCTGGACTGTTATCTGCCGGGAGTTGGACACAGAGTAAGACTTGTTGATAAAGTCCTAACAGCCGACTCGCACGTTGTTCATTTCGGAGGAGGCGATCGCGCAGGGTTTTTAAATGGGGGGGTTCATCCTGGGATTCCCAATTGTCCACAATTTGGGACTGGGCCAACTGTTCCACCCGTTCTGCTTCCATCCCTCTCTCTATCGGACTCTCAGTAGCTAACACTAACTGACACAGTTTTTGAGTCAAAAAGGGTTGTCCATTAGTCCAGTTTAAAATCTCCTTCAGGACCACCCCCGGGCGATCGCACCCTTGTTCTAAACCCTCCGCCAAGGGTTGCGCTTCCTGAATTTTAAACCCCTCAATTTGGATTGCTCGACCGATATTAAAGGGGGTGCGACTTTTATCCTGAATTAACTCCGTTGGGGTGGCAACTCCCAGTAAAACAAATGTCAGCCGTTTGTATTCTGGGTTCTGCGCTCGTTTATTATAACAAGCCCGAATTGCCGCAAAAAAATCATCAATTGGGAAATTTAATCCCAGCACGCTATCAATTTCATCGATAAAAATCACGATGTTTTCTGACATTCGCACCAGCAAAACCGAGTCTATAAATTCATGCAAGCATTGCACGGGAGATAGTTCGTCGCGATCTCGCAACCAAGTCCGAAACTCTAGGCGACTGAACAAATTAAAATAACTGACCAGGGTATGAATAATCCCGCTATACCACTGCACCGGCGTCACATCTTTATTCCCGATCGCCGATAAATCGATCGCCGCGCAAGCATATCCCTCCGCTTGTAGGGTTTGCATCGTCCTCAATTGCAAGCTAGATTTACCCATTTGTCGTGAGGTCAGGACATAGCAAAACTCCCCCGCCTTGAGATTCTCATAGAGTTCGTGATCGGCTTTACGGACGACATAGGTCGGAGAATTTGGCGGTAAACTTCCCCCGACTTGATAGTACATTGACGTCAGTTTTTTATTCATCCAGTCACCCGTATCTACCTGCATTAGCCCTCGGTTTCAACCCTGTGATTTATGGCAACTCAAAGTCTGTTTCTGGCAACTCACTCCCCCGACTACAGTTAATCAATCGTTCACTGGGTCGCGTCCTAAAAGGAACTAAAGTTCCGGCCCTATCTTGAAATACACTGAGTAAATAGCGCCCCGGTTGCATCAAGGAAAATTCATAATTCGGTTGGTTGGGCGAAGTAGAATAAGCCGGAAATCGAGCCAAAGCATTGTCCGTATTCGGATCAATGACCACTACATAAATTCCTCGGGAATTCTGGCGCTCAATTCCGTAAATTCTCCCAGAAACAGCACAAGCATCTTTACTTTGTTTACTTAGTGCCAACCCTAACGGTATGGTTTCGGGTTTCAATTCCACCGATGAAACCCCCGAACATTTTTTAGAAGCTACTGATGGAACTATTGGTTGCACCACCTGACCCCCAGGTGACCCTCCATTTTCTGCGGCTATGCCAGAAGATAGCGCTAACTTTTGGTGATTCTCTCTTGGGCAATTCTCCGGTGAAACTCTGACCATTTCAGAATTGACCGCAGGAGTAAAACTAAGAGGGATTGTTAAAGCTACCATCATGATAATTTCGGGTAGATGTTTGAGAGTCATGGAAACTTATCAGCTCCTCGAATATAACTGGCCCGACTATGGCAGAAGGCACCGGGATCTCAACTATCCATCCAGTCGATTACGGAAATATTGGCGATATAAATCACATCGTTCGATCGCATTATTGCCTTGAAACTTGACTAACCCCATGCTGTGTAATTTAAACGCCTGTTCTGAGGGTAAGCGCACCGGATTTGGACTAAATACAACTTCTTTCATGGCTTTTGCCAATGCCGGATGCTGTTCTAAATTCCACAGGTGACGCCGCAAATGGTCGTTATAAAAACCAGCTTCTGTGGGAGCAGTTTTTAACAGGGTTTCTAGGGTAATATCTTGTCGAGCGATATGATAGAGCGCCAACCGTACTAAAAAGGGGTGTCCTCCTACCATATTCATAAGGTAATTGACGTCTGTTTCTCGCCAATTGATTCCATATCGCTGGGCTAAATCTTGGACGAGATTGGGGGTAAATTCCGGTAATTCAATCGGTAATCCCACATTAAAAGGGGATTGATTGATATTCATAGGAATATAAACTTCCGTGGAATGAACCACGACTAAGCGAAGTTTTTTCCAAATTTCGCGCCGTTTTGATTCTTCGTGCCATGCTCGCAATAAGCCAAAAAAGTCATCGGCAATATCCGGATGTTGAAAAACCCGGTCTACTTCATCGAGACATAAGGCTAAAGGGGTGTTAATTTCTTTGAGCAGATACTCTTCAAAGTAGGCTTTACAGTTAACATTACTTCCTAAAAAATCATCCCAATATTCGGGAAGGTGATTGGGGAGTTGTAACTGCTGACCGATATAAGCACAGAACCATTGTAAGAATTTATCGAGGCTGGCAAATACTCCTTTATCGGCTAGGTGAAAGCTCAAATGTACCGGACGATAGCCCTGATTAGCGGCATGATTAAGAATCCGAGCCATCAGAGAAGTTTTACCCATTTGTCGCGGTGCTTTGATCCGAATCAGCGCACCGGGTTGCAAAATCATTTCATAACAGCGCTCTTCGATCGGGGGGCGATTGACGTAGAAGGGAGAGGCTAAATCCACTTGACCTTCCGGGAGTTCCGGTCCCGCAAAGGGGAGGGGACGACCATCGGCACTTTCCCAGGTGGGGGTTAAGGCGCTGATGACGGCGGATTCTACCGCAACTTGCCGGGGGAGACTACCCGTGGCGATCGCCTGTAGCACTTCGCTGACGATCGCCGGGGTATCGGTCGGCGATCGCCATTCCCGTTGGGGTACACCTTGTAATAAAACGCGCAGATCGTAGCTCACCGGCGAATCCGTCGGCCAGTTGATCCGAATCGCGAACATATCCGGTGTGCCATCTTTGCGGGTCTCTCGCACTTCTCGGGCGAGGCGCACTTCTTCAATTAACAGGTCACTGAAGGCAGATTGTCCCGAGAGCAACAGTAACAAGCGCTCGCAAGATTGTAGTTCCTCTTGCAGTTGGGCCAATCCTTTCTCGGCTGACTGGGGATGATCCCCTGCCAGGATAATTTGATGACCCGCACTGGCGATCGCCTGTTTTAAAGGGTCGAGTAGTCGTTCATCCGGTTGGCGATCGCCGAAAAATATGGCAACTTTCCGACTCACCATTGCTGGAGTCGAGACAGCAGCGATCGCACTTGATGTTTCCGGTAACACCTGGGAATCTGCACCTCTAGTCGGTGCCGAACCCAGATTTACCTCCAAACCTGGAAATGCCGAGGCTCGATATTGCACCCAGCGTTGATCCAGAAATGCTCGGAGTTCGCTTTCTTTCCCGCGAGTCCCCCCTTCGATGCCAAATTTCTTATAAACTTGGCCCATTCGTTTGAGGCAGGCTCCTTTGGAAGTTTGTACCTGTTCGGCAATATCTTCGTAGTCCTGATCCTCGGCAAACCGTAGCAAAAATACTCGCTCCTGATCGGGAGAAAGTTGATGCTGGTGGGCTATCTGAGTAAGGAACTCGCGGGAAAACACCTATTTACTGCCTCTTGACGATACAATACTAGAGACTCTGTTATCCTCGGATAGTTCCTCTATTTCAGAGGCTCACCGAGAACCTTGCTCCATTTATAAGATATTTTACCGCAAGACCGCAGACTTATCCGGATTAATCTATTTTTTTCAGAGGGTAATGTCCCCATTCCGGGAAAATATTCCCCTTGTAGAGGTTATAGGGACATTCATTAAAGAGGATGTCGGTTTTTTTGACTGTGAGAATGCAGGGTTCGGCTACAAAAATAAAGCCCGCGTAGGCGGGCTGAAAAGAAAATAGACTTGGCAAAACCCGGCTTGGTATTAGCGCCGATCGAGGATTAGGGTCTGGTTGATCCGACCCGTGCCACTGGTTTCTTGCATGACGGTATTCTGATCGCCGGTTAACTCTACATAAATAGTAGATTTAGCCGGAGTATAACTTCCGGTGATTTCAATCTCATTTTTACCGCGCTTGAGATAGGAGGACAGGTCGATCGCCGTGTAGTTGCCGCGAATGGTTTCGACGACTCTGCCATCGATCGTAATCTCTGCCCTGATGTAAGTGCCGCGATCGCCCCGAACTTCCAGGGCTAATTCGTCTGAATCCACGGTAATTCCGGTAGTTTCTTGGGTTTGAGACTCTGTAACCCGGGGCGATCGCCCGGAATAGGTCGATTGAGACAACAGATTCAGGCGCTCTAGGGGGAAGGGGGGAAACCCAAATCGGGACCGCTCTAAGTGAGTCCCTCGCTCTAGGCGACTGCGACTGCGGACCGATTCTAGGCTCAAACCGCCCTCGGATTCTACGCGAATACCATGATCATCTACCTGAATCAACATTTGAGACTGGGCCTGAGTCGCACCTGCGATCAATGCAGCTAAGCAGGTGAAAAGGGCGAACCATCTCACGGGGTGGGGAGGCTTGATTAAATACCCGACTAAATTCATTGCTCTATACATAATTCTCTTCCTGAATACAAAAATACGGAAGCTAACCTGACCTTTACATTTAATCCCAATTAACTATTATTGAATTAACCGTAATTGTTCTCGATACCGTTCGGCGGGATTATTAAGGAGGTTAATACGATCAGCGGGATTGTCAACATTGATTTGTGGATTTACCCGAATTTGGATGGGATAGCTGGTCTGCCTGAGCGATCGCTCTCCCCCTCGGATTGACTGACGAACTGAGCGGTTTTGAACCGCGCGATCCGGTCCGACATGAATTTGGGTTCCTGTGGTAACCGTCGCATTGCCACCACAAGATCCTGGGGTTCCCATATCTACCGTATTGGTTTGCTGGGCTGGCCCACCGCCACTAATAGACACTTGCACCCCGGTATCAATTTGCAGACATTGGGCGGCAGCTAAATCCGTAGCAACCGGGGCAGCCGTGAATAATGCCGCAATCGATAAACTGCTGAGAAGGTGAAATTTTTTCATGATTTTTATCCCGGAAGATGACTAAATTTGGGAGAAAAGAGGCAGCAACCTCTCCCCGATGGGATTGAAAAAGATAAAGGGAGATGCACCAAGATTGAGTCTGATTTGTTTTTCACCAAATCATCAAAATTACGCCATTAATACCGGGGAAAATTTTGATAAGAAGGGTTAGGAAGATTAACCGGAGTGCGGATGATACTCGGGCTAACTGCTTGTTGGAGATTGGTCGAGGATGGCGCAGACGAATAGGGAAAGACTCGACCCCGGGGGTCAACATAATAGAGATTGACGTTTTGTTGAACGGTGTTACCGTTTCCCGTAATCACGGTTTGTTGATCAATAGGGGGAGTTGGCGGGCGACTGCTGCCTCGGTAAGGAGAGACTTGTGCAGCGAGGGGATTGGCGATCGCTAGGGTGGAAATGGCGGTGATTAGACCGACTCGGCTGAATGATTTGAACATGATTTGCACCGTCAGGAAGGGGAATGACGTCGGGTGATTTCTCCCGACGTCAGGATCGGGAGTCGTCTAAGGGCGATCGCCTTAATGTTTCTTTTGGTACTGGGGACGAGGGCGAGGTGCGAACCGATTACTATCTGCTTCGACAGTAGTTTGACGATTGCTTTGACGGACTTGATTGTGATGTCCATAAACATCGGCATTCTGTAATTGGTCCTGAACCACACCTTGATTCCCGAGTCCACTGCCACGGCGATCAATATTGGTTTGGGCGGAATTTTGGTCTACAAAGTTACCATTGCCGGTGACCACGGCACGTTGTTCGCTGGTTTGAATCACTGCATTATCCCCACTGACACGGTATCCCCCAGCTTGAGCAGGAAGGGCTACAACGCCTAAAGTCGCTAGGGTCAATAATCCCAACAGTCCACTGAGTTTCGACATTTTGACAGCTTGAGCAACGGTTTTATAAGCGTTAAGAGAGGTAATCATTGTTTTTTCAGGTTTGAGGTAAGTAAGGGGTGAAGAGAGGGGTAAGAAGTGTTTACCTCTTTAATCCTCTGAACATCTTCATTAAAGAGCCTCTGTTTTTCTTTGTCAAGGGGTTTTTAGTTTTTTTTTAAGAGCCTCTTAGGGGGTCTTAAAAGATTTTTAGCGGTGATAATGCAAAATTTATATAAGAAGTAACCCTTTGCCCGGTAGTCTTTTACAGGATTTTTTGCCCGTAAAATATTGTGGTATTACAATAAAGATTCCCTGACCTTTCGGCAAACACCGGCTAAAAACAACCGCAAGAAAAAAGGTAAACTTTTGTAAAAAAAAGAGGGGGATTACCCCTCGTGGTGTTATCGTGAATACAGACGATATACCTTATGATGACACCCCGTCCGATTGAGAGCGGGAGATATTGTTAGATCGCAGAGTAGGCGTTGCCCAGGTGCTTCCGGGGAGTTCAACGGTCAGAGGTTGCGATCGCCACCTGACCTTCTCCCCCCATTAATCTTGAGCTTTCTCAAAGTTGAGCGATGCAGAATTAATGCAGTAGCGCAACCCCGTCGGTTTCGGTCCATCAGGGAAAACATGACCCAAATGGGCGTCACAATTGGCACAAAGCACTTCGGTTCGACGCATAAACATCGCCCGGTCCTCTTCTTCAGCGATATGTCCTTCTTGAATCGGTGCCCAGAAGGACGGCCAACCTGTACCCGAGTCAAACTTCGTCTGTGAGGTAAATAACTCCGTCCCGCAACAGACGCATTTATAGACTCCCTTCTCTTTATTATCGTGGTAGGGTCCGCTGAAGGCCCTTTCGGTTCCCTTCTTTCTCGCGACCTTGAACTGTTCTGGGGTCAGTTGCTCTTTCCACTCGCTTTCAGATTTTTGGACTTTCTCAACCATTATTCATTCCTCTGCTGGGGTATGTCAAAGTATTATTCTATCGTTATCTTTGTAGAGGCTTAGGGGTGAAGTCCCCACTTGCCGGTAGACGGAAATCCCGCCTCGGTCTCCCCGTTCTAGATGCAAGCCCTCGTCTAGGTAGGTAGTTTGTAGCCATCCCGAGGCCCACTTGCCCAGGGGCAATGTTAGTCCGCGCCGGGTTCCAAGTTGTACCCCGACGCGCTTAAAGTGGAATTGGATGCGGTGCTGCTTGTACTCAAAGGGACCCCCTACGGTTAAAGAACCCCACGTCAGCGCAACTTGATTTTCAAACCACTGTCGCTGCATATCAATGCGCTGGAGGACTTCAGCAGTCGCTTTGCGATTGAGACTGTCTCCTGTGATCTTAAATTTCTGAGACTTTCTCGTTCCCGAAGTCCACAGCAACCGCCATTCCCCCTCTAGCAACGAGCGATCGCCCCGGATTTGTGCTTTTTCCAGAATGGCGATCGCCTCTTGCAAGCTTTCGGCGTCGAGAGTTCCTTTTTCTCCGACCTTTAACACCAGCGATCGCGCGACTTGTACCTCATCCCTTGTTGGGTTTGCCATAGCCTTTTTATCCCTCATTTCCCTGATTCTCTATCCTTTTTCCTCCATAATTTATCTAAATTCCTTCCAGAAGTTCAAAACCATAAAAAGCCCCCCTGGATCAGGAGGGTTGAGGGGATCAATCCGGAATGATTCAGGGGCGTCGGGGATGCTACCATTCCTGGGGCAAAATTGAGTAGACAGGGTTTTGAGAGACCGAAGAACGGGTGGGTTCGGGAGTGGTGAAGGTACTGCTTAAAAAAAAGTTTAAAGAGGATACGATCGCCAGGGTTAAAAAAATTCGGTTTAACATGGTCGCTAGCCTTAATTTTTGATAAATCAACTCTAGCGGGGTTGGTTTTCTAATCCGGGTTGGAGGGTGTCACTATTTGATCCGATCGCTGAGGAATGCCTTAAACCCTGATTGGGGCTAGAAATTAACCGCAGCGGTTGATGGACAGTTGAGAATCTGGCAAGACGAGGGATACTGCCGACTCCCTATTTAGGGGTATTTTAATTAACCCCTGGAAAACCACCACAGGGCGATCGCTTTTTTGAGGCGAGCACACTCGGGTTTGAGTCTTGTTAAATGGACCAATCCCCCGACTCTTTCCACCCTTGCCGTGGAAAAATTTGCTGGGGGCGATCGCCACCCTAAAAATAAAAGTTATCCTAACTGAGGTCGTTTAAAAAAACTGCCCTACCCCTTAAAAAACGCGTCACTTTTTTAGGCAATTAAGCTAAAAGCGACAGGGTATAAAAATTAGAAGTTTTTGTTCTGTTGCTTTTTTCGGGATGAGGCTGATCTTATAAATGAGTTTGCCAAATTTTAGGTAATCCGATAGGTTCCCTTGCAGTTAGGCGGCTCTTTGAGACGAGTTGGAGTGGGTTGTCTCAGACGGCTTTACCACAATCCATTGACCTGTCACGGGATCTCGATAAGTCTGAAATGGATTCTGACGCAGTGGGGGATTTGTTTGCTCCATCGTTTTATCCTGGCCTAGTGCAACCAAAACATTAACCTTTATTACTTATCCTAGAGCAGTTTTCAATCGGGTTCCACGATCGGTCTCAAGGGTTGATGCGATCGTTATCACAGAGGGCTGGTGAAAGGACTCTTACCCCTCACCCCTTTCTTTTCTAGACCCCCCTGGGTTCTCCTCCAATCCGGTTGATTTAGATGATTTTCCTCTGCTGTCTGCCTATTAATAAGAGTTAAAACCTCACTTTTTGAGTTCGGGTCTGTTAGTTTGAGTTAGAAAAGTTTTTCCTTTACTTTATAGGTAAAGGGTTAAATTTTGACTCTGAACTCAAGGGGTATTTCCAGTTAGAAAAAGGGGTAAATTTAATTTTTCTGAAGTGAAACCGGGCAGTTTGATTGATGAAATATTACCCCCGCACTTGAAGAATAGCTGGGGGAATGAGTGAATTCAGTTGCTATTTAGCTAAACGGTTCTTTGAAAAAAATAGATAACTTTCGTTAAAAGTCGGGCAATCCGGAAGTAGGACTGATAGGGGAATGGTAGGGGTAAGGGAGGGGAATAGCCATAGGTTCGATTTTTTAAGGTTTCTAGACGCACTGGAAGGGCTACACCCAAAGGCAGGTGAAATGGTCTTTCTAATGTTTTCCACAGGCGATCGAGCATGGGACGGTGTTAATTCAGATTTTTTTAAACGTTGTCTTCACATTAAGCATGGGGCAAAACCTATTTCCGTGTCAAATGATACGAGAGTTGATGGGTTAATTCTGGGGTCCCCAAAGTCAGATCCCCCTGTCGTAGGGAATAACGCCCGATCGCTGGATTTGAGGGCGGGACCTTTGGTGCATTGATGAAGCAAAAAACCACAAGGAAACACTCCGATGATCCATCCCATGAATTCCTCCCAGGACTTACGCTAGATTTTGGGGGATATAACCAACCCCAGCAGAGTTCGGGGCAATTCTGGTAATGCCCTGCGTACTCCGTCCTGCCTTAGTTGGGAGGGATTTTTTTAGAAATATACAACTCTGATTGAGAGTGAGTGATCCGAGTGAGAATTGAGGGGGTTTTGGAGGAGGGCGATCGCATCATAGGTTGAAATTTCTACTCTTCTTTTACTTTAGGGCTAGGGCTATCTCCACCTCTAGCCGCCCCTAATCTTGATACAAATGTTACCACAAAAACAGCTTTGAAAACCGCAGGTTCAAAGGGAACAATACGGGCGAGGTAGTGGGTTGCTTGTATGATGTTTACAAAGATGTCGTTGGGATATTTTATGGCTATGGAAGAAAATAACATTTTACCCGAATGCTGCGATGATGATGTGGTGTCATTTCGCGGCAAGCTGTTTAAAGTCAGTGAATTGCGGAAAATGATGGGCCATGCCATGACAGAGCAAAACCAACTGAATTATACCCTTTCTAATGCTTTACGGCAGAAAGGATTAGAGTTAGCGCTAACGGATACTAAAGAGTTTTTGAATCAAGGGGTGAGGGGGGAACTCTTGAAAATTACGGGGAAGGGTTGGGAGAAAGGCAAAATTAAAATGAAAATTAGTCTAGAGTTTATTCCCGATGTTCCGGGGGAGGCGCAGTTATCGTCACCGGAAAATCAGCAGATACAGAATGGAGGCGATCGCCCCTTACCGGAGGCAGACTGGAGTAGAGGAATGCCACAGTTGGACAAAAACGGGCAACGACACCGCTACCCCGGCTAACCAAAAACCGTTACAATAGCATCGCGTTCTTTTGCCCAACGCCTATCCCTTGGTGCTATGATCCATTCTCAAACCCCGATCCAAACGGCCATTTTTTCCAACGACACCTTAATCAAACTTCCCACCCACAAGTTTTATCGGCAGACATTCCTGTTTAATGAACTGCTGTCTATCCTCCTGTGGGCCGTTACCCGTGTTTCTTACGACGTCAAATGTTTAATTGATGGATCACAAGGAACGGCGATTCAACCCAGTGGAGGATGGGATCGCGGGACGATTCGGTTGTTGACGATCGCCGGATTCAAGATGCGTGGCGAGGAAACCCTGCATCACATCGATTGTCTGACGCGACAAACTCCGAGGTTAATTTTGCCGGATACTGCCGTGATTCAAGCCGATACGAATCTGATTTGTCGAGAACCGCGTCAAGTTAGCGAGATTATCAAGGAACTCAAAGAAGAAGTGCAAATTGCCTGTGTGGAAACCACGGATTTTATAAAACCAACTCGCCTAGGGTTTCCCCCGATTGAATTTCTAGAACCGGGTCAGGAATGGCGACACGCAGAGATGCGCCTGAATATGGAATTATCTTTTATGAGCGATCGCAGCAAGGGAGAAGAAAATGGACAGTCCAGAGATGGGGCGATTTCTCAAAGCATTTCCCCCCTAGGTAATATTTAGGGCTGGTCGAATACAACCTAAACCGTGAGTTTCCCCGAAATTTCCTCACCCAGGAAGCGGTTCGTTTTCCCCGGCCATGATGCTTACTCTTCAATTTTTGGTAACCTGAAGGATAAGCCCGTTTACTGGGGTTGTTGATTTTTCACCACTAAGGCAGCGATCGCCTGGACTAACTCTGCCGGTTGAATCGGTTTAGACAGATGTTGCTGGAACCCCGCCTTGAGGATTTGTTGACGGTTAGTCTCTCCCGCGTAGGCAGTTAAGGCGATCGCCGGGATCGAGCCCCCGTTTGGCACTTCCCATCGTCGGATTTCTTGAATCAGCATATACCCATCCATTTCTGGCATTCCGATATCGCTTAACAATAAATCGGGAATGCAGCTTTGGATCGCAGCGATCGCTTGCTGGGCAGAATTCACCGCCCGGACTTGGGCACCATACTCCTGCAATACGAATTCCAGGAACTCTAAGGTATCGCGGTCATCATCCACCACTAAGACAATCCCCTCTAAACTTGGCTCACTTTCGGGGAAAACGAACTCATCCGAAGGTTCAGAACTCAGGGCGATCAGAGGGAGGGTAACGGTAAATACTGCTCCTTGATCCTCTCCGGCACTATCTGCCTGAACCGAACCCCCGTGCAGTTCCACTAGGTTATGGACGATCGCCAAACCCAAACCCAACCCCCCAAAGGACCGGGTTGTTTTGCTATCTGCCTGTCGGAAATAGTCGAAAACGTAGGGTAGAAACTCCTGAGCAATTCCTCGACCTGTATCGCGCACTTCAATCTGGGCGAGGTTACCACTAGAGGTGACTCGAATCTTGACCTGTCCTCTTTCCGGGGTAAACTTAACGGCGTTAGTGAGCAAATTCCACACCACTTGCTGTAAGCGATTAGGATCGCCTAACACCTCAATCTCCTCCCTGGGAAGGGATTGTTCGATGTGAATTCCCTTAGCCTCCGCTGCTAAGCGGACCGTTTCCATCGCAGCATCAATGATTTTACCCAAATGCACCCGAGACATTTCCAAACTCAGTTTTCCACGCAGAATCCGGGAAATATCCAGCAAATCGTCGATCAGTCGGGATTGCAGCTTGGCATTGCGTTCGATAATTTCTAAAGCCTGTACGGTTTTCAATTCACTGAATTTTCGCATTTGCAGCAGTTTGGTCCAACCCAAAATCGGATTGAGGGGCGATCGCAACTCGTGGGACAATACGGCGATAAACTCATCCCGGACCCGATTTGCTGTTTCAGCTTGTGTTCTGGCACTTTGTTCGGCTTCGTATAATTGAGCGCGGGCGATCGCCTGGGCGCACTGCTGACTTAAAGCCACCATAAAAGCTCGGTCTTCTGGGGAAAACTCTCGTTCTTCGGCAAAACTTAACCCGATCGCCCCGAGCGCTTGTCCTTGTAGAGTTAAGGGCAGGGCCGCCACGGCTCGGTTCTGGGTCTGACTCGCGAGTTTGGATAGGACGGGATAGCGAATAGTTAAATCGTTTAAATGTTCTAGAAAAATTGGTTCCCCAGTCCGCACACATTCGGCTAAAGGGACAGGTGCAGTAATCGCGAGTTGCTGCCACTGGTCTATCACCTCCGGGGAATAACCAATCTGGCCCACCATCTTTAACATCGTGTTGTTATCGGTCAGAATCAGGAGTGAACCGGCTCTAGCATCCAGAGCTCCAATCCCTTGATTAACCACCACCTCAGCCACTTGGGCGGGGGTGAGTGCCTCCGAGAGTGCCGCAGTGACGCTTTGTAAGCGAGAAATCCGCGAGGCTGCCTGCTCTGCCATCTGCCTTGCTTGTTGCGCTTGTTCGTAGAGTCGCGCATTATCCACAGCGATCGCAGCGCGGCGGGCCAGTTCTTCGGCCATGTTCAAATCCGAGTGATCGTAACGGCGACCCGATTCGGCTGCTACAAACGAAATGGTTCCCAAAGACCTGCCCCGGGCCACCATCGGGACGATCATCACGGAACTAAATCCAACTTTTCGCAACATATCCAAGTGTTCTTCATCCCTAGCGGCTTGTACGATCAACTCGTCAGGAATGTAGGTATATAGCTCAGACACGCCGCTGCGCATGACTTTGGGTGCACCCGTCGGGGCATCAGGGTCTACGGGATATTTTTGGTTGATTTCTTGAGCCCACGCAATTTTTTCGGGATCGACATGGGCCGTGATCGGGGGTTGCAGTCTGCCGCTTTCTTCTATCACAGAGACGGTACACCAATCAGCCAGGTGGGGTACTGTCAGTTGGGCAACCGTGGCTAAAGTGATTTGATAATCTAGGGAACTGGAGAGAATGGTACTCGCCTCGGAGAGATACTGTTGACTGTTCTCCGTGCGCTTGCGATCGCTCTGGTCAATGACAAAGAAGACCCCTTCTTCGGCTGTATCGTCAAACAGGGCTCCCCCGCTCAGGGACGCCAGACGACTGCCATCTTTGCGGATGAATTCTTTTTCGTAGGGGGTGCAATATCCTTGATTTAAGGCTTCTTGGTTAGCCTCCATGTCCAGCACCCGATACTCCGGTGGGGTGATGCTCTCCCAGGAGAGCCCTTGGGTGCTAAATTCCTCTCGGGTATAGCCTAACATGGATAGCATCGCATCATTGGCTGCGGTGATGTTGCCCGTAGCATCCCAGAAACCCATCCCCATCATGTTGGACTCAAACACCCGACGAAACCGACCTTCGGTTTTTCGGAAGGCTTGCTCGACCTGTTTATACTCAGTTATGTCCCGAGAAATGGTTAGGGCAAACTCTACCGAACCATCCCCCCCGAATTCTGGAACGACCTTGGTTTGAAAGTAACGAATCCCTGTGGGTGAGGGAAGGCTGTATCCAAATAAGGATTCATTTCCCGTGGTAAAGGTTTGGTGCAACTGTTCTTGATAAAGGCAGGCAATCGGTTCTGGAATCGCTAACTCTTGAGGAGTTTTACCGAGGATAGCGGCTGCGGGTATCCCCAGGACTTTTTCTACGGCATAGTTAATCTCAACGTGGCGAAATTGCCGATCAAAACGAGCGATTCCATCGGGGGCATTGTCCGCGAGGGCTTTAAACTGCTGCTCTTGACGGTGGAGTTCTTCTTCCATAGTTTTGCGATCGCTGATGTCTTGAACGCTGATAGCTCGATAGAGGATTTTACCCGCTGAATCGGGGATGGCGCTGGCATTAATCAAAACAGGAAAAGTTGTCCCATCTTTGCGAATATGCCTAGACTCAAAAATGTGCGGCCCGAGATCGCTACTCCAGGCAATTCTTGCGGCTAAGTCGGACCTATTTTCTAAGGGGAATACCTCGACAAGGGGTTTGCCGGTTAGTTCTTCGACAGTATAGCCATGCATCTGGGCAAAGACTGCATCGATCCGGTCAAAGATGTTAAGTTCAGCATTGACCCGAGCGCTTCCCCACCCGGAAGGTTTAAACAGTTCGATCCATTTTTGAGCCATTTCCTCTGGTGCTTCCCGTTCGGTTATATCGGTTAGTTGCGCTCGCTTTCTTGCCCAATCTGTGCGATCGTTTACCATTGGATTGGTAGAGATTAATCCCCACCTCTGGGTCCCATTTTCTCGACGACAGCAAAATTTAAATTGTTCGCGAATTCCCGGATGGGCTCGCTCAACCTGCCGGCTGGATAAACAGAGACAGGCTGCGATCGCGTATCTCCTCTACCGAATAACCCGACAGTTGTGCTAGTGCCTTGTTAACATCAGTCGGTCCCGGACCTTCGATTAATCAACCTTACACCTTCAGGTGCTGTCTCGATTAACTGATCCAGTTTAACCTGTAACTTCGACTCCCACTCACTCTTTTGTTTTTCCCTGCGCTGTTGAGCGGTTAAAACCGCAATCCTTGGTACAACTCCTTTGCATCCAAAGATGCGTAACAGATTCCTACTTTTAACCACTTCTTGGCTATGAACCGGGGGAATTAAAAAGTAGTTTATGCTACAGATCAATAGCTCGTTGGCCATCACTCCCGGATTTTGAGCCCTGTCCCCCAAATGCCTACTTCGTCTGAGCCATATAACTGTGCGACCCTTTGAGTTAAATCCTTTGCCAATCCAGGCTGCTTAAGATGAGCAGCAGAATTGAGGGGAGTCTACATAAAAGGGACAATTCTTGCACAGGGATGACAGCATCTGCATCGGTTGAGGGTTAGAAGAGAACAAGAGGCTAAACCTAGGGCAGCACTGCTGTCAAAGCCATCCTCGACCCGATGGCAGAATGATTTAGACGCGCTCTATTGGACATTACCTCAGCTCGATCCCAGGAGACTAGAAACAGGAAGGTCGTCAACCGGGGATTTATTTAAAACAGATGAAATTTACAGGATTTAGAAATTTTTGTCAAGTATCTTAAGTAAAATCTATCCGACTCCTTGATGTTTATAAATTTTGGGATTGAAAAAACATAGCTCGTCGCCATCATTTCTAAATCCACTAGAGGGAGAACCACCGGGGGAAAAGCCTCTACAAAAATAGTTTGACCGATTTAGACTGCTATCAATATAAAAATAAACTCAACAGTTTACAAATGCCCCCTTAGAGACCAAATTTTGCGGTTGAGTTATGCATAATTCTAACAAAAAAACTTCTAAGTTTATCCAAATCCAGATATTTAGGTATATATCCTTAGAGCATCAGTACAGTAGAAGGGGTAGGAATCACAACTCGGGTTTCTGACGCCAAATTTTGGCCTACCCTCAATCCTTTTTGTACAGGAATCCGGTTTCAGGGATGACTGATACTCCATACGGTAGTTATAGGTCTGTTAAAATAAGCGCAACTTAGTGGACCCCACCCTAAACCGGACCGATGCTTTGGTCCGGGAAACATCAGATGAAATTAAAAAGACTTTTGATAACCGGATTTGGTAGGAACCAATATTTGGGGGGTGTGACTGCCTAAATTGATAACTTTACCCAGGGATTTAAGGGCCGCTAACAGGGAGCAGGTGTGAATGGGTCCTAGGGGTCAAACCCCCTCTTTCAGAGAATAACAGGATGCCTACCCTCGAACTCCCAACCCTTCGAGGGTAGGTATCCTGAGACTTATTTAGGCACTGCTGCTGTTAAAACTTCATGGCCCTCCCGAGTTACCAATACATCGTCCTCAATTCTTACCCCAATCCCCCGCCAGCAGTCGGGGATTTCCGGTTGTCCTTCAACAGGTTTAGTTTCTAACCCGATATAAATTCCCGGTTCTACGGTTAGCACATTTCCGGCTTCCAAATTTTGCGGGTTTTCTCCATTTTGATAAACCCCTACATCATGAACATCTAACCCTAACCAATGTCCTGTTCGGTGCATATAAAAGGGTTTATATTTTTCTTCTTTAATGATTTCTTCAATGTCTCCATTCAGGAGTCCAATATCAAGCAATCCTTGCACAATAACCCGCACCGCAGTTTCATGAATTTTACTGTAGGGATTCCCGGGTTGAACTTGGTCAGTTGCCTGTTTTTGTGCTTCTAAAACGATATCGTAAATCGTCTGTTGTTCCGCTGTAAAAGTGCCACTGACCGGAAAAGTGCGGGTGATATCTGCATTGTAATAGCCATAGGCACAACCGGCATCAATCAGCAACAGATCGTTTTCTTGGAGTTGGCGATCGTTTTCGATATAGTGCAAAATGCAGCTATTGCTACCGGAGGCAATAATGGACGGATAGGCAAACCCATTCCCCCCTTGCAACCGAAATAAATGCTCCATTTCCGCTTGAATTTCATACTCATATCGCCCCGGTTGTGCGAATTCTTGAGCATGAATGTGCGCCTTGACTGAAATTTCCGCAGCTTTTCGCATCAGTTGCAATTCTGCCGGACTTTTCACTAACCGCAAAGGATGTAAAATCGTTCCGGAATCTTGAATAGCGATGGGGCCCGTCCCCCGTTTGGGGTAGGTTCTCATCAAGCGTTGCCAATGGGTGAGTACCGTCTCATCAAACGGGCGATCGCGTCCAAAATGATAGTACAGGCGATCGGCTTTTATCAAATATTGCGGCAACTTTTCTTCAAGTTCACTAATCGGGTAGGCTTCATCTGCACCATACCGTTCTTTTGCACCTTCAACCCCCACCCGGTATCCGGTCCAGACTTCTTTCTCGGGGTCCTTAGCTTGTACGAACAGCACAAATTTATGTTCTTCGTGATGAGGTGCAAACACGGCCACCGCATTAGGTTCATTGAACCCGGTTAAATAGTAAAAATCGCTATCCTGGCGGAAAGTATATTCCACATCATTGTGCATAACGGCCAGGGGTGCACTGCGGAAAATCCCTGTCCCGGTCCCGATTTTTTCCATCACTGCCTGCCGCCGTTGCTGATATTCTGCTGCTTCAATCATGTTCAATTTCGGTTTGTTGATGTTTTCAGTGATTTTTGTCACAGTTCGTGAGTGTTTATTATCACAGATTCTCCCGATCAAGATCGGCCTGTTTTCCGGAAAAATAGAGGAAAGTAATACGAGGGAATCTACACTTTAAAAGGATGCAGTAGCTATTATGATTGAATTTTTGGTTAAATCTGCATTTAAAACCGGATGCCTCAGCGTTGAGTCAGAAGCCTTAATTCGCCAAGTCCTCGCTACAAAGGGATGCAAGTCGGTGGATCTAGATGCCCTAGAAAAACTGTGGGAGGCCGTCAACACGGGATGCATTCGCCGAGAAGCCGGTTGCAAGTTGGCAATGCCCCTACTAGAACGACGATAAACCCGATGCCTAGGTATCTGCGATCAATTTTAACGGATTCAATGGTGGGTGATGAGTCGGCACAGCGGTTTGTAACCTGCTTTTTTGGTTAGGGGTGTTTCCCCGTCCTGTTCATCGGTTCTATCTCTCGATCGCGCTTCCCCAACAAACCCTCTAAACTATTAAATAGAGGAGAAAAACTTTGGAGGAATGCGCTTGAATACCCTAACTCCCCCTGTTGTGACGTATCAAATGCCTGCTGAGTGGGAACCCCATCAGGCGTGTTGGTTGGCTTTTCCGAGTCATGAAGACCTCTGGATGGAGAGTTTAGATGCGGCGCGTGCGGAATTTGTGGAACTGTGTCGGGCGATCGCTGACCCGGATCCAGTTTCAGGTGAAAGCCGGGGCGAACGGTTAGAAATTCTCGTCCTGAATGAAGCTGGAAAAACTACGGCGGAAGCTGCCTTAAAAGATATTCCGGCGCAATTTCATATTATCCCCTTTGGTGATATTTGGCTTAGGGATATTGGCCCAATTTTTCGAGTAGAACCTGATGGGACTCTGGCTACAGTCCGGTTTAATTTTAATGGGTGGGGTGAAAAATATATTCTACCCGATGATGATCAAGTCGCCGCAGCAATTACCGATCGCCTCAATTTACCGGGATACCACTTTCCAGTTACCCTAGAAGGGGGGGCGATCGAAGTGGATGGGGAAGGCACTTGCCTAACCACTCGTCAATGTTTGTTAAATCCTAACCGCAATCCTCAACTCACCCAATCAGAATTAGAAGAAATTCTGCGATCGGCTTTTGGGGTTTCTAAAGTGCTGTGGTTAAATCAAGGCTTACTTAACGATCATACCGATGGACATATTGACACAATCGCCCGGTTTGTTTCCCCCGGTGTTGTTTTGTGCATGGAATCTCGAGAGGCGGATGATCCTAATGCTGCCGTACTTACCGAAATTGCGCAGGATTTGTCTAAAATGACTGATACCAAGGGTCGGCCCTTAGAAGTCGTTCGCATTCCTTCTCCGGGTAAAATTGTCGATGAAACGGGCGAAATTGTCCCGGCTAGTTATGCCAATTTTTATATCGGAAATAGCACCGTTATCGTTCCGACTTATGACTCGAAGTATGATCACGAAGCCGTTGAGGCGATCGCTAAACTATTTCCAACTCGGCGCACTATTGGGCGATCGGCAAAGGCAATTTTATTAGGTGGCGGGGCCTTCCATTGTATCACTCAGCAACAACCGACTCCCAGAGATAGCAAGCAAGATGCTGGCACTCCAAAAGAAGGCATTTCATCATAAATTTCCCCTCAAGTAAAGGACAGCAGTAGACTGCTGTTAATCTGGGCTACCCAACCCAATGGTTGGGTCTGAGGCACTCTAGAAAACTCAAATTTGCCCTACTTAAACCCTTACCCACCACTTAATCACAATGAGTCAAATGGTTACGGTTGCAGCGCTACAAACCGCCTTCGGTGAAGACAAAGAGATTAACGTTTCTCGGGTTACTGAATTAGTCCGAGAAGCCGCCTCAAAAGGCGCTCAAATTATTTTACCTTCAGAATTATTTGAAGGGTATTATTTTTGTCGCGAAGAACGGGATAAATTTTTTGCTTGGGCGCATCCTGTAGAAGGACATCCAACAATTGCCCACTTCCAAAAGATAGCAGCAGAATTAAACGTTGTGATTCCCGTGTCCTTTTTTGAAAAGGCTGGACCTGCTTATTATAATAGTGTGGCAATTGTCGATGCAGAGGGTACAGTCTTAGGCATTTATCGCAAAAGTCATATTCCCGATGGACCAGGTTATGAAGAAAAATTCTATTTTAGACCCGGAAATACCGGGTTTAAAGTTTGGAAAACCCGCTATGGAACGATTGGGGTGGGAATTTGTTGGGATCAATGGTTTCCAGAATGCGCCCGTTCCATGGTATTAATGGGGGCGGATTTATTGTTTTATCCCACGGCGATCGGGAGTGAACCTAACGACCCGGATTTAGATACTAAAGACCCTTGGCAACGGGTAATGATTGGTCATGCGGTGGCGAATATTGTCCCGGTTGTAGCGGCAAATCGCGTCGGGACAGAAGAAGAACAAACTTTTTATGGTCATTCGTTTATTGCCAATCAACGCGGGGATAAGGTGGCGGAATTAGACCGCGATCGCCCGGGGGTAATTTGTGCGACTTTTGATTTAGAGGCAATCGCCCGGACTCGGGCTTCTTTTGGCTTTTTCCGCGATCGCAGACCCGAACTTTATGGCGTTCTTTCTACTGCCGACGGAACACTTTAAGATGACGGATCTGATTCCCTCCCAATACGGCCAAAAAGACTAAAAATTGGACCAGGACAATGCTAGGGCCAGAGGCGATATTAAAGAATCCCGACCCTAGCATTCCCACCAGGGAACTCGTCGCCCCCAATATCACGGAAATCGCCATAAAAATTGCAAAATGATGGCTAATTAATTTGGCTGTTGCTGCGGGTATTACTAAAAAAGCATTAATCAGCAAAATTCCCACGGCTTTGATAGAAAGAGCAACGGTCAAAGATAGTAATACCACAAATAAATATCGATAAAGATTAACTGAAACCCCCTGAATTTGGGCTAATTCCGGACTAAGAGTCAGTAAAATTTGCTGCCGCCAAGTTGAAAATAAAAAAGCACAACTTACCCCTAATAAAAGGAGAATTAAGAGAATATCAATATTCCCGATCGCCAGAATGTCTCCAAATAAAACCGCCATTAAATTACCCCGATATCCTGGGATAAAACTGGTCAAAATAATTCCAATCGCCAAAGCACCCGAGACAGCAATACTAAACACGCTATCACTCGGTAATTTAGTTCTTTCAATTAAATACAGCGATGACAGTCCAAATAAAAGGGTAAACGGCAACAGGGTCCAATTGGGATCTACCTGCAACAAGACCCCTAAGACGACTCCCACTAACGCCGAATGTCCCACCGCGTGACTAAAAAATGAGAGTTGGCGCAAAATAACAAAAGTCCCCAGGAATCCCCCCAACATTCCCATCAAGACCCCACCCGCGATCGCCCGCTGCATAAAGGGGAAACTCACCAAGTCGAGTAAGTTTGCGACAGCCGTATTCCCAACTTGTAAATATCCGGCGCAGGAGTTGAAGATTTCTAACAAATTCGTTATCATCATTAATATCTGAAAGAATAATCAAGTATTCAAGTTTTCTAGTGATATTTTCCCTACACCAAAATTATGGCAGTTAACTATTCTACCGATAAAACGGCAGTCGCCACTTCTGGGGAAACCCATGATGAACTCGAATGCACTTCTGAACACGCGATCGACCTAGACAATCTCCATCCCCTCCAAAATCAGCTACTGAATGAAAATAAAGCCCAACGAATGGCCGAATTTTTTAGCTTTCTAGGGGATGCCAATCGCTTGCGAATCATTTCCGCATTAGCATTAAAGGAACTCTGCGTTCATGAATTAGCTGAAATTGTGCAAATGACTGAATCGGCGGTTTCCCATCAATTACGAAATTTAAAGGCAATTCGCCTCGTTAGTTACCGCAAAGAAGGACGCCGGGTCTATTATCGACTTCAGGACAATCATGTAGTCAGTCTCTATGAGGCAGTGACGGAACATTTGGATGAAGAATGAGGGATGAAGGGGAAAGGCAGGAAACGACTAAAGTCCTGAAACCGAACTTAAGAAACGACTGAAGTCGTTACTACAAACTAAGAGGGGATAACGATTAAAGTCGTTACTACAAACTTCTCCCCCATCCTCCCGATTTCCCTCATCCTCTCTTTAATGATCATGATGATAGGGAGCAAAAGCAGGTCCATAAGTCGCTAATAAATTTTGCGGGGCAAGGGCAATATCTGGCGCACCGCTACAGACTAGGGTTTGATTGATACAAATCACGCGATCGCAATGGCGACTGACCATATTTAGGTCATGAGAGACCTGCAAAACTGTCCAATTTTGCTCGCTTTTTAACTCATTTAATAAGTTGTAAAAATCGGCTTCTCCCTGGACATCTACCCCCGCTAAGGCTTCATCTAAAACTAACAATTGGCGAGACATCACTAAACAATAGGCGAGTAACACCCGCTTTAGTTGTCCCCCACTCAGCGCCCCGACTGCCCGATGGCGCAAATGCAAGGCATCAACTCGGCGCAATGCCGAAGTGACTGCTATATCTTTCTCGGGGGTTGACTGCCCGGGAAATCTACCCGTTAGAGAGAGGGAAAGCCGTTCCCGTTTCTGCCATCCGAGGCTGACGACTTCTCCAACAGAAATCGGAAAGGTACGATCAAATAAAAAAGTTTGGGGGATATAACCCAGGTGCGATCGCAACTGTCCCAACTTTTCTAAGGGTCTTCCCATGATTTCAATCTCGCCGGAACTACGCGGAATTAACCCTAAAATTGCTTGAACTAAGGTACTTTTTCCCGCGCCATTCGGGCCAACTACCGCTACGTTTGTTCCCGACTGCAATTCAAAGGAAACATCCCGCAAGGCGGTATAGTTACCTCGGTAAACCTTCAGGTTTTCTACTTTTAAAATTGAGTAATCTCGCGCCAATGCCGCAGTCAATTCCCGGCGATTACTATCCCACTCTTCACCCATTCTCATCGCAGTTACTGACAAGCCTTTTCAATAGTTTGTAAATTTCCGCGCATGGCGGTAAAATAATGTTCAGGATCGAGGGGTCCTGATTCTAAGGAATCAATTTCATACAGGGGTAAGTTTAGGTCAGTTGCCAGAGTTTGTAACAATTTATTCTCGACGGCAGGTTCAGAAAATAATGCCTTCGCTTGATACTGTTGAACGGCTTGCACCGTTTTTTGTACATCCTGGGGGGACAGACTGGCATCGGGCACTGAAACAACGGCGACTTGCTGCAAATTGTACCGATTGGCTATGTAGGGATAGGCATCATGAAACGTAATTACGGTACAATTTGGATATTGGGCTAAGGTTTGCTGAAACTCCCCATCTAGTTGTTTTAATTGCTGAAGGTAAGCTGCTGCATTGGCTTCATAACTGGCTTTATTGGCTGGATCTGCGGCGATTAACCCGGCTAGAATGGTGGTAACTTGTTGTTGAGCTAATACCGGATCGAGCCAAACATGGGGATTCCCTTCGCCATGATCATGTTCACCATCATCGTTATGGTGATGTTCATCGTCATGACTCCTATCATCTGCTTTAATCACTGGGGAAATGTCATTTAAAGGTTGAATGCCTGCACTGGCATTAATTTCCTGCAATCCTGGATTGTTAGCATTACGGATGGTATTTTCAAGAAATTCTTCTAAACCAAGGCCATTTTTAACTAAAATATTGGCAGTGGCGATCGCCTGCACATCTGCCGGTTTCGCCTGATACTCGTGCACATCGGTTCCTGGAGGAATCAATACTTGAACCTGGGCGCTATCCCCAGTTACGGCGCGGGTAAACCAGTACACCGGCAAAAAGGTTGTCACAATGTTGAGCGCTGGGGACTCCACAGCGCCCAGTTGTTCATCAGTTTGAGACTCAATACCGGGTTCGCGACAGGCGATCGCTGTGGGTAGTAGCAGCAGTGGAATCAGCAATCGACTCAGGCTTTTAGGAATCAGCATGATTTTTCAGAAGAAGTGCAGAATCAGTCCTAATTTTAAATTATACGAGAATAAGTCTCATTCTGACAGATTCAGTTTTTTTTGCTTGGGTGGGGCGCAATTGCCCGCCTCCAAAGGGTACCGTTAAAATAAATTTACCGGGATCGGGATCGACAACAAGGAAGGAGGTATTACTGAGGCGACTTCGGAAACAAGCCATACTCTCTCAAAAAACGACTCCTATTTTTAAATAATCAAGGTGAGGGGATTAACGGTTATGTCCAACAAAACTGTATTATTTTGGAACCCCACGGCATATAGTGGGAGAGCAGCAGAATGTATCGATTATGCCCGTGAGTTGTTACGGGATTTTGGCATCGAACATGAGGCGATCGCCACTCAACCCCATCGAAGAACCGTCGAATTAGTCCGTCATTCTATTGATCAGGGTGAGACTCGCTGTGCGATCGCTATGGGAGGAGATGGCACTTTATCGGAGGTAGTGAGCGGAATTCTCACTTCTCGCCACGCTTCCACGGTAACAATGGGGATATTGCCCAGTGGCACTGCTAACAATCAAGGAAAATCTTTTGGAATGAATGCCGGTGTTACGGCGCTGGCAGAAAATGTGAGAACGATCGCGGAAGGAAGAACCCTTAGTGTAGATGTGGGGCGATTACAACAGCTTGGAGAGAGGGATGAGGCAATTGCAACGGAGTGGTTTTTCGACTCAATGGGTGTGGGGTGGGGGGCGCAAATCGTCGCCCTTGCCAATCTAGAAAAGGCGCGAGTCTCTACAATCCCCTTACTCAAAGATTTTTATAGGGATCAATGGCTTTATATCGGGGCAACGATTCGGCAGGCGATCGCTTCCTTGAGTGAGGATACGACGTTTGATCTGCAAGTTGAAATTGATGGCACTTCTTATTTTTATCCCCATGTCATTGATGCGATTATCAAGAATACGTTAATCTATGCCGGGGATTGGATACCGGCACCGGATTCTTTACCCGATGACGGCTATTTTGAGCTAATTCCAATCGCCAGTCCCTGGGAATTTATATGCAAGGCGATCGCCACGTTCCGTTACAGTCCCTTTACAGAAGACCATTTTCGGGCAGTCGGCATTCCATTATCTCGTCCCCGGCGCGGATCGTCGTTTATTTTCTCCATCGCCCGCCACGGTTATCAATCCGCCCCTGTGGGGCAAATCGACGGTGAAGAGTATGAGATCGCTCCCCGATTTCGGATTGATGTCTGTAAGCAAGTTCTTAGATTTATCGTACCGCCCTCTTACCGTCGTACTTAGGGTCCATCAGATTAGGAGTTTGAGGAAGCGGTTAAGGGTGATTAAGTTTTTGATTGACAAAGGCGATCGCTATTAGCACCAGTTTTACGATCCAAGGCGCAAATACTAGGCTCAAAATCAGGCAAAATCCTGCTAAGACAGTAGCCGCCACTTTGACAATTTCTTCGGTTGTATTGACGCTTAGACAAAACGCTAGGGAGGCGATCGCCAAGGACAATAATGATGGTACAAGCATCATTATATTTACCTCTATACTTTCTTCAAAAATGCTCTGCGTTCCTTCGGCTGTGATACCTACTTCCGTCTCTCCACTGCGATTTATTCGTCACGAAAGAGATGAACGATTTATAGATTTATAATTGTGGGTTCCTTCTGACACCTCACTTTTTTATTGATAGCTCTTGTCAGAACCTTAACCTCAAATTGGCCGAGGCCCTTGAATTTTTGGTTTTATTGGGGTTCGGGAATGGTTTGGGGAATCGGTTCGGGAATAGTTTGAGGAATGGGTGCTGGAACAGTTTGGGGAACGGGTTCTGGCACAGTTTCTGGCACAGGAGCAGGAACGGTTTGGGGGATTGGTGCTGGAACGGGTTCCGGTGTCGGAATTTGGGGTTCCGAGGGGGTTCCCGGTGTCGGTAAAGGCTTCGGACCCGGAATTTGAATAGATTGAGGGGTAGGAGTAACCGTAAGATAGCTCATGATTTCTGGGATAAAATAGGTGTACAGATTAAGAGGCGACTGCACCTCTTCTTATATAAAATCTTTATAAAAAATCTTCTAAAGAGGGCAACCTAGGATATACGTTTAATTAAAGAACCGGATCTTTAAGCCCTTAGATGGGGCAGTAGCGCAGTGACTCTAAGTTATGTAAACTATAGCTGCCGTCCCAGTATAAGCGCATCTATCAAAAGCAGCATTTTTTCCCAGGTTAAATAATCTATCCCCTCCTTTTGGTTAACAAGAGAACCGAAAAATTCAAGGGTGAGGCTTTCCTGTCCAAAGCCTACCTCTGCTGGGGTGGCGAAAAAATGAACTTTTTACGCTGAGATTTGGTGTAGCTTCTTCGGAGGGACAAGAGATTGAACAGTGCGATTGGCTTGATTTCTATTTCCCTAAAATTAAAAGAGGTAAACTTCTTTAAAGCCAGCATAAAGCAAAAATTATCCCGTTCATTTAGACGGGCTATATGGCTGTTTTTGGATTCATGAGACACAGATGTTTAGAGGAGTGTCACAGCGCGATCGCTTGACTGGTTTGCGCGTTTCACGTAGGCTATGCTGTAGGCTTTGTATCTTGCTCCCTCGGATGTAGGGCGAGTAAGATAGAAAGCACTGCAAGGTTCTTGGGGTTAGAGGGATTATCAAATTCATTTAGACTGGTTGTAAACACCCCTTGACATGGATTTCCTGCTGAGTAAATAAGCGAAGCGACAGGTTAACAGCACCCCAGAAAAAGTGAGTCCGAGTACCAGCCCAAACCATAATCCAATTCCTCCCCAATGCAGATGCAAGCCTAGAATATACCCACTGCATAACCCAATACACCAGTAGCCCAAAAAGCCGATAGCCATTGGAACTCGGGTATCTTTTAATCCGCGCAAAGCACCAGAGGCGATAATTTGCATTCCATCAAAAATTTGAAACATGGCGGCTATTCCTAACAAGGACATTGCCAATTCCAGCACAGGTTGATTATCTGAATTATCAATATCTAAATACAAGGCTACAATTTTATCGGGGTTGGTCCATAAAAATAGCCCCATGAGACTCATGAAGCTGACGCCGATCGCAATGCCAATATATCCGGCGCGTCTGGCACTGAGAATATCCTTTCTGCCCATGGCTTGTCCCACTCTAACCGTGGTGGCAAGAGACAATCCCACCGGAACCATAAAGGTTATATTGGCTGTTTGCAAGGCGATGTTATGGGCGGCTAAGGTTACGGTTCCGAAGGTTCCCATCAAAAATGTAGTGACGGCAAAGAGGCCCGTTTCTATGGCAAAGAGTCCGGCGATCGGCCATCCAATTTTGACAATTCCCCAAAATTCGGAGGGATAAAACTGATAAGAAGTCCGAAAAATTTGATAGGGTTTTAAACGGCGACTCAGGGCTAGAAACCCAGCAGCAGCAATAAACATCACCCAAAAAGAAAGGGTACTTGCCCAGCCAATTCCTGCTAAACCCAAGGCGGGTAAACCGAATTTTCCAAACATGAAGACATAATTTCCGCCAATATTCAGGGGGACGCAACTGGCTACGATCGCCATTATGGGTCGAGTATGATTGAGGGCGGAAAGGATATTGCGTAAGACGGCAAATCCCACGGCGGCGGGAAATCCCAAAATGAGCGCCCTCAGATAGGTTTGCGCTAACTCCACAGCCGTCGGGTCCTGTCCGAAGCGCAGTAACAGGGGACTGAGGTTCCACATCAGGAAACCGATGGGAACCGAGAGAGCTAAGGTTAACCAGAGTCCCTGAATCGTTAAGTGATTGATTCGGTGGAGTTCTCCCGCTCCGTGAGCTGTGGCGGCGATCGCCCCAACTGCAGAAACCATCCCGGTACAAATTAGGATTAAAGTAAAAAATGTGATTGCACCTAAACCCCCTGCCGCTAAAGTCTCACTGCCGAGTAACCCCATCATCACGGTATCGACAAACCCGGTTGCTGCTTGTGCTAGTTGTGCTGCAATCAGGGGAATTGCCAGGTGCAGGGTGGCTTTGGCTTCTGAGAAAACTTTGGATTGAGACAGGCTATGCATGAGAATAGTATCGGGGGAAGGGATATTTCCGTCAAGTTTTCCGGCGTTTCCACCGGGGAAGCAAGAGTAGGAGAATCAGCCAGATCGCTAATCCCAAGGCAGTGCTGAGGATTACCACATACTCACTTTGACGGACAGCGATCGCTATATAAGCCCAAACAAACACCAGATTGAAGGCGGTATCCCCCCGTTGAATGGTGACGACTGCGGCGATCGCGGCAGCAACTAATAGCATCAATACGGTCCAAAAAACCGCCGTCCCCGGATCCTTCCAACCCCAGGCATAGAGGGTGGAGGCAATATTCACTACGGTGGCTACACTAATCCAGGCCAAATAGATACTTAAGGGAATATTAACGAGCCATTTTTCCCGAGGGGGAACTCGTTCTCTCCCAATCTCTAGGCGCTGATAAGTGAGAATTAGAGCCCCTAAAATAATTAACATTGCTAACACCGACCACCCAAACTGGAGATATTCAAATAAAAATACCCACGCAATTTGAGCTAAACTGGCTAGAACAACCAGGTAACTGATGCGCCTTAACCTAGGATTATGCCGTTGAGCCGGCAACACTTGATAGATACCGAAGCTAATTAAGGCTAAATAAATTACTCCCCAAATTGCAAAAGCATAATTGGCTGGGATAATTAAAACATCCCGAAATAGCTGGTTAGAAATTTCACCAATCGTTAGACCATTAAAGGGAAAAATATTGGCGATAATATTAGTAACAAAGGCAGCAAGAATCGCCAGTAACGTTGATACCGACCGAAATAAATCGGAGTTAGAGCGTTCCGAAAGCTGTGTCATGGCAATGACTCCTAGATTCTAAAAATTATCCTAGGCGATCGCCCGTGACTTTGCACTCCTCCTGTGAGTCTATTTCCCTCGGGTTAGCCGTAACCCTGATTGCGATCGCGAGAACTGGCGACAATTGCTGCCGCCGGTTCCCTCAGCAAAATCCTTAAATCACAAACTCTTCGATGATAATGGCACCGTCTAATGTGACTTGAATGCTATAGCGTTCCCCCGGTTGTCCGCTTAACTCCATTTGTAGACCCGAGTCAGCAGTTCGGGCTACCACCTCATGCAGGCGATCGCCCTGGGGGGAGAGTAAAGTCAGTTGTAAACCGGGGGGTAATTCCGTGTGATCGCCCGTGGGATAAACCTGGACTAATACCCCAGTTTCTCCGTGGGATTCAGCTTTAATCGTGACAATTAAGGCGATCGGGCAGTCCCGATTGTGGTGGCCCAATTGCAACGTTTTCGCCCGTTTTACTCCGGCAGTTTCTAGGATTAAAGCCATGGAATCTTCTTGGGGGCAAAAGACTTCATCAATCGCCTGCCATCCCGGCTCAAATCGCTCCTGAAACCACTTTCCCAAATTAATGGGATTTTGCCATTCCTGAGTTTCTCCCCAGGCTTCTATCCAATCACTATCTACATCCTCTACATAAAGATTGACATGATCTAGACCAAACCTTAATCGGTCGTCCTGCAAATCTTGAGCTGATTGAAGGGCTTGCCATGCTTTTTCGAGGCGGTCTTTACTGGAAGTTTGGATTGTCGTACCCATATCTATGTCTTAAAAAAGGTTTGTTGTCGGGCGGAATCATTAAGAAACTGAGTTTCTTAAAAACTGAATTTCAGATATTTTGACTCTTCCAAATGGCTGCTATTATGCAAGACCAAATTCACAACTTGACTCACGAATTCTTCTTTTCCCGGATTGTAACTAACAAAAATCCCCCGTTCTATATTCCATTCTTGCAGGGTTCTTTTCCACTCTTCGTACTTATGCTCGGAAAAATCATCAGAGATGCTAGTCACTTGGACGCACAGAGGTCTACCCTTGTTGCTGCTCACGATCGCATCTGTTGCCATAGAGAAATCTGCCACATACCGTTGGACGAGGCTCCCTTCGCGAATCTTTATCTTTTGTGCGATTAAGTCAATCAGTTGGGCATCCTCCTGATTGAATTCTCCGGATCTTAATTTTTGTTTCCAAATGTAAAATTTGTTATCTTTTTCATTAAACCACTTGGGGAAGAGGAACTCATACCAATAGCGGACGGGGGGAGTAAGCTGATTTAAAAATGATTCTCGCTCCTGATCCGTTAAAACTTTGAGCGCTAACCAAAATTCTGCATCCTTAATGACTTCGAGCAGAAACCCCATTAAAAATTTTTTTTGCATTAATAAACCGGGTCTCATATCTTTGATCCAACGCCAGATGTCCTCTAAACGGTACTCTAGCCCTGGATCTACTGAGGAGGCTATCCCCATGAGTTCCTTAAGTTTCGGCTCGATTTCAATCGCTCGCAAACACTCCCCCTATATCCGACAAGCGTTGTTCCCGCATATTACTGATCTTACTTTAAAAGGTGACAGACTGGCTAGAGGGGCGATCGCCCTCCCGATAGATATTATCAGTGAAATGAGAGCAATTTGAACGGCAGCGATCAAAAATCCATAATTTAATCTCAAAATTCCTAGAATCCGGGAAGCTGTCAATCCCAAAATCGGGCTGAGTCAGTCGTCCCAGGGCCACCGACTCCTACGGTAACTGCCACACCTTAATTGTATTATCTTGACTCCCACTTGTCAGCATCTTACCATCAGCACTGATTGAAATCGAATTTACTGTATCCGAGTGACCTGTAAGAGTCTGTAACAGTTGTCCTGTTCCAATATTCCAGAGTTTAATCGTACTATCTAAGGACCCGCCACCACTGACCAAAGTGTGACCATCTGGACTAAAGGCGATCGAGTGTACTGCATCGGAATGTCCAAATAAAGTGCGGACCACTTGACCACTACTGACCTGCCAAATTAGAATCGAACTGTCTCCACTTGCACCGGCTAACCACTGACCATCCGGACTAAACGCCACGGACCGAAATCGATACAAACCCCCTTCTAAAGTCCGGACCACCTCACCAGTTTGAGTATGCCAAATTTTAATCGAGCGATCGAAACTGCCGCTGGCTAAGAGTTGACCATCGGGACTATAAGCTAGAGAAAATACCCAGCCGGAGTGAGCGGCGATCGAGCGAATCAGTTCGCCGGTTTCCGCATTCCACAACTTAATCGTATTGTCAAAGCCACCGGAAGCTAATTGCTTGCCATCGGGACTGAACGTTACCGCCATCACCCAAGCGGTATGATCCGAGAGGGTATGTAACAAGTTACCTGTACTCGTCTCCCAAACTTTAATCGTCCCATCTCCACTGCTACTGGCAATTTTACTGCCCTCCGGACTAAATGCCACCGACCAAATTTCCTGGGAATGCCCCGATAAACTTTGTCGGACTTGACCGGATTCTAGGTCCCACAGCTTCACGGTTTTGTCCACACTACCACTAACCAGCAGGCGGCTGTCGGGACTGAGTGCAATAGAATTTACCCCCCACAGATGACCCCCGAGGGTTTTCGCTAAGGTGATGGGGCTTTTTGCGGCCAAAGGTTGAGCCGACACCGCAGAGATGGGGGTGAATGGCTCAGAATTAGCGGCTACTTCAGGTAAAACCCTTTGACCTGCCTGATTTAACCACAGTAAAGCCGAGACATTGGGTAATGTAAATCCCCCAAAGAGTTGAGTCGCCATTCCTGCTAAGGCTAAGAAAAATCCACCTACTAGGAAGTTTTGGGTTAATTTCAGCGCTTTTTTGTGGGGAGAGCGCGATCGCCGACTGTGTTTACTGTAATTTCTACCCCCATTTAAGCGCAACAGTCGAGTCGGAATCCGTGCAGCAGCTTGATAATAAGGCTGGATTGAACCCATGGGGTGAGGCGATCGCACAGGCATCGGCGCAGAACCCCAAGGTTGCTGCATTTCCCGTTCGATTTCTTCTAACTGCTTTAAAATTACTTGAGTATTTTGCGGGCGGTTTCCTGGAAAAGGGGCCATCAGGTAATCAATACAATCCAGTACAGAGTTTGTTCCCACTCCAGCGGTGGGAAAACTCCGACTCGAATCCGATCGCCACAATAACTGACCCGTGCGGGTATCTTCAGGAAACGCATTCGGTTCCTTCCCCGTTAATAGAAAAACAAACGTCCGTCCCAGGGCAAAAAAATCCGATTGAGGGACCGCTTTCCCATTCGCCTGTTCTGGCGGCGTGTAACCGGGAGAAACGATTCCCGTAATTTGATGACCCCCGCCCACTTTAGCCAGATAGGTCCCCGTCACTTCCCTAGCACTGCCAAAGTCAATCAACGCCAGTTGCCCATTGGGCTGTAGCATGATGTTCGACGGTTTGATATCCCGGTGGAAAAATTGCTGTTGATGGACAATATGTAAAAGTTCTGTAAGCTGTTTAAACCAATTGAGGGCTTGATGCTGCGGAATCGGTAAATGATGGCGATCGGCCATCCACACTTCTAAATTTCGGCCCTCAATCCGTTGCATCACCAGACAATGTAACGGCTGCTTGCTGTTTCTGGGTAAAACCGTAAAGTAACCGTCTGGCTCAACTCGGGGAATACCGGGATGATTTAAATGGCTTAAGACTTGCGCTTCCCGCTGAAACAGCGCGATCGCCTTGGGATTATCATCCGTCAGGACCTTGAGGACCTTGAGGATACCTCCATCGTTGACTTCAAACGTTTGACCAAAACCGCCTTCCCCCAGTAACCGCCCGACCCGATAGCGGCCTTGGAAAACCAAAAGCGAACCGCAATGCCGACAGATGCGGTTCTGTGCGTTCAATGGGTCAGCCCGGTTCGGGCATTTAGGATTGAGGCAATAACTCACAGCAGCTCTATCCGAGGATGGGGGATATCTTAATTATCCTAACTTTCCCCGGGAAAAAACAACTCTCATTGGTCAGATGTCTTAACAAAAAAGTCAAGATGAAGCAGGACTTAGGCAACCCACAAAGATGTAACCCCCTATGTTGTAAAGATTGTCAAGATGAAGCGCCTGTCGGGTCGCGATCTTCTGAAAAATGACCCAAAAAAAGGGGCTATTTGCCCCTTTAATCAGATCCTTGAGGTGATGAGGTCCAGATCTTAACCTCCTGCAACCCGATCGCTTATGCGCCAGGTTCCACGCGACCGTAAAATAGACCGCGAATCTTCACTTCTACAGGTTCTTTCGCGCCTAAGTCCGTATCTGAGGACTGTTCGCTCACGAAAACCCCAGCAATTTCGCCAGTGCTGCTATTGACTTTAGACACACTCAGGGAGATATGACCTTTACCCTGAAGTGCACGCTTGACGTTGGAACGATTTAAATCCGCAGCATCAGAACTTCCAGGCAACGCTACCGCATTATCATATCCAGTCGCCCCACCGCGACCTTTGGGGTCGAGGAAAGAAGCGGAACGATACGAGGGAACGGTATAGTCTCCTTGAAAGTCCGTTGAGGTATTAATACTGTCAAGTCCGGGCTGACTTTTTGCTTTTAGCCCTTTGACAGTAAAGAGGAAAGGAACTTCCTCCCCACCGGGAAGCATGACGGTAATCGCCTGAAAGTCGATTCCATCTTCTTCTATAAAGGTGAGGCTGCCATCTTCACCCACTTGTAAAGGTCCTTGGATTTGGGTCAGGGAGGAGGTATAACGAGTCAAGGGTTTGCTCGGAATGTATGCAGCTTCTTGCCGTTTATTGGCTCCTTCTTCCAGAACAAAATATTCTGTTGGCTGTAAACACAGCTCACTCAGCAAATAAGATTCGCTGCCATCAATGGGAATTGCACCCCGAGCAGTTTCTGCCAATTCCGGACAGCTATTGGCTAAACCTGTGCCTAGAATATCATCATAGGTAAGTTCTGAACTCCCCACGGTCGGCCCTTCACTACAAGCCGTTAGCACGCTCAAGCATACTGCTAGAAATGCGACAATTAAAGCGCGATACCTCATGGTCAACCTTTATTTCAAAATTTAACAATCCCACCAGGGGTTAATCTTACGTTTGGGTTCAACGTCGTTCGGACGACCGAACCTAAACAGTTGAGCCTTTCAAGTTCGATTAAGAATTGATGAGTAAACTTACTCATCTGTGACAGTCAAAGCGAATCCTGAGATCGAACGACCGAGCAACCAAAACCCTCAATCGGTTTTGTAAGTTTTGGCACTGTGGAAAATAGTGCAGGTGTTTTTGTTACGCCATCCAGGATTGAGGAGGTAGCATCTATGTCAGTCAGCTTGATTGGTAAGCTGACATCGAGGAACGATCTCTTTTCTCCGTTTCAGCAGGGTACAGCGACATAGCGACTCCGACTTCTCAGGGAAGAGGGAATTCCAGTGTCGCGGTTTAAGCATTTTACGCTGCTTTTAGATGCCATAGAGCATTTTACCGAAATAAGCACCCATCGGAACGTCGGTTACTTTTAATTCTTGTCGAGTCCTGGAAGAATGCCAGCGTCGCGATCGCCGGACTGGATTTTCCGCTCTCCACTGGCTATTTTATTAGTGCCAGGATGTACCCCTTGTATGGATCCTCAAACGGATGTTAGGAAAAAGACGAAAGGGTTGAGTATTTTGTTAAAATCCCGACGTCTTGAAATCGAGGGAGGAGAGAATAGAAAAGAGGATTGAGGCGGCGAGAAGTTGATAAGCACTCCCCACCGGAACCGAAACTTTTAAAGGAGAACTTTGATAAAAGAAGGGTTCCCCCGGAGTCATAGACCCCAGGGGTGGGAAAATTCGGGGGGATTGGGGGCGATCGCTCAGGGAAACCAGAGTTGTTAACAGGCCCTCAAACGACCCTGTTTCTAACCCCCGGCACAAAGTTAGATAAAATATCAAATTTGAGAGCCAAAGACTCCCACCACAAGCAGGTGAAAGCCGTGCTTAACAATTGGAATATTTACTCGCGACCTTGAGGCAAAAAATTAAATGGACTTGAACACAAATCTTGATTCCGATGGCAAACTCCCCAATTTAAGTAGTACGATTGAGGACTTGCGTCTTGTCGCCAAGAGTTATCAGGGGGATTGTCTGGCACTGTTGGAGTTACTGCGCACTTTAGAACGATTCCATCGAGAAATTTGCGAGAGTTTGTTTCTGGAATCTCTACCGAGTAACCGACAGGCACTTTATAACTTGTTGCGAGATATCGAAACCTCTGGAGGGTGGCCGTATATCCAGCGCATCAAGTTGCGATCGCTGCTGGAAGTTTTATCAGAAGCTGCCGCTGATTATACCCCCGATCTAGAGGATTCTGTTAGCGCTGAGGGCGAGTAACCTCTGGGGGGGATTTCCGGCTTTCCCTTGTTGCGAAACTCTGCACTCTAAAAAAAACGCCAATAAACCGGGTTTCTAAATTAAATTTTGGATGTTAACCCAGCTCAGTATTAAGAAGCCCGGTTTTTAACCGGGCGTTCCCTGGGGGCAAAATGAGTGGGGAGTTTCTATCCGTTTCTAATAGATTCCTCTGTCCTCATTGGCGATCGCTCAATTAAATAAATCCGACGTTATCCAAACTATCTAAGGCCAAAAAATCAGCCCCGCTGCGGATGTTTTGATTAGTCATCGATTCCAAAGTATCGTCTGTAGGTTGTGAAAATATATCTCCCAAACCCTCCTCAAATAAATTATTACTCGCCGTAAAGTTCTCCGTCGTCGAATTCTCTGTCGTCGAATCTGTATCTTCTTCTACAGGTGGACGAGAAATAGAAATCGGTGCTCCCGTAATATCCACAAAATCAGCGCCGGTGAAACTAGAGGCGGCTACACCGGATAAAATTGCCAGAATTCGTTGCGTCTCTGTAACCACGATGGCTGTACTCTGAGTCAAGCTATTATCTGCGCCAACATTGGTAATATTTTTAAACTCCAAATTCCCGAATTCTAAACCCTCATCTAAGGCTATAAAATCCTCTTGTGGGTTGTAGTCCGTAATCAGATCAACCCCAGCATTTGACTGTAATACAAAATAATCCGATCCAGTGCTGCCTGTCAAGGAATCGGCACCTACTCCACCGAATAGCCAATCACTTCCTGCACCCCCAAACAGACTATCATCCCCACGTCCGCCATACAAGCTATCTTCCCCTTCTCCACCCTCTAAGGTATCGCTACCCACGTTGCCATTTAAGATATCATTTCCTAAATCCCCAAACAGCAAATCATTTCCGTCTTCTCCAAACAGGCGATCGTCATCCCGTCCGCCATAAAGGGTATCGTCCCCTTGTCCTCCTAGAACCAGATCATCGCCTTTATTGCCAAATAATAAATCATCCCCATTTTCTCCAAACAGGGTATCGTCGCCATTTTCTCCGAGTACGGTATCATTCTCTTCACCTCCTTGTAACGTATCGTCTCCTTCTCCCCCGTAAAGGACGTCGCGTCCTCCTTCGCCTAATAGCAGATCGTTTCCTGATTCTCCAAAGAGGGTGTCATTGTCTAAGTTTCCAAACAGGGTATCATTACCACTGCCACTATAAATTAAGTCATCTCCTTGACCGCCATACAGGAAATCATCCCCTTCGCGGCCAATGATGAGATCGGCTCCCTGGTTGCCATTTATGGTAATATTTCCGGCGCTTCCGTCGATTGTGTCTTCGCCTTTTAATCCCAAAATTGAATCAGATTCAACGGTTCCAAAGATGAGGTCAGCCTGATCTGTGCCAATTATAATAGCCATATTCGATTACGGGTTTCCTGAATCTACAAGAGAATAAAACAGACTCACTTATTTTAGCAGTTTTAAGCAGGGCTCCCGATAGCCCGACGGCGGAAAAATTACCGAATATTTAAAGAGGGACAGGAGCGATCGGCTAATTGCTCTAAGCGATCGCTTAAAGCCTTGCTATTATATCGATTCATGAGTTCCTTTCCGCCAATTTCTCACAAATTTCTCCTTTAAATGGGAACAACTTTTACTCACGGATCTGCTTCAACCTGTTTTATCTCTCAAATTTTTTGATAAAATCTTAAACGCTTAGGAAAGAGATGAGTGGGTAACCCCCGAGTGCAAAACCTTTATGAGTCAATCTATCTTTTGCCCTCACTCTCTAAGGGTCAATTAGGATCCTTGCTAAGCCGATATTTCTTTAACAATTATTGCTGTTTGAGGCAGACTTTTATGAGCGCTCAGCCTACATCTCTCCCGGTGAATGGTAGCCCGATTAAGTTCGGCACTGATGGTTGGCGCGGTGTTATTGCCGCGGATTTTACCTTTGAGCGGGTGGTTCGGGTCGCTGCGATCGCCGCCCATATTTTAGAGGAATTTTACGGACCCACCACGGGAAGCCGGACCATTATCGTCGGTTTTGATCGCCGGTTTCTGGCAGAAACCTTTGCCCTGGCAGCGGCTGAGTCTATTCAATCAGCGGGGTTTGACGTGATGCTCTGTGAAACCTACGCCCCCACCCCGGCCTTTAGTTGGTTGGCTAACCAACGCAGGGCCCTGGGCGCAATCGTCCTCACTGCTTCTCACAATCCGGCTGCCTACTTAGGACTCAAAGTTAAGGGCGCATTTGGTGGCTCGGTCCCTCCGGAGGTTACCCAACGGATCGAAGCGCGCCTATCAAAGGACACTCCATCAACAGACTCTTCCCTTACGCCCGGACGCTTAGAGAAGTTCAATATCTGGCCGAGTTACTGCGAAATGTTGCGCTCTATGGTCGATATTGCCCGAATTAAGGAGGCCGTCACCCAGGGTCAACTCACGATATTTGTCGATGCTATGCACGGCGCGGGAGCCAGTGGGTTGGGTAAAGTCCTAGAAGTCCCGGTGCGAGAAATCAATAGCGATCGCGACCCCCTATTTGATGGGGGTGCACCGGAACCCCTGCCTCGATACCTCTCCTCCCTATTTCGACTGATGCGAACCCACCGACGCTCGAACAATCCCGGTTTATCCGTCGGATTTGTCTTCGACGGAGATGCCGATCGCATTGCTGCTGTCGATGGAGATGGCACCTTCCTCAGTTCCCAAATTTTAATCCCCGTCTTAATTGAACATCTGGCTAAACGGCGCGGATTTATGGGGGCAGTCATCAAAACCGTCAGCGGTTCTGACCTGATTCCCCGGGTGGCAAAATTGTACGATAGGCCCGTGATGGAAACCCCCATCGGCTTCAAATACATCGCGGATCGGATGCTAGAAAATCGCGTCTTGATTGGGGGCGAAGAGTCGGGAGGCATCGGATATGGGACCCATGTCCCCGAACGGGATGCATTGCTTTCGGCGCTTTACCTGCTAGAGGCGATCGTCCAATCTGGCTTAGAAGTAGGCACCCTGTATCGTCGCACTCAAGATCAAGCTGACTATCACTTCAGTTATGACCGGATTGATTTACCCCTGCGCAGTATGGCGGTAGCCGATCGCCTGCGCGAACAACTCAAAACCACCCAATTAACCGAGATCGCGGGTCAATCGGTGGTGGATTGTTTAACCATTGATGGTTACAAATTTCGCTTGAAGGATGGCAGTTGGCTGCTGATTCGCTTTAGCGGCACGGAACCTGTCTTGCGCCTGTATTGTGAAGCTGGCACCCTGACGCAAGTCCGTCATACGTTAGCCTGGGCTCAACAGTGGGCTCAGGGAGTTTAGCTGGTCTTGTACCCTAGATGGGATCACGCACGAGCCTAAATCATTGGGACTATTGAATTAATGAATTGCTACCTATGAATTTAGAATCAGAAAGCCCAACTCAAAAGCTCCTGGTAGTTGCCACGAGCAATCCCGGGAAGCTCGAAGAAATGGAAGCCTATCTGGGAGATTTAGGCTGGGAATTGCAGCTTAAACCCCCGGAAATTGACGTGGAAGAGACCGGGGAGACTTTTATGGAAAATGCAATCCTCAAGGCGTCTGAAGTGGCGATCGCTACGGGAAAGTGGGCGATCGCTGATGATTCTGGGTTATCGGTCGAGGCTCTCGATGGCAGTCCGGGAATTTTTTCCGCTCGCTATGGTAAAACCGATCAAGAGCGGATCGATCGCCTGCTGTTTGAGTTAGGGAGTGAACTGAATCGAGAGGCACAGTTTGTCTGTGCCATCGCGATCGCCCGTCCCGATGGTTCCATTGCCTTACAAGCGGAAGGAGTTTGTAATGGCCGCATTCTCCACCGTCCCCGAGGAAATAATGGTTTCGGTTACGACCCCATTTTTTACCACGCCGAACAGCGTCAATCTTTCGCCGAAATGGACCCGGAGACTAAAAAACGTCTGAGTCATCGGGGTCAAGCCTTTAATATCCTGCTGCCTGAGTTGGCAACTTTGGAGTTTTCATAAAAAATCCCACTCCAACCCAAGTTGAAGCGGGATTTGAGGAGAACGGAGAATTGAGAATTGAGGATTAAATAATTCTCAATTCTTTATCCTTAATTCTTTCTCAGGGTTCTAAATGGCTTCGAGGTTCTTTTCTCCCGTGCGGATCCGGACGATTTCATCCACGGAGGAGATGAAAATTTTCCCGTCCCCGATTTCGCCCGTTCTAGCGGCAGCAACAACTTTGTCAACCACCAGATCAACCATGTCGTCATCGACGACAATCTCAACTTTGAGTTTTTGCAAAAATTCCACGGTGTACTCAGAACCGCGATAGCGCTCAGTTTGACCTTTTTGCCGTCCGAAGCCTCGGACTTCCGAAACGGTCATCCCCACTACGCCTGCGTTAACTAGGGCGATTTTTACTTCGTCGAGTTTAAAGGGCCGAATAATGGCTTCTACCTTTTTCAAGCTTCTGACTCCTCACGCTGTTGAACTGCTGATTGCGTAACCTGCATCGTACCTTAGTATCACCGCCCTGCCCTGGCTTTTTGTAGTTTTTGATACAGAATTTCTGTATCGAGATGCCATTCGGGTTGAGAAAACGGGAAAATTGCTGGGGTTAACTGCTGTGGCTGAACCTCAGTTAATCATCCTTAAACAGGCGATCGCCCTTGAAAGAAGCCTATGCTTTGGGTTCTTGAAATTCAAACCCCTGTTCATCCGCATATCGATGTAAAAATCTCATCACTCGCTCCCATGCTTCATCGGAATTGACCTCAAACGAACATTCAGCTTGAGATAAATTATCATCATTAATAAAGTGAAATTTCATAGCATTGGGAACCACTTGAATTTCACCTTCTTCATCACACAAATTTAAAGTTTCTATTTTATTGACAAAGCTGCGGCCCTTTTCCATCGCCTGCACCCTTTCAAAGAACAATACTACAGTTTTTGTTCCTGAACTCCGGCCTTTGCGGAGACTAATTCCGCCGATTTCCTCATCCAATCCCTTGATAAATTGTACCGAGACACTCACGAGTTGCATCCGTTTAAAGGTCTCTGTTAGGGTAGCATTTTTACTGGGGCGATCGCTCTTTATCTTAACCCAAATACCAAGGGTTAGGCGTCAAAGCTGAAGAGAGGGGATTCCCTGGAGGAAAACTGGGTAAAGAGTCGCTGCAAGGGAGAAAAAATAGGTTTGAAGTGGCTACTTTCGGGCAACTCGGTATGGAGATATAATAAGCCCAAGAAGACTGACCCGTTCAGAAAATGATCCCATCAGGCGGCATCCGACTGTAAAATCGGAGAGAAGTAAGAATTACACTACCTAACTCACCGCCTAGAGTTATCAGCCGGTTTTCTTTATAATGAGGTCTGATTTCAGTCGATAAGCTGGAGCCATCCCCGGCGCACATTGTAAAGCACGCGGTCAATGATGGCTTGTTCGTCTTCACTTAGGCAATCTTTGAGAAGAGCGGCTTTAAGCTGTTGGCGATCGGCACGAGTCACTACATTAGAAAACATGACTTGACCATATAATTCTTCCAGCGGGACTTGAGACATGGCTGCGGTTAGTTCCATTGTTCTAGGGAAACCTATAATTTCCACTGAAAATCGGTAGGGTCGATATGATCGATCTTAACGATTCTGCTTTTCTACGATGCGATCGCATCCCGCGTCTAGGTGTGATCTAGATCGCGATCCCCGGCGATCGCCATCATTGAAGTAGACCCCAACAGGCGATATTGAAAAAAACTGCCCGGCAACGGGAGTGGGAACACCGTTCCTATAAAACTGGGTGATTTTTCTAAATCTTTCAGTCCTCTACAGGACTGACCCAGAATCTTGGGGATTTAGGAGTTTTTACCCAGTGTAGAACCGGGGAGAGAGTTGCCCCTCAGTATCGGTGCAGAAGTCTTAATCCAAATTAAACTCTATCAGCACCACAGAAGCGTAAAGACCAGAAAAGGGGACCTCTACCTTTGTGCAACCTCAAGACCGGAGTTTGACTGAGTTTTTTACCTACCCGGTCCCCCAATTGTCTACACTGAATACCAGCACCATAATCTCTGGTTCGATCTCACCCTAAAGTTTTTATGATTGATAGGAGCAACGTTGGCGGTCTACTCGGCGCTTCCGGGACCAACAGGGTGACGAAACGCTAATCACAAACGGCACAAGGGGATATGTTTAATACCACGGAAATCTTGATTGATGACTTCGTGCGCCAGCTTAAAACGGGCTATGCCCGGACATACGGGGGGCTGAAACCGGACTATGCGGATATTATCGGCTGGGCGGGCCACATGGCCCTGGAGAATCTGGCAAATACTGATGCCTTGTACCATAATATCGAACACACCATTAACATCACGTTAGTGGGGCAAGAGGTTCTACGGGGAAAACACATCCGGGAGGGCGGCGTTTCCTGTGAAGATTGGTTGCACTTTATTATTTCTCTAGTCTGCCACGATATCGGGTATGTCAAAGGGGTTTGCAAGCAGGACCGAACGGCAATGAGCGTGTATGCCACGGGTTGCAATAGCGAAACGGTAACGCTACCCGAAGGGGCGACCTCTGCCAGCTTGACTCCGTACCGGGTCGATCGCGATAAGCTGTTTATTCAAGAGCGATTTGGCGGCCATAAGCTAATTGATGCCGAATCGCTCAAGCGTAATATCGAACTGACTCGGTTTCCGATGCCTGCGGTTGAGGATTCCCAGGAAAGCAGCACTTATCCGGGACTGGTGCGGGCGGCGGCCCTGATCGGGCAACTGAGCGATCCTAGGTATTTGAAAAAGATTAGCGCTCTGTTTTATGAATTTGAAGAAATTGGCATGAATGCAAAACTCGGGTATGAAAACCCCGGAGATCTGCGGGCTAAATATCCTCGGGTTTATTGGGAAAGCGTTTATCCTTATATTCAGCAGGCCTTGCCTTACTTAGGGTTGACCCAGCAGGGACAACAGATTTTAGCTAATCTATATGCCAATGTGTTTGTCATTGAACACGAAAATTTTCAACCCTGAGGGGCCACCCAGGAAACCGCCTCGGGGGTGAGTTTCTATCGATTAAAGCAGGAAACGACTCTTGCTGCGATCGCAGAGTCAAGATTATGGCTTAAAATGGAAAGGTTGTCAAAAATTTGAGTCATTCAGGTTATGGCGGTTCCCAAGAAGAAAACCTCGAAATCCAAGCGTGATAAACGCAAAGCGACTTGGAAAAACAAAGCAGCTTTGCAAGCTCAAAAAGCCCTGTCCCTTGGCAAGTCGGTATTGACCGGACGTTCTACGGGTTTTGTCTATCCTTCTAACGAAGAGGACGAGGACGAAGAATCCTAAAGGTTGGGGTTCCTGGGTTGTCAAGACGCGGGCGATCGCGTCTTGCAATCGGTTAGCCGCAAAAATTCAGCACAAACCATTGAAATTGTCAAGGGTTTGATTCTTGATTTTTCACGGCTGACTCTTTTAGGTATAAATTTTTCAGGGGGCCGAGGCTTCAGTCCGCGCTGAGGGTAAAATCACCATCGCGTCCCCAAAGGAATAGAAGCGATACTCTTGGGCGATCGCCTCCCGATACAATCCCAATAGGCGACTGCGCCCAATTAACGCACTTACCAGCATCAGCAAACTTGATCTGGGTAAGTGAAAATTTGTAATCAATCCATCCACGACCCGCCACTGATACCCCGGGTAGATAAATAAATCAGTTTTGCCACAAAACGGCTGCAATTCGCCCGTGGCTGCTGCACCTTCGAGCGATCGCACTCCAGTCGTTCCCACCGCAATCACTCGACCCCCCCGCGCTTTTGTCTCGCGGACTTTTTCCACGGTTTCCCTGGACACTTGCACCCACTCTTCGTGCATTTGATGCCGGGTGACGTCCTCTATCTCTACAGGGCGAAAAGTTCCAACTCCAACGTGCAAGGTCACAAATGCCTGATTTATCCCCTTTGATTTCAGGCGATCGAGTAATTCTTCGGTAAAGTGTAACCCCGCAGTGGGGGCCGCTGCGGATCCCGACTGGTGGGCGTACACGGTTTGATACTGGTCCGGTGAAGCCACCGATTCCGTAATGTAGGGCGGTAAGGGCACCTGTCCATACGTCTCCAGTAACTCCCGGACGGGAGTTTGAGGTGTGGCTTCAAATTGGAGGATTCTGCCCCCAGTCGGTTCATCGATGGCTAAAACGTGGGCCCGCAAGGTGGAATTTGATCCAGGTTCGCCCCCTGGAGTTTCGGGCGCAGGAAACCGAATCTGGGCCCCTGGTTTCAAGCGCCGTCCTGGTTTGACTAATCCTAACCACTGGTTATCCGCTTGTTCTTCTAACAACAACACCTCAACAGGTGCGCCGGTGGATTTATAACCATGGAGTCTCGCAGGCATCACCCGAGTATTGTTGAGAATTAATAAGTCTCCGGGTTCTAAGAGTTCGGGGAGGTCCCGAAACCGCCGATGCTGGTGGGTGGTGGGGGAATCCACGACTAGCAAACGTGAATTATCCCGAGGTACGACCGGATTTTGAGCAATTCGTTCTGAGGGCAGTTCGTAGTCATATCCCCCGAGGGTGCGATCGCTCCTAGTGTTGGCGTGGGTTTGGCCCTTGGGGGCATTAACCGGGGCGGTCTCAGCGGGGATTAGAGTCTCAGGATCGGGTGGGTTAGAAAACATACTTGTCATCCCAAAAAGGGATTTATTCGGGTGAATCTGTGCTAAGATTGGGAATTATAAGGGATAATTGAGCTGATTAAAGTTTTATTTTTTAAAGCAGGCTAAATTAAATAAAACGGGACTCTACAGATTAAATAACATTAGATATAAATACCTATAATAGCGGGATGAATTTCAAAAATGAAGGCGATCGCTGGGTGAGTGTAAAAACTTGGGTAGACATCCCCATACCATCAGAGGGGTTTTACCCATGTTAGAAAAACCAGGCGATCGCCACAATAGAAATGGAGCTTTGGCGGTAAGGCAAACAATCGAAGGAGTACAAGGAGATCGGGGAATTGGATAAAAGCAGAACACCCCCTCAACAGGATGGGGAAAATCTCCAGATTTTACCAACCTCCTCCCTTCTCTAAAGTCACATCTCGAAGCAGTTTAAATTCTTCCCTACACAGTTGCTCCGCTTTTAAATTCGATTAGAACCCAAAGCATCTGGATTCCTTTCCTTACACTAGCCTGAACGAATGTAGCTACATTTTTTCGGGAGCTACAGAATCTAAGGGCTAGAGTTATCAAAGTTTTGCTAGGGATGGGGACATTGAGGTTCCTTAGCTAACACACAAGAAACTAACCCAAAGGACAAACCAGATGAGTCATTATTGTCCAAGAATACGGAAATTGGTGAAGATGGATTACCTCTATCACCTGGCGAATGCCAGTTTAACCCTGAGAGTTGCTGAATATCTCAACACCGGATCGGATCTGCCCGTTCGCTTCCTGAGTGTGATTCATCAAATTGACGGATGGATCGTGCGGGTGAAAATGGACCAACCCCTCAAACCGCAGCAGGATGGGAACTTTCGAGCCTTCATGAATGAACTAGGAATCCCTGGCCAACCCAGTATCCGATTGCAAATGGCGCTATGGGCTTTGGAAAACGGACAGTCTCCCATTGAGGTGATGCGTCGTTATCAGATTGCCGTCGTGTCCCACGGTCATCCAGATTTGAGTGAAATTGAAGAATTTCGCGAACAATTTGTGCAGGGGTTGGGGTATTGTCCGGAAACTTTAGCATAGCCCTGACCAACCCCTCTGGGGAAGTATTGCTATCAAGAAAAAAAAGGGAGTTCCCATGTTAGCCGTGGAAGGCTCCACAAATATAATGATGCAAGGTAAAGTAATAGTCTCCAATGGGGTGGGGTTGACCGAGACAGACGGGGGGGCTTGGGGTTGATGAATGTTCCAGGAGGCGATCGCCGTTGAGTGCAACTCTCGGACTGGACAATCGCCTTTGGCGCTGATAGTGGACCAAGGCTACATCAAACCGACAGGGAAAATCGGCTACCTCTGGATGCGCCGCTAAAAATAACTCAGCAGTTTGGATCAGTTTGCTTTGCTTCGCTGGAGAAATTGCCAGAAGACCCCCCGCATCCCAACTCCCGGGCGATCGCGTTTTAACTTCCACAAAGGCCACCATACCTCCCTCACTCCTGGGAAAATCAGGGGAAATTCCTTCCTTGACAAAAAGTTCGCCTTGTGATGTATCAGGCGACTGCCAAGCAATCAGATCAATTTCCCCCCCGCGACTGCGCCAACGCCGCGCCCAAATTTCCCACCCTGTCTCCAGCAACCATTGAGCCACCAACGCTTCACCTAGGCAGCCGGGGTTAGAACGCTGATTTTCGGGGATACTCAACCAACCCGGAGAAGAGGGAGACATCAGATAATTACAGGGTTACCCTTACTGGTAAAATAACAACGGATGTTTGAATTTTTAAGTTAGCAAAAATTAACCCCCCTGCGATCGCGTAGGAGTCACTTTTGGAGCGACGAAACGAACGTATGAAGAATTGGTTTTGTAACTTGGGTTGGACTCGGGTCATGAGTCTGGTTGTTTCGGTACTGGTTTGGATCTCAGCAGTTGGGACAGTCGCCACCCTCACCACCGCTTATCCTCCCGATGCCCTTGCCCAGAACTATAACAAAGAAAACCTCCTCGGTGCGGATTTTTCCGGTCGCGACCTCACCCAAGCCAGCTTTAACCACGCCAATCTCCGCAAAAGTAACTTAAGTCATGCCAATTTGCAAGGGGCCAGCTTATTTGCCGCTCATTTAGAAGAGGCCAATTTAGAAGGCGCAAACCTCAGCAATACTACCTTAGATACCGCACGCTTTATCAAAGCAAACCTCAAAAATGCCGTTCTCGAAGGGTCCTTTGCTTTTAGTGCCAAATTTAACGGTGCCAACATCGAAGGCGCAGATTTTACCGACGTCTTCCTGCGCGATGATGCCAATGAAATCCTCTGTCAGCTTGCTACAGGCACGAATCCTGTCACCGGACGGAATACTCGCGAGACCCTGTATTGCGATTAGAACGGGTTCAGTTGAGGGGTTAACCATTCGTATCTTCAACTGGGGGGTTAAGGTTTCTTCTTGCTGATTCCCCCTGAGTCTAAGACCAGAGAAAGGTAACTTCTATCTAGAGATAGATGTCCGGACTAGAGCGATTCGGATAAAGTAAAAACATAGGAAATCGAAATAACACAGACCTCATCGGTCTTTTTAATAAATCAAAATAAAAGGCAATCCTGTCAGACTCATTCTGGCAGGATTGTTGTTTTCATAATCATCAATTCCGATTCCTCCACTTGCACTCAAGGAAAATCAATTATGAGAAGTTTATTCGATAAACTTTGTGGAGAGGCAGGAGTTGAATTAGGGGTTGATAAATTCTACCAACGCGTCTTAAAGATAGAGAGTTAGTGGAAGAATGGGGATTAAAACCTGAACATTTTGATGCCGTTGCGGAGAATATTTTAGCAACCCTCCGAGAGAGGGGTGTTTCTGAGGACCTGATTGCAGAAGTCGCAGCGCTTGCGGCTGCACCCCAACATAAGAAGGCCGTCCTCAATCAAGTAATTGAGAATCCCTCAATAACTCATCAAGTTAGGCATATCAAAACCATGATTCTGCCCAAAAATTATGGAAAGTAGCCTAAAAATTTTGGTGTACAAACCCGGTAAATTCTCCCAAAAACTTGTTCTATGAATGGATTTTTAATACATTGATAACCAATCATTTAAATTAACTTGGCGGTGTTTGTCCAATTCTTCAATGCGCTTTTTCTCATCAGAAATTTGCTCTTGATAATAGCGAGCACGGTCTGGATCTGCTGTTAAATCGGTTTCCGTCCAGAGTTGTAACGCTTGACGACAGCGCTTGTCACAGAGGACTCTTTCAATACAAGCGATCGCCCCTTGAATCATCAAGGGAGCCTTGAATAAATCCCGCTGAGACTTCTCATTTAAATGAAATAACTCAGAGACGGATTTTAAATCACGATTGCTCTGTAAAAATCGCTCTTGCACTTGGGAAAGTAAATCTCCACTCTTATTTTGACTTTCTACCTGGAAAATTTGGTGCCACAAAAATCGATGATGAGAGAGACTAAAATCTAAATCTCGTTCCTCTAACTCCTGTGCGATCGCCCCTCGATGTTCCGGACAATGCAAATAAAGCCGCAACAACACCGCTTCGGCAATTTCTAATAAACCGCGATCGGAGGAAACGGGTAACACTTCCGATTCACTCTCCGGCTCATTTCGTGCCGCTTGGCGTCGGCGTCGGTTTAGTTGTTTAATTAAGTCTTGCGCTCGTAATGAAACTAAATTACCATTTCCCTGACTCAGGATTTCTGCACAGCGATTCACATAATAAATCCGGGTATCGGTATTTTGAATTTTCGTGAGCAGATTCACCATTTGGCGAGCGACTCGTTGATAAGAGTCGGATTCGTTTAGTTCATTTCCCAATAACAACTGCTGAATCTGCCAATCTAGCCATAACGGAGCATTCTCCATCAGTTGCCGGTAGGGTTCGGGACTACCAGTGGTTTTGAGAAAATCATCCGCATCTTTGCCATCGGGAATATTGATAACTCGAAGTTGCACTTGTCCCTTATAAGCAAGTTCGGCAATTTCTCCGATCGCCCGTTCCGCAGCAGTTGTCCCCGCCGCATCGGCATCAAAATTCAAAATTACTTGTTTAGAGTCCGTATAACGCAATAATTGCTTAACTGCATCCAAACTTAATGCCGTCCCCAGAGAGGCAACTGCATTAGAAATTCCAGCAGAATGGAGGGCGATCACATCAAAATATCCCTCAACAACCACGGCTTTATCTTCTTTGGCGATCGCAGATTTAGCCTTATCCAAAGCATACAAAGTTTTGCCTTTTTCAAATAACGGCGTTTCCGGAGAATTAAGATACTTGGGTTGTTCATCGCTGAGAGTCCTACCACCAAAGGCGATCGCCCGACCCTGGGAATCATGAATCGGAATCATCAGGCGATCGCGGAAGCGATCATAATATCCTCCCCCGGTATTGCGCGCTTTAATCAACCCTGCCTCTTCCACTAACTGCACCGAAAATCCCTTTTCTTCCACCAGATAGCTGTAGAGACTTTCCCATCCTGCCGGTGCATAACCCAATTGAAACTGTTGGATGGTTTCCCGACTCAATTGACGGTCAACTGTGAGATAATTCAGTGCATCACTGCCTTGAGGCTGATGTAAAGCGTGTTCATAAAAACGAACTGCGATCGCCATAATCTCATAAAGTTCTTCTCGTAGAGAAAGCTGCCGCTGTAACTCTTCCCGCTGTTCAGGTTCAACAGTTTGCACCGACACCTGATACCGTCGCGCCAGATCCAACACCACATCAGAAAACGAATGTTTGCCGATTTCCATCAAAAACGTAATCGAATTTCCTCCCGCTTGACACCCAAAACAGTAGTACATCTGCTTGCTGGGACTCACCGTAAAACTGGGTGACCCTTCATCATGAAAGGGACACAATCCCACCAAATCTTTACCCTGTTTTTTGAGCACAACGCGCTCAGAGACGATATCCACGATATCAGCACGTTGCTTGACTTGTTCAATCGTGTCTGGATGGAGACGAGGAAAGTTCATCAGCAGAGAATTACCTATGGATTCTTATAATGATTTTAAGTCCTAAATCCCGATTTTAGTATAGGGTGACACGAAGGAGCGTTTAGGGTTGAGATGAGGTTAAATAAGTGAAAATAGTATGGATTGCGATCGCGATAATTATTGGACTGTTAATTGCCTTAGAAGTGGCACTCAGAATGTTCTTTGGGTTTGGCAAACCTCTTTTGTACATACCCGATGACAAAATCGGGTATCTTTTAGCACCCAATCAGAAAGTGCGGCGCTTTGGCAATCGCATCGAGATTAACCAATATTCCATGCGGAGTGACGCAGTAACCTCAGCATCCGACACCCAGCGCATATTGCTACTGGGAGACTCCGTTGCCAATGGCGGATGGTGGACGGATCAAACGCAAACCATCTCCGCCTTAATGCAGCAACAACTTACGGAACGCCTGCAAGGGAATGCCGCTGAAATCCAAGTGCTTAATGCCTCAGCAAACTCTTGGGGACCCCGGAATGAACGCGCCTATTTAGAGAAATTTGGGACCTTTGGTGCCAAGGCAGTGGTATTGCTGATCAATACCGATGATTTGTTTGGGACCGAACCAAGTTCTATACAAGTCGGACGCGATCGCAACTATCCCGACAAAAAACCCTCCTTGGCACTGGTAGAGATAGTGAGTCGATATCTGTTACCTGCGCCAACAGTGCCGACCCTACCGGAAGAAAAAGGCGATCGCGTGGGGTTTAACTTAGAAGCCATTCATCAAATTCAGCAAATCGCCACCGAAAACCAAGGTCAATTTCTATTAGCAATCACCCCCTTATTACGCGAACTCAGAGAACCAGGACCGAGAGACTATGAAATTAAAGCCCGTCAGCGCCTGGGAGAGTTTACCCAGCAACATCAAATCACCTACTTGGATTTTTTATTACCTTTTAATGCTGTGGAAAATCCAGCAAGTTTATATCGAGACCATATTCATATAAATTCAAAGGGGAATGAACTGGTCACTCGGAGAATTACGGATGAACTTGTCCCGATGATTTCATTTTAAGGCATTGGGGTAGTGGGGAAGTGCTTTACATTGTTGAAAGAATTAATCCAAGCAGAGGGATAGCCTCTATAATTAAGTTATCGTTTGTCAATCTTTTACCTCAAGCTGATGACAATCACTAGCGAAACAATCAAGCAAGACATTGATCGCCTGACTGACGAACAACTTTGTGCCGTTGCTGATTTTATTGCCTTCCTCAAATTTCGATCTCAACGCCAACGTGTCAGCCTCAACGCAACACAGCTTGCTTCCCTAGCCACTGAGTTTGCTGCAGAAGACCGCACTTTGGCAGAAACAGGAATGGAAGATTATGCAGAAATGTTGGTTCCAGAAGATCAACCATGACCAACCCAATTAAACGGGGAGAAGTTTGGTTAGCAAATCTCAATCCCACTCAAGGTTCTGAACAAGCGGGTATTCGCCCAGTGATCATATTCCAAAATGACATAGTTTCTCAGTTTTCCACAACAACCCTGGCAATTCCCCTAACAACAAATCAACGTCGTGCCGCCTTGCCAATTTGTCTGGCGATCGCCCAAGGAGATGGCGGATTAGCCGAGGATTCAGTCGCATTATGTTTTCAAATGTGAGTCTTAGATAAAACTCGGTTACTTCGGAAATTGGGGCAGCTTAGTGCTGAAAAAATCCTCCAATTAGAAGCCGTCGTTTTGGTAACATTGGGATACGATTTATAGAAAAATCCTGGTTGTGAATAAAGGAACTGTCATTGTTAGAGTTACGAGTTCCCAAATATTGAACAGAGGAAATAGTGGAAACTTGGCGATCGCTGATTAATAGGCTAATATCCAACCTGATTATTTCTTCATCAATTAAAAACTGGACAATGAAAAGATAGAGAAAGTCTAAATGAATTAAATAATTCTGCCCAGGTCTGAATCTTTCAAACTGTACGCGGGGCAGTACATAAATTGCCCCTACACAATTTATTTAGATTTATTCCCCTCACCCAAAACTGACGCCCGTGGGTTTGACGAACTCTAAATTATTCACATTCCAGACTTGACCATCGAGGGCCATCTGCTCGATTAAACTGGCTAATCGCAGCGCTTTAAGGGCTTGTTCTCCTCCGACAGAGGGTTGATTGCCACCTCGGACACAATTGATAAAATGTTCTAATTCCGCGTGTAAGGGTTCAATATTACTGGTATAAACTTTTTCAATTAAACCATCCTGCCGGTACAAAACTTGACCATATTCGGTCATATAGTTGGCGGTTGTTTTCCGGTGGATTAAAATTTCATTGTTGAGAAAATCGGCTTCAGTTAGAGAATTTTTGCAATGAGTGACGATGCGCCGCAATTTTCGGTGAGTGACTTTACTGGCGGTGACGGTGGCGATCACGCCATTGGCAAATCCCAAGGTTGCTGTTACATAATCTAAATAAGAATTGCTATCTGATGTATCCTGTCCGGCGCGACTCCCGCTAGCGGTTAATCGCACGACGGGCGCGGCAGCTAATTCTAAAATGAGGTCGATGTCGTGGATCATTAAATCTAAGACGACGGAGACATCGTTAGCGCGATCGCTGTAGGGACTCATGCGGTGAGCTTCGATCGCCAGCACTTGTTCGGTTTTGAGGACTTTGCTCAGTTCTTGAAATGCCGGATTAAACCGTTCAATATGACCAACTTGCAGGATACATCCGGATTCAGCTGCGGCATTCACCAGGGATTCAGCTTCGGCTATGCTGGCGGCGATCGGTTTCTCAATTAAAACATGAACCCCCGATCGCAGGCAGGTCATTCCGACGGCATGATGCAGGCGCGTCGGCACGGCAATACAGACTGCATCCACATGAGGCAGCAAGTCCTGATAATCTTCAAAAAAACGAATTCGATATTTACTGGCGATGTCGAGTCCGCGCTCTACATTAACATCAGCCACACCGACTAATTCAATATCTTTAAGCAAACTGAGAACGCGGGTATGATGTTGTCCCATACTGCCAACGCCAATCACCCCAATCCGCAAGGGTTCCGGTTGACTTTTGAGGTTATGATGATTTAATTGCCGAGCTTTCATGGAATTATTTTGCACTCCTGGATTTCTCCTCCACCACCATTAGTCAGAGCCGCTTGACAGGGATCTGGCCTCGCATACCAACCCGATACTATCACAGGCTATTCAGTTGTAAAGATTTACAACGTTTTCGACCCCTTACACTATAGAGTCGGAAATTATTTTTCCACGGGGCAAACCTGTGGGAGCTTGAGCCGATCGCCTTCTTTATCTCCCCCACCCCTTCAAAAAAGCCACCCCCTAGCCATTAACTAAGGGGTGGCAGACTTTAATCCAGCTAAAAATTAAAATGTGGAGCCGTTCCAGCCCCACATCGAACCCTCGGCATCGGTAAACTCGATATAGATCCGATTTGGAGGAACCCCGATCGCCTGGTGAATCTTATTGCAAAAATCTTTGCTCATCGATTGCGTTTGCTCCGGACGGATCGTACCCACACTCTTGACTTCGATGTAACATACCGGCTCAAAGGTGCCGGCAAATGTCATCTCTACATCGCCATTAAACGCCGTCATGACGTAGGATTCGGGCTTACCCAGATGCTTCGCCAAGCTAGAGGAAAGTCCCTTGAGCAGGGTCTGGATTTCAGCTTTCTCCGGTGCGGATACGGAGGTTTGAACTTTAATCAGGGGCATAATTGACCTTCTAACGTGCGTCTTGGTGATTTAAATTGGGATCGGTGGGAAACTCTCTAGCCCATTATCCGCCGTAATTCCACCCGGTGCTTTCTAGCAATAAAGGCTCTCCTTCCCGGTGGACTCCTGCGGCAATCACTTCGCCGACAAAGACGGTGTGATCACCCTTTTTCACCGAACCCACGACGTTACATTCCACATACCCCAAAGAGTCGGAGATAATCGGACAGCCGGTTTCCCCCAAATAAAACTCTACATCTTCAAACTTATTCCCCACTCGCCGTTGGGGTTTAAAGAATTTTTGGGCTAAGTCTTTTTGTCCGGCTTCTAATACACTCAGGGCAAAGACGCCACTGGCTTCAATCATGGCGTGGGACCCGGAGTCGTGTTTAACGCAGTTGATGACTAACGGGGGTTCAAAGGAACCTTGCATCACCCAACTGGCGGTGAAACCGTTAACATTCTCGCCGTCTTTGACACCGCAAACATAGAGTCCGTGGGGAATCTTTCTGAGGATTGTTTTTTTCGCTTGTTCGTCTAGCAAGGCTTTACCTATCTCTCGATACAGAACTGATGGTCATTTATATTAGAGTATCCGACGGGGCATCATCCCTGCCGCGAGTTAGGTCGAAACAGGTGGCTGTGTTCAGGATGGTAGAGGCGCGATCGCGGGATTTCGCTCCCGGATTGCGTTTTCGCTTCTGCTAGGGCCGGACTAATTAAATAAAGGGTGGTCCGAATCAAATTTTCGGCCTGGGTGACTCGGGCCATCTCTTTTAGAGGCACTACCACAATTTTTTCATCGGGCCATCCAATCCGGTAGCAGATGGCAATGGGCATTTCTGCGGGATAATGTTCCATCAGTTTGGACTGAGCCTCTTCAATGTGGCGGGCGCTCAGATATAGGCACAAACTAGCCTTATGTGCTGCTAACGCGGCTAATTCTTCCGATTCCGGGACGGAGGAAGCTCGACCACTGACTCGGGTGAGGATGATGGTTTGCACCAGTGCTGGGATGGTGAGTTCCAGGTTGAGTTTGGCCGCTGCCGCTTGAAAAGCACTAATCCCGGGGATAATTTCACAGGGAATATCGGCATCGGCTAAGGCGTGCATTTGTTCCGATATGGCACTGTAGAGACTGGGGTCCCCGGAATGCAGGCGCACGACGGAGCGACCTTGGCGCACTCGGTCAATCATGATGGGTAAGATATCTTCCAGGGTTTTATTGCCCGTGGGAATAACTTCGGCATCGGGGCGGACGCCTTCCAAAATCTGTTTGGGAACTAAAGAGTCGGCGTAGAGAATAGTATCGGCGATCGCCAGGATTTTTTGCGCTTTAACGGTTAATAAATCTGGGTCACCCGGTCCGGCACCCACAATATAAACGGCTGGTTTGAGTACAGTTGGACTCGATTGATTCGGGACAGTTGACTGGGATTTTGACATCAAACTAAAACAAAAAAAGGGAAAGAGTGGGGAAGGTTCCGGATATTACCCGAGGGATGAGGTAATCAAGCACTGGTAGATGCACCCTGGTTCAACCCTAGATTTTTCTAGGGTTTTTTTTTGGTTTTTTGGGAATTTTAAGAAGAAGAGGGTTCGCTACTACTTCGAGATACGACATCAGGCAAAGGGCGATTGAATCCATAAAGCCAGATTAAACCCGCTATTCCTAAAATGATTCCGGCTAAACTGACAAACTGGGCCATTCGTAAGGGACCGAACATTAAGCTATCCAGTCGCAACCCTTCAATCCAGAAGCGACCGCAGCTATAAAGTGCCATATAAACTAAGATTAAGGTCCCGACTTTTAAGCGGGGTTTACCTTGAAGATCCCGAAAGAATAAAAACAGTAAAAAAGCAAATAAGGCAAGATTCCAAAGGGATTCATATAAAAAAGTGGGATGGAAGTATTGCTCGCCGATATATTGAAACGGACGAGATTCCGGGGGAATGTAAAGTTTCCAGGGTAAATTTGTCGGTCTTCCGAAGGCTTCAGAATTAAAGAAGTTTCCCCACCGTCCGATCGCCTGACCTAAAATCACAGAGGGGGCGACTAAATCGGCTAATTGCCAAAAGGAAATTCGTTTGAGTCGGGCAAAAATCAGAGTGGCGATTGTCCCTCCAATAATTGCGCCGTGAATGGCAATGCCACCTTTCCAGATTGCAAAGATTTGGCCCGGTTTGTCGGCGTAGTTCTGCCATTGAAACAGGACATAATAGAGGCGTGCTAAGGGAATAGCGCCAATAACCAACCAGAGGATGAGGTCACCCAAAAGGTCGGGATTGACGTTTCGGCGTTTAGCAAGGGATTGGGAGAGAGTGACGCCAATTAAGACGGCAGTCGCAATTAAGAACCCATACCAACGGATGGTTAGGGGTCCGATTTCGATGAGGATTGGACCTGGGGAAGCGAATGTCAGGGCTAGAGGTAGGGTAAAAATAGTCATAAAGATTAATTGTAAGCGCTTAGGGGGACGACGGAGCGATCGCCCTCGTGTTTTCTCCTGTGCCTGGGGTATTTCAGGCGATGAAGTCCGGCAGCGGAAAAATAGTCAGCGGGTCCGATTTTTTGCTATCTTCGGGGGGAGATAGGCGCGATCGCCTCTATACCCGAGGGCAATCCTATTTAATAGTTTAAATTAAAATGAACTTTCCCCTAGCGCGGCAATCCTTCTACCAAGAGATTCACCAAAACGACGAACAAATTGATCTCGCCAAGGCGGCGCTGTACATCGCGCAAGAAGAATATCCTTCGCTAGATCCAGCGGAATATCTAAATGTGTTAGATGTGATGGCAGCAGAGGTGGCCCAACGATTGAGGGATAAACGCTATCCCTTACAAATTATCAAATCTATCAATGACTACCTTTACGACGAGTTGGGTTTTACCGGCAATACAAGGGATTATTATGACCCTTGCAATAGCTTCCTCAATGATGCGATCGCCCGTCGGACTGGCATTCCAATTACTTTAGCGTTAATTTACATAGAAATTGCGGGGCGTCTAAATTTTCCAATGGTGGGAATTGGAATGCCCGGACATTTTTTAATTCGCCCTGAGTTTGAAGGGGTGGGTATTTTTGTAGATGCGTTTAATCGGGGAGAGGTGTTGTTTCAGGAGGATTGTGAACAACGTCTACAGCAAATTTACGGACCGGAAGTAGCAATACGCCCGGACTTTTTAACCCCGGTGACGCGCAAGCAGTTTTTGGCGCGGATGCTGACCAATTTAAAGATGATTTATCTAAATCAGGGTGATTCGGATAAATGTCTAGGGGCGATTGAACGGATTTTGTTGTTGTTTCCCGATGCGCCTTTGGAGTTGCGCGATCGCGGTCTTTTTTACTATCAAAATGGGCGATGGACCGAAGCTCGTCACGATCTACAAACCTATTTGGGTATGGTTCCCGAGGGAGAGGATGCCGGCGTGATTCGCCAAATTCTCCATCGCATCCGTTCCCCGGAGAATGACTGAAGCCACTTTAGTTTCTATCATTTTTAAAACATATAACATCAAATTTGTCAAGATTTGTCAGCAATTTTTACCGGATTTAAAGTCAGGTAATTTTGGGTGCGATTTCTTCAGCAAGGTCTTTAAGCCGACGGAGTTGGGCCTGCATATCTTTGCGGGTCCAGGTGGCTGCAAACAGATTGAAGCCCCAGGCGACTGCCCGGTTGGGAATCTCAAATTCAAAGCGGTTAAGGAGTCGAGTCTGGGTGCCGTCGCTTTGACAATCCCAGCGATCGCAACCCTGAAAAAATCCCTGAAACTCCCACACAATCAACCCCGGTTCTCGCTGTTGCACAACACAATTTAAACTCGGTTGCAACAGGGGAATATTGACGATAAAACGACTACGACTCCCCACCTGGGTATCCCATTCGCCAATGGGTTCGCAGCGCAAGGCGGGGTTTAACCACTGGTGCATTAATACCTGATCCGTGATGCAGTGATCAACCACGGTAGGGCTGGCCTGAATTTGAATGGACTGTTCAAAGACTTGAGATGACATGATTGAATTATGACAAGTTGTTACAAAAATCTACATTAAAAAGGGAATCCCTCTCTTCTAAGAGAGTGCTTTGAGGGGTGAATCGGCGGCAGAAGGGAGCCGACCCTTACCCCAGACTGGGACAGAATTGTTACAAATCACTACAGTTCTAATATTTTGGGCCCAATCGTCCTTAATCTAAATTTTAGTTAGGAACAATTGAAGCAGAAAGCGTTTGATCAGCCTCCGGTGAGAGTTTGAAAAAACGCAAACTATGCCATAGACTACAGCAAAAGATGCATAGCCCTGTAGGATAGGGGCAAATGCACTAATTAGCATTTACTCGATGATAGAGTCTGTTGAACCGTCATATCGAAAGTACACTCAAATCACCTTATGGATGGAATTTTGCACGGAATATCAGCAATGGCGCGGGGAAGTTTAAGCCCTGAAGCTCTGCTGGCTCAGGAACCAGGATTCGCGTCTGGCTTTGCTTTGGGGAACATTACAGGATTTATTCAAGCCCTGTTGATACAACTGGGGTCATTCCTGCCTAGCTTATTAGGAGCGCTCGCCATTTTAATCGGTGGCTGGCTAGTCGCCTCGGTTGTGGCACTGCTGCTTAAAAAGGCCCTGAACAGCACAAATTTGGACAACCGGGTTGCCAGTGCCGTCATGGGACGAGCACCGGGAGAACCCCTGCCTCCTACGGAAAAGTGGATCTCGAATACGGTCTACTGGCTGATCATGATTTTTGTCTTGGTCGCCTTTCTACAGGCCCTAAACCTGGAGGTGGTTTCCCAACCCCTGAATCGGTTCTTAGAACAGATTTTTGCATACCTACCGAAGATTGGCGGTGCTGCAGTTCTGTTGGGTGTGGCCTGGGCATTGGCAACCCTGGCCAAACTCTTGCTGACCCGAGGTTTAGCACCGTTTCGATTAGATGAAAGGTTTGCAGAACAATCGGGACAGACCGATGGGGAAAGCCGGTTTTTACTCAATGAAACCCTCGGCAATGCCTTATACTGGTTTATCTTTCTGTTCTTTCTGCCCCAGATTCTGATTGTCTTAGAATTAAATGTGCTGCCTGTACAGAACTTAGTTAATGACTTTCTGTCGGCAGTGCCCAAAATTCTGACGGCCCTGATTATTGGGGTTGTCGGTTGGTTTGTGGCCCGGATCGTTCGCGACATTGTCACGAACCTGCTGGCTGCTACGGGAACCGATCGCCTAGGTGCTCGATTGGGACTGTCCCGGACTCAAGACGGGATGTCTCTGTCTCAACTGATTGGGACAATTGTCTATGTCTTGATTTTGATTCCAACTGCGATCGCCGCGTTAAATGCGTTGGAAATCGCTGCGATCTCCGTTCCGGCGATCGCCATGCTGTCCCAAATCTTATTCGCCATTCCCCTGATTTTGACCGCAGGGCTAATTTTGGCGTTATTTTATGCGATCGCTAAGTTCGCCTCGGATATTATCATCCGGATTCTGCGCAGCATCGGCTTTAACAATATCTTCTCCTGGCTGGGTCTACCCACAACCCCGAGCGGTAATCCTCCCCCACCCCCACCGGCAGACGCACCGGATATGCGATCGGGTCAACAGACCGTGGTTCAACCTTCTTCTTTCTCTTCCACTCCCACTAGAACTCCGGCAGAAATTGTCGGGATTGTCACGTGGGTGGGCATTATGCTCTTTGGGGCCGTGGCAGCGACGGAAGTCCTGCAATTGGCAGCCCTCACGGTGATTATGCAGGGTCTACTGGTGATTGCCGGTCAGGTTCTCGTCGGTTTGATTGTCTTTGGCATTGGCCTTTACTTGGCAAACCTGGCTTACCATGTCATTTCCGGTTCCCGAGGCTCCCAATCGCAACTGCTGGCTCAAGCGGCTCGAATTGCGATTATTGCCCTCGCCGGTGCGATGGCACTCCAACAAATGGGGATTGCACCTCATATTGTTAACTTGGCATTTGGATTGCTGTTTGGTGCAGTCGCCGTTGGCATTGCCTTAGCTTTTGGGTTAGGGGGACGAGAGGTGGCCTCGGAGCAGTTGCGAGAATGGCGCAATGATTTCAAACAACGACAAGAAAAATAACGAAACGGGTAAAGTACCCTGATTTAAGTATCTTTCTTTAAGTGAGAAATATTGGGTTCTTCAGGGTAAAGCCCTGATAAAAAAGTTTTAGCCTACCTCACTTGAGCCTTGATTTTTTCCCCTTTGTCTCACTTTTAGAAGTTTCTCTTGGAGTTCTTCCTTAATCCGACCCATAATGGTGGTTTCATCTAGGGAATTAATGATGCGGGTCACCACAGCTTTTGGGCCATCCGGTCCCCAAGAAGCCCCATTAGCAAGGTAGGTTTTGGTGACTTGACCAATGGCGTAGGATGAAAACCCAGCGACACCGGCTTGGGTAATGGCAACTGACAGATAGGGAACTAAAGATGCCCCCCCAGTAGCCGGTGCCGCTAATCCCAACAATCCTTTGAGGGAAGATAACCCGAGGTTAGCGAGTAGTTCGCTGGCACTAATTCCGCCCATACTTAGGGCAATTTTTTTGAGCAGATTGATGGCACCCGCTTGGGTCATGGGGATGCCATAGAGCTTCGATAAGGTCAAAATCGTGGCAACATCAATCACCGCCCCGCTGAGGATATCGATCGCGGTAATGGGATTCAGGGCGATCGCCACGGCTTTTGTAATCACGGCATTCCAAATCAATCGGTTGGCACTCTTGTCTCGAATCTGCATCTTGCGCTCAACCAATTGTTCATTCACATCCCCGGCATAAAGTAAGGTATTGAGCGCGACCAAAGATTTACCTTCCCGGTCTAAAATTTCCAGAATTTTTAATTTTAATTCCTCGACTTGAGGTAAACCCCGTTTCATCTGCACCGCCATCGTGCCATCGCTACGGGGTGCGGCTTGGGCCACTAAGGGGGCTGCTGCTGCCATGACAATTTCATCCGGGGAGAGCAGTTCTCGCACGCGCTCATCGCGGATTTTGCGATAAACCGCCTCGCGATCGGCGTCGGGATATTGGTCAATTTTGTTAAAAATCAGCAACATCGGTTTCCCGGCATCCCGCAACTGGGACAGGGCTTCATATTCCACCTGGGTGATATCCCCAGCCACTGCAAATAAAATCAAGTCGGCACGAGATGCCACCTGTTGCGCTAAAATTTCCCGGGTTTCGCCATCTACTTCGTCAATCCCCGGGGTGTCAATTAGCTCGATTTGAGACTGTCCGACTCCAGAAAGGGTGAGTTGGGTAATGTTGCCCTCTCCGCCATCCAGGGGCGATTTCTCGACTCGCCAATTCACGCCCTGAGACGTACGGGTTACCCCATGAATCGGGCCAGTTTCAAAGACATTCTGCCCCAACAAGGCATTCAAAATCGAAGATTTGCCCCGTCCCACCATGCCAAACACGGCGATTTGCACAACCGTCCGTTCCAGTTTATCCAGCATGGTACTGAGTCCCTCAATTTCTGGATCCAGACCCGCTCTTTCTTCCGGGGTCAGGTCCAAATTCGCCACTAACTCCCGCAGGGCGTCTTTGGCTTGTTTATAGTTCAGGTCCGCCTGAATATCTGCAAACGACAAAATCGCCTCGTCCATTTCTCCATCTAAATTAGGAAAATCTGTCCGGGGTAGGGGGGAATTGCTGAAATCGGGGATTTGCTCCTCGTGCTCGTTGGCACCTCCGTGAGTCATAAAAGGGGGGCTATCCTTAATTGAGCTACACTACCAATCCTAGTGCAGACCGACCCGAGACGGGGAGATGAAATCGAGGGGGAACGCCTAAAGGTTGGCGGTAGAAGCCGTTCCTTTCCCCTTTTTGTTAATTACATTGTCCCCTTTTATACCATCTTTTAAGCAATTTGGCTCATGAAAGAAAGGTCAAGCGCTCCAAAATGTGTACTTAAGGCCACATTGATATTTTCTAACATTTTAACAAGCCAAATTATGGTATCGTTGTTAGAATTTTCATAGTGGTTAAACAAGATAGAAAGGCGCTTTTCTAAATAGGGTTTAACCTTTCGACAGAGCAGGACGATTTTTAGCAGCATCCCTGTCGTGCGGGTCGGTCCAATATTGGAAACTACGTCTAGAAAGAGGAAATGGGTAGGTTTTTGGGAACTTTCAACTACTAAGAAGTTAAGGAGTTGGCTGCAAGTCCTGACCATCAGAAAATCGCTGAGTTTCTGAGAATCACTCTGGGGAAGCGTCGCCCTTAAATGCTTACATAATTTGTCATTAAATTGGCGTTTGCCATATTCGGGGTCGATGGAGCCAATCAGATAGTCGTATAAATCTGCTTTAAATTCTCCATAGTTCGGAGTCTGACTGCTATGGGTGATGAAGCTCTGCGCTAAATCCCGGTAAGTGCAACCTCCTTCTGCTTTGCCCACATAATCTTTGAGGGCATAATAAAGCTCGCGATCGCTGAGTAAAGTAGGATTGGCAATCACCGAGAGGTTTCGGGCAGCATTGACATTCCCAATCCGTCGCACCTGCGATCGCCGGACTTGATAGGTGACATATTGAGATAAGTTAATTTCAAATTGCCGTTGCCGTTGCGCTTGAATTTTTCGCACGGTTTGCTGATGTTCGTAGCTGCTATCTTCACTCAGCAGGCAATGGGAGTACAGGTAAGGATAGCGATCGATAAAGGTCCCCAGGGGCCGATGCTCTTTGGGTGGGCTGCTTTCCGAACTGTGCTGTACGACTTTGGACAACCGTCGCAGGGTCAGATACTGATCCGTTGTGGTAAACTCTTTCACCAACTCGTGCAACTGTTTACCACTTCGGGAGCGACTGTAGGGATTGTAGCTTCCCCCAGGCACGTCAAACAGTGCTACCAACTCCGGTATCGCGTCTTGAGTTTGGCTGTGCATTTGCCAGCGATTCACCAAGATGTGGCAACATCTGTTCAGAATAAACTTAAAATCTTGCTCCATCCCCTTATAGGTGAGCATCCGACCTAACGCCCCTGAAATCTCAGTTTCTGGGTAATCCCGGCCTTCAATAAATAGGCTTTGAAAGCGCGAGATCATCTCGGACGGTGGCTCCGCTTTCACCAGATCGAGGAGGTGATCGTATAGTAGCTGCTCCTCCTGGCTTGTTTTTCGGTTGTAAGGATCCGTTTGATGATTCACTTTACTTTCCCCCTGCCCAGATGTTTGGCTTGATTCAACTTCCCAGAGTGAGCGTTTTCAATAATACACAATCTTTCCAAGTGGAATATTGCCACACCTTGATGGATAATTTATATTTAATCCGCTTTCTTAATGACTATCAAACAGATTCGGCTCAGTCTCTGGCCCCTAGGTTCACCCTGGATCAATAAAACTCTCTAAAAGAGTGGGTTGGCCTCTGGGGGCTTTTGAATGGATCTGAGCTGTCCCTGATGCATAGGTTCTCTATCTATTAGAGTAACCTAGGTAGATCGCCTCAACCATCCAGTATCGTAAAAAATTTGTGAAGATGCCAGGGGGGATTCACGGATTTTTAATAAAGAGGCATCTCGCTTGACAGTAAAAACACGTTTATGATATGTCATGTCGCCGGGTTGGAGCAAGGCGATCGCCTCAGTTGGTGCGGGCATTCAGGAATGGTATCATTAACTTTTATTAAATTCAAGCCCTGGCACCATGTCTTGTTTTGTGAACCTTGCTCAACTGCTGTCCCTATTGAATGCGACCCCCGCTTACCCCCTCGCGGAGGAATTCTACTCAAAACAGGCTCTCGGTATTATTACGGATACGCGCCAGTTAAGGCCCAGGGAGGTATTTGTAGCTCTACGGGGAACACAATTTGATGGACATCAGTTTATTGGGACTGCATTCGAGAAGGGGGCGATTACGGCTATTGTGGACTGCGACTACTCCAGCCCGAACCCAGATTGGCCCCTCTTAGTTGTCCCCGATACTTTGGCAGCGTATCAGGCGATCGCCCAGTGGTGGCGCACTCAGTTTGACATTCCCCTCATTGGCATTACGGGATCCGTCGGTAAAACTACGACTAAGGAATTAATCTCGGCAGTTTTGAACACCCAAGGTTCGGTTCTCAAAACCGAACTGAATTATAACAACGAAATAGGGGTTCCCAAAACTCTTTTAAATTTGACCTCAGACCATGATTATGCTGTGATTGAAATGGCGATGCGAGGAAAAGGGGAAATTGCCCTTTTAGCAGAAATTGCCGCCCCTACGATCGCGGTAATTACCAATGTCGGTACCGCTCATATTGAACGCTTGGGTTCTGAAGAGGCGATCGCCTCGGCTAAATGTGAATTATTAGAAAAAATGTCACCCTCTGGCACTGCCGTGCTTAATTACGACAATTCCCGGTTAATGGAAACTGCTGCCAAGGTATGGCAAGGCAAAACTCTCACTTATGGTTTAACCGGGGGAGACTTGCAGGGAACCTTAATAGACGATGAGTTTTTAGAAGTCGAAGGCATCACCTTCCCAGTGCCGCTTCCTGGGGAACATAATGCCCTTAACTATTTAGCTGCATTAGCCGTAGCCAAACTGCTTAATGTGAGTTGGGAACCCCTCAAATCGGGTTTAGACGTTGAATTACCCGAGGGAAGAGCGCGACGATATGAATTAGCAAACGATATTGTTATTTTAGATGAAACCTATAATGCCGGGTTAGAATCAATGACAGCGGCGCTACAAATGCTATCTAAAACTAAAGGAAAACGCCAAATTGCGGTACTCGGTACGATGAAAGAATTAGGCGAGCGATCGCTGGAATTTCATCAGCGCATCGGCACGGTTGCTAAATTCTTAAATTTGGATGGATTGTTTATCTTTGCAGATGCTCCAGAAGCCGAAGCAATGGCAAAGGGTGCTAAAGGTTTACCGTTTATAGAAATTATTGATATTGAACAGTCTAATGCCCATGAGCACCTCGTCCAGCGCGTCAAAGATTGGGTTAAAAAAGGCGATCGCATTCTCTTTAAAGCCTCTCATTCCGTCCAACTCGATCGCGTCGTCGAAAAATTTCGGGTCGTTTAACTTCAAGACAAGGAAAAACTCTGCCAGTCGTTCTTCTTAGGTTGGTAGTAACGACTTGCTGTCGTTCTCCCGCCAGTATAAATTTAAAATTCACACCCCCAAAACCGGGTTTCTCTACCAACTGGGTTACATATTGCCACAAATCTTGTCAAGAAACCCGGTTTTTCTTCCCCCTTTTCTACCGACACCCTACCCCCTCCTTCAAATTATTCAAATATGGCAATCAGGCTGGATCAAATTATAGTAGTTGACATCGAAGCCACCTGTTGGGAAAAAGACCCACCTCCCAATCAAGAACGAGAAATTATCGAGGTGGGAATTTGTCCTCTCAATATTGCCTCCGGTGAATTATTGGAAAAAGAAAGTATCTTAGTCAAACCCAAACAGTCCCAAGTCAGCGGATTTTGCACCCAACTCACCACCTTAACTCAGGAACAAGTGAATCAGGGCGTATCCTTGGGCAAAGCTTGCTCAATTCTCAGAAATAAATATATTTCCTACCAAAGAATTTGGGCCAGTTATGGCGAATTTGATAAACGGCAATTTGAAATCCAATGCCAAAAACAAGGGGTTCGCTATCCCTTTAGTAATCGTCACATTAATGTAAAAACTCTGTTTTCGGTGATGTACGCTTTAGAAAAAGAAGTGGGGATGGCAGAGGCATTAGAACGACTGAATTTGCCTTTAGAAGGAACTCACCATCGAGGACATGATGATGCTTGGAATATTGCTAGAATTTTATCTAAATTAATTAGCCATCACCGATAATCACCTTATGCTTGATATGCTTAACTTGAACGAACACCGAGATATCTTACTCGAACCCTTGATTCAATTACTTGTGGAAGGGTTCCGAGAAAACTGGCCGGAATCATGGCCCACAATCGAGGCTGCAAGACAAGAAGTTTTGGATTCATTCGCCGAGGATAGAATTAACCGAGTTGCCATCAATCAGGCCGGTCAACTCTTAGGATGGGTGGGCGGAATCTCTCAATATAACGGCCAGGTTTGGGAAGTTCATCCCCTGGTGGTGGCGGAGGATTATCGCCGCCAAGGAATTGGCAGAACCCTGCTGCAAGATTTAGAAGAACAAGTCAGACAACGCGGTGCATTAACCCTCTGGTTGGGGACCGATGATGAAACGAATATGACCAGTCTTTCCGGGGTCAATCTTTATTCTAATCTATGGGAAAAAATTCGCACCATTCAAAATTTGCGAGGTCATCCCTATGAATTTTATCAAAAGTGTGGGTTTGAAATCGTCAGCGTCATGCCCGATGCCAATGGTAAAGGGAAACCGGATATTTTTATGGCAAAATCTGTGGGTTTATAAGGAATTCCCCCCAGACATCAATGAGGATAACTGGAAAACCTATGACTCGGGTTGTAGCATCATCCTAAAACGTGGGTACAATAAAGGTTAGAAACCGTATTTCTGGCTCAAGATTAGGGGAATTAGCATCAAGTTAGGACAGAAACCGGGTTTCTGGTCCCCTGAATCTCATCCGATACCGACGCCCTAAAACACCTTATTTGATGTCGAGGCATACATAAATGAACGGTCATCAATTCCTCAAAACCACGGCGATACGACCTTGGAGACGGTATGCGATCGCCTCCTTGCTATGTGTCCTATCTTTAGCTTGTACCGGAACCCTGAACCGCAAAAGCCCTCTCACAACTGCCAACGCCAGTGATACCGAACCGCCTATTTTTTATGGGGAATTAATTTTTCCTGAACAATCGGACTATTTTATGATTCCGGTTGGGTTTGAGGGCGATGAAAAAAGCGCAAAAAGTCTATTTTCTCCGGATGTTTATCGAGATTCTGCCTACGATCGCATGAGTCTGATGACGATTTATAATTTAATTTTTCATAATCGGCGCACGGGAGAATCACATTTACTCCTAAGCGAAAATACATTAATTTCTTCGTTTCAACTCATTAATGAAGAAAATGAAGCGGGGGAACCGATTAAAAATCAGTTTGTTTTTGTAGAAGTGATTCCTAAAGATACAAATCAAGATGGAAATCGCGATCGCCAGGATGCCGTGATTGGCTACATCGCTGATGCTTCAGGGAAAAATCTCAACCAGGTGACGCCAGATAACACTCAATTGGTATTCTGGCAAATAGATAAACCGTTACGGGTGTTATTACTGAAAGTGGTTCAAGATACTAATAATGACCGCAAGTTTATGGGAGAAGATGATATCAGTTTTATCAAGGTTCCCCTGGTTAATCCGGGGATTGGACCAGATATTATTACCCCGGAGATGCGGCAGCAAATTAATCAGCGGGTTAAGTTATAGCAGGGCTATTTCATTCTAAATTTTAAGAGGTCACTCGTCCGTTCCGTATGGCTGATTATGAAACACTACTGCAACAGATTTTTTCAACAACTTGACGAATTGCATCAATGACTAATAATGAGTTATCTCTCCTCTCTCGTACTAATTGACTTTATGATAAATAAACGTAACATAATCAATAAAATACTAAAATAATGTGGAATTTTTTTAATCAATTTTAAGAGCTTTTTCTCCTTTAAACTGTCAATCCTTTGATTCTCCGAAATATGGGAAAAACAAGTTTCTAACCTCTCAAAAAATCGTGACCCTTCAATATCAAGAACTACAGGCAAATCTTTTTTAATAGATTTATTGACTTTTTGAATTGTAGAAATATAGTATTCACGGGCATCTAACCCAAGCAATGCAAGGAGCTTGTCGTTACTTTTATATTTAAAGTATGTCATGCTGAAAATCAACAGCAAAAAGAACTTACAAACTAATACTGCCCTTAGTCCCTTAGAAAACTGTGGCTGTGATTTAATAATTGCCCCAAAGAAATCTCCATGTCGATTTTCATCTTCACCCCAGGATTTGTAAAAACTAAAAATAGGATAGATAAAGTATTCAGAATTAGACTTTAAATGCTCAAAAATGGTTATGTAATAACAGCTAGAAATTCTTTCAGACAGATAGGTAGAGTAGATAAACCATGAAAAAGGGAGAAAGATATATTTCCTATGTTCTTTATTGAGGAAATCTAATTTAGGTTTGATATTGAAATCTAAAAGAGCTTTATTTAAAAAACTCGCATGGCGGGCTTCATCACGAGACATCAGGGCAAATCCCTCTGAAAGGACGCTGTTTTTTTCCTTCAGTTGATACGACAATTCTTTGTAGAGAATAAATCCTGAGTATTCAGCCGCACAGTACATTTCCAGAAGTTTAACGATGAGTTCTCGTGCATCACCTTGAATGTGATCCCAGGACTGGTTAAATCTCTCGTCACGGACATAACTCTCTTTAGTGTAGTCGCCCTTTAAATTAGCGATCGCCGTATTAAAGGCTTCGTGAAAGCTTAAAGTATCCACATTAGAAAACTTTTTAAGGCTGGTTGTATAGAAACCTGGCGAAATAAGAGTTTCTTTTGCTGAAATTTTACGGTTTATCTGTGTATTTTCAACATATTCCATCTTCTAAATCCTCCTAATACGGAATCCGCTTGGTAAAAGTCTACAACAAATGCTCAATAGGTCAACCAATGATAATTGGTCAAAGCCCTAATTTCAGTTTGCATATTTTCTTGAAGAAAACGGCAGCGTTCAACTAAGACTTTTTCCAGGTCGTCTAAGGAATTAAAATAAGTATTGACTAATGGCTCATCCACCAATTTCCATAACCGCTCTGCTGGTTGTAACTCGGGAGAATAAGGCGGAAGAGGTTCAATTTTTATCCCCAGAGGTAAACAAACTTTATGGCTTCTATGCCATCCGGCATTATCTTCAACAATTAGCACAATTTTCTCTTCACCCGCTCCAACTTCTTTGGCAAAAGTCTCAAAAACTAAATTTAACCATTGAACGTTGACTCGGGGTATTAAATAGTAGTAGGTTTCTCCAGTTTTTGGGTTGACAAATCCATAGACATATAACCACTCATATCTGTGATGAACAATCGCTGAAGGTCTTTCGTTGACTGGGGACCAGACTTTAGCTAAAATCGGCTTCAACCCAACGCGATGTTCATCAAAAAACCAAACTTCTACTTCAGCCTTGGGATTAGATTCTTGAAGCAGCTTAACTTTTTTAGGTAATTTTTCTTTGAATTCTTGTTGTTCAATTGGGCAACCTTTTCGATGTTTAAGTCTTGGCCTCTGCCAGGAGTATCTCAACTTTTTTAAGTAGTCCCATCCTCTAGAATCATAGATTTTACTACGTCCAGTTTCTTGTTCCATCCATCGAGCGACTTTAGGTCCCGTCCAAACTCCCCCATCTACGGGTTTCTTTTGTAGCGCTTCTTTTAACCGCTCTAATTGCTGGGGATTTAATATAGGTTTTTTACCTCCTTGATGGTTTATGGGAGTTTTATGGCGAGAATTTTTAACCGAATCTATACCCATTTCATTATATTTCTTGACAACTCGGCGGGCATAGTCATAATTTAGACCCACAACCGATGCAGCATCCTTCACCCTCCACCCCGAGGCGACTTTCCAAAGTAGGTGCCAACGTCGTGCTTCTACGGGGTCACAAGAGGCGCGGTATCGCGCTTTTAGGTCCGAATGACTTAAGTGAGGCTCTAATTCGACTTTTTTGGGCATGGCTATTTTTCTGAGATTTTTTCAGTTATTATAACAGACCTGGAGCAACCGGATTCCGTATAATATATGGCAAAGGAAGCCTTAAGCACCCGTAGCAAGATCTTCATAGCTGTCGGCTTCCTTAACTTTTTAGCGGGCGTCGCTGCAAATCGCTCTTTATTGCTCTGTGCCTACGAACTCTGGTTCAGAAATCGGCTGAGAACTAGCTTTTGCAGACATGAACCCAGCCGTGCCAATTACTGTCGAATAGCATCCAAACAAAAGGGCTGCATACCGCCCTGCTGTTTCCGGTTGCATATTGCCCATCAGGTCAGAAAAACTAGCAAGAATTGGAATCTCCCCTAGCATTCCCGGCAAGGCAATACAGATTGCACCCTGTAACCAATCTTGCTGCTTAATCTTCCGCCACTTCATTAGTCCGAGCGAAACAATGGCACATAGAATGCCTGTGAAACCGACATTGACCCAATATCCCGTAGCAGAACCTTCAAAGAAGAAGGAACCAGTCAAGCGATAAACCAACGTTCCTGCTGCCCAGATGACCAAGCCAAGGACTATGAAGCCAATTCTATCTCTTATCTTCATGGTTTTGCCCTACTTAATGGTGTTAACGTAATAAATATTACGTTAATCATTACTGTAACAGTTATTACGTTAACTGTCAACCCATGAGCCGACCGACTGAACCGCAGAAGAAGCAAGAGCTTCTGGAGCAATGCCTAGCTGCTGCCATCGAGGCAGGAGCATTGGATTCGAGCATCAATGCGATCGCCAAGAGGATAGGCACTAGCGGACGAATGCTTGTCTATCACTTTGGCTCAAAACAAGAATTAGAGCGACAACTCATTGGGTTATTAGAGACTCGCTTGCGCGAAAAGCTCTGGTCATTTCAAAGTCTATCCCTGGAAGGGGCTACTTGTCTAACAGAACCCCTGCTCGAAATGTGGAGCCATTTGACTTCACCCGCCATGTACGGCTTGCTGAAGCTGGCGATGGAGCTAAATCAACGTGCTATCCAGGGCGACTCGGAAACACAAGGTTTCATTGAGCAAGAGAACAAGAAGTGGGTAGATTATTTATTTAATATCACCAACGATAAAACTACAGCTTTATCGCTATTTCACTTATTTCAAGGCGCAATCCTAGACTTCTTGACTACGGGAAATACACAACGCGGACAGCAAACTATCAAGGCTTTTGCGGAAACGCTGCGGTAGCTTCAATCTTAGGGCTGTTTCGTTACTACGAACTAAGATAAGAGAACGACTGAAGTCGGGACGTTGAACATGGGCGGGATAATGCCTGAAGGCGTTACTACGAACTAAGATAAGAGAACGACTGAAGTCGGGACGTTGAACTAAATGCCGTGACTTTTTCCAATCACCCAATTACGGCGGAAAAAGCGGGCTAAAGATGACTCTTCTAAGGCCAAATAAATCGGTCTGCCGTGGGGACAGGTGCGGGGGTTGCGGGTGCGTTGCCAGCGGTCTAAAATATCTTGCATCTGGGGTAATGTCAGAGGGGTTCCGTTGCGGATGGCACTGCGGCAGGCGGTGGCAACCTGTGCTTGTTGCAAGTCTCCTCCTAAACTGAGTTCTAGGAGTGCCTCTGCACAATCGTTCCGTTGTACTAACAGGTCCGGTGCAGTACGAATCGCCCATAATTCACTGCCAAAGGGTTGAATATCGAGTCCGAGGCGGTTGAGTTGTTCGAGTTGTGCCGGAGTGAGTTGATTGAGGATAATGGGGGGTTCGATGGGAACGAGTTGCCAGCGATCGCAGAGTTGCTCGTATAAAATGCGCTCATGAGCGATATGTTGTTCGACTAACCACAATCCGTTAGAATGTTCAGCAACGATATACATTTGGCTGACTTGGGCGACAGCACGCAGGTGCAAGGGTTGGACTCGATCGCCTGATTTAGACGGGTCTGCGGGGGTACTGTTGACCTGGTAAACCCCTTTTTCTTCCGATGCCTTGAGCAGCTGGGTGACTCGCTGTTGGGCTGCGCCGGGTGCGGTTTCCGGATTCCACTGCAACCCCTGAGCGATCGCCTGAGTGACTCGTTCCTGCCACTGAGTCATATTCTTGAGATAAATCTCAGCTTTGGCGGGGTGCCGGTTCCAATCAATTTGTTCAGGAGAAACGTGCAGATGTAGCAAACATACGGGGTAGCGATCGCGGGGTAAAGTCCGCGCAAATCCGGCAATTAGGGTTTGTTCCAATTCCGGCGATCGTACAAAGCGCCCGTTTACCGCTACTTTCACCCAATCTGTACGGGGGCGATGACAGCGATCGGGCAACCCTAACACTAGGGCGATTGACTCCTCCTCACTCAGGGAGAGAGTTAACCCTTCTAAATCTCCACTCTTGACCCCGCGCAGAATTTGGGGCAGAATTTGCTGTGCACTTTGTCCGGGGGTAATTTTAAACCAAGGGCGATCGTCTTGTTCTACCTGCCACATCACTTGCGGATGACATAACGCAATTTGTTGAATCATCTGCTGGATTAATCTCACTTGTTGGGGGAGAGACGGCAACCCTTGACGCCGGGGTTTCCAGCGCTCAAACAGATCACAGACAGTCACGATTGTTCCCGGTGCGATCGCCGTGGGTTGCACTTGCACTGCCTCACCTTGGGAGTTGTATTGCACGCACCATCCCTCACCCTCCCCGACTCGACTCTTAATTTCTAACTGGGACAACTGCGCCAAACTGTGCAGTGCCTCCCCTCTAAATCCCAAACTGGTAATTTTCCACAAATCGTAAACATTGTGGATTTTACTGGTACTGTGCGCGGTTGCTGCCTGTTGCAAATTCGCCAAATCCATCCCACATCCATTGTCTGCCACGCGCACGCGCCAGAGTTGGGGCCACACTGAGACCGAAATCCGTGTTGCACCGGCATCTAGGGCGTTTTCCAACAATTCCCGCAAAACTGCCGCCAGAGAGTCAATCACCTCTCCGGCAGCGATCAGATGCACAACATCGGCGGGGAGGGTCTGAATACTCCCTACTACCGTTGGCATTTCGTTTGTAGGATGGGATGGTAACAGAATTTCATTCCCTCCTGTGATGGTCACTCTTTAAGTAAACTAATCGGTTCTTATTGTATCAGAAATCACTAGAAATTAGGCTAAATTTTACCCCCAGGGTGATAGAATTCCCGAGTAATATTCAATGAGGCAAATCCTTTGAGACTGTAGCAGGCGATCGCTTATAGATTCGGAATACAGCCGTTGCACCTTTATCGGAAGAATGGCCGGGGTATTAGACGCTTTGCCTAAATTTAAAAAGCCCCCTTTGTAAGAGAGGTGGTGGGCACCGATCTAGAATGATGCAAGCCCTTTATTTTTAGAAAAATCTAGGGCCTGGGTTGCACCTGCCCTCCAGGACTGGGACTTTTATAAAAGCAAGCTGACTTCAGCAGACTATTACCCTTTAAACTCGTAATAAATTTTCATAGCCGTAGCAACAAACATGAATTATTGTTACTAAATCCCAAGGGTTCTGGAACTTGATGCTTTAATAGGAGTCATCCTAGCGAATAGAAATCACTTCTGGACCCATCACCGATGTCTTTAGAATTATTTGATGCTAGCTATTATCTCGCTGTTAATCCTGATTTAGCAGCCGTTGGGATTGCCACACCAGACCGACTATACAGACATTTTCAAACCTCCGGTTTAGACGAAGGGCGAGCTTTTTCACCTTTTGTTAATCTCAATTATTATCGAGAACAAAATCCTGATTTAGCATTCGCCGGACTCACTTCTAACAGCCAAGTCTTAAAGCACCTTCAAGGGTGGGGGATTGCAGAGGGGCGCAGTTTCTCTCCCTTACTAGACCTCGATTTTTATGTTGCCCGAAATCCTGACCTTGCCCCTGCCTTTGCCGGAAATTTGCCCGGAGCATTTCAACACTTTTTAACAAGGGGATTTGCTGAAAATCGCCCCTTTTCTCAATTTATCGATTTAAATTACTACTTAGCGGTTAATCCGGATTTAGATCAAGCGTTAGGAGGCGATCGCCGCGCGGCATTCAACCACTTGCTGAATACGGGGATTACGGAAGGACGTCGATATTTACCGGGAGATATGGGGGTTCTCAACCCGTCTCACACGGTGGGAGCAGATCCGAACGCGCGTCCCGTTGTCAGTTCCCTAGATACGGAAGACTACTATAAATTTCGCCTCGATACTTTCAGCGATATCAGTGTCAAATTGGACGGTAGTAATGCCTCTGCAAATATCCAATTAATTCGGGATCTCAATAACAATGGAATTGCCGATGATGCAGAAGTGCAAGAGGCGATCGCCGCCGATAAAGCCCCCATCTCACAATTGGATCGTTTTGCCACCGCACCGGGAACTTATTTTGTTAAAGTTTCTGAATCGGAGGGAGATACCGCTTACCAAATTAGCGTCTCTGCTGCTCCATCCAACCTACTTTCAAAACCTCGTCCCGGTAGTACCTTAACCGAAGCATTATGGCTTGGAGATTTAACCCGTCCCCAAGCCCGGCAAGGATTTATTGGTAATGGCAATGTCCAAGATTTTTATCGATTTACCGTAAATTCTCCCAGTGACCTACGATTGTCTGCGGATAATTTAAGCGCTAATGTTCAAATTCAAGTCATTCAGGACCGCAACGAAAATGGCCTCATTGATAGTGGAGAAATTGTTTCAGCTCAAGGAGATGCAAATCGTAGCCCGATTGATTTAAACCGGGATGGAAAAATTGATTTCATGGAGTATCTCAATTCCTTTCGACCCGAGGAAGAACCGGAGCAATTTCCTTCTACAGTTTACCTTTCGGGTTTGGGACCCGGAACCTACTTTGCCCGAATTCTTCAGGTGGATAACGAGACCGCTTACGATTTGATGCTAGAGTCTATTCCCTCGGGAGTGCCTGCATCCGGGGCTAGAAATAATGAACCTATTGGTTTTGCGCAGATAGGGGTATTAAGTGACCACTTTGAAATCGCTGACTTTATTGGCGAGGCCAATCCTTACGACTTTTATCAATTTGAAATTCAAGACACTCAAAATATTGATATTAAGCTGCAAAGTTTACAGCAAAATGCAGACTTTTTTCTGATGCAGGATATCAATAATGATGGGTTATTTACTTTCCAGGAATTTATTACTTATCCAGGAGATGAACCCAGCCTAAATCCCCAAATCAATCGGATATTAGGACGAGGAACTTATTTCTTGGGTGTGGTCAAGCAAGGTGGAAATACCCCTTATTTCTTAACCATTGATAAAACAACTGCGGCCCTGCCTTCTTCCGGAGCGGGAAATACCCTAGCCACTGCCGCCGATTTAGGGCCGTTATCGGAAAAGCAAATCAAAAATGATTTTTTAGAAAGCACTAATCCGGAAGATTATTATAAGTTTAGCCTGGATTCTTTTAAAGAAGTTAGCGCTTTTCTTTACGATCTCAGTGGTAATGCTCAACTTTCTTTAATTAAAGATATCAATGGCAACAGCCTCATTGATCCGGAAGAAATTATTGTTTCCTCGGAATCTCAAGGTGCTGCTGTGGAAAGCATTAACCGGATTTTGGGTCCGGGGACCTATTTTGTTCGGGGAAATACGATTCAGGGAGATAGCACTTACTATTTTTCCTTAGAAGCAAATCCGGCTGAAATTTCGGGTAATATGGCCGGGAATGGTGTCGCCGATGCGTTTAACTTTGGCTTGCTCGATCGCGTGCAGCGAACATCAGGAATAATTGGACCCGAAAATCCCAACAATTTTTACCAATTCCAGATTGATCGCCCCCAAACCGTCAGCTTATTTTTAGATGGATTAAGTACCAATGCCGAATTGTATTTAGTTCAGGACCGTAATTCTAATCAGGCGATCGAACCCGAGGAATTGGTGGCCCTTTCCACCCAACCCGGTTCTACTTTAGAACAAATTCACCTAACCTTAGATCCGGGAACCTATCAAATTTTGGTGTCCCAAGTGGGAGGTCCGACTTACTATGACCTCAGCATTTCTCCTCAGCTTTTTAATCGGTCATCGGGGTATGGCATGGTGAATGCCGCAGCGGCAGTTGCAGCAGCAACGGGGACCGCACCTTTCTTAGAAACGCCGCCACAAGTGGGGTCGAATTGGGTTTCTGATATGGTGAATGCACCCGCTGTCTGGAATCAAGGTTATACAGGTCAAGGGGTAATTGTAGCTGTCATTGATGGTTATGTAGACTATACTCATCCCCAGCTAGAGGGAAACATTTGGACCAATTCCCAGGAGATCAACGGCAATGGCATCGATGACGATGGCAATGGATTTGTGGATGATATTCTCGGTTGGAACTTTTTGGATGGGAATAATGAAATCAATCGCATTGATCCTTTAGAGGGTCATGCCAGCCATGTCGCCGGAATTATTGCGGGAAATAATAATGGGATTGGAAATTCAGGAATTGCTCCCAATGCGACCATTATGCCGGTGGTTGTTATTGGTCCATTTACAGGAGAGGAAGAACGAATTGCCCAGGGAATTCGCTATGCGGTCGATAATGGCGCAAGGGTTCTTAATTTAAGTTTGGGTGGGGGAAGTGTGAATACTACCCTCAAAGAAGCCCTCATCTATGCCAAAGAAAAAGGAGCCGTTATTGTTTCTGCTTCCGGAAATGATGGATTAAACTCTTCTGCCGGAAATGAACGGTTTAGCTCGATCCGATATCCCGCCGCTTATGCTTCAGAATTCGGCATTGCTGTAGGTGCAGTTAATCGCGATCGCCAGGTAGCTGACTTTACCAACCGTGCGGGTACTGACCTTCTGGATTATGTTGTTGCACCGGGAGAAGATATTTATTCCTCGGTACCCATTAATACTTATGATTTCTGGAAGGGAACCTCAATGGCGGCTCCCGTGGTCAGTGGTGTAGCTGCATTGATGCTCAATGCTAATCCCAATTTGACGCCCGAACAAGTGGAGCAAATCATTACCGGAACCGCCAATCCTAACGGCATTATTGAGGATGGAGCGTTTGATTTCTTAGGTTAATTCTAGGGAGTCCGGCAGTCAATTGATAATAGAATCAAGGAGGGCAAACCTATTAAATTCAGGCTACATTAGAAAGCAAAGCGCTCCCCTTTGAGGAGTTCTAATAGAAAGAATTGTCCCGGCCCTTGAAAGTCACTATATCCATTAATCCCGTAGGGACAGGGTACTGCCCTGTCCTTACTTTTACAGTTTATTAAAAAAGATGGGATCTGCCAGGATTCCCCCGATTTTAACCGGCTTATCCAGTCGTAAGTTCTAGGTTTAGCCAACATAATTCGGTGATGTATAGGAATAAAATAAGCTGCTTATTTTCTAAAAAACAAGACAGCACCTAGGAATGGGGCAAATCCCGCCCATGGGATTACTTCTACAAAAATTGTCTACTTGATTTAAACTAGAAAGAGGAGGATAAATTATGAAACGCTATCCTGTTGTCTTAGCGGTAGTTGCCTTAACGATTGGGGCTTTGATGCCGTCGAGTTTGGCCCAATCTAATATTGACTCTAACTGTCGGACCTGGTATCGGCGGGTGACCACGGAAGGCGGTGTTCTGAATGTGCGAGAAAGTACGGACCCGAATGCTACAATCCTGGGCAGAATTCCCAATGGGACGGTAGTTTTATACAACGTGGGCGATCGCAGTGGGAATTGGTCGGAAATAACTGCACCGGGCGGGTTAACGGGTGGGGTCGCCGAACGCTTTCTCACTTATCATCACTACGGAAACACCCGGTTTACAGGGTCAATGCAGGTGAAAACCTTAGAAGGAGGACCCGTTAACCTGCGATCGCCCAGTGGAGAAGTCCTCGGCAGTGTCCCCAACAGTACCATTGTTACGGTAAATGAGAGTCTGGGTTATTTTGCAGATGTGACCACCCCAGAAGGTCGCCGGGGCCAAATCGTGACGCAATTGCTAATATGCAATTAGGGCGGTAGTCCAGACAACCCCCACAAAAACCCCGATTTCTAATCACTAAATTCCGATAAAATTAACTTAAAAACCGGAATGGAGAGTTAACAGAATGGGACGGAAAGCTAAACTTAAACAACTGAGACGGGAAGCGCCACCACCAGAACCCGCACCCCCGGTTCAGCCCGAGGAACCCACTAATTTTGTGCGAGAAATGGACCATCAGGGCTATCAACTGCGGCAAACTGTCCCTGCGCCAGATATCCCAGAATCACAGATGGAACGGAAAGCAGAAAAACCCCAGGTATAGTCTCCCCTCGGGACTAAGGGAGTGGTTTAAGGCCAAGTTTAGCTGGAGAACTGATTCAGGGATTGCCAGAAATTGGGTTGCTGATTGATAAAACAGTTGGCTCTCGGTACTCTTCAACTCTACAATCAAGAGAGGGAATCGCGTTCCCAGCTCAGGGGACAGTTGCTTAACTTTCTGAAGATGGCAGGCGATCGCGACCCTACCCCATTCTCGGGTTTTTTTGCCGCACGATTTAAGGTTCGATTATGTTGGAAATGCTGCTATTAGATATCTGCGTTATTCTTGCCGTTCTCTGGCTGATTGCGGATCCGAACAAGCCCAAACCTGTACTCCGTCGTCCGAAAAAATCTCGCTCAGTTGGAGGCCCTCTCGTAGTTTCCCCAGAGACTCCCTACCTTGAACCCGCAAAAATGACCGCCGAACTGATCCCAGAACTCCCGGAGTTGCGATCGCCCCAATCACTAACTCCCACTCAAGAATCTGAACTCTCGGAGTCGGCGATCGTCACTCCACCGCGCCCGGAAAAGAAATCCGTGCGAAATCAAAGCAAACAGGTTGCCACTCGGCCTATGTCCGGTGAAGCTCAATGGGGTTCTTTCTCCACCAAGTAAGTCCCTGTTCTTTGCGCTGCGATCGCCTGTATGATTCCGGTTTACCCAGGGGAGGCACCTCAACTCTCCCTCATAGCAGGCGATCGCCCCCTCCTGAAATTCAACTTTAAATCCATGAGTGAATCCTTTCTGGTTAATCTCAAAGAAGCGTTCCTCAATGCGCCCGGTTTTTGGGAAGGCAGTCTTTCTGAAAAATCAGGCAACTGGTGCAAGCGAGTTGAGGGCGTCGATACCACCGCGACTGATGGATATTCGATTTTGGGTGATTTTGTCAGCAACCTCAGCGTCCAAACCTTTCAACAGCCGGGACTCTATCTCCACTGCGAGAAAAAAGGCAGCAAAAAAGGAACTCAGAAGCGGTTGTACACTTTATTCGCACTTCAACCCAATGGCACTGTGCAAATTGTCAAAGAATGCCGGAGTGCTAGTAAAGATTGGGCGGTGGAATTATGGCCGGATATTGAAGCCTTTTTAGCATTCCAGACCGATGGAGTGGAACAGCGACGGCAGCAATTGCTCTCGGAAATCGAATCCCTGGAATTTCAACTGTCTCAGCGGCGCGCTCAATTAGCCGCTTTGGAGTTTTCCGAACTCTTCTCGTCCTCAGACTCCCTATCTTAGAGGTTGCCAGATTTTAAGCCAATTGTTTAAGCGCCTTTCCCTTGGCAACTGATAAGGCTAGCTTTTTTAGAAATCGCTGTATTTCCTCATGATTAATCCTTAATCATTAATCTGTAATTAATATCGGATTGGGAGTTGAATCTGTAGGACTAACGTAACGAGATTTCGACCTTTTCAGCGATTTTATAAATTTTTGTTAAAGAACTGTGGGGTGTCACCCCTCATCGGTTATGATGAAATCCATTAGTAGATGCACCCTGATGGCTTCCCGTTCAACTTGAGCGGGATTTTTTTTTGCAGATTAAAAAATAAAGAATTAACAATTGAGAATCTAGAATTTATCTAGCCTTCTCAATCCTAGGGTAGCGGTGGGGATCAAGCGCCCGGATCTTCCCTACGCTTAGCGTAAATAAGGTCGCCCTTTCCAGAAAATGCCTACCACCAACGCGATAAAAGACATTTGGGAAAGATCCACGAGTAACCCTGGGATAGGGAGAAGGGACTTAATAAATAGACCGAGGAGTAAGCAAAAGGCTAAGGCCCACAGACTCCCGGAATTGAGCATGGCACGATTCCAGCGTTCGCATCCGTACACAGCGATCGCCCCCATTCCCACCGCTAATGCAAACGCAACCAGGGTTCCCAAAGGCGGTGCATACAGTAAGCCCAAGGTATTTCTAAGGGCGTTTGATTGGGTAGCACCGTATGCCAACCAGACCTCGATTGCCGCCACGAGTTGAGTTGTGAGGCCCGCAACCGGCAGCAGGGAAGACCAGGGTAAATATTTTAAGCGTTTTAAGGGATTGCTCATGGGGAAAAAGGCAGCTAAATTATCTCTTAATTTTAAAAGAAATAGATCCCAATCGAATATTAATCCTGGGGATACAGTGAGAGAATAAGCATACATCAAGAGGCCGACTGATCTGGCTACGGGTTCTCCTAGTTGTAACCGATTCTGTTCAGATTTCCTGATTTTTGTTACAGAAAAGTACAAGAGCTTAAGTTAAACTGAGAAAACAAAGGTAATCACGGTTCGTAACGGATCGTGCGGACCGGGCGATGGACACCCTAAAACCTGCTTCTCCAAACCACGAGAACGCTGGTTTTGGCCGCTGTGCCTAGGGGTATTTTTAATTTTCCCTATTCTGACCGGACCAATGCACCCACTGGACCTATGATAGAAAGCAAAATACCGACCCTGGCCCTAAACGGGTTCAAAATTATTGCCAAACTCAGCGAAAACTCTCGCTCAATAGTCTATCGGACAATTCGGGAGCGGGATAATTTAGCGGTGATCGTAAAAATTTTACATTCAAACCTAGGTAGTCTAGCAGACTTTAGCCGATACAAGCAAGAATATGAAATTTATCGCTTAAATTTAGAGGGCGTAGTCCAGACCTACGGCATTCACAAGTATAATCAGGCGATCGCCTTAATTTTAGAAGACTTTGGCGCAGAGTCTTTAAAACAATTCCTCAAAAATCGGATTTTGACGCAGATTGAATTTTTGAACCTGGCTATTCAAATTGCCGAAGCACTGGGATCAATTCATAGTGCTAATATCATCCATAAAAATATCAATCCGGCCCATATCCTTTTCAACCCGGAAACCGCAGAACTTAAGCTGATTGGATTTAGCATTGCCACGATTTTATCCGCAGAAACTCCTCAGTTAAAAAATCCCAATATCTTAGAAGGCAATCTCGCCTATATGTCCCCGGAACAAACCGGCAGAATGAATCGCACATTAGACTATCGGACGGACTTTTATTCCCTGGGAGTTACCCTCTACGAACTCCTCCTAAACCAGTTGCCCTTTACCAGTCCTGACCCGATGGAAATTGTACATTCCCATCTGGCAAAACAGCCGGTTCCCCCCCATCAAATAGAATCCTCCATTCCCAAAGCCGTTTCTGATATTGTGATGAAATTGCTTTCTAAAACGGCAGAAGACCGATATCAAAGCGCTTGGGGACTGCAAGCGGATTTAGTGGTCTGCTTGATGCAACTAGAAGCTACCGGAGAAATAGAAGATTTTATTTTAGGAGAAAATGATGTTTCCCGCAAGTTTAAAATTTCCCATAAAATTTATGGTCGAAAATCTCAATTTATAGCCTTGTCCGCTGCCTTTGAACGCACCCGGCAATCCCAACGAGAAGTGATGGTGGTAGTTGGGGAAGGTGGCATGGGGAAAACTTCATTTGTGCAGCAACTCTATCAGCCCATTGCCAAAAGGAGCGGCTATTTTATTTCGGGAAAATTTAACAAAAGCCAGCAAGATATTCCTTACCTGGGCTTGATTAAAGCCTTTGAAGAATTAGTCGCTCACTTGCTAATGGAACCCGACGATCGCCTCGACTCTTGGCAAGAGCAACTCCGGATGGCACTCGGCACCAACGGACAGGTTATCGTTGATGTGATTCCTGAAATGGCGCTGATTTTGGGTAAACAAAACCCTATACCAGTTCTCCCCCCTACGGAAGCAGAAAATCGCTTTCATTTAACCTTTCAAAATTTTATAAAAGTTGTTGCAAATCCGAACCATCCCTTAACCATATTTTTAGACGATATTCAGTGGGCCGATGCGGGGTCTTTGCGCCTAATTCAACGGCTGATGAGTGTCCCGGATCCGGGACTATTCTTAGTGCTTTCTTATCGCGAGAGAGTATCCCAAAACCCCTTGAATCCTGCTGATACTCAAATCCTGGAAATGCTAGCCCATATTCAGGAAACCCAGGGAATTGTTAATTGGATCGAATTAGAACCTTTGGGATTAGCGAGTGTTAATCAGCTTTTGGCCGATACCTTTCAGTGTTCCTTAAGACAAGCCGGACCGTTTGCCGAATTAGTGGTGGATAAAACTGAAGGAAATCCTTTGTTTATTCAGCAATTTTTAACCGCCATCTATGAAGATAAATTAATTGAGTTTGATAATCAAAGTTTAACCTGGCAGTGGTCGATTGAAAAAATAAAGAAGCGGTCCATTACCGATAATGTGGTAAAATTATTAGCTGGAAAAATTGGTAAACTGGGGGAACGGGAGCAATCTTTACTGAAGCTGGCTGCCTGTATTGGTAAGCGATTTGATCTGCAAACCTTGGCGGCGATTTCTAATCAGTCGGTAAAAGAAATTGCGGCGAATTTGCGTGCAACAGTCACCCAAGGGTTTGTTTTGCCGGCAACGGAGAGTGCAGATTGGTCCGTGACGATCGCGGAATGGAAAGCAGGCAGTCAGGACGAGACAAGTATGGATCGCCTGATCGCAGAATATAAATTCGTACACGACCGCATTTATACCGCCGCCTACTCGCTGATTTCCGATTCTGACAAATCTACTATCCATGGAAAAATCGGACAATACTGGCTGAAAAATACCCCCAGCGATCGCCGGGATGATAGGCTCTTTGATATTGTCAATCAACTCAATAAAGGCATCTCACCGAACAGTCATTCTCAGGACCGAGAAAAAATTGCCCAATTAAACCTGAACGCGGGACAAAAAGCCAAGCGATCGGCAGCCTATCAACCGGCACTCAACTATCTAAATCACGGCATCCAACTCTTAAGCGGCGATCGCTGGCAAAAAAACTATAACTTAACCCTGGCCCTGTATCAAGAAGCCACAGAAGCTGCTTATTTATGTGGCGACTTCGCCCAAATGAACGCCTTATTCAATCCCGTCATTGAACAGAGTAAAACCCTGCTTGATGCGGTCAGAGTTTATGAATTAAAAATTCAATCTTGTATGGTGCAGGCGCAACCACTAGAAGCGGTGCAAGTCGGTATGCAAGTTACCCAAAAACTAGGTGTCCCCTTAATTGATAATCCCAGCCTTACCGATATCCATCGGGAACTAGAAACAACCCGGGTTGTAATGGGTGAAAAAGACCCTACCGACTTATTGGGATTGCCGACCATGATAGACCCGGAGACACTCGCCGCTATGCGAATTCTCTCTAGCTTTGTGTCGGCTGCCTATCAAGCCGCCCCAGCTTTATTCCCGCTGATTGTATTTAAACAGGTAAATTTATCAATTCAGTGGGGGAATTCCCCCTGGTCCGCCTTTGCTTATGCCAATTATGGCGTAATTTTGGCCGGGGGTTTTTGGGAAATTGAACTCGGGTATAAATTTGGACAATTAGCATTAAATTTGTTAGATCAGTTTGGCAATAATCAAACGCGAGCAAAAATTTTAACCATGGTAGAAGGGTTAATTAACCCTTGGACTGTTCATCTCAAGGAAACATTACTTCCGTTATGCGAAGCCAAACGTAGCGGAATTGAAAATGGCGATTTAGAATGGGCTTCTTATGCAGCCAAAAACTTCTGTCAAAACTTATACTTTATTGGAGAAGAACTCAATGGGGTAGAACGGGAAATGACACAGTTAAGCCATTCCCTCCACCAGTGGCAACAGATGAACGTGGTTCGATGGAATGAAATGTATCGGCAAGCGGTGCTGAATTTGCTAGGACGCAGTGAAAATCCCTGTCAGTTAGTAGGAGAAGCCTTTGATCGCGGGCAGTCGTTGCCCTTAATGATGGCAGCAAATGACCGAAATGGACTGCACGATTACTTTGTTAATCAATTAACACTTTGTTATTGGTTTGAAAACTACCCCGAAGCGCTTATTAATGCAGAAGAAGCACAGAAATATCTAGATGGGGCGATCGCCTTGCCGGTTGTGGCGCTATTTTATTGGTACGATTCCCTAACGCGAATGGCGCTGTGCGATCGCGCCGGGGAACAAGAACGGCAAATTCTCCTCAAAAAAGTCGGGATTAACCAAAAGAAACTGAAAAAATGGGCCGATCATGCCCCAATGAATTATTTGCATAAATTTTATCTGGTGCAAGCTGAATGGGACCGGTTACTGGGTCAGAAATCTCAGGCGATGGATAAATATGACTGCGCCATCGAACTCGCCACGGAACATGAGTATTTACATGAAGCCGCACTTACCCAGGAACGGGCGGCTAAGTTTTATTTAGGCTTGGGAAAAGTCACCGTTGCCAAAGGTTATATGCAGGAAGCCTATGAGGGGTATAAAAAATGGGGTGCAACAGCGAAAGTCAAACAGTTGGAAACTACCTATTCCCAATTACTGCCCGTCGTCACGGCCCAATTCTCTCCCTCCAACGCCCAGCTACCGACTCAGGCGGAAATCTCCGTCTCTCGGGAGAGTAGCGATCGCCTGGATTTGACGACAGTCCTCAAAGCCTCACAAGCGATCGCCAGTGAAATTGTACTGGATAAATTGCTAGCTACCTTAATGAAAACGGCGATCGAGAATGCCGGCGCAGAAAAAGGCTTTTTAATTTTAGCCGTTGAGGGCAAACTTTTGATTTCTGCCTCAGCCTCCGTAGAAGCCGAAGCCGTTACCGTTGAGCAATCTATTGATATCGAAACTTGCTCTGATTTACCCCGGGCGATCGTCAAATATGTAGCTCGAACTGGGTCTAACTTAGTATTAAGCCATGCAGCTTGTGAGGGAGCATTTACAAACGATCCTTATGTGGTTGAACATCAGTTAAAATCTTTGTTATGTACCCCGATTGTGAATGGGGGAAAAACATTAGGCATCCTGTATTTAGAAAATAACTTAACCCGAGCCGCCTTTACCCGCGATCGCCTAGAAATTTTAAAAATTCTGTCCTCCCAAGCGGCGATCGCTTTAGAAAATGCCCTACTTTATGCCAACCTCGAAGCCAAAGTTCAAGAACGCACTCACGCCTTAAATCAAGCCAACGATGCCTTAAACGAAAAAAATCTACGCTTGTCACAGACCCTGGAAACCCTGAAACACACCCAAGCGCAACTAATTCAAACCGAAAAAATGTCAAGTCTAGGCCAAATGGTGGCCGGAATTGCTCATGAAATTAATAATCCCGTCAGTTTTATTTATGGCAATCTCAATCATGCTGGAGAGTATCTCGAAGATTTATTTAACTTGATTTTTCTCTATCAAACTCACTATCCTGCTCCTATAGAGGAAATTCAAGAGGCTATCAAGCAGATGGATCTAGACTTTTTACTAGAAGATTTACCGAGGTTGCTGTCTTCCATGAAAAGTGGAGCCGAACGTATTCGCCAAATTGTTTTAGGATTACGCAATTTCTCCCGCCTGGATGAATCAGCGATGAAAGAAGTTGATCTTCATCAAGGGATTGATTCCACTCTGTTAATTTTGCAGTCCCGTTTGGCTTGTCCAAAAGGGGGTCCAACAATTGAGGTAATCAAAGAGTATGGCAAGCTGCCACCCATTACCTGCTACGCGTCCCAAGTGAATCAGGTGGTGATGAATATTTTAAATAATGCGATCGATGCCTTTGATATGTGGGATCGATTAGGACAGCACAGCCCAGAGGAACAAGGGCATTATTCTATTTCCTCGTTAGCTGGGTCAGATGTTCTTCCCGTAGATGTATCGACTCCGGGAACCTGCTTACCGAGGATTGTCCTTCGCACGGAAGTCCGCGATCGCGATTGGGTACAGGTTCGGATTGCAGATAATGGTCCGGGCATCAGTGAAGCGGTACGGCTGAAAATTTTTGACCCATTTTTTACCACTAAACCTGTCGGACAGGGGACAGGTTTAGGACTTTCTATTTCTTACTCCATTGTAGTAGAAAAACATGGAGGAGAACTGCGCTGTATTTCTACACCCGGAGAGGGCACTGAATTTATTATTGCTTTACCCATCACTCCACGATCGCGGGGTGAAATACAGCGAAAAACACCCGGCGATCGCCCTGATCAAGACCTTATTGCTTGATCTGGCTCAAGAGGAGACTTTTGGAGCAGAAGAACGATAGTTCGGATCCACCCAGCAGATGGGTAAGGATTCCCCGGAGGGGAATTTTAAATCTTCTTTCGGAAAATTTTCTACATCTTGCATTTCTTCTCCCGCATGAGATCTCCCCTCAACTTCAGTGCAACTGGGGTCGGACAAATCCTCATTTTTGACAACTTCAATTAAATTGCCCGTTGATTTTTGTTCTAAAAACATATCAATTGTTCCTGTTTAAGTTTGGTGAATTGGAATTTTTTAGGCTGAGAACCCGAGTTTTTGGCAAGGCGCTGTGATGGCGCTTGCTTTGTTTTTGGCTGCCGACTTGATTTTATAGATTGAGAAAAAATTTTTTAGACAGCTTTTCTAGTTTAAATTATATCCAATTTTAGGGGGGTTAAACGGGGAATGAAAATTAAGAAAACTTGGCAATTAAAGAAAACTCATACCCGTTCAGGGTAGAAGTCCATCCCAGAAAGCCCGTCGGTATAGAAGCCGATCCCCCAGTAGAGCGCCAGCAAAGTCAAGGTTAAAAGCGATCGGCAGGAGTTTCGGCATCCAGGGGCGGTGTAAGCTAACGTAAAAAGGTAAAGAAAATCACAGAGGAATCTATGGAACCCGATTCTTTACCCACAGAGGTGATACTGACCAAGCCCTCGCAATCCTTGGGGAAAGTGCATTTAGATTGGAATCCGCAACCGGGTCACTATCTGGATCTGGAAGGAAAAACCTATGCCGTGCTAGAACGCCGCCACCGATATCAACTGAAATCGGGTCGCTATCACTTACACAATATTGCCCTGTACGTTCAGTCAGCGCAGCGACCGATTGAAAAAAGCCTTGTAGAGGGACGCTGGGTGATTGGAGAGGCCAGTTGCCGCTTCAACGCTAAATCTGAACTGATTCGCTGTGCCGTCAACCCAGAAGGACCCTGTGCAGGATGCCGCTTTTTTGAAAACTCATCCGAAGAAGCGCGATCGCTCCCTAGTTAGGCATTGATCGCGTTTCTAGAGGCACTTAAGCATCACCATTAGCCAACATTTCGCCCACGAGCAAATGCATCCCATTTGCAAAATCCCATCCCGACTGAGCGCGTTTACCCGCAAACTGGACTTGCTGTAATAGTAAAAGACCGTCGCCGGTTTGGATAATCGGCCCGATATGTTTGGCAATACTGACAATTTCACCGGGTTTGCCCTCTCCGGAATAGAGGGCAGGCCAATTGTGTTCGAGAACGCTAAATGAGGGGGGAAGTTTGTCCCAGTAGCGATCGCCTACGGGTGCCGTCGCTATAATTTTAAGGTCCTGGCCGCGAAATTGCGTGATGCAGTTGGGGAAAAAGCCGCGAATTTGGTTATGCAGGGCGATCGCACTGCGGGACCAATCCAGCAGATAATTCTCTTTCTGGATTAACGGCGCGTAGGTCGAGTCTGGATCATTTTGGGGGATAGGCTGGATTTGCTGACGGCCTAACTTTACGACGGTTTCCAGTAACAACTCGGCCCCTACAGCAGAGAGAGTATGAGCCAAGCGCTCAGCATTATCTAACAATTCGATGGGGACTTGGGCCGTGAGTAGGATTGGTCCGGTATCCAATCCGGCCTCCATTTGCATCGTTGTTACGCCGGTTTCCACCTCACCATTGTACAGGGACCATTGAATGGGAGCGGCCCCTCGATATTTGGGTAAGAGAGAGGAGTGGACATTGACACAGCCCAGGGCGGGCATATCTAGAATTTCCTGAGATAAAATCTGTCCGTAAGCCACTACAACAAATAGATCCGCCTGAGATTGCCTCAGAAAATCCAGCGTATCGCTATCTTTTTTAACTCGTTGAGGCTGCCAGACGGGGAGATTGTGGTCTAAGGCTAAAGATTTGACTGGGGAATGGTCTAATTGGCTGCCGCGACTGCGACGTTTATCCGGCTGAGTGACCACAGCTAATACGTCAACCTCGGGGGTGGCTAACAGGATTTGCAATGTGGGAACAGCAAAATGGGGAGTACCGAAGAATACGACTTTCATGTTGCGTCAGCGCTCAATGGTAGGTGGTTAAAGGAGGAATTGTCAGAAGTGAATGCTTAGGGGTGGATAGCTACTGACTATTACCAGTTAACAGATACATTTAGCAGCGATCGCCCTCCCTTGGCAATTGGCCGCTGCCCCTTGCCTGGGTTAAAACTAACCCCACCTACCTCAGAAACTGGGTTGTCTCCCTGAAGTTTGGGTTGAAATCAGAACGTTTCGCTCCCTAAACCGGGGATTGGCGACAAGACTGACTCAACCGCACTCTAGATAGGGGCAACTCCGGGGGAAAAGCCCCTATTTACAGATAGGTTTCCCCGAGTTTAGGAGACGGTGATCCAACTTCCATAAACCCCTGAGTAAAAGCCTCAGTGCGATCGCTACCTCCGGACTGGCTGACTCCTACCGAAAACCCTTCCAGGGGCTAACTTGCAAGATGCCCGAGGGGGTAAAAACAACCCGGAATTCAGCCAAGGAGGAATTGGTGCCGGTGGTGTTGCGCACATAATCTGCGGAGGGCTGATGTAACTCTTTCAGGGGAGTTTGATTCAGAGCATTTTCTGCCAGTGGATTAGTGGCTTCATAGTCCACGATCGCCCCGGAAGCATTCACCCAAATCCGGTAGATTAGCTCGCGATCAAACTCCGGATTTTGGGTCCAGGCGCGGTCGATCGTTTCGTAAATTTCCTGTTGTAACGGTTCTAGGACCGCCGGATCTCGAATGTCAGAAACCGGGGTTACTTCTGTTGTCTGTGTTTCCTGTGTTTCCTGGGTTTCCTGTGTTTCCTCGGCGCGATCGCTGGACCAAGGACTCACTTGGAGTCTGCCTTCAGGTTCAAACACCACCTCAAATAAGGCCACCTCTTCTGCCGTTGCCGTACCCCCTTCAACGGGAATGTAAACCAAATCCAACAGCGGGGTTTCATCTTGATAATCCCGTGCGGCTTCATTTTCCGGTTTATAGCCGATAATGGCACCGTCCGTACCGGCGGCGACTTGATACACTAAGCCCTGATTAAACGTCGGAGTTGTTGTCCAAGCGCGCTCGATTTGGTTATAAACCTCTCGTTCCAGACTCTGCAATTGACTAACATCAGTAATCGGTCGATTGCTCACCAGAGTTGCGCCTAATTGAGACGTACCTGGGGGGGAACCCTCCGGGGGGTTGCCTCCATTGCCACCGGCGATCGCCTGATTTCCCCCGCGAGACTCCTCGGAACTCTCTGTGGGGACCACTTCAATCGGGCGTTGATATTCAGGAATTGGCATCAAGAAAAATGCCAAAGCCGCCACCGCTAAACTAGAGACCCCCACAGCGGCAGGTAAAGCCCGTTTAGCAACAGGTTCGTGAACTTTGGCTTCTTGCCGGCTTAAAGACCTTAAATGGCCGTGGATTTGGGGCAGAGTCTGGGTATCAGCGCAGAATTGATCCACTGCTTCCACCAAGTCAAAAAGCTGCACCGAACTCAAATCAATCTCAATCGGAGTGCTGTTATAAGACTCCTGGGGATGAACAATCAGGCGATGCAAATTGGAATTAATTTTTTGTAACTGCACCGGCGCAGGTCCACCATCGCGGGGTTCCACGGGTATGTTATAGAAAGAGAAGCGCTTGATGCCGCTGAGAAATTCTTGGGCATAGTGGCTCACTACATTCACCAAACTTTGAAAAAACTCCTGTCCCCCAGCGATCGGTTCCAGACGGGGGGATAAATAGCACTCCGCACTGACCAAAATCGACATCAGAGGTCGTCCCTCGGGGCGATCGCCCTGTAGGTTCTCGTCGGTTAACCCCTCTAAAACCAGCTTGCAATTCGGCAAACTATATTGACGTTGAATACTCATTCAACCTCCCCATCAAACAAACTGAACCACAACCGTTGCATTCCGGCGGTGCCGGTACAAAACAGCAATTCTCCTAGCAGTTCCATTGCCAGCTCATTTAACTTTTCATTGGTATTATAAATCGCCACCCCCGCCCGACGGGGATTCATCCGGCTGCGGAAATGCGCTCGGAAACGCTCTAGGTAATGAGATAATCGCAAATGATGCTCCAGGGGAATTTGCTTTTGTTGCAATTGCTGATGGTCCGTGAGCAACTGCCGAATCGTCACACTCAAGCGACGGGCCAATTTACAAGCGATCGCCACTAACGCCTTGGCTTCCTCTAAACTGAGGGGGCGACGTTGACTATAGCGCCGCAGGGGATTCGTGCTTCGCAGCAACCACAGGAACACCCGATTTTTAATGATATCTTGCAGTTGTTCTTCTTTGGCGATGCTTAAAATCGATTGAGACGCATTCAGGTCTAATGCTTCGATCGCCAACAGCAGCAGGTCAATTTGCAACCGAGCGCGTCTGGGGCATCCACGCCCAGAAAACCCTGGTGGTTCGGGCAGATGCTCTAAAATTACGGGAGTTGTCGTTTCGGGTGGACGGGTTGTTTGCATTACGCTTACCGGAGCATTCATTTTTAATAGCCTTGATGGATGACTGACTTGAGTGCAATCTGAGGCAGGGTTTCCTTCTCTAACTTTGATTTTAGTATTGACCTAAAGGGTTCATCTGGGATCTGATCAGCTAAACGCTCCTGTTCCCTAATTTTTCTAACAGGAGCAACCGCCACCAGGGAACGCCCAAATGTTTTATTCTACCAATCCAGAGGCTTCCCTCAAAAAAGATCCGGAGTTTGAGGCGATTGGGAGACGGATGTGGCTTGCACAGGGCGACTGGGACGATATAACCTCGGGGTGAATCGCTCTAGAATTCGCCGGGGAGCGTCCTGGGTAATGTTAGGATTTAAGGCGCGATCGCACCCGCGCCCGTTTTATTCTAGGGCGTGGGGACCGTCTTAAATAAAAAGGACCCGAAACCGGGTTTCTTTACAAGATTTATGCTAATGAGTAACTAATTAGGGTCAACCGCCCCATTTCTAACCGTTACCTCCCCTACCCTAGGGATCTGTGTGTTCCAACTCCTTATAATCTTCTAAAGTTTTATGGATCTTAAATCTCTGGTTCGTGACATTGCCGACTTTCCCAAACCGGGTATTTTATTTCGGGACATTACGACCCTCCTGCGGGACCCCCAGGGCCTCCGGTATGCCGTCGATACCATGACCGAAAAATGCGCCCCTCTCAAACCCGATTGCATCGTCGGGATGGAGTCACGCGGTTTTCTATTTGGGGTACCTTTGGCTTATCAACTCGGCATCGGGTTTATCCCTGTTCGCAAACCCGGGAAATTACCCGGTGCTTGTCACGCCATCGAGTACGAGTTGGAATACGGCAGCGATCGCCTTTGTATGCACCAGGACGCGATCGAACCCGGTACTCGGGTCTTAATTGTAGACGACCTGATTGCCACCGGAGGAACGGCCCTCGCCACTGTCCAACTCTTAGAACTTGCCCAAGCTGAACTCATCGGCTTTTGCTTTGTGATTGAATTGCAAAATTTGAACGGACGGCAAAAACTCCCCAATGTCCCTATTCTGACTTTGATAGAGTATTAGAGAGAGTAGTAGTAGACCAAAAAGGAATTTATTCCCCTGAAATCGGCTGCCTTCTCCTTCAACCCCTTATAAACCCAAACCCTAGGGGATGGGCAACTAAACAATAGAGAATAGACAATAAAAATAAAAATTATGACTACTAAAGGTAACTCGCTTCGCCAGAACCTGGACGTAACCCGAGAAAGTTTCAACAACGCCCTCACCAGCGAGACATTTTTTTACGTGGTTAAGCGCTTGTTGCAGGCACTTCTAACCCTATTATTGGCATCTGCCCTCAGTTTTACAATTGTTCAACTTGCCCCGGGAGATTATTTAGATACATTACGTCAAAATCCTCAAATTTCCCCAGAAACTTTGGAGGCTTATGTTAGACGATTTGGCCTCGATCGCTCAGGAGTCGAGCAATATTGGCGCTGGCTGAGCCAAATTTTAACGCGCGGTGATTTTGGGGAGAGTTTCAAATATCAGCGCCCGGTAACGGAACTATTATGGGAACGTATCCCCAATACCCTGCTGTTGTCCTTCTCTTCATTAATTTTAACTTGGGCGATCGCCATTCCCCTAGGGATTCTCAGCGCAGTTCAACAAAACACCACCCTTGACAAATTCTTGCGGACTCTTAGTTATATGGGACAGGGTTTTCCTAGCTTTATTACGGCCCTTTTACTCCTGTTTTTAGCCCAGAGACTCTCTCCTTTATTTCCCGTAGGCGGCATGACGAGTATTTATTATAATCAACTCACCCCATTCGGCAAATTTCTGGATATTGCTTGGCATATGATTTTACCCACCCTGGCTCTATCGATTACCAGTTTTGCGGGGTTGCAACGGATTACCCGAGGGGAATTATTAGATGTCCTCCGTCAAGACTATATTCAAACTGCTCGTGCGAAAGGATTGCCAGAAAATCGCGTGATTTACGTTCATGCCCTGCGAAATGCTATCAACCCCTTAATCACGATTTTGGGTTTTGAATTTGCCGGTTTATTAAGTGGCGCATTTATTGCCGAATTTTTCTTTAACTGGCCGGGTTTAGGACGGTTGATTTTAGATGCAGTCAGAAGTCAAGATATTTATCTGGTTATGGCTAGTTTGATGATGGGTTCGGTCATGTTAATTATCGGTAATTTATTAGCAGACTTACTTCTAAAATCTATTGACCCCCGCATTAAATTAGCCAATCTTCAATAACCGAAATTGGGAGGAATCAGGAGTAATTAAATTTAAGTTTTTTGGGTTAATTAATCCTGCATTTGTTCTCAAGTTCTGTAGAGCAAAAACTTTAATTTTTCCTAATTGTAGCTAAAAATTAGTAGTTTTATATTCAGCTTACTTCATAAAATATCACCCATTATGTACTCTGAAATTCATTATTTAATTCGGTCCCAAATCGACGGAAGCTATGTTGCTGCTCATCCCGATCGCGGAAATATGTCGGAAAAATCTGCTGATGCAGGTTATTTACTGCTGTTTCGTGAGAACTTTGATGCCTTAAGCTATATGAATAAGTATGCCCCGGATCTTAAGGACCGAGTGGCGATCGAATCGGTACCCGGTTCTCAGTTAGGTGCTATCCTGAATCGGTGGGGGTTTAAAGGAGTGGGTATTGTTCAAGACCCCTTACTACCCCGGGTAGAATTTTTAACCAAAACTTAAACGATTGCCCACTTAAATTAAGATCGCCTTTCTGACCCTAGAGATAAAATTCAGGAAAAAGGCGGATTTTGGCCGTGAAAGCGTCGGCAATTTTCAGCCGAAGGCAAGCCATTTCAGACATAAAAAATCAGGGAATTAGTACCATGACAACAGTACCTTTAAACTTTAAAACCGCCCCGGGTCATCAAATTTTAGCCGCTGCGGGAAAAACGGTTCTCCGACCCGGAGGACGTGCCGCAACAGAGCAATTATTGGAGTGGGCGAATTTTCAACCGGGAGAAACAGTCGTGGAGTTAGCCTCTAGTTTTGGAGAGAGTGCGATCGCGATCGCCCAACGATTTGGAGTACGGGTAGTCGGGGTAGAAAAAAATCCTGAAAGTGTCAAGCGATCGCGCCAAAATATTCGCGCTGCCGGATTAGAATCTCAAATCGAAATCATCGAAGAGGATATTTTTCATTTAGAGGAGATTCCCGGAGAATTTGATTATGTTTTAGCCGAAGCAATTCTCACCCTGCAATCCCTCCCGGGAAAAACCAAATTGGTCAAATCCATTCGCCAAAAACTCAAACCCGGAGGCAAATTCCTCTCCCAAGAAATGCTAGTTCGGGACAAAGAAGAAGAAATTCATCAAGTATTGGCTAAAGTAATCCGGGTCAATTCATCTCCCCTCTCCTTAGACCATTGGCAAAAGCTTTATCAACAAGCCGGTTTACAAGTGCAACACCACCAAACGGGAGGGATGGAATTATTGAGTCTTCCCCAACTGATTCGCGATGAAGGATTGGGGGGAACCGTCCGAATTGCTAAAAATATTTTGAGCAATCCTCCGTTACGAGAACGGGTCCTAGAAATGCGCCGGACCTATCTCAAGTATCAAAATGAATTAGGCTATATCGCCATTTGTGCGATCGCCCAGTAACGGTTACCAAAGGAAATCTAGGGGATGACCTTAGAGGATCACTCAGGGAGAATATCCTTTAAAATACCGAATGAGGGGGTTTTTTGCTAAACTGGAGTAACAGACAATTTAGCTAAATTGCCTGTAAAAACAACAGGAGAAAGATAACAATGACTGCGATCGCCCCTAATAATGCATCTTTTACCACCTCCTTAAAAACCCTAATTGAATATCCCACCGCTGGGGTAGTGAGCAAAGTAGTATTGCAAGATAAAGCCTGTCAATATACCTTATTTTGCCTAGCTGCCGATACCGATATTTCTGAGCATACTGCCCCTCGTAATGCCACCGTAAACGTGATTGAAGGGCGAGGCATCCTCACCTTAGAAGGGAAAGAAATCATCCTAGAACCCGGGGTTTTTGTGTTCATGCCCGGTAGCGCCCCTCATGCTTTAAAAGCAGAAGAAAATTTAGCATTTTTGCTTACTTTTTCAGAAAATCCCAAAGTCAGCTAAAACCCGAAGGAGACTCTTTAAGGCAGTCACCCCCAACCTGGGCTTAATTCTCCCACTCCCGATCCGAACATAGGGTAAAAATGGGCTAAAAACACCCTACAATTGTTGAATACCTTCTATGCGTTCGAGGAGACAGAGCGAGAATGCCTGCTGCCGTTGGAGTAATTCAAACAATAGGGTTTCCGGCTGTGCTTGCCGCAGCCGATGCAATGGTTAAAGCCGCCCGCGTCACCCTCGTTCATTACGATTTAGCCGAAAGAGGCGAATTTATGGTGGCGATTCGTGGGCCAGTTTCTGAGGTCGAAGCGGCAATGGCAGCAGGAATCGCTGCTGGAGAGAATACCTTTGGTGGCGTCGTCGTGACCCATTATATTATTGCCAATCCCACGGAAAATGTTGTGGATGTAATGCCTATCGGTTACACCGATGCCGTGGAACAGTGGCGATGATAGCTACCCCCACCCAAAACGGGAGAATTTAAAATAATCTGCCTTTAAGACTAAATGGGTCACTAAGCTGCGTAAAATTGGGTTTGGGAGTTTTACAGTTTTGATTGAGGAAATAGAGGATGCCATCACAGCAAGCAGTTGGAGCACTTGAAACCAAAGGGTTTCCGGGAATTTTAGCAGCAGCAGACGCGATGGTGAAAGCAGGTCGCGTCACCTTAGTGGGATATATTAGAGCCGGAAGTGCTCGGTTCACCGTGATGATTCGGGGAGATGTCTCGGAAGTTAAAACGGCAATGGCCGCCGGAATTGATGCAGTAGAGCACACGTATGGGGCCGCCGTGGAAACTTGGGTGATTATTCCGCGCCCTCACGAAAATGTGGCGGCTGTGTTGCCGATCGACTATTCCGATAGTGTGGAAGAATACCGCCAAGCAACGGAAGGAATGAGACTACCTCGGGGAAATGGTGCACCACTCTAACGGGAGATGAGGGAGGAGTCCCCAAACTTGGGGCGCACAAGGGTGTGCCCTCGTTTTTTGTGGGCAGTTGGCAAGGGGAGTTCCGACAGGTTTACGGTAAGCGTCAAACTGCCTTTAACTCCCCCTGATGGGAAACTTTCAACTAGACCCAGAGTAGTTAATATCTAACCCTAACAGCACCTTTTCAGTATTTGCCAAATCCCCAATAAACTTTTGTAGCGGTGGCGGGAGTTTCTTCACCAAGGTAGGAATGGCAATAATTTGTTCTTGTTCCATCAGTTCCGGTTGTTCATAAATATCAATCACTTCTAATTCATATCGTCCGGGTAAATATTCTTCACAAATATTTTTAATTTTGTTAAAAGCCCGATTAGAGTTAGGCGTATTTCCGGCAATAAATAAGCGCAGTAAATATTTTTCTTCGATAGGTCGAGACAGAAATTCTTCAAATACATCTACCTCGGGTCTTGTTACTTTGTCTGGCTTGTTTTCCATGTTATTTTCCTTTAGTGAGTCACCGATACCATTGGCTACGCCTGAAAAAGAAAAAGCTCAAGTCTGAAAATTTTCACTAACTCGGGTTATGGGGAAGAGTAAATACTCTTCCTGGGTAGTCTAGGAACGCACTTAATGCCGGCTGTTTTTTTTCGACTGGGGTTACTCTCTTAACCCTGGAGGGGTGATTTATGAATTACTCTTTCCAGGAATGAAGTAGATATGCTATAGGTCATCAGTCTGATTAAACTGGCGCATTTTTCCCATGGTGGCTGAGGTTTCCCGTTGAATTTCTTCTTCTAGTTTTTCTTTTTGAATCATCCGTTCTATGTCTTCTTTTTCGGCTTCAAAATCAGCTTTAAGGGCCTGAATTTTTGCTTCAATAACGGCCCGTTTTCGCTCGATGTTTCTTTGTTTTATTTCAATTTCTTTTTGCCGCACTAATGCATCTGCTTGTTCCCGAGATTCTTGTACCGCGCGTGCCGATCCTGTGAGTACACCTCCCGGTCCGAGATACGCCTGGACTAATTCTACCCCGGATGAACTCAGGCGGAATTCGCGGACTTGATTTGAATGTTCCATGCCGCGCGATTTAAGCAGGTACAGTAATCGATTGCGTTCGCCATTGGTTTCGACATCGCGCAGCATTAGCCAGGTATCCATTAATGAGGAAACGCCCGCATCTGTGCGTTCTAAAGATGTCCCGCTGACCGTAAGACTGGTCATCAAACTGGTGATAATGTGGGTTTTCAGAAAGTCTATCAGGCGCATCAAAAAGGACTTTACCTCGATGTCATTACCCACATAATGGAGGTTAGAAATTGGATCGACAATGACGACATGGGGTTTCAAGGTTTCGATCGCATGATAGAATTTGACCAGGTGCATTTCTAAGCCGTATAGGGTCGGACGGACGGAGTGAAAGACCAGAAGACCATCGCGAACACAACTTTCTAAGTCTAACCCAATCGATCGCATATTTCGGATAATTTGATTGGGGGATTCCTCAAAAGCAATGTACAAACATCGTTCCCCCCGCCTACAAGTTGCCTGAGCAAAATTGGCCGCAACCGTGCTTTTTCCGGTACCTGCGGTGCCGCTAATTAACACACTACTGCCGCGATAGTATCCGGGACCTCCTAACATGATATCTAGGCGGTGAATCCCTGTAGAAATTCGTTCATTAGAGATTTGATGTTCCAGTCCGATCGAGGTGATGGGGATGACAGAAATTCCGTCCTTTTCAATTAAAAAGGGGTATTCATTACTACCATGTTTAGACCCGCGATATTTGACAATATGTAACGTGCGGGTGGCGATGCGATCGCTGACTTGCTGTTGCAGACGAATGACACAATCGGAAACATATTCCTCTAATCCTTGGCGGGTGAGGGAATTTTCCCCACTTTCTGCGGTAATGATCGCGGTAACACCTTTATCCTTCAGCCACCGAAACAACCGCCGCAATTCGGTCCGGACGATCGCCTGATTGTCCAACCCTCCAAATAGAACTTCTAAGGTATCCAAAGCAACGCGCTTGGCTTGTACTCGATCAATGGCGATCGCTAGCCGCAGAAATAATCCCTCTAAATTGTATTCTCCATTTTCTTGGAATTCGTTGCGATCGATATGCACATAATCAATCGCTAATTTTTTTCCGTCTTGTAACGCCTTAACATCCCACCCTAGGGAGATGACATTTTGCCTTAATTCTTCAGCAGTTTCTTCAAAGGACATAAACACACCCGGTTCATCGTAGTCCTGAATTCCCTTGATTAAAAACTGCATTGCTATCAAAGTTTTTCCACAACCGGCTGTTCCACAAACTAACGTAGGTCTTCCCTGGGGTAATCCACCCCCGGTTATTTCATCCAAACCCCGAATCCCTGTAGGACATTTATTTAACTGCTGGGGTTCAGTTTTTTCTTTAAAATGATGTTGAATCATGATTTAATGAACGTATTTTTGAAAAATTAGCTAACAATTACACTGTAATTATTATATCGCGCCCTCGGTTCTATCTCGGTCTGCATCAACCCGGATAACGACTGAAGTCGTCACTAAAAACGGGATAATTTAGTCATTTCCCCAGTTCGTAGTAACGACTTGCTGTCGTTTCTTTCCCCGGTGTTTAACGAGTTCTGGGATTGACTCCCCGGCTAGGATTGGGTGCTTCCTGCGTCGATCGCATAGTTAGACTAATCCGCTTTAACTTTTCATCCACGGAGAGAACACGCACTTTCACCACCTGTCCCACCTTCACTACTTGTTTGGGATCATCCACAAAGCGATCGGCAAGTTGAGAAATATGCACCAATCCATCCTGATGGACGCCGATATCTACAAACGCGCCAAAGTTGGCTACATTGGTGACAACTCCCTCTAATTCCATTCCCGGTTGCAAGTCAGAAATCTCATTCACCCCTTCTTTAAAGGTGGCAGATTTAAACTGAGCACGGGGGTCGCGTCCCGGTTTTTCTAATTCAGATATAATATCCCGCAAGGTAGGAATTCCCACCAGTTCGGTGACATATTTATCCAACTTTACCGATTTTAGTTGTTCCGATGCTTTAGCAATTTGCCCTAAAGGAACGTTTAAATCGGCAGCGATCGCCTTCACCACCGGATAACTCTCCGGATGCACTGCCGTATTATCTAACGGATTCTCTCCGCCGCGAATTCTCAAAAATCCCGCCGCCTGTTCATAGGTTTTTGGGCCTAATTTTGCTACTTTCAAGAGTTGACGGCGATTTTTAAATGCGCCATTTTCATTGCGATAAGTGATAATATTTTTCGCAATAGTCGGGGTCAGTCCTGAAACAAAGGTCAGCAGTTCTTTAGAAGCCGTATTTAAGTCTACCCCAACATAGTTGACGCAACTTTCTACAGTTTCTTCTAATTTTTTACGGAGTAATTTTTGGTCCACATCATGCTGATATTGACCCACTCCAATCGATTTAGGGTCAATTTTGACCAATTCAGCTAATGGATCTTGCAGGCGGCGTCCAATACTAATCGCACCCCGAACCGTTAAATCTAACTCCGGAAACTCCTCCCGCGCCACATCACTTGCGGAATAGATAGAAGCACCGGATTCATTCACCATCACTTTAATCGGTTGGGGAGTACAAGTTTTAATCACCTCCCCAATAAACGCATCCGTTTCTCGTCCTGCGGTACCATTTCCAATTGCAATCAATTCAATTTGATATTTAGCAATCAGAGTTTTAATTGTTTTAGCCGCTTCTGGGCGCTGTCTGTCGCCCGTGTGGGGAAAAATGGTATGATATTCTAAAAACTGCCCGGTGCCATCCAGAACCGTTACTTTACATCCGGTTCTAAAGCCAGGGTCAACGGCGATCGTCGGTTTCATTCCTGCGGGTGCCGACAGCAATAACTCCCGTAAATTCGATTCAAAGGTGCTAATTGAAGCGAGATCGGCATCTTGTTTTTTGAGCGATCGCACCTCAGTCGTGAGGGAATTTTTCATCAATCGATTAAACGCATCTTTTATCATCTCCCGATAAAAGGCTTTAATCGGCGGGACCTTCGTTTTAATCTCCTTGGACTCCAAATATCCTAAAATCTGAGATTCATCAAAATCTAAGTCTAGGGTCAGCACTTCCTCCTTTTCTCCCCGGAACAATGCCAGGAGATTATGAGACGCAATATCGTTAACTTTCACCTGATAGTCCCGATACATTTCATATTTAGTGCTGCCTTCCGGATGATTATCCTTAATCTGAGAAGAAAATCTCCCTTCCTGTAGCAAATAATCCCGCAAATAAGCCCGAGATTCTGCCCGTTCGGATACAGATTCCGCTAATATATCCGCAGCCCCTTGTAGTGCCTCATCGACCGTCACAATGCCATTTTCTGGGGAGAGATATTTCGTCGCTTCTGCCTCTAAATCGGCACTTGCTTTACTGAAATTCAGGAGAGCAATCCACTCCGCTAACGGTTCTAAGCCCTTTTCTCGGGCAACGGTGGCGCGGGTCCGCCGCTTGGCACGATAGGGGAGATAGAGGTCCTCTAGTTCAGTTTTTTGTTGACAGGATTCAATTTTACGTTTGAGTTCGTCGGTGAGTTTTCCACCTTGAGCGATCGCCTCTAAAATCACCTTTTTACGGTCTTCAATTTCCGTAATATAAGCAAACCGTTCGGCAATATCGCGTAACTGAACTTCGTCTAAAGACCCGGTGCGTTCTTTACGATACCGGGCAATAAAGGGAACCGTTGCTCCTTCTTGGAACAATTCGAGGGCATTTTCAACTTGCCACAGGTTAACCGAGAGTTCTTGACTGATCAGATTGGGAATGTTGAGCATGGCTTGTTTTATCGAATAAGGTTTTCAATTTCTACCTAATCGCTAAACTCGCTAAAAATTGAGAGAAACAATCGAAAAGTTAAGGCATTTAGGGGGCAAGATACCCCCCTCCAATTCGGATGCTATTTCCAGGCGAGATAGGGCAGTAAAGAGGCTGTGGCGCGGACAGAATCGGTATTACCCACCAGTTGTCCGCAGGTATCCCAGGTACCACTGGTGAGCATTTGGTGAGGGCCTGCTGCCATTTTCACCGCTGCACTAAATCCCTGAAACTGCACCTGTCTCGCCTCTAAATCTAAGGTCATTTCTAGGGTGGGATGAGCTGCGATCGCCTCTTGCAATGTTCTCACAGTCGCCGGTTCAGCCGTTACACAGGCAACTCCCATCGCTACACAATTTCCAAAGAAAATTTCCGCAAAACTTTCTCCAATAATCCCGTCAATTCCCCACCGGGCGATCGCCTGGGGTGCGTGTTCACGACTGGAACCACAACCAAAATTGGCATTCACCACTAACAGTTTCGCCCCTTGATATTGGGGTTGATCAAAGGGATGGGTGCCATTCGATTGGGCGCGATCGTCCTTAAACACTTGTTCACCCAATCCATCAAAAGTCACACAGCGTAAAAACCGTGCCGGAATAATGCGATCGGTATCAATATCATTCCCAATAACCGGAATTCCCCTGCCCTGAATGATTTTTACTTCACTACTCATCTATATTTTTCTCCTTGATTTGCTGTGGATCGCAACATCCCCTGGGGTTTTTAACGTTGGCGGGCTAATAGCTAAATTCGGTTAAAACCGACTACCATAATTTTGCGATTTCTCCCCCGTTCGTCGTAACGAATTGCTGTCGTTATTTCCTACAATAAATCCCGCACATCAGAGACAGCGCCATTAATAGCAGCAGCCACCACCATTGCCGGACTCATTAATAAAGTACGACCTTCCGATGACCCTTGGCGACCTTTGAAATTCCGATTAGAAGAAGATGCGCTAATTTGACTCCCTTGCAACTTATCAGGATTCATTGCCAAGCACATCGAACATCCTGATTCCCGCCATTCAAAGCCCGCTTCTAGAAAAACTTTATCCAATCCTTCTGCTTCCGCTTGCTTTTTTACATCCTCAGAACCCGGAACGATAAAGGCTTTAATCCCTGAAGCAACTTGACGACCCTTAGCAAATTTTGCCGCTTCTCGTAAATCACTAATTCGTCCGTTAGTGCAGCTTCCGACAAAGCAAACATCTACTTTAGTACCCGCAATCCGATCGCCAGGATTGAGCTTCATGTAACGATAGGCTTCTTGCGCGATCGCCCGATCGCTATCTGATAATTCCTCCGGGGTAGGAATAGTTTCATTAATCCCAATTCCTTGTCCCGGTGTAATTCCCCAAGTTACCGTAGGGGAAATATCAGCAGCATCAAAAACTGCCACATTATCGTATTCCGCATCCGCATCACTGCGGATACTATTCCACCACTCCACCGCCTTATCCCACTCTTCCGCTTTCGGTGCGAATTCTCTACCTTGGAGATAGTCGAATGTGACTTGATCCGGGTTGACATATCCACATCTTGCACCGCCTTCAATGGACATATTACAAACGGTCATCCGTTCTTCCATTGACATTTGCTCAAAGGTGGTTCCTGCAAATTCATAAGCATATCCGACTCCACCATTTACGCCTAATTTACGGATGATGTGAAGCACTACATCTTTTGCATAGACGCCCGGATTAAGAGTACCATTAACTTCAATTTTGCGGACTTTCAGCTTATCGAGGGCCAATGTTTGGGAAGCGAGTACATCCCGCACTTGGCTGGTCCCAATCCCAAAGGCGATCGCCCCAAATGCACCATGAGTTGAGGTGTGCGAATCTCCACAGGCGATCGTCATTCCCGGTTGAGTGAGTCCTTGTTCCGGTGCGATCACATGGACGATTCCCTGCCGTCCCGACCCGACATTATAAAACCGAATGTTATGCTCTTTACAGTTATCCTCTAAAGCTACGATCATCTCTTCTGCCAGTACATCGGCAAAGGGACGCGCTTGATTTTCGGTCGGCACAATGTGGTCCACGGTTGCCACAGTCCGTTCTGGAAACAACACCTTCAGTTCCCGTTCGCGCAACATGGCGAATGCTTGGGGGCTGGTGACTTCGTGGATGAGGTGCAGTCCAATAAACAACTGGGTTTGTCCCGAGGTGAGAGTACCGACGGTATGTAGCTTCCAAACTTTATCGAAAAGTGTCCCCTTACTCATAACTTCAGCGGTCTTCGTTGATGGGTGCAATCTTTTATATTAGCTTGAATCGTTGCCCGGGCGTTGAAAAAGCCAGGTTTTATTAAGGATTGCGGAATAGGGAGGTGCGGACAAGAGTAGTTTTTTTACGATTAACTGCACCTCCAGTCCCCTCCCCAAGGCATCGGGGAGGGTTAGGGTGGGGTCATCGTGACTTGGCTTGAGCCAAGTCACGAGAACTGAAGCCGTTACTACAAACTGGCCTATCCTCACCCTTTAGGCTAAGGCAGGAACGGGAATGGTCAAATGTGGATAGAGTGGAAAGCGATCGCATAGAGTGGCGACCCGTTGGCGACAGTCTGCTGCCACTGACTCATCCTCGGGGTTTAACAGGCGATCGGCGATGATATTGGCAATTTCCGTAAATTCTGCCGTTCCCATGCCGCGCGTTGTCATTGCCGGAGACCCTAAGCGCAATCCACTGGTGACGAAAGGTGATTGCGGATCAAAGGGGACTGTGTTTTTATTCGCGGTGATATGCACTTCGCTCACCAGTTTATCCGCTTGTTTCCCGGTCATATCCACCGATCGCAAGTCCACCAGCATCAAATGATTATCGGTGCCATCGGAAACCAGTTTTAGTCCTCGTTTTTGCAATTGTCCAGCCATTGCCTGAGCATTAGCGATCACTTGACCCGAATAGGCTTTAAACTCAGGTTTGAGTGCTTCCCCAAACGCGACGGCTTTTCCGGCAATCACGTGCTCCAAGGGTCCGCCTTGGCTGCCAGGAAAAACAGCTTTATCGAATTTTTTGCCTAATTCCTCATCGTTAGTGAGGATTAAACCGCCACGAGGACCGCGTAGGGTTTTGTGGGTGGTGGTGGTGACAACGTGGCAGTGAGAGAGGGGGCTGGGGTGATGTCCCGTGGCGACTAACCCGGCAATGTGGGCTATATCCGCCATGAGATAGGCCCCAACTTCATCGGCGATCGCTCGGAATTTCTCAAAATCAATGATTCTCGGATAGGCAGAATAGCCGCAAATAATCATTTTCGGCTGATGTTGCTTTGCCAAGTCCCGAATTTGGTCATAATCGAGGCGTTCGGTTTCGCGACTGACGCCGTAATGTTCGACTTTAAACCATTTACCGGAGACGTTCACCGGGGACCCGTGGGTTAAATGACCCCCATGAGAAAGGTCCATACCCATAATGGTATCGCCCGGTTGCAACAAGGCCAGGAATACAGCAAAATTGGCCTGAGCGCCGGAATGGGGTTGCACGTTGGCATGAGCGGCACCGAATAACTGTTTGGCGCGATCGATGGCCAGTTGTTCGATTTTATCAACAAATTCGCACCCGCCATAATACCGTTTACCGGGCAATCCTTCAGCGTATTTGTTGGTGAGGACGGAACCTTGGGCGGCTAAAACCGCTGCCGAGGTAAAGTTTTCGCTGGCAATCAGTTCGATGCCATCCCGTTGGCGCTGCAACTCCTGCTGGATGTAACCTGTAAGCTCTGGATCGGTGGTCGCTAGGAAGTCTAAGTTAGTCTGAGTCACGGCTGAACCTCTATCAGAAGAAAACAAAACTATCACAAATCTTGGGGAACTGGCTAGATCAACTGGGCTGTTTGATGCGCGAGTCCAGAAGCCAGAATCACAGGGGCCACCAGGGGGCGATCGGGAAAATTCCAGGATTTGAGACTATTGATTATAGTACAAATTTTACCCGGTCTGGAAGCCCGTTTTTCCAAAAGCCGTTCCTTTGGCAAAGGCAGGCGACTACAGGTTGCCCTAAATTAAACCCACACCGCACGATATCGGAAACCGCACCCTAACCCGCCGGAAGATACAAGGGAGGGGACCAAAGGTGGCTAGAACTTGTTACCGGGCAAAAAATCGGGAAAAATGCAACCCAAGATACGGTTTCCAATATCACGAAACGTTAAGCTTTAGCCCAAATTTCCCAGGATTTCATAACTGTTGACTTAAGATAGATGCAGTGGCATCGGCGATCGCAATGGAGGTGTCGAATGCTGGTTATTGTAATGGAAAATCAAGTTCTTGCTCCCCGGCAAGTTTGTCAAAGCTGTTTACTTGCGGATGCTAGCGGGCAACCCCGGTGGCGTCGCGGACAACTGAGTTGCGGTTATGTCATGGCAAAATGCTCGGACGCTCAACCGGAACGCTATCAGTGCCAGATGGGATTCACAATCGCCAATATTGATTAAATGGATTCCCTCCCCTGTTACTGGGGTAGGGACTTTTGGCGCGAGGGCAGTCGGCCTTTCCCTGGATCCGGTTGAGTTGAATGTCGCGGGTGTTTTATCATTCATAAAAAGATCCCCGAGGCAGTTTTCACCGTGACCCCAACATGAAAGTCAATCAGGATATTCTCACGCGCTATTTACATCGGCTTCGCAATCAACCGGAATGGTTAAATCTTAACGAAGTGGCAGAGTCTTTAGGAATCGATCGCGCAGCATCTAGGCGCTATACGAAGATGGCGCTCGATTGGGAACTGCTAGAACGGCAACAACTAGAAAATCAACCGACCCAAGTTCGAGCAACACAAAAGCTCGTCGCACTCTCTCCAAGTGAAGTGCGATCGGTGGTCCAGGACAATACCTCTCCTGAATTTCCCTCCTGAGCGATCGCCGGTGCCGGATTTCAAAATCCACGACTGCCTCGCAGTCAAGGCACTCCCCACCCTAAAATCTCCCCCTCAATCCAGGTCCGGACAAGGCCGTTCCTTGTCCCTGGGGTCAAAACACTCCCACCTGTGCCAACGGTTCCCGAAAATGAGATACACTCAAAGGTTGCAGCACAGCGGGCATTTTGCCCAAACACAGGAGAATTAAACCTTGGGGATAGAACTACGAAGTTATGTATTTTTAGACAACTTGCAGTCCCAACACGCCGCCTATATCGGGACTGTGGCCCTGGGGTTCTTGCCCCTACCCGGAGACGCGTCCCTGTGGATTGAAATCTCCCCTGGAATCGAAATCAACCGAATCACCGATGTCGCGCTGAAATCGACATCGGTTCGTCCGGGGGTGCAATTTGTAGAAAGACTGTATGGTTTACTAGAAATTCATTCCAGCAGTCAGGGGGAAACGAGAGCGGCAGGTAGAGCGATTTTAGAGGCTCTGGGGGTGCGGGAGAGCGATCGCCTCAAACCGCGCATTGTGTCGAGTCAAATTATCCGCAATGTCGATCCCCATCAAACTCAACTGATCAATCGTAACCGACGCGGCCAAATGCTGCTAGCCGGTCAAACCTTGTACGTTTTAGAAGTTGAACCTGCCGCCTATGCTGCTCTAGCGGCAAATGAGGCAGAAAAAGCCGCCTTGATTAATATTTTACAAGTGCAGGCGGTCGGCAGTTTTGGCCGCCTTTATCTTGGGGGAGAGGAACGGGATATTTTAGCGGGTTCGGCGGCGGCGGTAGCGGCCATTGAAAACATCGTGGGACGCGAACATCCAACGCAAAAAAGAAAGGAATAGTTCCAGGCAGGGACTTCGCCGCTAACCTTACCGCCTTTAAGATTCTGGGGAGTCGATCGCCCCAACTTGCATGGACTGTTCTAACACCTGCCGCTGTTCAGCATTATGTAAAAAGTAACCGCTCATCATGGCAGAGGCTAACAACCGACCGAGATTTTCGCGACTGGTGGTAATCGTGACGCCGAAATGTTCCGGAGGCAAAGCTCCTAACATTCCCCTGAGGTTGCGTTCCATGATTTCAGCCGCAGGATTGGAGGGTTGCGACAGTTTGGCGATCGTCTCCGGATGCAGTTCTTGCATATATTCCCACAAGGTATTCTCGCCTTCGGATTCGTTTTTAAAGAAAGAATGCTCGCGATTGGATAAGTTTTTCATGGTTTTTTGCTTTGGTTTAGTTCATCTGTAGGGTTTCGATAGTTCTACGATAGCAAGGTTAAACTCAGAATTATAGTGAGCAAAACCGAACTACACTGACGGATTATGCGACTGGGACTCGGGCTATCACCCCGGGTGCTGTTCTAATTCCTCCCCATTTCCATCACTTTCATCACGGCTTGGACAGCCGGAATGCAAGGGTTAGGAAAGTGATTTTCTTACTAAAAAAAACATTTAGCTCAGTGTAATATTTCATATTTAAACTCGCTAATATAGCGCCTCTAAATCAGAGAATAGGAACCCTAGGCTTGGCGTCTTTACTCAGATTCGATCGCGAGGGAGACTCTCGCACTCCCTTATTCCCCATCGGGTTGTCAAAGACCTCTTTTCTCTTGACACTGCCCCCGCATAGCTGGTCCCCTGGAGCTGCACCCTTGAATTTTTCGGGTTTTATTGATTTAAGTGCACGAGCAACTACAAACTAAAACAAGTTGCGTAAGTTTTTGGCATTTATATCATACATAAGCTAAACCGTATGCTTAGAATAAGTCGAACTTACCGAACTTATAAGCGGGCGGTTTTCCGTACTTGAGCGCAATTGACGAATTCATCGCACTTTATTTAAAGTTCTGTTAAAGAATAAGTTACGCCGGTTTTTAATGCGTTGACCGGCTTTATTGAACATTAATTTTTTTTCACTAAAACAGGAGAGATTTATATGCGGATCGCCCAAGTCGCACCATTATGGGAACGCGTCCCCCCTCCCGCTTATGGTGGTATAGAACTGGTCGTGGGTTTACTCACCGATGAACTGGTTCGCCAAGGACATGAAGTTACCTTATTTGCCTCGGGCGATTCCATAACATTAGCGAAGTTGGAATCTGTGCATCCCCGAGCGATTCGGACAGATCCGACGGTGAAAGAGTATGGCATTTATGAAATGCTGCAACTGAGCCAGGTTTACGAACGAGCGGATGAATTTGATATTATTCACTCACATATGGGGGCAAGTGCGCTCTCCTATGCCAACTTGGTTAAAACCCCGACGGTTCACACTCTGCACGGTATTTTCACCCCAGATAATGAAAAGCTATTCACTTATGCCCGTGATCAATATTATGTGAGCATTTCTAACGCACAACGAGAGCCTCGATTGGGACTCAACTGCGTTGAGACGGTTTATAATGGCATTGATCCAACGATTTATGAGTTCCGATCGCAAGCGCAGACTCCCCCCTACTTAGCCTTTTTAGGCAGGCTCTCCCCCGAAAAAGGCCCTCATTTGGCGATCAAGATTGCCAAACAGTCGGGTTGGCAGTTGAAGATGGCCGGGAAAGTGGATCAGGTCGATCGCGAGTTTTTTGAGCGGGAGATTGCCCCACAAATTGACGGCAAGCAGATCCAATACTTAGGAGAAGCAGACCACAATCAGAAATGTGAGTTATTGGGGGGCGCGGTTGCTACTTTATTCCCGATTACCTGGCGCGAACCCTTTGGGTTGGTGATGATCGAATCGATGGCGACGGGAACGCCAGTCATTGCAATGGAAATGGGGGCGACGCCGGAAGTAATCGCCGAAGGCAAATCCGGCTTCTTATGTCAGACGTTGGATGAATGCATTGCGGCGATTGATAAAGCCGCTAATTTGAACCGTTACGAGTGCCGCGATCGCGTTCTGGCCCATTTCAGCGTCGCGTGCATGACGGAAGGCTACGAAGCCGTATATCAGCAAATTATGGCGGAACGCTTTACCAAAAATGGAAGTGTTCTCAGTCTGAATGTGGCCTAATGTCTTAGATGGGTGAGATTTACCCAGAGAAATAGGACAAGAAACCCGGTTTTTAACCCTGGCTGTAGCGTCTCCCAGGATTAGAAACCGGGTTTTTAACCCTGAGTGTAGCGCGTCCCAGGCAAGAGATTTATCCCCCATTCCGAGGTGGCTGCCCCAAACCTCGGTCATCCTAAAATAGAAAGTTATAATGAATAAGGCGGTCGTAAAAAATTTGGCTCAGTCTAAATTTCTGCGACTGCCTTTTTAATGTTGACGCGAAAGTTTTAAAATCATGTCAGATACCGTAGAAATCGAAGGGAAATTATTCGTTCCCGCTGAAGCAGCAGAGATCGCCAAGTGGCCGAGTGTGGTGAGTGAACATCCCCAACCAACCCTCACCCTCAAAGATGACGATCTATTTTTAATTACCGATACTATTGGCAATATCGCAGGTTTGCTCACAGACGAACGTCAAGGTAGCATGGGTTTGTTCTGTCACGATACCCGCTTCTTAAGTCGCTTAGAACTCCAGATTGAGGCTCATGCACCCATTCTGCTGAGTAGCAATGCTCGTAAGGGTTTCGCCATGTCTGTATTGTGCGCCAATCCCCGGATTGGCGATCGCATTCGGGCGGAGACTATCGGCATTCAACGGGATATTATCTTAAATGGCGGATTGTTTGAAGAACTCAAGGTAACAAACTATAACACCCAGCCGGTTAAATTTCAACTCACCCTGAGCTTTGGGGCGGATTTTGTAGATTTGTTTGAAATTCGGGGATTTAGTCGGGAGGCCCGAGGGCAGCTTCTGCGACAGGATCAACCCGACAATAATGGATCGCACAATGGCAATGGTGCAGGGGAACATGGGGATAATCCAGAAGAACCGATGCAAGAAGAAGAAAACCCCGGGCGATCGGTGAATTCTTCTCATCAGATGAACCGGCCCGAGGAGCTAATATTAGCCTACAAAGGGCTGGACGGTTCGGTGATGGAATCGCGCATCAAGTTTGTCCATCGCCAACCCGATTATCTGGATGGATATACGGGCGTCTGGAACTTAGAGATCGACTCTCACGAAACTCAAGTATTTGGCTATCGGCTGCAATTGCTGACGGACAGCCGGCCCACAAACGCTGGAGATAAGCCCGGGAGTCTGGTTCAGGCGAAAGCATCGGTTTTGATGGAAGAGGAAGAGTGGCGCAATGCTGCCACCCGGATTCGCACAAATAATAAAGCTATCAACCAGGCGATCGAGCAAGCGGAACAAGATATTTATCTGCTGCGGCAAAGTTGGGGGAAAGGCAAAGCCCTATCCGCAGGAATTCCTTGGTTTTCCACCTTGTTCGGCCGGGACTCGATTATTGCAGCATCTCAGACCCTAATTTTAGACCCGGCGATCGCGCGATCGACCCTGGAAATTCTGGCGGAATATCAAGGTAAAACCTGGGATGAATGGCGCGATGAACAACCGGGCAAGATTTTGCATGAAATCCGCCTAGGGGAAATGGCACGATGTAACGAAGTTCCTCATACTCCCTATTACGGGACCGTCGATGCGACTCCCCTATGGTTGATGCTTTATGCAGAATACTACGCCTGGACTCACGACCGAGACACCCTCGATCGCCTGTGGGAGAATGCCATAGCGGCGATGGAATGGATCGATCGCGAGATGGAATCCAGCGGTTATCTCACTTATGCTTGTAAATCAAATCGGGGTTTAGCTAACCAAGGTTGGAAAGACTCAAGCGATTGCATCGTCGATCGCGATGGCAAATTAGCCGACGCCCCGATCGCCTTATGTGAAGTCCAGGCTTACGTCTATGGGGCCAAACAGCGCCTCAGCGAACTGGCACGGTTGAAAAAGCGCCTGGATTTAGCCGAACGTTGGGAAGAAGAGGCCCGCAACTTGAAAAACCGCTTCAACCGGGATTTTTGGGTCTCTGACCTGGATTTCTGCGCCTTAGCCTTGGATGGGCAAGGCAAGCCAGTAGATGGTATTGCCTCCAATCCCGGCCATTGTTTGAATTTGGGCATTTTTACTCCAGAAAAGGCACAAAGTGTCGCGGAACGACTCCTGGCACCGGATTTGTTTAGTGGGTGGGGGATTCGCACCCTCAGCCGCTTATCTCCGGCCTACAATCCCATGGGATATCATACCGGGTCAGTTTGGCCTCACGATAACGCCTTGATTGCTTTGGGATTGCGATCGCAAGGGTGCATTGATCAAGCTCTGGAAGTGACCCAAAGTATCCTGGATATGACGATTATGCAACCCTATCAACGTCCTCCAGAACTGTTCTGTGGATATGATCGCAGTGAGGGAAATGAACCTGTACAGTATCCCGTCGCCTGTTCTCCGCAAGCCTGGGCGAGTGGCAGTATCTTCCAATTCATTCATATAATGGCGAATTTGGTGCCGGATGCGCCGGGAAATTATCTAAGAATTATCGATCCCGCCCTACCGGAGGGGATCGACAGTCTGTCTATGCAGAATCTGCGAGTCGGATCAACCTTACTCGATTTAGAATTTGAGCGGTCCGGAACTACCACCGCCTGCCGGGTTACGAAAAAACGCGGCAATCTGCGCGTGGTGATTGAAGCGTAATCAACTGCTGTTGATTTTGATATTTCATTCGGTTCTTGAAGCTCTCTAAAACCAACACCCAGTATATGTAGGGTGCGGCTATCGGGCAAGTTTTGTCTGTATAGCCGATAGCCGCAGCTTTTAAGGTATAGGTTTTAGTAGACTGAATTGGGCAAGGGGTTTTAATCTAAAAAATGTTCCATGCAGCCCAGCGAAAATCACCTTTCGGCACAGAGAGTTATATCTTAAAGCAGAGGTCATGTCCGAGGACAAGAGATAAGGTGAAAGAGTGAAAGTTTGATTTGCTCTTTAGATTAAAGGAAAATATAACAATGCAACCTGTAGAGATTTTGATTGCCTGGTTAGTGACCTTCAGTAGCTTATTGTTAATTTCTCGATTGCCCCTAGGAATTGAGATTGAAAGTCCGCCGAAAGCAGTCGTCGCGGCTGCTGCGTTGGGGGGATTAAATGTTTTAATTTTACCCCTGCTTAAAGCTCTCTTCTTCATCCCCAACGTGCTGACTTTGGGATTGCTGTCAGGGTTATTTGCCTTTGTGATGAACGTGATTGTTTTTGCTGTGGCCGCTCGTTTGGTTCCTGGTTTCCGCTTGGAAAAGGGCCTCACAACTGCTGTTTTTGGGGCATTGGCGCTTGCGTTAGTGAGTAGCTCCATCGAAACCTTTTTACTCTAAAAGCCGCACTGACACCCTTGGCAAGCTAGGGTAGAAAGCGGTCCAGGGCGGCTTTGAGTTCTTCGATTTCATCGTCGATATTACCCTCTTTGGCAGCGCGGGCTAGGCATTCGGTGAGGTGTTCGTCTAGGACAATCCGGGCGACGCGATCGAGTGCACCTCGCACCGCAGCAACTTGGAGAAGGACTTCCGGACAGGGGCGGCTTTCTTGGACCATGGTTTTAATCCCCCGGATATGACCTTCAATGCGAGAAAGCCGATTGACCAGGCGACGTAGGGATTCTTCACTATGAACGTGCACATGGGAGTGCCTGTCTGAGTCGTGGGCGTGATTGGCGTGAGTGTGGAACCCGCCTGAATCGTAAGCGGGGTCAGGCCCTGGATGAGCAGTGGAAGGGTCAGATAGAACCATGAGAGATTAAGGTTGGGCGGCAGTAACACTCAGCATTTTATCCTAGTTCCGCTGAGATCGCCACTTTTGCAACTGTCCACTGTTACGCCCAGTGATGGGAACCCAGACTTCGCTGGATCGGGGGAATGAAAGAACCAATTCAAAGAGTGCCACAGGCGATCGCCCGATCCGGTTGACTCTGGCTGATAGTTGAGTCATCAAGTTAAAGGACGCATCTATCATGGAAATCATTACTTTCTTCTTCCCAAAATCTACCGAGTCCACTCCCGTCTCTTCCCAACCATCGCCCCTGCCTCAGCCCACTGTAGAAAGTGAACTGGTGCTATTGATGCGGGTTGCCTAAGTCCATCCTACCTGTGACGGCGATCGCTGAAAAACCCCCAAACTATCACCTAGTTTGACCCCAAATCATCACGGCCTACCTTGAAAAAAAATGGGATGATTATAAGTGTCGGGTTGAAATCCTATCCGGTATCCCATTTTAAGAGCGTTGATAAATTTTCGTTTAATTAAAGGTTTAGGGTGATGTAAAATATAACTAGGATGGTTAGAACTCGACACTCTGCCAAACTCAAGCCAAAAAAGAGGATAAAGTCATGGAAAATGACGCTCAAACTACTACCGAATCTCGCACCCTGTCCATCCACATCAAAGAATTGGCCGAACACTTCGTGCGAGCCCTCAGCTATTCCAGCCACATCCGGGCCAGTTTTCGGAAACATCGCCTCCTTGAAGCAAGCTGGACGCCTTAAATTTCAACAAATTTTCAATGTCGCTCTTAGGGCGTAGATTTACTTATATTGACCCATGTCAAATTGTTTAAAGCCTGAAAAGGCCCCCTTGGATGGGGGCTTTTGTTTTGGGGTGGGGGATGATTTTTTTCCCCCAGGCTGAGGCAAATCGGTAGAAGCACTTCATAAATTGCCCCAACTATAGCAAGCAATCTTAAATGAGTTTTAATATACCAAGCGAGCAAGAAGTCTAGGCTTCTTGCTCGCTATTTTTCGATAAAACTGATTTAGGAATTGCTATATCTACCCCGGGTGTGTGGTAAGTCCGGTTTCCATCATGTATCGGACGCTGGTATTCTTCTGTTCACCGAGGGTGCGTTAGGGGTCGAGTAAACCCGTGGACTTCCACGCTAAGTACACCACTAAAGCACGACCAAAGTCCTGGGCTGCTTTTTCTAATTCAGTCTGAGCACTCGCAGTTTGAGGCTGAGTTGAAGGTTGTGCTTGAGTGTTCATAATCTGGGTTTTCTCCATCGGGTTTCTATTCTGATTGTCCGGAATATTTTTCTAGTTTTTCAGGAATATTCAGACAGTTTTTGTGCTGTCCCGGGAGGGATAGAACCAGTTAGTTAACTGTCTCCTTTGGGTTGGGGTGTTGGCTTAGCGATCGCCACCCCAAAAACATCCAATCATAATAGTGGAACAGTAGAGTCCGTAGTTCAAAGAGTAACTTCTGTAAACTGCAATTACTGATCGAAGTTAGGGATTGCTATGTTCCTCCGTCACATTTCTGTCTTAGGTACTTTAATACTGGCTTTAGGTAGCGCCCCCGCTCACTCTACTCCTAATGATTTAGCAAGTTCCCCTAGGGTTCCTGAACTAGAGACGATAAGTTTACAGGAAACAGCTTATAGGACTCCTGTCCCTAATCAAAGCCATCTAATCTTATCTTTGAGCGATCGCCGGGTATATGTTTATCACAATAATGTTTTACAGTCCTCTTATCCGGTTGCCGTCGGTAAACCCGGTTCAGAAACTCCCTTGGGGACATTTCGCGTGTTTCAGATGGTTAAAGATCCGGTGTGGGAAAGTCCGTTTACCGGGGAAGTCATCCCCGCAGGGGTGCCTCAAAATCCTTTAGGGCCAAGATGGATCGCATTTTGGACGGACGGCAATAATGCGATCGGCTTTCACGGGACTCACTCTCCGCAGTCAATCGGAGGGGCGGAATCCTCGGGATGCGCCCGAATGTTCGATCAAGATGCGATCGCCTTGTACGATCAAGTGCAAATCGGCACAACGGTGACCGTAATTCCTTAGTAGTTAGGACTTAAAAAGCGGAGTGGGTAGGGTCAGCTACCCATCAGGAGTGTGTAACGCCTAAAAATCTTTCTCAGGGTTGATCGCGATCGCCCCGGCAAGTTGCCAAGATAGAACAGTTAACGGAGCGATCGCCTTTTGCTCCCCCTGGAAGCAAACCCGGGTCATTACTGGCAAATTTATGACACTTCTGAAACAAATTTCTCTCAAATTTCGATACTATATCATTGGTCTTTTTTACCTTAAATATACGATTCCCGCCTTCTTATATTCCTGGGAACGCGATCGCGTGGAACGTCAAGAACCCAAACTTGCCACGGCTGACTCCTTTGATCATCCGGGAAAATTACTGAGGGCAGAATCTAGCCCCAGGGGGGCAACGTTCTATTTTGAACTAGCGGAACTGCATATTTCCTTTTTAACCGGGGACTTGGTGCGAATAGATTGGAAACCGGGAGTCGAACCGATTCCCTATGCGATCGTCCGTCAAGATTGGCCGGAGGTGGAGACAACTTTAGCCAACTCGGGGGACGGATGGACTCTGGAGAGTGCCGAGTTACAGATTACAGTTACCCTGGATGGATCGGTGCAATGGCGCGATCGCGCGGGGAATCTCTTACGGCAAGAACTGCCACCCCAGCGCAAAGAGGAGGGATGGATTCATCGCGCCCCCCTAGAACAGGAGGAAGGGATTTATGGGTTGGGAGAACGTGCTTCTTCCCTGAATCTACGCCGTGATCAAGATAAAAAGGGTAACCCTAAAACCTTTCGGATTTGGAACTTCGACGCTGCCGGGAAATATACTCCGGGTTCTGACCCCATGTATATTTCTATCCCTCTTTATTTAGGACTGCACCGTAACGGCAGTTACCTGATTTTCTATGAAAATTCCTATGAAGGTCATTTTACTTTTGCGGATGTCGCCACTGCGGATTTTGAGGGCGGTTCTCTGCGTTACTACTTTACCTCGGGCAAACCGGCGCAGTTGTTGGAGCGTTATACAGAGTTGACCGGGCGATCGCCGTTACCCCCCCGGTGGGCACTGGGATATCATCAATCTCGTTGGGGATATCGCACCGAAGAAGTTATACAAGAAATGGTAGAGGAATTTCAAGCGCAGGATTTGCCCTTGAGTGCAGTCCATCTAGATATTGATTGCCAAGTTGGGTTTCGCGCCTTCACCATCGATCCAGAACGTTTTCCTAATCTACCAAAATTTACTCAAGACTTGTTAGACAAGGGGGTGCGGTTTATTGCCATTCTTAACCCCGGAATTAAGTATAGCCGCCAAAGTAACCTATTTTTGGAAGGTCAGTTACTCGGGGCGTTTTGCACCCGGTCCGATGGCACCCTAGTCTCGGCCCCGGTTTGGCCCGGTTGGTCGGTGTTCCCTGATTTTACAAACTCCAAAGTCCGCCACTGGTGGAGTCGCCAGTATCTCTATTTGCTGGATGCGGGGGTAACAGGATTTTGGCATGATATGAACGAACCCGCCTGTTTTGTGGCCTGGGGAGATGGTACTTTACCCCCGCGATCAACGAAGCATTTTATGGAAGGTCGGGGGGGTGATCACCGCGAAGCTCACAATTTTTATGGGCTGTTGCAAGCTCAGGCCGGATATGAGAGTTTGTGCAATCATCATCCCGATCGCCGTCCGTTTATTGTTTCGCGGTCGGGTTGGGCGGGACTGCAACGCTATGCCTGGACTTGGACGGGGGATATCGAATCCAGTTGGGGCGCACTCCATCAAACCATCGCCACGGTGGTAGGGTTGGGATTGTCAGGAATTCCCTACAGTGGTCCGGATATTGGGGGGTTCCAGGGCAATCCCTCACCGGAATTATACCTGCGTTGGTTCCAAATGGCAACATTTATGCCTTTTTATCGCACCCATTCCTCGAATAATGTAGAAGCGCGTCCGCCTTGGGTCTATGGAGAACCAAGCCTGAGCATTGTGAGAGAGTTTTTGAAGCTGCGTTATCGGTTACTCCCTTATTTTTATACTTTGACCCAGGAAACGAGTCAGAAGGGATATCCTTTGGTGCGTCCCCTGTTTTGGGCAGACCCGGAGGACCCGGACCTGTGGGATATCGAGGATGGGTTTTTACTCGGGGATGCCCTGATCGTGTGGGCAGTTACCGAGAAAGGGATGCGATCGCGCTCAGTCCGTTTACCCAAGGGCGATTGGTACGACTTCTGGCAGGAACGGCAGTTCCAGGGCGGGGAATCGGTGATGGTGGAAACTCCCCTTGAACAGATTCCGGTGTTTGTCAAGGCGGGAAGCATTCTGCCGATGGAGGAGGAAAATTGTCTGACTTTGCACATTTATCCGCCGGGGCAAGGGTCTGGGGAAGGATGGATCTATAGCGATGCCGGAGATGGGTATGAGGAAGGACGAAGCGATCGCTTTTACATGGTCCGAGATGAGAATGGATTGGAAGTGAGATGGGAGGAAGAGGGAAAGTATCCGTTCCCTTATGATCAGGTGCAAGTTCATTTACATGGGTTCCAGCCTCAGCAAGCATGGGCTGACGATCGCGAGGTCAAGATTAACGGGAGGCTGATTCAGGGGGAACGTTTCCGCCGATTATATGTGCGAGGATAAGCCGAGGTCGTTGCCTGGGGGTTCGGTCGGGCTAAAATGGCGATCGCCTACCCGAAGCAACCGGGCGATCGCCCGAGCTAATTTTAAGGGTTCCACGGGTTTAGGAATGTGAGTATTAAACCCTGCCGCGAGAATGGCTTGGCGATCGCTCTCTGCGGCATAAGCGGTTACGGCGATGGCGGGAATCCTCCCCCCTTCTTCGGGAGAGAGCAGTCGGATCGTGCGAATTAATCCGTAGCCATCGAGTTCAGGCATTCCAATATCACTGATCAATATATCCGGTTGCCATTCCTGAATCACAGAAATCGCCATCTGTGCAGACTCTACCGCCTTGACCACGGCATCCTCCATTTCTAGCACAAAAACCATAAACTCCCGAGTATCAGGAATATCATCGACGACGAGTATTTTTATTCCCTGTAAGTTCGGTAACTCCGGGGCGATGGACTCCGGGGGAGAAAATTCTCCAGACTCCGGTAACAAAGGCAGACTCATAGTAAATATAGCTCCCTGTCCCAATCCGGGACTGTTCGCCCAAATTTTGCCGCCATGTAATTCGACTAAGTGACGGGCGATCGCCAGTCCTAACCCGAGTCCGCCAAAGGTGCGAGTCGTGGTACTATCCGCTTGTCGGAAGTTTTCAAAGACATGAGGCAAAAAGTCCGGATCAATTCCCCTGCCCGAATCTTTTACCTGAATGTGACCCCAGTCTTCCTCTTGAGTGAGTTGGATCGTAACTTGCCCTCTAGGGGGGGTAAACTTCACAGCATTGGAGAGCAGATTCCATACAGCTTGCTGCAAGCGGTTTGAATCTCCTAATACTTGCCTGATATGGGGGCTAAACTCGGTGTGTATTTCTATAGATTTCGCCTGGGCTGCTAAGCGAACAGTTTCGATCGCCGAGTCAATCACATAAGGCAGTTCTACGGCGGTTTGAGTAAGAATTAGCTTCCCGCGCAGAATCCGAGATACATCGAGTAAGTCTTCGATCAATTCAGTTTGTAATTTAGCATTGCGTTCGATAATTTCTAAGGCTTGTTGGGTTTTTTCCGGGGAAAGTGTTCCCCTTTTGAGCAATTGTGTCCAGCCCAGAATGGGGTTAAGAGGAGATCGCAATTCATGGGATAAGACGGCGAGGAATTCGTCCTTAATGCGGTTGGCAACCTCCGCTTGTGATCGCGCTTCTCGTTCCAATTCCAGCAGGTGTAATCGTTCTTGTTCCTGCAATTTGCGATCGGTGATATTGCTAAAGGAAACCGCCACCCCGTCTCCTAATTTGACGGCCACATTCCGGAACCAGCCTCGGATACCATCCGCTTTATATTCTAGTTCGATATCGTGAGGAATCCCGGTTTCGGTCACCTGCGCATAGCGTTCAAAAAGGTCACTACTGCTTTTATATCCCGGTAGGCGATGACTGAGACGATGACCCACTAATTCATCAATAGGATATCCCATGATTTCAGAGGCTTTCGGGTTGGCATAGTCCCCCTCAAAATCGATAATCTCTCCCTCGGTATCGCGGAGGGCGTGTAAAATGATAAAGGCATCCAGGGAGAGCTCTTGGGCGGCACGAAATCTCTGTTCACTCTCCCGTAGGGCTTCTTCAGCTAACTTGCGATCGGTGATGTCCATGTTGACCCCGATCACCCGCATCGATTGTCCCGTTTCATCCTGAAATGCTCTAGCTTTTCCCTCCATCCAGCGCACTTGACCCCCGGGCAAGAGAATCCGAAATTCGCTATCGAAATCAATTCCTTCCTGGCTACATTGCAGGGCTTTTTTTTCTACTCGGGGGCGATCGCTGGGGTGAATCATCGCCAGTGCGCTTTTGACAGTTCCATCAAAGCTGCCAGGGAACTTTTCATAAAGCGCTTTAAGTTCTTCATTCCAGGTAATTTCCCCGGTTTCTAAATTCCAATCACATATCCCAATTTTGCCGATATTTTGAGCTAAAGCTAACCATTTTCGGTGACTCTCTAGGGTTTCTTCTGCCCGTTTGCGATCGCTAATATCGATGGTAATCCCATCAAAGCGAATCGGTTCTCCAGACTGGTTATAAAAAGCTCGTCCGATCGCTCGAATCCACCGGATTTTTCCGATTGAATCAACGGTGCGATAATCGATTTGATAAGAAGTATGATCCTCGATCGCTCGGGTAATCGCCTCCTGAGTGCGATCGCGGTCCTCCGGATGTATAGAGTCATAAAATTGGGCGATGGTGACTTCGGTATCTGGAGAAAGTCCAAAATGTTCCTTACACTTTGGATTCCACTCCAGTTTATCAAAGGGGAGGTCGCAATACCACAAACCCAACTCCGACGAGTCTAAAACCAGATCCAGGCGTTCCCGTCCAATCTGGACCTCCTCCTCCATCCGCTTCTGAGTGGTGATATCCATACAAGCGCCCGTCATATACGCAGGATTTCCCCCCTCATCGGTGAAGGTCTTTCCTTTATCAAAAATCCAGTGAATGCTACCATCGGGCCAGATAATTCGGTACTCTAGTTCAAAGTCTTGAATAAATTTCGTGCAGCTTTTCAACTTCTGTCTCACTGCTTCTTGGTCTTCCGGGTGGATCAGGGAGATAAACTCCTGTAACGTCATCAGGAGACGGTCTTCTGGGAGACCAAATAACCGATTCATCATCTCATCCCAGTCTTGGGCGTCAGTTTGGATGTTCCATCGATAAGTACCCGTTTCTGAGGCCGATAGCGCTGCCTGCAACCGCTCTTTGCGATCGCGCAGTTCCCGTTCTCCCTGTTTTTGACGGCTGATATCTAGGTTGATTCCGGTCCAGCAAATCGTCTCCCCCGCCTCATTTTTGACCCGAACGCCTCGGCATAAGCTCGGATACCAGTTTCCATCTACACCCCGGAAGTGATGCTCACGATCCCAGATATCTTCGGTTTCTACGCACTCTTTCCATGCTACCAGGGTCTGATCTTTCTCCTCGGGATGCAGTGCCTGGGTCCATCCAAACCCCGCACATTCGCCGAGGCTGAGTCCGACTAAGTTTTGAAATGATTCGCTCATATAAATTGCCTGACCCTCGCGATCGCAGACCCATATCCCATAGTTGAGCGTCTCTCCAATCGCCTGGTAGAATCGTTCGCTGTATCTCAATGCCTGTTCCGACTGCTTGCGATCGCTGATATCCCGGAAATAAATAAACAACCCCTCATCCGATGGATAAGCATGAATCTCCAACCGCATTTGTAAAGGTTCATATAGCACTTTTAACCGCACCGGAACCTGTTGCTTCATCGCCCGCCGATATTCCCGTTCCACTTGCGTTCCGATAGACCACGGCCACACTTCCCAGTAGGTTTTTCCGATTAATTCTTCCGGCTTTTTTTGATTAATTCGAGCTGTTTCTCCGTTGACGTCCGTGATTCGCCATTCCGGGTCTAATGCGACAAAAGCATCAGTCATGCTTTCTAAAATTTCGATCGCCTGCTCTAATCCGGTTAGTTTTATGCAGTGATTTGGCCCAATTTCTGACCCTGGCTCCCCTTTGTCCGTCTCCGTAAAGGTAAAGACGTAATACAGCAAAGTTCCTTGTGCATCTTTAATGGAATTAACCTCGGTTATCCCCGCAATTAGACTGCCTCCTTTCCCAATCTGTACGGATTCAAATTGATGAAATCCCCCCCCATCCGCTAAACTGAGGGTGTCAATTAATGGGTCGCGACAGTCTAGGGAAAACAACTCAAAAATCGAGGTGCCAATCAGTTGTTCGACCTTGTACCCATGTATCTGAGCCCAAGTGGAATTCACCTGTTGGAATTGGTGTGTATGAGCGGAGGCGATCGCCACTCCACCGCATCCCCCTTTGGCTTCGGGTTGCCTCCCGTCCTGGGAATTTTGAATTTTGGGGCAATCGGTGATCTCTTGATAATAGATAACTAGCCCGGCTTCGGAGGGACTGCCCTGAACTTTAAGCCATTGATTCAGGATGGGGTAAAATTCTTGAATCTCAACTGAAACCCCTTGGGCGATCGCCCGATGAAATTCCTCTTTCCATGACGAGGCGATCGCCTCGGGAAAACTCTCCCATAGGATTGTTCCCAGCAATTGTTCTTGACTTCTTCCCACGATTTCTGCACCCCGTTGATTGACATAGGTGATGCACCATTGACGATCGCAGGCTGCCAAGCCATCGGTTATCCCCTCAAGAATAGTGAGAAATTGGTCTTGCATAATCTTTCACTGAACATTACGGGTTTTGACGAGTCAAGTTCTTTAATGATGTTTAATCCCCTGTTACTATTAATGACCCCCCTCCAGGACCAGCCTGGGGTGAACAGCACTTGCCTTGCTCATCAATGTCCGATAGTTCGGTAACACCCTATTTTAAAGCTCGGTTGAAGTAACTTCCCAGTAGGGATAGATAAACAAAGTTTGGTCCTTTCATTAAACCATACTAGACGTTCTTTCAATTGTCAAGAAAAACAACTGCTATCAAGCAATAAAATCAAATTTTGAAACCGGCTTGACTGTGGAAAATGAGCAATTTATAGAATCCGATTTATAGGTTCCGCTAATGCGGCCCAGTTTCTCCTCCTTCTTAGATTGGACCCGAACTCGGGGTAGAAAATAAATAAAAGATAGCCCCTAAAATAAACAACAAAAATAAAGATCTTAAAGTATAAAAAACAGGAAAAATAGCATGACTGGTCCGGTCATTTTTTAGGACGGACACCAGGGGTAAAATTAACAAATCGATTCCTAATTAGGAAAATAGGAGAGTTTATTCCCCAAGTCATACTTTCACCCAAAGGATTTATTCTCCCTTAGTTTAGGATAGGGGCTAACCTGGAGTGTTTAAATCTATCGCCGGTAAGAAATTACCTTAAAACTCCCTCAACTCATACCCAGTTCTCCCCTGAAAATTCGACAATATTTTCGCATTTCTTTCTTTAGATAGAGGTGAGAAACGGCCCCTTGCTTTTAAGGGGGCAAGATAGAGGAGCTATGACAAATGAAACCCCCTAAACCCCCAGGAAGAGGGTCTTAGATGGCAATCTATTTAACCGTTGTGTTCACCCAAAGAGCAGTTCGTAATCAGCCTGAAGTAAGAAAAATCCCTATTTATGAGCCTAAATTCACCGACTCGCGATCGCCTATTTCATCGCCGAACCCTGGGGTACAGACCAGTCGCCCTGGCTTTGACGGCACTGTTGCTCATCGCTTGTCAACCCGTCGAAACACTGATGACCACAGGGACAGAAGACCCGGCTTCTGTTACCTCATCCGACGCGATAGGGCGAACTGAACAACGGATCGGGACTGTGATGACAATCCGCGCTAAACCCATCACTAAAGTCAGTCCCCAGACCTTCACCGTTCAGGATGAGGAAGTATTTGGTACCGAACCCATTTTAGCAATTAATGCCTCGGGAGTGCCGGTGATTGTCCCGACGGACACTCAAACCCCCCTGCAAATTACGGGCACCGTTGTCCGGTTTATAGCGACAGATATCGAACGGGCCTACGGATTTGAACTGGATCCCAACCTGTATGCAGAGTACGAAGGCAAACCCACTATTATCCGTCAGTCGCCTTCTCACCGGAACCCGCTGAAATTACCACCAATCCGACGCGCTACTACAATCACGTTTTGGCAGTCCCCGGAGAAGTTGCTACAATGGTTACCCCAAATTCCTTTAGATTAGATGCCTCTGGTGCGATGGGATCAGACACTTTGCTGGCGATCGTCCCCAACCCACAGAGTGCTATCCAACCGGGTCAAACGGTGATAGCAACAGGAGTTTTGCGTCCTTTCGTCCTCACCGAAATCGAGCGAGAACATAATTTAACCTGGGATTTGAAGGTTAGAGATGAGTTAGAAATAGAATACAAGGACCAGCCCGTTTTAATCGTAGATCAAATATATTCTCTGGCGATCGCACCGGAACCAGCAGCGAATTAAACACAGTTTGACAGCGGGTTGATAAGACTGAAGCTCTATTTGACCGGCTGTATTCCTGTAGGAAGAATTATACCGGAGTGCAAGACTCCCTCAATTGATTAAATCGTCCGTCCTCAACTGGATTGCAGAAACGGAGTCTCTAAACGCAGCAACAAATGTGGGAAACTAACCTCTATCTCAAGGGGGATGACTCCACGAGGAGATTGCCGGCACAATAATTTCTTTATAAGGGTAAATGATTAAATTTTCTCTTGCTCCATTTATTTTGTTTACTTAATTAATTGATGGCGGAGAAACTTTATTTGAATAAACACATTTTAATCCCAGGGGGAGGCGGATTTATGGGCTGGCATTTAGCAAGGGCGGGAATTCGGCAAAGGATGTAGGAAAGTATCAAATATACCAACCCCCATCACCCGGGTACTGCCCTTCAGCTTGCACAGGAGTGAGGCTGGTTCTCCAGGCATTTTAGAACAGTTGACGCTCAAATAGGCTCACAGCTGCTTGGGCATTCCGACGATTGTCTTACGCTTGGGTGCGATTAACGGAGAGCCCCGGTGGGGAATAGGGGATTCTATGTGTGACTTTTTCCGGGAAACTTCGGGTACGCGATTGGCGGGATATTGATGATTGAGTGGATTTGTTGTTACTGGCGCGGGAAATTGAGCCCTTAATTTGCGATGGGGACACCCGCCAACGCTTAAGCGATCGCGCTGACCTTTGGAGATCAAATACTCACCCGAAATCAAATGGTATCCGATGATTGAACACTGTATTAAGGGCTAATGGAGTTGGACTCGAAAGGCGATCGTCACTTAAAAATAGAAACTGTACGAAGAGTCGGAAATTTCCGACTTTTTTCACCTAACAACTTTAACCATATTGGTCATCAAACCAAAGGAGTATAAAATTGAGTTTTGGTAAAATAATCGGGGCTATTGTTTTCATTGTTTCTCTCATCGTACTGTGGGAAATTCGGAAGGTTTTGTTGCTGGCTTTTGCGGCGATCGCCTTTGCAACCGTTCTCAACCGAATGGTGCGCCGGTTGCAGCGATCGGGTTTGAAGCGGGGCGTTGCCATTGCTTTGACTGTTGGCATTCTTTTCGCTATCCTGGCTTTATTCCTTCTCTTAATTTTTCCCACCCTTGTTGCTCAGTTTCAAGAATTGATCGAGCTCCTGCCTCAAACTTTGGTACAGCTACGTCAGTGGTATCAATGGTTACAAAACTTTATCCCCAACCAGCTCATCGAAGATATTCAAAATATTGAATTCTTAGCCGAACGACTTCCTAATATTGGCTTAAGTTGGTTTGGCGGCTTTTTTACGGTTTTTTCCAACTCCCTAGACTTTGCGGTAAACGTGCTGCTGGTCCTTGTACTGATTCTGATGCTATTAGCCAATCCCGCCCTTTATCGTCAGAGTTTTATTTTAATATTTCCTTCGTTTTATCGGCGGCGAGTTGAGGAAGTGCTCCAGGGATGTGAACATAATATAGTGGGTTGGGCAATCGGACGACTTTTTAATATGGTCTTTATTGCGATCGTTAGCGGTTTAGGCTTATGGGCATTAGGCGTACCCTTGGCATTAGTCAACGCGATAATTTCCGCTTTATTAAGCTACATTCCCAATATTGGCCCGATATTAGGCTCGATTCCGCCCATTGCCTTGGCCTTCATCGATGCACCTTGGAAAGGGGTCGCTGTTATTATATTTTACCTGCTAATTGAGCAGCTAGAAGGCTTAGTATTAACCCCCATGATTATGGAAAATGAAATTTCCTTACCTCCGGGGTTTACTTTAATTTCCATGCTAATTTTTTCTCAGTTTTTTGGTCTTCTGGGTTTGTTCCTAGCCCTACCCATCGTCGCGGTTTTACAAGTTTGGCTCAAGGAAGTATTAGTTAAAGATGTGATGAACAATTGGATTGGAGAATCCCCTACTCCTAAAACAGTAGACTCTTTACCCGGTGTGCCCCTAACCGACGCTGAGCCCTAGGTTCTTGTCCTGGGTCCAAGGTGGGGATAAAGGGGTAAAATTTCAATCACCTTTTGAAAATATCTTAGGGTAAATTAATTGATAAAAATTTTACTCTTTTATCCCGTTCTGGTTTCAGGTTAGGTTCACGGGAACGTCCCTTGTTACTTTTTTTCAATCCAGTGGCGATCGCAATGTTTTCGCAAAATACCGGAATGCTGATTTAAGTCTGATTAATGCTGCCGGCGATCGCTTCCCGTTTAATGTTGCCACTTCTTTAAATCATTTTAAGTCAGGACAAGGCACTGCCCTGTCCTGACTGCCCCTATTTCAAACGGCTACTGATTCCACACGAAAACTTGAGCTTCATATTCACCCAAATCCAGAACTAATTGGTTGTCCTGAGATTCAATATCATAGTTTCTTGTCCACTCGTGCCATTGTCCATTATCGGGAAAATTGGGAATCGCATAACCTCCTAGAAAATTCCCCGAAAAATTAGCAACTACCACAACTCTTGATCCTTCCTCATTCCACCGGACATACGCAATCACTTGCTGATCCGGATTTTCATGGATAAACTCAATATTTTCACTTTGAATGGCGTGATTTTGCTTGCGTAAAGCAATTAATCCCTTGTAATAATCAAACAAGCTCCGATTACGTTCATTATCTAGCAGATACCATTTTAATAGGGAGGCTTGGTTAGGATTTTCGCAGCTATCTTGACCGAATTCTTGACCCATCCAGAGCATCGGAATACCCACAGTAGTCATCAGGATAGCCGCCCCTAGTTTAGTCCGACCAAAGGCTGGATCGTCAAAAATACCCCGATCACCTAACAGCGATAAGATGCGAGTTTGGTCGTGATTTGATAAGTAATTAATCACATTGATTGAGGTTTCATACCCCTGCTTTTTGCAATCAAGCACTTCTTTGAGTTGCTCAATATCCAAGCTATCCTTATTACAAATATAATCCACTAAGAAGTAGTGGAAGCTATCGTGCCAACACCCATCCATTGGGCCTTCAAATCGAGCATATTTCGGTTTTTCTGGGATATGTTCTCCGATATTATAAAACGGTTTGGAACCCGCAGTTTCTCGCGCGAGTTTGGTAATCCAATGTAAAAACTCCCAATTGGCCAGTTGCCTCAACGCATCATAACGCATTCCGTCAATGTGGTATTCTTGAATCCAGTAACGTACCACATCCCCAACAAATGACCAGGCCGGACGAATATCTAAGTTAGAATCATGATGATCGTAGTTAAATTCGGGACCCCACCAATTGTTATCATCATCGGGATAGTGCTTATGATGATAGTACCAGTAATCGCGGTCTATTTTTAATAACGGGCAGTCCTCATTAGAATGATTAAATACCATATCCAAAATGATGCGAATCCCTCGGGCGTGACACTCATCAACGAGGCGCTTAAAGTCTTCAGGGGAACCGTAATGAGGGGCCGGAGCAAAGTATTGAGTGACTAGATAACCCCACCCCTCATCTCCTGCCATGACGGGCATGAGTTCGATGGCATTAATCCCCAAGTCGGCTAAGTAATCTAATTTCTCGATCGCCGCTTGAAAGTTCCCTTTATTTCCGTTGTCTTTTTGACCGCAAAAGTCACTAATCAGCATTTCATAGATGACTAATTCCCCATTACTGGGTAAAGACACCTGATCATGCTGCCAAACGTAGGTATCAACGATGGTTTCCCCGTCTTTAATTTTGATAATCCCATTTTGGCCGGTGTGATCAATTTCCTTGGCGTAAGGGTCAGTCACATAAACCCACGAATCCGGGTCTAAATATTCAGTCTTAGTCTGAACTCGAAACTTATACTCATAAGCCCCATCTTCGAGTTCTACTGAAGTCCGAAAATAACCCTGATCATCTTTTTCCATGGGAATCTCTTGCCAGTTGGAAAAAGAACCGATAAGGGCGGCCCCTTTATTATACGGCCCAAACAACTTAAATTCAATCGCATTAGCCATTAAAGTTCTCTCTTTTTTAGAAATAAATAAGGAGCAAAAATCTCTCTTTGTCCGTTAGTACGCCTCGGGTTGGTTTGGCCTAGGGGTGGGGGGGTCCAAAGAATGGAAGGCTTTTTAACCCCCCCCTTCTTCCATGCGGGGGGAAAGGGTTGGCTTGATTAAACTTCTTGCATAATTGGGGAAGAAAACCCTCCAACCTCTGTTAATCAGTGGCTTTCCTTGGCGGGTTCCCAGATATAAAAAACTTTGACAAAACGAGGAGCTTTTTATAGTGGTGCAAGAGGTCTATTTAGCTGACCTTTTCTGGGAGGGTACGAAGGCACTCTATGGAGTACCTTTTGGAGTCCTGATAATAATGATAACCCTAAGCAATTGTCAGGAATCTCTAACTGAAGAAAGTATCATCTATCTATCGGAAGTTAGATCTTTGGAGAATGTAGGCAGGTCATGAACAAAACCAAGGGGTAGGGAGGTTCTGGCAAAGCGATCGCAGGTTGACTTGAAAACCGGGATCATAAAGGCAGAGTTTTAGTGCGGAACCGGGGGAATTGAAGCCAGATATCTTATCAGCCGTTAAAATATAACCACTGATAAAAACGTTCATCCCATTCAGTCAACCGTCAACTGTATTAATGTCATGGAATTTAAGAGTCCTGCTTTTTTCATTGGTAATACCATTCCGTTTGAACATACCTGTGAAGGGGAAAAAAGTTCTCCCCCGCTCAGTTGGGACTCCCCCCCCGATGGGACGATTAGTTTCGTCTTAATTATGGAAGACCCCGATGCCTCAACCCGGAGTTTAACCCACTGGCTAGCTTATGATATTCCGGCAAATATTCGTCACTTACCTCACGGAGTGCCCAATGAACCGAGACTGGAACGCGGAGGAGTCCAGGGAAAAAATGATTTTGGAACATTAGGATATAGTGCACCTTGTCCCGAGTCAGGAACTCATCGCTATTTTTTCAAACTGTATGCATTAGATACCTTGCTAAGTTTGGAACCGGGGGCGAGCAAAGCGGAAGTGAAAACGGCAATGGAAGGTCATATTTTAGGAGCAGTTGAACTTATGGGACGGTATGGTAGAACGGGTGAATTGAGTTAGGTTTGGGAATGGTAGTGGGAGGGTGGGACTCGATGGGGCAAGATAGGGAGTCATCAGCACTCACTATTGAGGTCAAATTTAGGTAGCCTATCCCACGACTAGAATGCTTGACCCAGGTTAAACTAGCGAAAAGTCCAACCCGATGGTGTTCTAATATTGAAGGTCTACAGTACCCAGGAGCTAATTGAGATTTTAGAGCAGGAGCGTCGCGCTTGCCTCAGAGGGGAGCGTTTGAATTTATCGGCGACTCCGGCGATCGGGCTGCCTGTCGTTGACCAGTTCCTCAAGCCCGAAGGTCTGCAAAAGTTTACTGCCTATCAAGATTTTAAAGCGGCAGTGCACGAATACCAGCGATCGCACCAGGTCTCTGGCCTGGTTTTGCATCAAATCATCCTCAGAGGCAAAACCCTCTCCTATCCGCAATTGGACGATCAGCTAATTGCTCTGCCTCGGGACCTGGACACCCTCAAAGCGGCCAAACCCGCTCTCCTGTCCTTTTGGAATGAAGTCACTGAGGGAATGGACTTGTATCTCCGGGTGAATAAGGGCTTAAACGATCGCCAAATCTCCAAAGCTGATGTCGAGGCGATCGCCCTTAAAACTGAATGGGCGACCCTGTTTAAATGGGAAAAATCCGACTTTCTGGAAATCCTCTTACAACTGGGATGGGGTAAACCAGAAGAGGCATCTTATCGTCGAGGATGGCCCGAATCAGGCAGCGAAGAGATTCACGCCGTCAATCCCGGCCATCAACCGATTTGTTAAACCCAATCTGAGTTCAAATCCCGGACCACTCCTACTCTACAGCCTTGGGTGCAGTTATAAGTTACATTCTCGGTTAGCAATCTTTATCAAGACTTTAAATCAGGTTTAATTTCATCCCTTCTCGCGCCAAGAAAGCATCGGGAAACTCAGCTTGAATCTGAGATTCTACATTCGCAAGAAACTCATCATCATGAGAGGGGTCATGATGAAAAATAACTAAATGCTTGACTCCAGCGGCTTTGGCAAGTTTAATACCTTCCTTCCAAGTCGAGTGTCCCCAGCCTTGTTTGGGAGTGACGGGGTGATAGTATTCTTCATCGGTGTAGGTGGCATCATAAATGAAAATATCGGCATTACGGGCCAGATACAGGATATTTTCATCGAGGCGATCGGGATAATGTTCCGTATCCGTACAGTAAACCGCCGTGCGTCCTTGCCAGGTAACGCGATACCCTAGAGCTTCACTAGGATGATTCAGATGAGCCGTTTCCACCGTGATATCATCAACGGTAACCACATCCCCCGGATGTAGATCGTGGAACTTCAACTCAGACCTCATCCCCTGAAGCGGAATGGGAAAATTGGGATGCAGCATTTGGTCCGAGAGACGCTGTTTCATGGTTGCACCATTAGGCGCAACTGCACCGTAAACATGAAAGCGATTGCCGGGGATAAAAGCGGGAACGAAAAAAGGGAATCCTTGAATGTGATCCCAGTGGGAGTGAGAAAAAAACAGATGCGCCTCTACAGGCATCTGGGGCATTAAACTGGTTCCCAGGAGTCGCAAGCCGGTACCGCCATCGAAAATCAGGCGTTTACCACCGACGCGCATTTCCACACAGGAGGTGTTGCCACCGTAGTTAACGGTTTCTTTGCCGGGTGTCGCGACGCTGCCGCGCACCCCCCAGAAGTGGACAAAAAAGGCAGAGTCAGGGCTGGTTTCCATAGGGACTATCCGATCGCAAGGCGGTGATCTGGGTACTTAAACGTCAAGAAGTGGGCCAGGTTTAGGGTTTAAACCAAGCTAGGGGTATGCAATTCTTCATACTGTCGAACTTCCAACAGCCGGTTTTGCTCATCTACTAGAACGACCTTAGGCGAATATGTTGTAACCTCGGTTGGGGTAAATTGTCCATAGGTCATAATAATCAGCCGATCGCCCGGTGCACCCAGACGCGCTGCGGCACCATTGAGTTCGATCGCCCCAGACTCGGGAGATGCTTCAATGGCGTAGGTGATTAACCGTTCTCCGTTGGACTTGTTGACAACCTGCACCTGCTCGTAAGGCAAAATACCGGCTGCCTCCATTAACTTTTTATCAATACTAATACTTCCCACATAGTTTAAATTAGCATCGGTGAGAGTGCAGTTATGGATTTTCGCTAATAGAAGAGTTCGCTGCATGATGCGGAGGTGGTTGGAGGAGGTTAGCGGGTTTCTGCCTCAATTTTAGAACATCAGGACCTTAAACCCGGAAGATTCAGGGGGTGCTTTGCAATGGCTACCGATTGCAGGGGGTCCGATGGGATAGAGGCCAGTTATTTCCCTGGGCAGCACCGATGAACTTACAGTGTAGCGGGGTTTGTTCCTCTCGTCGGCGATCGCTAAGGGAATCAACGGGGCGATCGTCTTTCCATTTTCGCCATCCCATAACCCTCTTTGATATTTTCGAGAGTGTGGGCTGAGGTCCCCAGGTCGAGCCAAAAACCCAGACTTTAAACACTAAAACCCAAGTCCCCTAAAGAATTTACCCTTTTTTCTTATGTTCACCGGGAGGAACCCCTCTAGTCCCCTCCCCTGTCTTTTGGGGAGGGTTAGGGCTAGGGTTAGGGGTCTATTCTTTTCTGAGTTCAGGGTTGTAGCCCCCTAAAGCTATAAGCCGGATTTAGGTAGGCTTAAAAACTCTATTCCCTGAAGTCTGTTTAGCCTTTTTGAGCAGCTTTAATAGACTTTTCAACTAAAGGCATTACCTTTTCAATATCATGCCAACCGAGAATTTCCGTTTTCTTTCCTTCCAGATTTTTGTAAGTTCTGAAAAATTCCGCAACTTCTTCCAGTCTGTGAGGTGCGATATCTTTGAGGGATTTGACATGAGTATACCGGGGGTCTTTGTCGGGAACGCAGAGAATTTTCTCGTCCGGATCCCCACCATCAATCATTTCTAAAAATCCCACGGGACGGGCGGCAATTACACAACCAGGAAAGGTGGGTTCATCCATAATCACCATTCCATCAAGGGGGTCTCCATCCTCAGCGAGGGTATTCGGGATAAAGCCATAATCGTAAGGATATTTAACCGATGCATACAGGACGCGATCGAGGGCAAAGGCTTCTAAATCTTTATCAAATTCATACTTATTCTTACTTCCGGCGGCAATTTCAATTAAGACATTAATCAAACCGGGTTTCGGTTGGGCTGGAATCTTCGTTAAATCCACAATAACTCCTGGGATGATGGGGGTAGTTTCTCCTACCCGAATGGGTAGGATTAGGTACGATTCAATTAGGGTTAGCCAAGGGTGCACAACAGGGTCGCTGCTATGGGCGATCAGGCAGTGCCGTCTCATGACAGTCCGTCAGACATCGTACCAGAAACCTGGAACCCACAAATTATTGGTTTGTCGGTTTAGTGCAGTTAGCATGGAGGCTGGGGTTGCAAGCCCCTCGCCTGTTTGGGTCACCTCCTCAACTCGCTGAGGGGATAGGATGGAGGAGACGGTAAGGTAGGGATGCGAGGGGCGGAAAAATTAGCGATCGCCACCAGGGGGAGCAAGAGGGTCAGTAAGGCGATCGCCCCGCCCAATAAATTGGCTAAAGTATTTTGGGGAACGGGTTCGGAAGAACTGGCAGACGGACTACCTGATTCCATAAAGAAAGCTATTGAATAAATCGTGTGAAAGTGTCGTCATGAACTCAATCTAACCACAAGCTCTCGCACGGAGCCTCTATCATGAGTATTAAATATTTTTCACCAGAAGATTGTCATCCAGCCAACAATCTGGGATATTTCTATTGTACTTAGAACAACCCAGAATTACTGGAGGGGCCGCCTTCACAAAAGCCGGTCCCTCCCCCCGAAGAGTTCCACATGGATAATATTGCGCTATGTTGCTGTCCCTGCGGATAGAAAATTTTGCCTTGATTGACTGCTTAGATTTGGAATTTGGCAGGGGTCTCAATGTACTGACGGGGGAAACGGGGGCGGGGAAATCGATTATTTTAGACGCCCTGGATGCCGTGCTGGGAGGCAAATGTACCGCACGCGCCATCCGCACGGGAACCGGGCGCTCGCTGATTGAAGCCACATTTGAACTAGAACCCCCGGTGGCGGCTTATGTGCGAGAGCAGGAAATCGAACTCTTAGATGGCACGCTGTTAGTCGTGAGCCGGGAACTTGTTTCCGGCAAAGGGGGAGCCATGCGCAGCCGATCGCGGTTAAATGGGGTGCTTGTGAATCGGCAACTCATGGAACAACTACGCGATCGCCTGGTGGAAATCACGGCCCAAGGTCAAACGGTCCAACTCGGACAACCTGCACGTCAGCGAGACTGGCTAGATGCCTTTGCAGGTCCCGAGGTCCTCACCGTCCGCCAAGCCGTTATCACCCGCTATGGCGAAGCCAATACCGCCCGACAAGCCTTAGAAACTAGCCGTCAGTCAGAACAACAGCGCTTGCAACGCATTGATTTACTGGATTATCAAGTTAAAGAACTTTCGGAAGCTAATGTCATCTCGGCGGACGAATTAGAGCAACTGGAACAGGAACGACAACGCCTATCTCATGTAGTGGAACTGCAAGAACAAAGCGATCGCGTTTATCAAGCCCTTTATCAAAGAGAGGATGGGTCCTCTGCCGCCGCTGACCTTTTGGGAGAAGTAGAACAGACCCTCAGCGATATGGTGGCCTACGACTCGGAACTGCAAGCAGTTCTGGACATGGTGAACGATGCCTTAGCCTTGGCGATCGAAGCCGGACGGCAGATCAGCAGCTACAGTTCTAGTCTAGAAGCGGATCCCGAACGATTGGCCGAGGTGGAACAAAGGATGGCTCAACTGAAGCAAATCTGCCGCAAATATGGACCCAACCTAAGTGCGGCGATCGCCTATTTCCAGCGCATCGAAGCCGAACTCGAAGAACTCACCCAAGCCGATCGCGCTATCGAGGTCCTGGAACGACTCTATCAAGCCCGTCAAGCCGAACTCAGCCAAACCTGTGAAGAATTAACCCATCTGCGCCGGACGGCTGCCCTGATTTTAGAGGAACGCCTCATAGACGAACTCAAACCCCTAGCGATGGACAACGTGCAGTTTCGGGTCCAAATTGACCCGGTAACCCCTAGCAGTACCGGCAGCGATCGCATTATTTTCTTATTTAGTCCCAACCCCGGGGAACCCCTGCAACCTGTGGCCGAAATCGCCTCGGGAGGTGAAATGAGCCGGTTTTTGCTGGCCCTGCAATCTTGCTTCGTCCAAGTGGATAGTGCCGCAACCCTGGTATTTGATGAAATTGATGCAGGGGTCTCGGGAAGAGTTGCCGGGGCGATCGCCCAAAAACTGCACCAACTCTCCCAGGGTCAACAAGTGTTATTTGTCACCCACCAGCCGATTGTCGCGGCAATGGCCGACTTTCATTTTCATGTCACCAAACAAGTCATTGGCACTCCTGAAGAGCCTAACGAAGCGATCGCACCAGAGCCCCAATCCGCCCCGAGCCCAGGCAACGGCACCCCCGGCCCCTTGAATACCACAGCGGAAGAACGCACCGTTGTCCGGGTTACCGCCCTTTCTAGTGACCAAAGGCGAGAAGAACTAGCCCAACTCGCCGGGGGACAAGGAGCAGAAGAGGCGATCGCCTGGGCGCAATCCCTGCTCAACCAAGCTGCATCCGTCCGCCAAATCACACAGGGCAGTTCTTGATTGCCCCTTAAATTTTCCCCCATTCTCCAGGTAGACGTACCTGGCATTAAGCGTCGGTTTTTGTAGACTTTTAGTATTTTTGGCGGTTAAATAGCCTTTGTCGTATAAAAACCTAGACTTGTAAGAAGACTGTCCCCCTCCACAGAGTCACCGTGTAAGTCCTGTTCAGTTCAGAACTAAGGTTTCTGATTTTCCAAAAGATGTTACAACTATAAAAGCGAATTTCAGGCTCTAGGACAGGCTGACTGGTGGACCGAGCAATGCTTTTGCCACCCTCAACATTACCTGTAAAAAATGATACAGACCGCAGTGCTTCATAAATCGCCTTATTGTCCAATTCCACGGGTTAAGCTGCCCTAGAAACCAATTCAAACCCAATTATCCATTTAGCGTTTATCAAAAACTTTGAAAAAAGGTAGAAATAGTAGAAAGGGTCACATTGAATTTGAGCCGGTAGTGTCAGAATCTCCTTAAGGTTCTTCCTCGTTACTCGGGTTCAAACTGGAGAGGGACATCCCAGAGGACCCCAAAAAAAGCGCCCAAGGAGGGGGCAATCCCGCATCGAGAATTAATTTCAAAATGTCTAATTATTTATGGACAGAGTAAACTTAAAGAGATAGTTACCGGATCTGCTAGGCTTTGTGCAACAAATCCGGGACGGCGTTCTCGGCAGGACACTCACATAATCAAAGAAATTCGCTGACTCCTGGTCTGAAGTAAAGAGTTATAGATCTTATGACAGCTGCATCTCCAAATCCAAAGGCTTGGGACCATAACAACAGTAGTGCTGGTGCCGTGATTGATGTGACCCCTCAAATCGTTGACGGTGGCAAGCCAGATCTTCAACGTTCCGCATCTGCATCGGTTAACGGAAACGACTCTATCTCTGCGCCGAGTAACAGTAGCGGCGGGGGGTCATTAGTTCCGGCTCATGGGACCTTCACCAGCTTTCTCGCCCCCCTCAACAAAGACAGCTTCACTCAAGTTGTCAAAGATGTGGAAGGGAAGCTGGAAGTTGTCAATCAAACCTTGTCGATGCTCGACAGCCTCCTCGACGCCCAAGGGTTTGACTCGATTCTCGATGAGATGTTGCGTTCCATTACCCTAAAAACCGGGGAACTCCTCGGAGCGGACCGCACCACGATATTTTTATTAGATGAAGAAAAGAACGAACTGTGGTCAATTATTGCTAAAGGAGCAGGTGGGAAGGCTTTAGAAATCAGAATTCCGGCAGATAAGGGAATTGCTGGGGAAGTGGCCACGTTTAAGAAGGTTGTTAATATTCCCTTTGATTTCTTTGATGATTCTCGTTCCGGAGCAGCTAAGGAACAATTCAAGAAAACCGGCTACCGCACCTATACGATGCTCTGTCTGCCGCTTTTAAACGAACAAGGGGCATTAGTAGCGGTCGTCCAATTACTCAACAAGTTAAAAAAAATCCACGATTCGGAAGCGGTATTGTCCGAAAGGATTAATGCTCGGGGCTTTACGGAAGAAGACGAACGAGTTTTTGAAGAATTTGCTCCCTCGATTCGGTTAATTCTAGAATCCTCGAAGTCTTTCTACAAAGCAACACAGCGGCAACGCGCCGCCGCAGCGCTGATGGCAGCTACCCAGTCTTTGAGTAAAAGTAGCCTCGACCTGGAAGAAACCCTCAAAAAGGTGATGGACGAGGCGAAGCAACTGATGAACGCCGATCGCAGCACCTTATGGCTGATTGACCGGGAGAAAAATGACTTGTGGACAAAGATCCCCATTGGTTCGGGAGGGGAGATTAAGGAAATCCGAATTCCGATGGGGGTGGGGTATGCCGGGACTGTGGGGAAAAGCGGAGAGCCCCTAAATATTCCATTTGATTTGTACGACCATCTAGGTTCGGAAACCAGCAAGCGGGTAGACCAACAAAGCGGGTATCGGACCTGTAGTTTATTGTGTATGCCGGTTTTCAACGCCGATGGTGAACTCATCGGGGTGACTCAGTTGGTCAACAAGAAAAAACAAGGGGAACATCCCCCCTACGACCGGACTCAATGGCCCGAAGCCCCTGATTGCTGGAAAGCCAGTTTTAATCGGTCCGATCAGGAATTTATGCAGGCGTTTAATACCCAAGCGGGAGTGGCGTTGCAAAATGCCAAACTCTTTGCCACGGTCAAGCAGCAAGAGCAAATGCAACGGGATATTTTGCGCAGCTTGAGCAATGGGGTGATTTCTACGGATAGGTCCGGCAATGCGATCGCCGCTAATGATAGCGCCCGCAATTTGCTCGGTCTCGAAACGGGCGATCGCATTGAAGGCAAATCGGTACGGGAGTTAATCCAAATCAAAGAAGGGGACTTTTCTAAATGGTTTGACGCTGCATTAGCGGCCAAAGATGAAAAATCCCGTCAACAGTATTATCCCGATCAAACTCTGGTTGCTAAAGACGAAAAGGAGCAACACAGCATTAACTTGTCGATTAACTCGATCGCCGATGCCGCAGACTCGACTAATGTCTACGGTGCTCTCGTGGTCATGGAAGATATTAGCGATGAGAAACGACTCAAGAGCACCATGTACCGCTACATGACCCAGGAAGTCGCCGAACAGTTACTGGCCTCTGGGGACACCGGGTTGGGGGGTAAGCGCAAGGATGTCTCGGTCTTGTTTTCAGATATCCGCAGCTACACCACCCTCACCGAGGGAATGGAGGCCGAAGATGTCGTCGTTATGCTCAATGAATATTTTGAGTCGATGGTCGATGCGGTCTTTCAGTACAAGGGGACCCTGGATAAATATATTGGGGATGCAATCATGGCGGTATTTGGGTCGCCGCTCCCCCTCAAGGACCATGCCTGGTGTGCGGTCCAAACTGCGATAGAAATGCGGAGGCGGTTAATTGAGTTTAACCATGGTCGGACTGCCGCAGGTAAGCAAATTCTCAAAATCGGGATTGGGATCCACTCTGATGAGGTGGTTAGCGGCAATATCGGGTCCAGCAAACGGATGGAATTAACCTCTATTGGAGATGGGGTCAACCTGGGTTCTCGTTTAGAAGGGACGAGCAAAATGTACGGCACTGATATTGTGATCAGTGAAAAAACCTATAGTCCTTGTGCAGACAAGGTTTATGTTCGGGAGTTGGATTTTATTACGGTGAAAGGGAAAAGCGAACCTGTCAAGATTTATGAATTGGTGGGATTGCGCTCAGACCCGATCGGGGACACACAAATGCAAATTATCGAATCCTACACAAAGGGACGCGAGTTTTACCTCTCTCGCCAATTTGCTAAAGCTCTCCAAGAGTTTGGTAAAGTGTTAGAAATTGATAACAATAATAAGGCGGCTTCCTTACAGATGGATCGATGTCAGCATTTTGTTATTGAACCTCCATCGGATGACTGGAATGGGGTCTGGAATCTCACGGAGAAGTAGTATCCTGTGGAAAGCCCGGGTACAGGTTAGAATTCAGGAGTCAGAATACTGCGATAGCATCGTTCTTACTCCTGATTGGTTGAGGAAAGATTGGATAGGTAGTTGACAATGTGCATGGAATATGGTAAATCCTAGCGGCGATCGCCAAGAAGTTTCAGTCTTATTCTCCGAAATTTCAGGCTACAGTAGCTTGACGGAAAATTTAGAAGCCTCCGAGGTCGCCAGTTTGCTTCAAGACTATTTTGAGTCAATGCTGGAGGCCGTGAATCGGTATAGGCAAAATCGAGAGAAACAGATAGAAGTGGCCTGTATTGGCAACGGCCTAATTGTGGTCTTTGGTGCACCCCAATTCCTCGAAAATCATGGGTGGATGGCATTGCAAACCGCGATCGCCATGCACAAAAAGCTGGAGGAATTTAATCAGCATCGCCAAGGGCAAAATAAACCTGTGATTCAGATGGGGATCGGGATTAACTCCGATTGGGCAATTAGTAATAATATTGCTGAAAATAAGTCCTTGCAATTTAGCGCCGTTGGCGACGGAGTGAACCTCGGCAATCTCCTCCAAGGAGTCAGCAACCAATATGGCTGCAATATTGTCTTGGGAGAAAATACTTATCGAGCCTGCGAGGAGCGAATTTGGGCCAGGGAACTCGACCGGATTCGGATGCGTTCTAACTATCCCCCGGTGGCGCTTTATCAATATCTGGGAGTCAAGGGAGAACCGATTTCAGACGAGAGTAAAAAGGTGATGGAGCACTATGACTTGGGGCGGCAATATTATCTGAGTCGCAAGTTTGCGATCGCCATGGGTGAATTTGCCACAGTCTTAGAAATTGATAGCCACGATCGCGCCGCGCGGTTGCACCTAAAGCGCTGCCAGCGATTACTCAAAGAACCCCCCACCCAAGAGTGGGATGGGTCCTGGGTTGCTAAAAAATCCTGGGACCTGGCAGAACATTAAAACAAAAGCAACCAAAACCAAGGCCTCCCAGTTGTGGGGTATCCGGGTTTTGGATGATTGGGTTTCGACGGAATGGCGATCGGCCCTCTGCCATCGGATGCTCTACAACCGTGCAGTTCGTTCTCGAATCTCCCGTTACGTTCCGTCGTTGTACCCTCTAAAAATTTCACCCGATCACAACCTAGACCTCCTCATACCTCAGACTTAGATCCCGAGGGAGTTCTCAGCAGACCGCGACGGAATTGTTACAATCGTTAACATAGGTTCCGTAAGTGGGTCCCGAATTCATGGATATAAAGACCGTTTCTCCTCTCTCCCTCAAATCTCAACCCGATACCGTTCAGGAACAATCTCCCGGTTTAAGCCCCTTTCCTGAACGGGTAACAAATTCCCCAGTCACCCTAGACACCGACTCCACTACACTGATACCCCTCAAATCCGGGGCAGCATACTCAGATGTAGACAGCAGTGCCCTGCTGTACGACCCCGTTGCAATCACCGAACTGTATAGCGATCGGCCCCTGCAAGTTTGGGGGCGCAGATTTGCGATTGTGTGGCCCTTCCTCACCCTCGCCTTTGGAATTTGGAGGGATAAGAAATGGGGTCGCGTCAAACAAAACGAACGAAAGCGCGCCGAAAAACTACGAATTACCCTCACTAAATTAGGGCCAGCATTTATTAAAGTTGGGCAAGCCCTCTCCACTCGCCCGGACCTAGTACCGCCCCTGTATCTAGAAGAATTAGCTAAACTCCAAGACCAACTGCCGCCCTTTCCCAACGAACTCGCCTACCAATTTATCGAAGAAGAACTCGGCGATCGGCCCAGCGCCATCTATGCCGAAATCACCCCAGACCCCGTTGCCGCCGCCTCCCTCGGCCAAGTTTACAAAGGCAAACTCAAAACCGGCGAAACCGTCGCCATCAAAGTTCAACGTCCCGGCCTTGCCGAAAGCATGGGACTCGATGTTTACGTCTTACGGCAACTCGCAATCTGGGCGCAAAATAATCTCAAACAAGTTCGCAGCGACCTAGTAGCCATCATGGACGAGTTTGGTACTCGGATCTATGAAGAAATGGACTACAACAAAGAAGGAGAAAACGCCGAACGATTCCATCAACTCTATGGCCATCTCAAAGATATTTACGTCCCCAAAATTTACTGGGAATATACCGGACGTCGAGTTCTCACAATGGAGTGGATCAACGGCACCAAATTAACCCAACTGCAATCCTTAGCCGCCCAAGGCATCGACGCCAAATATCTGATCGAAGTCGGTGTCCAATGTTCCTTGCGGCAGTTACTCGAACATGGGTTTTTCCATGCCGACCCTCACCCCGGCAACCTCCTAGCCACCCAAGATGGGAAACTAGCTTACCTTGACTTCGGCATGATGAGCGAAGTCAAACCCTATCAACGGTACGGCTTAATTCAAGCCGTCGTCCATCTCGTCAACCGCGACTTTGAAGGATTAGCTAAAGATTACGTCAAACTCGAATTTCTCACCCCCGAAACCGACCTCACACCGATTATTCCGGCCCTTGCCAACGTCTTTAATAACGCCCTCGGTGCCAGTGTAGCCGAACTCAACTTTAAGAGCATTACCGACCAACTCTCGGACATCATGTACGAGTACCCCTTCCGGGTCCCCGCCTATTATGCCTTAATTATTCGCTCGTTAGTCACCTTAGAAGGGATTGCGATTAATGTTGACCCCAATTTTAAAGTCCTGAGTAAAGCCTATCCTTATGTTGCTAAACGCCTGTTAACTGATCCATCCCCAGAATTGCGGGGCTCATTAAAAGACCTGCTGTTTAAAGATGGGGAATTTCGCTGGAACCGATTAGAAAATCTATTGAGAAATGCCCGAGAGAGCGACGAGTACGACCTCTCCCAGGGATTGAATCAAGCCTTAGACTTTTTGTTTTCAGAACGGGGAGAATTTATCCGCGATCGCCTTGTCGAAGAATTAGTAAAAAGTTTGGACAACCTGTCCCGCGACGCCTTTAATAATGCCACCTCCGTCTTCCGGGATTGGGTCGGCTGGAAAGGAAATAAACCCAGCCCAACCCTAGCCAGTGGCGACCCCGAGAAAATGGAGCGGATTAAAAGAATTTGGAATATCTTACAAGAAACCCAAGGCTTTAATACCACCGAATTCTTACAAAAACTCGCCCCCTTCCTCCTCAAACCCGAAACCCAACGTATGGGTCAAAAAATAGCCGGAGACTTAGCACAAAGAATGCTAGCTAGACTGATTCGGGAAGTTCTCCTCAAAGAAGAGCCGGTCAATGGCAACGGAAAAAAAGCCTACCCTCCCTCGACTCAAAAACAACTCCCACCCTCCCGAACTAATGGCACAGTCCTCACTTATCCCAATAATGTAACTGTCAGGAAATAGCCATTATCAGCCTCTACCCTCAAGGCTGATGGTACAGGAATAAAGCCCGCCTCTGCGGGCTAATTTTTTATAATTAAAATCAACCTCTCATCGGGTTTTCGTAGTAACGCCTTACTATTATTTACGGATGAGAATGGGGCCTGATTTTTGAACCCCCACTCCAGTACAAAAAACTGCCCTTGGGCTAGACAAAAGATGAAATTTGTGCTACATTTGGGCCACGGTAACTGGAGAGAATGGGTCCATGAATCCGCCAACTCCCAAAAAGCAAATTGAGGCATTACAGTCTGAGTTAATCCAAGTGAGAAACCGAGGCGATCGCACCGAATCTCCCCCAGATAATCGCCCTGCCGAATCGGAAATTCTGGGAAAATTAGGCATAGCTTATTATCAGGACCAACAATGGCATAGCGCCCTTACAAATGACCCGGTTCACCATTGCATTGAATGAGACTCAGATGGTCAGTATCTAGAATATACATCGGAGTTAGCTCACTTTATTGGTCAGTTTTGCGCCATTCTTGGCCGAGTTTAATTACATATTCAAAGGTGGGATCATTTGTGTGACTCCCGGCAATGCGTTCCCACCAGGGTTTTTGTGGGGGGGGGGTGACGGTGGCTAAGATTTGTTTAATTTTAGTGAGTTCGAGTTCCAGACTTTTGACTCGTGCTTCGATGAGCTGGGGTTGATTTTGGGTGGATTAAGGGGTCATGGTAAGGGTTGAGTTTTAAAGTGATTTGAGTCTAAGGCTGATTAGAAATCATCTTTTCAGAGAATAAACCCAGTTTCACCAGTCGTGGAGAAGGGGTAAAATGAGGCTGCTGTCCCGACCTAGTGCGTGGCTATGGATGAACAAAGAGTGCAGGCTTATGTATCCCTGATTCAAAAATTCCTCACCTGTCCGGGTGGGGAGGAACTACAAATCCTTAACCAGTCGATGGAGTTGCTGGATGAGGGATTTGTCCAGATGTGTGAGCAGGTGGCGGCACAGTTGCCGGAGGAGGGACAACAGAATCAGGCAGCTTTTCTGCGGGATTTAGCGCAACAGTTAGGGGCGTTTTTGGCAAGCCAAGGGGCTGGAGGAAATCAGCAAGGGCTATTACAGGAATTTTGGCAGCAACTACTGCAAGCAGAAATGGAGGGCAGTGCAGCAGTAGTGCATCAAGTGATGCGGCAAAATATGGGGTTGATTGTTCCGGCCTTGGGAGATACCATTGCCCAGTGGTTACGGGGATTTCTGGCTCAGCATCCCGGCCAAGCCGAAGAAGTGGCAGGCTTAGTAGAAAATACCTGCACCAGTATTCGGCAATTTCCCTATGGGCGGTATACTGAAGCGTTAGAGATTGCAATTCGCGGCTATGAGGTGGTGTTAGAACTGGGGGCCGATAACCCTGAAAAACGGGCGCAAACCCTGACTAATTTGGGGAATGCTTACCGGACTCAAGCAGAATTTGGCATTAACCCAGCCGCCAACTTAAGGGAAGCTATCGCCACTTACACCGAAGCCGCCGACATTCGCCGTCGTCCCGGACTGGAAACAGACCTCGCCGATACCCTAAATAACCTAGGAATTGCCCGCAGCATTCAAGCTGAGATGGGCATCAACTCGGCGGCGAATCTGGATCAAGCGATCTCCGCCTACGATGAAGCCGCAGCCATTATCCAGGGGCTGGGGTTAGAAAAAGACCTCTGGGCTACTGTTATCCTGAATAACCTAGGGAATGCCCGCATCATCCAAGCCGAGATGGGTATCAACCCGGCGGCGAATCTGGAGCGGGCGATCTCCGCTTACAATGAAGCGGCAGCAATTAGGCGGGAGTTGGGGTTAAACAAACACCTCTCCACTACCCTGTATAACCTAGGGAATGCCCGCCTCGCGCAAGCCCAGATGGAGATGGATCCATCGACGAATCTGGAGCGGGCGATCTCCGCTTACAATGAAGCGGCAGCAATTAGTCAGCAGTTGGGGTTAGGCAAAGACTTCTCCGATACCCTGAATAACCTAGGGGTTGCCCACCGCACCCAGGTCAAGATGGGCATCAACCCAGCGGCGAATCTAGATCGGGCGATCTCCGCTTACAATGAAGCGGTAGCAATTAGTCAGCAGTTGGGGTTAGCCCGCGACTTAGCAACTACCCTGAATAACTTGGGTTTTGCCTACCAAGCTCAATTTCGCCTGAGTGGGAACAGTACCTCCCAAAAACAAAAAGCCTTAGAAAATGCCTACCGTAGCTTTCAAAAGGCTCTAGAACAGGTGGAATATCTCCGGGGTGAAATTGGAGCCGATAGTGAGAGGTATAAACGCAACTTTAATGAGCAATGGAACCGAGTTTATCGCGGTATGGTAGAAGTGTGCCTAGAATTGGGCAACCACACTGCCGCCATTGAATATGCCGATCGCAGCAAAGCCCGCAACCTAACAGAACTCATCGTCACCCATGACGCATACCCAGGCGGAGAAATTCCAGCAAAAGTCCGCCAACGGTTGCAACAGATTCGTCAAGCTATTTCTGAAGAAGACCTCCGCCTCAAACAAGACCCTAACCCGGACTATACCCACATCAGTCAACTGCGGGACGAATTTCAGGCAAAATATCCCTACAAACCTTTGAAATTCGCAGAGATCCAATCTCTACTTAATGATGAAACCGCTATTTTGGAATGGTATATTCTGGGCGATAAATTCCTTACGTTTACCCTCACCAACGAAACCCTCAACCTTTGGCAGTCTTCCGAGAAAGACCGCCAAAACCTCATCCACTGGACTGATGCCTATCTCCACGACTACCGCAACAACAAGACCCAATGGCAACATGAACTCCCCCAACGCCTAAAAACCCTCGCCCAAATCCTCCACCTGGATGAAATCCTACAAAACCTGTGGGAAAAATTCCCCAACTGCAAAAAACTTATCCTCATCCCTCACCGTTTTCTGCACCTGTTCCCCCTCCACGCTTTACCTGTCCATTACAGCAACAACCAGGGCGCAAGCATTGCGCCCCTACATGACCCCGTAGGGGCGCAATGCTTGCGCCCAATCCCCTTACAGGAATTATTTCCCAAAGGTGTCGCCTACGCGCCTAACTGTCAGGTGTTGAAACAAGCGCAAAATCGCCCACGCCCACAGTTTAACCAACTCTTTGCTATCCAAAACCCTACCAAAGACCTGGATTTTACAGATATCGAAGTCGCCGCGATTCAATCCCTGTTCAACCCACACCATATCCTCCAATATGACGCAGCGGAAAAGGCAGCGATTCTTGATGGGGATAACTTGAAAAATGCCCACTGCACTCACTTCTCCTGTCACGGCTATTTCAATTTTGAAGATGCCCTGAAATCTGCCCTCCTGTTAGCTAAGAGCGAATTTACTCCACCGCCACCCAGTGAGGACCAAAGCCGCTATATTCCCCTACAAAATGGCAATCTCCTCGACTTGGGCAAGTGCCTCACAATAGAGGATATCTTGCGTCTTGACCTGAGCAATTGTCGTCTCGTTACCCTTTCTGCCTGCGAAACTGGGATTACTGACTTTAACTCCACCAGTGATGAATATATCGGGTTACCCAGTGGGTTTATTTTGGCGGGTGCTCCGAATGTCGTCTGTTCTCTGTGGGCGGTGAATGACCTGTCTACGGCTTTGCTGATGATTCGCTTTTACCAAAATGTCAAAAATGGTGAAACGGTTCCCCTGGCTTTGAAACAGGCTCAAATCTGGCTGCGGGATGTGACTGTGGAGGGGTTGCAGGTGTGGAGTGAGCCAATATTAGCAATATTAGATTCTTTCTCTCAAGACGAATTGCGGTGTCGGCTGAGTAAAATGGATTTAAGGTCAAAACCTTTTGCTTCGCCTTACTACTGGGCGGGGTTCTGTGCGATCGGAGTTTAGGAGCAAAATCATGTCATCACGAGACCAATACATCCAAAATTTTATCACTTTGGTAGAGACCCAATGGCCTTTATTTGCAGATTGCCAAGAGGAACTGGAACAACTGCGGACAGGTTTGCCGCCGGATACCAAGGGAATATCCAATGCGATCGCCTCTTGGTGTAACTCTCGCCCGACGATTCGCGACGCAATGGATGCCATGTCTGAACGAAAGGAGGGCGATCGGGTCCCGGGACATACCGGCATCGCACCCCCGCGACCGGACCCCAAAGATTACCGAGATATCTTAGAGAATGCCATCCGGCGCATTCAGTCGCCGCCTAAGCAAACCCCATGAGTAAACAAAAATGCTCCTGTTTTCTCCCAGCGATTTGGGGCAATTTTTCTACTGCCCCAATTCAGCTTTAATGAGAGTCTAGCCACTGCTGTAAATCTGCCAAGTTGGTAAAGTCTAATAAGGCTTCACTCAACTCTTCCAATTGCGGCTTACCCAGTCCCTGAATTCGGGACTCAATCTCCGGATTTAGCGGCCCACAAAAGCGATGAAGCAGGCGCAAAATTACCGCTACTTCACCCTGTTTTTTGCCTTGGGCGATTCCCTTTTGCAGAATATCTTGATAGACTACAGATTCTTGCATAACTTCTTCCCTAAACATGGTGGATATTAACTGTTTGTCAAACCGCAACCCCGCTAAAATCTGAGTGCAGGCTGCAATTTCCTGTCGCAGGTCTGTATCCTCTATTTTATTCACTTCTTGAGCCACTTGACTCAAGAGTTCCGTGGGGTTCTCTGTGGCGCATAACACCGCCAGGGGCAGTAAGACATTATTCTCTAGTAACGCTTCTGGGGATTCTTCCCATAACCGAATCACCTGATATCGGTGGTGGGTGAATTCGGTCCGAAATTCGGTCTCGAATACCGCCGAGTTACTGGTAGGAACCAGCCAAATCAAGACTTGCCTCACGGGCAGTTCATATTGCCACTGTAACCGGATGGAATAGCTGCACATCCGGATCGGCATCGGCCTATTTTGCGGAACCCTTGTCTGAAATTCTAAATGCTGAATTTCGGGGCCGCTTTTTAGGAAAATAACTGAATCTGCCCGAATCGGTTCGACGGAAAGTTCAGTTTTTAAGACTTCAACCGGGGTGGTAATGGATTGTCTGAAGGCCCAGGATGCCATCTGTTGAGCATATTTTTCTGGCCAATATTTTAACAGGTTGTCATAACACATGGTTTGTATAAATGTAGTGTCTGGGTATGCTCTTTCTGAGGACCAGAAAACTCCCGGGGGTTGACTCCCCCTCCTGATTTCAAATTTTCCCAGAACGCCTGGGAAAATGCTATCATTTGTATCGATTTGCTGCCCCAGGAACCCCTATGAGCGAACAATTGTCGGGAGAATTGCTCCACTGTCCCAAACTCACCTTATATGCTTTCCACCTCTGTCACGATATGGCATTGGCGGAAGGGGAACGGGTGGAAGATGCTGATGTCCTCTGGCAGCGGTTTGAAGAACTGGGAAAGTCTTTGGAGATCCCAGCCCTCAATACCTGTCGTCAATGGTTAAATATCCCGGAACATCAGGCAACGGTCCCAGTTCGAGAACTGCTTTCGGAGGAAATTGGTCGCTGTTTGAGCTTCGACTTTCCCCCAGGAGAAGCGAACTCGGATACTCCTCGGCGCAATGGGGAACTCTACGCGGTCCAACTTCATGATACTTATGTGGCTGACCTCACGTTTCGCTATCCGGGAAGTGTTCCTGTTGCCGAACTCACTCACCTCAACCCGGAGGGAATGCTGCTGCCCGATCGCATTTCCGCTTCCATTGGTCAAACGTTGGTCCTGTTCGCAAAACCTGTCATCCCTGAAGAATCCCTCTCCCCTGCTACTTTGCGGGCGTTAGCCGATCGCTGTGTACAAGCCTTACTCACTCAAGCTAAAACCTTGTTTCAGTCCGCCTATTGTGCCGAGGGCAAACTGTTAGGAAGTCCAATTTTTGAGTATAACAATGATGCGGAAAATCCGGCCCAATCTTGTCATATTCTCATCTGGTTAGACTGTCATTCCGATACCGCCAAACTCGAAGCATCTGGAAAATACTATCGCCCCCTGGTGGATTTGCTTTGTTATGGCAGTAAAATCCGTTTCAGCTATCACCAAGCCCGCACTCACTATCGAGATTGTCGTCAACTTTATACCGAGTTAGAAATCTTGATGAAGGCGTTACAAACCTTGCCGGAAGATATGGCGGAAAAATTAACGGCTTTGCAGGACTCTCTCTTGAAAATTAACCCCCAAGCCTTGACTTATGCTAGACATATCCGCGATATTGAAGACCAGCGCACCACGATAATTACGAATTTAAACAATTATACCACAAAATTGGAAGAATTAACGAATATTACCGGAAAACAGGACTTAAGTTTTTTACACGATTTTAGCTATGAATGCCGGTCGAAATTCCTAGGGCAAATCCATACGGATCTAAATTATTTAAGGCCAGGAAACGCCCTCTTCGGTCACTGTATTGCCACTACGCGCGGCATTGTGGAGGTGGAACAAGCTAAGATGAATAACAATCAGCAGCAAGCAAATCAAGACTTGCAAGACCAGATTCAATCGGTGGGTGTGGGGATTGCTGCGGGGGCAATTGTCGCGTCAACTTCGGGGTTAATGTTTCAACCTTGGGAGTGGAAAGGGGAAAAAGTTGAACCCTCTTTCCCTTTGCCGTTGCTGGCATTTTTGATTGCTTTGTTATTCAGTGTTGCCTGTTCTGTTGGGGCCTGGTATTGGGCAAAACAGGGGATTAAAAAGGGGCGATTCCCCTTCCGGGATGTTAGGGAAAGGCACTCTAGGGGGAAACAGTAGGGGCGATTTTACCCGGCTTCCCCTCTGTTTTTCTTATACTTATATAATGCCTTGCGATCGCCCCTCTTGCCTTGGATTAGAATGTGAGCGACTTCATATCCCCATAGTAGGTTACCATATCCTCTGCCGATAAAGTATCGGTTGGTACTTGTGGACTCCAGAGGAGTTCTAAGACTAACAGAAACTCCGATGAGAACGATCGCAATTGACTAAGGGCGGTTTTCATCCCACTAATGGTATCAATCGGCCCAAACAACGGGCGATCGTCTGCGGTTCCCACCAACAAAGTGATAACCACATACGCTGCTTCTCCTCCGTCCTGGATGAATGCAGGTTTATCGGTTTGGGTAATGGTTCCCTCTACATTACTGAGTGTTTCTGCGCTAAATTTACCCCGTTCCTGAAGGGATACCTTTTCAAATAACGCTTCGGCTGCTTCCCGACTCTCCAAGGTTTCCGAACTGCCTACAATATGAGTCCAATGAATGGCATTTTCTAGTAACCGTTCTATGGTAAACTGTAATAACTCATATAATCCGACAGTTGTTTTGGTGTCGGCTTTCAGACTCAACTCAGACAGTTGAGATTGAATTGAGGTTACCCCGGCGTTTAGAGCAACTTGAAGTTTGCTCACGGTGACGATATCGTTGTCTAATTCTGCATTTACCATTTATATTTATCCTATGTGGTGGACTGTGGGTCAGATTACAAATTCAGGGTTTTTTAGTATGAATTTGTAATCTGACCTAGCTTTCTGCTTCAATTGTATCAAATAATACGCTGCCTCAGTGGACGGTGCGTCAGATTGTAAGTTTAGGGCTAGGTTGCATAACTTACAGTCTGACGCACCCTACTAAGGGAATAGATTTTTGTAGGGGGAGGGTGGGTCAGATTACAAATTTATCGTTTTGTGGCAGGAATTATCGGTCTGACCCCCCTTCTTGTTTAGGCAATTTGCACCATGTCACTATACTGAGTTAGTAAGTCATCATAGCTCAAAGTATCAGTTGATTCCTGGGGACTCCAGAGTAACTCAAACACGAGGAGATAATCGGGTGTGATGGCTGCCACTTGTTGGAGGGCCGATCGCAGTTCTTCGGCAGAATGGATGGGGCCGAGTAAGGGTTTATCATCTTCGGTTCCCAGGATCAGGGTAACCACAAGATAAGACGCCGGGTCTCCTTCGGGGGTGGGACGGGATTGATTTTGGCGGATTTTACCCCCAACGTTACTAAAAGTTTCTGCACTAAATTTACTGCGTTCTTGAATAGATAATTGTTCAAAAACTCGTCCCGCTTCTTCGCGACTGTTCACGGTTTGCGAACTGGTTTGGACGTGCGTCCAATATTCAGGATGACGCAGTAATGATAAGGCCGATTCTTGTAAGAATTCGGTTAATCCTTCGGGTGTATCGAGTTCGGCACTCAGGCTTAAATTGGTTAGATGAGATTGAATTTCTCGGGCTGAGGCTAATAGGGCAACCTGCAATTTTGTTAGGGTTACGATATCATTTCCGAGTTCTGAGATTGGGGTAGCGGCGCGTTTAGATCGAACCCACCAGAGTGCACCGATCGCCCCTCCAGTTATGAGTAAAAACAGTAAAAATTTTCCCGGAAAGCGATTATTCCGAGTGGCTTGGGTCCCCGCATAGCCGGATTGGGGAGACTGAGGCAGGGGTTGGGTGGTTGCTGGTGCCGTGGGACTGGGGATATAGGTTGGCGGTACTACTGGGGCGGGTTTGAGTCCGGTTCCGGCTGAATCTTGATAAGGGCGATCGCTGTATTGGGGACTTGGATAGTACGGTTGCGGTACTGGAACTGGCACGGGGACTACCACTGTGCCGCCTCTTGAGGGGGCAGGGCGTTGGAGTGCGGGAGTGGGGGCGGGAGTAGGTTGAGCATCGAATGAACCCCCCCGTGCTCGTCCTCCGGTATTGCCTCGGCTGGGAGTGGAGTCGGTGGGAGTGGAATTGTTAGGGCGCGCGGGAGTGTTGGAACGGCCAGATCCACCGGAACTCGGGGCCGATCGCGAGGGAGGAGGACTACTAGGGCGAGAAGGAGTAGAACGGGATGGGGCAGAACGCGATGGGGTAGAACGCGATGGAGAGGGGCGACTAAAAGACCCCCCCCGGCTTCGTCCTCCGGTGCGGGCAACAGCAGTGGAGTGAACCTCTAGCCACTCTCCCATAGGCTGCATAGAGGGATTAATCTTGACTTCATTAAAGAACAAGAGGCACAGGAGAGTGGTTAAGGTGAGATTAAATTTTCGCATGGCTGAAAACCCAGCTTTATTTATTTATTGATAACTGATCCGCATCGGAATTGTCATCTTTTGCTGACAGATTATCTTGATTTTGAAGAAGGTCCGGGCGGCGATCGCGGGTACGTTCCAGTTGTTGTGTTCTGCGCCACTCCTCAATTTTACCGTGATGTCCTGAGAGTAACACCTCCGGCACTTTCCACTCGCGAAATTGGGCGGGACGGGTGTAATGTGGATAGTCCAGCAATCCGCCCTCAAAACTCTCAGCTTCTAGGGATTCAGGTTTACCCACAGTTCCGGGTAGCAAGCGGACTACTCCATCAACTAACGCTAAGGCGGGAATTTCTCCCCCAGTTAGGACAAAATCTCCTAGGGAGACTTCCCGCGAGACGAGATTCATGACCCGTTCATCAATGCCTTCATAATGTCCGCAAATCAAGACAAGTTGATCAATAGTTTGGGCAAGTTCCCAGAAAAGGTTTCGATTCATCGGTTGCCCTTGGGGGCTTAGAAAAATCACTTCTCGCCGTTGCAGAATGGGCAAAGATTCGACGGCTGCAAATAAAGGTTCAGGTTTCATGACCATTCCAACTCCTCCGCCATAAGGTTCGTCATCGACTCGACGATGCTTATCTGTAGTGAAGTCGCGCGGATTGACCAGATTGACCTCAGCGATTTGGTTAGCAAGGGCTTTCCCTATGAGGGAAGATTGCAGCGGAGTCGTAAAAAAATCGGGAAATAACGTGATAATATCTATTCGCACAGGGACAACAAGGGAACGGACACAATCTTTTATTATAGGTCCGACGATCCAAGCTACCCTAGGTTGGGAATCCCGCCTTAAATCGGTAGATGCGATCGCCTTAGTCCGAATGCTTTACCCTGCTGTTATCCACAAGACTATTGAGGAAAAATATCCGGGGGTAATGCTTTAATCCTAAATATTTGTTTAAATTTTTGCCACTATAATCGACTCCATAACCCACGGCTGGGGTAAGCTGAAACCCTCATTTAGTCCTTAGTGAAAGCGACCGGGGCGATCGCAAACCCGACCTGGGATTCACCAGGCAGGGCAAAAAAAAACCGTGGGAGCGTAAAAAACGTGAGAAAATTAAACTCCCTGACCCTGGGTCCGCACTTGGGCGCAAAACTGCCCATCCGGTGATGCAAAAACGGATATAAATGCCCTCTAAAGCTCTGCGCTTGGGGAAGGATCGAAACGTACAAAAATAAGGGCCAATAGCAAGACCACCCATGCTACAGTTAGACACTCAATCCCTACAACAGAAGATGCCCCAAACACTTAAAAGCACTGTAATGGTGATTGGCGGTGCGGAAGACAAAGTTCATGGCCGCGAGATCCTGCATACGTTTTT
>JBBQFN010000001.1:0-503252 GCA_038321985.1 Cyanophyceae cyanobacterium | reverse complement strand
ACGCCAGCATTAATTTAGAAAAATCGCCGGGTTCCGACGATTACACTTGTGGACGGGGTGCTGCCGACAGTCCCGGACGAAGCAAGAAATAAACATCAATATCCGGCTATGTCCGGGTTTGTTTAAGTTTTATAGAGCAGTTGTAAACCCTTTTTATGTCGGGACTCTCGACCTTAACGGGGTCAGGGATCAATCGAAATTCCCCCGAAGAGCATCCCGGTGTCTTAGCCGGATCGTGGTTACAACTTTAAATTTTAGAGGGGTTAACCCTTTCTCACTAAGGATTCTGGTTGCTCGCAAGATGGCACCGATAAAGTGAAAGGTTACCCTGATCTGTTTAAGTCCTTGCCAAAAGCGGCAGATGTGCGTTATGACCGTATCTAAGTTATGTTAACCCTGTCATGAACAGCCTGGATGCGATCTATTACCTAGTGAGGTGGACTGTCTCCCTGTAATTTTCTTCAATTTTTTGATCAGAAACTCAGGACTTTGTAATCCAGAATACTTTGTTAGATATCAAGCCGATCCTATAATCGTGCTACCCTGATGGAAACCCTCTCAGCATGGGCGTTAACCATCGCCTTCGGTTTTAATTTAATAATTCTTCAGGTGGTGACCAACGATTGATTGCCGACGCCTATAAATCGAGCTGCGTATCGTTATTATACCAAAGATTTCACCTATCATGATGAAGATTCTTGCATTTAACAGGCCCAATTCTCAATGCCCCACCCTCCAACCTCTGGTTCTCAAGTATTTCAGTTTTCTGGATAACGCTAGGGTTGGGATGTTTCAGATAACCCCTACGGGAAGCTATGTCAGGGTTAATCAAACTTTAGCGCGCATTTATGGCTACGATTCGGCTGACGAACTGACTGTAAAGATAACCAACATGGGGGAGCAACTCTATGTGGAACCCAGACGGTATGCACAATTAATGCAGGTGCTACGCACTCAGCCAGAGGTGAAAAATTTTGAGTCCCGGGTTTATCGTCAAGATGGAACTATTGCCGGGGTGCGAGATACGATTCGGGTAATGCGCGATCGCACCGGGGAGGTGATTGGGTATCAGGGAATCGTTGAACCCCTAGAGGAACATGAGGGCGATCGCCGAACTCCTCCAGCAGAGTCGAAAGCAGAAAACCAGATGCCTCCCCTCACTCCTAACTTTGTATCGATGTTATCTCATGAATTACGCGGTTCTTTAACCGTGATTGCGGCGGCAAACGATTTGCTCAAGCTCCACAGTCAAAAAATGACCTCTGAGCAACGAATCAAGTATTTTCATAAAATTGATGAAACGGTTAAACACACGAACAATATTATCGAAGGCTTTTTAACGTTAGGGAAGGCGGAGTGTAGCGGATTAAATATTCAATCAGTTCCCGTTTATTTTGCCAATTTATGCGAAGATGTTTGGCAAGATGTGGAAAAATTAACTGATGTGACTCATCGCATGGTTTTGACAACCACGGGAGATTCTGAACCCTTAAGGACTGACCCTACATTACTTCGACAAATTCTCTTAAATTTGTTGGTTAATGCGGTGAAATATTCTCCCCAGGGGAGTTCTATCTATTGTGACTTTACTTTTGCAGAAGGGGAAATCATTTTCCGGATTAAGGACCGGGGAATCGGGATCCCCCACGAGGACCGGGCTAATTTGTTTACGCTGTTTCATCGGGCTAGAAATGTGGCAGCTAATACCGGGAGTGGATTGGGATTGGCGATCGTCAAGCGATCAGTGGATTTACTCGGCGGTAAAATTTGGTTAGAAAGTACCGTGGGAGAGGGGACAACTTTTACAGTTACCCTGCCCAAATCCCCGGTTCTTTACAGTCAAATTGACGATTATCATTCTATAAGCGCTTGAAGTAATTTGCTCTTTTTGTCGGGTTTTTTAGGATAGGGTGAACATGATGTGCCACCCTAATTTTTTCATTTAAAATAGGCGAGCTAATGCGCTCACTAACGGGGGGATGAATTAATCGGGTAAGAGGTATCTCACCTAGAGCTAGGCGTTTCAAATCTCGGATCTTTTAGGTATATTGCAAGTTGTCAATTCGTTTAATTGCTGGGAATTTGTGGAGCGATCGCCACCTTGAAGCTGAGGAAAGCGACCGAAACCGAGAAAGAAGTTAAGAATAGACAATTGGCAATTTAAAAATTTTCCAGCATCCATTCTGAAGCGCGATCGCCCAAATCAATGGGAATGCTAACCGCCTTCCCCAGGCGTGGACGTTCACGGGTTTGAGCTAGGTAATCCTGCACCTGTTCGATACCACCCCAGGCGTTGAGATAACTAGCAACAACATCCAAATGAGCCAGATATTCCGACTCATTCATGGGAAACGAGGCTTGCTCTAGGTATTTCCACATGATCAGGAGGAAAATTTTCCCCTGAGTGCGCCGCATTTGGATATCGTAAGAGCGGCCCCACTTGTCAATTAAGATCTGGTGTAAGTCCTGTCCGGTCATAGGAGAGAGTCGGTAGAATCGGGACCTTTACAGTTTGTTACAAAATTCGACAGCTAAATGCAAAAATGCGATCGAAGTGTCAAAGAATGTAATAATCTGTTGGGAAAGGCTGGAGATTCAGCATTTTCCTTGGGATTGTCCCTACCAAACCCGGTAGTGGCAGACTCGATATGAGGAATTGTTTAAACTAGGGTTCACCAGTTTTAGCCCTTGGATGAGAGGCTAAGACATACAACTTAACACAGACGTAGCAAGATAGGTCATGGCTCAAGCTTCTGGAACTCCTGACGTCCCCAGCATGGGGCGTCGCCAATTTATGAACTTACTAACTTTCGGTGCAGTCACGGGGACAGCATTGGGAGCCTTGTATCCGGTTATCAAGTATTTTATGCCCCCATCGAGTGGCGCGGCAGGGGGTGGCGTTACTGCTAAAGATGCCCTGGGCAATGACGTCAGCGTTAGCAACTTTTTAGGGAGTCACAATCCCGGCGATCGCGTTTTGGCACAAGGTCTCAAAGGTGACCCCACCTACCTCGTGGTTGATCAAGACAACACCCTGACGGAATACGGTATAAACGCCGTTTGTACTCACCTCGGTTGTGTCGTCCCCTGGAACGCCAGCGAAAACAAATTTATGTGTCCCTGCCACGGTTCCCAGTACAACAGTGAGGGTAAAGTGGTTCGCGGTCCCGCGCCTTTATCTCTGGCCTTGGCTCATGCGACTGAGGTAGATGATAAAGTCGTCTTTACTCCCTGGACAGAAACCGACTTCCGCACAGGGGAAAACCCCTGGTGGTCATAAGCGTTTTGGCCGACCAAACGCTGCTGAATGCAATATATTTCAAGTTCTCATTGTTTGACTGTTTAGCTTACCTCTTCTCTTTCCCGATGAAACAAACTTCCTTGTCGCGGATCCTGCGGCAGAGTGGACGGACTTTAGCCAAAGGCTTGCTGTTGGCTGTGGCAACTCTGGCCCTTTTCCTTGCTTCTGACATCGCCGTACCCCAGTCAGCAGCAGCCTATCCCTTTTGGGCGCAACAAACGGCTCCGGAAAGCCCCCGCGAAGCAACGGGGCGGATCGTTTGCGCCAACTGCCACCTTGCCCAAAAACCGACCCAGGTTGAACTGCCACAGGCGGTTCTCCCAGATACCGTGTTTGAAGCAGTGGTGAAAATTCCTTATGATGCCAGCGTACAACAGGTGGTCGGCAGTGGCGATCGCGGTCCGCTGAATGTTGGTGCTGTGATCATGTTGCCGGAAGGTTTCAAGATTGCACCGGCTGATCGGATTCCTGAAGAAATGCAGGAAAAAATCGGCGGTCTTTACTTCCAACCCTATCGCGAAGGTCAGGATAATGTGTTGATTGTTGGCCCCTTACCTGGCGAACAATATCAAGAGATTGTCTTCCCGGTGCTCTCTCCAAATCCTGAAACGGATAAAAATATCCATTATGGTAAATACCCCGTTCATGTGGGTGGTAACCGAGGACGCGGACAGATTTATCCGACGGGGGATAAGAGCAATAACTCTAGCTTCACTTCTTCGGTAGCGGGAACGATTTCCCAAATTACCAAAGTTGAAGGTGGCGGTTACGAAGTCACGATTCAAACTGCTGATGGATCGACGGTGGTTGATAGCATTCCAGCCGGTCCTGAGTTAATCGTTTCGCAAGGTGAAGAAGTAGAAGCCGCTCAATTTCTCACCGATAACCCCAATGTGGGTGGTTTCGGTCAGGTTGATGGAGAAATCGTCTTGCAAAGTGCGGGCCGGATTAAAGGATTGTTGGCTTTCTTTGCGATCGCTACTCTGTCTCAAATTCTGCTCGTCCTGAAGAAAAAACAGGTCGAAAAAGTACAAGCAGCCGAAATGAACTTTTAGGTTCTGTTGCAAGGGACTTTAAAAAAGGGGGCAGCTGCCCCCTTTTTTGAGGGGTTTCCTTCTTCTGTTAAATAAATAGCCCGGAGTTTTTAGAAATTGGGTTAATATAGCCTCTTTAAATTATTTAGAGAATTAAAAATAGATGAATGAGAGGGTGCATCTCGCTCTCCTTTTTTAAATAATCTATTGAATTTAAACAAGCTATACCTAAAATTAGGGAGTTTTTAAATTCTAAAATTTTACCTATTACAATCGAAAAAAAAATACTTTTGGATCCAAAAGGTAAGGCTTATGACTCGGTTTTTTAAATTTGAGGCGGATTTCGTTGAATCTTTGCATTGCATACCGATGCAAGTTCGGTTGAAATTAGATACCTGTGGCATTAAACTCAAACTCAACCACTGGAATCGATTTACCCCAGGTGACCGAAAAGCGCTGATTGAGAAGCTCTGTAATACTTCCGAAGAAATTGCTCAGTATCGGCAATTTTTGCAAGAGTTGGTTTTAGAACGGACTGAAGAATCTGCCAAAGATTTAGTAGTGGAGGACAATCCGCCTTGGAGGGATGAGGCAGCAATACCAGAAGGGGTTCAAGAAAAGGCGAAACAGTGTGAAATTACCTTAACTTTAGAACAGTGGGCTAAATTAGAACCGATTGAGCGGTTTGCATTAATTAAATTGAGTCGGTCCAGTCACGAAAATGCTAATTTTTTACCGGCTTTAAAAGAATTGAACCTAGCTTGAGGGCGATCGCCTTGAAGTATCGGTCAGTAGAAAATGCGTCGGACCCCGATTCAGGCATAATTTAGCCCGGGGTCGCGTCGTTTTCAGCAACCCGAGAAACTCTTGCTCCCGTGTCCCTGCGGGAGTAAACTCATAACATTACATTCAGGTTGAGAAAATAGGATTGTGGGACTAGAAGAAAAGCGAGTCGAAGTCGCTGGTGTGGAATGGTATTATCTGGAGCAACAGCCTTCAAAAGAAACGGAAAAGCCCCCGGTGGTATTGCTGCACGGGTTGCCCGCCTTAAGCTTTTGCTGGACGGAAGTAATGCCCGGACTCGCTCAGGAAGGATTCCGGACAATCGCCCCGGACTGGATTGGCTTTGGGTTATCTGGGAAACCGGAAAAAAGTAAATTTGCTTATACCCCCGATGCCTTTATTGCCGCCCTGGATAATTTTCTCACCACCCTGGACATCGATCGCTGCTATCTAGTTGTTCAAGGATTTTTAGGGTCTGTGGGGTTACAATTTGCCCTAAGACATCCGGAGAAAATCTTGCGCTTAGCGGTGCTCAACGCGCCGGTGACTCCCGATTCCCAACTGCCTTGGAAGATGCAGCAACTCGGCTTGCCGTTGATCGGAGAAATGATGACTCAGGACCCGTTGCTTGTCGATCGCACCCTGGAAGCGGGAAGCAAATATACGATCTCCGATGCAGACTTGGATATCTACCGTCGCCCTTTTCTTAAAAGTTCTGCCGCAGGGCGATCGCTGATGTGGACAATCCGCAATCTCCAGCTAAAGCAGGCAATGGCAGAAATTGCACAGGGGTTTCCCCAGTGGGACAAACCCACCCTAATTTTGTGGGGCGTTGAGGACCCCTGGTTGCCCCTCGCTCAAGGAGAAGCATTCGCCAGTTCCATTAATAATGCTGAATGGGTGAAATTGGAAGAGGCGGGACACTATCCCCAAGAACATTGGTCGGAAGAAGTTACAAAGGCACTGATTCCATTTTTCCGGCGCATGGAAATTTAATCGGCGAAATTGACTTTGGGGCGATCGATCCTAGGGGAGAGAAGCATCAACCCTCGATCGCCGTACCTAATCTTGATATATTTTGGTGAAGATCATTTTAGTGAAAGGCAAAAAACTGGCTATGAGACGTTATCGTTCGATTCTCGCTTCTATTTTGGCTGTGGTGATGGTGTGTTTGGTAAGCTGTGGTTCGCCGCAAGCGGTCCAACCCCCCGCCTACTCGCCAACTCAGTTAGAAATCGTTAAGCAGTATGAAGGAAATGTGCTGGAACTGCGCGATCGCATGGATGAACTCGAACAGTTCATCGTCAATCGCGATTGGGTGAATACTGGGACATTTATTCACGGTCCTCTGGGTGACTTACGTCGGGATATCGGCTACGTTTCCCGCAATCTCAACGGCAAGGCCCAAAAAACGGCGAGTCAAACTGCTAAAGATCTATTTGTCGATTTCGAGACGATCGATGCGGCAGCGGAGGAAGGCAACTATTCTTTAGCCGTGCAGAACTACGCCCGAGCGATTAAAGATTTTGATGCCTTCTTGAGTCTGATTCCCAAGGGCTAAATTGAACTGAGTTGAGTATTAAAGGATAGGGTGGAGATGGGAAATTGTTCCATCCTTCACCCTATTTTTATTTTTTATTTGTATCCCCTATTTTCTAAAGCTAGGGGAGTAGGGAGAGTTAAAATATGACCCAGGTTACTATCATTGGATGCGGTGTTGTGGGCGCAGCGATCGCTTATGAACTGAGTTTAGTGTCGAATTTAGAAATTACGGTGATTGATCACTCCGAAGAACCAGCCCAAGGTGCCACACAAGCGGCTTTAGGCGTGCTGATGGGGATTATTAGCCATAAAGTCAAAGGCCGACTGTGGCGGTTACGCGAGCAAAGTATTCTACGCTATCAAACCCTAATTCCCGAATTAGAGGTGGCTGCACCGATTTCCTTTAACCGGCAAGGTATTCTCATGCTCTGCTTTCCCGATGAAGATATGGCACAATGGGAGAAACTGGCAGGGACTCGTCGCGCTCAAGGTTGGCAACTGGATCTTTTAGATCCGATAGAAGTGAGGCGACGCTATCCCCAACTGGGAACGGTGGAGATAGTTGGGGCGGTTCATTCTCCCCAAGACGGACAAGTTGATCCGGTTGCTTTGACTCGGGCTTTGGTGAGGGCGGCTGAAAGGAACGGAGTTAAGTTTAGATTTGGGGAACGGGTTGAACGGATTAATTATACGGAAGGGGAGTCGGGGAAGCGTTGCGATCGCCTCACTACAAGTAGAGACAATCTAGCGGTGGATTGGCTGGTCCTGTCGGCGGGATTGGGTTCTACAGCTTTGACGGAGGGATTTAACTGCCCGGTAGAAATTCGCCCGGTTCTGGGACAAGCGTTACACTTGCGTCTGGATCACCCCATGGGTAATGGCGATCGCCAACCTGTGATTACGGGTGATGATGTTCATATTGTTCCCAGTCAGGGTGGTGAACAGGCGGTTACGGATTATTGGGTGGGAGCAACAGTAGAATTTAAGGGGGAGAACAACCCCACTCAGGGAGATCCCTTCTTGTTAAAACAACTCTGGCAACGGTCAATCGAATTTTGTCCCGATTTAGCCCGAGGGGAAATTGTGAGAACATGGGCTGGATTGCGTCCCCGTCCAGAGGGGCAACCCGCGCCGATTATCGGTCCTTTACCTGGATTTGAAAAGGTGCTCTTGGCAACCGGGCATTATCGCAACGGTGTCCTCCTCGCGCCTGCCACGGCTTTAGATATTCGACAGGCGATCGCGGGGAGTTGATTGCTCACTTAAAGCGGCTTTAAAGTGAGTTACCCCACCATTAATCCCTGCCGCTGCTTTCGCACATTTTCAAATTCTCGGGCTTTTTTTTTAATTTGAATTTGGGGACCCGAACGGGCTAGGCGCAGAATCATGCCATCCAGAACCGGGGATTGGATAATGGGGCTGTCGTTCACATAGGTACCATTAGTCCCTAAATTGACGATTTTCCAGTTGCACCCAATCCGATGCAATTCGAGATGGTGGCGGGAGACCACTGCACTATAGAGTACGACATGATTATCAGGCGATCGCCCAATCCGAATCACGTCCTGGTCCGGAAAGTCCCAGCTTTGAGAGGGAGAGGTTTGCGTAGGATGCACCAAGTTCAGAGTAATCACCATCTACTCCGGAATATTCATAAAAATATCACTCACTTTTCAAGACTCCCTGGATTTTAAAATGTTCCTTTAAAAAGAAAAAATTTTATCAGTTCAGGGTTAAATTTAATTCCTAAAAATTAAGCCTCTTTTATCATAATTTGTTGGGCATTTTGACGCTTCAGTAAATTTTCGTAATTTTCAAGGATATTAAGTTCAAATTGGGGTGAATGCTAGAAAAAAAACAGTAAAGATCCTTAACCGGGAAGCCTTATGCTTCCCTGGGTAGATCTGCGTAGAATTACGGAAAAATTTCTGAATAGAATCGGTTTCGACTCTTCAAAAACTTGATTGAAAGGGTGAATTTATTCAGGGCGAACTCTATTTAAAATTGAGGTATCTCACCCCTCAATGCGATCGCCCATTGTTATTGTTATAAATCTTAATCATTTTTTAACATCCTGAACTTATTGTTGGCTTACTTAAATGTAGTCCCTTCCGAGGCAATTAGGGCGATCGCAAGGAGCGATAAATAACTTTTACCGTCTCCCAATGACTGAAAAAGTGTTAACCTGTATAGAAATGATGGGACTGGCCTTTCCAACTCCTGGGAAAAAATAGGGGGGCGACGGGCAACCGAAAACCTGCTTTGTTCATCTAAATAGATAGATGTCCCTCGGATCAATTTGGAGATCACTATGTTAAAAAAAGGCTTATCTACAGTATCCTACCGGGTAAACTTAACTCCCTTGGCGTTGGTATTATCCATCGACGGTGGAGAGAAGGCAAGGGTGCACCCTGACATCTGTGGGCCTTATTCTGAGACGATTGATAAAACTGGACCCTCTCTGGCTCAGCAGGGGCGGCGTATGACAGGTACAGGTCCGATTGCAGTCGCCCTGAGTCTTGTGCTAACCGGAGTAATGGGGGAAATATCCCCGGTAGTCGCCCAATCCAACCGCATAGAAAATTACACCACGTTTGCCCAGTGGTGTGAGAACCGCCTCACCCTGGCACCGGAAACCCAAAAAACCGTAGATGCTTTATTAGTAGAAGCTGGAACATCGGAGTGCGATCGCGCCTCATCCATTCTTTCTCGACGAAAAGTCCTCCCCTTTAGTAACCGTGAAATTTCTGATATTAGCCCAATTGCCTCTCTGGGACAACTGAAATTACTGTATCTTAGTCGTAATCAAATCTCCGATATTAGCCCCATTGCCTCCCTCACTCAGCTTAACTATCTTTATTTAAGCGATAATCAAATTTCTGATATTAGCCCAATTGCCTCTTTAACCCAGTTATCTACTCTAGATTTGTATGACAATCGCATCACCAATCTTACTCCCTTACAATCTTTAACCCAACTGGACACCTTATTACTGGGACGAAATCAAATTTCAGACCTGACTCCTTTACAGTCCTTGCAGCAATTAACTAGACTGTCTTTAGATTTTAATAAAATTACCGACGGTACGCCTTTAGCCTCCCTGACAAACCTAGGGGAACTGTTTCTGAGTAGTAATTCCCTTTCTAATCTCCGTCCCCTTAATTCCTTAACGAATTTACAAATTTTGTTTTTAAGTGGAAATCAAATTTCCGATATTAACCCTTTGAGGAATTTAACGAACTTAACTACCCTTTTTCTGAGTGTTAATGCCATCTCGGACATTACCCCTCTGGCTTCTTTAAACAAGTTAACAGAACTCAATTTAAGCAGTAATGATATTTCCGAGCTAGGTCCCTTACAGGCTCTTCAAAATTTAACTAAACTAGAGGTTCTAAAAAATCCAATTCGCAATAAAGTATGTCCGATTACACCTGAATCTGTTTGTAGGTTTTAGACTGCTTATTAAAAGGGGGTAAGTTTTGGAAAAAATTTATTTTTGCTCTATTTTTCTACGGGATAGGGGGAGATTCTATTAAGGAGAGTTTTCTTAATAAAAAATTAACTTGAGTTTAATTTATCAGGGTTTAGGCAGCTAAGAGGTAAATTTTTAAGGGTCGGGGCTCAAGGCAGTCAAACCTAGAAGGAGTCACCCGGTTAATTACTGGATTTTCTATCGCAAAAAAACGGAATAATCGATAAAATAGAGGAGAAAAATACAGATAGCAGAGAACGTAACAAGGGGCTGGAATGGGGAAGACAGATCAAGGACATCAAAACTCTACTTTGCAGTTACAGAGCAGATTGCTCATTTATTCTGCCTTGGGAGCCCTAGCGATCGGCGCGAGTGTGGCGATCGCCAGTATTATGCCTCTATCCGAACGACTCAAACAAGCCGAGGAAAGAAACCTAGAGTTTGCCGCCCAAACCCGCACCCTGGCGATCGAAGAATTTCTATTAAGACTCCAAGATATTGGTGGACAGATAGCCAGTCGCACCCGAGCGCGGAATCAGTTAGATGCCTATAATAAAGGCGAAATTCAACGCAATCCATTCATACAAGTTTCCACGGATATTTTAACGGATGCTCTAGAGCAATCAGAAGAGATTGAAGGAATTATGCGCTTTGATGGGAAGGGAGAACCCTTTGTTAAAATAGGGGTAGCAATTCCCCCCGAATTTTGGCAATTGCTGCCGTCTAAAGGGAACAAAACAACGATTGGTGGTCCCGTTAAAATTGCGGAAATTTCCTATTTACTGGTGGCAACGTTAATCAATAACAGTGCTGGACAGGGGATCGGTAGAGATTTGGTCTTATTTAAAGTACCTCGGTTAGAAAGAATCGTTCAAAATCATTCGGGGTTGGGAGAAACCGGCGAAATTATTTTGGGAACGGTCACCAACGAGAGGGTCCAATTCTTTTTTCAAACCCCAAACAACGGCGATCGCATTTCTAATGCAGTGGAAAAGGCGATAGAACGCTCGGTATTGGGAGAAGCAGGATTGGTACAATCGGACCTGGGGAGTGATATCCCAGAAGTGATTGCCTTTAATCCAATTGCGATGGCAAATTGGGGGTTGGCGGTGAAAATGAATCGCCAAGAACTTTATCAACCTGTCCAAAAACAGATGATTGATATGGGCTTCGCCATTGCCTTTTTCACCCTACTCGGAACCGGAGGCATGGTTTTATTGTTGCGTCCCTTAACGAATAAAGCCATCGTTCAAACTGATGAATTAGAACAACAAATCCAGGACAAAACTGCTTTACTACAAGCAAAAACTACTGCTTTGCAAATCGAACAGCGTCAACGGGGGGCGATCGAGGAAGCCTTAGAACAAATGAAGGAATTGAAGGCGTCTTCGCGACAAGTTGCCGATGCCTGTGCTGCTGCGAATTTTGGGGTTCAACAGGCACAATCGAGCGCCACTGGAGGAATGAGATCCGTAGATCGTACTCTGGGGGGAATGACGACCCTTAAAGACAATGTGGACGAGATCGCCCTTCAAATGGACCATCTCCACGAAAGTGCGCGTCAGATTGGGACGATCGCCTCCCTGGTAGGGAGTTTGGCGGATCAAACCAATATGTTAGCCCTGAATGCAGCCGTTGAGGCAATCCGGGCCGGAGATCGAGGGAAGGGTTTTTCTGTCATTGCTACGGAAGTTCGCAAACTCGCCGATCGCTCTCGTCAAAGCGCGGATAAAATTAATCTGTTGCTGGGGGATATTCAGAACTCTGTTGTAGCGACCTCTAACGCCACCCAACAAGGAACAAAAACGGTGCAAGTGAATTGGGAAATCGTTACAGAAACTGCTGTTGCTTTAACCGGGGTGCTGAATGCGATCGACGAAGTTACCGCCAACGCTCAGGAAATTTCCTTCGCCACCCATGAACAAGCGGTTGCCATCCGCCAACTGGTGGAAGCGATCGAGAGAATTAAAACTTCAGACTGAGGGATTGTCTCCCTCGGTTGCCTTACTCGCACCCCCTGTTCCTGGGGATTAATCCATCCAAGTGAGGTCGGTTGTTGAAAACGGGGGAAAAGTCTTCTCATCTGAAGTCGTGGGACGGGAAATTCTCATCGGTAAATTTTTATCCCTGGCCGGTGGCTTTTCTTCTTGAATTTGAGCCAATTCTTGAATCACCTTTTCATTAGTTACCGCGAGTTGAATGGCGGATTTTTTGGCATCCTCTAACTCAGAACGAACCTGAGAGAGTTGGTGAATCTCGGAGGTGAGTTGTTTATTTAATTGTTTTTGTTTATCCAACTCAGCGGTTAACTTAGTTTGAGCCGTTTTATCCTGATCCGTGAGTTTTTTCTGGGCTACTAATTCCGACTCTAAGTGTTTTACCAGAGCTTTTTGGTCTTCTAATTGCCCCTGTAGATCCGCATTGAGGCGACCCCATTTTTCATTGCGCTGATTCGCTTGATTAAGCTGACCCTCTAAATTTTGGATCAGAGTGCGCTGTTGCTCTAATTCTGATTGAACCTGCGCTAGGGTGCGATCCAGATCGCCATCTTTTTTCCGGGCTTCCTCTAACGCCACCTGCAATTCAGTGACCGTTGATTCCAACTCGGAACCCAGACTCTGAGCAGTTACTTCAATCGGTTCCGCTTGATTTTCTTCCGAAAATTCTACTTCGGAATCGACTGATTTTTGAGCTTCATTTCTGATTAAATCGGCAATTTTTTTTCTAGTCATCAGTTTTTTCTCCAATCACGCTGTAATTCGTCAGCTACCCGGCGATAATCCGCCTGAGCTTCCTTTGCATTTTTGCCGCGCCATTGCGCGATCGACACCCCCTCCAAAGCCGCCCGTTCATGTGCTTTAAAAGTCCTAACGAACGCATGGCAAGTGGGAATTCCTTCTTCCATCAGAGTGTTTTGAGCCTCCAGAGCTTCCCCCAAAGACCGGGAATCCACCCGAGTCAACACCACTCGATGTGCCACCGCCACCGGCACGATCGCCTCGCGCACGGTTTCGATGAGCGCCGCTAAATCCATAGGCGCAGGGGGTGTCGGGAGGAGGACATAATCCGCCGAACTGGCTACCGCAGCTAACGCTTGCGATCGCAATGCCGGAGGAGTATCCACTACAATTAAATCGTAACCTTCAACCTGGCGTAACTGACTCAATAGACTAGGATCCGTCTCCTGAGCCAGATCGAAATCAAAGCCTTTTTTGCTGCGTTGAACCCACCACGTCGCGGAACCTTGAGGGTCGGCATCCACAAGGAGGATGCGCTGGTGTTCGGCAAACGTAGCAGCGAGATTGACTGAAGTCGTGGTTTTTCCAACTCCGCCCTTGCCATTAATAATCGCAAGGATTCGGGTTGCGGGAATTTCAGAATTTGCAGATGACGGGTTTGACAAGACGACGATTCCTCAAAGCGCAAAGAGGCCATCGTTTTTACTATACCGCTTGACGCGCCCCAAATTCATGACAGTTTGTAACAGACTCAAGGTTGCCTCTGCCGGGGTGCCTTGGTCCCTACAACATCCCAGGGTTGCTACTTTTTCGGATGGAGGAGTTCCTGCGATGGCACAACAGCGGCGAGCAGGATTAGGCATAAATCGCTAATCCGTAGAATAATAGTCCCATCGACCCTATCGATCCCTTTTAGTCTATTCCCCGAAAATAACTATGCGATCGCAACCCTTTTTAACCTCCAACTCAACCCCCCTCGGTGATCAACGGGATTGGATTTGGCGCGGATATCAAATTCGTTACACCTATCTGCGATCGCCTGGGGCTAAAGCGAATGCTGTTCCCTTAATTTTTCTGCATGGGTTCGGTTCTTCCCTGGGACAATGGCGCTTTAATTTAAGACCAATTAGCGAACATCATACCGTTTACGCTCTTGATTTTTTAGGCTTTGGTGCTTCTGAAAAAGCCTCAGCTAACTATCGAGTCAGTCTATGGGCGGAATTAGTCTATGATTTTTGGCGTAGTTTCATTGCCAAACCTGCTGTGGTTATCGGCCATTCTCTCGGTGCATTAATTGCCTTAACGACTGTGGCAACTTATCCCCAAATGACCCAAGGTTTAGTGATGCTAACCCTACCGGACCCGCAACCGAGACAACCTCCAGCATGGGCTAGGGCGATCGAGCAATTTTTCTCATCCCCGCTGTTATTATGGCCGCTTTTTAAAATTGTCCGCCAACCGGGTTTATTGCGCTGGGTTCTGCGGAAAATTTATCAAAACCCCGAATTAGTGGATGAGGAATTAGTTAAATTATTTGCGACGCCCGCAACCGATCGCGGCGCTTTACAAGTATTCTACCGCCTCTCCCTCACCCGCAGCGACCCTGAATATAGCCCTATCATCAGAGATTTGTTATCTGATTTACAAATTCCCATCCTATTACTCTGGGGACAAGCGGATCGAATTGTTCCCTTTAATAGTGCCCGAGAAATTGCTAACTTAAATCCTCATGTACAACTGGTAACGATTCCTGAGGCGGGTCATGTGGTCTATGATGAAAGACCAGAATTCGTTAATCAGGTCATTTTAGACTGGATAAATGAAGAGGTTTAGTAAAGGCAGCTAGCAATAAGTTTGCTGAAAATTAATACCTTCAATTTACCCTATAGGGTATCTTCTGATAATTAAAAATACTCTGTGCTTAATACCTGTGGTGCCCTTAAAAATAGAGCAGGGAAAGTTGGAGATTAGGATGCGATCGCCCCCTAATCGGGTTAAACCTGAGCGATTTTTGAAATCTCTTTTGTCCCGACATAGTGCCAATTGCCATCTTGAAAATTATACCAATTCCCCGTGGTGCGATCAACTGCATTCACCAGATGTCCGCTATCCACTAGCAATTTAGCTCGTTGGCTCACCTCTGATTTAGGACAGGCTTGAACCACGAAACTTTTAGTTTCTAAATTATATAACGAGTATAATCCAGTTTTTAAGTCTTTCTCGACCCGAATTCGGCAGCGCGGTTCAGTTTGCGGGGGATTGGCGGTGGAATCCTTTTTTCTAGTCAGCGCTTGCGGTCCCTTGACCTCTTGAGGGGGGTAGGTTGCGATCAAAGTCCAATCCTTATAACGCGATCGCAAGAGCAAATCTTGGCAAATCAAGCGCAGGTTAGTCTCCGTGGCTGTCACCGCTCGTCCATAACTGCCCCGAGTATCCGTAAAAGTCATCCATTCTCCGTCCTGAATGACCGTACCGAGCACAGCGGTGTGAGAGTGACCTTGGTGAGAGCGCAAGCGAGCTAATATGGGATAGCGATCGCCCCCTCCAGCTTGAGAAATTAACTCAAACCCGGGGGTAGGAACTAAACCCGGTGTGAGTTGTACAAAGTTAACAGGCGTAGGGTCTGGGTTCCGAAGTTCTTCCGGTTGTGGTTGGGGCCGATGGGGAATTTTATACGGGGCGGGGTAACTATAGATAGGATATTCCAACCAGGGCGTGCGGTCAAGTTCCGGCGTTGCTACTCCCAAATGCTCGCACTTACCCCCTGTTAGTCTCCCCTGCTGCTGGAACGCCTCACAAGTACAAGTTTTGCCCTCTTCCCCAGATTCGAGACTATACTCGCGCCCTAGATTATTCAACGGACCCTCCCATCCTATCACCCTTACCTGTTTTCCTTCCCGAGAAATGGCATAAACACTCCACCCTTGACTGGAACACCGACGCGTCTGCATCTTCCCATCTACGGTTTGGTAAGTCACCACCACTTTAAATTTAAGCTGCTCATAGGCAATGTGACCCCGATGCCATACCGGTTGGTAGTAGGGTTCAAACCGCACCCGGGCCCCCTTTTGCACATTCTTATAATGCTTAATATGCTCCCAAATGGCTGCGTTCAACAAGTCCAGGGAGGGGTAGTAGCCAATAACAACCGTATTCATGTAGAATGTCCTTAGCTTATTTGTATTTCGGGAACGGTTGTTTCTGTTCCCGGTTTTCTTTTTAAGGGTATTGTAGCACGTTAACTCTCTAAAAAGTAACTCTTTACAAATTGTAATAAGCTCTAATCTGCTATGATCAGGGCTGATGTCTACGGAGGATCGGCTAGTGGGAAGAGGAAGACCCGGGGGAAACCCGAACTTTGGCAAATCAATCAGCTTTCGGACGGAGCGAAATGAGCCCCTGAGCGCACTGATCGCCCTGCGGGTGTCCGAACGCTTTCGCGATCGCATCAAACAAGATCCAGACTGGGCAGAAAAAGCCCGTCAAGCCTTAGCCCAAGCCTTCGGCATCGAATACGAAGCGTTTCCAAAACCCTCAGAACAGTCCGACTCTTAGAAGGTTATAGTTTCCTTCGACGGGGTTTTTAATGACCTAAATGATTGCAAATTGCCAACAAATTTTAAATAAATTGCCCGAACTAAAACTCACCTCATCGTGAGATATGCTATAGCGAGTCAAAATCAGAAAAGTCATTGATAAAACGGGGAAGGGGCAATCCGATTAACGATGATTACCCCTTATTTTATCGATGAGACCGAGGATTTAAAAGGACCCATATAAGCCCTCAATTCACACCCCAATTCACCCTTTTTTCTTTCAAATATCCAGGGAAAATAGGCTATGGCTACAAATAACTAGGGTCCTATTTTAGGAAATTTCAGAGGAAAAGGACCTCAATTTTCAGGGAGGGCGATCGCCCAAAAAACTCATTCCCCTTACCCTTGCAGGAGTTTGAGGATATTTTGGCAAAAATTCCCACAACCACGGCTGTGCTTTAGTAAAATAAGCATGACCTGTTGCCTAATTGATCACCCTGTGATCCCTGTTAACGATTCATCTGCCCACTTCTGAACTCAAAACCCCTGTATGCACTACCTATTGCAGCAATTTAGCCGGAAATATGCTCTCGTTTCTTGCATTCAAAAGGTAAATTTGATTTCCTGATGGCCCGAGAATTTGGTTCAAATGGTTACTGTCATCAAGATTTACGCCCTTTTAATCCCCCGGGCGATCGCGACTGTAGTCTGCATCATCTGACTCTGAGTATTTTGCTGGCAATGCATTCCATGAAATCAGGGTTTCCCGACACTTTTTCGGTAGGCATACATCTAAGATGAAAAGCGAAAAATTTGATTTATTGCGGCCTAATGAACTCGAATCGGTGAACGGACCGCATCGCCCATTAGCATCATTGAGCGATGATTTATTACTGATTCAATGGCTTGAAAAAAATCCCGAATACGTTGGACTCGTCAAACGGTCCCGACGTCAAGGATGGTTTTGGAATTTATTTTATTCCCTCAACCCCAAACCTCCAATTCTCTACATTTTGGGATTTATTAAGGCCAATCCCCGGCATTTTGACGGAGAAGCATTCGTCCCTAGGGACGTGCGCCGAGATTCAGAAATTTCCGCCGATATTGTCTCTGGTGCTACCTTAATTAATGCCATCACTAACTTTCCCATTCTTTTATTTGCTTTTAAAGGAGTGGGCAATATTTGGGTTGCGCCGATCGCCAGCTTTGTTTTAAACTTAATTATCCTGAATTGGACTAACCTCGCGGGGACCGCAACTGCCGGGAACCGACCCGGTAAAAAGTATTGGGCGCAGGTTGGATTTGCCGGATTTTTCCTGATGAGTATCCTTCAATCTTTCGTGGCGGGAATTGGGGCCGAACTAATTAATAATCGTCCTGGATTGAGTTATAAACTTGCCGAAGAATTAATCGCCGAACATGACCGGAAAATTCGCCAAGTTGACCCTAATCCCGATGCCTATGAACGGACCTTTGCTCAGTGTCAGGATAATCTCCAGCTTTTATCCCAAATTCCTAGAACCGATCCGCGTTGGGATTCCCTCTACGTTGAAACTAACGGGTCCGTTGCCGATCGCGATCGGGATTGGAGTCGCGTCCCCGCAGAAAACTTACCCCTTTGCCAAAAAGCAGACCGCTTACGCAGCGAAACTTTTGCCGTTCGAGAGGACTGGGAAGAAAAGTTGAAAATTCGCAGCGAACTGGGAAATGACCTAATTTTTGTTAATCGAGAATTACCCCTGGTTTTTAGTCGTTATTTTAACGAATATGGAGAAATTACCTCGGGGGTGGAAGAAGTCCGCCTCGCTTCCAGTAATTTCTTTGGGAATTTGTTTGCTCTCAATTTTTCCCGGTTGGGATTTTCGTTATTTTTCTTTTTCCTCTCTACCATTACCAGTATCACCGCTTGTTATATTACCGTCGCTCATGCGCGGGGGAGAAATACCAAAATTTCCCATAATCCCGAGGTGGAAGCAGCGGTGCGAGAGTGGTTAGAAACGATTCGGCAAACGAATTTAAACCGGCATCAGCCGAATCCCTCTAAAGAAGAACGGTATGAGGAACGCTTGATTGCCCGATTTACCTCCGAATATCGCCAAACGGGGATTTGTGACTATCCTGTATTAGAAGGAGTGGCCTATCGCGCTCACCAAGGCACCTTATTCTTACCCGAACAACAACAACTGATTTCCGATGAAATTGAGCGGACTTTGGATGATATTTACAAAGCGGTTTCTGCTTTGGAATATAAGTTTTGTGATTTACAGAAGTTTATCAGTATGAGCGACCCGGAAATCATCCAGAAAACTTTAAAAGTGGAAATGCTAATGAAATCTGACGTCAAATTGTTGTTTAAATCCCTTCATTATTTATTGGACAAATCCCATAAATATGCAGTTTCTAATTATGGGCAGTGGGAATATTTAGAAAGTGATGATGCGGAAAAAGCCCAAAAATTAATCAAACAAATTGTTAAAATTAGGAAGGCGCTGAATAAAGAAGCTCATGTCAACTGGGTGATGAGTAAACGGACGGAGTTCGGACGCAGCAAAGCTTGTCACCGAGTCCGGCAGAAATTAGATGTTTTACCCGGATATTGTTATGAGTTGGGTTACATCACTCAGCAAAAGCTGCTGGATAAAGTGGTGCTGAATCATCGTTCAGTTTAAAAGAGGGATTTTAGGGTTTTTATCCGGAATAGTCGGTTGAGTTGATGTGGGAAAATCAACCGACTTTTTTTTAGACAGAGAATTTTCTAGAGGCGATCGCCCCTGGAAAGGACTGAGAATTAATGCCCTTGTTCCAGTTCATTTGCCAGTTTGAAGACTGTCTGAAGGGCCGGGACTTTTTCGGGGTTAAACCGTTTGCGATCGCCAGTTTATGATGAGAGTTAAATCCTGATAGAGTAAGCAGTTTTAGGTCAGTTTAGGGGAAATATTCCCGGCGATCGCTTTTGCTTTGTAAAAGTCACTTGAAATACCTCCACATCCCTTCTCCAGGTAGTCGCTGTCACCCCCTACAGTCAATGTATTAACGGTTGTAAAGATTTTATTCACCAACCGACTCTTATGAAACGAATTCTGAAGTCTGTTGCCACTCTGGCTACTTTATCCATTGTCATGATAGCCCCTATCCTCCTTGAGCGTAGTGCTGCTTATGCCGAAGGGTTACAAACCCTAACCGGCAAGGAAGGAATGAATGGTCACTATCTGGGTGCGGGTCTAGGCGGTAACGTTTATAACGCCGATGACGGACAAGGCGACGAAAGCTTTGGAGGGAATCTTCAGGGCCGTTATCAAGTTCCAAATTCTCCGGTGTCTGTGCGCGGATCAGCCTTGATCAATAATAATGCAGCAGCATTGATCCCGATGTTATCCCTGGATTTGCCGGTTACCGACAATGCTAATGTATATTTCGGTGGCGGTTATTCCATTATTACCGAACGGGGTCAACAAACGGCTTTGGGTAACCAAGATGCGTTAACTCTCGCCACCGGCTTAGAGGCAGTGGTTCAGAAAAATATTGTTCTGTTTGGTGATGCCAAAGTCGCGTTTGATGCCTATCGAAATACCGATCAAGCCGCGTTTAGTTTGCTTTTGGGCGCTGGTTATCTATTCTAATTTTTCTTCAATTTGGGTGGAGTGTGGTGTGGCACTGGGCTAAGTCCTAAGTGCAAAAGAGCAGTAGGGTGGGTTATACCTGCCCTACTGCTCTTTGTAGGTAATTTTAAGAGTTCTGGCCCTACTTAGGGATTTGATCTGTCATCTCCATCAGGATCAAAAATTAGGCTTGCGTCTCCCATTCCGTACTTTTTATAAGCGGTACCCCTTCCTGCTGTTTCTCATTTCTTCCTATGGATAGAGGAAATTCTTTTGGTTTTAATAAAAAATAAAGGAATTGCGGAGTATTCTCTAGCAATTTTTGAAAGATTTTTCCGGATTAAAGGGGCAATTTCTGGGTGAATTTTGGATCCCTGCCTAATTTTTTGAGCCTGATTAGAGGAAACGAACTATGCCTAAACCCGAACGGAAGCTAATCGATTTTTCTAGCGCCAAAGAACCCCCAAATTCTATTGATCGGGATGTAGACCCCCCAACAGAAAATCCTAATAATGATACCCCATTTGATGGGCAAAAAGTGCAGGAAAAACGGGACCCGGAGATGGCACCGGGGGAACAGATGATCCAGCAAACTTTTCTGCCCGGGGGAAGTTAGTACCGAAATGGAGGGAAAGGAAAGTCTGGGGAGAATTGACATCGCTGCTTTACTCGATCAAGGTCAGATCTGTCAGTTATCTGCCTCACTCCTAAACTCCTGTTTAATCATAGGCGATCGCTGACTTCAGTTACCTAGATTTTCCCGGCGATCGCTGATTATAGACTGACCTCACTATTATTCCGGATTCACAACAATGAATGGACAAAAAACTCCCCCCACTCCCGAATCCATTAATTCATCTGAGGAAGTAGAAAAAGCCTTTCACCAATTGGGCCGGGCTTTTACGGTTTATTGGGCATGGAAAGCCACAGGTTTACTCGATCGCCCCTCTCTAGAATCTAGAGGCAAGGACACTCCTGCACCCTAAACCCCCGTAAAACCCGCGTAAAACTTAGTGGACTTGTTATAAATCCCCTTTTTCCCTTTGCAGGGACGTCAACTCGGATGATGCTCAAATGATTTTTTTACGACGGATGCAGCCCCTTTAGTGGGTAACGGGGCTGCGGTGAGCGCCCCTATATCAACACGTAAGGGTTGAAACTTTTAGTAAGTCCTCTTCCTAAAATTGAAAATAATTTTTATAAAATGTGAATAAATATAACAGATTGGTCTCAAAACTGTCAACATAGTTTATAACCATTCCCAAGGGTGTAAATCAAAGTTGAGCAACAACGGGTAAAAAAGTTCATAATAGAGGCAATTCAAGCCCCCCACTGTTGATCTTGACCACAAGAGATTCTAAGGCGGGGTCTAGGCGGGTCTAAACACATCATTTTCATGGGAAAATTCATCAGAAAAAAACGGTCTCTGACTACCCAGCTTACGCTCTCTGTGACGACCTTAACCCTGGTCGCGATGGCAACCATCACGGCGATCGCGATTTGGAGTCAGCAACAAACTCTGCGAAAACAGCTTGAACAACAAGCGGATCAGTTACTAGAGACCCTGGCGATCAGTGTGGGGAATGCGCTGGGTGAAGGAGACAGCGAGTTTCTGCAAACCCTAGTTGACGAGAACCAGCGGCGAGAAATTGCGCTTTCAACGCGCATTTATCAAACCAACGGACAGGTCATTGCCCAGGATTCTCCCGAAGCGGAAGCCAACGACCCGGTAGACCTCTTTGGGGCGGAACTCCTAGAGACCGATCTCACCCGGTATCGTTGGCAGGATCAGCGTTTGATTGCAGGGAAAGCGGTCATCGTAGAAGGCCGCCCCGTCGCGGCCCTGGAGATAGAACTCTCTACTGCCCTGTTAGATCGGCAGATGTTTATTGCCAGTATAACGGGAATTTTGGCAACCCTACTCACTGGGTTTGTGGCGGTAGTGGTTGCTCGAATGCTGGCGCGGTCGATAACTAGCCCCTTGTACCAGTTGGGTTCAGCCACGGAAGGTATTGCAGAAGGGGACTTCACCCAAACTATTGAAATTCCAGCTTACGAAGAGATTGGCCTGCTGACTCACTCGTTCAATACCATGAGCGATCGCCTCAGAGAACTCTTTGAAAATATGGCGGACCGGACTGCGGATTTGCATCAAAGCGAAGCTAAAAACGGGGCCTTGCTGATGGCAATTCCGGATTTAATGTTTGGATTTAGCGAGGAGGGGACTTTTATTGATTACAAAGGAGGAAGAGGCGATACAATTTTAAAACCTCAAGGTGAATTGTTACAAAAAAGCGTGGAATTGGTTTTTCCTCCCGAACTGGCTGATCTTTATTTAAAATACGTTAATAGCACCTTACAGACTCGGGATATTCAAGTTTTTGAATATGAGTGGTTTATCAACGGAAAACGTCGCCATTTTGAAGCCCGCTTTGCTCTGTGTGGGGATAATGAAGTGTTGGCAATTGTTCGGGATGTTACGGAAAGTAAATTAGCCCAGTTTGAATTGCAACAAGCCAAGGAAGCCGCTGAAGCTGCAAATTATGCTAAAAGTGTTTTTCTGGCTAACATGAGTCATGAACTCCGAACTCCCCTGAATGCCATTATTGGTTATACCGATTTACTGGAAGAAGAAGCGGAAGAGTTAGGCTATGAAGATTTTGTTTCTGATTTAGAAAAAATCAGACAAGCCGGGAAAAACTTGATGGGAATTATCAGCGATGTTCTGGATATTTCCAAGCTAGAAGCCGGAAAAATGACGGTATGTTTAGAAACTTTTGATATCTCTACATTGCTCTTGGAAGTGCAGACTACGATTTTGCCTTTGGTTCAGAAAAATGGTAATCAGCTAGAGATCCAATGCCCTCGAAATATTGGCAGTATGTATGCCGATCGCACGAAGGTTAAGCAGGTGTTGTTAAATCTACTGAGCAATGCCGCCAAATTCACCAAATCCGGGACGGTTTCTATGTCCGTTAAAAAGATTATCAAGGAAAAAACGGCGAAGGATGCGCCGGCTCAATCTTCTCTAGAATCTGAGGCTATAAACGCCACTGAATATGCAATTTTCCGGGTAAAAGATACCGGAATTGGTATCACCCCGGAACAGAAGCAGCATATCTTTAAGGCATTTGCCCAAGCGGACCCCTCCACAACCCGCAAATATGGGGGGACCGGTTTAGGATTGGCGATCGGCCAACGCTTTTGTAAGCTGATGGGGGGTAAGATTTTTGTGGAAAGTCAGTCTGAGATTGGTTCGACTTTCACCGTATGTCTCCCGGTCACGGTTAACCCCCCGAAGAATGTATCCTGGGCCGTGGATTAAGTATAATTAGCCTGGGCTTTTCCCAGGAAATGGACCCGGGCGATCGCCTTGGGTGCAAAACTTACCCACAGGAATTGGAGAAAAACCCGACCCCTGTAAATTTTTTGGAGACCTGGAAAAAACCCCGTAAAATTACTGAGTAGGGATAGACTCGGCATGGGGTCCGAGGGATTTGGTAGAATGGTCGAATAGTTTCAGTATTTTCCATCGGATTGACTTCACAGGGCAGTCACTCTGGTCGGATCCAGGGGAATCCGTGAGTATTAACACTCGCGATCGCCCCTACTTCAGAACGGGAAAGCTGACAGGGGCGAGGGGCGATCGTTTCAGTCATCGATTCAGGAGTAGATCAAGGAGACCAGAAACCGGATGTTTGCTGCCAAAAAAACGACTAATTTGCCGAGTAGTAATATTAAAAAACTAGGGGTTGACATCCTCGGCGCTCTGAATAGACAGGGATTCTAAGCATTAGGCTTAATTTTCTTCGGGAAGCAACTTTTCTAATAGTGCGGGGTTTCCCCACCCTGGCTAGAGGGGATCTCTCCAGAACTGTTTAACTGAGGCCCTGTGCCCCAGGGTAGGCAGTGCTAACTTAAAGGAGGTGGACATAGGCAATGGTAACACCTCGATTAAACGCCGTCTCACGAAGGACCGGGCTTTACACCCATGAATTTGATAAACCCAAACCGTAACCTCATGCTCAAAAACCACTTAAGAGCCATTACTCGGGGGGGTGCGACTGCCACAGCAATCAGTTGGGGTTGTCAATCCACAGTTGCATCCTTTCCGGACATCTCACCCTTAAGTAACACGACGGTACCCCCGACCGACGGCGATCGCGGCTGCAATGTTCTGGGGAGTCACCCGGTGACCCTCTCTTCTCCCCCCTCCGATATACTCGAAAGAGTTAAGGCCCAAGTTCTACTCCTTCCGGTGAGCACGCCTGCCCAAATGGATAGATTTGCTCCGTCTCAGTGTAGGGTCAAAATGCCGGAGTTATATTTATGGGTAAAACATAGGTAAGGGGCATGGTTATCTTTAACAGGAGAAGAGGTCTTTCCCTTGCCAGTAAACTAACGTTAGCGATGACTACGTTAGCCGTGGTTACCGTGGGGAGTGTCACCGGGCTTTTCCTTCGTCGCACCCAACAAAACTTCGGCAGCGAACTCGAAAATAAGGCTGAAATTGTACTCACCACCTTAGCCGTGACCACGGGTCATGCACTCCAAAGCCAAGAGACAGATTTTTTAGAAGAAATTCTCCAAGAACTTGGCAGCGAGCAAGTGTTGGTAGTTGGGCGCATCTATGGACGGGACGGACGACTGATTGCTGATATTTATAGCGATGAAATTTGGCGCTACAATACCGAACCTGATGCCTTGGGACTAATTCTGGTTAACAGTAACCAGACCGTTTTTCAATGGCAAGGCGATCGCCTGGTTGCGGGGAAAGCCGTCATTCGAGAGGATCAGTTACTCGGAGCTGTCAGTATCGGCCTATCTACCACCGATTTGCGGGAAAAAATGGTGGCAATTCGCAATCAAGGGATGATGGCTGCCGTAAGCGCAACCTTGGTAGGAACCCTCTTCGCCTTGGTGCTGGCGCGTTCCATCACCAGACCCCTACAGGAAATGACCGCTGCCACTGAGCGCCTAGCTGAGGGAGACCTCGATCAAACGATTGTAGTTGGGAGTCATGATGAACTCTTCCTCCTGGCGGAATCTTTTAATAGCATGACTGAGCAACTGAAAGCCTCGATCGCCACCCTAGAGGAACGTGCAGAAGCCCTGCATCAAAGTGAAGCGAAAAATCGTGCCCTCCTTGAAGCGATTCCAGATTTAATGTTGCAATTTAGCCAAGATGGGACCTTCATGGATTTTAAGGGGGGAAGAGGCGATACCCTGCTGCGTCCTGCCGGGGATTTATTAGCTCAAAACCTAGACAATATTTTGCCTCCAGGATTAGCCCGTCTGTATTTAAAATATGTACAAATTGCTTTGGAAACCGATGATATCCAAATTTTTGAATATGATTGGTTTATCAATGAAACCCGCCGCTATTTTGAAGTGCGGATGGTAGTCAGCGGTCATCAACAAGTATTGGCAATTATCCGGGATATCACGGGGAATAAATTAACTCAATTAGAATTAGAACAGGCCAAGGAAGCGGCAGAAGCCGCCAGCCATGCTAAAAGTATGTTTTTAGCCACGATGAGTCATGAGTTGCGAACCCCTCTGAATGGGATTTTGGGGTATAGTGACTTGTTGCGGGACCAAGCCCAGGAAGAGGGATTAGAGGAATTTGTATGTGACTTAGAGCAAATTCATCAATCTGGGTTGCATTTGCTCACGATTATCAGTGATATTCTGGATATTTCTAAAATCGAAGCGGGTCATACGAAGCTGTATTTAGAAAAGTTTAATATGGCCGCCCTCATTGCCGAAGTTCAAAGCCATACGCAAGTTTCAATGCTTAAAAATGGTAATCAATTTGAGGTAAAGTATGGGGACGAACTGGGGACCATGATTGCCGATCGCAGCAAGGTTAAGCAGGTGCTTCTCAACCTGCTGAGTAATGCCGCTAAGTTTACCCAAAATGGTCAAATCACCTTTTCCGTGGAACGCATCGCGGGAGTCACCTTTGGCGAAGAATCCCCCTCAAATCCCGATACGGAGATTTTTGTGTTTACGGTAACCGATACCGGCATCGGTATGACTGATGAACAAATTCAGAAAATATTTCAGCCTTTTGTCCAAGCCGATGAGAAATATACTCGAAAATATGGCGGGACAGGTTTAGGGTTGGCGATCGGTCAGAATTTCTGTCGGATGATGGGGGGAAGTATCACGGTAGAAAGTCAGCCCGGATTAGGGTCTAGTTTCACTTGCCGACTTCCGGCAGTGGTGCAGAAACCGGAGAAAGTTTAGGGCTTTTTTCTTCAGGGTCACTCTGGCGGAGGGCTGTTTTCCTCACCAGCCGATTCAGTAGGTTTTCAAATAGGGGATTCCCAAAATTTAAAAAGTGTAAGGAGGGGTTTTCTTCGTAAACCTGGGGAGAAAATGTAACCCGATAATTATCAGACTTATCCACCAGTTGAAATATCCCCTCAGAGACGGGATAAAATTTAATATGAAGTTTTTTAAAATGTTTAGAATTAATAAATAGATATTGGATGGTTTCTGATATAATAGGAGTTAATGGTAAGGGCTTGCTAATTTCTTTCAGGTCCGATTCTACATCGATTTGTACCATTTCATCGAGGGCGGGACGTAAGGGCGGCGCGTCTAAAACGGTCTCGAATTCACTCAGCATCACCCCTTCTTCTTCCGGGTCCGCACTCATGACGGCCCGTTCAATAAAGGTGGGAACGCGGGCGAGGATGGGTTGGAGATTTCCGACAATGGTTTGAAAAGCATTAATGCGATCGCGCAGTTTTTTATAAACCTTAGCCTCGACAGTCCCATCATAATAAAAGTTATGAATTCTCACCGTTTCATACCGTTGCCCAATCCGGTCTAATCGGCCAATTCTTTGTTCCACTCGCATCGGATTCCAAGGCATATCATAGTTAATTAAAATGCCGCAAGTTTGCAGGTTTAGCCCTTCTGAGGCGGATTCGGTACAGAGTAAAATTTTGATGATTCCTTCTCGAAACTGGGATTTAATTTGCTCTTTGGGCAAGGTTTTCTAGGTTCCCGCCTCGTAAAGTTCGCCACCGCGTCCAGAATAGCAGGCGACTTGGGACCCATATAATTGCTGTAAGGCAGTTCGCAAATAGTCCATTGTGTCCGTATATTGGGTAAACACAATGGCACTTTCTCGTTGGTTGAGTTCCTGGCGCAAAATTGTGATAAAATAAGACAGTTTGCTATCATCGCCGGTATTTTCAAATTGGCGAAGTAAGTTTTCTAAATAGGCGATTTCTTCCGGGTCCGTTTGTTCAAAATAGGACTCCATTCCTTCTAAAATAGCATCATCGGCATCCTCTAAATCATTGAGGTCATCTGCGGTAATACTGATACCATTGAGGCGGCGTTGCAAAGATTCGCGGATGGCATAAAAGGAACTGGTGAGGCGTTTGCGGTAGAGGGTCATGAGAAATCCTAACGCTTTGCGGTTGTCTTTTTGGGCACGATTATAAAAGTGGCGAACATAGTCACTGACAGCGCAATAGAGAGGGATTTCCCGATCGCCTTCTAAGACGATCGCATGATCCTGCACTTCCCGTTGGGGAATATCGCGATCCAACAAACCTCGGCGATAATATTGGCGCAAGGTATCGCGAGTGTGGCGAAACATCAAATCTTTGAGGGGAGTATTGATGGTTAAATATTGGCGAGAAGCGTCGAGAAAGGGTTGGTCTTCGGTATAATGTTTAGCATTGACGATCGCCTTGCCGTCTTTCCAGATATCCTGGAGTTTGTACCCCATGAGGCGATCGCTTTTTTGCAGGTAGTCTTGGAATCGGGAACAAGGGGAACCGCCTTCTTGAATATAACTGACTGCCATTTGTTGCCAGAATTCTAAAGTTTGGCGATTGTCACAAAAAGGACCTCGCTCTAAACGATACAATCGTCATAGATTTAGACGAAAAAGTAGATTGCCTTGAAAAACAGGCCGTTAAATATTCTCTAAAATACAGAGTCGCTCAGGATGATGAGCCAGCCAACGTTGAGCTTGAGTTATTGAGTCAAACCCGAAACTTCTGAAAAGATTCATTCCTAGGGTTTTAAGAACTGACAAGTTGGTAGCCGCTTCAGGATTATGGATGGGATATGAATCTTCTTGTAAAACCACATCTTTTGGCCAATGTAGTTGATTCTCAATAGACCAATGACCTTGAATCTTTTTGGCAAACACCTCAGCATTTCCGGGGCGACTACACAAGTAATAAGCTAGATGGTAATAAGGTTTATCTTTTTCTCTTATCCCCTCTCGTTTTACCTGGATACAGACTTGAGAGTCCTGCCAGTTTGAAGTGATGAATTTATTCACGGGAAATACCGATATAGTTCTCGTCACCTGGCGACCATGCTTGGAGTCAAAAAACTGATGCTGGCTTAAGGGCTTTGATTTCTGAGCAATTTTCTGAATTTCCTTATATAGTTTAGGTTGATTTTCCTTGACCGACACCAAGTAGTCACACCCCTTATTCCGAATGAGCTTCACAGTTTCTTTTTGGCAATGGAGTGCGTCAAACGTAAATACAACCTTGTTAAAAGGTAGGTTTTCAATGATTTTTCTGGCTACCTTGATTTCCGTACCCTTCTTGTTTTCCAATTTATGCAAGGCAAATACTAATTTATTCTCTTGACAAAACGCCGAAACAATTGAGACAAAATTTTGCTGATTATTCCGATAGTTTTCAACCGTAGCTCGGATACTTTTGCCATCAATTGCTACCCAGTTTTCTAAAATATTTTCCGGAGGGAGTTGAGCGGCCCATTGATTAAAAATATCGATTAAACAAGCATTGTTAATCCCTTCCATTGCTCTTCTAATTGTAGAATATGGTGGCACTCTATTTTTAGCTAATCTGCCAATCTTGATAAGAATTTTACGATTAAATTTAGCAAAATCTCCTAAAGCACGATAGCCGACATGGCGGTTCATAAGTCCCAAGATAATAATCAGTAGTATGAACCACAGTGGATGTCTTGTTCCTTTGGCTCTTCGGAAGTCCTTGACTTGCTTGAGGAAATCGATTAAAATAGACATGATTTAAAAAAATAAGGTGTTCTCTTCCATTTTATAGCAGAGAGAACGCCTTTTCTTTTCTCGATTGCCCTTTAGAATGAAACAGCCCTACCCCTTAGCAAGGGGAGGGCGAGTCAGAAATTAGAAAAAGGCTTAACCCAATGACGGGCGATCGCAGCATCTAATAAAACTCTGGCTACCGCAAACATTAAAATACTTTCAATCGCTGCCACAACCACTGGTAAAATATTACTTTGATTGCTTAATCCTACCTCAATTTGAGCCAAACCCCGGACTAATCCAAAGGCAAATACTGCCCCCGATTTCAGGTGAGGATTGACATCATCCCGGATAATATAACGATAAGTCACCCCAAACAAAAAGCCGGCAACCCCCGCACTTGCACCACTTAACCACAAGCGCTGCCATTCGGGGAAAATCGCCCAACTCTCAACCCCAGAAGATAATATCAACTGATTCCCTAAACCGGTCACCTCCCAGGCGACTGCCACGGAAAATCCGGCGATCGCCCCTGCTTTAACTGATTCAATCCGTTCCGTCATCAGTTCCATTTGTCCCTCCAGTCAATCCAGTATCACCTGATTCTGAGTTTATGATATTCCTGACTCAATTCAAAACCAAATTGCCAATTTTTAACCCAAAACCTGTACCAATTTGCGCGAACGAACACAAATAAAACCGGGCGATCGCATCAAATGTTCATATCCCTCAGCATCCGCTCTTTTAAAAGATTCCGTCGGCTGAGTTTCCAGGATTTTATCCAACATAAACCCCGCCTGCATTAACGGATTTAAAATTGCTTGTAACGGTCGTCGATAGGATTTAATAATCGGGTAAGGCTTGCCAAATAATCGCCATTCCATTACAAAATCTTCTACTTCAAAATAATTAGCTAACTCTCCTTTTTGCTGGCAACTATAAATAAAATCTGCGGTAGGATTACCACAGGAAAATACTAAAATGCCACCCGCTTTTAACACTCTAAAAAACTCCTGAAACACAGGCAACCAGTCTAAAAGATAGTCCAACACCAAGGGACAAACCACTAAATCAAACTCGCCATCCCCGGCAAAACTCAGGGGGTGATCCAAATCCGCACAATATACATCAGCAGAATTTCCCACTCGTTGCCGAGTAATTTCCACCATTTTCGGTGTCACATCACAGGCGACCACTTCCGCACCGCGATCGAGCAACCAGTGGGTATAAATTCCTGGACCACATCCCGCATCTAAAACGCGCAATCCTGCTACATTAGGCAATAAGGACAGGGTAGCGGGACGTTCATAATAGGCATTATGAGGTTTAGTTTCAATGGCTGCGGCATAGCGTTCCGCAAAGTCTTGATAATTTTGTTCTCCTAAAGAAAGCGGTGGATTTTCACTCATGGTTAAATTTTTCTGAATAACGCATTCGGGTTGATTCCCTCAATCAAAGGGGTCATAAAAATGAGAAATGAACTATCACTTATAAAACAATGATTCATCCCTCATTTTTGATAAATATTCAGTTGGGAAAAGTCATCGGGTTAAAGCCGCACTCCCCCCCCAACTCAATTCTGACCCATTACAAGACCTGATGAGTGTATTCGTGTTGCTTAACGTTATCCTCCGGGCGAACAATGTTATCGGAATTAAGAACACGCTTACGCTCAATCGAATAGTTAAATTCGCTATGAGTTGAACCCAGGGCGATCGCCTCGCAAGCTTCAGGACGGTGTTGATAGGTGCGAACTGTCGCGATCGCCCGTTCTGGAAAATCATCGCAGAATTGAGCATCAGCGGGGAACCCCTCGGGGAATTTCGGCTGATCGCCCTCCAACACTGCACCGAGGGTTGTGGCCCAAGCCATTTGGTAGGAGGTGGGAACTCCCTTAAAAATCGCTTCTAAGGCGGCTGACGGGATCGGTTCTATAACTTGGACCTGATGAATTTCCCCATCTAGCTTGAGAAAACAAGTAGCTAACCCGATTACTAAATAATCTTCGGTTGAGACATCAGGCGCGTTCGCGTAAGGAGTTGCAACGGACATGATTTTTACCAACAATTCAAGGACACGCAGGGTTGCATTTTAGCAAGAATTGTGGACCACTCTAAATTCCCGCTTCGTAACCCCCCTCTCCTCCTCCTCGTGTCATGGCAAAGCCCAGTCACGAGGAGAGAGGAGGCTTCAGCTATGGCAGGAGACAGTCACAGAACAGCTTCTAACTCCCGCAACCCTTGGACATCGATCGCCAAAAGATGCTCATAGGCGCAGTCGATGACCCGTTTCCCCCGTAAAAAGCCCGTATTCGCCCCCGGACAGATATAGTGCAAGCTCTCCGGTGTAAACCGCTCTTGCAGCACCTTAACGGACTGAATTTGCCGGGTCCAATGAAAGGTTTTCGAGGTTCGCAAAGGCATGGGTTCTCCCGCCGCATTTGGAAGTAAATGCCGCCCCACCAATAAAACCCCGCCGTGACCCCCATAATATAAACAGGAAGACCCGGGAGAATGACCGGGGGTCCAAATCCCCTGACAACTGGGGCTAAGGGTGCAATCGTTCTCAAACGTCTGCACCGTCAATTGGGGCAGCAAATAGGCCTCCCACTCTTGAATGATGACTTCACAGCCGGTTGCTTTTTGAATTTCCTTGACCTTGGAAATGCCGCCGCGATGGGTCAGAAACAGCCAACGCACGCCCCCTTGCTGATTCAAGAATTCTTCGGTCGATTCATCCCAGGCAGGACAATCCACCAGGATATTGGCGTTATTTTCTACAATGAGATAAGCTGTCGCGCCTAAAGTCTCTCGATTGGGAGAAAAGGCAAAAATATCATCAAAGACAGCCCGTGGTTGTTTGGGCATAGCATGGTTCTCTGGTTACTGCTTCTCGGATTTATTACATACATTATTTTGCGGCAGCGTGTGGCACACCTGACGCGCACTCCGGTTTGGGTTTTGTGGTTGGTGTTAATGGCCCCAGCATTCCTGTGGATTGCCTGGTTTGTCATTCATGGCGATCGCAGCCCCTTACCCACTGAAGTTGCCCTTGGTTCATTTTTGGTGTCGCCTCTCGTGTATTGGGTGCTGTTTTTCTGGGGTCGCCGGGATATACGCCCCCAATCAGAACAGGACTCAGGAGGGGATCCAGCCCCGGAATCAGCCGGAATCAAAGCTGTATCTCGCTTAGGTCCTCCTGCCACTCCCCCGGAAGTACGAGCCCTTGATGAACGGGAAGAACAGGAATTACGCGCTTGTTTTGATTGGACTGTTTACGCCCTGCATCAGATTAATTACCGTCCGCAAGCTGTCATCTGTCGGGGTCAGTTGCGATCGCCGCCGGAGTTAGCTTATCAACGCATTCGAGACAAAATAGAAGATAAATTTGGCGATCGCTTCTTAACTATTTTTCAGGAAGATATCAAAGGCAAGGCATTTTTTATCTTAGTTCCCAATTCGGAACAAACCGAACCCAGCGAGGACTTAAGGAAACCTGGACTCGCCCTCTTACTAGCCGTGATCACCCTATTTACCACAACCATTGTCGGGACCCAAATTGCCGGAATTTCTCCCGACCAGGTGCAATCGGACCCTAACTTATTACTCCAGGGTTTACCCTACGCTTTGGCACTGATGGTCATCCTTGGCATCCACGAATCCGGTCACTATCTGGCAGCAGTTTTTTATAAAATTAAGACCACTCTGCCTTATTTTATTCCCTTCCCCATTTTCTTAGGCACCTTTGGGGCGTTCATTAAAATCCAGTCGCCGATGCCGAATCGGAAAGTCTTATTTGATGTCAGCATTGCCGGTCCTCTGGCTGGATTTGTGGTCACCCTTCCTCTGTTGTTGTGGGGATTAATTCACTCTATCGTTGTCCCCATGCCAGGGAATGGGGGAATGTTTGATATTGCTGCCTTAGACCCAAAAAGTTCCTTGATCCTCACCCTGCTGAGTAAAGTAGCCCTAGGGTCGCAACTTGGCGTAACCAGTGCGATCGCCTTACATCCCGTTGCCGTCGCCGGCTATATTGGTTTAATCGCCACCGCCTTAAACCTAATTCCCGTAGGTCAATTAGATGGAGGGCATATCGTCCATGCCATGTTTGGGCAGGTGAAAGCCACCCGAATCGGGCAAATGGCCCGGTTTGTATTCCTAGGACTCTCTTTCGTGCAACAGGGATGGATTATCTGGGCGCTGCTGTTATTCTTCATGCCCATTGTGGATTCCCCAGCCCTCAATGATATCAGCGAATTAGACACGCGCCGGGATGTCCTAGGGTTGCTGGCGATCGCCTTGTTCTTGGCGATCGTCTTACCGGCACCGCGACTCCTAACCCAGTTGTTAAATATAATCTAAAAGGGAATCAGTCTCTGGGTGCGACTGAATAGAGAGGCAGTCGCCTCTTAGACCCCTCTATACGCCATTTCTCGCATTTTTTCCCTCTCCGATCAGACCTACAGGATCCAGTTTTTATGAACGACAAACAACCCGTTACAGTCATTGGTGCCGGACTTGCAGGCACCGAAGCAGCGTGGCAAATTGCCCGCGCTGGGGTACCCGTCGTCCTCTATGAAATGCGTCCAGTCCAAATGACCCCCGCTCATCATACTGGGGAATTTGCCGAACTGGTATGCAGTAACTCCTTTGGGGCCAAAGCCAGCGATCGCGCGGCTGGATTGCTGCATGAAGAACTGCGCCAACTCGGGTCGATCGTCATCGGTACCGCCGATACCCATCAAGTCCCCGCAGGTGGTGCTTTAGCCGTCGATCGCGGCGTCTTCAGTCACGAACTCACCGCAACCTTAGCCAACCACCCGTTAATCGATCTGCGCCGAGAAGAAGCCCCAGAAATTCCCCCAGATGGCATCGTCGTCCTCACCACCGGACCCCTAACCACTCCAGCCTTAGCCGCCGACTTGCAACGCTTCACCGGCATGGAATACATGAGCTTTTTTGATGCCGCCAGCCCCATCGTTGTCGGAGACTCTATCAATCTGGATATTGCCTTCCGCGCCTCTCGGTATGACAAAGGGGATGCAGACTATATCAATTGTCCTATGAACAAGGAACAATACCTGCATTTTTGGCAGGAATTGTGCAAAGCCGAACAAGCAGAATTAAAAGACTTTGATCGGGAAACCTCGAAATTTTTTGAAGCCTGTTTGCCCATTGAAGAAATGGCAAAACGGGGGGAAGATACCATGCGTTACGGTCCCGTAAAGCCCGTGGGATTGAGTGACCCACGCTGCGAAAATCGTCCCTATGCCGTGGTGCAATTGCGCCAGGAAGACAAAGCCGGACAACTTTGGAACATGGTCGGATTTCAAACTAATTTACGGTGGGGAGAACAAAAGCGAGTCTTCCAATTAATTCCCGGATTAGAAAATGCTGAATTTGTGCGCATGGGGGTAATGCACCGGAATACCTTTATTAATTCCCCGCAATTGTTAGACCGAACCTTACAATTCAAAACGCGATCGACCCTTTTAGCTGCCGGACAACTCACCGGCACTGAAGGCTATACCGCAGCCTCAGCCGGAGGCTGGTTAGCCGGAACCAATGCTGCCCGATTAGCACTGGGGTTAAAACCCGTGTGGCTACCTTATACAACAATGATGGGAGCGTTATTTTACTTTATCACTTCCGCCTCGCCCAAACACTTCCAACCCATGCCGCCTAACTTTGGGATTTTGCCGCCCTTTCCGCAAAAAATCAAAAGCAAACCCGAACGCTACGGCAAATATCGCGATCGCTCCCTATCTCACCTAGCAAGCTGGCGCACTCGCCTAGATGTGAGAGTCCCGGCCCTGACTACATAAATCCCAAGTCCTCAGGGGGAGTTGTTTGTAGTAACGACTCCTCTCCTAAAACTCTACCTCACTCAACCCTAAATACTTCACCCCCTCCGGCGTTAATTCAAACCGACAGGGCAAAATTTCTAACCCTTTAACAACCGCTTCGCGTAATAACTTCCCATAAACTGGATCTGCTGCATCTCCCGGCCCAAAGGTATCACAATCCCCGCGACTAATAAAAAATAACGCCACTGCCCTGGCCGAATGTTTTTCGATCACATCCACTAATTCTAATAAATGCTTTTGTCCTCGGGTAGTCACCGCATCGGGAAATAAACCTTTTCGTCCCTGCGCCCAAGTCACATTTTTAACCTCCAAATAAATTGGCATCGTTCCCTCCGTTCCCGTCAAGAAAAAATCAACTCGACTTTTGCGATCGCGCCCGTAAACTACCTCCGGCTTAATCGTGTGATACTCCCCCAATCCCGGAAACAGTCGCTGTGCCAATGCTAATTTAATCACTTGATTCGGCAAACTGGTATTCACCCCCACCCAAGTATCCTCGTTCTCTTCGGCGGCGACTAATTCCAAACTATAAGGCAACTTGCGCTTTGCATTGCTACTAAGAGACACCATCACCCGACTACCTGGGGTTGATAAGCCTAACATTTTCCCCGGATTAGCACAATGTACGGTAATTTCTTCACCGCTATCCAGTTTGATATCGGCTAAAAAGCGCTTATACCGCTTGAGTAACGTACCTGGAAATAAGGGGGGATAGTGGTAAACAAACTCACTCATCGCTGAAACTGCACTCCAATTTACAACGACCCAGTTTATCAGAAATTGGCCTAGTGGCATCTAAATAACCGGGGGTGGAGGTATAAAGAATTAGCGGTTTGCGATCGCACGATCGCAAATCGCTAATTCTCTGATTCCTATGGTGTACAGTATAGAGTGCAAAAACCAGATCAAGTAAACCGAGGGACCAAAAGGCCCTTTAGTTCAACAATCCAGGGCGATCGCTCAGGGACAGAATCGAAGAGAATAAACGACACAAGCATTCCCGGGAAACATTGTCACCGTAAATCGAACATACCGCTTGAAACCTTGCCAAACCGATGCAGTTAGTTAATAAAATTGGGACTGAAAATCTGCGGGGGGACCTATTCGGCGGCATTACTGCTGCGATCGTCGCTCTGCCTCTAGCCTTAGCCTTTGGAGTCGCCTCCGGTGCTGGGGCAATTGCTGGACTTTATGGCGCAATTTTCCTAGGCTTATTTGCCGCCCTATTTGGCGGGACTCCCGCCCAAGTTTCGGGTCCCACGGGTCCAATGACCGTGATTATCACCACCGTCATCGCTTCCCTGGTTGCGCTTCAGCCCGATAAAGGTTTAGGGATGGCATTTACCGTAGTCATCATTGGGGGACTCTTTCAAATCTTATTTGGGTTCATGAAACTAGGGCAGTACCTTACCCTAATGTCCTACACCGTCATTTCCGGCTTCATGTCCGGGATTGGGGTAATCGTGATTTTGCTGCAACTGCCGCCCTTGCTGGGCTATTCCGGAGGCGGTAGCGTATGGGGAACCTTGCAAGCACTGCCGAGTTACCTAACTCAACCCAACTTCGCCGCCTTAAGTTTGGGACTGCTAACCCTGGCGATCGTCTCCCTGGCACCGCCGCGACTGAACCGAATTTTACCGGCACCCCTGCTGGCATTAGTAATCGGAACAGGGGTTTCCGTACTCTTGATCAGCAACGGCGATGTCCCTCGCATCGGAGTGATTCCCAGTGGTTTACCCCACCTGCAAATGCCCATATTTACCCTTAGCGAATTGAGGCTGATGATGCGCTATGGCTTAATGTTGGGGATTTTGGGTTCGATTGACTCCCTCCTCACTTCCCTTGTGGCTGACAACATTACCCAAACCCAGCACAACTCGGATAAAGAACTGATCGGGCAGGGAATTGGTAACTGCATCTGCGGACTGTTTGGGGGATTGCCCGGGGCTGGAGCCACCATGCGGACCGTGACAAACGTCCAAGCGGGGGGTCGCACACCCTTATCAGGCATGATCCATGCGGGGGTTTTACTGGTGATTACCTTGGGGGCAGGGCCTGTCACGACAGTGATTCCCCATGCCGTACTCGCGGGACTGTTGCTAAAAGTGGGCATGGATATCATTGATTGGAGCTTTATCCGTCGCGCACCGGGGATTTCTCCAAAGGCCACTGGGTTGATGTATCTAGTGCTGGTACTAACTGTATTTGTAGATTTGATAACGGCAGTGGTGGTGGGGGTATTTATCGCCAATATGCTAACGATTAAACGCCTTAACGACGTCCAGAGCGATCGCATTCTAGCAGTGAGTGACCCGACTCAAGCAATGGGCTTAAGTGAGGAAGAGAAGGAACTACTCGCCCAATCCCAGGGGGATATTCTACTGTTTCAATTGGGAGGACCGCTGAGTTTCGGGGCCGCAAAAACAATTTCCCGACGAATTGGGATTCTGAAAAACTATCAGGTTTTAGTCTTAGATCTGAGTGAAGTACCCTCGATGGGGGTGACAGCAGCTTTGGCGATCGAAACCATGCTGCTCGATTCACAACAGCGCGATCGCCAGGTTTTTGTAGTCGTGTCTCCCGGACAGCCCCGGCGACGCCTAGGCAAACTCAAACTTGAGCGCTTTTCCTGCATTCACCTTATGGAAAATCGCCAAGAAGCCTTACAAAGGGCAACGGATTGGGTATCAAAACTCCAGATTATTTGAAAGGAGTAATTGAGGGGATGGAGTTAGAAAAAATACCCCCCATTTCTTTTAATTTTTACTAGCAATCAAGTAAGGTGTTTTTTCCCAAAGATTCGTGAGTAATTCAAGGTTGGAAATTGTTCTTCTCCAAAATTGACACCTGTTATAGGTAGTCTATAGCGGTTCCCCCTGTTATGAGGTGCATTTTTTTAGGAGGGCGAGCATCGGTCTATAGCGGTTCTCGAACTCCTGCGGTGCATATATTTAGAGGAGTGCGAGCATGGGTACAATAATAATCACTTCAAACCTTCGGATTCCCCTTCCTTCCCTAATATCCACTCCAACAGGATTGGATTGACAATCTCCGGTGCTTCATCCTGGGGACAATGCCCTAATCCCGGTAAAGGAATAAACTCGTCTACGGTGGAAATTTTGGCAAATTCTTGGCCGAGGGCGATGGGTTCCCAGGGGTCTTCGCTTCCCCAGAGTAGGAGTGCCGGACAAGGTAAGATGGGTAGCAAATCTTCGGGTAAAGGTCCGTGGGAATAACTGGTAAAGGCAACAAAGACATCAACCGCCCCGACATCCCGGGAGGGTCCGAGAATGATCTCTACCAGTTCGTCGGTTACAGCGTCCGATCGCCGGTATGCTTGCTGTAAAATTGAACGCACGGTCTTGGCCGTAGCTAATTGTTTAAAAAAGAATTGGGCCACCCAATTGATAGATAATATTTTTTGCGCTATGGGTGTCCCCATCCGTTGATGCCAGGGTTTTTCGGCCCGTTTGCGGTCGTGTAGGAGGCGCAGGGAACAGTTAATCGCGACAATACCCCGGGCGAGTTCGGGATGATCCACCGCTGCTTGCATGATGGCAATACAGCCGATAGAATTACCGACGAAGAAGGCAGGACCCCCGACGATTTCGCGGCAAAAATCGGCCAGTTGTTCTCCCCATGTCTCGAAGTTGTAGGTGACTGCCTCTCCGGGAGTCGGTTTAGCAGAGTACCCAAACCCAATCAAATCGATCGCATAAACTCGACAGCGCGTCGCTAAGTCGGGAATATTTTTCCGCCAATGGCCGCAGGAGGCTCCAAATCCGTGAACCAGCACTACTGCTGGCCCCTGATCTCCTTGGTGTTGGTAGCAGATGGGAAAACCACGCCAAGTCCAAGTCTGAAAAGGCAAAAGAGTGCTGTTGGAGAGGGTTGAAGGGTTAGAAGGGGTAAGAGTCATCACCGGGGGAGATAGGGAATCTGGAAGAGGCGGCCTGCCCCTAGACTCGGCGTCGGAATCCAAAATCTAGGAGGGGCTTAACATAATGTTACAATTTTTCCTCTCCCTTGTGAGCATCAAATTGGGGGAGTGGGAATTTACTCCCGGCCTAGAACGTACCTAAACTTAAGGTTTGAGCTAACCGGAATCCCAAAGGGTGGGGAAAATGCGCAGAAACTATCCCCGCAATGGTTCCCAGGCGATCGCCCCTCAGCTTTAACCGCAAAGGGCCACCAAAAAGCACCTCCTTAGACTTTCCCTACCGCAAAAGGGCCAACAGACCCTGAACGCCAAAATAAAGCCAATGAAAGGCTAGATAGAGAGTTTCCAGATAACTCGGGGATGATTTCTGATGGAATCGGTGGAAAAATGCCGACATCCTGCTATCTTATGGGGGAGGCAAATACAGTTGGGAAAAGAGTGAGCTGATGGGGACAGTGTACCAGCGAGTCTTACTAAAGCTGAGTGGCGAAGCGTTGATGGGCGACCTCAACTACGGCATCGATCCAATGGTGGTTGAGCAAATTGCTCAACAGTTGGCCGATTTGATTGCCGATGGCGTAGAAGTCGCAGTCGTTGTCGGTGGCGGTAACATTTTTCGCGGGGTTAAGGGAGCAGCAGCAGGCATGGATCGGGCGACTGCTGACTACATCGGGATGATCGCAACGGTGATGAATGCCATGACGTTGCAGGATTCTCTCGAACGCATGGGCATACCGACTCGGGTACAAACCGCGATCGCCATGCAGGAAGTTGCGGAACCCTATATCCGTCGTCGTGCTATTCGCCACCTAGAAAAAAAACGGGTGGTTATTTTTGGGGCCGGATCGGGAAATCCCTTCTTTACCACGGATACTACCGCAGCCCTAAGAGCCGCAGAAATCAATGCTGAGGTGATCTTTAAGGCAACTAAAGTGGATGGGATTTATGATAGTGACCCCCATCTGAACCCGGATGCAAAACGGTTTAACAGCCTGACTTATGGGCACGTTTTAGCCCATGACTTACGAGTGATGGATAGCACCGCGATCGCCCTGTGCAAAGACAATAATATCCCTATCATAGTATTTGATCTCTCGGTACCCGGTAACATCCGCCGAGCGGTCCTGGGAGAAAACGTCGGAACGATTGTGGGAGGTTCTTGTGAAGTTAGCTGAAGTAGAAGATTTGATGAAAAAAGCCGTTGAGGCAACTCAACGCTCTTTTAACACCATTCGCACGGGCAGAGCGAATACCTCTTTGCTAGATAAAGTAATGGTTGAATATTACGGAACGCCCACTCCGTTAAAATCTTTAGCAAGCATCAATACCCCCGATGCCAGCACGATTTCTATTCAACCGTTTGATCGGGGCAGTTTGGCTGTTATCGAAAAAGCGATTTTAATATCGGATTTGGGATTGACTCCCAACAATGATGGGGTAATTATCCGATTGAACATTCCCCAGCTAACCAGCGATCGCCGTCAGGAATTGGTGAAAGTCGCCGGAAAATATGCCGAAGAGGGTAAGGTTGCCATTCGCAATGCTCGTCGAGATGGGATTGATTCGGTCCGCAAGCAAGAAAAAAATAGCGACATCTCCCAAGATGAATCTAGATCTTTGCAAGATGACATTCAGAAAATGACTGACAAATACGTTGCAAAAATCGAAGAAGTGCTTGCAGAAAAAGAAAAAGACATCACTACTGTCTAATTTTTCTAATGCTTCTCTAACCTAGATCGAATATGTTGGGAACCTCGGGCTTTCATTACCCAATGAATCCCCCACTCCCCCTTACCCCAGGGGGAGTTACGGAATTATCCAATTCATCTAAGGAACCGAAAAACCCAGATAATTCTTAAAGTTATCTGGGTTTTTCTAGCATTTATTCGTTACAGTTTGTTTAAGATGCCTACTCTGTCCTCTGTCTGATGATAGAGGCACAAGCGCCGAGGGCGTGACATAAAATCAATTCAATTGCGACGTAAAAATTCAATCATTATGTTCGACTGTATTATTGTAGGAGCGGGACCCGCTGGCGGAAGTGCCGCCTATCATTTAGCAAAACGAGGACGTTCGGTTTTAGTCCTAGAAAAAGAAGCCTTGCCGCGATATAAACCCTGTGGAGGCGGTGTTTCTCCGGCGATCGCCCAATGGTTTGACTTTGACTTTACTCCGGCGATTTCCATGAAAGTCGATCGCCTGCGCTACACCTGGCAGGGAGAGGACCCGGTAGAGGTACAACTGGAAACTCCCGAACCGATGTGGATGGTTCGCCGAGATATCTTTGATCAATTCCTGATTGATCAAGCTAAAAAACAAGGGGCAGAAGTTCGAGACAATAGCCCAGTTACCAAAATATCCTTTAATAGCGATCGCTGGCAAGTCACCACCGCCACCGAAACCCTGGAAGCCAAATATCTGATTGCTGCCGATGGTGCAAAAGGTCCAATGGCAAAAATGTTGGGCTTTAAAGAGCGCGATCGCCAACCGGCTGCCTCTCTAGAAATTACCTCCCCTAACCCCAATAACCTCATCGAGTTTGATTTTGGCCGCCTCAAAAAAGGCTATATCTGGAACTTCCCCAAAGCAGAGGGTTGCAGCCTCAGCATCGCCAATCTGCAAGGAAACACCAAAGAAAAATTGGATCAAATCCTCACCGAATACGCCCAAGCCAATGGATTCCCCCTCTCCACCCAAGTGCATCAGGATTTTCTGTGTTTGTGGGAAAAAGAGCAAAAACTCCACACCCAGAATGCCATCCTCGCCGGGGAAGCCGCCTGTGTAGTTGATCCCTTAACCGCTGAGGGAATTCGTCCCTCTATGTTTAGCGGAGTCAAAGCAGCAGAATCCATTGATGCCGCCCTTGGAGGCACCAGCAATGCCCTAGAAAAGTACACTCAGGTCATGAATGAGGAATGGGGGGGTCAAATGGTTTGGGCTTCCCGCGTCTCCGGTTTGTTCTACAAAATTCCCAAAATTGCTTACAAAGTTGGAATTAAGCGTCCTAGCGCTACTCAACGCATGGTGGAAGTGTTGTGTGGAGAAACCAGTTACGCCGATGTTGCGAACAAGGCAATGGATCGTCTCAAGAAAAACCTAATCCCGGGTTTCGGAGGTTAATCGGGTTTAGGTCTAGCACCTAAAGTGTGAGTGCTCTACCGAGAAAATAACCGGGTTTCTTAACCAAATTTATGGCTTCTTCGCCGCAAATTAGGGCCAGAAACCCGGTTTTTTATCCTCTTTATCTCATTTTCTACCACACCCTAAAGCTAGTTTTTTATAGATCAAGAATAAAATTAAGCACAGGAAGCATCTTCCGACTGGGATCCCGGGGCAAGATGCTCCCACTACTGAAACAAGGGGGCAATTAATTTAAACCCAGATATATTTAGCCTAAGATGTTTATCGTTAAATAAACTAAAATATAGAAATGACAATTTACTTTTACAAAGTTGACGAACCCTACGGCTGTTTTTCCAATTTTTCCCCCCACGGAATTCGTCGGAAGGGGCTGCATTGGCCCACAGTTGAGCATTATTATCAAGCTCATAAATTTATTGGTGTAGAGGATGAGTCAATTATTACTGAAATCCGGACCGCAGCCACTCCCGAGGAAGCCGCTAAATTAGGACGCGACCCCTCTCGTACTGTACGCTCAAACTGGGATTGGGTGAAACTGGGAATTATGCGAGAAGCGGTGTTAGCCAAGTTTGTAAGCCATCGAGATATCCAGGGTATTCTGCTGGCTACGGAGGATCTTCCCATTGTAGAAGATTCCCCAACGGACTATTTCTGGGGCTGTGGTGCCGATCGCACGGGTCAAAATCATCTGGGTCAGATGTTAATGAGTGTGCGGGAGGAAATTCGAGGACGTATTCAGGATAAAGATAAGGAGCCGGATTAATTCTGTTGAATTCCGTTTGTAGTTCTCTGGGGTGGTTTTCTCTAGGGCGCGTGGAATCTATACACAACATATAAAAATTCTAGACAGAGCGATCGCCCCGGGGATTAAAATCCGGGTTGGGGATATCCGCAATCTTCTACAGATTCAATTCCCTCTTCTGATATCTTTTCCGGTTGAGGCACTCGCCACCCCTAACCTGCTGGAGTTGCTACTATACTCGTAAACTACAGTTTTGTCAATGCCCACTTCTAAGGAGCTCGGGTTGAGGAACATACTCTGAAATTAGAGTTTTGTCAGGTGCGGGAACGGGATATCGTGGTTATAAGTCGTGTCAACTCTATGACGTTGGAATATGTTAAGATTTTATTGATATCATGTTGACAAAGGCATCAAGATGAGGGCCCTGGCGCTCGTACCCGCAACCGGGTGCAATCAAACTAGACCTTGGCATCTTGGCTAGACACTCATACAGGGGAGTTCTAGCCGATACAGCTCCTCATCTACGGGTGCCACTCCAATGGCAACGGAATAATTTGAGCGGGTGTAGAGGAACAGAATTTGTGCCCCTAAACCCTGTGATATTTCGAGAGCCTTAAAATCTGATTTAGTGCGAACGCGGAAGGGTTTGTACCTTCCCGAGGTAAAAACATCTGGATTGGAATCGGCAAAATTTCTATGAACCTCCCAAATAATAATACAAATAACACACAAACCGTTCAACAGAGACTTGATCGTGAAGTGTTGTTGCATCGAATGCTCAACCGAATTCGTCAATCTCTCGATTTAGAAGAAATCCTCACCGCCACGGCTGCTGAAATCCGGTTCTTATTAGGAACTGATCGGGTAATGGTCTACCAATTCAATCCCGATAGCAGTGGTAAAGTGATTGCCGAATCCATTAATGAAAATCGCCTTCCGTCCCTCAAAGGGCTAAATTTTCCAGCAGATGATATTCCCGAACGAGCTAGAGAACGCTTTGTTAAAGACCGGGTCTGTTCCATCGTAGATGTTGCCCAGCGCCAAATTGGGGTCAGTGCGATGGAATATGCTTCGGGCGAATCTTTCGAGGCTAGAAACAGCATCCGTTATCGGGCCGTGGATGAGTGTCATTTAACCTACCTCACAGCGATGGGAATTAACTCCTCCGTAGTTGTCCCGATCCTCCATCAGCAGGAACTCTGGGGGCTGATTGTCTCCCATAATGTAGAAACGCGCCGGATTTCTGACGATGATTTGCAGTTGGTGCAGTTATTGGCGAATCAGGTTTCTATTGCGATCGCCCAAGCTACCCTCCTTCAGGCAACTCAGCAACAGCAAGCTAGAGAAGCTACCATCAATCAGGTGGCGACCTTGCTCCACGCTCAACCCAGCATCGAGGTGCAGGCAGCGCTAGAAGCCACCATCACAGCCCTTAACGGATGTGGGGGCAGGCTCTATATCGGCGCGAAACACAATTCCATGATGGGCAACCTTGACAACTCAGGCAGTCAAATATTTACCTCTGGGGAACAACCGCTGCCTGTGAAGTCTGAATTTTCAGACATCCTGGAAGAACATCCCCAGTGGAAAGACTGGATTAAGACAGATAATTTCAGTCCCGATCTCGACGAAGATCACGCCGGTTCCGTCTGTACAATCACTGATATCTATAAAGCCGCTCACATTAATTGTTTTACTCCGGATTTCCGCCCGTCCCGAATCCGAAGTCTGATCGTGATGCCCCTATTTTATCGGCAACAAAATCTCGGATATTTAACCATTTTTCGGAATGAAATCGAAACCGAGACCTTATGGGCGGGAAGGTTTAATAGTAGTCTCAAGCAATTACTCCCTCGACAATCCTTTGAGGCGTGGCGGGAACGGAAAACCGGCCAAGCCCAAGACTGGAAGCCGGGAGAAATTGAAATGGCGCGATCGCTCGGCAAGCATTTTTCAATGGCGATCGAGCAATATTTACTTTACAAAGAAGTTAATTCCCTCAATGCCAACTTAGAAGCTCAGGTCCAAGAACGCACTGAGGAACTTCAACAGTCCTTAAAATTTACCCGCATTCTTAAACAAATCACCGACCAAATCCGCAGCACTTTAGATTTAAATACAATTCTACAAACCATCGCCCAACGAGTGCGAAATCTACTGAATACTGATCGCGTGGTGATTTATCAGTTTAATGATAGGGGAACCGGAGAGGTCACGGTAGAAGACCTCCGGGAAAACTGGCAATCTGTACAAGGGATTCGCTGTCCCGGCTGTATTCCCTCGGATGTGTCTAATTTATATTTAAAAGGACGGGTGCGGGCGATTAATAATGTCTCCACTGCGGAATTAAGTACCTGTCATAAAGAATTTTTAGACAGCATTCAGGTCAAAGCTAATTTAATCGTCCCCATTCGGATGGGTTCAGATTTGTGGGGGTTTTTAATTGCCCACGAGTGCGAACAACCGCGCGTCTGGCAAGAGCAAGAAATCGACCTGCTACAACAACTCGCGGATCAGGCGGCGATCGCGATCGGGCAAGCAGAACTCTATCAAAAAACTCAATCCGCCGCCGCTAAAGCCCAAGCGCAAGCCGTGGAGTTAGAGCAGGCCATTGAAGACCTTCAAAATGCTCAAACCCAACTGATTCAAGGGGAAAAAATGTCTAGCCTTGGACAGTTAGTGGCAGGAATTGCTCACGAAATTAACAATCCGGTTAACTTTATTTATGGCAATCTGAATCATGCCACTCAATATGCCGAGGATTTGTTAGAGCTGCAAAAACTTTATCAATATCATATCCCCGAACCTCCGTCAGAAATTCAGGAGTTTATTGAGGAGATTGACCTAGATTTTTTGATTGAAGATTTACCCAAAATGTTGGCGTCAATGAAGGTAGGAGCCGACCGGATTCGTTCGATTGTCTTGAGTTTGCGGAATTTCTCCCGCCTGGATCAAACCGCTATGAAGGCGGTGGATATTCATGATGGGATTGATAGTACCTTAATGATTTTACACCACCGCTTCAAGGCCAAAGGCGATCGCGCGGGTATCGAAATTATTAAAGAATATGGGGAATTGCCCCCCGTTGAATGCTTTGCTGGACAGCTTAACCAGGTGTTTATGAATTTGTTAAGCAATGCCATTGATGCCTTAGAAGAACGGGATAAAGAGCGATCGCCCCAAGAACGAAATCAGGACCCGAGTCGGATTACAATTCGTACCTCTGTGACTGGCGATCGCGATGGGAAAAATGCAGCTATCTGTATTTTTGATAACGGTCCAGGCATTCCGGAACACCTGCGATCGCGCATTTTTGAACCCTTTTTTACAACCAAAGATATTGGCAAGGGAACAGGTATGGGTCTTTCAATCAGTAAACAAATTGTGGTGGATAAACATGGGGGGACTTTTAATTGTCTCTCTAAACCCGGTCAGGGTACTGAATTTTGGATTGAAATTCCTACAACTCAATTCCAACCCTCTTCTACCCCAGTTGTAGAGGAGGTAAACGTCACTCAATTACCCTCTTCTTGCTAGATTCTGGGGTCAGTTTGCCGGTTTAATTCCCGGGTTTTGTGGGGCAATTCCGGCTTTGCCCCCACCCCTGAGATGAGAGTTTCACCCTGAAATCGAATCGCCTCTATAGCCCCTATAAATTATTCCGCTAGAGAAAATTCATAAACTTCTTTTACCGTCTGAGGCGTTCAGACCCGGATCAATTGTTCCTCGGATTTTGACTCCCCAATAGAAAAAATTATAGCTATAATCTGATGAATTTAGACTCTAATTAACAACTCCTGTGGATCAGTCGTAAGCGAAAAATGAGCCTCCAGAGAGAGAGAAATAAAAATGAGCCATTTTATAATAACATTAAATCGGGGAACAATCGGGACATCACCTGGCTTCAGAAGGGGTGAGCGCATCTACTTAATCCAATGCATCTAGAACGGCGGTACAGTATTCGATAAAAGGGACAAGAAACCTGATTTCTGCATCAGATGGCTTGCTTTCGGTGCAAAAATTTTGTAAATCAGCCAGATTATCTTACCCATACTGTATCAAAAATGCCCTAGGAACAGTCAGCAGCCTTGAAAGAACAATAGGATGGAGTATTTGCGATGGAAAGTTGGGTGAGTTCAATAGGGATAGAAACAAAGGTCTCGAAGCAGGACGGTTTTTTGGGGAAGTCAGAACGAGGGATGGCGATCGCCCCGGGTGCAACGGAACAGTATAAAACCTTGTCTCGGGCGATCGCCCGGATTCGGGAATTCCTGGACCTAGAGAGCCTATTTCAAGCTACGGTGACTGATGTGCGGCTGTTATTAAACGTCGATCGCGTTGCTGTGATTCGCTTATCGCCGGAACTCCAGGGCAGTTGGGGACAAATTATTGCCGAAGATGTGCGATCTCCCGCCCTAGCTACAGTGGGCACACAACTGTGCGATCGCAGCTTTGCTGACGAATGTCATGCCTACTATCAGTTAGGCGGGATTCATGTCATCCCCGAAATTTCCCACTCTACACTCAACCGGCACTATCGAGATTTTTTAACTCACTTAAAAGTTAAATCGCACTTGTGCATCCCCCTCCACCAAGGAGCAACACTCTGGGGACTCCTCTGGGTACATCAATGTTGGGGAGAGTGTCACTGGGAACCTAGCGAAATTGAATTTCTCCGGTTAATGGGATCTCACCTGTGCTTGGCGTTAGAACGTGCTGAAGAACAGGATAAATTCCAAGCCCAAACCGCACAATTAGGCGCGGCAGCCAGACGAGAACGAGCTTTAGCCACGACTATTGATAAAATCCGGCGATCGCTCGATATCAATACCCTTTTTCAGACTACCACCCAAGAAGTGCGGCAACTGCTAAAAGCCGATCGCGTTGCTGTCTACCGCTTCAACCCCGATTGGAGTGGCAATTTTGTCGCCGAATCCGTCTCATCGGGGTGGAATCCCCTGGTCGGTAGCCTTGCGGACACTGTAGATACTCACTTAGAAGAAACCCAGGGTGGACGCTACCGGGAGAATAAAGCCTTCGCAGTTAACGATATCTACACGGTAGGTCATGCTCAGTGCCACATTGAATTGCTAGAACAGTTTCAGGCTAAAGCGTATATTATCGTTCCCATCCTTTGCGGACAAACCTTGTGGGGACTCCTGGCTGCTTATCAGAATTCCGGTCCCCGTCATTGGTATGAGTATGAAATAGAATTACTCAGTCAAATCGGTACTCAGTTTGGCGTAGGGGTACATCAATCTCAACTCTTTGAGCAATTGCGCCATCAAAAGGAATCACTGGGTCTCACCTTACAAAACTTGCAACAAACCCAAAGTCAACTGGTCCAGAGTGAAAAAATGGCAAGCCTGGGACAGTTGGTAGCTGGAGTCGCTCACGAGATTAACAACCCGGTTAATTTTATCTACGGGAATCTCACTCACGTTACTGATTATGCCCGAGATTTACTTGAATTACTTGAACAGTACCAAGAATGTTATCCCACTCCTGACGAAGCGATTCAAGAATTCAGGGAGGAAATCGAATCAGACTTTTTGAGGGAAGATTTACCCAAAATTTTATCCTCGATGAGAGTAGGAGTAGAACGAATTCGGGGGATTGTTTTATCTTTGCGAAACTTCTCCCGGCTGGATCAATCACAGAAGAAGGCAGTGAACCTCCATGAAGGGATGGAGAGTACCCTATTAATTTTGCAACACCGCCTCAAAGCTAAAGGCGATCGCCGGGGAATTCACCTGATTAAAGAGTACGTTGATTTACCCCTGGTAGAATGTTATGCGGCTCAAATGAATCAGGTTTTTATGAATATATTGAGCAATGCTATTGATGCTCTCGAAATGCGCGATCGCAACCGCAGCCCGGAACAGATTCGAGATAATCCTAGCTGGATTAAAATAACGACCCAATGGTTGGAGGATGAAGCCTCTGGCCTGATTCCGGGCGAAGTCCGCTTAAATCATGACTATCCCGCCTGTACGCTCAAGCCGAAACGGATAGTTATCCAGATTTCCGATAACGGTCCCGGAATTCCCAAGGAAGTGCGATCGCGGATTTTTGACCCATTTTTTACTACAAAACCTATTGGTTCAGGGACCGGTTTGGGATTATCTATTAGCTACCAAATTGTAGTAGAAAAACACGGCGGTTGTTTGAAGTGTGTTTCTCAACCGGGACAAGGCACAGAGTTTCAAATTGAACTTCCTATGCAGCCGGTTGAAATCGCATCCGCAGCGGTCTAAAACTCGTAAGTAGCCCTTATAGTGACTCCGGCCTTTCCCTTGTTTTAAAGCATCTTGGGTAGCCGGAAAGAAGGGGAAGTTTTTCGATCCCTGTAGCCGCACCCGATCGCCCATCCTACCCGTGTCACGGCTTCAGCCATGACACGAGATGCTATCTAATTGAAGGGTGGGAGCATTGGGCTTCCTACGAGGTTTTATTCAACCTGCAATTTAACGTTTTTATTTTGGAGTTTGCTTTGCCACCACTGCTCGAATAGTTGTTCTTGAAGCTGACGTTTGAGCTGTCCCTCTAAGGTAGCGGGAATGCGTTGTTCGACGCGTAGCAGGCTGTAGCGACCTTCAAATTCCATAGGACCCACAATTTTTCCCAATTCGGCAGTGGCGATCGCATCCCGAATCGCAGGAGGTAATTGACCCAGAGGGACTGCCCCCATCATCCCATTATAGGCGCGTTCTCCAGCCAGGGAATGCTCCTTTGCGAGGGCTTCAAAACTTGCCCCGGCTTCCTCAATCTGACTCTTGAGTTCTACAGCTTTATCAAATTGTTCTACCACAATTCGGGAGAGAACAACCTGTTCCAAAGATGGCTGATTCTTCTGAAAATAATCTTGGAGTTGTTCGGCAGTGACTTTTGTTTTAATTTCCTCCATTTTTAAACCGGCGGCAAACTGATTCCGAAAAGTCGTATAAGTTAGATTTTGACTTTGCAACCATTGGTCAAATCCCTCGGATTGCACCAGTTGATTTTGGAGGCGAAAATTGATAATCGCTTGTTCTAAGAGAGAGGCATCAATTTCGAGGTCAGACTGGCTTTGTAGCTCTTGTTCAATGACGTGCTGCCGCAAAATCTTCATAATCACCTGTTGGAGATCGCCACTGGTCCGCAGATAACCCAGGGCTTGCCGCAGTGAAATAGATTCGTCATCAATGGTGATAAATTTTTCCGTTTCCATGTTAATTCATTCAAAAAGGACTACAAAGAATATTCCGACCCAGGGTAACCTCTGAAATCGGCATTGAACCGCAATGAAAACAGCTCTTTTCGGGACCATTTAGAAGCAAAAAATGCTAAAATCCTGCTTCTAAATGGCGGGGTTAAAGGCTTTAGGGGGGTTGACGGCTTCCCCAGCTTAATGCAAGAGTGCCTCTAGCTTCTGCTGATTCCAAAGCTGTTGATACAAACCCGGTTGTTCTACTAATTCAGCGTGAGTACCAACTTGGACGATCGCCCCGCGATCCATAACAAAAATGCGATCGGCAGAGGCAGCAGCAGACATTTGGTGCGAGATAAACAGCACGGTTTTGCGCTGAGTACCCGAGGAAAGGTTCTGGAGAATATCCGTTGCCGTCTGATTATCCACACTAGAGAGGGCATCATCTAAAATCAGCACCGGCGCATCCACCAGCAGCGCTCTCGCCAGGGCCATGCGCTGCCGCTGTCCTCCAGAAAGGGTAATCCCCCGTTCCCCCACCATGGTCTCGTATTGTTGAGGAAAGTTGAGAATTTCCGGGTGAATTTGGGCTTGTTTGGCGGTTTGGATAATTTCGGGGTCTTCGGCGAGGGGTTTGCCATACCGGATGTTGTTCCGAATGGATGTGCTAAACAAAAAACTTTCCTGGGGAACGTAAGCGATGTTCGCCCGCAGATTTTCTAATTTAAGAGTGGTGATATCTTTGTCATCCAGATAGAGTTGTCCGGGGTTAATTTCCAGTAGGCGCGGGATAGCATTGGCGAGGGTGGATTTCCCGGAACCAATGGGGCCGACGATCGCCACCGTTTCACCCGGTGTAATTTCAAAGCTCAGATCGCTAAGGGCTGGAGTTTGGGAATCGGGATAGCGATAAGTGAGATGACTAGCGCGGAGGTGACCTGTTGCCGTTTCAGTGAGCACAGTTGCATCCGCTGCATCCTGGACTTTCGGTTTGGCTTCAAAAATAGACTCGATGCGGTCAATACTCACTTCTCCCCGTTGATAGGCCGTAATGGTAAACCCCAGCAGGGCAGTGGGAAACACCAGCCGTTCTACATATAGCAAGAGAGCGATGAAATCTCCAACGGTAATTTCCCCATCGGCGATCGCCCCGGCACCGAAAGTGAGTAAAACCAGTAAGCTCACACTGGCTAATCCCCCGAGGACGGGAAATAGAAAACTGCGGGTTTGAGCTAATTTGAGATTTGCCCGTAAATACTGTTGGTTAAGGTTTCGGAAGGCAAGGCGTTCGTTTTCTTCCTGAGCATAGATTTTAATTAAAGATATCCCGCTCATATCTTCTTGAATTAAGTCGCTGAGCCCCGAGAGTTGCTCTTGGACTTCGAGTTGCTCGGTGCGGAGGCGATCGCTAAATAACTGCACGATCATCAACATAAACGGATACACGGCAACGGCCCACACCGTCAACTTGACATTAATCGCCAACATCACCGGCAGGGTCAAAGCATAGGCAAAAACCGTATTCACCACACTCAACACCGCAAATCCTAGCAGACGACGGATATTGTCCACATCAGACGTGGCGCGGTTAATCAGGTCTCCCGGCGGATTCAGAGCAAAGTACGCGGGTTCTAGAGTGAGGACGTGCTGAAAAATCCCTTGTTTGAGGTCAAATTCCACCTGACGTCCCACCCCGAACAGAAACATTCGGGAGACGACGCGAATCACCCACATCACGCTTGCTAGACCCAGGATGATCGCCACCGAGTATAAAATGCGGTCAAGACTGAAGGTGACTTCTAGTTCATCGACTGCGTTGCGAATCAGCAGGGGAATGTACACCCCCAAAGCATTGACAATAAATAGGGCCACAATCCCCACTAAGGCATTTCGCCAGTGAGGACGCATATAGGAGGCCAGTTTTTGAAGTTTTGAGCGAGCCATGTCAAATTGATAGTTTTTTACCCCTCTTTTAGTGTAAAGGGCGATCGGCGAGTTCATCTCCTCCCGGGAAAATGAACCCGATCGGGACTAAAGAACTGGGAAACCCCCTCTCTTCAAATCTCTGCAACCCTAAAATACGGCCCAGAATTCAATTACCCAAGCACCGAGCACAAGGTTCAACCCAACCGCGCAGAAAATAATACATCAAGGTGTAAAATTCCTCGACTACTCGGCTGGTTAGGGCTAAGCTAGTTGCACTGGGGATGATGTCATAAATGCCAGGGCGAACTTGTTCTAGAGCACAGATTTGCGGATACAAACTAGGCGATCGCGGAATCACGTCCAGATCGAGACCTTCAAAAGCAAGGCTGGCCCTGGGAAGATGCAAGACAGAAGCCACTACAATCACCCGAGGTTTGCGCGTACCCAGTCGCGGGATAAGTTCGGCGACGGCTTCTGCACTTTGACGGATATTTTCCACCTTATTTAAAATAAAAATATGAGTAGGAGACACTCCTTGAGAGATCAACAGGTTTCTGATGATGTCAGCTTCCAGGATATCGGTAGAGGTGACTGAATACCAAGGCGCGCTAACCCCTTGCCAGGGAAAGGGTTGGGGACGAGCCGCAACAATCACCCGAGGCGAATGTCCCACCTGTTGCTGGAGTTGATACTGACGAACTGTGGTGACGATCAGGTCGCTCATACTGGCTTCTATCAGTTCCGGCTGATAGGGCAAAGAAGGCTGGGAGACGCCCGCAGATAAAAGGACGATGCCCTCGGGACGGCTTACAACTGGGACGAGATTAGGGTTTCCCGGGGCTGGACAAACTGATGCGACTGGGAAATTAGACCGAATCAGCCAATATTGATAGCTTTGAGCCAACCAAGGAACGCTAGACAGGACCAAGATAATCAGGGCAGCACAAACCAGGTGCATCCGCTGTTTTGGCCTCCTCGTCGCCGCGCATAACAGGACGATGCACAACCCTAAGGGGCGCAGGGGAAAGGAGAGGATGTACCACAAGGTAGCAACCCCCTGTTCCGTGGGGAAGAAAAACGCCAAGACGATAATACTTAACAGGATTGCGCCCCCTAGCCAGGTTAGATATTCCCGGGGAATAAGCTGGAGGAGAACATACCAGATGAGTAGGGCGACAACCACCCATAGCAGAAGCTGGGTTATGACTAAAAACATTGCTTGACGTCCTCAAGGTGCAAGTTAAAAGGCGATCGAATCCTCTTCTCTATGTTTCTACGGGTACGAATCAGTAAAAACACTGAAGAGGAAAATTTGGTTAAACCCCCGGGAAAGTATCGAGGCCGGTCCGCGATCGCCCAGAAATTTAAGTATTTCTTCGGAGTGATTTTCGCTTGTTACATTTTTCTTGACAAATCTATGAGTTTCTTAAATTTTCCTGAAGGTTAAGCGCAGTAAGATCGAATTTGGACCGCCCAGAATGCCGGCTCCCGGATACCCATTCCCGGGTCTTAGGCACAGGGTCAGACCTCAGTAAGGTAACGCTCGCCGCCTGTTGCCCGGTGCTTCCGGTATGGATAGCCTACTTCCCTTGTTGTTTTCTCTAAACTCATTCAGGGTAATCCAATCTATGACATCAAGCGTTACAAAGATTCATGAAAAATTGTAGGTTTATCCTTCGATACCGCGCCATACTGAATAGGAGTTGAGTAAGTGAAATTGAAATCGTCAGTTCCTCCAAAGTGCTGGGTTGATAAAAATAGCACCCATGAATATTAATCATTGGCTTACCCTTTACGAACAGGGAATAAGAGACTTTTCGGGCTTAGATTTGCGCGAAGCGAAATTGATGGGGGTTACCCTAATTGGGGTTAACCTCACGGGTGCCTATCTCGAAGGCGTAAATTTCGCCCGCTCATTTTTAACTAAGTCCAATCTAACCCGTGCTGCCCTCAACCGATCTAATCTCAATTTTGCTAAACTCAGTGACGCCCGATTAACTGAGGCCAACCTGACGAAAGCGGATCTGAGGGGTTCCTTTCTGGTCCAGGCCCACCTAAATCAGGCTAAACTGAGTGGGGCCAATCTGATGAACGCCAACCTTCGAGGCGCGGATCTCAGGGAGGCAAATTTTTGTGGAGCCAACCTCGAAGGGGCCAACCTGCGGGGTGCGAACCTAACGGGTGCCAATTTGAAATGGGCCAATCTCAGTGGGGCGCGATTGAGCGGTGCTCTCCTGGAAGGGGCTCAATTAACGGGGGTTAATCTCAGCGGAGCTTTTTTGAACGGCGTAGACTTGGCTGGAGTCGAACTGGATGGGGTGAATTTGAGTGAGGCAAAGCTGAGTGGTGCCAATCTCGCCGGTGCGAATCTGAGGTTTACAAATTTTAGTGATGCCAAGCTGCGTGGGGTGAATTTAACGGGAGCGAACTTAACCGGGGCGGATTTAAGCTCGGCATTATTACATCAAGCTCAGTTCAATTCCACGAATTTAACGCGGGTAAATTTCACGGATGCGGATCTGCGGGATGCCAACTTTTCGGGAGCGACTTTAGAGGGTGGAGAATTTCGCAGTTTCAATGATGTAGAAGAGGGGATGCAACAGTATGGAGATGCGATCGCCAAGGGCCGTGCGCCGTTACCCCAGCAAATGCCCCACAGCACTCTCTATTAAGGCGATCGCCATCTAACTCGGGTCCCCTCCCCTGTCTGTGGGGAAGGGGACCCAAGGACTTTCCCTAAAAAACTTAGACTCAAATGAGTGCGATCGCCTTCGGTTATGTGTGCCGTTTGATTTTGCTCTTGATTGCCTGAATCACCGTTTGGATCACTTTGACTCGGGCATAATATTTGTCATCCCCCGCCACAATGGTCCAAGGTGCCGACGGGGTACTGGTACGCTGGATCATCTGATTCACCGCAACCTGATAGAGTGACCACTGCTCCCGATTTCGCCAGTCTTCGTCCGTGAGCTTATGTTGCTTAAAGGGATTGTTACTGCGTTCATTAAACCGATTCAGTTGTTCTTCTGGGCTAATATGAAGCCAGAATTTGACCACAGCATAACCGGCAGTAGTGAGTTGTTCCTCAAATTCATTGATTTCTCGATAAGCTCTGCGCCATTCCGGTTGGTTGGCAAATCCTTCTATTCGCTCGACTAAAACTCGACCATACCAACTGCGATCAAAAATCCCAATCGTTCCCGGTGGGGGTAACCGTCGCCAGAACCGCCACAAATAATGATGAGATAATTCTTCCGTACTGGGTGCGCCAAAGGTATTCACCCCATAACTTCGCGGATCTAGGACATCAGTCAAGCGTTTGATGGCTCCCCCTTTTCCAGCCGCGTCCCATCCTTCAAATAATACGAGTACGGGAATTTGTTGTTCGTGAATCTCAAGTTGAAGTTTCGTGAGTTCAACTTGTTCTTTGCGCAGTTGTTTTTTATAGTCCTGTTTATCTAAGCTCACACTCAGATCGATTTGGGAGAGAAAATCCGGTTCTGTGGGTTGAAGTTCTTCTTGAGCGGGTAAAACTGGCACCGGTAGCTGATAGTGGAGGCGATCCAGGGCTTCCGTGAGGGTTGTTGCCATTTTGGTCAGCACTTTAACCTGTGCCCACCGATAATCGTCCCCTTCGACAAGGGTCCAGGGGGCGGGTCCGGTGCTGGTTTGAATCACCATATTTTCCGCTAAGTCCCGGTAGGTATCGTATCTTTTCGATTGCTGCCAGTCTTCGGGACGGACTCGCCAAGCGGTGAGGGGGTCGGCTGCGGATTTTTTCAGCCGCTTCTTGATTTCTTTTTTGCTGATGTGAATCCAGAATTTGGCGATCGCCACCCCATCATCCACCATCTGCCGCTCAAAGGCGTTGATTTGCCGGATAGCGGAGGTGACTTCGGCATCGGTGAGTCGTCCAAATAACCGATCTTCTAACAGGCGAATATACCAACTGTGATAGAAAATGCCAATACTACCCCGCGCTGGCAGTTTTTCCCAAAATCGCCACAGAAAGGGATACTGCCGCGCTTCTTCACTGGGGGGCCAGATGGGATGGACTCGAAATCCCCGGGGGTCCATATAACCCACCATTTTTTTGACGAGGGACCCTTTCCCGGCGGCGGCCCAGCCTTCTAATACAAAGATCGAGGTTAATTTTTTTTCCCAACAGGCTTGTTGTAGCTGTCGGATCTGCTGCATCAAGGCTTCTATCTGTTCTTGATAAGTTTTTTTATCCAGGGAAAGTTTAAGGTCGAGGTTATCTAACATTGAATTTTTATTAGGCTTTGATTGTGAGCTGGACTTTGACCGGATGTTCTAATGGTAGCTGTATCCTTCCGCGTTGAGGATGGATTTGTGTTTTTTTTTCACGATAGGGAATACTTGACCAGCCCATTTATAGCGCGTCTTGCCGCAGTTGGACAATAAATTGAGGAGGGGGAGCTTCTAATTGCCTGACTGGGGGAACTGCTCTATATGCCGGAGGCGATCGCCTAAACTAAATAGGCTTTTGATAGCACAATCTTGTAATTTTAATACAAATTTCCGGCAATTTGTCCAGATTTTTAGCCTAGAAAGGAGGAAGAGTGTAATGAGAGGGCTGATGAGAGTGAGAAAGTTACGGTAGAGATTTCTATACCCATAAAAAGTACAAAACGGTTAGGGGTTAAATGAATTTGCAGGAGTACAGTCTAGGTTAAGTCGATGTAAACAGGTCTACCCATTTACCCCGCAAAACGCAAGCCGGTTGCGAAGGAATTCGTTAATATAGAGAACAATAGTTATCGCCCCATCTTATAAAACGCTTATGAATAGAAACAAAAACAGGGAAAGTCTGTTAGGAGCAATTGTGCGATCGCCTCTGGAACTGGCTTTGGAAATAGCTGCTTTAGCTGGAATTTTCTGTACCTTTCTGGCGATCGGACAATCCTGGGAAAACCTTCCGCAGAATATCCCCATTCATTTCGGCATCACCGGACACCCGGACACCTGGGGTTCCAAACCAATTCTCTGGCTATTACCCAGCATGGGAACTTGTATTTACCTGGTTTTAACCCTTTCCCCCTTATTACCTCAACTGTTAGACAGTCCGTTTCCGATAACCGAGGACCAAGGGGACCGACTGTTAGGACTGGTGCGTGAACTGTTTGGGTGGATGAAGGTACAAATTATCTGGCTATTTTTCTTGATTAACTGGCAGATTATCCAAGTTGGATTAGGACAAGCCAGTGCGATCGGGACAATTTCAATTTTTAGCGGGGTGATATTTTTAGGCGGGACGATCGCCTTTTATTTCCAACAAGCAGAACAGAATCTATATTAAGTCCGATGTCTCATTTGGAAGCGTTACCCATGAAAATAGCCCGCTTCAGCGGGCTATTCATGAAATCATCCTCTAGAGTGAGACAAGGGTTTAGCGGCTAAAGCGCTGACGAAGGCGCTGCACAAATATATCTACTTCGGGTAATTTGATTTGAGTAACGAGCGCCACAAAAACCAGTAATCCACCCAAACTTGATAGACCCAATTCAAGTAGATATATCAATAATCCAGTGCCTTGAAATAAGCGATCGCACCCTTGGAGAATGACCCAACCGACGACGCCAGCTACGGCACTGGCCGCAGTTAACAAGGCGATCGGTTTACTCCACTCCGCTAAAGGCAATCCATTTAACTTGCGATCGAGCAAAATCAACAAAACCAGCATTGAAATAATATTTACTATTACGGTTGCCAGAACCAACCCCGGTGCACCGAACGGTTTCACCATAAAGAAGTCCAGGACACCGTTTAAGAAAATATTCACGATACTCACCCGAAACGGGGTTTCCCCATCTCCCAATGCATAAAATACTCGCACCAGCACATCCCGTCCTAAGTAGACAAACATCCCAATTCCATAAGCCATCAGCATTGGGGCCACAAAGGCGGAGGCGGATTGGTCAAAGGCACCGCGTTCGTAAATGACTCGCACGATCGCCACGGATAAGGCGATCGTAAACGCACCGAGGGGTAACATTGTTAGGGCAGTGAGCATCAACCCCTGCCGAATCCGCTGTTTAAGTTGCGGCCAATCAGTCGGGTCAGCTAACCGGGAAAATACCGGCAATAGCGGCACTAACAGCATATTGGAAACAATACCCAAGGGTGTCTGCACGAGCAGTCCGGCATACCCCAAGGCAGCGGCAGCTTGAGGAATGTAAGACGCAAAAAATAAGTCAGTATAGACATTAATTTGGAGCATTCCCGAGGATAACGTCGCTGGTCCCATGACTTTCAGGATCTCTTTAATTCCGGGACGGTTAAACTCAAAACGTAGGCGTAAGGTCCCTAAGCCGCTGCGCCACTGGGTCACGACCTGGACAACCCACTGGAGAATCGCCCCGGCAAGGGTTCCCCATGCTAAAACCATGCCTCCCGTCACGGCATATTCAGGAAGGCCTATTTCCTCGCCTGCTTGGAGGATGAAAACGCCTAATGCACCGATGAGTGCCACACTGGAAAACAGGGGACTGATGGAGGGGATCCAATATTGGTCGGCGGCGTTGAGGGTGCCGAATCCAATGCCAATCAAACCGGCGAGGACAGCCAGGGGGGCCATGATCCGGAATTGTTGAATGGCGATCGCATGGGTCAGTTGCAGGGTTTCAAACTCTGGGGTAGAAAGGCCCTGGGCTGCGGCTTCTGCCGCCGAAATGTTCAAACCCGGTGCCACTAAACCCATTAGGGGTTCGGCAAACAAGACTAAAACCCCGGATACAATCAGCAGCAATCCGCCGACAAGGGTAGTAATCGTTTCGACGAGGGGGGCTGCTTCTTCGGGTTTACGTTTGGCGAGGACGCTGACGATCGCGCTATGGAAGGGTCCATTGATACCCCCGAGCAAAATTAGCAAAAAACCGGGGATCACATAAGCGTAGTTATAGGCGTCGAATGCAGGACCGACCCCAAAAGCGGCGGCGATCGCTTGTTGGCGCACTAAACCGAAAACTTTACTGATCAGGGTGGCGATCGCCACAAGACCGGCAATTCCAGCTAGAGAACGGGCGGGTTTTTTTACGTCAGGCACAAATCTTCACAAAATCGCGAAAGAGCTTAAATTATTTAACCCTGAATTGGGCAATTCTTAACCATCCGGTTACTCGCTGGTTTTACGACTGGGGGAGTTCCTATTCCGGCAATCGAGGGGAATATCCCCGGATTGAGCCTAGGGTCACGACTGAAAACACCTACAGCCTAAAGACTGTAGGGCCTTTTGCGTTAGTCCTGCTCGTCCAGGATCTGTTCCAATGCCACGCGATTAACTCGGCGTGGGTAGCGTTTATCCATGGGAATTTTTTCGACTACGCGCAGGGCTTCTACGTTAGCCCATTCTAGGGACTCTAGCACGGCGGATAAGCTGCGCTGGGATACGCTGCGATCGCTGGGTTTTTCCACCATCTCTACGACTAAAGTCCGCTGATAACGATAGGAAAAAAAGGCAATATTTTTAATCTCTCGATTGTAATTTATGGCGCATTCTACCGTCAGAGGATAAATGATTCCAAATTTATCTTGAATGCAATCTTGGCAGGAACCGAGTAACCACAATCGCCCCTGGGAGTCTAAATATCCCGCATCTCCCGTACGATACCATTCCTGTTCCCCGACCCGAAATTTCATGGGTTCATCTCCCAGTTCATTTAAACTGCGGGTCATAAAGCGATCGCCTTGAATTACAATTTCTCCCGCTTCTGACTCAGGCCGGCAAGTGGCTTCAAATTCGGCTAAATTTTCATAAGGTACGATGGGTGCGCCCCATTGGTTGGGTAAAATTCTTAACTTAATATCTGGGGCAGGTTTGCCCACAAGTAAGCCTTTTCCTGTTTGCATCTGGCTAACATCAGTTGCTGCGATTTCTCGTCGAGACAGGCTGGCGATCGCAGCGGTTTCCCCATAGATTGCCACAATTTCTGCTTGGGGGGCAATTTGATTCACTTGATTAAGGAGACTGGGTAAAACTGGCGTTCCCCAAATAAATATTTTATGAACGCTGTTAAATAATTCTCTTTTTTTGATAAAAACATGAATTAGATTCTCTAATAAATTTGGGGAAGCGGCAATTCGAGTGGGGTGATATTTCTTGATAACGCTAATAATCGGGTTAATTTGAAAATTTAAAGGCTTTTTAATATTGAATTTTGGCAATATACTCGTTATTCCCAGCCCCAGATTAACTAATCCTAAAAGCGGTTGCAGCGTAATATCTATTTCTCCGGGGTTGGTCTCAAGTATCTCGGCTAGAGAATTTTGTTGTAATCTTAATAAATAATGAGTCAATTGGACCAATTTTAATTGTTCATAAGTTCCTACCATAGGAAGGATTACCCCCGTCGTTTCGGGTTCGACTTGGGCGATGATATGATCAGGGGTTAAAGTTTTTGTGCGATTCCAGGAAATGAGAGTTGGTAAAGAAAATCCGATAGTAAATTTAAGCGAAATTTTGCGGAAAGCTCGGGAGAAAAGCCGCCAAATCTGAATTTTGGTCGTTGTAATTACGGCTTTTGGACGGCACAAACTACAGGCACGATCAAGTTCGTCAGAACTGGCATTTGGGTCAAGGATTAAAGCGACTGCACCCACTCTCAAAATTGCAATCAGCGCAACGTATAATTCCGTTGAAAGTGGTAGCATGAGTAAGATAACATCTCCCGTTTGCATTCCTTTTTGTCGCAACAGCGTGACTCCCCGACTCGCTCTTAATTCCAATTCGGAAAAACTCACCCTGCCGCTTGCACTGCGTCCCATCTCCAGGATTGCTGGAGTATCTGGGGTTTCTTCAACTTGTTTGTGTAGAATTTCGGCAATATTCATCGCTCAAGCAGTTGGATAAAGACAGAAGTTAATTAGCCATTCCACCCTAGCATCGTTGCTGCAAAATACATCGGCATCCCGATCGCAACCGGAATTTGAGGGGTTAATAAAAACCGTCTCGCTTGGGCTATTGTAAAAATATATCCCATGAATTGACCTGTTGGGAAATACGAACGGCCAATTTAACTAGACATAACACGAGGGCGATCGTCAATCCTCTAACTGTAGAGGGAGATAGGGTAGATGCAGCAGAAATAGAGGAGGGGGGAGATGGAGAGGACCGCCAGCCATGGGGAAAGGGTCAGGAAATGACACTCGCTCAGGAGGTTGAATCTCCTTCCCATCCTTTTTGGTCGATTCAGTTTCTGTTAGGTATAATGATAAAATGTATCTCCCGTCACATCTAAATCTTTCACTTGAGATTAAAATTATCAATTAATAAATTTTTAATTCATCTCCCAATTGGCGGTTTTATTCCACTCTTGGAGGGTAACCGGCCCTGATCATCCCCAATCGATATTCTGATTTTTAATAAAAATTTAGTTAAAATATTAAAGAAGTATGGCGACTTCCGCTTTAATGGGTTTAATTTCATGCGTAAAACAAAAATTATCTGCACCATCGGTCCTGCGAGTAGCGATCGCACTACGATTATAGAAATGGCGATCGCCGGAATGGATGTAGCTCGCTTAAACTTTTCCCACGGCGACTATGCCAGCCACGAACAAAATATCCGCACCATTCGCGAAGTATCCGCAGAATTAAATAAACCGATCGCGATTATGCAGGATTTGCAAGGTCCGAAAATCCGAGTCGGAGACATGGCAGCGGGGGTTTTCCTCCATCCCGGTGATAAAACCGTGATTACCATGCTAGAGGTATTGGGTAATGCAGAACGCTTTAGTTCGACTTATAAAGGATTAGCTAAAGATGTCAAAGAAGGGGATTTAATTCTGATTGATGATGGGCTAATTTGTATTCAAGCTAATCGGATTTTTGAAAAAGAAATTTATGGAACGGTGATTTATGGCGGACCCGTCAAAAGTCACAAAGGAATTAACCTACAAAATTCTTCAATTTCTGCTCCAGCGATGACCCAAAAAGATATTGAAGATTTGAGCTTTGGCTTGGACCAAGATATCGATTATGTTGCCCTTTCTTTCGTCCGGGAGGCAGCGGATGTTAAAGAAGTCAAAGGCGCTATTAGACGCAAAGAGAAAAACGCCAATGTCATTGCTAAAATCGAGCGTCATGAAGCTATAAAGTATTTAGATGAGATTGTAGAAAGCGCAGATGTTGTGATGGTCGCCCGGGGAGATTTAGGGGTAGAAGTTCCCTTGGAACGGGTTCCGGCGCTCCAAAAATCTATTTTACAAACCTGTCGATCGCACCAAAAACCGGCGATCGTTGCCACGCAAATGTTAGAGTCAATGATTCACAACCCGCGCCCGACTCGCGCGGAAGTCTCCGACGTTGCCAATGCTATTTATGATGGTGCAGATGCCCTGATGTTGTCAGGAGAAACAGCCGCCGGAGACTATCCGGTTCAGGCTGTTAGAACAATGGCGCTGATTGCTGAAACTGCGGAAGCCCAGTTAGTGACCTCTCGGCAATATGTCAGCGGAATTGAGGCTTATCCGATTGGAAATTCTGTGGTTCATGCCGCTTGTCAACTGGCAGAAAATCTCCATGCTAAAGCCCTAATTTGTTTTACTGAACATGGATTTACCGCCCGGTTACTGTCCAAGTATCGGCAATCCATACCGGCGATCGCGGTAACCACTGAAGAATTCATTCAACGGCGGATCGCCTTGTATTGGGGGTTGCAGTCTTTGCAGCTTGAAGAAGCGTCTAATACCGATGAAATGATTGTTTTACTAGAAAAAGCAGTTCTAGAAAAAAACATGGTTGAAAAAGGAGATTTAGTCGTTATTATTGCCGGTTTACCTCTGCCCATTACCGGGGTAACTAACTTGATTAAGGTCCATCGCATAGGGGAAAGTTATGCGGTATAGGAGGAAATAGAGCCGGGGAATTTGTCCAGAAATCCTCTACCGCACCGGGCAGTTGAACCTCCGCCTCCCCTGTTTGGGGCTGCATTTTAGGATAGAGGCCCTTGCAGAATTGAGAGGTACATTTTTGGAGGGCGTAAAGCCTAGGGTATGGCTTATGAGCACTCCGCACCTGGGTCAAGCGATCGCCGCAGGGCGTAGCCTGTGCATAATGAGTTTGAGAAGCGCTATAAACGGTTTAAAATAGGGAAAAGTAGAAGCAATAGAGAATTGATTAGATGCGTTTACCACAAAAATTAATGCTTCTGGGGTCTGGCGAACTGGGGAAGGAATTTACCATCGCCGCCCAACGTCTTGGCAATACAGTGATTGCAGTCGATCGCTATGCCAATGCCCCCGCTATGCAGGTGGCGGATTATTCGGAAGTGATTTCTATGCTGAATCCAGACGACTTGGAACGAATCGTGGAGAAGCATCAGCCCAATTTTATTATACCCGAAATTGAAGCTATTCGCACCGAAAAATTACTAGAATTTGAGAAGGATCGCGGCATTGTTGTGATTCCCACAGCGAAAGCAACAAACTACACGATGAACCGCGATCGCATTCGGGAACTGGCGCACCAAGAGTTAGGAATTCGTACTGCTAAATATGCTTATGCTACCACCTTAGAAGAATTAATTGCCGCTTCCGAACAAATCGGATTTCCCAATGTAGTTAAACCCGTGATGTCTTCCTCGGGAAAAGGGCAATCTACGGTTCTCGATCGCCGAGATGTAGAAGCATCCTGGAACTATGCGATCGCCGGTTCTCGGGGAGATACCCAAAAGCTAATTGTCGAAGAATTTATTGAATTTGAACTAGAAATTACCCTACTGACAATTCGACAATGGGACCGCCCGACTTTGTTTTGTCCAGCAGTCGGGCATCGACAAGAACGAGGAGATTATCAGGAATCCTGGCAACCCGCAGATATTTCACCCGAACGAGTCCAAGAAGCAGAGGCGATCGCTCAAAAAGTGACCGATGCTTTAGGCGGTGCTGGTATTTTTGGGGTCGAGTTTTTTATTACTAAAAATGAGACTATTTTCTCGGAACTGTCCCCCCGTCCCCACGATACCGGCATGGTGACCTTAATCTCACAGAATCTCAATGAATTTGAACTTCATCTCAGAGCAATTTTAGGGCTACCTATTCCTAAAATAGAACAACTGGGTCCGAGTGCCAGTGCGGTTATTTTAGCTCAAGAGCATTCCGATTCAATTTCCTATCAAGGTGTGGCTGATGCCCTTATAGAACCGGACGTTGATTTGCGATTATTTGGTAAACCCGATTCTCGTCCCTTCCGACGCATGGGAGTCGCTTTAGCAAAAGCTGAGACGGTTGCAGAGGCCCGGGCAAAAGCGACCCGGGCCGCTAACACTGTAAAAATTGGCAAATAATTCCTCATCTGGCGGTGAAACCTCTGCCGTCAGCCCCCACTGTTTAGAGTCTGGGGCTTTTTTAAAGCGATATCCGCTGAATTGTCGATACCTCTGCCTAGGGGATGAGGAATAAATCTCTCTAGTGAGGGAGCCTATTTTTCCGTTTATTTAGGCATAATAGTACCAGTTTCTAAATAAACCCTCCTACTATCGGCTTGGCTTAGTCTTGGCTTACTGCCAAGATTAAGCATTCTTCAATAAATTGGGTTTTGGAGTAGGACCTTTACGCGCCATTAATTTTAGAATTTATTGATTATTTTTAAAATTACTTATAAAATAATACAGCTTTAATTTTTTATTTTACTAACTGAGCTTATCGTTCTACCCTATTTGAGCGAGTGAGTTATCAAACTACAGGAGAACCCGCAAAATGTTGAATAACTTAAAAGTCACCCTCATAGCATCGGGAGTTTTGGCCTTAATTCTACCTATTTCTAAAGTAGCGATCGCCCAAGAATATCCAGGCTGTTTTATGATCGATTCTTCGGGTCAAAGACGAAATTTGAATAACCTCTGTGAACCGCCCCTCACAACCTCTAGTCCCAGCGGTATAGGTGAACCCAGCAATTCCCCCCAGGGAGGAGTCGGAGCTCCAGGTCAAGTCCAGGTTCTACCCGATGGCACGACTATTCAAACTCAACCTGATGGTACTACCGTTAGAACTTGGACCGGTTCTAGCCCTACTCAAACCCTACCGGGACAGCCTAATCAGGGCATTCCAACCCAGCAGCAAGTTCCGGGGGGTACTCCCACTCAGCAAACTCCTACGAATGTGCCCGTCAATCCCGGTGTTCAGCCGCAAGTTAATCCCGGTGTTCAACCGCAGCAACAACAAGTTAATCCCGGTGTTCAGCCGCAAGTTAATCCCGGTGTTCAACCGCAGCAACAACAAGTTAATCCCGGTGTTCAGCCGCAAGTTAATCCTGGTGTTCAACCGCAGCAACAACAAGTTAATCCCGGTGTTCAGCCGCAAGTTAATCCCGGTGTTCAACCGCAGCAACAACAGGTTAATCCTGGTGTTCAACAAGTAAATCCCGGTAGTCAACAACCGCAAGTTAATCCCGGTGTTCAACCGCAGCAACAACAGGTTAATCCTGGTGTTCAACAAGTAAATCCCGGTGTTCAACAAGTTAATCCCGGTGTTCAACCGCAGCAACAACCAGTTAATCCTGGTGTTCAACAAGTAAATCCCGGTAGTCAACAACCGCAAGTAAATCCCGGTGTTCAACCGCAGCAACAACAGGTTAATCCTGGTGTTCAACAAGTAAATCCCGGTGTTCAACCGCAGCAACAACAAGTTAATCCTGGTGTTCAACAAGTTAATCCTGGTAGTCAACAACAACAAGTTAATCCTGGTGTTCAACAACAAGTTAATCCCGGTGTTCAACAAGTAAATCCCGGTAGTCAACAACCGCAAGTTAATCCCGGTGTTCAACAACCGCAAGTTAATCCCGGTGTGGAACAAGTAAGTCCTAGTTTTCAGCGGCAGATTAATCCCAGTGCTCAGCCGCAGCAGATTGATGTCCAGCCTCAATAAGGAGTCAGCCAGACACAATGGAGGGGGTTGGAAGGTAGAGAGAGGGATTGCGGGTGTTGGGCAAAACACCCCATAACAATGCTGGCTAGGTTGTTGCGTATGATAGGTGTAGACCTTCAACCCCAATATAGATAAATCCTGTGTCAGTCAATCGCGATATTACCCGAAACCGTTCAGGGCATCCCTTGGGTCGTCTGCTGGAGTATGGGCATCAATATAAAGTTCAAATCTGGCAGGCGATCGCCTGTTCTATTCTAAATAAACTCTTTGATTTGGCACCTCCGGCACTCATTGGTGCTGCCGTGGATGTCGTCGTCAATGAAGAAGAGTCTTTCCTCGCCCAATTAGGGGTTCAAGATGTCTTTGGGCAATTGCTCATACTGAGTGGAATCACCTTTATTGTATGGGTGATGGAATCTGTTTTTCAGTATGCTTACGATCGCCTCTGGCGCAATCTTGCTCAAACCTTACAACATGACTTGCGCCTCGATGTTTATCGCCATTTACAAGACTTAGACTTGGCCTATTTTGAGGAGCGCTCAACGGGGCGGTTTATGTCAATTTTAAACGATGATATTAACCAACTAGAGCGTTTTTTAGATGTCGGTGCTAATGAAATTCTCCAGGTTATAACGACGGTTATTATCATCGGAACAACCTTTTTGGTATTAGCTCCCAGTGTGGCCTGGATGGCACTCCTCCCTATGCCTTTTATTATCTGGGGTTCGATCGTCTTTCAAAAATTGCTCACCCCCCGGTATGCTGAAGTTCGCGAAAATGTCAGCTTACTCAACAGCCAGTTAAGCAATAATTTGAGCGGAATTACCACAATTAAAAGCTATACGGCGGAGGCTTATGAAAGTAAACGTATCGAACGGTTGAGCGAAGGGTATGGGAAAAGTAATCGACGCGCTATCGCCCTCTCGGCAGCTTTTGTTCCTTTAATTAGAATTATCATCTTGGTGGCCTTTACGGCTACTTTGTTGTTTGGCGGAATGGCTACAGTAGAAGGCAATTTAGCGGTAGGAACTTACAGCGTTCTAATCTTTTTAACTCAGCGGTTATTGTGGCCATTAACCCGATTGGGACAAACGTTAGATTTGTATCAACGAGCAACCGCTTCAGTCGCCCGCGTGATGAATTTGTTAGATACGCCAATTATCACTCCACCGGGAAACAAAGCATTACCCATTCAAGCGGTACGAGGGGAAATTCAGTGGCGAAATGTTAGCTTTGCCTACACCGATCGCACCCCAGTGATTAACCAGTTATCTCTAGAAATTCCGGCTGGACAAACAATTGCCTTAGTGGGGGCGACGGGTTCGGGAAAAAGTACCATAGTTAAGCTGTTGCTGCGACTGTATGAGATTCACTCAGGAAGTATCACCCTGGATGGTATAGAATTACGCGACATTCAGTTACAGGATTTACGCAGGGCGATCGCGTTGGTGAGTCAGGATGTGTTTTTATTTCATGGGACCGTTGCGGAAAACATCATTTATGGGAGTTTTGATGCCAGCTTAGAAGATGCGACGGAGGCGGCAAAACTAGCCGAAGCCCACGATTTTATTATGGAACTGCCCCAAGGCTATGAGACGATTGTCGGGGAACGGGGGCAAAAGTTATCCGGGGGACAGCGGCAACGATTGGCGATCGCCCGTGCACTGTTGAAAAATCCGCCGATTTTGATTTTGGATGAAGCGACTTCAGCGGTGGATAATGAAACGGAAGCGGCGATCGGGCGATCGCTGGAACGCATTACTCAAAACCGGACCACCATTGCGATCGCGCATCGTCTCTCTACCATCAGAAATGCCGATTGCATTTATGTCATGGATCGGGGAGAATTGGTAGAACGCGGCACTCACGAGGAACTCCTGGAACTGGGAGGGATTTATGCGGGGTTATGGCGCGTGCAAATGGGGTTAAAGTAATTCAATCTGGAACGAAAGAGAAACAGAAATGACTGGTTTTTTACCGGGCAACCTTCAGCCAGAGAAAGAAGAGGACCGATGGCGTCACGAATTAGCGGATTTTGCCAAAGCCCACCAACAGGAATTAGCGGCCCTTTCTTGGGGGCTGTGGCTGGAAAATCAACATAATGGCAGCGTGATGGGAATCGATTTGATACCCACGCCTCATTTTGTTTACTGTCCAAAAGAGGCGGTACACAAACTCAATGAAACCGTGAGTAGTATGTTACAAGAAGTGGTGGGAATTGTAGAGGGGTTTAATCCGGAAACTGAGGTTCTCCTCGTCGGGATTAATCAAGGGCAACTCAAGGTGATAGAATTTGTCACCGATCCACCGCCTCCCCAATGTTTTGAAAAAGTATCTGCTGATGTGGATACCTTGTTAGATCGATTAGAAGAGACTCTTCGAGAACGGGTAAAAGGCTGACTCTTACGGGACTGGAAGCAGGGGAAGAGTGACGGTAAAAGTCGTCCCCTGACCCAGTTCACTTTCTACGGTGATTTGACCCTGGTGCAAATCTACGGAACGTTTGACGATCGCCAGTCCCAAACCTGTTCCGGGGATAGTTCCAACATTGGAAGCGCGGGAAAAAGGTACAAATAGGGTATTGATTTCTTGGGGATCAATGCCAATCCCGCGATCGCAAATTTGAAATATTACTTCGTCCCTCTCAAAGGATAAAGTAATCGAAATCTCTCCCCCAGCCGGAGAATACTTAATCGCATTGGCAATCAAATTATTGAACAAATGCCAGAGTAATTTTTGGTCTAGGTAGGCGGTTTTGGCCTCTCCTCGTTGCGTAAAAATTAGGCGATAACCATCATCCCCATTCAATTGGAACGTTTCCACAATCCCCGCGCAAAAAGAGGCCAAATTTAAGGGGACCGGGTTTAAGGTGATCTTTTTAAAATCGGCCTTTCCAAATTTTAAAATATCTTCAAGTATCTGATTCAGGCTTTCCGTTGCCATGACAATTTGTTCTAGATGTTTTTGCGTTTTTTCCGGCGGCCAATTATTTACGTACTCCTGAATCAATTCCGCTGAAGATTGAATAGTGGTAAGAGGATTACGAAAATCATGGGCAGCCATTGAAAGATACTGAGATTTCATTTGGCTGATTTCTTCTGCCTTATAACGCTTATTCTCCGCAGTATGTACAGCTTTTTTAACTTCCATTTCAGCGTCATGGCGAGATAAGGCAATTTCGATAGTAACCCAGAGTTCCGTCTCGCGAAAAGGTTTGAGAATGTAGCCGAGAGGCTGGGTAATTTTTGCTCGCTTTAAAGTATGTTCATCCGCATAAGCGGTTAAATATACCACGGGAATTTCTAAGGTTTCCCGAATTTTATCCGCTGCCATAATCCCGTCCATCAGCCCTTGAAGCATGATATCCATGAGTACCAAATTCGGATGATGAATAGCAGCGGCGGCGATCGCTTCTTCTCCCGAGGCGACGATATCCACCACCTCGTACCCCATTTTTTCTAGGCGAAGGGCGATATCTTCAGCAATAATGGCTTCATCTTCTACAACCAGAATTTTTATAGGTGACATTGCAGTTTTTTCCGAACTTTGAATAGGTACTATCGGACAGAATTTCTGTTCTTCAAGTTTGGGATCAATTATAAAACCGAAATTGTCTGGGGTAAAGCAATAGGGGTTGAGTTTTTAACCGGGCTGTGAATCCCTTTAAAAATCTAAACACCTTGAGGAGAGGGAAAGGTAATTTGAAAGTAAGCTCCGTGACTATTTTTAATATCAAGAGTTCCCCGCAATTGTCGCGTTAGAGCCCGGACTAGACGCAATCCTAGAGAATTATTTTTTTGGAAATCCAACCCTTCCGGCAAGCCCCGCCCTGTATCGCGCACAATTAGCTTTAACTGGTGATTTGACTCGGCTGAAAATTCAATAAAAATGGTTCCTGATTCATCCGCTGGAAAGGCGTGTTTTAAAGAATTAGAAACTAATTCATTTAACAATAATCCGCAAGGAATTGCTGTGTCTAAGTTGAGAGATACATTTTCAATTTGTAACTTTAAGCCAATTTTTTGGGGGCTGATATTATAGCAAGCAAATAAGTTCGCTGTTAGAGTTTCAATGTAATCATCAAAATCAATTTTGGCTAGAGTGTCAGAGTGGTAAAGTTTTTCATGGATCAAGGCCATTGAAGCAATCCGGTTTTGACTATCGCGTAAAATTGACAAAATGCGCGGTTCTTCAATGTAGGAACTTTGTAGGGAAAAGATACTGGAAATCACCTGCAAATTATTTTTGACCCGATGATGAACTTCTTGGAGGAGAAGTTCTTTTTCTTCAAGGGAGGCTTTGATTTGGCATTGAGCTTTTTTGCGATCGCTTAGTTCAACTTGGAGACGTTCGTAAAGTTCCGACTGCTGAATGGCGATCGCCAGTTGGGTTGCCAAAGAAGCCAGTAGGTCGATTTCCCAGCCTTGCCACTGCCTCGGCCTGGAACATTGATGAGCGATTAACAATCCCCACAAAGTATCTTTTTCGACAATGGGAACGACCAGTTTCGCTCGCACTTCGATACTTTTCATAAACTCCACCAAACAGGGGACAATCTGTCCCGCATCCCGGTCAACCACAGCACAAATTCGTCCCTCGATATACCGTTGATAATTTTCTGCTGGAAAAACTTCTTCGGGAAAGACGCGATTTAAGACCTGAAGCCAACCGGGTTTGACCGCTTCAGCGATCGCACTGCCCCTGCCATCGGACCAAACGCGATAAACTAACACCCGATCGCATCCCAGCACTTGCTGGACTTCCTCAACGGTGGTATTCAAAATTGCTGTTAAATCCAAGGATTGGCGAATCCGTTGGGCGATCGCCCCTAGTAAGCGTTCCCGTTCTACCTGTTGCCGCATCGCCTCTTCTGCCTTTTTGCGATCGCTGATATTTAACATCATCCCATCGGCGATCGTATCCCCATTCTCCATTCTTGTATAATGGGTATGATCCTGCACCCACTTCAGTTCACCGGCAGCCGTAATGATACGAAATTCCTGATCTTCGGGGGTTTGCTGTTTTTCTTCCAGGGATGTCATGCGATCATAAAACCCGATGCGATCGTTCGGATGCACCAGGGCAAATAACCCCAGCAAATCGGCCATCGCCTCCATCGGATCGATCCCCGTCAGTTCCTGAATCCCATCACTGATAAAGGGGACCGTAATCCGCCCATCGGTCCGAATGATAGCCCTATACATCACCCCAGGCAAGTTGGCGGCGATCGCAGAAAACTGGCGATCGCGTTGCTGCCGACGGGCAATTTCAATTTCCAATCGTTCCACTGTCCGGGCTAATTCCGCTGTCCGTTCTTGCACCAAGGCTTCCAAGGTGTGATTTTGGCGATCAATTTTAGAAATCAATTGATCCCGTTCCTGTTCCGCCTGTTTTTGCGCGGTGATATCTTGTACCAAAGATAAAATCGAAATCAGATTTCCCTCCCCATCTAACAGCGCGGAATTGTGCCACTCACACCAAATTATTCTCTTATTTTTTGTATAATTACGATAAACTACAACATTGTGAGGTTCCGTACCATTAAGTAACCGACCCACAGCCTCAGCAACTCGGGGTTCATCCTCGGGATAGTTAAACGGGCAATCTTGCCGAAGGGTGCCCATCACCTCTAGCGCATTCCATCCTAGAATTTTTTCCGCTTGGGAAGACCATCGCTTCACTCCCATCGCACAATCCCACTCGATCGCCCCTAACGGCGAGTTTTCGACATGAAAGGTTAATCGCTGATACGCCTGCCGCAGTTCTTTTTCATCCGATTGGAGACTCTCCCAGCCCGCCAAGGGGGGACTGTTTGGGGCGGTCCAGTTTGTCAAGCGGCCCTCCGGCTGTTGGCTAAAATTTTCCATTCCTTCCTTCCCAATCTCAAAGCCCTGAACGTTTTCTGACTCCGATACCTTTGTCTACTCCCGACCCCTAACCCAGGACCCCCAAAATATCAGGGGTCAAGTTTCTGTCCCTTATTCATGGGAAATCTGGCCTTAACCCCGTGGGTTTCCGGACCCCAGGTCCGGGGGAGTCCGTTGATTTCTGCCTTTAAAAAGACAAAGCCAAGGGATTCGGTTTTAGAGTAGGCAGTGCTTGTGTTCCCTCATGTTAGCTTTTATTTTCCTTTATATTGTGTCTCGAAAAAGACCGAGTTGCCCAACAATTTTAGTAACCGGGCAACCCCGGTTTAGGAACTCACACGTTCCCCCATTCTAGAATGCAGTCGGCAGTAACTTGGGGTTGTTCCAAGTGGGGAACATGACCGCACTTTGGAATCCAGATCAGCTTACTGGCGGCGATCGCTTCCGAGAACTTATAAGCATCTGCTGTTCCTAAAATTTGGTCATCTTCTCCCCATAAAATTAGAGTCGCTTTATCTACCTGCTCAATTTTATCGGCTAAAAAGTTATAACCCCCGCTTTTCGTAAAGGCGATCGTACTATTAGCCCACCCCGGGACAGCCAAATGTAGCCTCGCACAAGTTGATGCATCTGTAGAAGCCAACGCGCGATCGTAATACGCCTTTAAGCTGATTTGTTGGCGAATCCGGGGATTTTTTAAAAATTGGGTTGCCAAATACCCCAGGGGGGGAAACATCATCTTCCCCATCGCCGGACCCTTGGCAAAACCAGCACTATCAATTAACACTAATTTTTGCACCGCATTCGGATAAGAAAGGGTAAAATCTAGGGCAGCGGCACCCCCCATCGATACCCCTATTAAAATCACCGGCTGTTGAATTAATTGAGTCCAAAACTCATATAAATGGGTTTTAATTGCTGTAGGTGTAATGGGAATTTCTAGCAGGCGACTGCTAAATCCAAACCCCAATAAATCTACTGCCCAAGTTTCATGATTTGTTGCAAGTAAAGGCAGCAGACGCCGAAACTCAAACACTGAACTATCAAAACCGTGGAGTAACAAAATCGGCGTACCACCCCGGCCTTGATGAACGAAACTTGTCCCTATCGGGCGATCGCTTAACGAAGTCAGGATATCTTGACGCTCGATCCCTTGGGCCAGGGAGATCGAAGTAGATTCAGTCAGAAAATTAACATCAGAAGGCAAAAAACTGGGAAACATAATTTTGGTGGAATTCACAAAGTGTCTGGTGCAAGACACTCAATCAACGGTAAACTAAAAATACCACGTCAAAGCAGAAATTAAAATTATGGTTTCAATCGCTCCCACACTCATACATCCACCCGTCTTAAATGAATTTGCAGACGGATTCCCCAATATTTGTGGGTGGGAAAAAGAGGTTCGTTCCGTAGTTCAACGCAACGAGCCTGTATTCTTGCCTATTACAAATATCCGATTAGAAGATATTAGTGCTGCATTTGCGATCGCCCTACATATGCACCAACCCACCATCCCTGCCGGACCCAATGGTGAGTATATCGGCCACTTACAATATATGTTTGAGCATACCGGCGAAGGGGATAATCACAATGCTGGACCCTTCTCTTGGTGCTATAGCCGCATGGGAGAATTCATCCCCGAACTCGTCGCCAATGGCTGTAATCCGCGAGTCATGTTAGATTATTCCGGCAATTTATTGTGGGGATTACGTCAAATGGGACGTCATGATGTCATTGATAGTCTCAAACGGATCACCTGCGATCCTCAATATTATCTCCATGTCGAATGGTTAGGGACCATGTGGAGTCATGCCGTTGTTCCCTCTACTCCCCTGCCCGATCTCAAACTGCATATTCAGGCATGGCAACATTATTTTGCCTCAATTTTTGGCTGGGAAGCACTCGCCCGAGTCAAAGGATTTTCACCTCCAGAAATGCACCTTCCTAACCACCCAGATACTCTCTTTGAATTTATCAAAGCCCTCAAAGAAAGTGGCTATCGGTGGATTATGGTTCAAGAACATTCCGTCGAAACCCTTGAAGGTCATAGTATCGGCTACAAACATCTTCCTCACCGTTTAGTCGCCCGAAATTCCCAAGGTGAAACTATCAGTATTACCGCCCTCATTAAAACCCAAGGGTCCGATACAAAATTAGTGGCCCAAATGCAGCCCTATTATGAAGCAAAAACCCTTTCTAAACAGCAACTTGGTTCCGTAACTGTTCCGCCAATCGTTACTCAAATCGGCGACGGTGAAAATGGGGGAGTAATGATGAATGAATTTCCCCAAGGTTTCAAAAAAACCACCTATGAAATTGCCCAAAATAACGGCGGTAAATCGGGAACAGTCGCCCTTAACGGCACGGAGTATTTAGAACTCATTGAAGCCGCAGGCTGTTCACCGGAAGATTATCCCACTTGTCAAGCCGTCCAACAACATAAAATCTGGCAGCGGGTTGATATTGAGAGTGTTACTCCAGAAAAAATTGCCGAGGCGATCGCAGAATTAAAGCAAGAAGACCATCAATTCCATGTAGATGGTTCGTCGTGGACAAATAACTTAAATTGGGTGCAAGGTTACGAAAATGTAGTCGGACCCATGAATTCACTTAGCGCCCTATTTCATCAAAAAATTGACCCGCTACTGGGAGATGAAAACCTCACCAAAGAACCGCGCTACCGAGAAGCTTTACTGAACAATATGTTAACCCAAACCAGTTGTTTTCGATACTGGGGACAAGGAACGTGGACCGACTTTGCGCGGTCAATCTATGAACGGGCGATCGGCCAGTTAAACAAGGACTTTTAACCGTCTAAGTTCGTAGTAACACCTTCAATCGTTCTTAAAAGAAGATAACACCTGAAGGTGTTACTACGAACTTAAGAGAAGATAACACCTGAAGGCGTTACTACTTAACCGGGATATCCATCTCTAAAACTCGGACTAGAAATGCCCACTTATCTGCTACTTCTTCAATGATTTTAGCGGTAGGTTTTCCGGCCCCGTGACCCGCTTTAGTTTCAATGCGAATCATCACCGGCGCATCAGAGTTTTGTGCCGTTTGTAAGGCGGCAGCAAACTTAAAACTATGTGCGGGAACAACGCGATCGTCGTGATCAGCCGTGGTGATTAAAGTGGCTGGATAGGCAGTACCGGGTTTGAGGTTATGTAAGGGGGAGTAAGCATACAAGGCTTTAAACTCTTCGGGGTTATCTGGGGAACCGTAATCGGAACACCAGGCCCAGCCGATAGTAAACTTATGGAAGCGTAACATATCCATGACCCCGACAGCCGGGAGCGCAGCGGCAAAGAGTTCTGGACGTTGAGTCATACAGGCACCCACTAACAATCCCCCATTACTACCCCCGGCGATCGCCAGTTTCTCGGGTCGCGTGTAGTGCTCTGCGATCAACCACTCGGCTGCTGCAATAAAATCATCAAACACATTCTGTTTATTTAACTTCGTCCCCCCTTGATGCCAGTCCTCTCCGTATTCTCCCCCCCCCCGTAAATTGGGAATGGCGATGATACCGCCTAGTTCCATCCAGACGACTTGAGAGACGGAAAAACTTGGGGTTAGGGAAATATTAAACCCACCATATCCATAGAGATAAGTCGGATTATTGCCATCCCGGGGAATCCCTTGTTTATGGATAATGAACATCGGCACTTGAGTACCATCTTTACTGGGGTAAAAGATTTGTTCAGTTGTATAGTCATCGGGGTTAAAATCTACCTGCGGATGCCGATAAATTGTACTTTTGCCGCCGACCATATCGTAGTGATAAATGGTGGGCGGGGTGGTAAAGCTCGTGAAACTATAAAAGGTTTCCGTGTCGTGGCGCTTGCCATTAAATCCACCGGCAGAACCGATTCCCGGTAATTCAACCTCCCGGATGAAGGAACCATCTAAATTAAAGAGTTTAATTTGGCTGCGAGCATCTTTGAGATAATCGGCAACGAATTGATTGTTTAAAAGACCGATACTTTCTAAGGTTTCGGCAGCTTCAGGAATCAGTTCTTGCCGATCGCCAGTGCGGATATTCAGGGCGATCGCCCGACCCCGTGGCGCATCTAAGTCCGTTTGTAACCAAAATAACTCCCCTTCGTTATCGATAAACCCATACTGAGCTTCAAATTCAGTAATTAATTCGACAACTTCGGCTTCTGGATTCGTTAAATCTTTGTAAAAAATTAGATTTTTGGGGTCGCTGCCGCGCCAGACGGAGATGATTAGAACCGTGCCATCTTCACTAACTCCCCCGCTAAATCCCCATTCTTTTTGATCGGGACGATGATAGATTAAAATATCCTCCGCTTGAGGAGTTCCTAAGCGATGATAGAAGAGTTTTTGATAATAATTAACATCCTCATATTGGCTTTTGGTATTGGGTTCGTCATAGCGACTGTAGAAAAATCCTTGATGATCGTGGGTCCAAGAAGCCCCGGAAAATTTAATCCATTGGAGATGATCCGATAAATCTTCGCCAGTTTCGACATTCCGAACTTTCCACTCTTGCCAATCGGAACCGGAGGAAGAGAGACCATAGGCCATGAATTGAGCATTTTCGCTAATAGCAATACCCGCTAGAGCAATTGTGCCATCTTCAGAGAGCTTATTGGGATCGAGCAAAACCCTCGGTTGATCATCGAGGTGATTGAGGACATAGAGAACACTTTGGTTTTGGAGTCCATCGTTTTTAAAATAAAAATAGCGATCGCCTTTTTTAAAGGGGATACCGTATTTTTCATAATCCCAAAGTTGAGTGAGGCGATTTTTGAGGCGATCGCGCTGGGGAATTTCGTTAAGATAAGCAAAGGTGACGGTATTTTGTGCTTCTACCCAAGCTTTGGTTTCCTCAGCGTCCGGGTCTTCCAACCAACGGTAGGGGTCAGCGATCTGGATGCCGTGGTAGTCGTCCACGATCTCGCTCTTACGAGTATTGGGATAGCTGAGGGTTTTGTCGGAATAGGACATACACTTTGGGGATTAAGGAGTGTATTCTAGTGTAGCGTTTTGCCTAGGGCATTGAAGCAGTGCCCAGGAGCGCGATCGCTTTTGTAGCTACCTTCAATGACCGGGGGACTGTCTCCAAGTTCCCAGTGCATACCCCTTTCTGGAAACAAACAACCGCCGGATAGCAGAGTTGTCAGGGGTAGGGACAGAGGCTCCCCTTTTTTAGTCCCTGGCACTCCCCTAAAATCCGAGATTCCACCGCAGAGGGGATCAACTCGGGGTTTTCTCCCCTTTCCAGTCCTATCCGAATAGAGGGAACTCCATCTTACTTCCAATTCACATCAAGTCGTCCTCGAACTGTTCCCCAATCCATGTACCCTAGCAAGATAGAAGGGTGAAAAATATCTAGTCTAAAAGCAGCGTAATGCTAGGGTGGGGTCTAGCTCCTCCGGGGAGACTTCCCATGCTGGGGTAGCAACGCAACCCGCCTTTAACTTACTTTATAAATCAGGAGTATCGCCTACAGTTTCTAGGTCTAACGGTCCTCCTAATCAGGCCACCTTACCCGGATCTCCATGAGCATTTCTCCCGCAAAAACTCTCTCTTGTCTAACGTTGCCTAGAGCGGATCCCCAGAAAACAGGTATAGCCCCTAGCTCGTCGGTATCGATAAACCGAGGGATTGTTCATTTACCGGGCTACATAAATTAGATTGAGGTAAATGCTTCCATCCAAGACTTATTTAGAATACCAGCGGAAGCAATTTTGTAGCCAACACTGGGAAGTATAAAAAACCCTTCTTCAATCCAACAAGTATTCGAGTAAAATTAACCCTTTCTTTTTTACAGTGCTACATTTTTTACTATGGCTAAAATCCTAATTGTTGATGATGACATAACCGTGCAGTTAGTCCTCCAAGACTTACTCGAGAGCGACGGACATAATATCACCGTGGCTAGTGATGGCATTGAGGGCTTGCGTCTTGCCAGAAAACTGGAACCTGATTTGATTGTTTGCGATTGGATGATGCCCGGATTGGATGGATTAGAGGTGTGTCAGAAAATCAAGTCCGATCCGGAACTTGCACCGATGTTTTTCATCCTACTCACCGCACGAGAAGAAGTTGGCGATCGCATCAAGGGACTCAACACCGGAGCCGATGATTTTCTCTCCAAACCCATCGAAACCGAAGAGTTCCTAGCGCGGGTGCGTGCCGCCTTACGATTACACGGCTTAACCCAACAACTTAGCCACGCCAACCAGCAGTTAGAAGCCTTAGTAGAGGTGCAGCGCCGACTCCTCGCCTTTAAGGGAGATCCCAACACAGGTAATACTCCCACCTACCCCTACACGGAAATTCTCAAACCCTTGGGACAATCAGCTCATGCTAGCCGGGTCTACTTATGCCAAAACCCCCCCCTGTCTGCAAGCAATCCTGAACAAACGGATCACTCCCCGCTCCTCGTGGCACAGTGGAGTTGCGAAGAGTTAAAAATTCAAGATGGATCCGAAACTCATCCCGAACCGGCTCAATGTTTTTCCTTGAAAGCACCCGTACTCATGGATCGGTGGGTATCGCTCTTAGCCCAAGGAGAAGTGATCGCTGATGTTGTGAGTAATTTTCCAGACTCAGAACGAAAAATTTTAGAAGAAGCCGGAATCCAATCTCTGCTGATTTTGCCCCTAATTGTGCATGGCGAATTCTTCGGGTTTATTCGCTTTGATAATTGCACAGAACCTCGGGTTTGGTCCGAGTCAGAAGTCTCTATTCTACGGGCTGCCGCCGCCGCCGTGTCCCTTCATAAAGAGCGTGCCTTAGCAGAAGTAGCCCTGCGTTCTTCTGAAGCTCGCTATCGTGCCATTGTTGAAGATCAAACCGAACTGATTTGTCGGTTTGCCCCGGATGGTACCCTGACCTTTGTTAATGATGCCTACTGCCGCTATTTCGGCGTGAGTCGCCAAGAACTCATGGATGGATCGGTGGTCTCTTTGATACCCGATATTGATCGCAATCCCGTCGCCATGCCTGTTGTTACCCAAGAACGCCGGATCATGATGCCCAATGGCGACCTGCGCTGGCAACAGTGGACCGATCGCGCTATTTTTGACGCTCAAGGGGTATTGTGTGAGTTTCAATCCGTGGGACGAGATATCACGGAACGTAAATTAGCAGAAGCAGCCGTTCAAGCCAGCGAGGAACGCTTCCGCCAGTTAGCCGAAAATATCGAAGAGGTCTTTTGGATCAGTGATCCAAACTATACTCAAATCCTGTATGTTTCCCCAGCTTACGAGGAAATTTGGGGACTAGAACGCCAGCAATTGTATGAGAAACCTACGGCCCGTTTAGAGGCGATTCATCCCGACGATCGCCAAGCTGTCCTCACGGGATTAATGCCCTTAGACCGCCTCGATCGGGAATATCGGATCATTCGTCCAGATGGTTCCATTCGGTGGATTCGCGATCGGGGTTTTCCCATCCGTGACGAAGAAGGTAAAATCTACCGCATTGCCGGAATTTCTGAAGATATTACAGAACTCAAGAGAGCGGAGGAGCAACTGCGTCATGCCTTAGCGAAAGAACGAGAAATTATGGAATTTAGAACCCGGTTTGTTTCAATGGTTTCTCACGAATTCCGCACCCCCATGACCACCATTCTTTCCTCTGCTGATTTACTCGAATATTATTTAGAAGAATGGCCCAATGACAAAATGGATAAAAAGGTCCAAGCCCTGCACCGCATTCAATCGGCTACCGTAAATATGACTCAATTGCTAGAAGATGTGCTATTCATCGGACGGGCCGAAATGAGTCAACTTCCCTTTAATCCCCAACCCCTTGAACTTTTTCCCTTTTGTGAAGGAATTGTGGAAGAATTTCAATTTTCGGCTACAAAAGAATATACTATCAATTTTGTAAAAAAATACCCCAACGAGTTTCCTGAATCTAGGTTTACCAAGCCTTATTTTGATGAAAAATTATTACGTTACATTTTAAATAACTTACTTTCCAATGCCATTAAATACTCCCCTAATGGCGGCGAAGTTTATTTTGAACTCAGTTTTACTGAAACCGAGGTTATTTTCCTGATTAAAGATTTGGGAATTGGCATTCCCCCCGATGAAATACCTCGTCTTTTTGAAACATTCCACCGTTGCGGAAATGTTGGGAATATCCCCGGTACGGGTTTGGGATTGGCAATGGTAAAACGGAGTACCGACTTACATGGCGGTGAAATTTTGGTTAAAAGTGAGGTAGGATTGGGAACAGCATTTACCGTTAAGCTGCCATTGTATAGCCGACTGCGAGAAGAGGATTCAAGTTCACCCGTGGGATCATAATCGCACCCCGGTTTTCCTAATCCGTCACCCAGGAATTCGGCGTTTTCCAGAATTTTCGGGCCAGAGAAATATCATTTTAAAGGGTCTGGGCGGACGCTTTTCTGATAAACTATCCTTCATGATGACTGAATACTTTGCTACTGTCGCTCGGGGTTTAGAACCCATTGCCGTCCAAGAGTTAGAACGGTTAGGTGCTCGCGATGTTCGCCCGGACTTTACAGGAGTCCATTTTTCAGGCGATCGCGCCTTACTTTACCGGGTTAATTTGTGGGCGAGAACTCTATTTCGCGTTCTCGTTCCGATTCGAGAATTTTATTGTCAAAATGCCGAAATGCTGTATCGGGAAGTACAAGCTATTGATTGGGAAGAGTATCTTGATCCCAGTAATACCCTAGCAGTGAATTGTACGGGCAGCAATCAAAGACTGAATCACACTCATTTTACTGCATTACAGGTAAAAAATGCGATCGTAGACCAACAACGCGATCGCACCGGAGAACGGTCTACCGTCGATCCCAAAGACCCCGATTTGTTAGTGAATCTCCACATTCACGGCGATCGCGCTATCCTGAGTTTAGATAGTTCTGGCACCAGCTTACATCGGCGCGGATACCGTCCGGCAATGGGAACTGCACCCCTGAAAGAAAGTTTAGCCGCAGCTATTTTAGAACTCGCTGAATATTCTCCCGAACAGACGTTTTTAGACCCCCTTTGTGGATCCGGGACTTTACCCTTAGAGGCGGGGTTAAAAGCCTTAAATATCGCCCCGGGATTGTTTAGAGAACGGTTTGGGTTTATGAGTTGGCGTGACTTTGACTCGAAACTGTGGGACGAATTGCACCAAGAAGCCTTAGAGGGTCAAAAAAACGAATTGACTGCGCCGATTTACGGCAGCGATCGCGATCGCGCCGTCATCCAACAAGCGCATATTAATGCTAAAAACTGCGGATTAGACGCTCATATTCAATTTTCAACCCAAGAATTTTATCATATCGAACCCCCTGCTGAAAGCGGCATTTTTATCTGCAATCCTCCCTACGGAGAACGTCTCGGAGAAGTTCACCAATTGGGGGATTTTTATAAATCCATTGGGGATATTTTGAAACAGCGTTTTACCGGGTGGACTGCTTATATTTTATCGGGCAACAAAGAACTCACCAAAAAAGTTGGATTGCGACCCTCACGCCGCATTCCGGTTTACAATGGGTCTTTGCCTTGTACGTTACTCAAATATGAACTGTATTAAATTGGAGACGGTAGGGGAATCAGTTTGAACCCCTACCTAAGCGACTTGTTTTACTTAATTATTTCTCAATTTTAACCGAGAGAATTTTATCTCCAGCCCGAATAGAATCAACCACATCCATATCTTCAGTTTTGCCAAAAACCGTATGCTTTCCATCTAAATGGGCTTGCGGAGAGTGGCAAATAAAAAATTGGCTGCCTCCGGTATTGGGACCCGCATGGGCCATTGACAAACTACCGGAAAGATGTTTATTCGGGTTAATTTCACATTTAATTTTATAACCCGGACCCCCAGTTCCATCGCCATTGGGACATCCCCCTTGGATCATAAAATTGGCGATAACGCGATGAAAAGTTTTTCCATCATAAAATCCACTTTCCGATAATTTGGTGAAATTTTCCACTGTCTTCGGGGCATCTTTGTCGAACAGATCCAGATTAATCGTTCCTTTTTCGGTTTCCATAATGGCACGAGACATAGGTTTCTCCTAGAATTTTGCAAAATTGAATGGGAATCTGTGGGGCGATCGCCCACAACCCACCTATTTTACCGTAGAGCGCCGGTTGTTGACAGGGGGAGATTGGGAAGGATGAATTTTTGGGTTTTATCTTTGTGCTCATAATTGGGATTCCGGGATTGTTGTATTCTAAGAAAGGAGTCACTCGGAGAAAAGGATGAATACCGAACAAACCCAAGAAATTCTGAGCTTACGGTCCGGCAAGTTAACCCCTAAGCAAATCGCCCGAAAAATGGGGTTGAAAGTTTCAGAAGTCACGGCGTTTTTGAAGGGACAAGCGGAGTCGGTGGCGATCGCCCGTGCAGAATCGGGAGAATTAGCGCCGGTGGTACAGTGTTTAATTAATGTTAACTGCGTATCCCGCTTATTCCCCGCTCAAGCAGCGATCGCCACCGACTCCGTAGAGGATCCAGAAAACAACCACGAGAGTGGTTTTGCTGTTGTTACCGTAACGCGATCGCCCGGTTTTAACCGCTTTATTCTCTGTTCTTACCTCGTTGATTATTGGTGTTTGGGAGTGAAAGATGCTTCCGGACCCCGCAAATACAACCGCAGTGAATACGAACAACTTATTTCTATGTATTATGAACCCTTCCCCGGGGGTTCCCACGAAATCTCCTTAACTGAAGCCCAAGCGATTGTCTTCGGGGCGGTTGAATATGCGGAAAAATTAGGCTTTAAACCTCATCATGATTTTGAAAAAGCCCGAGAACATTTAGGGGAGTGGAATGGCGAACTTAAACTCGAATTTGGAAAAGATGGGAAGCCCTTTTATCAGAGCGGACCTTACGATAACTCCTCTTCAATTCTTCACACTTTGAATAAGTCAGTTGGCGAGGGTAATTATAATTATTTGACGGGAATGGATGCAATGTAATTCAGGAGAATTATTAGAGGCAATCCATTTAAAATTTCCTTAGAGCCTGTCTAAATCAGTTGAACCCTAGATTAAAGAGTGGGAGCATCTCGCTCCCTAGTGAAGCAAGGGAGCAAGATGCTGCAACGGGCTGAAAAGATCGTCAACTTGATTTAAGCTGAAATAAAGACAGTATTGATGGCCTTTCTAACACCGATTGGCTTAGGCTGCATTAAATGCCATTTGCCAAAATGCTTTTTCAAAATGAGCCACGGTTATCAAAGTTTGTTGCGCTTCTTTTTGGAGGGATTCTGAGGCATTAACCAGCCCCTCATCAGCTTGTTTTTCTAACAACTTAACGTAATCCGTAAAGCCCGGATTTCCCCAGCGATCGGCGAACTCGGTATAAGGTTCCGGCATGGGTCCGGGCAATTGCCAACCTTGATTATACGCCAATTCGATTGCCCACAATCCTGTAGCTTGCACGGGATAAGGGGTAAGGGTCAGACTCTCCATAAACTGGCTATATTCTTCACAGGTAGTTTGTTTGGCAACATCTAAGGATAAATCCCGTTCTGCGGCTTTAACTTGAAACCAATTTAATTCATCTTTCAGGGCAGTTAATCCCCCTAAAAGTAGATCAAAATGATGGCGGGGGGCAACGGCTAAAATCCGGGCCAACATCCGTGTAAATTCCACTACAAATTGATAGTCTTGAACCAGCCAGGTATTAAATTGCTCTGGCGTAATGGTTCCTTGTTTACAACTTTCCAAAAATGGATGCACTGTAGCTTCATGCCAAAGATGTTCGTTATTTTTGAGGATATTCTGACAGGTTATGTTCATAATTAACGGATAAGAAGTAACAGGTTTATTCTAAATCATTCCGGTTGTTTTTTAAGGGCTATTAATTGTCCCTACCCCCTAATCAGGGTAAAAATTTTAAGCTAATTTAATCTAGAAAAGGTAAATTTCAGTTCCCTCACCAAGGCATCGGGGAGGGAACTGGACTCCCAAACATGAAAATTACACCGATTTTTTTAGATTAATTATTAGAATATGAACTCTCAATTTCCGCTAATTCCATCCAACGTTCGGTGGCTACTTCAATTTCCCGAGCTAAAGACTGAACACGAGCGTGTAGTTTTTGGACTTCAGTCACTGCTCCCGGTTCAGCATAATAAAGAGATTTTTCGGTAGCGGCTTTTTCAGCTTCCATTTGGGCAATTTTTTCTTCAAGTTGCTGATACTCACGCTTTTCCTTTGAGGAGAGTTTGCGCTGACGATTTTTATCCCAGCTAACCCGTTCCGATTTGTCAACCGTTGTGGTTTGGGAGTCGCGTTTTTTCTCGTTTTGCAGGGAGGTTGCCTGCCTTGCTGCTTCCGATGCTTCTGCTTGTTGGTAGTCGAGGTAAACCGTATAGTTACCGGGATACTGACGGATGTTACCGCCTTCTTCTAAGGAAAAAATTGTATTAACAGTGCGATCAAGAAAATAGCGATCGTGCGAAACAACGATCGCACATCCGTTGAAATCCTCCAGGTAATCTTCTAGGACTGATAACGTTTGCACGTCTAAATCATTGGTGGGTTCGTCCAAAATTAGAATATTTGGGGCGCTCATCAAGACGCGGAGTAAAAACAGTCGCCGTTTTTCTCCCCCAGAAAGTTTATGAATGGGTAAATATTGTTGATTCGGGGGGAACAAAAACCGCTCTAACATTTGAGAGGCAGTAATTTGTAATCCATCGGCAGTTTTGACTAATTCCGCTTCTTCCTTGACGTAATCGATCGCCCGTTGATTTTCATTGAGGGCGGCGAGTAAATCATCACAGTGTTGGTCAAAATAACCAATATGAATGGTACTGCCAATTTCTACAACTCCTGAATCGGGGGGTATCCGTCCGGTAATGATATCGAGTAAAGTTGATTTACCGATGCCATTTTTGCCGATAATACCGATCCGGTCATCGGGACTAAATTTAAAGGAGAAATCATGGATTAGCGTGCGATCGCCAAAGGCTTTGGTGACATTTTCTAGCTCGATCGCCTTCTTGCCAATCCGCCGACTGGCGGTGGAAATTTCCACTTTCCCCAGGCTTTGTTTAAACTCCTTATCCTGGAGATCCATCGCCCGACCAATCCGCGCTTTTTGCTTGGTACTGCGGGCTTTGGGTCCGCGACTCAGCCATTCTAATTCCCGGCGCAATACTCCATAATGTTTGCGTTCCTGACTGGCTGCTGCTTCTTCAGCTAGGGCTTTTTTTTCTAAATAATAAGAATAATTGCCATCGTAAGTGTAAAGTTCGCCGCGATCCAATTCGATAATCCGATTGGTGACGCGATCAAGAAAATAGCGATCGTGGGTGATGAGTAAAATTGCACCGCGAAAGCTATTGAGATAACTCTGCAACCACTCCACAGATATCGCATCCAAATGGTTTGTGGGCTCATCCATCAGCAGCACATCTGGATCGCTGAGTAAAGCAGCAGCAAGGGCGATTCGCTTGCGATATCCCCCGGAAAGTGTCCCTATTTCCGCATCAAAATCTTCAATTCCCAACTGGGTGAGGATAATTTTGGCTTGGGTTTCGAGTTCCCACGCGCCGCTGGTTTCCATTTGGTGCATGACTTCGGATAACCGCGCCATTAACTGCCCATCTTCAGGGGTGCGGGCGATTTTATGACTAAGATCCTCATACTCCCGCACAAGGTTCATGCGATCGCCGCAGTCGGCAAAAACCTGCTCTAATACGGTGCGTTTTTCATCGAGATCCGGTTGCTGGGGGAGGTACACGATCCTCACCCCAGAATTGACTAAAATTTGACCGCCATCGACTGATTCTAAGCGGGCAATCATCTTCAATAAGGTAGATTTGCCCGATCCGTTCGTGCCGATCAAGCCCACTTTATCGGTGGGATTGAGGCTAAAGCTCGCATCCCGGAGGATTTCTTTAATGCCAAAATCTTTTTTGACGGATTGTAGGGTAAAGATGCTCATCGACTTCCTTTATACGGCACAGACTCCTCCTGACTATTATCCCTCAGTCTTCCCCTAGTGGGTAGTGCTTGCGGCTCAATCTAGCTTTTCTCCCCAGCTTAAGGGGCGACTGCCTTCATCAGTTGATCGCCGCCTTTCTCAAAGAATGGGTCGATTCGGAACCCTGATCTGGATTCAGAAACTCGGTTTTTAGGTGAGACTGCCTAACTTTTGCCGGAGCAATTTTCGGGAAAAATGGGTGAAGTCCAACCCTGACTTTTTGGATAAATCCTCGGGGTCACAGTTCCTTTTGTTCACCTTCTGCTGATTAGGGATCGTTGAATGAGCGTACTAAATCCGACTAAAATGGATAAATAGACAGCCTATTATTGTACCACCCTTAGTTTTTTATTTAGTCGTATTTTTATTGATAAATATTGATAATTCTCGAAACCTGGGAACCCTAGAATTAAACTAACTTGGACTACAGAGATTTAGGATCTCCCTATTGGGTGAGATTGCCCCTCTAGGCTTGAGGAATCACTTCAGTGAGGTCTATCTGGGGGGTGTTTTTTGGCGTCAAGGGAAATGCAACCCTGATGTATAGGAAGCGCCTTGGCCGAATCAGGCGATCGCCGCTCAATGCCTGGGAATGGGTTAAATCTCCCATCGTCCCTCGGGGAGTTGAATGCCCGAACCCTCCTAGAACCAAGGATTAACGCCTGGGCACAGGTGGACCTTACCGGACAATTCCCCGGGGAAAACGGAAAAACAGGAGATTTTTCATGAACCCAGACACTCTAAAAACTCAAACCAACCTCGATCGCGAAGCGATTCAACTTTGGCTGCAACAACAGCCGCCCCATCAACGCCGCGATCGCCACTTATGGGTGAGAGAGTTTGTAACCTTTGTCGAGAAACCCCTGGCTGTAGTGACGTTAGCCGATGTCCTGGCCTTTGCCCAAACCCTTGCCACCCGTCGCATTCCACCCTCCCAGGCTCAAGCGCGCTTGTCTGCCCTCAAGTCTCTATTTGCCTATTGGTATCACCGGGGGCTGTTGCCGGTAAACATTCCCCTGGAACAGTGGCCCAAAGTCCGGGTTAAAGGGCGATCGCCTGACGGTTCCAAGACTCTGGCCGGGGTCTTGGCTAAATTAGAATCGACCTTAAGACACAGATCTAGGCCAGGGTCCCGGAAAACCCATCAGACCCGGGCTTGGTTTCTGTGCGTCGTCTGCTTGGCCGGGGTTACCCTAACCATTGCATCCCATCTGAATTCCCAAGCGGAAACCCTCGAACAAGTGACCCTCTCACAGCAATCGCCCCGGGCTAAACCCCAGAACGTCGCCGCCCTCAAAGCCGCTTACGTCTATGCCTTTCTGGATACGATCGCCTGGGCAGAAGGGACAGCGGGTCCGGATGCCTATCGGATGCAGTTTACCGGAACCCTGTTTTCCAGTTTTGAGGATCATCCTCGGGAGATCAAGTGTGGGTGGAGTTACGGGTCCCGGCTTTGTTCCGATGCCGCTGGAAAGTACCAGTTTCTCAGTACCACTTGGGACCGGATGGCTAAAAAAATAGGGGCTGAGGATTTTTCCCCGGCCAATCAAGACCGCGCCGTGATTGCCCTGTTGGAAGAATACGGGGTGTTAGAGGATATCGAGGCCGGGTGGTTTGACTATTCCGCAATTCAGGTAATTCCCGTGTGGCCTTCGTTTCAGGATGTCGGTAATGGCGATCTCGCCACGGCGATCGCCCGGTTGGAACAAGTGTATCAGCAGAAATTACGGAAGCATTCTCTTCAACAAACCGCTTTACAGCAAAAAAGCAAAAGCAGCGACCTCGATTTGTAATTTTATTTAATATTTATTAATTTTTTCCCCGGGGAACCCTCTGAAACGATTTGATAAACGCCAGGGCAAAATTACCCAAGATTTAAACTCCCTGATTCGGTTTAAGCCAAACGATAGAGGGGTTTTCTTAGATCTATACCCTGGAATCTCTGCCTGGGGGGGGAGCGTTAACTTAAACTATTTTGACATACTTAAAAGTAAGGTAAGTCTAAACGAGGAGCAATCACATTAACCGATTAAAAGGATTAAGTTCCCCTCAGAATAAATAATGTCGAATCCCCCAGTTGAGGGAATTGACAGCCGAACTGGACTTTGGGCTAAAGCCCTTGAACCCTGACTCACTGGGAGTTTCAATGGCCTCAGTAAGCGACCTGCGTTCTTAAAGATTTTTAACAATTTTTTCTAGGACTAAACCTAAAATTGCGGGTCTTCAGGGTGTTGATGGCGATCGCACAGGTTTCAGTCAAAAACTAAGACTAATTCCCTACGGTGAGACTGTGCGATCACCGAACTGAAGAGACAAAAATTAAGGAGAATATTCATGAAAGGCATTTATAATATAGTTACTGTTTTAGCGATTAGCTTAGGTATCGGCATAGCCCCGGCAGCGATCGCCGATAATATATCCCCCCAGTCTACCCGGCAATCTGAGGCGGTGATCGAAGTGGATTCTACTGACTTCGTAGCGCTTGCAGAAGACGCCCTGGATGTCGGAGATTATCAGAACGCAATCTTTCACGCCAACCGGGCGATCGATATCGAACCGGCGTTAGGAAATGCGTATTTGATCCGAGGACAAGCCCAAGCCTATCAAGGGGAAAGGCAAGCCGCGATCTCTGACTTACAACAAGCTGCCCAAGTTTACCGTCAGAATAACAATCAAATGGGGTATCTGCTGGCATTGCAGTATCTTAAAGACTTGAATGGGCCTAATTCCCCTCAAGCCTTAACCCTTCCTGAACTAACTTATTAATTGGCACAGAGTCGGGCGATCGCTTCCTTTCCCCGGGCAATGGGCCCCCTCCCCATATCCTCGGCGATCGCCCTCCCGCCTGGACCCTGTATAACTTAGCCATTGGTCCGCAGCTATCCACCCTTAACGCCATGGACGGAACTTTTTACCCATCTCCTGGTCTGCAAAGGATAATCTTTATGAATGTCAAGGCCCACCCAGCCCAATTACATTACCCCCAACAGATAGAAAATCCCTTAATCCAGTCCAGAGAACCGCTCATTGCTTTACAGCGTCGCGCTCTAAGTGCGATCGGGCTCACCCTAGTTTTGCTCATCCTCACCTGTACTCTAGATGTCTTTTCCGTTTGGGCCTCTGTCGCCACATCAATGGCCCTAGTGAGCTTGAGCTTATTAAATATCCTCACCACCACCTTAGCCGGGGTTACAGGGGTAGTGGGTATTGTGGCAGCTACGACCTTTGTCTCCTATCGTGCTCAGGTCTTGCACTGCGGTTCCCCAGGGATTAGGAACACACCACCTTAAATTCCCTCCCCAAGCCTTTTTTAAATCAGCCCGCACCTAGGCGGGCTTTGTTTTGTCAGATTCCCGCTTGGACTCGGTGCGCTTTTTTTTGATGAGGCCCAATCTCCGGGATTGAGTCATACAAAATTCGGTTAAACCTGTTTTTTCGGTGGCCCGAGAAGGCAGAACTCCGTCTGTATAGCCTTACCCTGTAGGGGTGCAGGTTTTATATAGCCTACAACTGTACTGGGGTCGTACTGCGATTACCCTATCAAAATCACCCCAAAAAATCCCCAAAAACCCAGTTGTTAAAAGTCACTTAATCTGGTATAATTACTGTTCTAAATTGGTCCCGACCAGTTTATAAGGCCACTCTGATTGGCGAAGGTTGCTCGGAGTCAGCAGCTAAGGGAGATCGAGACAGACTTAATATAGCGAATCGATATAATCGAAATGGCGAAGGGCATTCCGCCCTCCGGGGACCCAGATGCCCTTACTTTGCCCTTGATCATCCTTTAAGAGTTGTAATAACATGAAAAAGATTGCTTTTTTCCGAATAAATTCAAATCAATTGAACAATGTGTACAGGGGCTTTATCTCCCAAATTTATTCCTGAAGTTTACACAGGATTGGGATAGGCTCTATTAAAATAAGAGTGGCAAACGGGTGACCACCCAGATGTGAAAACCCTTAGAAATTAAATTTTATTAATACAAATATATATTTAACCAATAAATTGTTTGCGGCTCATAAAGATTAAAAGCCCGAGGATAAAACTTTATAAAATCCCGTCGATAATGGATAGAAAATGAATTTAGACCGGATTGCTATGATTGAAAAAAACGGGTTATTTATAGCGCCCGATAGCTGGGTTAGGGACGCGATCGCTCTGATGAGTCAAGAGCGAGTCAGTTGTGCATTAGTGGTGGATAATCATCAGCTAGTTGGCATTTTGACCGAACGACACCTGGTGAGAATCACCGCTGAGGCAGTGGACCTTAGCACTGTCAAGGTTGCAGCAATCATGACCCCTGATCCGGTGCGAATTGTAGTTTCCTCCGACTTAGATATCTTTTCGGTCTTATCGACCCTGCGCCAGCACCACATTCGCCACCTACCGGCTATGGATGCCTCTGGAAATATCCTGGGGCTGATTACTCAAAATAGCATTCGTGACTTTTTAAAACCCCCAGATTCATTAAAATTAAAGCCAGTCTCCCAGGTAATGAATCGTCGTGTATTTCATTTACCTCCGACTGCTTCTGTGGAAAAAGTAATCCAAAAAATGGCAGTCAATCAGGCTAGCTGCATTGTCATTAGTGAGGCTAAAAATAATGAATCGGAGATTTTACCAATTGGGGTTATTACTGAAGGGGATATCGTTAAATTTATAAATTCAAACTTAAACTTAGCCGAAACGGTCGCTTCTGAGTTGATGAGTACCCCGGTACTAACGCTTAAAACCGAGGAGTCCTTGTGGAACGCTTACCGATTCATGGAAGAACGCCGAATTCGCCGTTTAGTCACGGTTAATGAATCGGGAAATGTAAGCGGGATTCTCACTCAAACGGGCCTGTTAAAAGCCTTAAGCCCCATAGAAGTTTCGGCCACCTTAGAGGTGTTGCAACAGCAACTTGATGGCCGAGTCATTGAATTAAATCAGACGAACAATCGCTTACAGGAGGAAATTTTATTTCGGGAACAGGAATTGCAGGAACATTCCCGAATTGAAGCGGAACTAATAGCGCAAAATACCCAGTTACAAACAGAAATTTACGATCGCATCCAAGTCGAAGAAGTTCTCACCCAACGCGAAAGAGAATTTAGAGCCGTAGTGGAACAAGCACCGGATTTGATTTGGCGGTTTGATCGCCAGTTTGGCTATCTCTATGCCAACTCTTCCTCGGAAGATATTTTTGGCATTCCCAGTGGGGAACTGTTCGGTAAAACTATTCAAGAATTAGGGTTTCCTGATACCTGGGTCTCTCAGTGGGTTGGGGTGATGCAACAAGCATTCGAGACCGGAACTCAACAGACCCTCGAATGTGCAGTGCCCAGAGGGGACGGGGTTAGATGGTTGTTTGTCCGAATTGTCCCGGAGTTGGGAAACAATGGAGAAGTGGAATCGATTTTAGCAGTCGCCCGAGAAATCAGCGATCACAAACAACAGGAAGAATCCCTGCGATTAATTGTAGAGGGAACCGCTTCTAGTACCGGAGAAAATTTATTTTATTCCTGCACCCGCTATCTAGCTCAAGTCCTGCAAGTTCGGTATGCTTTCATTTCTGAATTTGTCGATTCTCCTGCGACGAAAGCGCGAGCTTTAGCCTTTTGGAACGGAGAAAACTATCTAGATAACTTCGAGTATTCCCTTGAAGTCAGTCCTTGTGGGGCAGTTGCCAAAGGGCAAGCCCAGCTTTATCCCAAAGATTTGCAATCCTTATTTCCTCTAGACCTCGATTTAGTTGAGCTAAATGCCCACAGCTATTTCGGAATACCTTTAAATGATTCGATGGGAAATAAGGTAGGAATTTTAGCTGTAATGGACGATAAGTCTCTGGAGGTTAACCCCGAAAAAGAGATGATTTTGCGGATTTTTTCGGCGCGGGCCGGGGCAGAAATTGAACGCCAGCGGGCCGAAAAAACTTTACAAGAGCGAGAAGATTTCATTCAAAGCATTGCTAATTTTTATCCGAATTTTTTATATGTTTATGACATAGTATCCCAGAAATTTATTTACACCAATCGCTCCTTAGGCGAAATCCTCGGCTATTCCAAAGATGAAGTTGAAGGAATGGGGGAGAATATTTTTGAAATCCTGATAGACCCGGAAGATTTTAACCAAATTCCCGAGAGACTAAAAAGCTATGGGCTTTATGAAGACGGTCATCTATTTAAAAGAGAATATCGCCTCCGAGATGTGACAGAAGTCTGGCGGACTTTCGCAGTTCGGGAACTGGTATTTGCCAAAGATGCCCAAGGAAAGGTGACCCAAATTTTAGGGACTGCGATCGATATCAGCGATCGCAAGCAAGCCGAACAAGAGCGTTTGCAACTGCTCGATCGTGAGCAAGCTGCATGGGCTGAAGCCGAAGCTGCTACAAATCGGGTCACGAATATCTTGGAAAGTATTAGGGATGCTTTCTTTAGCCTTGATTCTCAGTGGCGATTTACTTATATCAACCCCCAAGCTGAGATCCTCTTCCAAAGAAGTAAAGAAGAACTCCTCGGCAAAAGTCTTTGGGTAGAATTTCCCGAAGCCTGTGGTTCTAAATTTTACGAGGAATATCACCGGGTTGTTGCTGAAAATACGAGACGCGAGTTCCTGGAGTTTTATCCCCCCTTAAATGGTTGGTTTGAAGTTCATGCTTACCCCACCCAGGAAGGAATTTCGGTTTATTTTGAAGAGGTCACAGAGCAGATTCGAGCCCAAGCCTCTCTGAAAGAAAGTGAACAGTTTTTACGCAGTATCTATGAAGGGGTAGAAACGGCTATTTTTATTGTTGATGTTTTGGAAGATGGAACGTTCTGCTACTTTGATAGTAATCCAACCCATGAATGGATTTGGCAAATTTCTGCGGAAGAAATGAGGGGAACAACTCCAGAACAACTTTTGCCTACCGCAGTCGCCCAGGAGGTGATTCATCGGTATCGCTACTGCATCGAAACCCGAGAACGGATAACCTATGAAGAAAAGTTTACCCTAGATGGACAAGAAAGCTGGTGGCTGACCCATTTAAGCCCAATTTTTGACAGCAGCAGTCGCATTTACCGGCTGATTGGGACAAGTTTTAATATCAGCGATCGCAAGCAAGCAGAAATAGCCCTTGAACAACAACTCAAGCGGGAGCAATTACTCAATTTTATCCAAGAGCGGATTCGCTCCTCTTTGAATTTGAAAGAAGTTTTAACCACTGCCGCCCATGAAGTTCGCCAATTTTTAGTCAACGATCGCGTATTAATTTACCGGCTCGATCCTGATGGCACAGGGGTTGTAGTCACTCACTCTTCGGGTCCAAATTGCCCCAATTTTGAAGGGAATAATTTTCCCAACGAACTCTTTAGCCCCGAAGACCGAGACCGTTACCAGCAAGGGGAAGTTGTAGCCATTGAAAATACGGATTGGGTCAACTATTTACCTTGCCTATCCGAGTTGATTAAACTCCTCAGTATTAGGGCAAAACTAATCATTCCGATTTTAAGAGAGCAGAATTTGTGGGGCTTACTGATAGCTCATCACTGTCAAAGTCCCCGACAATGGCATCCTGCGGAAATAGAATCCCTGCGCTCTATTGCCCAACAACTGGCGATCGCCGTTCAACAATCGACCTTATTTGAACAAGCTAAGGCGGAAATTCTTGAACGCCAAAAAGCTGAAGAAGCATTGCAAATCAGTCAGCGATTTGTCCAGCATATCGCCGATACTTCGCCTAATCTTTTATATATTTACGATATTTTAGAACAGCGTAACATTTATGCCAACCGAGAAATTGCCGAAACCTTGGGCTATTCCTCCGAAGAAGTTTCCCAATTGGGAACCAATTTGTTACCGACCCTGATTCACCCCGAGGACTTTGAAAAAATTGGCGAACATTTTCAAACCATCTCGCGAGGGCAAGAGGGAGAAATTTGGGAACTAGAGTATCGGATTAGAAATATTCGGGGGGAATGGCGCAATGTTTTGGCCCGGGAAACTATTTTTGCCCGGGCTGAAGATGGCACGGTTAAGCAACTGCTAGGTACGGCCACGGATATTACCAAACTCAAGCAAAGTGAAGCCGCACTGCGGGAAAGTGCCGAACGGGAAAAGGCAGTCACCTCCGCAGTCCAGCAAATTCGGCAATCTCTGGATTTAGAGACCATTTTTGCAGCAACAACTGCCGAATTGCAAGGATGTCTAAGCTGTGATATTGTTGCAATTTACCGTTTTAATCCAGACTATAGCGGCGAATTTGTCTCGGAAGCTGTAGCCTCAGAACGAATTTCAGTCTTGCGAAAAAACCGTCAATCTTTACACCTATCGAATCACCCGGATCCGGCGGAAAATTGCCAAATGCAAGTTCTGATTAATTCCTTATCGGGATGGAATGATACCAACCTAATCAACACCGGAGGGGGTGATTTTGTCCGAGACGGGCATTGCGTAGTTGTTGAAGACATTTATGAACGGAACTTTAGCCCTTGTTACTTAGCGAGACTAGAAGAATTTAAAGTTAGAGCTTACATAATTGTCCCCATTTTTTGCGGATCAAAACTCTGGGGATTGTTAGCAGCCTACGAAAGCGATCGCCCGCGTCAGTGGCAAACCAGCGCTCGCAATATTGTCCATCAAATCGGCAATCAATTGGGGGTAGCTTTGCAGCAAGCTGAATTACTGGAACAAACCCAGAAGCAATCAGAAGCCCTCCACCAAGCGGCGATCGCCGCAGATGCTGCCAACCAAGCTAAAAGTGAATTTCTGGCGAACATGAGTCACGAATTGCGAACCCCTCTCAATGCCATCTTGGGATTTACTCAACTGATGAATCGCAATTCATCCTTAAGCGCGCAACACCAGGAGAACTTAAAAATTATCAATCAGGCCGGAGAACACTTACTCTCTTTAATTAATGATATTCTAGAAATGTCAAAAATTGAGGCGGGTAGAACCGTCTTTAACCCGACTTCATTTCATTTGATTTCTCTGCTCAGGAACCTAGAAGCTATGCTCAAGGTTCAAGCGGAAAGCAAAGGCTTACAGTTCAGTTTTGAGTTAGATCCCAACATCCCGGGAATGATCCTCTCTGACGAAAGCAAATTGCGTCAGATTTTAATCAATATTTTAGGGAATGCGCTAAAATTTACAGAATCTGGTGGAGTTACCTTGCGGGCCAGACTAGAAGCCAATCCGGGAAATACCGACTTAAAAAATTCCCCGGGTTTCTCCGGAATTCCCTCAACCCTCTGCTTTGAAATCGCAGATACTGGCCCCGGAATTGCGCCCGAAGAAATGAATCAGCTTTTTGAAGCCTTTTACCAAACCGAAACGGGGCGTAAATCTCAGCAAGGAACGGGATTAGGCTTGCCAATTAGCCGTAAATTCGTACAATTAATGGGAGGAGATATTCAGGTTAGCAGCACGGTGGGAGTGGGGACAATTTTTAGCTTTAATATTCAAATTGTTGAAATCCACGGCACCCCGGAAACCGATGAAAAATCCCCTTGTAAAGTGATTGGACTAGAGGGTGATCAGGAACGCTACCGAATTTTAGTCGTCGATGATGCAGTTAACAATCGCCGTTTTTTAGTGACCCTGCTTTCCGAGATTGGCTTTGAGGTACAGGAAGCAGAAAATGGTCAAGAGGCGATCGCCCTGTGGTCCAGTTGGGATCCCCATTTGATTTGTATGGATATGCGGATGCCAGTCCTGGATGGTTATCAAGCCACTCAAGAAATTAAAGCCACTTTTAAAGGTCAGAAAACGGCAATTATTGCCCTTACTGCCAGTGCTTTTGAAGAAGAACGCCAAGGTATTTTATCCTGCGGTTGCGATGATTTTCTTCACAAACCCTTTCGAGCCGAAGTGCTGCTGGAAAAAATCTCTAATCATCTAGGGGTTAGATATCTTTATGAAACAAAAATCCCCTTAGATTCCCCACAAGAAACTCCACAGGATAACCCCTTAAGTGCAGATGAAATCAAAGATTATTTATCCCAAATGCCTCCGGATTTTATTGGAGAACTTTATCAGTCAGCTTGCCAAGGTTACGATGATGCAATTTTTGCTTTACTCGAATTCATTCCGGCAGAAAGAGCTCCCCTGGCTCATGCCTTAAGAGCATTGGCGAAAAATTTTGATTTTGAAATGATTATTGAATTAACGGAACAGGAGGAGGCATGAATCACGCTCCAGTTGAAGTGACTAAACCCAAAAAATCTAAAAACAAGCGCCCGAATATTTTGGTCGTGGACGACACCCCCGATAACGTGCGCCTTTTATCGTCGGTATTGACTGAAAATGGCTACCGAGTTTACAAAGCCTTGAAGGGAGAAATGGCTTTAACCGTTTGTAACAATACCTTGCCCGATTTAATCCTCCTCGATGTCATGATGCCTGGAATGAATGGCTATGAGGTTTGTAAATGGTTGAAAGACCATGAAATAACGCGCCAAATTCCGGTGATTTTTTTAAGTTCGCTTAATGATGTCGAAGATAAAGTTAAAGCATTTGAAGCCGGAGGCGTCGATTATATTTCCAAGCCATTCCAAGAGGCGGAAGTTTTATCCCGAGTCCAAACTCACCTGAATTTACGCAAATTCCAAATTAACCTTCAAGAACAAAATCTTTGCTTAGAACAAGAGATTATTGAGCGCCAAACCATTCAACGCTCTCTAGAGATTAGTGAAGCCAAAAATCGCGCCTTGGTCAATGCCATTCCGGATGTGATGTTTCGGATTAGCGCCGATGGATTTTTTTTGGATTATCGCAGCCCCTCCAATGCCCGGGTAGAGCTAAACGGAGAAGATTCGGAATATCCGCCGCTTAATTCTCTCCCTAATAAACCGGATTTTACGCGCGAAATTTTTCCCATTTGTGAGTCTTTACCCGCAGATTCTAGTTTTGTGGGAAAACATATTAATCAAGTATTATCCGATGATTTAGCCATTTGGATTATGCATTATGTCAACCAAACTCTGCTGACTTCAGAACTCCAGCTTGGGGAGTACATTCAACGGGATAAAAATCAAGAGAAATGGGTCTCCTATGAGGTCCGCTATGTCAAAAGTGGAGCATCGGAGGTTCTGGCGATCGCCCGGGATATTTCCTCTCGCAAACAGACTGATGCAGCCCGACTACAGGCGGAAGCAGTGGTGCGTCATCAAAAGCAGAAAATCGAACAAGCTTTAACTGAGCTTCAAGAAGCTCAAGTTCAATTGGTTCAGAATGAAAAAATGGTAGGCTTAGGTCAATTAGTCGCCGGAATTGCCCATGAAATTAATAACCCCGTAAATTTTATTTATGGCAATATTTCTCATGTTGAGGGGGCGACTACAGATTTATTAAATCTCTTAGAGTCTTATGAATCCGAACATCCACCCAATGAGAAAATTCGGCAACAGATGGAAGAAATTGATTTTGATTTTCTCCGAAAAGATTTAAGAAAAATGATTACTTCGATTGCTGCTGGAGCTGAGCGCATCAATCAAATTGTCTTATCTTTGCGGAAGTTCTCCCTAATGGATGAAGCGGGAGTGAAAAAAGTAGATATTCATGAAAATATAGAGACCACTCTGATTTTGTTGGCCCATCGACTTAAAATAGCAGAGGAAAAAGAAATTAAATTGATTAAAAACTATGGGAAAATTCCGCCGGTTCGGTGTTATCCAAGCGGATTAAACCAAGTTTTTTTTAACCTTTTGAATAATGCGATCGATGTCTTAATTGATGTCTTCCTGGCTCACATCAAAGCTCGGGAAGCAAATTCAACTGAGCCAGATTTTGTGCCGACAATTCACATTTCTACCGAACTCACCGAAAACCAAATGGTTTTGATTCGGATTAAAGATAATGGTCCCGGGATTAGCGAATCAGGGCGATCGCGCTTATTTGACCCCTTCTTTACCACAAAACCTGTAGGAAAAGGCAGAGGATTAGGACTCTCGATCAGTTACCAGATTGTGGTACAACAACATGGGGGACGACTCACCTGCCATTCCACCTCTAGAGAAGGCGCAGAGTTCGCGATCGAACTGCCCCTGGTGCAATCCGCCGCAGAGACCCCCGCCGTTCCCTGACCCTTACAAAAATCAGGGAGTACCCTGTCACCCTACAATCCCCGAATCTCCCCCCGCAGCGGTAGAGTCAACACCAAAAGACATCACACCCTTGGAATTGAGTCGATTTTAGCCCGAGTATCCTCTAGAGACTACCCCATTGTCACATTCGGCAAATGACTCGCATCACATCCTCGCGGTTGGGTTTAATTCATAATAGAAGCATTTATGGAACCCTCCATACATTGGCGACCTGGGTGTCACCCCCATGCCGGATAGAATCCCGCCATTTCAATGTGGAAATTCGCTTAGCTCAGGGGTAAAACCCACTCCTGAGATCCGAAGAGGGAATATCGCCCCAACCTCCACCAAAAATCCAGAGGAAAAGGCGATACCCCTCCGTCGGGGGGGTCCGATCCTAAACCCTCGGAGTGGTCAAGAAACCTGCCCTTAATTTAAGATTTAGTTTGATTGAGAAGAGGGAAAATGTTTAATTCTACAGCACTACTCATTGAAGCGTTCGTGGACCGCCTGAAAGAAGGCTACCATCGAACCTATGGAGGCTATAAGCCTGATTATGCAGAAATTCTAGCTTGGGCCGGTGGTATGGCCCTCGAAAATATTGCCAATAGTGATGCCCTCTATCACAACGTAGAACATACCATTTTGGTAACCCTCGTCGGACAAGAAATCCTGCGCGGTAAACATATTCGAGAAGGTGGTGTATCCTGCGAGGATTGGCTGCATTTCATTATTTCTTTGCTGTGCCATGATATTGGCTATGTCAAGGGAGTATGTCGTCAAGATGAAGACAGCAAACGCCTTTATGCCACGGGAAGAGATGGCTTAAAAGTGCCGATTCCATTCGGGGCCACCGATGCCAGTCTCACCCCCTATCACGTCGATCGCGGCAAACTTTTTATCTCCGAGCGTTTTGGCGGTCATCGACTGATTGATGCGGAAGTAATTAAACGCAATATTGAACTGACTAGGTTTCCCGTTCCCGCCGATGAAGATCATAAAGATACCTTCAATTATGCCGGAATGGTTCGAGCCGCTGATCTCATCGGTCAATTAAGCGATCCCCGTTACTTGCAAAAAATTGCTGCATTGTTCTACGAATTTGATGAAACCGGAGCCACTAAAAAGTTAAATTACCGCCATCCGGGAGACCTCCGCCGAAATTACCCCAAATTTTACTGGAATGGTGTTTTTCCCTTTATTACCCAAGCTCTGGCTTACCTGAATTTGACTCAACAAGGCAAACAAATTGTGGCTAACTTATATGCAAATGTGTTCAAAATAGAACACGAAGACCAGCAACTTTCTGAGGTTGCTTAATCGGCGGGTGTCTTAGTAAGGCATACTCCATCTGGGTTTCATCGGTCTGAAAACGGGGTGGAGAGAAAATAGGTTTTAAACCCTCGGATTGAGGATTATTCAGATCCTACGCTGGAGCACAGGGAACAAGATAAAAGGGAAAGGGAGCATCTTGCTCCCTCTGCTTCGAGCAGTAATCTAAACCCTAGAGATTAAGACTAAAGCGTTACCTCTGCCTTCAGCGAAACGAGCTTTTCACCTTTCAGCATTCGTCCGGCAGCTTCTAACAAGGATTCCTCCAGATAGGGTTTGGTGAAATATCCACTTGCCCCCAGTTGGACTGCCATTTGCCGATGTTTGTCGGCACCACGAGAGGTGAGCATGGCAATAGGGAGGGTGGTAAGCACCGGATCCTTCTGCATTCGCGATAGAAGTTCCAACCCGTCCATGCGGGGCATTTCAATATCGCAGAAGACCAAATCGCAGGGAAGACCCGATCGCATTTTTTCCCAGGCTTCTTGACCATCCCGCGCTTGTTCCACCCGGTATCCCGCCTTATTAAAGGTCATGGACAACAGTTCGCGCACGGTAATCGAATCATCCACAATCAACACCGTCGGCTCGATCGCCGCCTCCATTTCAGGTTCAGGCTGCCTCCGGTTTCCGAGGGCATCTTCCCACAGAGTGCCTGTGCCTTCTCGCCGCAGACGTCCAGCAGCCAAATCGAGCAGTTCCAGAACGTCGGCGATCGCCACAATCCGACCATCCCCCATCACCGTTGCACCGGCTACTCCCACAGGTTTTGGAACAGGCCCTTCAAGCTGTTTAATCACGATTTCCTGTTCTCCTAACACCTGATCCACCTGAAGCGCCAAGAAGTTACCCGCTGAACGCAGGACCACCACCGAGATGATGTCCTCTTCCGGGTTGGCTCCATAAACCACCCCACGTCCAAGATGGCGATTATAGACCAACAGTTCTCGCAGGTGACGGAATGGCAACATCGTATCCCGCCAGGGAATATACGTTTGTCCATCCTCCTTGGTTTTAATGCGATCGCGGGGGACATCAATCATATCTTCCACCCCATCCATCGGGAAAGCAATCCGGGCGCGATCGCTAATGCAACACAGGGCCTTAGAAATACTCAACGTCAGGGGCAAGCGAATCGTAAAGGTCGTCCCCTTACCCAGGGTCGAATCAATGGTCACCACCCCACGAATAGCGCTTAAGCAGGTCCGGACTACATCCATCCCTACCCCGCGTCCCGACAAATCATCCGCCTGATCCTTGGTACTAAATCCAGGCATAAACAGTAAATCATAGACATCCAAGCGGGTCATTATCTTGGACACTTCCGCAGTGATCAGCCCCTTTTGCAGCGCTTTCGCCTTCACCTTTTCCGAATCAATCCCGGCTCCATCATCGGAGACTGAAATCACGGTTTGGTTCCCTTGGTGGAACGCCCGTACTACGATTCGGCCCACGGCGGTCTTACCCTTCTTCCGGCGCTCATCGGGAGTTTCAACCCCGTGAGCGAGAGCGTTGTTGACCAAATGGGTCATGGGATCCGACAACTGCTCTAGAATCATTTTATCGATCAGGGTTTCGCGGCCCTCAACCTGAAGCTCTACCTGTTTGCCAAACTTAATTGCATTGTCCCGGACCCCGCGCGGGAGGCGATCGGCAGTTTGAGCAAAAGGCACCATGCGTGATCGCGTCAGTCCCTCTTGTAACTGGGTCGTCACCTGCCGCAGTTGCCGGGTCACCTGTTCTGTTTCATCCACCAAAAATTCGATATCCGAGGCTGATTCCCGGACTCGAACAATCAGTTCCAAAATATCTTGGGAGAGGCTATGAAACGGGGTAAACCGATCCATTTCCAGGGCGCTCCAATCGGAACCGGAATTCGAGGGGTCCTTATTGGTATTATTATTGCCCCCCACGAGAAAGTGGTAGTTTTGTCGCGAAGCCAGTAGGGAAATCTCCAGCAGCGATCGCTCGTACAAATCTTGCATCCGCTGACCTACATCCGTAAGCTGGGAGACTTGATGCAACAGGTTATCTAAAAACTGGCGCATCCGTTCCTGATTCTGTTCGATGCTATTACGATTGACAACCAGTTCCCCGACCAGATTGCTGAGGTTATCGAGTTGTCGCACCGGCACCCGCATCGTCTGCTCAAAGCCACCGCGCCGAGGGGCCATTCTTCCCCCGGTTTCTCGGGATCCCATATCTGTACTCGATCGCAGCAAATCCTCCATATCCGCAAAGTCATCTGCTGCCCGGGCTGGGGCTGCATTCGCTCCAGAGGACCCAACCGAGGCAGGGAGGGAACTGGCACTCTGCGGAGATCGCGCCGTAGGCATCGAAATGCTGCTTGGCGCTAGCGATCGGCCACTCAGCGGGTTTAACAGCATTTCTAACTCTTCAAAACTGGCTTTGAGCGGTCCCATTGCTAGGAGACAATCTAGCTCGATAAAAATATCCGCCCCTGGGCTTAATTTGGGTTCAGGAGGCAAATCGAGCCGCTCTCGGATGGGCTGGGATATCCCGGGGGGCATTGCTTCGCCCAGGGAACCCCCTAGAGGTAAATATTCGTTCTCCCCAAACAACTGATCAAAGTCGAGATTGACCTCACTAGGCTCTTGAAATCCAGCCACCGGCCCTGTTCCCTTGGCTTGCCGCTGGGATGGAGCCGAGGTTTGGTTCACATCCAGGTTGGGCGATCGCTCCGTCGGTTCATCGAACAGGGACTCTAAATTTTGATAAAAATCGCCGGGGTCTTCCGGAGTTTCTGGCTCCAGGTCCCAATTCCAATCGTCACCGGAGAGGTCGCTCTCACTCTCCTCGAACAGATTGCCCCTGTCTTCCTCTGCCCCAAATTCCTCCCCAAACAGTGCGGAATCTAAAGACGACTCTTCCATCAGGTCGATATTTGAGTTGGCATTCGGTTCTGCATCATCAAATAAGCCATCAAGGGCTTCTAATACCTCAGACTGGGGCTCTGGGGTAGGTTCCTCGAAGTCCAGCCAAAACTCTTCGTCCGCCTGACGGGTAGGGGCAGGTTTCCCCGTTGCTACCGGACCTGTCGGCGCTTGACTCTGCGGGGAGGGGGCGGTTTCAAGTTCAAATAAATCGGTAAATTCTTCTTCTATGAGGGCAGTTTCGGGACTATCTGAGGTGAACCAATCTAAGGATTCTCCTTCCCCGGGCTCAGTCTCCTTCGGGGGTGCATCCCCGCTTGTCTCGCCAAACAAGTCTTCAAAATCTTCCTCATCGATTTGAATTTCAGTTGCCAAGTTAGGGTTAAATTGATCGCCCCCAGGTAAAGAGCCGCTTTCAAATCCATCGATTTCTAGCAGATCATTAAATTCTGAATCGTCGGCTATCTCTACGCTGAGGTTGGGCGACGGTTGAGTTGGGGCGATTTCCGTGACCATCTCTAACGGCTCATCATCCCAGACTTGATCCCAATCATCGGATTCTTTCAGCTCTTCTGTAGCGACATCCTCAAACAAATTGCCCAAGTCATTTAGTTTTTGATTAGAGGACTTAACGGCTTTTACAGGGAAGGGGCTCAGGTGCTTATCGCCTATGGAGCTATCCTCTAGATCAACTAACCCGTCCACCCCGAATAAGCTGGCTAAATCATCCTCCTGATTCTGTGCAGGGGCGAGATCCGTCCGCTTGCCTGCATGAGGGTCAAATAATAAATCATCAAAATCATTGGCACTGGCGAGGGGTTCGCCCGATTCCTGGGGTGGGGAGTCCCCTGCCCCTTCGCCCGCATTCCCTTGTTCTACGACTTCCTCTCCTTGCCAGTTGTCATCAAAGTAGGAACTCTCTCCTTCAAATAAGTCGGCGAGGGTGTTGAGTTCTGCTGCTCCTACTTCGGGTCCCGTTTGATAGGTGGGTTTGCCCGCGCGTTTATCTTCACCCCATGCCGGTTTGTTTTCCGAATCGGGATTCTTTTTCGGTGTGGGGTCCCGCCCGTCCGATCTTCTCTGATTTTGATCCGAGGTTGAAAAGTTATTAGACATAGGATTAAAGGGGGTGTGTGTATGGGTGCTTTCCGGTATTATTTGGGCGGGTGATAAAGCAGTTGGTTGGAGTTGAGGCAGCAGCAGCGTTTCGAGTTGGGGACTCACGGTAATTGCTTCTGCATGGCCCGAGAGGACTTGTTCTCTAGCCTTTTGGATTTCTGTTATGAGTATAGGGCCAAGAACTCGATAGCTGTTCTGTGGATTGGCGATCGCCTCTTCTGCCTTCTCAATTAAATGACACCATAATTTTAAATCGAATTGCTCCCCGGCTTGTATCCACTGGCGGCATATTTCTTGGATCCGTTCTTGCCTATCGGGGTTTTCTCCCTGCTTAAACAGATGCAGCATTTCTTGCAAAAGCCGAGGAACGTCACTCTTAAAAATTAGTTTTTTGGCGCTGTCTTCTTCTGCGCGTCTGTTCTTAGGGGGAATCTGGATCCGTGTGGCTTGGCCCCCCAGTTGGGCGTTATTTTGGGGCTTTGTAGCGAAGCCCAATGAAGCAGAGCTATCCTGGACCAAGTGGGTTAAATGCTCGTGGAGTTGCGCGATCGCCGGTTGGACTTGGGCGCAAATCTCGGCCCCTTTTTCTGAGTCTAAGGGACCGGGTAAGCGGATTAAGGCTACGGTTTCCTGAAGCCCGCGAAACACTCTCACAAATAGGGATTCTAGCTGTGAGTCAACTTCTACCCGCACATCCTGAAGCCGTTTAAACTCGTCTTCTAATTTGTGAGCGATCTGTTGGATAGCACTGAGTTCCAGCATTCCTGCCCCGCCTTTAACCGAGTGAGCCGCCCGAAACAGTTCGGCGAGCACTTCCGGATCTTGGACGGCGATCGGCAGATTTTGCAACCCTTGTTCTATGGTATCGAGGTGTTCTGTAGCCTCCTCAATAAAATAGCCCATTATTCGCTCTCGTTGTTCCGGCTGCATAGCGGGTGTCCCGTTCCTCTATTCCTATTTACTAACAAGGGTCTCGTTGGCTCTTCTAACGGAGCTTTATCGCCTTTTGTGGAGCCGGATGTTGCTAGAGGGGGCAGCCTCTGCAACCCTAGAGGGGTTGGGGTTCGGAGGCGGCAGCCCTCTTCTGTGGTTTAAGGTCCCTCTAGCGCGATCGCGGTTCCCATTACTGGTTTAAAAATCTCGTGACCTGAGATCAATGTACCCACTCGTGGGGATAAGCTTATCAACTACAACGGGAGTAGAGGTTTTTAAAAGAAACTCGGGGGCGATCGCTCTCTTCAAATAGTGAGTAGTACCGACTTTAGTCGTTTCCCAATTGTTAGTATTAACGACTTTTTATCTAAATTCAAACCCACGCCTCTAGAGACAAGAAATGGGGAATTTCTACCTTCGATAAATCTGACTTACCCCGTTAACCTACAAGGTTTCTATTCCGGTATAACCCGCATAAAAACTTCCTCTCAAGTCGTTACTACAAACTTAAAAAACGACAGTAACGGTTAACCTGAAAAAACGGGGGTTTGAACCCCCGTGGGTAATTTCCCATCCCTTGTAGACCCTAGCGGCGCTCCCCAGTTTCCACTCGGAACCGTTCCACAGAGGTCAAGAGGTCTCTCGCCACACCGACCAGGTTTTGCAGAGAACCCGAAACCCGTTGAGCCTCTTGGGAGGTTTCCTGGGCCGTCAGTTCCACCGCTTGCATGACCTGCGCCACCGCTCGAGAGGTTTCGGTTTGTTCCACCGTATCCGCCGTAATCGATCGCACCAGCACATCGATGCGATTGGTGACCTGGATGATATTTTCCAGCGCCCGTTTAGCTTGCTCTGCCCGCTTCGTCCCCTCAATAACCTGCTGAGTGCCTTCCTCCATTGCCATCATCACCCCGCCGGTTTCGCTCTGAATTTGCATCACGATTTGTTCGATGTCTTTGAGCGCTTTAGCCGAACGGTCTGCAAGCTGCCGCACTTCATCCGCGACGATCGCAAAGCCTCGTCCAGCTTCCCCGGCCCGCGCCGCCTCAATACTGGCGTTAAGCGCCAATAAGTTGGTCCGGCCTGCGATCGTGGCAATTAAGGCCACAATTTTGGAAATCTCTTGAGTAGATTCAGCCAATCGCTTGACTTTTCTCGTTGTTTCTGCAACGGTTTCCCGAACTTCCAGAATCCCGGCCACGGTTTGTTCCACAGCCTCGCCGCCTTTTTTCGCAGTCGCCGAAGCGGATTTCGCCACTTCCTCAGCCTCCCGAGCGCTATCGGCCACCCGTTGAATCGAATCCGTCATCACCTGGACGGAATTAAGGGTAGCAGCCAGTTCTTCGGCTTGGCGCAGGGCATCGGAAGATAAACTGCGGGCAAACGATTCGCTATCCGTCGCCCCTTTCGTCACTTGTCGTGCAGCCAGTTTGACTTGCAGAACGATTTCCCGGAGGTTTTGAATCGTGAGGTTAAACGAGTCAGCCACGGCACCAAGGACGTCGGCGGTAACTTCTGCCTGAACCGTAAGGTCCCCTCTAGCCGCCCCTTCCACATCATCCAGCAGCCGAATCACTTGTCGTTGCAGGTCTTCTTTTGCCTGTTCCTGTTCTTCTGCCTTGCGTTGGGCTTCGGAGGTGGTGGTGTAAATGATCCGCCCCATTTGGTTAAATTTAGCGGAAAGCTGGCCGAATTCGTCTTCGGCGTAAACCGTGGCTCGGGCGGACAGATTGCCCTGAGACATCGTATCGAATTGCGCCCGTAAATCGTCAGTAGAACGGCGAATCAGCTTAGCGCTCGCATTGCCAACCCCATAACAAGTCAGCATGGTAGCGCCGCCAGCGGCTAGGGCCATCAAGGGGTCTTTCAGTTGTTGGGGCCAACTGCGTTGACTGGCAAAGGCAAAGGAAACCGAAGCCGCTGCGATCGCCGATACCCCTCCGGAAATTAACGCCACCCAGAGGAATTTTTTCACCAACGAGGCATTTTCTAGAAAGCCCAGGATCCCGGGTTCGGTATTCGTCGAGGTTTCTACAGGAGCGTTTTCCGGTTGAGTAAACACCGGGACCTGTTCAGCACTTCCGGCGATACTAAAAATCTCATCATCCCGAATGATGGATCCATCTGTATCTTCGCCAATATCGTAGCTATCGTCGATGTCTCGGAAAGAGGCTTTTCTGCCCATGTTGCCCATTCCGAATCCACCGGTACTCGAACCCGTCGTATCCTCCGACAAATCAAAATCGGGAATATTGCCGAAATCATCAAAATCCTCGAACTCTCCCAAAAAGTCCACGCCCTCTTCTTGGGCAAGGGGGGATGATGTGGCGTTACCGTTTTGGAAATTCCCCGGCTTCTGCTGGGCATCAAAGGAATTTCCCCCACTAAAGGCGTCGTCGAAATCCTCTAGGGCGTAACTATCCCCCCGGTTGAATCCATTTGTTGGTTCCGAGACGAAGGTTTTACTATCAAAATCGTCATCTTCCTCGTCCTCGATTGGCGCTTGAGTCCGTCCTCTGGGCTGGGAATAAGGCGGGGCCGAGGCTTTGGAAAGCGACTCCATCCCGTTAGCTTGTTCAAGCTGTTTGCGCCCCATTAACAGAGTTTCCTCTTCCTCAGAATGGGTTTGAGCTGGAAAGTCCTCGTCAAAGTCGTAGGGAATGCCGGGGTCCCCTGCACTCTTTCCATTCTGATGGTAGGCTTGATCTTCGTCATCTTCGAGGAAGTCATCCTTTAAATCCTCCTCAGCATCGAAGAGATCGAAATCGGAGTCGATCGCCGAATTATTGCTGTAATAACTGGTTTCTTCGTCATCATCAAAGGAGTCTGAGGCGGAGTAATCAGAACTTGAGGCTTCCTCCATTTCATCTTCGGAGGAAAACGCGTCTTCAAACTCCTGAAACGGCGTTGCCAAATCCATCAAGTCCAGATCGTCACTCCCGGTATCAAAGGGGGAGTGGGACTGATTCGAGGGATTGATCGCCGTCTCCTCCCCTACCAAATCGGGCATTTCCTCATCACTCGGCAAAAAGTCCGGTAACTCAGCGTTGAGGGGATCGCTCCATCGGCTGTTTTGAACTTCGGAGAGGATTTCTTGATCATCAATGGCAAAGGGGTCTTCATCGGCTATGCCATCATAAGCCTCTTCGCTGGTAAAGGGATTGAGCCGGTTGTCCTCTTCCATTAAAGGATCCCCTCCTAAGTCCCCCGATTCAAATTCCTGCAACTCCATAGATGAGAGTTCGAGATGGGGATCAACCGGATCGAATCCCATATCCAAGTCCCCTTCATCGGAACCGATCTGGTTGATCGCTAAGGCTTCATTGTAAGCCCGGTCATGCAAGCCCAAAGCCGAGTCGTCTTCCTCCCAAAATTCTTCTTGACTGCCCTGGGGTGGCGCTTCCAGGTCGAACACTGCCGTATCTTGTTCCGATTGAATCGGATCTAAATCCTCATCAAAATCCTGACTTGCGGATTCATAATCGTCCCCCTGGTCATAGCCATTCTCGAAAGGCTGCATCCCTTCTGTAGCGTAATGATTGGCGTATTCCATGCCCTGGGACGCTCCCTCAACGAAAGCCGGGTCATCGGTTAGATTCAGCACTCCTTCATATTGAACGAGTGCAACATCATACATTTGCAATCCATAACAGTAGATATGACCGGCTAGTAGTCTAGCGCTGGGGTCCTCGGGAAAGTTGGCAACTAATTGATTGACAATTCCCGCGGCTTCTTCATAATTTTTCTCAGTATAGGCCGTTAAAGCTTGTTCGTACTCCTGCTGATAGTCCGTACTTGATACCATTTGCCCCCTCCTGGCGGTGCCTACCTAGTGCGCTCTTACAATTTTTCTACTGAAATCTTATCAAGGTTAACTAAAACTATAGTTATAGCTATCGCATTTTTAGATTGCCTTGACCGGATTGCGGGAGACTGATAATACTTTGAAGGTGCCAAGACGGATATCAAAGTTACCTTTTGCACGAACAGTTTTTAGTCGGAACCCTTTCAGGTTAGCATTCTTTCCGCCTACAACATTCACGATGCACCCAGTCTTCCAATCTGTTGATGAATTATTTTTCTTGTACCCCTGACTCTTGTCGCCCTGATTAGGAAACTCCCATTTATCCATCTGTATAACCTGTCGGGAACCTTGCTCCATTGTTTGAATGAGTATCGGTTGTGGAGTACAAAATGTTAGAGAGTTGACTGTACCGAACCGAATCGGCTTCAATCCCAGGGTTTTTAAAGGGTTGATCTTCGACCTTTTCAATCCCTTTATTCAAAATAATTGAAAAAGGGGAGCGCCGGAAGATAGAAGCCTTACCAACTTTTAGAAGGGAAGGAGCTTTGCTTAAAGTCGTCGGTATTAAAGGGTTTTTAGGGGAGTTGAGAACTAGAACTGTGTTAGACTTTAGGGTTGGCTTGGACATGGTTTCGTCCTTTTTGAACAGTTGTTCGTAATGTTGGCCTCCCGGGGTATCTTGGATTTGTTCAGGCTGCTGGACCCCCTTTTTAAAACCCATTCTCTGTTTAACAAAACCCGAGGGGGTTATGAGCAAGAACTACAGTTACCGATAGATGTCATCACCGGACTATCCTTTACCCTGGGGTCAGCTTAACCCACTAGGTTGAGTTTTAATTAGCTTAAGCTGATTAAAATTCGGGGGATAGTCGTTGGGCGCAATAAGATTGGCAAGGCTGTTATGCGGCCCATCGTGCCGATCGCACGATTGCTACTTGATCCAGCAGTCGCAGAATCTTCTCCTCTTCTTCTTTAGCTTGTTCTTTGGGCGGGATTACCCACTCCCCCCGCAAAAACGGAGCCATACTGTCTGGAACGTTTGTAGGCAGGCGCACCTGCTCGACATCTAGCCAGTCCATTCCCACGATTTGGTCAACCGCTAATCCTAGTATAGTGTCTTGGTCCTCCACTGCGATCACAGGAATTTCGGGGCGATCGGTATTTAAGGTGGTGGGTTCCCCCAGAAATTGACCCAGATCCGCGACCCAAATCACGCGACCTCTAATATTGAGTGTTCCCAACAGTAAGGATGATACGTTGGGAATCAGTGTAATGCGATCGGGCGATTGAGCAATTACTTCACGAATTCCTGTTGCACTTAAGGCAAATTCATTGCCTGAAGGCACGAAAAACCGCAGATGCAACTCCCCTTCAGGGCTTTCTAATTCTTGAAATTCCGCGGCCTGTTCTAGTCCAAGCCCCGTTAAAAAGTCCGGATTACCTACCATGATTGCAGATCCCCTATCTTCTGAGTAGCTGTTTGACGGTTCCCACCAGTTCAGTGGGTTGGAACGGTTTGGCAATGTACGCATCTGCGCCTTGCTTCATGCCCCAATAGCGATCAAATTCTTCGCCTTTAGACGAGCACATAACCACTGGAACGTTTTTGGTTTTTGGATCGGCTTTGAGACGACGACAGACCTCGTAGCCATTCATCCGAGGCATCACGATGTCGAGAACGACGAGATCGGGGCAAGCCTCCTGAATCCGTTCTAAGGCTTCTAAGCCATCACTCGCTACGGTAACATTCAACCCACTCCCTTTCAGTAGGTTTGAGATCATCTCCCGTTGTGTGACGCTATCTTCTACAACCAGAACTGTACTCATAACTTCCCTTCGGTGAAAAGCTCTTTTAACGGATTAACAGGACCGATCGGGCTTGTTGTCTGAGGCCCCGCTGCATCCAGGTTAGGCAACTGGAGACATTTGAGGGATGGGTTTAAAGGTGCAAGCGTCTTCAACACAGTGGGTGACAGGTAGTTTTCCAGGAAAATTAGAAATAAATCCTATTATATTGACACCAAAGCCATCATGAAAATCACGGCTTTCACCCGCCATCCTCTGATGCGGTCAATTTGGGTAGCCCCCAAGGGGTTTATTATCAATAGCCAATTTGCCCCGGTGCGATCGCAAAGGAGGCGTCAGGAGTTGAGATCATACTAACCGAGTGGGTCGGTTTTTTTGTAGCGCTTGACAAAGGCGGCGATCGCCTCTGATCAGGGTTGATCCCAAGGCTGCATCCTAAAGTTCGGCTTCTAGGGCCTCCGCTAGTACCCGGTCTGGTTCAGGAACATCGGGGTCCCCAGGACCGATATATTTTTCAACGATGGTTAAGAGTTCGCTCTCGCCAAAGGGTTTGGTGAGATAGTCGGTGGCTCCTACCATCCTAGCTTTGACGCGATCGATAAAGCCATCCTTGCCGGTGAGCATCACGATGGGAGTCTGGCGAAAAACACTACTATGACGGAGCATGGCGCAAATTTCATACCCATCCAGTTCTGGCATGGTAATGTCGCACAGAATCAGGTCCGGTTTGAGCTGGAAAACTAAACTCAGGGCTTTGAGGGGATTCATCAAAGCGGTGACTTCATACCCGTAGTGGTCCAGGATTGCTTCTACAGTTTTACCCACGGTCATGTCATCTTCAATACAGACCACTCTGGGACTTTTAAATCCCTGATTTAAGTCGCATTCTCCCAAACCGTTGCCATTGGGGGATGAGTTCGGATAAAAAAGTTGAACCAATCCCAGCTGAACGAAGGGATAAATGGCACGGGCGACGGTTAAGATATCCCGGTTTAAATACCGTGACATTTGGCGGAGGTTGGTTGTCCCATCCGCCCAGCGATTGAGGTTATTAAAGGTATTTTCTGGAAGGGCTTCGCGCATCTGGGCCGCATCCGAGATTACGGGGCATTGATTTGGGGATTGGATGTGGGGATGGAACTGTTTCCACTCTTGAACCTGCTTGATGATTTTGGTCACAAGGGGCGGAATCTCTAGGGTGGTCAGTTGTGGCGCGAGTGCGGGACCCATTTCAAAAATAAAGGAGCCTTGATGGAGGCTGAGGAGATCGAAGAGGGTTTCGCGGACCATGCCCTGAATGATGCTACGGCCTTGGGCTGGGGTGAGGATGTGGTTTTCGAGTAAAGCCCACAAATAGCCGTACTCTAATGCATTGGTTGCGGAGATGGAGAGATTGGTAATGCTATCTATGGCTGCTTCTACGTTATAACGCCGCAGGAAGTCCCGGAGCCGGGATAAGCTGGTATCTGTATTGGCGGCATAGATGATTTGTCCATTGGAGAAGAACACAAACCAGGATTGATCGCAGGAACGCGATCGCTTATCTCGGTAAGGATAGCGGTACACGAGGGAGTCACGCACGCTCTCGCGTCCGCCACAGGTACTGCCGGAGTTAATCCCGTATGCTTCTACAAACAGTTCTCCTGTCCGCTGTCCCAGTTCAATAAGTTGCAGAATGCTACGAATATCGATTTCATTCAAATTTCCCTGCATGCCACTAAAACTTTCTCCTTAAAACCGTTTGAACCCGACCGTGCTGTAAGGCCCGCAGGGGTAGGGAATACACCTTTGAGTTATCACCCTCGCAGCCCCAGGCTGGTGAAGGGGTTTTATCTCAATCATTTGACTGCAAACCCATTCAGATTGCCTAGTCTGTCCTTTAACTGTACTGTCTTCTTCCCGGGTATTGAAACTCTTTTGAGTGATCGTTTGAGGAGCGATTTCTTCCCCCTGACCGCCTGTGGTGCCTGACTCCAACCCCTAAACTTTCAGTTGTTGCGACTCCCCGGGTTGGGGGTGGTGCAAAAACTGGCTTGAAACGGTCCTGGGCCTGATACAATAAGAACAAAATTTTGGGGTATCCCGGTCAAGGGGCCGATTGGAGGTCTCTGTGTTCACCACTCAACCTAGTCTGACTTCCATGCGATCGCTTCCCTGATAGGGTATGATACGCCCGTATGGGGTCTGACTCGTAGCTGCCAGCCTTCTATTCCAACTTAGACTTTTTCCCGTTGCCAGCCCTGGGTTAAGGGTAAGCCAGAAAGTCCTTTGGGGTTTTTTTGCCGCCACGATCCCAGCCGCTGCTCAATGCCTAAAAGCTGATAGAAAAGCAGATAGAGACGCAACGGACCCGGCCTGGTCTCGGCAGCGAGTGATCTACAGTGCTCGTTCTGATTATAGGTCAACCTCTGGCGAGTTGATGGCGCGATCGCCTGAATCAATTTTACTCAGGGTTTGCCTAGGGTCTACGCTCTGTAAATTGGTTCTTTTTGTGGGCTCACCGATCGCCCTTGGGGGTCTGCTGCCCTGAATCGTCCAGCCCCAGCAGACCCCCCAGGGGCGATCGCCGGAAAAGTCAGGGCAATTTTATCTAACGCTCGGTTGGACTCTGTGCCAAAACCGAAATAAAATTAGCAGGGAAGTTAGCTCGGTCTAATCTGAGTCCCTACTGCGATCGCTCTTTTTGGAGGAGCCATAACCCACTCGGGCAATTTCCACCACTCACCGGAGGTCAAAAACCTGGGCTACCCTTTAAACTCAAATCATCGTTGGGGTTAATTAATCATTTAGCATTTGCTAACAAATGCTAATGTACGCTACCCTTTAAGTAGTTCATCAATAGCCCCAATTATTTTAAATCCCAGGGGAAAGCGGATTAAATTACTCCCTTTTCCCATTAAAAATTTTACAATTAAGGATGTTAGTTCACCCCAAAATGAGTTAAAAAAGGAGGCACAGCTTCATTAAAATGAATAAAGCAGTCTAGCAGATAAATGCCCAACCGGATTATTCCCAAAGTTGGCTCTTGAAAAACAGGAAAATTTCCTGATTTTTTAAGACTATTTAACCTAAAAAAGGTTCCCTAAAAATAGTTTCATAATGGTTAACCCTTGCTAGTATCAGCAAAAACAACCTAATTATTTCTGGAATTGATACGGGGGAGTGAGGCTAGTCTTCAACTTACTTAGGGGTTAACTTCGGTTACCAAAAACGTATCAAAGTATCGGTTTAGCTCAGAATTCGGCATAGAAACGGAAGAGGAAGATCGGCGTGCTTTATCTAGCAGAAGTACAAAAACAGAAAAGCGGCTTTGGCCTGGGTAGCGGTAAGGCTGAACTCAAATTGCTGGCCTGTCAGCGAGGAGAGCAAAGTTGGGCGGCAGTATCCGGAACGGAAGTGATCCCAGCGGATGAGGCCAATAATTTGAATGCGGGGACTCTGGTACTCGTCGATCTGAGTCCTAATAAACAAATCAAAGGCAGTATTGAAGAAGCGGCTAATCGTTTAGTTAGTATCTTGCAGGGATTCTCCCGAGGCCAAGACAAAATTAAAACCAAGGAAGAAGAAATTGAGCAGTGGATGCAGTCCCTGACTTATCAAAGTCAGGAACTCCAGCGCCGCGAAATGGAACTGCAAGTTCGGGAAGAAGAAATCACGCAACTGGAGTCTCAACGTCAGGAAATTGAAGGGTCCTCGGAAGAGGCACAACGTATCCGCGATGAACTTAAAGGTAAGCAACAGGAACTAGACGCGGCTCTCGAAAAACTCCAGGCTGAAAAGCAGAGTATGGAGCAGCAATTGTCTCAATCCCAACAGTCGGTTCAGTTGGACGAGGGACTGACCAATCATATTCAAGAATTGCTCGATTATTTGACCCAAACTACGCCTCCGACAGCTTCGGTAGGAGAACAGATTGCGGTTGTACTCGAACAGATTTCGTCTCAGCAGGCGGTGTTAGATGAACACTGGCAGCGTCTGGAACAACAGCGTTCCCAAGCGAATTTAGAACAACAAGAGGCCGAAACTAAACAACAAGAATTAGGGAATTTGCGTCAAGAGTGGGAACAAAAGCAGGGAGATTTGGCTGAAACTCAAGCTCAGTTAAAAATCCTAGAGAAGACTCTCTCGATTCAGCAAAACTATGCCAATACTCTGGATGCTCAGGTGAAAAATCAAGAGCAGTTACGGGAGCAATTGGTTCAACTTTCGGAGGCATTCGAGCAAGTCGCGGTGGTTCAAAAGGTAGATTTTGAAGCCCTGGAAAGAATGCCGATTGAAGAGCTACAAGGATTGGCACAAAATCTCCAGCAAGATTTGGACAAAATCTTTCAATTTGTTAACGGTCAAGAAGAGGAGTTGAAGTTACAGCGAGAGATGATTCAGGGGTTAGAGCAGCAGTTGGCTCAGGCAAGTGACTCCGATCGCTGGAATATTCAGCGAAATCTAACAGATGAGCAGGAGGCTTATCAAATGTTAGACCAAACTTTGGTAGGTCAGCGTAGAAATCTGCGGGAACGTCAAGAAACGTTGGCCCAACACCAAGCGGTTTTGGCTCGCCGTGAAGGGCATGGTAATGTAACGCCGGTGAAGCAAGCGCAACCTTTGGATCCGGTTTTGGCACAAATTGACGAACAGAAACAAAAGTTGGCTGAGCAATTGGCTCAGATTCAACAGGAGATGGAGCAAACTCGACAGTCTTTCGATCAGATTCAGGCGCAAGTGAGCGATCGCGCTACTCAAATGGATGGTTCCAGGCAGGCAGTGGAGCAATTGGAGGCGCAGTTGGCTCAGATGCGCTCTAGCGCGGCTCAATTGATGGGCCGAGTTAGTGGCTATGAGGAGATGTTGCAGCCGCTGCAAGATAAGCTGAATGAACTTAAGTCTAAGCTGGAAGAAGTCCGCTCGTTGTTGACTCAAGTGCAGGAGACGGAAGCTCATCAACAGCAGGCAGTGGCCCAAATGCGGGACTTACTGATGGGGTTGATTAATCCCCAGTCGGCTGAGTTAGCGGCCTCGTAGCATCGGAAAGATGGGGGTGATTCAAGAAATCGCTTCACCTCCCATCGGTGGTGAGGATGATCCAATCTTCTTCGACCCGGGCGATCGCTCCTCCCGGAAATGGATCGGTTTGCGTTTGGTTCGGTGCCTGGATCAAGGCTGTCATTTTCTCGACTTGCTCGTAGTTTGGCGCTTTCGGTAGCTGTCGGTGCAACAGTTGCCGCAGGGCACGGCGCTGGAGTGCTTGGGGTGCAGTCCCTAAAATTCGCCGATTGATTCTGAGTATAATTAATTCAGATTTACCCTTGACATTTGGCTCACTTTGTGAAATAGCCTGTTCCAGAAGTTCACTCGCTTGGGTTTCCAGGTACTCCACATCTGCGCGCAGGAGTTCGGCAGTTTGAGCCAGATGACGCTCTACGGTGGGGTTAAAGTGTTCGGTGAGGTAAGGCAGCAACTCTTGGCGGATGCGGTTGCGGGAATAGGTGATATCGAGGTTGGTGGAGTCTTCCCAAATTGTAATCTCGCGGTGGTGACAAAATCTGCCGGTTTCTGGGCGGCTAACTTCCAAAAGGGGACGTACAAGGCGAAGGGTGGGGGTGAGGGGTCGGTCCCAGGAAAGCGCTTGTAAACCATCGGCACCTGTGCCACGCATCAAGTTAAAGAGGAGGGTTTCAGCCCGATCGCTCTGGGTGTGACCCGTGACGAGGGTGGTATAGCCTTCCGCTTGAGCGATCGCACTTAAGGCATGATAGCGCCATTCTCGCGCACCGGCTTCTGTGTGCGGGATTTCACCACTAGCAGTTTTGAGGAAAAAGGGTAACTGCCACTGCTTTGTGAGAGTTTCCACATATTCAGCATTGGGAATAGAATCAGCGCGCCAGCGATGATCACAGTGGGCGATCGCCAGATGCCAATTCCATTTAGGCTGCAAATCTAACAGTAATTGGGCTAAACAGAGGGAGTCTTGTCCACCGGAGACGGCGATTAAAATGCGATCGCCCGGTGACAATAACCTCCGTTGTCGCAAAGTTCGATGGAGTTTGACATGGAGAGGGGTCCATTGAGTCATGGGTGATTGAGCATCGGTTATTTATCTTAACGGTCCATTTTCCGAATTTCATCCAGGGGTGAATCTGGTTCGCTGGGGTTATCCGGGCAAAATTCGACATTAATTCTAATTTTGCCAGTCTGCCATTTTTTCCCCGGTTGGAGGACTCTACACTCAAACCCATCGAGAAAAACTTGCTCGTCCTCACTCAGCTGCTCTCGCACGTGATCAAGTATTTCAATCCCCGTAAAATTCAAGGGCCAATTCTCAATTAGATTTTCGGAATTGAATTGTTGAGAAATTATATCCTCTTCTGAATTTAACATTATCCAGCTTTCATCCACGGTTTTATTTCTCCTTGTATGAGTCTACACAAAATACTGAGGTAAGGTCGATGGAATTTTCCATAAAATAGGGTGCGTTAAAATAATGTAATAACGCACCCTATTGATTCTATCACTGAGTTAGGATTGGAGGAGAAAATTTAGCAAAAAGTGCTGTTTCCCCTAGCCAATCCCTGTATATTTTCCCAATCAAAACAGATGGAAAAATAGGGGTGAGTTATTCATGCTTAATGGTCGAAGGTTCGGGGAATCCGCTGAGATGATTTTGAACACTGTTACTGTCTTCGGGGCAAAATTCAAGACGCAGTTGAACTTTTCCGCTTCGCCAGTATTTACCGGGGCTTAAAACTTCACATTCTAAGCCCTCGGTAAATAAACTTTCTTCTTCTAATTTCGTTTGCAGCAGATCCATCAATTCACTGACTTTGAAGGTGCATTGAAACATCAGATTGCTGCCACTGGTAGACAGGACGTCTTCATTTCCGAGCGTCTCAAATCGCTGATCCATTTCTATCTCCGCGTTCTATAATTTGACAGTTTCCAGAGCAGCAGTCATGGGGTTGATATCCAGTTCTCGCGTAAAGGCGATCGCCCATGAGAACGATTCCTCAGAGGACTCCATGACTGCTTCTTGGTGACGGTTTAGAAAAACCAACCGTAGGAATGCAGCCCTTTACCCAAAAGATTGACCCCAAGATAACAGATCCAGACAACGACAAATCCAGCAGCGGCCAAAATTGCTGGTTTTCGTCCTTGCCAACCTCGGGTAATGCGGGAATGGAGGTAGGCGGCAAAGACTAACCAGGTGATTAAAGCCCAGGTTTCTTTAGGGTCCCAACTCCAGTAGGAACCCCAGGCTTCATTCGCCCAAACTCCACCGGCAATGATGCCAATGGTGAGGAGGGGAAACCCTAATCCGATAATCCGATAGCTGATGTTATCCAGGGTGTCGGCGAGGCTGAGGCGTTGGGGAGACAGGGGTACAGCAAGGGTTTCCGTAGCCGGTGGGGTTTGGGTTTGCACCACGTCAAGAACGGCTATGTTTCCCGCAAGACCCTTGCCGTTGTTCTCACCTGAGAATCCAGTACCAAGTTCAGGGGTGACGCCAGGACCTTCGACGGCAGGAATGGGGGTCCCTGCACGATGGAGGCGGTAGCGATCGCTGCGATAGGACCCATTCCCAATCGAACTGCCGCGTAGTTCAATATTTTGACCCCGTGTTACGACTAGGAAGGCGATCGCCAGGAGGGAACCCACCATCAGGGTTGCATAACTGAGCATCATGACGCTGACGTGCATCATCAACCAGTTGGATTTCAAGGCAGGGACGAGGGGTGCCGATTGCTGCATTTCCCCGGGTAATGTGAGGGCGGCAAATGCTGTAATCGCCATTGCTACTGGGGAAGTGGCAACCCCCACTAACCGACTGCGGCTCATATTTTCCGCGATTAGATGAATGGTGGTAATCCCCCACACGAGGAAAAAGAGGGATTCATATAAATTGCTTAAGGGAAAATACCCGGCTTCGATCCAACGTGCGGCAAGTAAGGTGGCGATGCAGAGATTGGCGATCGCCATGCCACTGGTCCCCAAGGGCCACAAAGCGGGAATTCCTGGAAATGCTGCACCTATCCAATACAACAACATCGTGATGAATAGGACACAGAAGGATGTATTGTCTAGCCAATTCTGAAGGCTACTAAGATCCACAAGCATTCTCCCATCGGTTTACATTGAGACGTTCTAGTTATTTCCATCCTAACCATTCTTGGGGCTGCTAAAACCTTTGAATTCGGCATCGGTTTTAAGAGGCGATCGCCTTTAGGGATTTTTTGGGGTGGTGTTGGATACAACGACAAGGAGACCCCACTCAACCCTCCTCAAGACAGACGGGAGGGTTGGGTGGGGTCTGTGTTGATTTAAGCCCAACCTCGCCCTTTGTTCACCACACTGACAAAAGCCAAATCCGTTGCCAGCGGATACTTTTGCCTGAAATTACCTATCCTTTACTAGGGGGTGTTGGGGGTAGCTGCCGGGGGAGTGGGTTGTACTTGAGACTCGGGGGATGGGGTAGCCGGTTGGGCTCCGGGAAGGGTGGAATTGGGGAGGGGTTGGGGTTTACCGGCTTTTTTCATCCCCACGAAGACTTGATAACGTGTGGTACGCTGGTTTTCGATCGCAGCGGTGACCCCGATCGCGCGCATGGCATTAATGACGATTTTTTGTTGGGTCGGAAGTTGCAACCACGCGGGAGTATTGGTACTGAGACTGCGTTCGAGATCTATGAAAAAATGGCCGTTATTGGGAGTCAGTTCTAACGGGACAACGCTTTGGAATTGCTGACTCATTGCCAGGGGAGTTTGGGGTTTAGGGGCGATCGCCTCGGCGACGGGTGCCAATACGCTGATAAATGCCACATTGCCATCTAACCAGCCGTGATTCACACTCAAGGAACCCTCTTGGGAGGTCCATTTGACGATGGGTTGTTCACCAATTTGAGCCGGTTCAACCGTAAAGTTATATTGTTCGCTCATGATGCGATCAAGATTGGATAAGGTGGCTTCACCGGCACGGCGATCGCTCGCTTGCACCATTAGTACCACCCCAACTGGAAACAATGAGGTATTGTTTTCTCCCGGTGGGAGTAACGCTAAGGAAAATTCCCCTTGCATCCAGGGGAGTAAATCTTCTTCTAAATCAAGGGTGGTGGTATTTTTAATCGCTGTTTTCAACCACTGGGGATTAATCGGTGCCAGGGGATTGGTGGCTACGCCTTGACTGTAATCCTGCCAGACTCGCTGTAAATTTCCGCCAGACATCATCATCAAGGTGTCCGCAGGAAGGCGAGTTGTCATGGTTTTGGCATTATTTTCGACGGCATATTTCCGTTCACTATTCGGTTTAAGCCATGCCACACTATCAAAGCCAATTCCTTCCGGTTCAAGGGTGATACTGGTAGCGAATCCTTGGTTTTGTTGTTGCTGGGCAATTTCTTCGGGAACGGCGCGATCGGAGTTTAACGAGGCAACCGCAGCGGCAACGGGGACATTGACATAAAAACGGCCAAAGGGTCTTGGGGTTTCGATTTTTTGCCATGCGCCGATCGCACCGGGAGCATCCACGATGGAAGGTGCCCCGAGGAAGGTATCGATCGCGCGGTTGATGGTTTCGCTATCCTTGGCGATCGCTAAATAGTTGCCATTGATGACAGTGACTGAAAATCTATTTTCATCCGGCACCCCTTGGGTTTCTTTAATTTCTATATTTTTGTAAGTTCGAGGCACCCATCTGCCCCCTTTTGGAGGTTGTGCTGCTTCTAAAATTTGCTGGGCTCGGTTTGGGTTGGCGATCGGTAACACCATTAGTAGAGACTGCTGACCCGAAAATGCTGCGGGGGATGGCATCATTTCGTCCTTTTCCCCCGTGGTATTCACCGGAAATGGGGGTAAAACTCCCAAAGTAACCTCGGACCCTACCCAAGGTTTAATGTCGGTTTCATAGTCGAATCCGTTGGCGCTGAGGTAGCGATCGCGCCACTGCACCAGGTAACTATCGAGCAACTGTTGGCTTTCTGGGGTGCCAAATTCCCGCATTCTTTCCCACTGTCCCCCGTCGGTGGTTAGGGAAACTGTCATCAAGGCATCTTCGGGGATCAGTTCGGCACCGACTGGAATCTCGGGTAAAGGACGTTTTTGGACGATCGCCCAGAATGCCGTAATCCCTCCACCGATTAACAGTACGGCAGCGATCGCAGCGATACCGATGGAAACTTTCTGTTTATCCAGTTTGATTTCTGGGTTCTCTTTGGTCTCTTTGATCTCAGATTTAGTCTCAGACATGATGTTACCGAGCGTCAGGAGTGCAATTGTCAATTTAACTTAAAGTGCTGCTTTCTTTCTGGTATCCTCCCCCAATCGGGAAAAATGCGGGAAGACACCCAGAGGCAGACCCCTTCAGCTAGGGAGTGCCTGAATAGGTGGATGGGATAATCAAGGGGGATGAAAACCCCTTTATTTTGAAAAGTTTGAAAAGAAATATCAGGGATTATTGGGCATCCCTGGGGTGAATCCTTAGACGGGAGGGGATTGAAAATCAGTTCCGGTTCTTCTTAGGTAAATTTTACTTCAAAGAGTGATTTTAAGGAGAGGAGCAGTCGCTTTTTTTAAGGGCATGAAGGGGCACTTATGGGGTGATAGAGGGTATCTCGTTGTTGGTAGGGACGGGCGATCGCGGTAATTGCCGCTTGTAAGGTTTCGGGTTCCATACAACTTCCTCCTTTAGCACCGGCCATTGTGGTAATGTGCTCTTCCATTAAGGTTCCGCCAATATCGTTGCATCCCCAGTTTAGGGCTTTTGTCGCCCCGTCTAATCCAAGTTTTACCCAACTCGGTTGATGATTAGGAATCCAGTTTCCCAGGAAGATCCGCGAAACCGCAGTCAGCAGCAAAGTATCGGCGAGAATCGGTTGATCTCGACCGACGCGACGGCGCAAAGGTGCGGGCGCTTGTTGTCCTACAAAGGGCAGCAAAATAAATTCGGTAATTCGGGCGGGATAGTTGCGATCGCAGGCGGTTTGTTGAAGTGATCTCAGTTTGTTTAAATGCTCGATTTGTTCCTCGTGGGTTTCAATTTGTCCACACAGCATTGTACTTGTGGTGGATAATCCCATGCGATGGGCGGTACTGACAATTTCTAACCAAGTTTCGCTATTAATTTTTTCAGGACAAATGATTTTTCGCACGCGATCGTCTAACACTTCGGCTGCGGTTCCCGGCATTGAACCGACTCCCGCCTCTTGCAACGCGGCGATCGTTTCTTCATAACTAATCTGGTCTTGTCGGCTAATAAACTGCACTTCTTGGGGGGAAAAAGCGTGTAAGTGCAAGTGGGGAAATTCATTTTTAATCGTCCCCACCAGCTTTAGATAATAAGGCAGAGATTTCCCTTCAATTTTGGCCTCGGGGTGCAATCCCCCCTGCATACAAATTTCCGTAGCACCGCGCTGCACTGCATCGGTGGTTTTTTCCAGGATTTTCCCCCAATCTAACCAAAAAGCTCCCTCTTCATCTGCATCGCGACGAAACGCACAAAAACTGCAATGTTGCTCGCAAATATTGGTAAAATTAATATTGCGATTGATAACATAAGTGACCGTATCGCCCGATTGTTTTTGACGGATTTCGTCAGCGACCTGGGCAATAGTCGTTACTTGTTTAGGCTCAGTTTGGTGAAGCAAAATCGCCGCTTCGGCTGGAGAAATATCGGTTCCATCTAAAGCGCGATCCAGAATAGTATCAACAGAGTTTAACGTCATGAGAGTAGAATTAATTAACAACTGAAAGCGGTAAATTTAGGAAAATTATCCGGATTTAATGACTTAAGAACGTAAGGAAAAAGCAGGGAAAATCTTCTGCAAGAGAGGGTTGACGGGAGCAAGATGCTCTCCCTTAAAATTATTATTCAATTCATTGAATTGGGTATCAAATTTTTTATCCTAGGTTTAATTTTAATTCTATTAACTGGATTAAGCAAATTTTATACTAATAGAAAAATAATCCAAGCTAATCCAAATCAAAACTTTATCTGCTATTTTATGGCTTCTCCTTAAATGCTTTATTTTGGGGTAAAATCTATCCCAAAATAGCCGGGAGGAGAATCGCCGAATTCAACGGGAGGATAAAGATTTTAGACAGTTAAACTGGGATGCGATCGCCCTAACAGACGACCCGGTTTTAATGGGATAAAATTATCGACCCTTTCAAAAACTGGATAAAGCCGTCATAATAGATCCTTGGTCCTTGGGGTTCGCTGTTCCTGGAATTCAGATTGATTCCACTTGCTTACGGATTTTAGGCCCAAGGGAAACACTACTATTGGGTTTGATTATTACAGATTAATGGAAACTTCACCGGCTTTGCAACCTTTCCACATCCCATCGACGCTTTCCTCCTTAGATGTATCCGTGGTTGTCCCCATTCATAACGAGGTAGAGAGTCTGCCTCACCTGATCCGTGCGATCGCCGACTGCCTTACCGAAGCTCAACTCAATTATGAACTAATCTGTGTAGATGATGGATCCACTGATGGATCCACCGCCGTACTCAAACAAGAAGCACTCAGACGAAATGACCTTGTAGCAGTGATTTTGCGCCGTAACTATGGTCAAACTGCGGCAATGGCAGCGGGTTTTAAATGTGCGCGATCGCCGATTATTGTTACTTTGGATGGGGACTTGCAAAATGATCCAGCCGATATTCCCGAATTGGTGGCAAAGTTAAATGAAGGCTATGATTTAGTCAGTGGTTGGCGTAAAAATCGTCAAGATGCGACCCTGACTCGCTTGCTTCCTTCCAAAATTGCCAATGCGATGATTGGCAAAGTAACCGGGGTAAAATTGCATGACTATGGCTGTTCTTTAAAAGCATACCGCAAGGAAATAGTAGCGGATATGAATCTTTACGGAGAGTTGCATCGATTTTTACCGGCATTAGCGTTTATTGAAGGGGCCAGAATTGTCGAAATTCCTGTGCGTCATCATCCTCGCCGATTTGGTCAAAGCAAGTACGGATTAGGCCGAACCATTCGCGTCTTGATGGATTTATTAACTGTATTCTTTATGAAGAAGTTTCTCACCCGTCCTATGCACGTTTTTGGAGGGTTCGGGATTATTTCTATGGTGTTAGGCTTTTTATTGGGATTGTATTTAACTATTCTCAAACTGGGATTTGGGGCAAGTATTGGCGATCGCCCATTACTGATTTTGGCCGTAGTGCTGCTTTTGGGTGGGGTGCAATTGTTTAGTTTTGGGTTATTGGCTGAATTATTGATGCGAACTTATCACGAATCTCAGCAACGCCCGATTTATCGGATTCGGGAAGTTATCGAACCCTCCCACTTATAAAAATTTTTGGACTGAATGACTCTCCTAGACTTACAGGTGATGTGCCAACAAACCGGGTTTCTGTCCTAATTTTTGACAGGGAAACAAAAATAAAATAAGAAACCCAGTTTCTGAATTTTTAGTTTCATATTTTATGCTTTTCCCTACTCTCGAATTCCGTCTTGGGGAATACCTACGGCAGAAATTCCGGCCATCGCCCGTAAGTTTTGAGTGCGGATCAGTTCCATGAAATTTAAACTCGGTCTTCCTTCTAAGGTAGCGGCAGTTTTGATCGCACTGAGAAGATGTCTGGCGGCGTCAGGTTCGTTATATCCTCTTCTCAGGGCAATTTGAATCGCCGATTGATCCGCCTCAATTTCGCGATCGCTACGGTGAGTGCTTCGCCAAATTTGAGCCCCGGCGAGGGCAGTTAAACCTCCAGCAGTGACGATTCCAACAGCATCCCCTTGAACCAGTTCTACGATAGTACCTAACAATCCGGCCACAACGACGCCTTGATATAAATCGGGTTTAAACCATCTAACTCCTAACAGCCAGCTTACGGTTCTTAGAAGTAGTAAATCTCTCTGAGGTCGGGATAATTTGCGCCACAGGTCAAAATTAATATAAATCGGTCTTTCACTCGCCCAGGGAAGAGGAAATGAACTCTCGATCGCCGTGGATTGTTGGGGTTTATTGACGATTTTGCACATCATGCGCCCGGATGCAGGCATGATGTCTAACAAGCGGAAAATTTCGGATGATGGATCCATAAGAGGAAAATTAGGGTTAAGATTGGGTATTTTAGAGTTTGGGAGAACTCGCAAAGAAAAGCCCAGGGCATCCTACAATAGAATACGATAGTGTGATTCGTTCCTCCTTTGGAGTAGATGGGGAAAATTCCCCCACCTACTCAGGGAATATTAGGGCAGCTATCGGCCATCTTAATGAGTGAAGTTTAAGACATGGAAGCGTTTGAGCCAATTCCACCGGAATGGACAACGAAGGCAGTTCACTCACACGAGTTCGACTGCCCTTCCTGCCACGCTACGTCTATGCAGGCACAGCGGGTTTGGATTAATCGGCGATCGCCGGTTTATACGGAAAACCACCGTCGCAAATGGCAGGAGTTTTACGAGTGTAGCAACTGTGGTTGTGTTTGGTGGGCCTGGAGTAGCGATCGCCCCCCTTCTGAGTACGCCGATCGCCAGGTCCCGCCCCCAGTCGATTTCCCCCCGTCTTTTGATGATTTATTTTAACACTTGACAAATGCTATTTTATGTGATAATAGCTCAGAAGCCTTGACAACGGGATAACCCTGGCAATCAAGGTGATGATTTCATAGATGCCGGTCCCGGGGATGACTGAGTGCATGATGGACAAGGAAATGATTACATTCTTGCCCATCAAGGCAATAATCAACTCTATGGCGAGTTAGGAGAGGATACCTTAGTTGGCGGACTCGGCAATGATTTTATGAATGGGAGGGAATCAAGGCAATGATATCCTGTTTACGGTAGCCGGAGATAATACCCTTCGTGGCGGACAAACAGAGGATACCCTCGTCGGTGGCAGCCGGAACGATGTGCTATTTGGCGATAAGGGAAATGATTTAGTGTATGCCGGTGCCGGGAATAATTTCCTCACAACAATTACTGGGGATTGGTGCTTTTCAATTGTTGGCGTAATTCGTCAAGGTTGGCTAAAAGGTCCGATTGCCCGATCGCCTTTTGTTCTCCGGTTCCTAACCATTTGATTTGTACCGTCTGATTCTGTGCTTCTTCATCCCCTAAAATCAAACAAGCAGCGGCACCTGAGCGATCGCCTCGTTTGAACTGTTTCCCAAAAGCACTACCGCTTAAATCGACTTCGGCGCTAAACCCGGCATGACGCAATTTCTGAGCCAAAACTAAGGCATTCTCTTCCGCAGCTTCACCCCGAGAAACAATATAAAAATCTAAAGGAATATTGGGAAGGGTATCCAGTTGTTGCAATAGGATAATTAACCGTTCTAACCCGATCGCCCAGCCGACGGCAGGGGTATCCGGTCCCCCCAATTGGCTGACCAAATTATCATAACGTCCACCGCCACAGACCGTTGCCTGTGCACCTAAATCATCGGAGATGATTTCAAAAGCCGTGTGACTGTAATAATCTAATCCCCTCACCAAGCGATGATTCAACTGATAGGGAATTCCTAACTGGGTTAACAGGTTTTGGACGCGCTCAAAATGCCGTTGAGAGGCTTCGCACAGATAGTCTCCCAGCTTCGGTGCATCTTGGACAATTTCTCCGGTGCGTTTGTCTTTACTGTCTAAAATTCGCAGGGGATTGCGCGTCAGTCGGTCCTGAGAATCGGGGTCTAATTCGGCTTGATAGGGGGTGAGATAGGCAATTAAGGCCTCTCGATAGCGTTGTCTATCTTCGCTATTACCGACGGAATTTAGATCTAAATGCAGGTTTTTCAGTCCCAAGGTTTGCAGAATATCCGAGGCGATCGCGATCGCCTCGACATCTGCACGGGGGTCCGCACTCCCCAAGACTTCTACCCCGATTTGATGAAATTGGCGCTGCCGTCCCGCCTGGGGTCGTTCATAGCGGAACATCGGTCCGGTGTACCACAACCGCTGCACTCCCCCTGCCGCGTGCAGTTTCTGCTCAATATAGGCGCGAACTACTCCGGCAGTGCCTTCGGGACGCAGAGTCATCGAATAGGGTTTTTTTCCCCGACTCTGGAAACTGTACATCTCCTTACCCACGACATCTGTCGCTTCCCCGATGCCACGCTCAAATAGGGACGTCTGTTCAAAAACCGGCGTCCGAATTTCTCGATAGCTGGCTTTACCGAGGATTTCTCGGACAACGGCTTCTACTTTTTGCCAATATCCTATCTCCGTAGGCAGGATATCTCGGGTTCCTCGTAATGCTTGAATTGCGCCCATTGCTTACTTTTCGATTGCTGCTGTTTTCCCAGATAAAATGATCCAAGTAAGATTACCGGCGATCGCGGTAATAGTCTAGGATTTGTTCCACCCGTTGACTTGCCATCGGTTCCGGGTCCGGTCCATACTGGATCGACAGGCCGGCAATTTGGCTGTCCTGATAATTAAACACTGCGGCGCTTTGAGGAATCAGTTCAACCTCTACCCCTTGAACCTGCCGCAGATGTGCTGCCAGTTCTTGATACACCGTGAATGGCAGTCCTGGAATTTCATATTGAACCAAATTGTCTTCGGTTCCCTGAGTTTTTAACTCTTCCATTTTAATGATCGCTTAGCCTAGGTCTTCAATCTCTTGAGCGTTTTCACTATATTCATGAATGGGTTCTGATTCGGATTCTTCTTCGTCGGTTAATTGCGGTAAGGTACAGCAGTTAACATCATCTATGCAAACTTTACCAGACTGCAAGGCCCATCGCACTAAGGCCACGCGGTTTGCAGTTTTTGTTTTGTTCAGAATATTGCTGATATGGTTATCAACTGTCCGCTTGCTAATTTCTAGCGATTCTGCTATATCCTGATTGGTTAAACCAGATGCTACCAGTTCAATCACTTGTAGCTCTCGTTCCGAAAGGGTTACATGGGTCTGAGACTCCCCGCCAGCCATAAGCATTTCCTATCTCTGTATATCTACCTATATTGTAATGATTCTATCGGAAATCTGTCTTAAATCTCAGAGATTTCCGGTTTATCTTGTCTTTTAATAATCTGGAGGCGGGGAAATGGGGAAAATGAGAGAAGCTGGAAAAGTAGCTGTAGGCTGTGTCAAACCCAGAATTGATGGCGATATCGCCCCATAACAGGTTAACCGGAGGCATCCTCCCAAACTCTAGCTGTAGGGTGGGTCAGACTCAAAATTGATGGCGATATCGCCCCTAACGGGTTAATCGGAGGCATCCTCCCAAACTTTAGCTGTAGACTGTGTCAGACCCAGAATTGATGGCGATTGCCCTATAACAGGTTAACCTGACGCATCCTCCTAAACCTTACCTATGTCGCGCCACGACAACTCCCCATCCTGGCAAATTTGGTCTGAAGTGTGGGAAACTATCCAGTGGATGAGGGGATAAAGCCATGATGAATCAAGGGAGTTATAAAACTATGAATGTAGGTAAAATTTTTCATAAAATTCAATCACTGATGAGTCAAAGAATTGGAAATTTAATTATTCCTATTCCTAAATTTTTATCTAAAACCTGGCCGCAATGGGTGGCAATCTTAGGGATACTTACCTTGGTCTTGTTCTGTGGAATGGATGGGGCGAGTGCCTCCGAGAGTCTGGAATCATTGACGCTGCCAACTCCTATCTCCGACTCCTCTCCCAGTCGGCCAACCCTCGACACAAATACGATTCCCTCCGCTAAAGTCTCTCAGTTTGTTGGGGCTTATTTAGAGGTATTGCGTCAAATTGATGGCCGACAACCAGAATTCCTATCGGCCCAAACCTCCCTAGAGTCACAACGAATCGAAGGGGAAATTGAAACCGCTGCGATCGCTGCGATCGAGGCAGCTGGATTGACCAAACAAGAGTATTTACAAATGCTCTCCCTGGCTAATATCGATCCAGAATTTGGCGAACGGATTGCCGCTGGAATTCAAGAGACCAAAAATCAAGAATAAACCCTAAAAATTAATTTTAAAACCTATTTTCTGCATTCAATCCGCTTTGAGAGTCACCAATCCCTGACTTGAGAGAGAGGTTAGATTTCTTGTACCCTGTAAGCTGGATCGTATGTTGAAATCTAGGAGTGAAGTAATGACTCATCCACGCGTTTTGTGTTTGGGGGAAATTTTGTTCGACTGTTTGGCCGATCGCCCTGGTCAATCTTATGAGGAGGTTGAGTCCTGGACTCCTTACCCGGGAGGTGCACCGGCGAATGTAGCCTCTGGGTTAGTGAAATTGGGCACTCCTGCCGCCTTTATTGGCTGTGTGGGACAAGATGAACCCGGAGATGAATTGGTGAGTCTGCTGAAGGAAATCGGCGTTGATTGTACGGGGGTGCAGCGTCATCAGAGTGCCCCAACGAGAAAGGTGTATGTGGTGCGTTCGGAAGACGGCGATCGCAGCTTTGCCGGGTTTGGGGAACTGGATACCACGGAATTTGCCGATACTCACCTCCAAGCTAATCAGTTACCTCATGAATTGTTTTTTAATGCCGATTTTCTGGTTATCGGCAGTTTAGAACTGGCATTCCCTGATTCCAGAAAAGCGGTGTTTCGAGCTTTGGAAATGGCCGAACAATATGATGTAAAAATTGCCGTTGACGTGAATCGTCGAGATATGTTTTGGTCGGACCCTTCGGAATCTAAACAAATCATTGAATCTTTAATAAAACGGGTTGATTTTTTAAAAATTTCTGATGATGAAGCAGAGTGGTTGTTTGATACTATTGATGCGGGTGCAATTAAGTATCGTCTGGGTAATGTAGAAGGGGTTCTCGTCACCGCTGGAGATAAAAATTGCACCTATTGTCTAGGGGAAAATGAAGGGGTTATTTCTAGTTTTCCAGTGGATGTTATAGATACAACCGGGGCGGGAGATGCCTTTGTTTCAGGGTTTATTCATCAAGTTTGTACTCATGGAGTTAAATATTTAGAAGATCCCAGTAAGGCCAAAGAAGTAGTTAAATATGCAATGGCAGTCGGAGCATTAACGACAACTCGACCGGGTGCGATCGCCGCCCAACCGCTTCCTCAAGAAGTGGACGCCTTTCTGGCGACGCATTAAATAAATTCCCTCAACCTCAAGGCGGGAAGCTATCCGGACCAAGCCCGCGCTTCGACGCTGCGGGCTAATTTGAAATAGAATTTTGAAAATCCCATGGGGTATTCCTAAAAATGGCAACAGAAATTGAACGGAAATTTTTAGTTAAAAATGAAGCATGGCGATCGCTCGGGATAGGTACTCCCTATCGTCAAGGCTATATTGCCAATAGTCAGGGTCGGACTGTGCGGATACGAATTGTCGGTCCGCAAGGATATCTCACGATTAAAGGTCCATCCCAGGGCAATTCTCGCGCGGAATTTGAGTACCCGATTCCCCTAGAAGATGCTCAATTCATGTTAGGAAACTTGTGTAATCCCCCTTTAATTGAAAAACACCGATATAAAATTAAATTGGGAGAGTTACTCTGGGAAGTGGATGAATTTTTTGGAGAAAATCAAGGTTTAATTGTCGCTGAAGTCGAACTCACCGACGAAAATCAAGCGGTTGAATTGCCGGAGTGGATTGGTCAAGAAGTCTCCGATGACCCGCGCTACTTTAACATCAATTTATCTACCTATCCCTATTCTCAATGGACCGAAACGACGTAAAGATGAACAAAGGAGGAAAGAGCACTGACGCATTCGTTCTATCTGTTCTAGGGAAGATTCACTAATCGCCCCTATATTTAAGGTTAATTGTCAAGATTTGCCTACATCCTGGAAAATTAAGGCGATCGCCTTTAAACTTCCTTAAAAATATGTCCCCTTGCTTGTAGACTGAGGAGTGAGTTAGGCTGCTTTCTTAGGGATAGAATATGGACGTTAAAGAACTCATCGATCGCTATACCGCAGGAGACCGAAACTTTCCCGAAATCGACCTCAGCAAAGCTGACTTACAACAAGTTGACCTGAGTCAGTGCAACTTGAATGGAGCAAACTTAAGTGGGTGCGATCTTCGTGGTGCGGATCTCCGGCAGGCATCTTTAGCTGAAGCTAATTTGAGTTGGGCCAATTTAGAAGGTGCTCATCTAGTAGAAGCCTCTCTCAATGGAGCAAATTTAGAAGGCGCTAATTTGAATAAGGCTCTACTCGATGGAGCGAATCTTTCCGGTGCCAATTTCACTCGCGCCGATTTACGAAATGCAGATTTGAAAATGGCCGATTTAACCGAGGCGGACCTCAGTTTTGCCACTTTAGATGGAGCCAATTTGTGGGGGGCTTATTTGGCCGGGACCAAAGTCAAATATGCCACGGGTCTACAAACCGAAAATCTCCCCGTTGATGAGCCAAAATAGGGCGATCGCCTATCCCATCATCCCCCCGGCGATCGCCTCAATTTCCCCTCTCCCCCGGGTATTTTCCGGGACCTAACCCTGGTTAATTTTCTTAATAAGGGGGTTCCGGATACTCAAACTCATCCTCATAAGCATAAGCACTACTATCTATCGCGTTCCCCGGGTTTGACGTCTCCAGCTTTGGCCCCCCTACTTTCACAATTTCTTGACCAAAGTCCTTATATTCCTCAAAAGTTTCACAAACCAAATTAGACTCTTCTGAATTAGACGGAATCATGTAATCTGCTAAATTGCTAGCCGTGGGATGTTCATAATCCGCTGTATCCGCTACCCATGCCGTATCGCTCCCCACTCCTTTTTCCACCGCCTCAAACATAGGACAAAAAATCCCATGGGCGTGGAATAATGGGCCTTTCGGTGCAATGGGTTGTCTCCGAAAATCCGCATACGCCTGTTCCAACTCGGCGGTAAATCCCGTTAATTGACCCATTTTTGAGGAACGGTAGGCAATTCCAAAACCGGCTCCTACCGAGCCACTTAAGGTCAACCGTAACGGAGTTTTATGTAGCAATTTTTGATTTTCTCCCACCAAAAAAATCAGATACCGGGTAAAAGTTTTATATTTGGGGCGATCGGCTTTAAATTCATCCGAAAAATCCGAGAACCGTCCCAATATATCCCCACTCATTCTGTCCTTCAAACAAAGCGGACCTCGACGAATGATCAGGATTCTGGGAGTCGTTGTGATCAGCAGAGTTTCCAGTGCTCCGGTACTAAACTCATGTTCTACAGGCTGCCAATTTTCATCCGGGGTAAACCCGGATGCATTCACTTGATCCAGCTTAATAGCTAACCCATAAGGCTTGAGTCCATCCAGATGCAATCTGGGGTTAATCATCTGACACCAAGGCAACAGTTTAGATGGGGGTGCCTTGAATTTTTCATCCTCAAAATCAAATGTGGGAGAAGGGTTCATTGTTCTTGCCATACCAATTGCTTCCAATTCAGTTTACAGGGTCTCGTGATCGCGAAAGGTTAGGGTCTATATCAGAGTCAACTCGCGATATAGGCCAGTTTAAATCATTCCCGCAGGAGTAGTACATGAACTGCCTCTCCTACAGTCTGGAGCTTTCTGACCTTGAGGAATTATCCAATACATTTAGACGGGCCTATAGTAGAATACGGGATGGGTAAATTGGGGTTCGTTGTCCCAATCAAAGAGATGGGTTGAGCAGCTCTAGCATTCATCGATTGCGCCCCCCAACTCAACACTCTGAAAAATTTAAGGTTTTCGCGATCGCCAACTTTCATGATAAACCCCCCTCCCACCTGGGCTTGTACCCACACCCTCACCGCCCATTCTGCCGCCATTCTTGACCTGGCTTTTAGTCCGGATGGACATACCTTAGCCAGTGCCTCTCTCGATACCACCATCATCTTTTGGAATCCCCACATTGGCACAGAAAGTCAGACTCTGACTGGTCATGCTGATTTTGTTAACTCCATTGCCTTTCGCAGTGATGGAAAACTGCTCGTCAGTGGATCCTTAGACCAGACCCTCCGGATTTGGTCTGTTCGCACTGGCGAAGTCACCCGTACTCTCTCAGGTCATCGTAAACCGATCGAATCTGTGGCAATTTCCCCCGATGGTCAAACCATAGCTAGCGGCAGTTGGGACCGCACCATTAAACTCTGGGATGCAGTCACGGGACAAGCCCTGCAAACCCTGATTGGTCATGAAAAACCCACGGTTACCGTTGACTTTAGTCCCGATGGAAGGGCTTTAGCCAGTGGCAGTTGGGACCGCACCATTAAGCTGTGGAATGTCGCAATTGGGGAAAGTTATCGAACTATTGTGGCCCATTCTAATCCCATTGAATGTGTCAAATTTAGCCCCAATGGAGAGATGATAGCCAGCAGCAGTCTGGATTCTACCGTCAAACTTTGGAATACCCAAACCGGGGAATTAATCCATACTTTAACCGGACATTCTGATGGAATTCGCTCCGTTGCTTTTAGTCCCGATGGCACTTCTTTAGCCAGTGCCAGCAGTGATAAAACAATTAAGATTTGGTGCGTAGAAACTGGGGAAGAACGGGCCACCTTGCGGGAGCATACTAGCTATGTATTCGCGATCGCCTTTAGTCCCGACGGACAGACCTTAGCCACAGGCGGCGATGATAAAACCATTAAACTTTGGCGCATTAATAAACAACCCCAAACTCCAGTAATCCCCAGTTAAAACGGAGTTTATTTCGTTTTTTTGTGCGGCTTTAACTGTTTTATTTGGCTTTCAACTATTCACCACTTGGATAGTCGCTATTACTCCCTTACGGAGTTTTGCAGCAGTTCAATTTCCCCACAAATTCCCCCAGGGTTATCGAATCGATTTAAGTTGCCGATTCACTTCATCGATTTCAAATGCCTCGGGGTCGAAATCTTTGCTGATCCATTTCAAAGTTTCTAGATAATCGGGATCTTCAGGATTTTTGAGGATTTCTAACACCTCCCCATAGCCGCGAATGCCGCCACATTCTTCTGGAGGACAAGCGCGCTCTCCTGCCACACACCGGGGATAATGTACCCCAGGAGTCGGTTCCAGAATTTTTTCTACAGTAATTTCATGCATCCAGCTATCATCTAAATTATATTCATAGAGAAAGCTGGTATTCTCTTCGGGCACCAATTCATCTAATCTCGCCCTGCGCTCTGTTTTCATTTCTAAGCCATATTCCGGGTGAGATTGACCGTAACAAGTTCCATCAATTGTGAATTGATGGAGATGGGTATTTCCCCATCCCATCACCACCTGTAAAATCCGCTGGACTTTATAAAGAGTAATATGACTCCGCACCTGAATTTCGCGCCAAATCGGTGGATCGCTTTCTTTTATGGTAACTTTGAGCTGATAAATTGACTCATGCTCATTAGATTTCGGGTGATTCATGACGATACAACCGTTTTGATTTTAAGGGGATTGTTTGCCTACTGTTTATCCACTATAAAGAAGAGCGATTGCTCTAAAAATTTAAAATAGTCCTAAACAGTTATCCCCTTATATATTATCATCTTAAAAGAAGGACGCCTCATTAAAATTGTTAAGTTTTAAGAAAAAACCCCCATCGGACCCATTCCAAAAAAAGATGAAATTCAGTCCGTAACCCACAACAGCAAGTTGTCCAGTACGCTGAATAATCAGAAAGAGTTGCCTAAATCTGCGATCGCCACCTAGAACCCTCATGGAAAGCCAACCCTCAACCCCCAACCGTCCCCATCTCGTCGTCACCCTGGGAGACCCTGCCGGAATAGGTGCCGAAGTCATCCTCAAAGCCCTAGCAGACCCTGAAATCGCCCAAAATTGCCAAATCACCCTCGTCGGCAGTCGGAAGCTGCTGCAAGAGTGTTATCAACAACTCAAGCAACAAACAGCGATCGCCGATCCTGAACAGTTTCCTATCCTAAATATTGACCTCAACCAAGAGGCGATCGCCCTCGGGACCGGCAATGCCGCATCCGGTGGCGCTAGTTTTGCTTACATGAAAGAGGCGATCGCCCGAACCCTTGCCGGAGACTTCCAGGCGATCGTCACCGGACCCATCGCCAAAACCTGCTGGAAAGCCGCCGGACATCCCTATCCCGGACAAACCGAACTTCTCGCCGAAAGTGCCCAAATCAAACGGTTCGGAATGCTATTCGTCGCCAAATCCCCCCACAGCGGCTGGACCCTGCGTACCCTCCTCGCCACCACCCACATTCCCTTGCGCCAAGTTCCCGACGCCCTCACCCCGGAACTCCTCACCTGGAAACTAGACCTTTTAATTGAATGCCTGCGCCAAGACTTCGGCATCCAAACCCCGCGCATTGCCATCTCCGGACTCAACCCCCACAGTGGAGAAAATGGGCAACTCGGCACCGAAGAAAAAGAATGGTTAATCCCCTGGATTAAACAACAACAAATCATCCATCCTCAAGCCACAATTGATGGACCAATCCCCCCGGATACCCTCTGGGTAAAACCGGGTCAAGCCTGGTTTGGAAGCGCTACAAATGCCCATGATGCCTATCTTGCCCTCTACCATGACCAAGGCTTAATTCCCGTCAAATTAATGGCCTTTGATAAAGCCGTCAACACCACCATCGGCCTGCCCTTTATCCGCACCTCCCCCGACCACGGCACCGCCTTCGATATCGCCGGAAAAGGCATCGCCGATTGTGCTAGTATGAAATCTGCGTTGCAGTTAGCCGCTGAGTTAGGAAGTCAGCGAATGAATGGGGGTGAAAGATAAAAAGTAGACAGCAAATGATGCCCATTCAAGGCAATGGCCCCTAAAAAAGACCTTCAGCAAGTTAACAATATCGCCAAAGAATTTAATATGACAGCAGCCGAACGAAAAGAATTCGGAAACTTCCTGGAAAATGAAAAAGAGGCCGGATATGGCGGCACGAAAAATGGCAGAGGTGATTTTAATTATGAAGAATTAAGAGAAAAGGCTCGGGAATTCTTAGGAATAGACTTGTAAATAAGGGACTTGTAGAGACAAGATTTGGACCCATTTCGGCTAAGGATAGTTTTTGCAGCAATTCAGATAATAGGTATTTTTTATGAATTTGAATTCAACAGATTTGGACCCCCATAAAAAGTGCGAATTTCAACTATTTTAACGGAAATAATTTTAGGGTAATAAATTTAGGATTATTAACCGTTCTACATTATTACTTTGATAGGTTCTCTGAATTCCTTTAATTATAAGAGGTTTATTATGTCATTAGACACCCTTAAAAAAATCGCTGGAAATGCAGATTTAACTGAGCTAAAACAGCTTATTCGTAGCATTATTGGTCAAATCTGTTGGTCAGCTAGTCTCAGCTATGGGGATGAACTAACCCTGGATATTGGAGGGAAAATTCCTTATAAGCAGAAAGTGATGGCGGGTAAATATCAAGGAGAATGGATATTAGGGACAAGGGGTTCTGAGTGGAGGCTGGAATCGGCTAGTGGCATCATTACCAGTACAGTAGAACCCGCAGAAGTGTTTAAGGAGAAAGTGAAAGTTATTGAAGGCACAACTATCACGGCTGTTGAAACAAACTATCCGGATTTAGTGCTGATTGTGGTATTCAGTAATGGCTATCAGTTGAAAGTATTTCCCGACTTAGAGGATAATTTTGACTTGTCCTATTGGGAGTTATTTACCCCTAATAATCGGCTGGTTACACTGGAACCTGGAGGAATCTGGACTAACCGGCGATCGGATGTCCCGATGACTGTGAAGAGTTCTTCCTAATTCAAAAACATCAATCAACCGGGTTTCTTTCGACAATCTGGTTGATGTAGCAAAAGTTATCGCAGAAACCCGGTTTCTGGGTGATTTACCAAGGGTTGAGAAACCGGGTTTCTTTCAACAATCTGGTTGATGTAGCAAAAGTGCTCGCAGAAACCCGGTTTCTGAGTGGGTTGCCAAGGGTTGAGAAACCGGGTTTCTTCATCAACTCTCAATAAGTAGCAACAGTTATGCATCAAACCCGGTTTCTGGGTGGGTTGCCAAGGGTACAATAAAACAGCTTTGCCCACCCTTAATACCCCTTGCCTTCCTTATGGTGCTTCACATTATTAAAGAACATAAGCTACTTTTAGGAGTAACCGCCTTACTCTCCATCGGGTCCGTGGTAGCGGGTGGCGCAACGGCAATTCCCATGTTCGCGGAGTTTGCTTCACCCCTACTCAATAGCATGGCGGCTACCAAATTACTGGATTTGGCTAAAAAACTGCGGGATAGTTCCCAAGTTTTAACCAATGAAGATTTACCCAAAGCGGCAGGAAGGGCGATCGCCTTGGGAATTCTCCACATCTCCCAAGAAGACGAATATCGCGATATTGCCCCAGTATTAAAGAGTTTAGCCCGGGAAACGGAACAATACTGGCTCCAAATTGAGCGCGATCGCCAGACTCCCGGGGACTATCTCCCCATTCGAGAACCCCAGTTGCGCTATGTTTTCGCCGCTAATGCTGCTCAAATCGCGATCGCCACTCTGGATGTAGACAGTTGGCAAAAGCTGATTACCTGGTTGATGGAACAACACCAACCCCATTTACCCGCAGAGGTTAGCGAATACCAAGATGCCATCGATGCCATTAGTCAACATCTCTATGAACGGTTTTCCCATAACCTGCGGGAAGTCTTGAAACAAGATGCCCGGGAAGGGGGACCGGCTTTTAGTGGGATGGTGTTGGATTTACTCCGGGATAATCTCGCCCAAACCCACCAACAGGCGCTCAAACAACAAGATATCATCCAGATTTTAACCCACTTAGATACCGGCATCCGAGACGAACTGGGCCAACTGCGGGGAACTTTACAGCAGTATTTTGACCTCACCAAACCCCGCTTACCGATTCCTCAAGAATGTGAAACCCTGATTGCTGAGAAAATCCAAGATTTTGTCGGGCGCAAATATGTATTTGCCGCGATTCGGGACTTTTTGCAAAAGAATCCCAAGGGCTATTTTATCCTGGAAGCTGACCCGGGAGTGGGGAAAAGTGCCATTCTCGCCAAATTAGTCGAAGTATGGCAAGGGCGCTGTCTCACTCATTTTAATATTCAAGCCCAAGGGATAATTAAACCGCAACAATTCCTGGAAAATATTTGCAGACAACTGATTGAGGGCTATCACCTGGATTATCCTCAGTTGCCAGAAAAGACGACAGAAGATGGCAATGTGTTAGCCCGATTGTTGGGGGAAGCGAGTAAAACCTTACCCCCGGGACAAAAATTAATTGTGGTGGTGGATGCCTTAGATGAGGTGGATGCCTCCAGCCAAACCCCGGGCAGTAATCTCCTCTATTTACCCGATTCCCTACCGGATCAGGTCTATTTTATCCTCTCCAAACGCCCGAAACAACTGCCCCTGCCCCTGACTGACTATGATATCACCTTTGATTTAATGCAGTATCCCGCAGAAAGTGCGCGGGATGCCCGTCACTACGCCGAGAAATGCTGGCAGCAGAGTCCCCAGATTCAGGACTGGGTGACATCGCGCCACTCCACCCCCGAGCAGTTTTTTACGGAACTGGTGGCGAAAAGTGAAAATAATTTTATGTATTTGCGCTATGTCTTGAATGACATTGACAAAGGACTGTGTGAGAGTGAAACCCTGGACAGTTTGCCCTTCGGGTTGAAACGGTATTATCAAAAACATTGGCGATTGATGGGGATGAATACCGACCCGTTCCCCATTGATAAAATTCGCATCATTTATGTTCTCTCAGAATCTCCTGAACCTGTTTCCCGCCCGTTATTAGCGGAGTTAGCGGGCCTCTCAAAATCTCGCGTGCATTCAGTTTTGGAAGAATGGGAGCAGTTTTTGCGCTTTCAAATGATTGAGAGAGAAAAGTGCTACAGCGTTTATCATGCGTCGTTCAGCGACTTTCTCAATGAGCAAGCGGAAGATTCAGGCATTGATTTAGAAGATATTAACCGGCGCATGGGTGACAATCTAGCCGATGGAGCGCCCCTATGACGACAAAATTAGGAGATTGGATTCAGCAACAGTCCTCTCAAAAACGGCTGTATATACTACGCAACCAAATCGGTATATGGGCCAAGGGAAAACGGGTGCAGCGGATGAAAGCCTGGTTAACGGATTGGGGCTTTTTGGAGCAAAAGTTAGGCGCAGTGGGAATCACCGCCCTGATTGATGATTATGATTTACTCTTGCCGTTGCTGCCAGCAGAGGAGCAACCGGGGTTAAAACGGATTCAAGGGGCGCTACAGCTCTCGGCTCATGTGCTGGTAGAGGATAATAGCCAGTTAGCGGGGCAGTTGTTGGGGCGGTTGTTGTCATTTTCTGACCCAGAGATTCTAGCCCTACTGCAACAAGCGAAACAAGGGCCAGGAAAACTCTGGTTTCGTCCCCTGACGGCTCATCTCACTCCACCCGGAGGCCCCCTGCTTCGCACCCTCACTGGGCATAGTAGCGAGGTAAATGCAGTGGCCATCACCCCGGACGGCAAACAAGCGGTTTCCGCATCCTACGATAACACCCTGAAACTGTGGGATTTGGCTACAGGGTCGGAACTGGCCACCCTCTCTGGGCATAGTAGCTTGGTACTTGCAGTGGCCATCACCCCGGACGGCAAACAAGCGGTTTCCGCATCCTGGAATAACACCCTGAAACTGTGGGATTTGGCAACGGGGTCGGAACTGGCCACCCTCACTGGGCATAGTAGCTCGGTAGAAGCAGTGGCCATCACCCCGGACGGCAAACAAGCGGTTTCCGCATCCAGGGATAACACCCTGAAACTGTGGGATTTGGCAACGGGGTCGGAACTGGCCACCCTCACGGGACATCGTGACTGGGTACGAGCAGTGGCCATCACCCCGGACGGCAAACAAGCGGTTTCTGCATCCTGGGATAAGACCCTGAAACTGTGGGATTTGGCAACGCGAAAGCAACTGGCTACCCTCACTGGGCATAGTAACTCGGTAGAAGCAGTGGCCATCACCCCGGACGGCAAACAAGCTGTTTCCGCATCCGATGATAAAACCCTGAAACTGTGGGACTTGGCAACGCGAAAGCAACTGGCTACCCTCACCGGGTATAGTAACTCGGTAAATGCAGTGGCCATCACCCCGGACAGCAAACAAGCGGTTTCTGCATCCTGGGATTACACCCTGAAACTGTGGGATTTGGCTACGGGAGAAGTGTTAGCCACGTCTATTGGGGATGGTGGGATGCTTTCCTGTGGCATGGCGTCGGATGGGGTGACGGTGGTGGCAGGAGATAATTCGGGGCGGGTGTATTTTCTGCGGTTGGAGGGGCTGGAGTCAGAGGCACAGTGTTAGGCTGTGTTCATCTGTACGCAAGTGGCAACACCCGGCGGGGGATAAATCGATTGGCGGCTACGCAAGACAACATCCGGTGGGGGATAAATCGTTTGAACCCTAGCCCTGTCAATGTAGTAAATTTAATGACGAAAAATCGTGATTTCGTAGGGGCGCAATGCTTGCGCCCTCAATTGATTACCAATTTAATGACGAAAAATCGTGATGGAATGTAGGGGCGATTCGCGAATCGCCCCTACATGGGCGCAAGCATTGCGCCCCTACAAATACACTTTGACAGGGCTAGGGTGTGAACCCCCGCCGGTTGTGGGAAGGGATGCAAAATCTCAGTTTTATCTCACTTTTCTCAAGTCTCGGCCAAAGGGAAACAGCGCGATCGCCACTAATTTGAAATGCTGTTCGGCAAAGGGTAGTCCGATGAGGGTTATGAAGAAGAAGGCAGCGAGGACTAAGTGCGCGATCGCAATCTCCCAACCAAAGAAGATAATCCAAATCACGTTTAACACAATCTTTAGGTTACTGTTGGGATTGTCATCCTCGACAATTTCCCTTCCGAAAGGAGTCATAGTGGCGATTCCCAGTTTAATGGTTGCCAATCCGAAGGGAATTCCCACAATTGTGAGACACAACCCCAGTCCTCCGATGATGTAACCCAGGCCGGTGATGAATCCCCCAAAAATGAGCCAGATGATGTTCCCGATTAAGCTCATGACTTTTTCTCCCTGGTTGCTCACTGCATGATAGCGATAAACCCACAATTTCAAGGTCCTGATTAGATTTTTCTTTTTTTACAAAAATTTACAATTTTTGCTCTAAAAAAGGGCGATAAGGACTAGACAAAAGGGATTGACTTTGTTAAATTTAATTTTATAATAGAAATCTGTGCAAAATTATTATTGAAGTTAATATGCCATTATGAATATAATATCAAATTAAGTCAATAAATACAACCCCCCGCGCCTATCTTTTTTGGCCGCGCACGTTAGGGTTGTAAAAACCAAGTTTTTATAAAAAGGAGTCAGCAAACTCATGAATAAACCAGCGATCGCCCTCTTGGGAATCGGAATGATTGCGGTAATCGGCATTGCAGTGGTTCTCGTCAACCCACAAGAGTCTAACTCGGTTACTTCAGGACAAGGCAGTGAGATCGTGCAAATTGATGGCAGTCAGAACGAGTCAGGGCCGATCGCGGAGTTACCGTCAGCCATTAGCGAGAAAGTCTTAGATGCGGTTGCCGAACAAACTGGGGAAGGGCGATCGCAATTTGAGATTGTGGCAGCGCAGCGGCGCAGTTGGCCCGATGGCTGTTTGGGATTGACGGAACCGGGCAGTTTTTGCACCCAAATTGTCGTGTCTGGATGGGAAGTCAGCGCAAGCGATAGCGAAGAGACTTGGGTATATCGGACCGATCGCGACGGGTCCCAGGTGATGCTGGATACCGCTGCCAGTAGCGCCTACAAGCTGAGAGAACCCTAACAGATTTTGAGGGGACTAGGCCGAGGATGGGCAAAAATCCGACAACTTATGCTACTGTATCTCGGACAAGGGATGCGGTCCATCGTATTTTAGAGGCAAGAGTTTGGAATCCCGTTATGGATTGCCACTCTAACAGCTAAAATCACCAAGGTTAAAAGGGGTCAACAATGGCTAAGTTGCGGGTCGGATTATTATTTGGCGGTCGTTCCGGAGAACATGAGGTCTCCATCGTTTCAGCAAGGGCGATCGCCAAGGCATTGGCAGGGGAATCGAATGCCCAGAAATACGAAACTCTGCCCTTTTATATTGACAAGGACGGGTTATGGCACTCCCCAGCAGTGGCGCAACAGGTGCTAGATGCGGGAGTTCCCCGGAATGATGGGGGAGAGACGGGCGATCGGGCCAAATTATGGCAATTTCCAGCAGAAGCGGGGACGGTTGAGGTGTGGTTTCCGATTCTGCATGGTCCCAATGGGGAAGATGGGACAATTCAAGGTTTGCTGAGTTTAATGCAGGTCCCCTTTGTTGGCACGGGGGTGATGGGTTCGGCAGTGGGGATGGACAAATTAGCGATGAAAACGGCGTTTAGTCGGGCTGATTTGCCCCAAGTTAAGTATATGGCGGTGAGCCGATCGCAGGTTTGGTCCAACCCTGGTATGTTTCCGAAACTCTGTGATGAAATTGAGCAAAATTTAGGGTATCCCTGCTTTGTGAAACCGGCGAATTTAGGCTCGTCTGTGGGGATTTCTAAGGTGCGATCGCGCAGTGAATTAGAGGCCGCTTTAGATAGTGCAGCCAGTTACGATCGCCGCCTGATTGTCGAGGCGGGAGTCGTAGCGCGCGAAGTGGAATGTGCCGTCTTAGGGAATGATAATGCTAAGGCTTCTGTGGTTGGAGAAATTACTTATGAAAGTGATTTTTACGACTATGAAACCAAATATACCGACGGCAAAGCCTCCTTGTTTATTCCAGCAGAATTACCCGAGGCAGTCGCGGCTCAAATTCAGGAAATGGCAATCCGTGCCTTTGAAGCGGTTGATGGTGCCGGATTGAGCCGCGTGGACTTTTTTTATGTTGAAGCAACCGGCGAGCTATTTATTAATGAAATTAATACTCTACCCGGTTTTACTTCATTGAGTATGTACCCGCAACTGTGGGCGGCAACGGGTGTTTCCTTTACTGAATTAATAGACCAATTGATTGAGTTGGCTGTAGATCGGCATCCTACTAAAATTAAAGGTTAAAGTGAGCAGATTAAGGGGAATGCAAGGCAACTGGCATTCACTCAAGTGGGTCATTGATCTCGGGAGCATTTATGAGTTCTAGACTTTTAAAACCGTTTAGTGTATCGGATCGGCGACAAATCAATCGGTTGCGAGCTTTTATGCCAAACCGGGAGAGTCAGTTGGCGCGATTGCGAGATTTAAGCGGGAGTCGGGATGCTCACTTGGATTATTTGAGGGGGTTGAGGGAGCAGGGCGATCGCCCCCTGCTGCCGGAGGGGAAGGGGTGGGTGGGTCCCCCGCGCCGGCTTAGCGGGGTTACCAAACAGCCCCTTTCCCGCTCTCTGGTGCAATTCCTGCAACGGCGGCCCTGGGTTTTGGGAATTTTGGCCTGGATGCTGTTTCTGGGGATGGCCTGGAGTTCCTGGAATGTGTTGATGAGTCCTGGTGTTACCGAGGTTCCAGAAGTTCGGGATAAGTAAAGTTAAGGCGTTGACTGGAAAGCAACAACTGTAGAAATAAGAAAGCGGGCCTCTCTACTAACAGTAAAGAAACGACTAAAGTCGTTACTACCAACAAAGATAAGAACGACTAAAAGTGTTACTACCAACATTGAAAAAACTTCGGCTTTATCTTTAGTTACTCCCGCTCCATGAGGAGCGATCGCCAATCTTCTAGGGCGGCTTCGGGCCACATCCATTGTCTTGCTAGGGCGTCAGGTTGAAAGGCCAAAGGATCGACGGAAAGGACGATTTTTCGGAGTTTAATCGCTTTACTTAAGACTTGGGTCCGATCGCCTGGGGGTAAGTTGGATACGGAACGACTCATCACTAGGGAAAATCCGGCATAGGCAGTTAGAGCATCATAACTTTCCAGAGGAGTAGATTCTGGAATCGTGGAATTTTTAGCACCCATTAAGGGCATTTTTTCGAGTAATTTTAAGGATTCCATCCAAGCATCTTCGGCTTTTTTGAAGTTACCATCGGCGTAGTAGGCAAAGCCTAGGGCATTGTAGTAGGTGGGATTATTAGGTTCTTGTTGGATGGCACGAGTCCAATATCTGCGGACATCATCTAAACTGTATTTAGGATTGCCTGAAAGGGCCGCTTGCCAAGCGAGACGACCCCATAAAAAGGTGATGCTGGAATCAAATTTATGGGGTTCGGGAACGCCGCTGAGTACCGCTTCTGCATAATTAAGGGCGCTGCGTTGGGGTTGGAGGAGTTCTTCTACGGCTTCTTGACCGGCGATCGCATCTCCTTCGTTAAAATAAGCAAAGGCTAATTTGCCCACTTCTGGGGTTTGTAATTGACTAAGATTCATCCGATCGCCCGCAGATAAGGGGGACTCTAAGGCGATCGATCCCGTGGGTGGGAGTAACGCTTCGAGTCTACTGCTGGTGGAGGAAAAGCGAGTTTGCCCAATCCAAAACCCAGCACCCGCAATGGCGATCGCCACAGCAGCGCCAACAGCAACGCGCCACTTAAATCCGGAGGATTTTCTGGCCGTTGATGTAGTCTGAGGCTTTTGAGTCAGAGGCGCATCGGTTGCGGGTAACGGCCATTCCTCGGGCAACTGCTGTGCCGTGGTGGCCTCTGGCGCTAATTCCTCCGTAATGGTTTCTTGAAGGATATCAAAAGCCTTTTGGACTTGGCTTTGCTGACGATGGACTGCATCGGTTTCGGGGTCAGTCTCACCCACCATCTCTCGGAACAACTCCGAAACGATTGAAACCGCCTCGTCATCATCCAGTTCGTCATACATGATATCTTCATATACCCCTTCGAGGTCTCCCTCATCGAAAAGGTCTGTCTCGTCCTCGGCGTAAGGACTTTGCACCGTCATTGTTCCCGTGCGGGAGGGGGGTATCTTGCCGAAATCAAGAGATTCTCTGGAATGAGGAGTGGTGGGGGGAGAGTGTGTAGAAAGGGAACTAGAGGCGGCGATTTCCTGGGGAATCGGGGAAGTCTTGCGCGTAATTGGGCGATCGCCTCCGGTGGTGCCAGAATTGTCCAACGGGGTTTTTTCCGATGTGAGATACCCATCAAATTCGGGATGGAGATACAGAACCGGCAGCGCCCAGTAGAGTTCGTGAGAACCATAGGCGGACATCAACCCTTGTCGGGCACGATTCAGACTGAGGTCTACGGGATAACCCTGTTTGATGTTGTAATAAAATAACCGGGTTAGAGTCAGGGCCACATCATCGGTGATCCGTTCTGCCATTGCCAGGACGCCGGGGACGCCGCGCTTGACTAGGACCTCGGCCAGACACCTTCTGCCGGTGGCATCCGTGGGGTCAGAACTGGCAGTATAGGCCCCGCGACAGGAGTTAAAGACCGCCATGCGAATCCCCGCATTGACTAACAATCCGGCGAGGTCATTTCCGGTGAGGACTTCGCTTAAGCCCGTTTTGCGGTTGACGAGATATAGTTCACCCCCACCGGCACCCACATCGCTGTGACCGGAGTAATGTAAGACTTGGTAGTGATTTTGTTCTAAGGCGCGGGTGAGTTCTTCTCGGTTGGGTTGTTCGAGGATATCCAGTTGGATTTGAGGGGGTTTACCTGTAACGGGAGTACCACTGCGCCATCGGGCTTTGAGGTCCTCCTGGAGGTGAATCGCTTCCCGTTTGAGGGCGAGATTTTCACGGTCCGTGGGTGCTGCCAAGACCATCAAAATTTTCACCCGATCGCCGGTATTTGCAGGGAGGGCGACAGGTGCTAAGGTGGGTTGATAGCGGGAAAAGACGAGATCTTTGCCCGTGGCGATCGCCCGGGTGTCTTCGTGAATCACCTCCCAAGGTAGACGAGGCAGATGAGCCCCTTTGAGTCCCAGGCGCAATCTTAGGACATTCCCCTGGTTATGGGCGATCGCTTGTGCGGAAGTCAGGCGATCGAGCAAACTGCCTTGAAACAATGCTTGATAAAGTTCCTGACCCAGTTCTACTAAGTTTCCTAACGTAGCCCGTTCCAAGTCTGCCGTGGGCGAGTCTGGGGAAGGGTAGGGTTGATCGTTTAAGCGCATCAACATCGATAATGGATCTTCCATCAACTTGGCAGCTTGACGCAACCAGCCCTCTACCGGCCAGACGACTTGTTCTTCAGCCGGGAGCACGCCTTTCGGTGCTTGTTCGGTCCGCACTAAATACTTGTCGTCCCCAACTGGGGTTACAGAAATATGTAATTCTTCAAATTTCTGGCTCACAGTTTCACTGCACTCCTGCTCACTGTTTATATCTTATCTAAGGGATTGGCCTTGGTTTTTTTAGGCCCTCCCACTTTATTTTTAACTCTAGTTGCAAAGGGATAATTTTCGGTTAAAACGGGCAGATTAAAGCTCATTTCCCCGGGTTTAGGGATAAATTAAGTTCCCGCTTAAATTCTAATTTCACGGATTATCTGTGCCAGTTTTTTCCGAGGAGTTTTAGTTTTGATAGAGTCTTTCCGGATAGACGAAACCACTCTGGAAAAGTTACCCAATTCTCTAACTTTATTCATTCCTCAATCTAAATTGACCTCATCATCCCTTGAGCGATGAACGTGAAAAGTTTGGTAAAAAAATGCTGACAACTGTCCGGAATGCATCAGCTCAATCGAGAACAATGGAGTGGTAGATGCACCCTGATGGATATATCCCGGCATCAAACAGCCGGGAATTTTTTTAAATTTTAAGTCGTTAATCTCCTGACAATTGAGAAACTACACGGTGCGATCGCTTTGCAGAAAAGGGAGAGCAAGCCCGATCAAATTCAGGACCCTTGACCGCATCCTTTACCCCTAAGCAATATGAGAAGAATTGCATAATTTCTTCCCCTCCCTCCAGGTTAAGGGGGGTCGGGGCGGATCTGTTTGTAATTCTACAATTCTTCTCTTGAACGGGTTACAGATCTCCGTTACCTTGATCCGGTTAAGCCGAAAAATCTGAGAAGGATCGGTATAGATGCACTCCGAAGTCGATCCCTGGTGGTTAGGAACTGGGGATTTTTTCCTAGGTTCTGATGGCAGCCCTCACGGATTTAAAGGCTAGATTTTTCACCGACGAGCAGTCGCGCTTGTTGGCAGCCTTCCGATGCACCGCTAAATTGCTCCTGAAAGAGAAATCCTTTTACCCAATTGACGTTACAGACAGAAATGAACCCGCTTGACTAGAGAGGAGGGCATCCTGATTGAAGTTCCCTCTCCCTTGTAAATGTAGTGACAGCCTGATGGCGCAGGTTCGCTTTGTGCCTGCTTAACCTCTAGTTTAGCAATAATTTTTCCGGATTGCAGGGGTCTTTCCAGAAGAAAGGAAAGGTAGATGCACCCTGATTGACGTTTCCCGGCTCTTTTGAGCCGGTTTTTTCTATTCTAGACTACAACCGGCCCTCAGCTTAAAGATTGAGGTTAATTTAACAGAATTTGTGAATGAGGACTAGACCTCTTGCAAAATTCCGGACTGATCCCCCCAACTCCCCCTGGTCAACGGCAATCGCCTTGATAGGATTCTGCAATTCGTCTATTACTAGGATTAGACTTTTAAGGGGATTTGCCCCGAGGTGTCTAGGGTTTTTTCTCCGGGTAACCCCTCTCCCTAAAATATTAAAAAAGGCGCACAACCGTGCGCCTTTTTTAATAGAGTCAGACTCCAGTAGCCAGAGGTTTAGTGTTGAGCTAATCTGAGGCGATCGCCTCAAAAGATTTCACCTCTAAAACCGGGCCAATCATTGCCATTGTCATCACATCATCACGCACCTGACCTTTGACTTTGACCTTTTGACCGGGCTTTAACAAATCTGCCGGTGCACCTTGATAAATCTCGTAGGTTTGACCCGCATCGGAAACCAATGCCCACGCACCGGGACCGATATTTTTGCGTTCGATTGTCCCTTCTACATTAATACTCATGCGGTTTGTCCTTCATCTTTCATTGCCAGACGTGCGAGTGCCAAGCACAAGAGGGCATTTACTATTAAAAAGGCCCTTGCACCGATGCCACTGCCAATCCATAATAATGTGGGTGCCGGTACTAACACGGCACTAATGCCGAGACAGGTAGCGATTCCAATCGTGGAACCGATCGCGAACCACTTCCATTGGGGATGTCCTAACAGCAACAGAATCAGAACCACAGGAATTGCGACACTGGCAAAAATGGGATTGAAGGCGCTACTCCCAGAAATTGAAGTTCCTAGTTCTGGAATAGAACTGCCGAGGATACGGAAGGGCCACTGGGGCAAGTCGTAGATATAGAATCCCCGAAATACGAATAAACCTGAACTTCCGGCAACCAATCCACTCGCCATACTCCAAGTCCAACTGAAGGGGAAATACATCTTCAGTAACCAGGCAATCAGATAGGAACCGACGACCATTAAGACTTTCGGTAGCAGGGCATAAACGCCCCCATCAATCCAGAACCGGGGGTTAAGGTATCCGTTATCGCGCAACCACCGGAAGAAGTCACTAAAGAAATGACCAAAGTCAAATTGACCCGTCTTGGCAAGGGTTACAGCACTAGCCGCATCCAGATGTCCCGCCCCAAAGTGGTTTAGGGGGTCTTCTTTCACCTGCCGCGCCGATTCTTTGAGGATGGCGGTAATTTTGTCGGGTTCTGTGACTCCAGAGGCTTTAATCAAGGCAGCAACACCGGCAACGTGGGGCGCTGCCATGCTGGTCCCTTGATAGGCTTGAAAGGCAAAACCGGGGAGATTGGTATCGGGATTGAACGAGATGGTTTCTTGGAGAATTCCCCCTTCGTCTCCCTTGGTGGTATCGCCACCCGGGGCGGAAATATCCACACCGGCCCCAAAGTTGGAGTAAGGGGCTTTTTGTCCGGTGGAATCGATCGCCGCCACGCCGATTACGTTGGCATACCGGGCGGGATAGGAGGCACTGTTACGCTGTTCGTTTCCGGCAGCCGCAACGATCAGAACTCCTTTACTATGGGCATAGGCGACTGCCTCTTTCATGGCGTTACTTTCACCACTACCGCCCAAACTCATGTTCACCACGTCTGCGCCGTTATCTGCCGCATATTTAATGGCTTCAGCGATATCGGCAACGTTGCCCCCACCACTGGCACTTAAGACTTTCAGGGGCATAATATTGGCTTCGTAGGCAACCCCCGCGACGCCGTACCCATTATTGGTGGTTTGGGCGATGGTTCCCGCAACGTGGGTGCCATGTCCGTTATCATCATCGGCGAGTTCGCGATTGTTGACGAAATCGTATCCTTTGACAAATTTGGTATTTTTTAAGTCTGGAACGCGACTGACGCCGGTATCAATCACGGCGACAGTCATGCCACTGCCTTTGGTATCATCCCACGCTTTTTCAACATTGATGCTGCGGAGGTTCCACTGTTGCGCGTAGAATGGGTCGTTGGGAATATCTAGGGTTTGATATTCGTAAGCGGGCTCAATGTATTCGGTGTATTTAGAGACGTCAGATTTTTTGAGGGTCTTGAGGAGTTGGCGATCGCCGTTGACGATATAGAAATGATCCTCCGCCGAAAACTTGGAGTTAAGACGGGGGACAAAGCCATACTCGGTGGCGATCGCATCAACTTGTTGCTTGAGTTCGATTAAGGAAAGATCATCCCGAAAGTCGAGGACAATAGAGTCGAAAGTGCCTTGATTGGCTAAACCCTTGAAGTTGAACAGGGCAAAGCCCAAACCCACTATAAATAAGGAAAGGAGCAGAAGTTTTTTCATAGAACTAGAACTTTCCAGCGTAGCGCCAGTTATCTCACCACGATAACTCATGATTATCCTATTTTGGGGAAATGTTTCAGGATTTTAATGGGCCCCGTTCTGGAGGGGCCGAGGTTGAAAAGTAACTGCCTACCAAGTGGAACGCCCCAACCCTCGGTTTGCATCGCCCTCAAAGATTGGAGTTTCTGTGCCATAAACTATTAGGGGATTGTCCTGATAGACCCTAGGCTGGCATGGTTCCCTATCTATGGCATTATGTACACTGTTCCGTAAATTTTCTCTCGATATCATGGCAAATTACCCCGCCCCAAGTTTATTTCCTGGCTTTTTCCGAAGGATAATTGCTGCGGCAATTGACTTGATTATAATTGGACTCGTTTGGTTTGCCGTCGGGCTGGGAATTGGGTTTTTACCTACGATAGGTGTAAATAGTATCACGTTTGTATCGGTAGATATTTCTAAATTTTTTATTGTATTTTTAGCTTTTATCGGATATTTTACCCTCTTAGAAGCCACCCTGGGTTCGACTCTAGGTAAGTTGATTTTCCAAGAAGAAGTGGTCACCGTAAGGGGACGCCGACCCAACCTAGTGCAAGCGCTAGTTAGGACGCTTTTCAAGCCTTTGGATATGTTGTTGCTACTATCCCCGCTGTTAATGTCTCCGAAAAACCAAACTTTGGGCGATCGCTATGCCCGAACTCTAGTGATTAATCGGGATGCTGGGCTTCCGGGCATCATTGTTGAGGACCGATATATTTTTACGTTTAAAAAGATCATCGGTATCATCTTGCTGCTGGTGAGTTTAGCGGGATTGGCGGTAGGATTTTATTTTATCAAAACCTATCTCCCCGAAATCCGGTCGGCGAATCAAGCGGCAACCGCCCATTTTATGCGCCTAGAAAAAGGAATTGCTATGAACAAAAATGTTCAGGCGGCTTATGAAAATGCCTCTAGTCAACTTCGAGAGCAGGTTACTTTGGAGGAGTATCAAAAAAGAGTTCAAGAGAATCCAATTTTGCCCCTGGCATTAGAAAGACGCAGAGAGATTGAATTTAATAAATGGACTTTTAAAGAAGAAGAAAAGCAGCTAACAGAGGCCGTGATTTATGGTAACTTAGATACTTTGTATGAGATTGAGGTTAATCTGGCAAAAGAACAAAATCAATGGAAATTTGTATCGGGGAATTTTATCCCAGCCGCCCTGTAACGGGTAAAACTGCGATCGCCACTCCACCCTAAAGGCGATCGCAGTTTTTGAGGTTATTGGGCCGCAAGAATGGCGCGAACTAACTCGCAAAAGCCCTCAGATTCGGATAAATCTGTGACGTAGGCGGGGTGATGTTTGAGGATGGGAAAGTATTCAGTAATGTTAGCAACGCCGACAGATAAGGGGAAGAGGCTGGGATCAAATAAACTCTCGTCATTGGGACTATCCCCCACCGTCACGATGCGATCGCGGGTAAAGTTCAAGAAGCGATCGCGCAACACCTGCAACAAGGCGACTGCCTTATCCTGACCCTGGGGTTTGATATGACAATGTACGGTACTAAAGGTAAACCCCCAGCCCATTTCTTGACAGAGGGACCTCAATCGTTGTAAATTTTCTGAGCTCAGTCCTTCCACGTCAAATGTCCAATCGGTGACCCTAAACTGATTATCAGAAGTTTCTCGAAGTTGCGGAAATTCAGCCAATAGCCGCGCAAACGTCGCCCCTAGTTGCTGGCGATGACTCACCCCATCCGCAATCGGGGTTAACAAGACGGGAGCACCATTACTCGGGTAAAAAATCCCACCATTTTCGGCGATCGCCCCCACCACCGGCAAATAACTGACTAACCCACTCACCCATCCAGCGGATCGCCCGGTGACGACTACTACCGCCACTCCTGCTGCTGCTAATGCCTCCAATCCTTCCAACAAACTGCGGGTGAATTTTCCTTGATAAGTTAGAGTCCCGTCGAGATCCGTTGCCACCAAACCCACGGTTTGCAGGCTATGATGGGTCTGAAGGGTAAATAAGGGTAAAGATTTCATAAATTTTTGAGTTTGCCATTCCATCAGTGTAGATTTTCCTTGTAATATGAGAGCAAGGGAAAGAAAAGGAGTCAACCCTTGGGGATAAAGGGGTTTGAATCCGGAGAAAAACAGAACTGAAGGTTAAATTTTCCTACATTGTTCTGTTGATTAAAGGGTGAGAACTGCCAACTTTAAGGTTTTTAATTCCTAGGAATAGTTGTCCTTAAACCGCCCTCAATCCTTCCATTGAATCCGATTGAATCGAGAAAACTGCCCTAAACAGGGAACCATTTTAAACCCTCAGTTCAATTCGCCACTTTGAAGGGACAGACCCCAGGACCTGCAAGATTGGGGGCGATCGCCTGAGGGTCGAGTCGCCGGTTTTGGAAGTGAGCTTGGAATAGCGGAGCAATTGCCCTAAACTACAGTAGAGTTCGCCGCCCGAATCAGGTAAAATCCTTTTTGTCGGGATAGGGCATCATACAGAAGAGGTGGGAGCGTCCTGAAGTTGTTGGGGTTTCGTGCAATCTGGAGGCTATAGGCGCGCTTTAACCCGGGTCTGGTTGCCTGTTCGGGAACCCGATGTTGGGGAAAAATGGCAGCCTTCCCCCCAGTCTGTAAGCGGATAGTTAGGATAGGGTAGGGGTGTTAATATCGGTTCGGTTGATTTGGATTATCCAGCAGTTTGCTGTAAAAAGGACGGACATCTACAAACGGACATCTACTCACCTTCTCTTTCTGTTGTCACCAGACGCACCCCACCTTCTACCCGACTTGACACCTCTAATCGGTGACCGTCTTCCATCCATCAGAGGGAGTGAAAAGCGGAGGAGATGAATATCAAAGATGCCCTCGGGGGAACTCTATTAAAAAGTGCCGTTGTACCAGGGAAAGTCTATGTCAAGCCCTATTATCCTTGTCCAGCCTACCTTAGCTCAAGCCCAAGAAACGAATAACTCAAAATTGCCTCTGTCACCGGATCAACTATGGATGTCAGTCTCGGGTGGCCTTTTGCTGTTACTTATAGCCTCTTTTGTGTTTCACAAAGTGCAACTGGACCAGCTTAAGAAAAAGGTTAAGTTTGATGAGTTCAAAAATAAAGAGCTTCAAAAAAAGCTAAAAATGTCTCTCGAATCGATTACAAAAATGGAAAAAAATCCCGACCTCATTCACTCACGGGAGTTTAATTTAGACTATCTACGAATGAGGATGGAAGAAGAAAATTTCCACTTTGCTGTCGTGAATCAAATTAAAGTTAAGGTAAAAGAAAAAATCTCGGTTGCTTTGCGTCCAAATGCAGAAACCCGAGGTTCGGGCCGACAGGTTGATGAAATATTTGATGTAGAATATCATCTGGGGGACGTTGCTAAATCTAAAAAACGAGTGCTGTTTCGCATTCAAATTAGGTTAACCAAGTTACCGACTCAAGCCACATCAAAAACGATTAGCCAAATTATCGATTGTCTGGAAACTTATCTAAGTGCGCGGGATGATCACGATACCTGGCAACCGACGATTCAAGGCCGAGTTGCTTACATCCACTGGGATCAAAAAGCTAAACCGACTCCGTTGTTAGTGCTAGAACAATCTAATGAAGGGGTAAATGTGACCTTCCGGACGGCAACAGCGCGACGGATGTCTGCCTCTGATACATCAGATACAAGTGCGATGACTGGGGGTACAGCCACCTCTCTCACGGGTACGAATACACGCCGGGGGAAAACGGGAACTAAGACGAAAGCAGCGGGAAATCCGGGCAGAAAACCGCGTCGGTAAAGGCGATCGCGATGAGGTGGTGGAAAGAATGAATGAGGAAGTTTATCCTGTTTATTTGCAACAGTTGAAGGGGGGATTAATTCAAGACCACCCGATACCCCAGCCAGCGAAATCCCCCGGTGCGATCGCCCCGTTTAAAGAATTATGAGGCATTTGCAATCCTTGGGTTGCAACCCTATCCCCTCCCCGGCTTGAGTCGTCCGTCTTCCATCGGAACGATGCGATCGGCAATATCTAAAATCCGGGGGTCGTGGGTCACCAGCAAGATAGTACAGCCTTGTTCTTTTGCCAAGGGTTGCATTAATTCTACGACATCTCAACCCGATTTACTATCTAGCGCTGCCGTCGGTTCATCGGCTAAAACCAGTTGAGGATGACTCGCCAGAGTTCAGGCGATCGCAACTCGTTGTTTTTGTCCCCCGGATAGATTTTCCGGATAACAATCAATCCATTCCCTTAATCCAACGGATTCTAACATGGCAATGGCTTGGGCTTTTATTTTATTCTCGTCCCCGGCTTGAGAATGTAAATCAAGAGACATTTGCACCTTTTGCCGGAGTGAGACTGAATGGCTGCGATCGCATCTTCCACATTGGCACCCAGTTTTAGGTGAATTAACCCCACATCAACCTCCCTAATTTTCCGCTTTTTAAACAATCTTAAAAAAGTTAATTCACTGGTAACTAAACTACCATCCGCCCCAAAAGAAGCTCCTAAACTAAATAATCCTATTACTTGAATTTTGCGGCCTCCGACTTCGGTTTTTACTTTCTGCTCTTCCTGTAATAACTGAGGAATTGGCCCAAACTCTGGACGAGCATCGCAGTCAAATAATACGATATCCGAGCGTTTAATTTCCTCCAGATTAGCATTGTTCCGATCCCAATATATAACGGACTCACCGATTGGACTTGGGGGACCGCCACAGTTTGGTAGAGGCGACGGCGTGAAAAAGATGGCATCGAAATTAATGCCTGCGATCGCAGACCGATTAACACGATATCTCCGGTCAAACTCTTGTGTAACCGAGTCGAACTATCAAACAGTGCATCGCGGAATCCCAATTGTATAAACCTCAAAATGTCAGCAAAAGCAATCCCGGCGATCGCCACCAACAGACGGCTTTTTTCACGAGACAATTGCAACCAAGCTAAGGGAATTTTTCGGAGTATAATTAGGGAGCAAGTTTACTCGGGAGTTGTCATGGATAGATCTCCGGGACCGGAAGGGCGATTATTTAAAGTTTCCGCTGGCACTGTGGCAATGATCACCTCTACTTGTAAATTCGTTAAACCCGAAACCTATGGATGGCGATCGCTTGACCGTCAATGAGTGAGCGCACATAGGCTTCATCCTGACGCGCCTGGGCTTCTGCTTCTGCTGCGATCGCATTATCTACCTCTGCATCGGCTAATTGCACATCCACCGTCCGCACTTCCGAAACGCCCTCTAAAATTGATGATTGTATAGGATTTTGCCCCTCTGGTGACAAAAAATCTGCCTCTATATCCCCCGGGGAGAATTTGGCCTAATGAGTTAGAAATTGCTGGTTTTACGTTTCTGGATCAACCGATGTCGTGGAGAGGAAAACCTTTAAAACCCGGTTCCCAAAGAGAAACCGGGTGTGCGATCGCCCCTAGTCAAAGCTGCGGTCAGATATTAAACATCGAGGAGGGCCAGTGCCTGACCAATCGTCGCTAATGCTTCCTCGACTTCAGACTCAGTAACAATCAAAGGTGGAACAAACCGCACCACCTTCGGTCCTGCGGGAACGAGTAATAATCCGGCTGCCATTGCCGCTTTGACAATCTCGATAGAAGTCATTTTGCACTCAGCCGTCAGTTCCAAACCATTAATCAGTCCCCAACCGCGCACCTCCGCAATCAGATGCGGATATTGAGTGGCGATCGCCCGTAATCCCTGGCGTAATTGTTCCCCCCGTTGTGCGGCATTTTCTAACAAATTCTCCTGTTCCAGGGTTTGACAGACCGTGAGGGCCACTCCACAGGCGAAGGGATTCCCCCCATAAGTGCTGGCATGATCTCCGGGTTGGAAGACATTACAACTGGATTTACATAATGTTGCCCCAATAGGGACTCCCCCGCCTAACCCTTTCGCCGAAGTAAAGATATCCGGTTCAATGCCGAGGTTTTCATATCCCCACAGCTTCCCAGAGCGGCCCATTCCCACCTGTACTTCGTCTAAAATCAGTAAAATGCCGGTTTCATCGCAAATTTGCCGGACGGCCTGGAAGTAACTCACATCCCCGGGACAGACACCGCCTTCTCCCTGTAGCGGTTCTAGGAGAATCGCTGCTACCCGGCGCTGGGGTCCTCCATCCAATTCGGCGATCGCAGCTTTGAGCCCATCAATATCATTAAAGGGTACATAAGCAAATCCCGGCACCAACGGGTCAAAATTCTTCTGATATTTAGGTTGACCCGTGGCGGTAATTGTGGCGAGGGTCCGTCCGTGGAAACTAGCGTGGGCGGTTAAAATTACCGGATTGTCGATATTTAAGACGGTGTGAGCGTATTTGCGGGCCAGTTTAATCGCCCCTTCATTCGCTTCTGCACCCGAGTTACAGAAAAAGACGCGATCGGCGCAAGAGTGGTTAACTAACCATTGTGCTAACGCCCCTTGCTCGGGAATATAATACAAATTAGAAACGTGATGCAGTTTTTGGATTTGTTCCGTCACTGCTTTGACCATTGCGGGGTGCGCGTGTCCGAGTGTACAGGTGGCAATCCCGGCCACAAAATCCAGGTATTCTCCTCCTTCAGTATCCCAGACCCGGCATCCCCGACCCCGTTCTAGGGCCAGGGGAAAGCGTCCGTATGTCGTCATCACCGCTGCATCAAATTCGGCAGGGTCAAAAACTGATGGATTCGTTTCGAGATGGGGCGTTGAAATTAGGGTTTCTGGACTCACTACTTGCTCCTTTTTTCCTGAGTTTTTACGCCGGTTGGCTGCAACTTGCTGAGAATTACATTTTATCCTAGCTAACTGCTCGTCATTTTTAGGTTAAGATCATTAAAATTTTATTCCCTTTCACCTACTCAATTGATCAACAGGACTGGGCAAACATTCCTCAAAATAGGCTTGACTTTTCCCAGAATTCTTGTTAATTTTAGAATGGGAAAATATGCCATCCTCTTACTGAGGAATTTGGGGAAAAAGGCTGGAGATAAGCCCCTGTAGAAGCCGGGAACGGTCCCAGATAGAACACTGTACCCCAAGGATAGCGATGCAGACAAATTTTTCAAAAACTTAAGGATTTCCTGGGCTATCGGTCCCTCGGCGGTAGGTCCCTGTGGCTGAGAAAAATCACTAAGGCCCCCAAAATGTCAGGGTTCCATGACTCATCGTAGAAGTAGTGGCTCTTTTGCCTGGGAGATAGCTGCGATCGCCCTTCAAGCAGACCCCCCATCCGATTCCTAAAATATCAAGTCCAGTGGATTTCCGATCCGGAGAGCTTGGGGAGTAAAATTACTCAGGTTCACGGATAAGATGGGCGAATAGTTCACCCTCTGGCAGAACTGATAATTCCCTTCTACCGGAGAAGTTTCCATCGATATGGTAAAGTATCCCAGACCCCAAACTCTAAGTTTTTATCAGGGTTTTTTTACCGTTCCTAACCTTCCCCCAATTGTCCGTAAGTTTCATTCAAATCGTGATGAAATTAATGACTAGCAGCGCCTTTTTCCATGTTTTTTGTCCCAAATAAAATCCGGGACATCAGTTCAATCGGGACGATTAATAGTTATAAAAGGCGCGGTTATTTTTGTGAATTCAAATCATTTTTTAAAGGTAACAACCGATATCAATTACAAGTACCGACGGATTCGGCAACAATTACTCGGGGGTGGACTGGCCCTCGTTTCCGTTGCCTTGATAGGGATCCTGTGGTATAGACTGATAGAAGGATGGCGGTGGATAGATGCCGTTTATATGACAGCGATTACCCTGTCTACGGTGGGATTTCTGGAAGTCCAACCGTTAGGCGATCGCGGTCGTTTATTTACCATTTCCTTAATTGCTATGGGATTGGTCAGCATCGGATATATCGTTAACCGCTTTACAGAAGCTATTATTGAAGGATATTTCCAAGACGAACTCAAAAGTAGAAGACAACGACGCTTGATTGATACTTTATCTGAGCATTACATTATTTGTGGATTTGGTCGCACCGGGCGTCAGATTGCCCATGAATTCAGCGCTGAAGGGATTCCCTTCTTGGTGATTGACAACTCTGCCGAGGTGGTTCAACAGGCGCAGCAACTCGGGTATATTGCCATTCAAGGAGATGCTACTCTGGATGGGACTTTGTTAGCGGTTGGCATCGAACGGGGGATATGTTTGGTGACGGCGATGCCCTCGGATGCGGAAAATCTCTATACGTTAATTTCTGCCAAAACCTTAAACCCCAAAATCCGGACGATTTGCCGCGCCAATAGTGAAGAAGCGGTGCAAAAGTTACAGCGCAGTGGTGCCGATGCGGTGGTTTCTCCCTACATTACTGGGGGTCGGCGGATGGCAGCAGCGGCGTTGCGACCCCAAGTGATGGATTTTGTGGATGGGATTATTGCCGGTGCTGATCGCACCTTTTATTTAGAAGAGTTTTTGATTGATGCCGAGAGTTGTCCCTTAGCGGGAGAAACCTTGCGGGATGCCAAACTGCGATCGCACTCCGGTGCTCTAGTTTTGGCTATTCGCCGCGCCGATGGACATCTCATCGGTGGACCCACCGCTGACACGATCCTGATGGTGGGAGATACTCTCATTTGCATGGGAACCACGGAACAACTCCGCCTCCTCAACCAAATTCTCAGTCCCCTTCAATTGAAATTACCCCGTGTTCGTAAGCAACCGCCGATTTGAGAGTAAGCATTGGGGAGAATATTCAAAGTAATGACAGTAACTCGTGACTTTGAATATTCTCCCCCATTTCGATGACAGTCTCCCTTATGCTAATTTCAACGCGCTAACGGGTACTTCATCCCAGGACTCTACGGTTCGCATTTTGACGCTCCAACCTGTTGTTTTTTGTTCATCGCTGAGGTTGTTCATAAAGGAGTCATAACAGGATTGTGCTTGTATTTCATCGCAACAGGCAATGCAAGCATAGACGAGTCCGGACGGATCGATTTGTTCGTTTACCCAAATGGTCATGATAAAATCCTGTTTTTCTGGAGTCGGTTGGTTTCTTATTTTTACCGATTAATCCTCTGGGAATGCAAGAAAGTAGGAACGTTCTGCTCAAGAGTTTCTCTTATTCCCTTCAAATAAGTTGCGGTAACCCACAAAATTTATTAGCCAGAGTAGTCACCTCTACTCATGATTTGGGAGGAAGATTTAGAGGAAAAGAGAGGGGAAATCAGCGATCGCCCCATTGCCTCCCTCCAACAGGGGTTAAGAAGCCGCCTGTTCCAGTAGATCCTGGGCTTGTTGGCGGTAGCCTATGGCATGGGAGTCGTTCGGATTAGCTTCCAGAGCGCGATCAAAGGAGGCGATCGCCTCTAAAAATCGTTGGCTGCTCATCAAGGTTAAACCTCGATTAACCCAGGCTTCAAAATTATTTGGTTGTAGAGAAATGACCCGATCAAAGGAGGCGATCGCCTCGGAGGATTGGTTATCAGCGGCTAAAGCTAATCCTCGATTAAACCAGGTTTCAGCCCGGTCACTCTGCAATTCTAGGGAGCGATCGTAACTGGTGACTGCATCTTCATAACGGTTTAATTTGAATAACGCATTGCCGCGACTATTCCAGGCTTCGCCAAAATCTGGCTTGAGTTGAATCGCCTGCTCAAAACACCGCACCGCCTCTTGATGCTGTTCCAAATGCATCAAATCAACGCCGCGATTTTGCCAGGCTACCACCAAATCTGGCTGAAGTTGCAGGGCTTTTTCATAAGCGGCGATCGCCTCAGCGGGACGCTCTAACAAGGACAGGGTAAAGCCCCGATTAAACCACAAACTTGCATTCTCGCTTTGCAGGGCAAGGGCGCGATCAAATACTTCCAAAGCGTCTGGATACTGTTGGGAATAAAACAGCACTGCCCCCAAATTACTCCAGGCTTCCAAATAATCAGGTTTGAGCTTGAGGGCTTCTCGATAGGCGGCGATCGCCCCTGCCCAATCTCCGGCATTCAGTTTGAGATTCCCTTCCCCAAACCAAGAGGGGGCATCTTGGGGCGGCGCTAGGGCTGGGGCGGGGGTCGCTGGTGGCGTAGGGGCGGGCATTTGACGCTCCATTAATCCCGTCCCGATTTTCAGGGACACTTGACTCAATTCTCCACAGTCCAAGCGCCCCAACTGCACCAGACGCACCCCCCATTCTGGGTTAGAATTTTCCTGCCCTAGGAGGCGATCGCCAAAGCGGCGCAACCAATCCGCCCATAAATGGAAATCCCCGCGCCAACCGAGCGCCCCTAAAAACTCTTGGACGCGATCGCGGTCCCAACCCAAGCGCAATCCTTCCACAATCTGGGTAAAGAGCAATTCATAATCCTCATCTTCCAGCGGCGGCAGTGACGAAGCCAATTCTTCGGGTTCTTGGAGTTCCGGACTGCTGCGTTTTTCTCCCACTAAACCTCTCAGGCTTTGCCAAATTTCCCTGACCATCTTCGCGCTAACCTCCCGTCGCATTTCTCTTTTCTATTTTATTGTGCTGCGAGCTTTCCGGATCTCCAAGGGCCTATTCTATCCTTTTTATCTCTGGATCCCCGATTCCCGCAGAATGATATGGTTGCGCGAATCCATCGCAATTTTTCCCTCTTTTTGTAACTGCTTGAGCAATTTCGTCATGGTAACTCGGGTCGTCCCGCAGGCGTCGGCCAAATCCTGATGAGTCAGGCGAACCTGGAGGCGAGTCCCGTCTTTAACAAATTCCCCCATTTCCCCTTTAAGAATCTCTAGTAAACACACAGAGTGATCGAGGGTTCGTCGCCGGCTTAAACGGCTAACAATAATTCCATTTGACGCAGGCGCTGATGGAGTCCACTCAGCAAAAACTCTCTCAGACGAGGGGATCTCGAAACGTCCTCTAGGGAAAGATAGGTTAACTCCACGCGATCCGACAGGGCGATCGCCTGGTAAATCGGAAGTGCGGTTAACGACGGACCAAACGGCATCTGTTCTCCGGGAAATCCAATCGCGACTTCTTCTCCCTTTTCACTTAAGGTACTCAGTTTCACCCAGCCCTTATTTACAATCCAAATCGTTTGGGGTTTGATGGGGATCACCTCGCCTCTGGTGTAAACATAGACCTGGCGATCGGCCTGGGAATGGTAGTTTTTCCATTCTGAGGCGGTGACATCGCTTAAACCATCCGTAATCTCACGTAGGCTGATCAGATAGATGTCTCCCTTGATTTGATCGGTGCCGATCGCCGAAATGCTTAAAGTGGCTTCCAGGGGTTCCCCTTGGTGTGGGGGGGAGAGGGACTCGGCAGGTTTTTGGCAACGAATTTTTATCTTTTAGCCGATTCAGGATATCGTCTCTGTTATAAATTCTCAATGGGTCGATAAAAATGCTCATGGATTTTTCCGGTAGAAACTCCTGGGGAGTCTTCAAGAGAAGAGCAGCGGCACGGTTAGCGGATTGAATCATTCCGGATTGATCAATCTCTAGGTAAGGTTGCGTTGCGCCCTCAAATAGGGTTTGATAACCCTGGCGTTCTTCCTCTAGGTCTTGATGGGATCGCGCTAATTCCGTTTGCTGACTCTCCAGGAGTTCCACAGCCAATTTTAGGATTTCTGAAGCCGTGGCAAGTTCTTTGAAAGCGTGAGGCAAGAGGGGATCTAAGGGCGGCACAGAAGGGTCAATATAAATCGCTGACTCGCTTGTTGAGTCCCTCGATATAATACACTAAAACTTCCATAGTAGTCGAGGAGTTATTGTGTATTGCGGGGTTGAAATTCACCGGAAAAACCTGTTCGGATTGATTCACAGCCACAATTTTTTATTTTTAACTGGACATTAGACGGGTGGATAAATTCAAGAAATTAAGCGCTCCCTATTTTCATAATTTCTTCAGGGTAAAGAAGCCTATTAGGGAAACGATAACGCTTAATAAATGAATGTTATGGCACCGATTCAGATTTGGGCAATTCTTCTACTAAAATTCTGGCAAAATTAGAAACAAATTCCTCCTGTTTATCCCCCTTAAAAATAGGTGGTTCCTAAACTCGGCAATTCCTCTATTGACTCAATCTTAATGGGTTTAGCGATGACTTGATCCGCTTCGTAACTCTAGCCCTTTATTTGTCCGGGGTTAATCGCCTTCGTTTTTGACAATTTATTGACAAAACGCCTCCGAAAAATGTAAATGACTTCCTTGGGGGTGGACTTAAGCGTAGTCCCTATTGACTCACGATAAGTTTAGCCTCCCTTACCATTACCCCTTGTCCTTACGAATATTTTACCCAGGCGATCGCCCGGTTTTAACTTATACTTCATAATAATTTAAGGTCACCAGGGCCGCCCAATCCGCCCACTCATTGCCGCCAGTTTAAATCAATACGGGACCTCCAACTCGATCCCCTGATCCTGCTTTGTCTAGGCGCTAACTCGGCCCCGTATAGCTTTCTCCAGGTAATCTGGCGCTTAATGTATTTATTTTTACACGGCAACTTAACACTCCTTACAATAAATCTCTCCTTTCGGTAGAAGGAGCTTTGCCTCCAAACACGATAAATTAGCATTATCAAAAAAGAAAGGAGGCATTTAATTAATTTTGCGTTTAAAAGGCTAAAGACTATTTTTTTAGGCTCTATTTGGGGAGCAAATGTAGCACTCACAATCTTTTTTATTTATCTTTTATCAAATTTATGAAAAACCAATTTTTCAACTTCTACCCGGAAAAATTAACGGGTTTAGATACCCTAACCTCGGTTTCATTCGCACAAAAGGAATCTCGCCGGCTGCCGAGACACTGTTGTATTCCTCAAGCGATGCGATCGTCGGCCCAACCGACTCCCGGGAGTTGATCTGAAACCCTCTAAATTTTAGCTTCATATAATCTTCTTTTTTAATTGTTTACGGTGGAGGACTCTATGAGTAACACCCCTAAAAATCAAGAAAAATTTAACTCGGCTGAATCTCCTCCTGTTTCTCAAGGGAACTTTCTTCCTGAACTTCGGGCAGATCCGGCTAATTTGCGAGAGTTTGGTCACCAAGTTTCGGTGATCCGAGAACTAGAAATGAAAGGAAAAATGTCAAGATTTGAAAGTTCGCAGGAAATCAAGCGGTTGTGGAATCAACTCCAAGCATAAAGAAACAAGGGGGCCTGAAGGGAAGCAGCTTTCTTTTTTTTATTGATACTCTCTACCCTCTATTCAGATATTTTTTCAACTACAAGGTATAGTAATAATTATTAACTAGACTTTAGGATTAAAAAAATTTGAGACCCGCAAGATATCTACAGGGAACAAAATTGAAAGTAAAGTGAGATCCCCCTCTATTTGGGTTCCATAGAACTTCAATTATCCAGTCTATTTTGAACCCTTATTTATCTGATTTGTATTAATTACTACTGGAAAAGTTAACATAACTTCCCTGCTTTAGATAGAATTCAAAGCTGTAGCCCATCGTTAGACTGGAAATAATCTAACATCCAGAAAATGCTGGGAATTCTGAAACGCGGTTCAAAATTGACAAGGGATGATCCTATCTTCGCCTGGTTCCTTTTGTGTGCTTTCAACTTCAGAATTCCCAGTTTTCCTCCTTTCGGGTGGGCGACTCCCTGCAAAAAAGAACGCCGAATTTCTACTCGGTAGAAGACTCGACGTTCCTTTTATTCTGTTGATTTCCTAAAACCGAACTGCGGTTTTAGTTTTTCTAAGTCGGAGCGGCGGGATTCGAACCCACGACCCCTACCACCCCAAGGTAGTGCGCTACCAAGCTGCGCTACGCCCCGACGACGCTTTACTATCCTAACATAAACTTTTTATCCACGCAATAGGGTGATTAAAAAATTTTTAACAACTGTGCCGCCTCAACGAGTCCAGGTACTGCTGAGGTAGACCAACTAAACTCGCAACGCCGTCCTGTACTCAGAATAACATGAAGACCATAAGCAGAGGGATAGCCTTCGACCTCCATCCACAGGACATCGCTTTCGGCTTCACAAGCGATCCGTTCCGAGTCCATCAACTCCGATGCCATTTGATTCATCGTCGTTGCTAGTTGGGCCAATAATCGACAAAAGTCGTTGAACTCGCCTTCGGTTAACTCGACGCCCCAATCATCTCCCCCCACCAAACCCGGATAGAGTTGGGCTTGGGGGTCCCAGCCGATGCGCCATCCGGCCCCAGTTTTAATCCGTCGTTCTGAATTAGGAATTGTTTCAGGAGACATCCAGGCAGTTTTTCTTTACAATCGCAGTAAATCGGCATCCCCCGATTCGGGCAGAGGTGGAGGACCTGCCGGAGTTCTAGGGGATGAGGGGGTTTCTCTTTCCGTTGTCCGTGGGGTTGGCCCTTGGATGTTGTGGTAGTTGGGATTAAATAGGGTAACGAGAACTTCGATTAACTCCTCCCGTTGTTGGCGGTTGAGTTGAGAGAGGATCTCGCGATCGCTTGCCATGGGATTGGTTTGCAAAACCCCATTTCCCGGATAGGTATTTTCGGTTAGGGGTTCGTTAACACCGAGATAGTCAGCTAGGGTCAACTTCCAATCGAGACGAAATATCGGCAGACGATTTTTGACATACAGATGATAGGAAATTAACCGATTTGCCAAGGTGTTATCCAGGTCCACCTCTCCCGTCTGGGTGCTAATGTAGGTATTTGCTAAGGGAAAATCGGGCAGGCGTTCGTAGACTTGCCGCCACCGTTGCCGGGGGTCTCTTCCGGGGCTACTTTCAGGGGGGGGAACCTCTTGGGCGACAGCCCTGGGCAGAGTTTCCCGTACACCCCCCTGGTGAGGTATTCCTAGGAATAGACCTAGAATTAATCCGACCCCGATCAGGGCAGTCGCTGCCCCTTTGCGCTGCAATTGCATCATCTTTCGTATTCCTGCCACGAAACCCATGAAACCCCCGTCAAAGCCTATTAATCGCCGATAATTTCCGGTTGCGCGAGTTCATCTGACATTTCGACGATCGCCCGAATCACGGGTTTCATTGTCGGTTCTTCCATGCTGTCGAAATCTTCGTAGCGGCGACGCTTGGCACGATTAGCAACTTGGACCGTGATCCGGTAGCGATTGGAGGCGGCACTCACTAAGTCCTCAGCGCGACGCATCAAATGCTCTGTATCGATGGTAGCTCGCTTGTGGGAGGCAAACAATGCTCTCCTCGAAAAACTTTCGATTTTGTCTGTACTGAAGCCGGAACGCTTGCTTTTCTCCGGATTGCCCGATCCACTATTCATGGTTTTGTACCTTTAGGTAATTATGTTAATTTTAGCCAATGATGTAGATTGTTATCGATGTGTAAAGATTTTATAAGTACGGGGTCCCATCGCTTATGCAAGTTTTAGCAGCATCTTCTAACCGTTCCTATCACGCAACCGTGCATCCTCTGAAAATAGTAGCCCTCGGAGACAGTCTCGTTTATGGATTTGGCGATCCTGTGGGAGGGGGTTGGGTTGAACGACTCAGACGGGAGTGGATGATGCCCGAAAGCGGGGGTCATGTACTGTACAATCTGGGCGTCCGAGGCGATCGCGTTTCCCAAGTCTCTGAACGACTCGAAAGCGAGTTTCGCTATCGTGGAGAACTGAAAAATCGCGTACCCGATGCCATCGTTCTTTCGGTGGGCGTGAATGATACCGCCCGATTAGGACGCCCCAACGGACGCAATTTTACCGAATTTAGCACTTTCACCGCAGAAATTGCCCAACTCCTCGATTGCGCCCAAGCACTCTGTCCAGTCTTTTTTGTGGGCATGGTGCCGGTGAATGAGACTCAGATGCCTTTTTCAGAGTGCCTTTATTTTAACCAGGCAGACCAGTCTCGCTACAAAGAAGTGGCAAGACAAGAGTGCGAACAGAGGCAGATTCCGTATTTAGACTTATTTGAGTTATGGCGCGATCGCGGTGAAGGATGGAGGCAATCGCATTTATGCGATGACGGTCTACACCCTAATGTAGCAGGTTATCAATCAATCCTGCAAGATATTCAAAACTGGGATGTTTTTACCTCCTTTACCTCAGTCTCCCAAAGTTGGAGAAACACCGCCTGAAAGCAGGAGTCTCCCGAATAATTTAAAGAACCGCGCTGACAAGATATGTACCCATTGTTCAGTGTCACGGCTGTAGTTGTTTCCGGGTTCGTCTTAACTGAAATATTGCATCCTTCTCCCCCCTTGGATTAAGACTTGCTGGCGTCTGTGGATTGGTCTTAACTGAGATATTGTAGCGGCGACAACACAACAACCTTAAAAAACGATTAAACTCGTCACTCCCAACGTGAGGCCGATCGCTTCTTGGGCCGTTAAAAGAATCCAGACCCAGGCTAGAATTCCGGCCAGTGTTAGGAGGAATAGGCGCTTTAACATGGTTTTTAATAGTGTTGAAAAAATCCATAAACTGACTTTATTTTACCCAATTTTATTTTAAAAATCAACAAAATCTTCCCCAATAATGAGAGTAAGTTCAGAGTTTAAGTCGCCGAGAGAACTAGATTGAATTTGAGCGATAGGTAAGAGTTTCTGTAACGTCTGGGCTGCCTCCCTATCTCCGGCTTGGACAATAATTTGACTACGCCGTTTGATATCTAGTGAGTCGGTAATTGCATAAACATTTTGATATCCATGGGCTTTTAAATCATTCAAAATTTTTCCTAGAATTAAAGGATTACCGGAAGCATTTTGAAGGGCAATTTTTAAGTTGTGGGGAGACTGGGCAGTAGTAGCGCGATTGCGTTGATTTCCGGAGTTCAGTTCCCTTTCAAAATAGTAGTACATCACCCGATCTCGTCCGGTAGGGTCGATAGTCCAAGAGGGACTAGGGACCGATCGGGTGGGGGTAAATTCCCCAGGGAGTAGGACCATTTTCAACCCATCGGGCAACTGCTGTTGGAGGAAATTGACTAAGGCGAAAGTTTCTTCAAGGGTGAGATTGGTATCGATATATTCGTGCATCAGTTGCACGATTCGCGGCAATTGGGGTAAGAGACTGGGACTGGCAAGGCGATCGCCTACGGATTGTAGAATCAGTTGCTCTCGGTGGATAGCGCTGTGATCTTCAGAGTCTTTCTGGGAGCGAGCAAAACCGAGGGTTTCCTCTCCTTTTAAGGTTTGCCAACCCGGTTGTAAGTCTACAGCGATCGCCTGGGTTGAATCGCGATAAGAGAGGGCTTCAGGAACGAATAATTCTACCCCCCCAAGCAAATCGATAAAGCTGCGAAAAGTGGCAGCATCAGCACGAATATAGCGGTCAATGGGGATGGAATTGAGAGTTTGACTGAGGACTCGGGAGGTGAGAGTGACGCCGCCAATGGTGTGAGCACGGGCGATCTGATTCCGTCCGCGATCGGGGATTTCCACCCGAGTTTGAGGGGGAACCAACAACACACTCACGGAGTTTTGAACGGGGTTAAATCGCATTAACCAAACGGTTTGGGCTGGGCTTTGTTCTCTAAATTGACCTGCATTTTCTGGGGTATTAATTGTTTCAACACCCAGAATTAAAATGTTAAGAGGTCGAGATAATTTAAAGGGAGGTAATGGGGAAGTAGTTGGGGTGGGGGACAGTTGCCATTCAGGGACATTGACGGTCATTTTGGCATCGAATACGGCTAAAATTGCCCCTACACTAAGGGATAACGTTGCCATTAACCAGAAAGTAAAGCTGCCCAATAGTAGCCTCGTGATTCGCATCGTTAAGGGTAACGGAGGGATAGCAATTTTAGAGGAGCGATCAAACCGATTTCGTCGCGAGGGGTAGGATTTTTTTTTGGTTTTTGGCGGAGGAGTCGGTAAATTTTTATAGAGTTCTACGAATTCTAACATGGACTTTTAAGGGAATTTGTATAGAGTGAAGGCTTTAGCTTTATTATAGAGCGGGTTTTGAGGGGGTGGGTCGGGAAAATTCAGCAATTGCCCGGACTTGAGCCGGGAAAAGACTTAAATTTATAATCCAGGATTTGGACAGGGGATAGAAAGAGGATAGAAAGTTAGGACCGGAGGAAGATAGAGCAATCCTTTCCGGGAACGTGGAATTCCCTAAAAAATGAATTTTAAAACTAGGGAGGAAGGGTATAATTAAAACACTGAATAAAAGTTGGGGCTTACTTAAATTGAGGCAGTCAAATCTGGGAAGTGGGTCAGGAAGAAGACGCACCGATAACAACCCTAGATTACCGGAGTTTAAGCTAGCCCGGATGGCTTGATGCTTTCCCAGTTAAGGCCAGGGTAGAGATAAAATTTACCGGATGATTGGGAGAACTCTCTCCCGTTGCGATCGCCTTCAAACTTTAGGAATATCAGCCAAATTTAAGAGCTTAATCGACCAGTCGCCTTGTCCCTGTGGCATTTTTGACCTAACTCCTTGACTGGGTTTCGCACCCGGTCAAAATGAGTGGGTTGTTGCCAGGATGAAGCCGAGAAAATTCAAATCCAGGAAATTAAAGGGTTCGCACTTCTTCAAGACGAGGCGAAATTGGCTAATAATGTTCTTAATGACCGAGGACACCCTCTCCGATTTTTGGCCCAAAAACCAACCCGACTATCGAGAAGAATCGGAACTCGATCAACTTGATTCTCTATCAGAAGAGACGCTGAAGGCGAACGGAACGAAAAATCGATAGGGCCTCCCTCACAAGAGCAAGGAGTGAGAATGGAAGCAGTAGGGGGAAGTCGTCTGTTGCTCGATAATTAGGGATGGAAAGATGAGCATTAAAAATTGGGCTAATCAACCGAGGCAAGAGTTAATCCGCGAAATTGAAGAACTGCGGCAAAAACTAAACTGGGCAGAACTCCAATTGCAGGAGATTCAAAGTCCAGAACCCTCCCCCAGAAGCGCTGACCCATTATTTCTCCAGAGTCCAGATGACGCGCCCCCAGAGTCGCCAGATGAGACCCTGAGTCACCCAGAAAAATGGCTAACCCTGGCTTTGGATGTGGCGCAAATGGCAATTTTTGAATGGGATCTACCCAGCGATCGCATCACGGGAACCCCAGGTTATGAACTGTTATGGGGTCGAGATCCGGGCAGCTTTAACGGGACTTCTGCTGCCTTGTTTGCCTGCATCCATCCTGATGATCGAGGTGCGATCGCCCAGAACCTCAGCAACCCTCACCAGGGGTCTGGGGATTACTACCTAAAATTTCGGGTAATCTGGCCAGATCGTAGCACCCACTGGCTACAGAGCCAAGGTAAATTTTTCTACAGCGACGGTAACCAAGCAGTCCGGGCCGTGGGGACCCTGCTCAACATTGACCAGCGCGTTGCCCTAGAAACTCAATTGCGCCAGCAAAAACGGGCTTTGAGCGCCCTTAGTGCCGGCAACCATATTATTATTCACGGCAAAGAAGAACTGGACGTATTGCAGCAAATCTGCGAAATGATGACCGCGATCGGGGGGTATAAATCGGCTTGGGTGGGATATGTCGCCGAAGACGACCCGAAACGGGTAATTCCCGTTGCCCAAGCAGGAGAGAACCTGGAAGAAGCAGTCCAGTCCGGTCAAATCATCCCCCGTTCGGGGTCAGGATTATCACCCCGGGTCCCGGGGCTGCGAACCGGCTTACCGGGCCGGGGTCAAAACCCTTATACCCCCATAGAGAGTGCCCCCTGGGAATTGGAAGTCGGGGAAGGGAGTTATACTTGCGCGATCGCCCTGCCGTTGCTCAATGAAGGGCAGGTTTTTGGGACCCTCAATCTCTATGCCACCCAACCCGATGCCTTCGATGTGGACGAAGTGCAGCTACTCATCGAACTCACTCATAACCTGGCTTACGGCATCATCGCCCTGCAACGACAGCACCATCACGCCTTAGCTGAATCCGCCTTGAGGGGAAGTGAAGAAAAATTGCGCCTTGCCCTGCAAGCGTCCAACATGGGAACTTGGCAATGGGAATTTACCCGCGATCGCACCCGTGGCAGTCGCATCAGAGTAATCTGTTCCCTAGAATGTCTGCAACTGTTCGGCATCAATCCGACTACCTTTGACAACACCTACGCCGCCTTTGAAGCCTGCATTCATCCTCTAGACCGCACCATAGTCCATCAAACCGTCGAAGATGCGATCGCCCTCGGGCAACCCTTCGAGATTGAATATCGCGTGATTTGGCCCAATCGCAGCATTCACTGGCTCAAAACCCGGGGGAACGCCTTCTGGGACGAAACCGGCCAACCCCTGGGAACCATCGGTATCGTCATGAATATTAGCGATCGCAAGCGGGCGGAAGTCCAAATTCAACACCTCCTCGCCACCGAACGAGTCGCCCATACCGCCGCCCAACTCGCAGGAGAGCAAATCTCCAACATCTTAGAAAGCATTACCGATGCCTTTATCGCCCTCGATACCCAGGGACAGTACACCTACGTCAATAAAAAAGCTGCCCAACTCCTACAAAAGCGCCGGGAAGACCTCATCGGCCAGAAAATCTCCGTAGAATTTCCCGAAGTGACCCGCCCCCAATTTTATCAAGCCTGCGCTCAAGCCCTAGAAAAACAAATCTCTATTTACCTAGAAGAATATTATCCGCCCTACGATTGCTGGTTTGAAAACTACATCTACCCCGCCAAAGAGGGACTCTCGATTTTTTTCCGAGACACCACCGAACGCAAACGAGCACAGCAAGCCTTACAACAAGCCAAGCAAGAACTTGAAACCCAAGTTAGAGCCCGTACCGAACAATTGCGGAAAGCCAACGAACGCCTTGAGAACGAACTGCAACTCCGACAGCGCGTGGAACAAGTCTTACAACGAGCCTATCAGCGCTTGCAGTTTCACGTCAAAAATACTCCCCTAGCTGTTATCGAATGGAACCGGGAATGGCAGATTTTAAATTGGTCCCCCCAAGCCGAAAAAATATTTGGTTGGCAAGCCTCGGAAGTATTCGGCAAATCGGATCAGGACTGTTCATTGATTTATGAAGCGGACCTCGAAGCCGTTACTCAGCATCGAAATCTGCTCGTTTCTGGAGAAGAACCGCGAAATGTCTGCTGCAATCGCAACTACACCAAAGATGGACGGGTGATTGATTGCGAATGGTATTATTCAGCGCTGTTCGCCCCAACGGGCGAGCTAATTTCCGTCTTGTCTTTGGTCCTTGACGTCAGCGATCGCAGCGAAGCTCAAGTCGCCTTACTCGAAAGTGAAGCTCGCTTTCGGAATGCCTTTGACTATGCCACAATTGGCATGGCCCTAGTAGGACCCGATGGACATTGGCTAAAAGTTAATCGCGCCTTATGCGAAATTCTCGGCTATGGCGAGTCCGAATTGCTACAAAAAACATTTAATGACGTCACCCATCCCGAGGATCAGCACACGGATCACCATTCCCTTCAAAATTTACTCACCGGGGAGATTCCTTCCTATCAGACGGAGAAGCGCTACCTCCACAAACAGGGACAGGTTGTTTGGATCCAGTTGAGTGCCTCTTTAGTCCGGGATTCCCTAGAATGTCCCCTCTATTTAATTGCCCAGATTCAAGATATTACTGCGCGCAAACGAGCCCGGGAGGAATTACACTCGTCGCGTGCACGCATTGCGGCCATTCTGGAATTGGCTGGGGATGCGATTATCTCTATTGATGGCAACCAACGGATTACTCTGTTTAATCAAGCCGCAGAAAAGATATTTGGTTATAGTGCCGCTGAAGTGCTGGGGGAAGCCCTAGAGGGGTTATTGCCCTTGGGTTTAGAGGGAAGAGGGGAATATTCTGGGAGTGGATGGGGATGCTCAGATAACCTGGCCCGGATCATGGACCAATACGGGGAAATTATTGGCCTTCGTCAAGATGGGACGGAGTTTCCTGGGGAAGTCTCCATTTCCGAAGTCGAAATTGCCGGGGAACAAGTGTTTACTCTGTGTTTGCGCGATATTACCGAACGCAAACGTGCCGAAGCCGAACGGGCGAAGTTAATCGAAATTTTGGAGGCGACTCCCGATTTCATTCTGTCGGCGAGTGTGGATGGCAAGGTTTTCTATTTGAACAAGGCGGCGCGAACGATTCTGGGAGTCGCGCCGGAGTGCCCTTTAGAAACATTCCAGATTTTTCGCTCTCATGCCGGGTGGGCGCACGACATCATGCGGAATGAGGGGATTCCTACGGCGATCGCCCAAGGCACCTGGATCGGGGAAACTGCCCTAGTGACCCCAGAGGGTGTGGAAATTACCCTCTCGGAGTTGATTATCGCCCATAAATCCCTGGAGGGGGCGGTGACCATGTTTTCGAGTATTGCCCGAGACATCACGAAACAAAAGGAAATTGAGGCAACGATACGAGAATCGGAACGACGGTGGCGCACGTTGCTGGAAACGGTGCATTTAGCCGTAGTCGGACTCGACTATCAGGGTCAAATAGAATATGCCAATCCCTTTTTCCTAGAGTTGGTGGGATACGCCCTTTATGAAATTCAGGGCAAAGATTGGTTTGAACTGTTTATTCCCACCCATCAACAGCGCAGGCACTCTGAGGAGTTATACGGGTTACGAACTCCGGATTTTTATTCCCACACTCACAGTATCATTGTTACCCGGTCTGGACAGGAGAAAATTATTGTTTGGAATAATACCGTGTTGCATGATTTGCGTGGGGTAGAAATTGGTACGCTCAGTATCGGAGAAGATATTACGGAACGAGATGCGATCGAACGGATGAAGGATGAGTTTATTTCCGTGGTCAGTCATGAACTCCGCACCCCCTTAGCCTCAATTCACGGGGCGTTAAACTTGATATCCAGTGGGTTGATTGAACCGACGGGGGAGAAAGGGAAGCGGGTCCTTTCGATCGCCGCTGACAGCTCCGATCGCCTCGTACGCTTGGTCAATGATATTCTAGATTTAGAGCGGTTAACCTCGGGAAAAATTGCCCTAGTCAGGGAACGGTACTACCCCGGAGACTTGATTGAAAAGGCGATCGAAACGATGCAAGTTATGGCAAACCGAGCGGAAATTACGTTTATTATCGAATGTAGTCCTAGCTTGGAGTTGTTTGGGGATGGCGATCGCATCATTCAAGTCCTGACCAATTTGTTGAGCAATGCCATCAAATTCTCTCCCCCCTCTTCGACGGTATGGATTTCCGTACAAGCCCGAACCCTTGCCCATAACTATCTGGAACTCGGCGATGCGGAAGCCTCTCCCTCCCTAATTTTATTTGCGGTTAAAGATCAAGGTCGCGGCATTCCTGAAAATAAAATGGAAAGTATCTTTGAACGATTCCATCAAGTTGATGCTTCGGATTCTCGGAAAAAAGGAGGCACGGGATTAGGCTTGGCAATTTGCCGCAGTATCATCCAGCAACATGGGGGTAGAATTTGGGTAGAAAGCATTGTCAATCAAGGGAGTACCTTTTATTTCACCTTGCCTGAAACCCCAACTAAAACCCCTAAAGAGGAAGGCAGCAATGAGCAAACGAATTTTAGTGATTGATGACGAAGATGGCTTACGGGAAATTATTCAATTTTCCTTGGAAGTCGTGGCCGGATGGGAGGTCTTTACAGCCAGTTCGGGACGGGAAGGTATTGCCCTAGCTCAAGCGGAACAACCCGATGCCATTTTACTGGACGTCATGATGCCAGAAATGGACGGTCCTAGTACATTTCGGGAATTAAAGAGCCATGCAAACACCTCCAGCATTCCTACGATTTGGTTGACCGCGAAAGCCCAAATTCGGGAACAAAAAGAACTGATAGAATTAGGCGGCGCTGGGGCAATTCTTAAGCCGTTTAAGGCAGAAAGTTTAGCTGATGATGTCCGAAAAATTTTACAATGGAATAAATGAAAATCCTGATGCTAGTAGTAAATCTGATTGAAGGGAAGGTTGAGCCACAGCTCGGGAGGATTATCAGAAAATAGCAAGTTTTATTCCTTAAAATTCCCGAGTACCCCTTTCACCAATTCAGCAAAAATAATTTTTATAAACCATCCCGCTTTAGACAAGCAGGCGACTTTTCTCAGGGCTTGTCTTGGCATTTTTAAATCGATTAGAGTCAGACAAACTAACCACGTGGGGATGGCGATCGAGTTCGCGGTTCCATCCGGTATCAGAGGAAATCACCTCTCCTTGATTGGAAAAGTCCGTAAGGTTAGCCCGCGAACCGATGCGATGGGAAAAATTAGGCATGAATTGCCAGCAATGCTGGCAGAACCAATCCATCTGGTTATGCCGAATATGACGCAAAAGTGGATAAGAGCAACAAGGACAAGAACTCATAACGTGATACCCGGTTTAGACTTTTTAGTAAAACTTAGTGACTCAACCAACCTCAGAACCGATTAAGCTAAATCCGACTCGTCCCCCGGAAAATCAGGGAACAATCCCAGCTAATTTTCTTCGGCAATGCTTTAATTCTTCGGTCATTAGCCTCCAGCCTAACCAGAAGTTGTGAATTACTCGTGAATTGTCAGGGATTATTAATCCCATGCCATCAATACCAGACCAAACAAGACCCAGAGATGGAATAATGGGCAAATCGTAGTTACCTTCACCAATAATTCACATTGTTTTCGTAGGGTTTAGATAAGGTAAACTCATAATCAATTGAACGACAGTAAAAAATTTTAAAGATTCAAGCAACTTTAGGGAGTTTAAACTCGTTCAGGGTAAACCAAAAAAATCAGGCCCCATCAGCACTCCCTACCTTGTTCAAAGTTGGATTGGCTCAGATAGGCCCTGTTCTTTAGAAACCCCCATAAATTAGCCATGTTAAAAACCTTTAACCCATGCAGGGAAAAGGAAAGGACGGTATTAATGTCTACTTTAAGAAGTGACTGTAAGGAGCGGCTACATACAGAAGTAGCCCTAGATGTTTTCAAGGCCAGAAATCCCGCTTTAGTGATTGCGGTGAAAAACTTTTTAAAGGTGTTACCGACACCTCAAGTGATCGAAGAAGTCTTGAAAGAAGCAACTTATGAGCTTGCGGAAGTAGACCCGGAGGCTTGTCGGTGGTTAGTTCAGAATTCCTTATTACTGATGCCTGAACTAGATTTAAAGGCGGAGGCTTGTGCCTTAGCCGTGAACAAATTAAAAGCGGGTGGATTTGAGGAAGGTCAAGATTTTTGGCAGCAATCTCGCCGACAGTTACAGTTGAGTGAGGCGGCCAAATCTCAGTTACAGAACGGCAACTCTGTGTTAGAGAATCTGATGTTGGAAGAAATTTTACAAGCGGGCTAATCTGCGGCAATCTAGAACATCTGCACTCCCTTGGGAAAGCCCCCAGCCTCAGCGGTTATAATAAAGCCAACTCATTAACCGTTAAGAAAAATTGTCCATGATACCCGTAATTCTGGCTGGGGGGAAAGGGGAACGATTTTGGCCCCTGAGTCGCCGATCGCGACCCAAGCAGTTTTTAAGTTTAGATGGCACTGGAGTCAGTTTACTCCAAGCTACAGCCAATCGCCTCCTGGCAGTCGCCGGAGGTTGGGAGGGATTGTGGGTGGTCACCAATGCTCAAATTGCTGAGGGCATTAAGGAACAGCTACCCCAACTCCCAGAACGAAATATCCTGATTGAACCCCAAGGACGAGATACGGCCCCCGCAGTAGCTTGGGCGGCGATCGAAATTGAACGTCGGGAGGGTCCCGAGGCGATTGTCGGGTTTTTCCCCGCCGATCACTGGATTGCCGATGAGGACGCCTATCGTAAAACCCTAGAGGCGGCGAGTCAATTGGCGAAAGAAAAACCGGCGATCGTCACTTTGGGAATTGAGCCCACAGAACCCTCAACGGGCTACGGTTATATCGAACAAGGCGAGGCAGTCGCCCCCTATCAGGGATTAAACGCCTACCGCGTTAGCCGGTTCACCGAAAAACCCGATCGCGAGAAAGCCGAGGAATTTATCGCCACGGGTCGCTATACCTGGAATAGCGGAATGTTTATTTTTCGCGCTGGAGTGGTCATAGAGGAGCTAAAAACCCATGCTCCAGAGATTTTTGAACCCTTAGCGGAAAAAGGGGTTGCTGCCTATGCTGAACTCCCGAAAAAGAGTATTGATTATGCCTTAATGGAAAAAACCCAGTTAGCGTATGTGATTCCCGCCTCCTTTGGGTGGGATGATTTGGGCGACTGGAATGCCTTAGAACGACTCCTAAAAGGCGACTGCGCCAATGTGGAACTGGCAAACCATATCGGACTCGACACCACCGGTGCCATCCTCTATGCCAGTAGCGAAGATGAGCGAATCGTGACAATTGGGTTAGAGGATATCGTCGTTGTGCGCGATCGCAATGTAACCCTAATTGTCAAAAAAGACCGCACTCAGGAGATTAAACAAGTCCTCAAACAGTTGGAAGAAGACCCGCGATTTAGCCCCGAATTATAATCACCCCCCCGGGCGATCGCTTATATAACCTCTCTCAATCCCTTTGACTCTCATCTCTAAAAAATACAAACTGATGACAGACACCAAAAACCCCACCCAAACCGTCACTGCACCTCAGTCTGAACCCCAGGCGACTGCTGAAGGGGGACTGCATACCGAAGAGAGATTTTGGGGAACCGTCACCGTCTTAGAAAACGGGGAACGGTATCGCATCTCCCGGGTCGAAGTTAAACCCGGACATCGGATGAAAACCCAAATCCATTATCACCGGAGTGAGCATTGGATTGTCGTTTCCGGTACCGCCAAAATCGTGTGTGGAGAGAATGAATCCCTGCTGATTCAAAACCAGTCTAGCTACGTTCCGGTCTGTACTGCCCATCGCCTCGAAAACCCTGGCGTCATCCCCCTCGTCTTAATAGAAGTGCAAAACGGGGAATTTCTCGGAGAGGAAGATACAATCCGTCTCGAAGAAGATGACAAAGAAGGGTAAAACCGAAAAAATCGAGCCAAAGTAAGAAGAGAAAAGGAAAAATCTCAGGATAAACCCCTCCATCAAAACCAGACTATTTCCGCCTGTGATCCCCTCCCGTGGGTCTTGATATTTCAGGGGTTTGAACAACCCGGAACCCATGCCGGCTAAGGCTACAGGTATAAAACTAGGTGCTTTGTGTTGCCTGGGGGGAGAAAGAATGGGTTGGGTAAAACCGGATTGGGTATCACAGGGTTAGGGAGGGGTTCCGAAATATGGAACAGAGGAATACCCCGGGTTAATGGTGTGGAATTCTTGATTTTTTCCCTTTCTTATTCTAAAAACCTACTTTTAATTGTTGAGAGTTCAAATGTGGTCAAACCTTACTCAATCTAGCGCCCGTCAACGGGAGATTTTTGAAGTCGTCCTGCGTAATGGTTGGGACTACATGAGACGCTTGCTGACAGGTGGAAAAACTGACGAACCGAGATTACCTCCACCGGCAGTCCTGCGGAACATTTTGGTAGACCTGGGGCCAGTCTATGTGAAAGTAGGCCAATTGCTGAGTACCCGTCCTGACCTTTTACCCCAAGGATATATTGATGAACTAACGGCATTACAAGCAGAAGTGCCTCCCGTTCCCTGGGAAGATGTGGAGGTAACCCTGCGTCAACAGTTGCGACAACCCATTGAGGATGTCTTTGCTACCCTGAATACCGAACCTGTCGCCGCAGGTTCGATCGCCCAAACTCATCGGGCGACCCTGAAAAATGGCAAGGAAGTCGCTGTTAAAATTCAACGTCCCGGGCTGGAAAAGATTATCGAACAAGATATTACCTTGTTGACGGGGTTGGCAGAATTGGTCTCCTTAGCAGAGATTGGCGACTCTTACGATTTAGTCGGCTTGGCTGAGGAGTTTGGAACCGCCTTACGCGGGGAGTTGAATTTTACGGAAGAAGGGGCAAATGGGGATAAACTCCGGCGCAATTTAGCTAAGAGTCGCTGGTTTGACCCGACAAAGGTGGCGATTCCAGAGATTTATTGGAATTTAACGACGGAAAAATTGCTAGTCATGGAGTGGGTAGAAGGAGACCCTATCTTGCTGGCAAAGTATGTCGGAATTGATGGAATGGATAATATTACCCAACGGAAGGCGATCGCCACTCTGCTAACGCGGGTATTTTTTCAGCAGATTTGTTTGGATGGCTTTTTCCATGCAGACCCCCATCCTGGAAATTTATTTTATCTGAATGATGGGCGGGTGGCACTGATTGATTGTGGGATGGTCGGGCGGATGGACCCACGCACCCAACAGTTGTTAATTGAAATGCTGTTGGCGATGGTAAATTTGGACGCCCAACGATGCAGCCAACTGGCGATCGATATGGCAGGCGCGACGAGTAAGACAGTGAATGTTGCTAATCTCGAAAGTGCATACGATCGCCTCCTGCGGCGTTATTATAATATGAACCTTTCTGAGCTAAGTTTTAGCCAACTGTTTTATGAAGTTCTGGAAGTATCCCGAACCAATCGGTTGCGAATGCCGTCAAATATGGGACTTTGTGCTAAGGCGATCGCTAATTTAGAGGGCATCGCCCGTAATCTCGACCCCGAGTATAATTTTGCCGACCAAATTAAACCCTTAATGACCGATTTATTCGGACGGCAATTAATTGGGGAAGCACCATTACAAGGATTACTCCGAACCGCCCTCGATATCAAAAATCTATCTTTGCAGTCTCCTAGACAATTCGAGGTTTTATTAGACCGGGTAACCTCGGAAAGTTTGATTTGGAACATCGGAATGAAGGATGTAGAAGCCCTGCGCCGCACGGTAGATTCCTCCGCCAACCGTCTCTCCTTCAGCATCTTAGTCGGTTCCCTGATCATGGGGGCAGCGGTGGTTTCCTCTCAATCACAGCTTAGCAGTGTCTATTATTTGAGTGATATACTTTTTGCCGCAGCCAGCCTAATTGGGTTGTGGTTAATCATTAGTATATTGCGATCGGGTCGCCTCCGATAAAATGTGAGAAGTGAGCTACGGGAAAAATTACAGACGCTGTACCCACTTGCTCTGGTTTCCGGGTTGTTTCTAATCCACTCCCCACAGGGATGCTACCTCCAAGAAACCCTACACTCTCCAGGGTGTAGGGTTTTGCTTTCACTCCTTCCCGTGAGCCTGGGGCGATATCATAACGGCGTTAATCCTCCTTATGTCAGCCGGTAATTCATTAAATTACCTCCTAAAGGAGGAGAATGAAAACTCTAAGGGGAAATTAAAATTAGAGCCAGAACAATACTTTAATTGATGGATTCATGGAAACTAGCTTATTCGATCAAACTTTCAAAGACAACCAGGGCCATATTGTTATTGCTCAACCCCCAAATCTGCCGATAATAGTAGCAATTACGGCCACTCTACTCACGTTTGTTGTTCCCACTGGAAATTTCCATACGGGGCTTGACGCGATCGCTTTCGGTTCTTGGTTTACCTGGGCGTGGCTAGAGCTTTTCGAGGGTGTTAACTACTTTCGTCGGGCGTTAGGTTTAGTCGTACTGGTTGGCATAATCGCTTCCCGGTTCTTCACCCTCCTCTAATACTCTATCCGGTTCTCGAAGTCTATAAAACGTGACACCCCCGCAGTCGAAGCGGAGGTAGAGAGAAAATAGGTCTTTGACAACCGGATTGGGTAGGATTAGAGTGATAATAAAGGACAGGGCAGTGCCCTGTCTTATGGGTTATTGGACTTCGGGTAAAATACCGGATCGATCCGCCTACCCCCCCTTCTCAATGCCCATCGGTTTAAGACAATTGTGCGATTCGGTTATTGTAAAAACTCGACCTCAATTTGATCCCCGACTTGTATCCCTAATTCCGCAGCCCGTCCTCCACCGAGTTCGAGTACATGATCAATGGGGGTATTTCCTGGCCCATAAAAGGGACAAGGTTCAGTGGTACAGGGGGGAACATCGGCCGCGATCGCCACGACTTCTCCATCCCGCAAAAATATCATATCTAGGGGAATCTCAACGTTTTTCATCCAAAACGTCACGGTTCTGGGGGGATTAAAGGGAAATAACATCCCCCGATCCGGTGCGATCGCACTTCGATACATGAGTCCGATTGCCTGCTGTTGTGGCGTGTTTGGAACTTCTAAATCAATGGTGCGATCGCCGATTTTTGCTTGTGCTGTAATTGGCAATTCTTGTCCCCTCTCTATTTGGACCATAGGTGAGGAGGAAACACCCTCCCCATTCGCTTGGGCGTCGGCAGAGGGGGGTAACCCCGAGGGTGCACATCCCAATAAAAATACACCGAGACTCGTTACGATAAACCGGGCTAAATTCTTCATATCCTACTCGTTAACTATGATGGCTTTGATTCAATTTGAGAGGGAATAGTTGCGATCGCCTACCCACAAATTAACCGGGACGGCATTTCCTCGCTTATTTACTTTGAGTTGGATCACTAAGGTTTCTAGTTTTTCCTCTTTTTGAGTCAAATCAAGGTTTTCTAGAAGTTCCTTCCGTTGCGATCGCATCAGGTAAAATTTTTCTCCGTCATACTCCACCCTGTCTTCCAAAGATTTACCCTTAATCATCACTTGATTTTTCCCTAATTCCGTAGGGCGATCGCCACTCAACCCAACCGCTACCCAAGACGTGGGTACTTCCCCAGTCTTTTCAGTTTTTGGCGGTTCCAAAATTGCATAGAGGGCCAAATCGGGGTCTAACAATTTTGAATCCGGGTTACAACGATTCTTTCGATTTCGGGTTTGGTTATTTTTAGGACAAGGCAGGGGGGTTCCTGGCAGTTCTTTCCACCCGGGAATCTCTTCTAATTTTTTGAAGTTAGAAATATTATAACTCACACGATTGGAAGAATTTCTGATAAACTTACTCAAATTTACAGGTTCGGTTTCTAAGGTCACTAATTGACCTTCCCATTCCGTCTGAACTGCGGGAAATGCCACCGTTAGCATAGCAGCAGTTTGAATCAGCAGGGGGATTAAAAATCGACCGAAAACTAAACTGGGTTTCATTTTTACTAGAAAAGGGTGTCTATATTTTTGCACAATTTGCATATATTGGAACGAACTCCCCTAACCCTGATCCCCCTAGGATTTTCAAAAAAAACGCTGTAACTCTTACTGCGTAAATTTTTCAATTTTGGGAGTCTGATCGCCATCCTTGAGGTTTGGGGGAGGGGACCAAAGGTGGATTCAGTGTTACTTAATCCCGCTATTTGTAAAAAATAGAGACAGGTCAGCCTCAGCAAGGGAGGGAGTTAGAAGGGATACCAAAAGATTATTTTTAATCCCATTCCCAACGGGAATGTCTCAATCCTTCTCTCGAACAATAAAAGGCCAACCTTACGGGCTTGGGTCTTCATTTTCAACGGGTTTAATTGCGCAGCCTACGCTTAATCCAATGGCAATTGTGCCAATTCCGCAGAAAACGAAGAGTATAGATTTTAATATTAAGTCGGTTTCATATTCCAAGACTCGGGTGAGAATTTGCAGGGTTAATAAGAGAGTACCCCACCAAAAAATCCGCCGATCGCCTTGGGTGAGCCCATGACGCATTAACCCGTATGCTAACAAAAACAACAGGATGTTAAAAATCAAGGGGCCAAGTAGGGGGAGGGACTGGATCCCAAAATGCCAAAATAGCATCCCGGTGGCGATCGCAATGGCTAGGGCGACTGCATGATTCAACCGTGTATCTGTGGGCGAGAGAGGGCGTAAGTTGTCCGCAGGGTTAATAAAACGCCACTCTAAGGCCAACCATCCCCCAAGTACAATTAGTACATCCAGGAGATAGGCAAATCCTTGCTGGAGGGGAATTTCGGCGGTGGTGGGGTTCCAAGGGGCGATTTCGGAACCCGAGGACCAAAACCAATGGAAGGAAATCAAGTAAAAGGAGACGCACAGAAAGATTAGGGCAAAGCTGCGGGCGATGGGTCTAAAGCGGGGGATATCTGTAGCGCGATCAAACAAGGAAGCTACTTGCCAGGGTTCATCATTATAACTCCAGAGTAAGGTCGGGGGTAGGGCGGAGGCGATCGCCAACATCCAATGATTGGGAACATTCAGCAGACTGAACCCCACTACCAGATTGACTTCCAAAGACTGAATCAGAACCAGGGTCGCCAATCCAAAAATCCAGCGCGATCGGCACCAGTAGGCTAAGGGCAGTAACCCAAAGGCCGCTACTAAGGGCAGATGCAGCACCACCGTCCGAATCCAAAATAACCCGTCTCCCCCATACACCTGAGATAAACCGGGCCAGTATCCCCCGCCAATCAGCAGGGTTGCTAAAATGCCACAGCCGGTCAAACGCAAGCTGTAGGCCATCACGAGGATAGCCAACCCCCAAATTAACCAAAATTCTCCCAGGGAGGGACTCATGAGGAATATTTCCCCGATCAGAGTCATGTTTAAGCCTAGGAGAAGGGAACTGAGGAAGAATAATCCGTTTCCGGCGCGGGTTTGCCATCCGGGGAAACGAGGGGATTCCCTAGGGGATACCTTGGCTTCACCCCCGAGGGGATTCAGCCACAAATAGAAAGCGCACAGATTCACCGCAATAAAGATTCCCAGGAGGACGGAGGTTTTAATTTCCCGGGACCAGAGATCCCAATTCGCCTGCACCAGGGCGATCGCACCGATACTCATCAAGAGTGTTCCGACCCCCAGCAAAATGGCAATGAACCGATTTTGGTCCTGGGTGTCGAGACTTTCAAATTGATAGCGACTGGACAATTCTTGATACTGATCCTCAGAAATCAAGCCCTCCATCGTCCATTTCCGAGCTAGGGTCCGTAATTGGCGGCGAAATTTTTCCGAAACCATGAAGGGAAGGATAAAAGATGACAGCTAGAAAGGGGAGAAACCCGGTGCTTGGGTTCGGGTGCGTCAGTCGTGAATCCTTGACAATCCATGCAATCTTGAGGGTCACTTGGACCCCAGTGCTAATTCAACAGGGGTCAAGGACATCGGCTTTCCCCTGGGAGAGTGGTTTGATGAGAGAAGGGCGGTTTACTTGCCGTCAGGATCCAGTTGCGATCTGCCGTTACGAATGACGCGCAACATTTCCGAGAGTTGATTTTCCAGGTTGTAGAGGACGCGATCGGCATAATCATCCGCCCCTTTTTCAATAGCTTCTGCCTCAGAGATCCCCCGGGCCCTCATTTCTTCAAGATCCTCTAACGCTTGCCGTCGCAACCGTTCGATTTCCGAGATCGTCTGTTCCTGGGCGGATTCACAATCAATCTGGACTTGTTGTCGCAGATGATCCGATTCCAACTTTGCCTGTCGGACAATTCCCATTTCATCGAGAATCTGGGCCGCCCTTTCCTCTGCGGCTTCCAAAATTTCCTGGGCGTATTGTTCGGCTTGGAGAATGATTTCGTCTTTGTGGCGGATGATTTCCTCTACTTCCTCAAAGGCAGTCGGTAAATTCAGCCGCAGTAGATCGAGCTGCTCTAGCAACTGCTCCTCCTCAACCAAGGTCCTTCCCGTGAACGGGATGCGCGGACTTTCAAGAATCATCTCCTCCAGTCGGTTTAGTTCCCGCTGGATATCTAGGAGTCCCTGCTCATGCTCGGGAGATTCATCTGGGAGACTCGATCTGTCGTCTGGGTCAATCCGGGCTGTGTTTTGGCGTAACATCGGTAGATATCAAGCGCAACGTGCTGGGGAACAAGATGGTCGATGGAGCCGCCGAATCGGGCAACTTCCTTTACTACACTACTGCTTAAAAAGCTGTATTCGTTAGAAGTTGCTAAAAAAACGGTCTCGACTTCAGGGGCTAGGGTTTTGTTAGTATGAGCCATCTGGAGTTCTAGCTCAAAGTCGGAGAGCACTCGCAGTCCCCTTAACAGGACGCCCGCCCCTCGGATCCGAGCATAGTTCACCGTCAAGCCCTCAAAACAGTCTATTTCTAAATTAGACAAATGGGGGGTAGCCAGGCGAATTTGCTCTAAACGTTCTTGCACCGTAAATAGTGGGGTTTTGTTTGGGTTGATTACCACCGCCACAATCACGTTATCGAACAGCTTACAGCCTCGCTCTATGATGTCGAGGTGACCTAGGGTAATCGGATCGAAGCTGCCCGGATAAATTGCAATCACGAAGGTTTAGATGTCAGACTCACGATTAGGGACTTTTGAGCGTAAGTAGGGTTCCATTTCGGTTTGGGCAAATATAACATTTAAATATCGGCTTGGAGGAAATGGCAACGACTACTGCACCTTATCATACCACCTTTAGAGGGAGTCGCCACTAAATGTTCTAGGTTGTTTACAGTTAAGGCTTTTTTCTAAGCAGGCGATCGCCTATTTGGGGGGAATTTTTTAGAAAATATCAGTTCACTGGGAACAGTTATAAAACTCTGAACCCTAACATAAAAGTATAATATAGTGCGTCTAAATCCGGGGTGAAATAGGTAGAACAATAGAAGCATTCGGCTGTTTACTCCTACAATAATCAGGGAGCAAGACTTAATAGACCTCTGGCTACATATTAGTAGAAAGTCGATTATCCTTTCTAAGGGCGTTGGGGCGATTAATCATCTAATGAAAAGAACTAATCTAATCTAGAAACGAAATTTAATTATAAAAAAGGAGCGAGATACTTCCGCTCCTTTCAAGAATTATTTAGGCCATTTATCTTGCCTAGAACGGGCAGGGCTTGGTTAAAGAAAACAGGCTGTTTTGACTTTGAATCAATGCCCTAGACTATATTTCAGAAACCATGACATTTAGACTCAAGGGAAGACATTCGAGTTCTACTGGAGTAGTCCCTCTTAATTCCCCATCAACGGTCACTTTTTGGGGGGGATTCGTGTTAACTTTAATCCGATTAGTTCGCAGGTACAATACATCGTTGTGTTGAGAAGCAGTTCCTCGTAAGGCTCCTGTCATCAAGCTGGAAACCGCTTGCAAGGTGCTGAATTCAGTCTGGGTAGACAAAATCGTGACATCAAGCAATCCATCATCAGGAATGACTCCTCCAGGTCCTTGGGCGAGGACTGAAGTCGGGGGCGCAGCATTGGCAACGGTGACAGCGATCGCTCGGAGCATGGTGATTTCTCCCTCGATTTCGACCTCGACTTGAAACGACTTCATCTCCCAGAGTTTTTCGATTCCGGCTACCAAATATGCCATGACTCCAAACCAGTTTTTAAACTCGCGATCGGCTTGTTCAACGGTTTCAGCTTCCCAGCCAATTCCTGTTAATAAAATGGTCGGTTTCCCGTTGCAAGTCGCGGCATCGATCGCCCGGACTAAACCCTGTAAAATCGTTTGACAAGCGTCGGGTATGTTGGTCGGAATTCCTAAAGCAGTCGCAAAGGCATTAGCAGTCCCTCGGGGAATCACGCCTAAGGGAATTTCGGTATGAATTAAGGCTTCAGCTACCGCCGAAACCGTGCCATCGCCACCGGATGCAATCACTAAATCCACCCCTCGGGCAATCGCTTCGTGAGCCAGTTGACTCGGATCGATATCCGATGTAGTATAGCGGATATCTAGTTCAATTTCGGGCTCTAAAATTGAAAAAATTTGTTTCAGTTCTGTCTCGGGATTGCCGTTCCCGGAACAAGGATTAAAAATTAAGCAAGCTGAACGGGTACTCATTCGTTTTCGGCGGTTCCTTCTTCAGAATTTTTACGGGTATCCTGTACGGCTTCGATATAGTGACTTTCCATTAGAAACGCCCCTTTTTTAAAGCGGACGCTCCAATATCCCCCGGGTTTGTGATCGAGGATTGTCCCTTCTTCTCCGAGGCCGACTGCATTGGGTGGACGAAGCATGGGCATTGATTCAGCGGTTTTGAGGTAGGCGGGTAAGGCGATAACCCGCACGAGATCGCCTAGGGCGAATTCTTTCGACATTGCTTTTGGAATTTGAGGGTTTATCTCTTAAATTTTAAAGGATAAAATCCTCCCTGTGTAAAAAGGCTAAATTGGGATATGATTAGGGTGGTGTACAGGAGTCACTTAACCCGCTTAAATTCCTATTAATTCAACACCCACTTTAAATGTGGGCGTTAATAAATGATCTGACCCCAAAATATTCCCCCCCAACATCATTGCGATCGCCGTTTTTTAACCTAAAGGCTGCTGATATTCTAGCGCTCACCCTTTCTCTACAAAAGTATAGTGCCTCACAATGAGGATGCTGGAACCTAGCGCGGGACTGTTCTATACCCTTTATCACTAGGTACCTTCTGAATCCTTCATTTGAATACAGTCTTGTTTGCCTTTAGAGATTTTACCCTCCAGTCTAGCGAACTCAGGCAAACAAGAGCAAAAGAAAAATCCGCACCAATCGGGCAGATCTACGATTATGCCATTAACTTTTATGGTAAAAGAGAAAGTCTGGACTGTATTGCTGGCTTCCCTGAGCTGGTTGCCTTATCCCGTACCCTAAATTCGCCGCCATCAATCATGACTGCAACTGAACAGACTTTAATCTTTGCAACACTTCTAGAATATTTGAGCCGATCGCGGGGCTTTGATTTTGCGGGATATAAGCGTTCTACCCTTGAGCGTCGATTTCTCAAGCGAATGCAAGTGCATAATATTAGCAACTTTGAAGATTATCTGGAGTACCTAAAAGGTCACCCCCAAGAATTCCCCGCCCTCTTCAATACAATCTTAATTAACGTTACTAGCTTTTTTCGAGATCCAACCTCCTGGCAATATTTAGTAGAGCATATCCTGCCGCAGATTATTAAACATAAATCCCCCGAGGAACCCCTGCGTTTCTGGACAGCCGGTTGTGCCTCCGGGGAAGAAGCCTGCACCTTGGCTATCTTATTGGCAGAAACCCTGGGAGTCGAAGAGTGCCTCAGACGGGTCAAGATTTACGCCACCGATGTCGATGACGAAGCGTTGGCACAGGCACGGAGTGCCAGCTATAGCGCTACAGACGTCGCCGGTATAAGTGAGCAGTTCCAGCAGCGATACTTTAAAACCGTGGGCGATCGCTTTATATTTGATGGAGATCTGCGGCGGGTGGTGATTTTTGGTCGCCATGATTTGATTCAGGATGCTCCCATTTCTCGTCTCGATTTGTTGGTATGCCGCAATACCCTGATGTATTTTAATGCCGAAACTCAAAAGCGGATTCTGGCTCGCTTTCATTTTGCGCTTAAAGAGACAGGCTTTTTGTTTTTGGGTAAAGCCGAAATGTTGATAACTCATCCGGAACTCTTTAGCCCCATAAATTTACAAGACCGCATCTTTACGAAAGCAAAACCCAACGACCTGCGCGATCGCCTATTGATCTTGACAAAAAATAGAAAAGAGGAATTGGGCAGTCGCTTGGCCTTGAATATGCGCCTAATGGAAGCAGCTTTCCATGCGGTGTCCATGGCTCAGATAGTCATTGACTCCGAGGGTATTCTAATGCTAGCCAATCAACTCGCTCGCTCCCGTTTTGGCATTGAACTCGTAGATCTCGGACGGCCATTCCAGGATTTGGAAATTTCCTACTGTCCCGTTGAGTTGCGATCGCCCATCGAAAAGGTTTACAAAGATGGCCACTCTATTATATTGAGCGATGTAATTCACACTTGGAGTGATGACAGCATTCAATATTTTGATATCGAAGTCTCTGGGTTACAAGAAAATGGCGGTGATCCCCTAGGAGTTAGTATCACATTTAACGAAGTCACACCCTATCATCAATTGCAAGAAAAACTTCTACGTTCTAACCAAGAACTAGAGACGATGAATGAAGAACTCCATTCTAGTAATGAGGAATTGGAGACTATCAATGAAGAACTTCAGTCTAGCCATGAAGAATTAGAAAGTACCAACGAAGAACTCCAGGCTACTAATGAAGAATTAGAAAACATGAATGAGGAGCTTCAATCAAGTAATGAAGAACTTCAAACTATCAATGATGAACTAGGCAGAAGAACCATAGAACTCGATCAATGTAATGCTTTTTTAGAGTCTATTATTACCAGTCTTGACGTAGCGATCATCGTAGTAGACCGGCAATTGCAGGTTCAAATCTGGAATAAGGCAGCCCAAAATATCTGGGGAGGTAAAACGGATGAAGTAGACGGAAAATCTCTGTTTAGCCTGAATATTGGTTTGCCCGTGGAACTCCTGAGAGACCCTCTCCATCAATGTTTGAAGGGAACTTCAAAAAATCAAGAAATGATTATTGATGGCCTGACCCCTGAAGAAAACTCGATTAAGTATAGCTTCAAGTTTAATCCACTCAAAGATGGCAGTAAAGAACCTCATGGTGTAATTCTCCTAATCAAGGAAGTGTAACCCTGGCTGCATTATTTTTTTTAATGTTACCCTTAGTTTTGCCCCTAGCTTAAAAATTTTTAAGGGGACTAACTTGCTGTCGGGAGGTACCCCCTCTAGAATTTTTTATCTTTTTTTTCATGGGGGTTGATGCATTGGCAATTACCGCCTATCCTAAAGTTAGGATTTAAAAAATATAAAAAATAAAATGGAAAATTTTACCGGGCAAATTGAAATTGCTAGAGTGCGTTTAGAGCAGATGCAACAACTGGTTGAGGAGTTTCCCTCTCCTCCACCCGACTTGCTAGAAGAACTGTTCGGCCAACTCTCAATGGCTTTAGAAGAACTGCACGTAGTTACAGAAGAGCTACGGGAGCAAAATCAAGAATTGCTCTCTACTCGTGAACAAGTAGAAATAGAGCGTGAGCGCTATCAAACACTATTTGAAGAAGCACCGGACCCCTATTTGGTGACGAATGCCGTCGGGGTGATCGAAGAAGCGAATAAGGCAGCGGAACAGCTTTTTAACCTGCGCCACTCATTTCTTCGCGATAAACCCCTCGCGGGTTTTGTAGCGCTTCCACAACGGAGTGCATTTCGCACCCAGCTAGGGCAACTTAAAACTTTGAAATCTTTAACGGAATGGGAAGTGGAAATGCACCCGCGCAGTGGCGCGTCTTTTTCCTCGGTGATTTCTGTCTCTACTATTTATGATCGCCAGGGCAGCGCCATCGGGTTTCGCTGGTTAATTCGCAATATTACCGAGTTAAAGGAAGCGGAAAAAAATCGCCAAGAACTGGTAGTCGAAAAAGAATTACACCTCATCAAATCTAGATTTATCCAGATTCTTTCCCAGGAATTTCGCACGCCCCTCAACACGATTCACTTGGGCACACAACTATTAGAACGCTATAGTGAAGGTGTAAAACACTCAAAAAGAACGCCCGTTTTTGATAAAATTCGGTTGGCGATTAAGCAGATGACCCTTATTTTAGATGATATTCTAATTTTTAATGGGGACAAAGATTCTTATGCACTGCAATCGTCTCAACTAGATTTACAGCAATTTTGTGAGAATCTGATAGAAGAATGTAAACACCTCTATAATCCAGGTGTTCGTGAGATTAATTTTGAGATTAGCGGGGAATATGGCTCGGTCTGTATAAATAATAAATTGCTCCGACACATTCTGTGCAATGTTCTGGCTAATTGTTTCAAATTTACTCCCGAAGGCAGTCAAATTGACTTTCTTGTAGATTGTGAAGATGATCACGCAATTTTTATTTTTCGCGATTATGGTAAAGGTATTCCCCCCGAGGATATCCCTCATTTGTTTGAAATTTTTTATCGCGCCCGTAACGTCGGCGAGGTTCCAGGGTCGGGTTTAGGATTGGCGATCGTCAAAAAGTCCCTAGACTTGCTTTCCGGCACTATCAGAGTCGAGAGCACCGTCGGGGTTGGCACAACTTTAACGATTACCCTGCCTACTACCCCACCCCCAAAATCCCGCCCTTTAAAAAAGCGCCAATCCTCAACCGCCCAGTAGAGTATTTACCCTAGGATTAAAAAGCACTACACAGTAGTGTCCTTACCCTGTATTCTAAATCTTCTTTAGGAGACTAACTTAGTGGACCCCACCCTAACCCTCCCCTTGTAAAGGGGAGGGAAACATCAGATGAAATTAAACGACTTTTGATACCCGGATTTGGTATGAGTACCTCATGAGTCCGGAAACCTCTATAACGGTGGGAACGGCTATAAAAGGAAAGGGCTTTTAAGATAAAAACATCTATCTTTAGGATTAGTGGAGATAAATGAAGTTATCAATAATTGACCTAAATTTAAAGCCCCAGAATGGCACAGACGCGAAATTCTGGGGCTTTAAATTTAAGTGGCCTACCCAAGACATAGGGGAGGGGACTGGAGGTGTTTAGGGAGTTTGCCAAATCCGTTGATGGTAGGCATCAACATCGGCATAGGGGTCTGGAGTACCGTGATCATGACCGTGATCATGACCGTGATTATGACCGTGATCATGGCCGTGATCATGACCGTGACCCTGAGACTTTGCCATTAACCGAAACTTGCACATTTCACAGTTCATTTGCACCTGCCCCAAATGGGTTTCAATCTCGCGATCGCGCAGAAGGGTAAGCAATTCCGGGTGAATGCCCATTTCCGGCAGTGCGGTAATGGATAGTTCCGGCCATTGTTCTTGCTGTGCAGCAGTGATATCGAAAATTTTCTGAACTAAAACGCCTGTAAACAGGAAATAAGGAATGACAATAATCCGCTTGGGTTGGAACAGTCGAGCGCGATCGAATCCTTCTTCTAATCGGGGATGGGTAATGCCAATAAAACAGACTTCTACGGTTTTATAACCGCTTCCCTCCCAAAGAATTCGGGCGATTTTATAGACATCGCTGTTGGCATCGGGGTCGCTAGAACCGCGTCCCACAAATAGCAAAACCGTATCCGATCGCTCAATTTGATGGGGATTATGCTCGGGTTCGTCGAGTTGAGCCAGTCGCGATCGCCACAATTCCACAATTCCCGGAGCAATCCCAAAATGTCGCCCGTAATAAAATTTGAGATGGGGATGGCGTTCCCGGGCTCGGTCTAATTCATTGGTAATATCAAATTTATTGTGGCGGGCTGCAAATAGCAGAACCGGCAACACAGAAAATTCCGAATATCCCAGGTCCACACACCGATCTACCCCCTCCTGAATGCTAGGCTCAGTCAGTTCTAGGAAACAAGGCACGACCAAACGCGAGGGGTCTAAGGCTGTATAGGCTGCCGCAAAATCCAAGAAAGTTTGTCGTCCCCGTTCGTCTCGGGTCCCATGACCGACCAGCAATAGAGGACGCTGTATCGGTAAAGGGGGTAATCCCCGGGACTGCAACTGGGCAGTCTGGGATGTAATTTCTATGAGGTCGGATGTTTTGACGTTTGGCATTAAAATTCAGGCTCCTTGTCCCGTGCGAGGCAGGAAATCGAGTGAGCAAATAACGGGCGAGGGTGTTCTGGCTTGCGATTTTTTCTGTGTCCTAGAGCTAATAATACCCTGGGGACCCAGACCCATATCGCTGACAGTTGCCGCACAGCCTCGGACTTTCACCGGAGTTTCCCCTCGCCCTTTCTGTAGCTTCGTTATCTTATCTTATTTAGCTGGGAATCTCTATGCTGGGGAGGGGGATAGATAAATGCGGCCCTTTCCCTCGCCGGGAAAATGACTGATATAAAATTAAGAATTAAGAATTAAGAACTAAGGATTTTATGGGCTTCCCTGGGGAAATGCTCCCCCTCCTCAAATGCTCTTAAATCTATCTCCAAAGCCAGTTTCAGCTTGTTTCTTTCCCCGTGATTAAAAAACTTTTGCGGAGACTGTGGGGTTTATGGTGTATAATCTTAAGAGACTCACCAAACCTAAACTGGGGGTGGATAACTTTAATTGGATATAATCCATCGGCAACGATAACGAATCGATAGTCCAGAACAGAAAACTTGATCACTCTACGGCTGCAAGCGAACAGAATAGTTCGACTTGGATCAAGTTTGCTGCCGCAATCAAACCCAGTAATATAGAGGATTAAATTTGTATGAGACTGCCTCATACTTAGCGGTTGAGTATCCATAAATACCTTAACAAAATGAACCCCTGATCCGACTGCCCTGGGGAGTCGGGGGTTCGTAATAGAGCTTTGGGGCCGAGCCGTTGCCGTTCAGTTTTAATGGTTATACAAAAAAATTGGCGGGATAGGCTGAAGATGTCCGGCTGGGCGATCGCGCTCAGCAGGTCAGTTTTTAGGGACCGTAGGGAGTCCAAGGAGTGCAGGTAAGCCGGACCACTCGGTTTGCATCTTCCTCGCTATTTTTTTGGTATTTTGGGTAGCGAGCAGGATGTGAAACCTCCGGCAATTGATCTGCTGTTTTATTCCAACTTATAGACCAACGTGACTGCGTTTGTCCTGTCCTTTCTTTCCAATCCATTCATTTTTTTTATGAGTATCATCAGTAGATGCCCCGTAGCGGGCGAAACAGACTTACAACAGATTGCTGAGCTAGTTAAAACCTGTGAAATCGATGGTTTACTAGATGAAGATAAATCAATTGCAGACCTTAAATGGATCGTCACGACCTCATCGGTCAGGTCTCGGCGTTTATGGAAAGACCAGAACGGTCACCTACGAGGGTTTGGACAACTTTGGATACCGGAACCGGACCAAGGATTAGATGGGTATTTGTGGTTTTACGTTGACCCCAAAGATTCCTTGGGAAATAGCTTTAACGAGGGCTTTATTCCTTTAGAAACTGAAATTTTAGATTGGGCAGAAAATCGCCTACGAGATATAGGGAGTAATAGCGGACTGAGTATCCACTTACACACCAAAACTCGTGCCGAAGCCTTAATTAGAATTGCTACCCTAGAACGGCATAATTTTAGCTTAGAACGGACCTTTTTGACCCTAGTCAAATCCGATTTGGAAACCTTACCTATCCCAGAATTTCCTACGGGATTTACCCGGCGATCGGTAGATCCGGAACGGGAGGCCCAAGCCTGGGTAGACTTATATAACGAATCTTTTATCGACCATTGGGATCACCACGATTTAACCCTAAGTAGTTTTCAAGATTGGCAACAGGATCCGAACTATCAACGGGAATTTGATTTAGTGGCGATCGCCCCCAATGGTACTTTTGCTGCCCTTTGCCAAAGTTCTCTCCAAACCTGCTTACCCCAATCCACCAAAACCGGCTGGATTAGCTGGTTAGGAACCCGGCGCGGCTTTCGGAGGATGGGATTAGGTCGTTCTATGCTCCTTGCCACCATGCACCGACTCCACGCCGCAGGAGCTACCAGCATCAAGCTAGGTGTTGATGCAGATAGTGCTACGGGTGCAACTCGATTGTATGATGCGATGGGGTTCCGTCCGGTACAAAGTTGGCTTTCTTACGTTAAAACTTTGTAGAGTTGACGCTCTCGTTTATATGTAGAGATGCGAAATTTCGCGTCTCTACATTAGACTTTTTGCTTTCATTAACCCTTGCGGATGCCTGACGAAGTTGATTTGATGAATACGAAACCATGAGACAAAAAATCTGGATTCTGCTGTGCCTGCTGATGGCGATCGCCGTTGTAATTGCGGTTAGTTTTGAGCGCGATCGCTCGCCGGTATCATCCGATCGCCCTGATGCTCCCATCTCACAGCAGCCAGCCGATCCAGTCCCCGGTATTCCCAAACCCGACCCCCTGAAAATGGAGTTCGTGCGTGCTCCGGCAGTCGTCCCCGATCGCCTGATGGCAGATTTAGAAGAATTAGCCTTTGATCGTTCTACCCCAGACAGCCGAGAGCGATCGCGAGAGTATATCCGCAGTCGCCTGATAGCAGCAGGATGGACAACGCAATCCCATCCCTTTGACGGGGGAATTAATATTATTGCAGACAAACTAGGCAAGAATCCCGAAGCGGGAACTATCTTACTAGGCGCACATTATGATACGGTTCCGGGTTCTGCCGGTGCAAGTGATAATGGCAGTGGTGTTGCGGTGTTATTGGAAGTGGCGCGACTGTTCCAGGAACGGCAAACTGAGCGATCGCTGCGGTTGGTTTTTTTTGATTTAGAGGAAATCGGATTACATGGGAGTTTTGCCTTCGCCACCAATCCGGACTGGATAGCGGACTTGCGCGGTGCAATTGTGGTGGATATGGTGGGATATGCTTGTTATCAACCCGGATGTCAGGGTTATCCCCCCCAACTCCCCATAGAACCTCCTAGCGATCGCGGTGATTTTATCGCCCTCGTCGGGGATACAGAACATTTACCCCTAATTGAATCGTTCCAGATGGGAACATCCGCTAATTTACCGCTGATTTATACTTTGGCGGTTCCCTTCAAGGGATTATTGATTCCTGATACCCTGCGCAGTGATCATGCCCCCTTTTGGTATCAAGGGATTGGTGCAGTTTTGGTAACCGATACGGGTAATCTGCGATCGCCTCACTACCACCAACCCAGCGATACTTTTCAAACCATTGATCGCACCTTCTTTGTCGGTTCTGCACAACGAATTGCCAATGCGATCGCCACTTTATTAGACAGTCGCGGCAGTCTCCAAACTGATCCTAGGATCAACGAACCCGGATAAAGGGTGGGAATAGCTAAATTACGGGAGTTGATACCCCATCGGGCTTGCAAAGACCTATTTTTTCTTCTTAAGAAAACCTACAAATACAGTTGAGTCTGTGTAGCTGTATCCTTTATGGATGCCGGTTTTTGTAGACTTTCTTGCCTAATAATGAACTGTTTCAATCTAGACAGGATAGAGGCAAGATAGAATTAAAGAGAATAACTCACTGGTAAACCCGTTATGCTAGAAGCGCCAACTCAGATAACCCATCAAGATTTAGCAACCGAAGCGATCGCCTTGATTCGCCATGCCGGGTGTGAGTATGGAGAAATCCGCCTCTGTCGCTATCGCGATCGCAGTTTAACGGCACGAGATCGCTCTTTAAGTAACTTGAGCGATCGCGTGAGTTCCGGATTTGGCGTGCGGGTTTTACATCGGGGCTCTTGGGGATTTGCTGCCAGTCATCGCAGGACCTCGGAAGAAGTTAGACGAATTGTCACCCTGGCGATCGAGATTGCCAAAGGCAGTCACCTCACTCAACAAACTCCCGTGACTTTAGTGCCCGTAGAAGCCTATCAAGATAGGTATGTGACCCCGATTGAAATTGATCCATTTGCCATTCCAATTGGGGATCAAGCGGATTTGTTGTTAGAAATTAATGAGCGGTTGTTAGGGTATGGCGATCGCGGCATTAAAAAAGCCTCGTCTTTCCTGCGCTTTACCCAGGAACAGAAAACCTTTGCCTCAACGGAAGGGTCACTGATTGAACAAACCATTTACCGCAGTTATCCAGGATATAATTGCACTGCTGTTGCCAATGGAGATGCCCAAAGCCGTAGCTACGAACGGCCTCCTTTAAATCGTGGGTATGAACATATTGAGCGGGAGGATTTGCTGGGGGAAGTGGATCGCGTGGCAACGGAGGCGATCGAAAAAGTTCAGGCACCCAAAGGACCCTCGGGAATTCAGACGACTTTAATTCTCAAGCCTACGAATCTGTTTTTAACGATTCATGAATCCGTTGGACATCCTACGGAACTCGATCGCGTGTATGGTTACGAAGCGAATTTTGCCGGGACCAGTTTTGCTACCACCGATGGATTGGGAAGCCTACAGTACGCCGCCCCTTGGGTTAATTTTAAGGCCGATCGCACTCAACCGGGGGGAAGAGGAACAATGGGGTATGACGATGAAGGTGTGGCATCACAAGAATGGTACGTTGTCAAGGATGGAATTTTAGTCGATTATCTCACCGATCGCGAGACGGCAGCACGACTGGGACGGGGGAGTAGTAATGGATGTGCTTATGCGGATAGTTGGTATAATGTGCCAATGGTGCGGATTCCCAATCTAGGTTTGGAACCGGGACCGGAAGGAGGCAGCCATACTGCGACCCTAGCCGAAGCGATCGCCGATACAGAAGACGGAATTTTAATTGATGGTATTGGCAGCTATTCCATCGATCAACAACGACGGAATTTTCAATTTGGCGGGGATGCCTTTTGGAAAGTTAAAAATGGCAAGGTAGTTGGAATGTTAAAAGATGTCACCTATCAAGCTATGACTACGGATTTTTGGAAGAGTGTCGATGCGATCGGACCCAAGTCCGAGCAGATCCAGTGTGGCACTAATCTCTGTGGAAAAGGAGAACCCATGCAAATAGCCCAAATGACTCATGCCTGCGTCCCGGTTCGGGTGCGGGACATTTTCATTGGCGGCCCTTCTTAACCCCTTAATAACAGCCTTCTTAGAGCTAAGATAGAGCCACCCTATCGTCTAAGTTAGTCCTTTATCGGGGCTTTTTCTCAGGTCTAAGCCCCTATTCCTCCAAGGGGAAGGCTCCCTCCTCTTTACCTAAAAAATACCAGGGGAGCAACTTGATTTATCAAAAAATCTAAAACCCAGGCAGACAAGGACAGAGATTGGGGATACAATTAGATTAATAAAACTGGGTTGAGGAAAAAATATATCATTACCCTGAAAAAGAGAAGCAATAACCGGAAAAACCCAGAATAGGACCAGGAAAACCCCCTGTTTGTGACCCTTACCCTCCTGGAAACCCATCCTTAAAAAAAAGCGATCGCCCGATATTCTCCTTAAAAAATTTATTAAATAAAACACCGATTCATGGCACAACTCAGCGATTCAATACTCAATCGCCAAGAACTAGCGTCGTTGGATCTGTTGGTTTCCCCCATTTGGATTTGGGATTTTGACCAAAAGCAGATATGGTGGGCAAACGCTACGGCCCTAGATCTGTGGCAGGTAAAGAGCATAGGGCAACTGCCCGGCGAAAATTGGAGCAACCCCTTCGATGACAACTCCAGCGGGATCCAAATTGATCTAGAACAATTGCAGCAGGGTACAACGGTCGTGAAACAATGGACCTTTAAAGCGGATGGTGAACCCATATCCATTCGCTGTGCCTGTTCGGGAATTCGGATTGAATCCGGACGAATGGGGGTCTTGGTAGAGGGCATGACGGAGGTGATGAAACGCCATGACTGGGAAATGTGGCGATCCAATGAAGTGCTGCGCCAGGCAACGGTGATGATTTCCTTGTACAAAGCAGACGGCACAATGGTGATGCAGAACCCTGTAGCAACCCGGTGTTATGGGGAGGACAAAAAGGGAGAAAATCTGTGCAAAAACGCCTGGAGGAAGCGATTTGTAAATAGCACAGACGCCGAACGAGCGCGAGCCTGCATTGATGCGGGGAATGTTTTTTACCACGAAACCCAGGTGCACACGTTGCAGGGGGTGCGATGGCACGCGGTGGAGATCCGCAATGCCAAGGATCCGGTGACTGGGGATCAAGCGGTTCTGGTTAATGAAAAAGATATCACGGAACTGAAGGAAGCAGCAGTCCAACTCGAACAGCGCGATCGCCTCTTAGAAGGGGTAGCCTTAGCAACCCATGCGCTGTTAACAGCCCCGAATTTATCCGAAGCGATCACCAAAGCATTGGCTGCATTAGGAAGTGCCGCAGGGGTGGATCGCGCCTACCTGGTGGAAAATTACCAAAGTCTGACGGAAGAACATCTGATGAGGATGTGCTGGGAATGGGTAAAAAAAGGAGTGGCTTCCTCGAAGGAAAACCCTGCATTCCAAATCCTTTCTTATGAAGATAATTTGCCGGGGTGGTACGAGACCCTCAGCGCAGGAAACGCGATCGGGGGAATTGTGGCTGAATTCAGGGACAGCGAACGGGAAATTCTGGAGGCGCAAGGAATTCAATCCATTTTAGTCATGCCGATCGCCATCGAAGGGCGGTGTTGGGGGTTCATCGGATTTAACGATTGCCATCATCAACGGCAATGGTCCGAAACCGAAGAATCGATTTTGAAGGCATCAGCCGGAAGTATTGGCGGGGCGATCGCCCGCCATCAAGCTGAGACTAAACTGGCTACTTTAAATACTCAGTTAGAGGCGATCGTTGAGGAACGCACAGCTAAATTAAAAGCAGCCAATGATCGACTGCGAGCGGAAATTTCCGAAAAAGCAGAAATTGAGGAAAAATTGCGGCATAATGCCTTCCATGATGCTTTAACTGAACTCCCCAACCGGACGTTATTTATGCAAGAACTCCGTCAGGAATGGGAGCGAGGTAAACAAAATCCTAACTATTTATTTGCAGTTCTATTTTTGGATCTCGATCGCTTTAAAGTGATTAATGATAGTTTGGGACATGGGGTTGGCGATCGCCTATTAATTGAGATAGCCGAACGACTTCGCAAGACCCTGGCCGTGCGTCCCCATAGTTTCCGGCGTAACGAACACGCGATCGCCCGCCTAGGAGGGGATGAATTTGCCATTATCCTTAAAGATATCCGTGCCTTACGCACCGCAAAACGCGTAGCAGAACGGATTCACGCTTGCTTAACCCGTCCCTTTGCGATCGAAGGACAAGAAGTGTTTTCAAGCGTTAGTATCGGGATTGCCCTCAGTTCCCGGGGGTACGAGCGCCCCGAGGACCTTTTACGAGATGCGGATATCGTCATGTATCGTGCCAAAGCCTTGGGACGCTCTCGCCACGAGGTTTTCGATACCGCGATGCATGATCGCGTAGTCCGCCTCCTCAAGTTAGAAAATGACCTGCGCCGCGCCATTTCCGAAGGAGAAAAGCGACTGCCCCAACCCCGGTTTTTCCTCCCTTCCTCTACCGATTCAGAAAGTAACGAAAACGGAGCAGAAATGGCGATTTCAACGTCATCTATGCCCTTTCACCCGGTCAAAAAACCCTCCGCCTTTACCTTGCACTATCAGCCGATTGTTTGCCTAAAAACGGGCCGAATTGAAGGGTTTGAGGCGCTATTGCGGTGGGAACATCCCGAACTGGGGTTTGTTCCTCCCAGTGAGTTTATCTCGATCGCCGAGGAAACTGGCCTAATTGTACCCCTGGGTCAGTGGGTACTCCGTGAGGCTTGCCAACAGTTGCGAATTTGGCAAGAGCGATTTCCCCACGCCTTACCCTTAACCGTTGCCGTTAACTTATCAGGACGGCAATTTTCCCGAGTGGATCTGATCGCACAAGTGGACCGGATTTTGGCTGAAACGGGTCTGGATGGCAGTATGTTAAAGCTGGAAATTACCGAAAGCGCGATCGTAGATAATCCCGAGTTAGCCACGGAAATGCTGTTGCAGCTTAAAGAAAGAAAAATAAACCTGTGCATGGATGATTTTGGCACCGGGTATTCTTCATTAAGCTACTTACATCGATTTCCCCTGGATACGTTAAAAATTGATCGCTCTTTTGTGAATCGGATCGGGGTAGAGGGAGAAAATTCTGAAATTGTGATGACTATTGTCAGTTTAGCTCATGATTTAGGCATGGAAGTCATTGCCGAGGGAGTGGAAACATCCGCCCAGTTAGAGAAACTCCAACAACTTGGATGTGCGATGGCTCAAGGGTATCTGTTCTCACCCCCCGTTAATAGCGAAATGGCTTCTCAATTGCTCACTCAGGAGGGGAAGTTAGCTACCAATTGGTAAAGATTAACGCTCTGTTGAGATAATTTAGGGTAAATTATCAGGATTTGAACTCGGCGATCGCTCATGTTGATAGGCCAAATAAACCGCCTCTAAAAACTCCTCTGCCGTGACCTTTTGTGGTAAACTTTCCAGGGCAATCATTTGTTTAACCTGAGTGGCAAGCTGACGGCTGACTTTAGTTCTGGCCTCCATTGTCATCTGATTACGGCGTTGCAAATAGGTGCGGATAATTGCAAAATCATCAGGCAGTAAACCTGAAAAGTTAGCGAGTTCTATTAACTGATTTTTTAACAATTGGGCAGTTTCAGAGAGAGTAAAATTGGACTCGGCGATCGCCTGGTTTTCTTGGATCACTACCGTTCCCGCCACCCAATCCCCTAACCGCTTTTCCTGAGAAGTTAAGGCAATCAAAAATGCGCCGATAAAAAGGACTTCATCCAGGGGACGCAACAACGCCCGGAGAGTTGATTGTTGAAGACCACAAGGCCGTCCATCATCGCGAATTACTCGAATATTGACCCGGCGTTTCCCCGGGGTTTGACCCTGCCAAAACACTTCAAACCAGATAAAATACCCAATATAAATGGCAAACATGGATAACAGCAAAATCGCCAGTAACCACTGTTGCACCCGAAGGTCAGTTCCGAAGGCATCTTGGATAATATCCCTTAACCATAGCGATCCGGCAAAGCATCCCAATAAAACGCCTAATTCAATTAAGGCCAAAACCAAATAATCAACGGTTAGGGCGTAGGCGCGGTTACCGATTCCCGCTAACGTAAATTCCAGTTCGACACTTTCTGGAGTTTGGAGTCGAATTTGATTAAATAATTTCATGAGGGTTGATTAGATTTGAAAGCGCCTATTTTATCCCTAATAAAACTCAGAATTCCCCCACTGCGCCTCAAATGGGGCGAACCTCCCAAGTTTTATTTCCAATCCTGAGAATCTGCCAACTCCAAATCCATGCCTTCGCGCCGACTGCGGATATCATAGTAGAGAAGAGCTTTAACCGCTTGCCAAAAAGGGATTAAAATTGAACTTGCAATAATACTTAATTCCAGGGAAATCAAGAACAGCACCGCTTCCGCGTTAGGTAGGTTTCCCAGGAAGGCAGTCAAAATTCCTTGAATAATAAACATTAACAACTGCAACACAACCACCATGGGCACAGAAATTAGCGAGGCGACTAGATAGACACCGAGTAACTGAATGACGAATCCTTTCGTTAAATTCCAGCTTCGACTGAGGGCTTTAGTATTTTCCACATTATTTTCTAGGGCGATCGGCAGTTCTGCAATGGATAATCGGGCGTAAAGCCAGACCAATAAACTGATTAAAAATAACCCCAATACCACGGAAAGCAAAATCGCTAATAGGGGATTATTTACTCCCAAAATAGCGCCTGCGATTCCCAAGACAATACCAACCGCTATCCCTCCTAATAAAATGACGCCATAGGAGATTAGACCCACTAACAAGCTCACCCCTAAAAAACTCCACAGCCGAGGCTCAGTGTAACGCCGTGCCTCCTCCACTGTTTCGGGACGTTCGATCACTTCTTTAAAGGCTAGACGCGCAATTAATCCATGCATAGCCGCATATTTGGCCCACCCATAAATTGGAACCGCAACCCACACAGAGCCGAGCAATGCTAAAGTATAGTATTGTTTAAAGTGGTCCCGATACAGCCGTAGGCTTCCACTGACGATATTTCCCACACTCAAGGGACCTATCCTTGCATCTGAATTCAGATTTCGAGGCATAACTCCAGATCTCCAATGGATTGATGAATTTAGTTTAAGGCTATCGGGGACGAGAACAGCAAAATCTATAGGAAAAGTTTAGAATAAACCTTCAAAGCTGGATCTGGCGATACCCAGCACATGAATGAGGGTTAGAGGCGAGATAGAAGCGGGGTACCAGCGACTGGGATAGTGGGGAGGGAATAGTTGCGATCGCCGGTTAAACTGGGAAAGATAATTGGAACGCGCTCTAAGGGGTTATTTTGATTTGTATAATAGATAACCGAAAAAAGCGATCGCAACCCCCCTAAAATCAAAATTTTAAATTAGGCTTCTGGACACAGGTTTACAGTTTTAAAAATTGTTGGCCCTCGGAGTTCGGGAATGATTTAGACTGGATAGAGAGAGTTAGGGAATTTTGAAAAATATTATGAATGTTCAACGGTGGATGGCGCGGCGGGAACCCAATTGGCAGAGACTAGATACATTATTGAGACAGATCGAAAAAAAAGGATTAAAATCTCTGCAAGCGCTAGAAATTGAAGAACTGGCGAGCTTATATCGCTCCGTTTCAGCGGACCTGGCAAGGGCGAGAACTCACAATCTGGGGATGACGTTAATCCAGGACTTGCAACAGTTGACTTCGCGCAGTTATAACCAAATTTATCAAGGGTCTCGCCGACAGGAATGGGGGGCGGTTGTGGAGTTTTTGCGCTGGGGTTTCCCGGCAATCGTCCAGGAAACCTGGGGATATATTGCGGTAGCGACTGCCACCTTTGCAGTCGGTGCTTTGGTGGCATGGTGGTATGGGTGGCAAGACCCTGTATTTATGGCAGTTGTTGTACCTCCCCATATCATTGAAATGGTCCGAGATAAAGGGGAATTGTGGATGGGTTCCATCGTCGGTATCGAGCCCCTTGCCTCTAGCAGTATCACGATTAATAATCTCCTGGTTTCCTTTGGTGCGGTTGGGGGAGGGATTACCGGGGGAGTTTATACCCTGTTTATTTTAGTTTATAATGGGATTCATATTGGGGCGATCGCCACTCTGGTTGAGCAATATAATTTATCCTATCCTTTTTGGGCCTTTGTTTGGCCTCACGGTTCCCTTGAATTACCCGCCATCTTCTTTGCGGGTGCTGCTGGTTTGCTAATTGGCAGAGGGCTACTATTTCCCGGTAAATATCGTCGCATTGATGCTTTACAATTTTATGGATATCAAGCCGCCAAATTGATATTTGGGGTCGTACCCATGTTAATTATAGCTGGGTTAATTGAAGGATTTTTCTCGCCCAATCCGGGTATTCCCGATTCTCTCAAATATTTAGCGGGGATAGGATTATTTGCTTTATTAATCCGCTATTGCAGTCGCAAAAAACCAACTCCGTGATATTCCGCTCGATTATTTTCTCATGATTCCATTTTTTTTATTATTCCCAAAGCAGACCCTGAATCTAGACAAGGCTCAAAAGATAAATTTAGGACTGATTAACCAGACTTAAATTTATCTTTTAATTAACCTAATGAGCAGAGTTTAAAGAACAAGTCTAGTTTTTATAATAAGTTTCTTGCTTTAAGTTGCAGATAGCGGTCAACCAATTGATCGCTAATTAAATGGGCTGGGGCATCTAAAACTAAAACGCCTTTTTGCTTTAAATTGGCAAAAACCAATTGACGGTGAGATAATAAATTTAAGGCTACTGCACGGGAATAGGTTGTGTCAAGTTCTGCCGTGGAAGTGTGAGCAATTTGGTCTACTTGAGGATCGCGTAGAGTGACACAAAAGGGTAAGTAACGCGGGGTGAGGTGTTGCAAAGCCCCGAGAAGTTCCGAGGATGCCGTGGCATCTACAATATCCGTAATCACTACAACCAACGCCCTGCGGGTTTGCTGGGACACCACTCGGGTGACGGCACCCATATAGTCAGGTTCGAGTAACGCCGGTTGAATAGGAGTGAGACGTTCAATTAAGTGAGGCATTTGACGTGAACCTTGTGCGGGGGGAATCCAAGTATGAATGTCTCGATCAAAGACGGCAACCCCGACGCGATCGCCTCGATTTAACCCCGCTAACACTAAAGATAAAGTGGCATTCAACCCCCAGTCAAAACGCTGCATCCCCTGCACCTGTGCTGTCATCAACCGCCCGCGATCGAGTAAAATCAACAGAGTTTGCTCTCGTTCCGGTTCTAACACTCGCACTAGAGGGCGATGACGACGCGCCGTGGCTTTCCAATCAATTAGGCGTGTATCATCTCCTATGCTATATTCCCGCAATTCAGCAAATTCTGTGCCATTCCCGAGGCGGCGCATCCGTTGCCGCATGGTACCCGTAGACTGTAACGCCAGACGAATCGTCAGCGATCGCAATCCCACTAAATCGGGGTAAACTGGCACTTTCACCGATGCCGGAATGGTCCAATCCAACCACGCCAAACCCCAGGGACTCAACTGCCGCACTTGTATATTCCCCCACTCGTACTCCCCCCGCTTGCTAGGTTTGACGGTATAAGTGAGTTCTTGGGTAGTATTCGCTGCTACGGTGGTTTGCAAGTGCGGCGCAGACACTTCAAATGCTGTAGGATAGCAGTCTCCAATCATAATCACAGCCGATTTTTGTCGCGACTGTACAGAAAGCACTACCGGATTGTCCCGTCCAATTGATAATTTCCCGAGAGGATCGCGCGTCACCTCAACCCGATATTGTCGCCCCCGCTGACTATCAATAAAAGCCACTCCTAAAATTATTAAATCAAATAGTAATGTTATTACAATACTTGCTTTAGGATTCCATAAAATCGCTATCACTAGAGCGATTATTATTCCTAGTCCTAATAATAAATACAACAATTTAGATGGAATCATGAAAAACCTATCTTTTGTTTTGAATTAGTGGTCATTTATCTTAAATAAGAAGAAGGGAAATAATAAAACCGGAAAAGATGAAGGCATCTAGGGGAAAAGTTAATCCTTCCTCCCTCACACTTTATTATTCCCAACCCCTTACCTGGGAACCGCAACTTGTTGGAGAAGAGAAGTAACCACACTCTCAATTTGTACGCTATCGAGAAGAGCTTCCGGTTTGAGAATAAACCGATGGCGCAGTAAGGGAAAGGCTACCGCTTTTACATCATCGGGGGTAACATAATCACGCTCATTTAACCAAGCCTGTGCTTTACTGGTTTGCAACCAAGCGACTGCCGATCGCGGGGATGCACCTAATGCTAAATCCGGTAATTTTCGCGATCGCTGGACCAAAGCTAACACATAATCTATTATATTTTCAGCTACTTTAACTCCCTTAACTTGCTCTCGGGCATTAAGAATTTCCTGCACCGTTGCTAAGGGTTTTATTTTTGACAATTCTAGGCGTTTTGCTTGAAATCCGGCCTGAGAATTGAGCAACATTTGCTTTTCTGCTGCCGGGTCGGGATAATCTACCACCAGTTTAAATAAAAAGCGATCAAGTTGCGCTTCTGGCAGGGGATAAGTGGCTTCAAATTCCAAGGGGTTTTGAGTGGCGATCGTCCAGAATAGGTCCGGTAACTGTAAACTTTCTCCATCTAACGTGACCTGTTGTTCTTCCATCGCTTCTAACAGTGCCGATTGAGTTTTAGGGGGAGTTCTGTTAATTTCATCCGCCAGTAAAATTTCTGTAAAAACAGGCCCTCGCTTTAGGGTAAAACTGCTAGTATTCATGTCAAAAATATTAGTTCCTACGATATCTGAAGGCAAGATATCCGGTGTTAGTTGAATTCGGCGGAAATCCGCTTGAATTAACTGGGCTAACACCTTCACTAATAACGTTTTTCCCGTGCCGGGTACCCCTTCAATAATGACATGACCCCCGGCTAACAAGGCCACCAGCAATTGCTGGACCACCACCGCTTGCCCGACCACAATTTTGTCTAATGCTTGACCCAAGCGGGTTAAAATTACCCTTGTTTCACTCATGTTTTGAATACCTAACCCTTAAAATGAAATACCCCGACGAATTGCCGCCCATTTTTTCACCCAGCGTAGCAAGTCTAACTCTCGAAGGCGACGAGTTTTAGAAAGAACTTGCAACTGGTGCATTAATTCCGTTTGCGGACGCCCGGTTTTTTCGGCCCAAGCTTGCGCTAAGGTTTCATAATCCAGGGGAACTTGACCCAATCCTAATGCTTTTTGCAGTTGCAATTGTTCTTCTTTCCCCACCACCTCTACTATAAAATCATGACGGCCTGCTTTTTGCAAGACTCCTCCTAATGCCTGGATATAAGCTTGGCTATTTTCTACCCCTGGTGAAGATACTCGATCCGGTTGCCCAAATCGCCAATTTTTTGCCAAAATTAAGACACCGATTAAAACTATAAACTGGACAAATACAGGGAATAAGGGAGTCTGAAAGAAATAATGGGCTAAAGTCTGTCTTTGTTCGCGTTCGATTACTTCCCTATCTTTATAGCCGTGGGAATATTCATCAACCCAGATTGGGCGACTGCCTTCAGTCACCAAACTCGCTAAAAATTCATAGTTTCCCGGTACATTTTGATAAGCATTAGCAGCTAAATAGGGAGTAGTGGCATAAATCGCTTTTCCTTGTCCGATATTTTCCTGCCAAACAATCCCCCCGAATTCATCCCCTAATAAAATTTCGTTCGGGTTACGGCGTCGTCTCCGGGTATCAATTTTTATTGGACCAAAAGAGCTTTTTTGAAGGCTGCTAAATTGAGCTTCGGTAACCGGATTTTTCACCCCTAAAATAACTAAATTGTTGCCTTTTCTTATCCAGCTTTTTTCTGATTCTGAAAGAAAAGTTGCATCGAGTCTCCCTTGCCCTCCACGGGTAAACTGACTGTCCACTTGAAGGAACGTAACGGGAGTATCAATTTCTTCGCTTTCGATTAATTCAATGCCGGGTTTTTCCCACCGTTGAATAGGGGCTTCTCGGGCTTGCATATAAGCGTACCATGCGCCATATCCATCGGCAGCCAGTCGGTAAGTTGACCCGCTATTAATTTTCCCACTGGTAGCCGGTGCCATTACCAAAGTAAGGAGGGCGATCGCCCCGATCACCAGGGCCGCAAATATCCCTAACTTACGCTTAGAAAAAATCATGATTTCCTCTCAATTTCTCGATATGCTTTCTGGCATTCACTTAACATATCTGAAGTAATATCCCGATTATCAAAGTAAAATTGTTCGTGAGTTTGTAGCAGCTTTTGATAAGCATTAATGGACATTTCTTGCTGGAGTAATGTCTGATATTCGCGGTCAGTGAGATGGGGTTGGTGAGGAATAATACTTTTATCATTCAAACGCTGTAGCATTGCCATATATAAACAGCGACAGGCTTCGCCGTAATGGCCGCGACTTTGAAGTTGGCGCGATCGCTTCAACCACCTTTCAACCGATAAATTTTTTATCAGAGGAGTTTCTTTCCTCTTACCAGGAGTTACGGGATTGAATGCCCTATAAATATAAGGTCCTAAAATATCAGAAAGACGCCATAGGAACCAGGATAACAGTAACAAGGCGATCGCCCATCCTACAAACCTTACCAGTTGATCCAAACCTGGAATTTCCGCCGCTGGAAATTCCGGAAGTTCAATCTTAGCGGTTTGTAGTTCCCACCACTCGGATATGTTTTGGAGAATGAGTTGGATCTGCCAACCCATACTATTTTTCTCAAACGACTCTGTAGCCATACATCGGTGCCATGCGATACAGTAAATTAACCAGTACCGTAGCTAGGATAAACTCTCTACGGCGATCAATTATTTAGTTATAGTCGATTAGGGTGGCGATCGCCTACGGAACCCAGAATATTATTGGTAAAGGCACAAAAAAACAAGTTTCTAGCAAAAAGTTTCGATAACTTATCAGAGTTAGGGGCAAAAAACCCGGTTTCTCGCCGCTACTTAACTGGAAATCCTAGATTGATAAGGTGGGGCGATCGGCAACTAATCAACTTCAAATTGTGGTATTTTAGAGTTATCCTAATTGGTGATTAGCGATGGAAGAGTCTGTAACCCTTAATATTCCCCAAAAACTCCTCGGAAACGCCCAACGCCTGAGTAGTCCCGATGAAACTTTAAATGATGTCGTCATCCTCGCATTGGATCGGGAAGTGCGACGCCGGAAAGGATTAGCCGCCAATCAAAAAATTCTAGCCCTTAACAAAGAACTACCGCCCCAACCGGATGATACCGAATTGATTCGTCAGCTTAGAGAAGGGAAAGATGATGAGTAAAACCCTTTGTTTAGATATGAATGTTTTGATTAAATATATGGTTTCGGGGGAATCTCATCCCAAGTGATAAAATATAATATAAAATCTAAACTCTAAAACGCTTATGACCCCAGCAACTGCCCCCATTTTAATGAGTGAGGACCAAGCTTTATCCTTGGTGGAATCGACCCTGAAGCAATCCCAAGCAGAAGGCGTTTTTGTGAGTCTGAGTGATGGGGAATCTTCCCTGAGTCGGTTTTCCGAGAATCAAATTACCCAGAATATTAGTCGCAATCGGTTTAATCTCACGATTACCAGTTATTTTGGCAAGCGGAGTGCTTCGGCGTCTACTTCTGAAGAAGATCCGGAGGCGATCGCCACAACCCTGCGCCAATCCGAAGAACTCGCCCGAATTGCCCCCGAGGACCCGGAGTGGGTTCCTCTCCTGGAACCGCAACCCTACGATCGCCGGATTCCTGCCTTTGATGATGCTACTGCCACGGTTTCTCCCCTGCGGCGAGGAGAAATGGTCAAACAAGTTTGTGAGAAGGCAGCACAATCAGGGGTAGAAAGTTCGGGGACCCTGAGTGTTTCTGCCACGATTCGGGCGATCGGCAATTCTTTGGGGATATTGGCAAGCGATCGCACAACTGAGGCAGATTTCAGCTTAACTGCTAAAATTAGCAAGGGATCGAGTTGGAATCGTCGCACTGCTTTTGCAATTGAGCGCTTACCGATCGCCGAAATGACTGAACAGGCGATCGCCCGTTCTCTTGCCTCGCAGTCTCCCCGCAAAATCAAACCCGGTGTTTATCCCGTCATCTTTGATGCAGCAGCTTTTGCAGACTTACTGCCTTGGCTGATTTGGAATCTGGATGCACGGGCAGCAGATGAAGGGCGATCGTTTATGTCGCATACCGATGCAGCCGGAAAATCCGCAGGCAATCGCGTCGGAGAAACAATGTTTAGCCCCTTGGTACAAGTCCAGCGTAATCCCGCCCATCCCTTATTGCAGGCAGGCACTTTTTTTGATGATGGATTGAGTAATAATCCTCTGGATATCATCACAAAAGGTATTCCCCAAACCCTCTCCTACAGTCGATATTGGGCGCAACAGCAAGACAAACAACCCACCGGGATGATGTATCCCATTGCCATGACAGGTGGGGAGGCAAGTATAGCCGACTTAATTGCCCAAACTCAACAAGGCATCCTGGTTAGTCGGGCTTGGTATGTGCGCTATATCAATCCGCGCACCTTAGAAGTTACCGGAATGACCCGGGATGGTACATTCTGGATTGAAGATGGAGCAATTGCCTATCCCATCGAAAACCTGCGTTTTAATCAAAGTTTACCCGAAATGTTGCGGGATGTGGATGCCCTCACCACTGTGCAACGCTTTGGCGGTAGTGTCGTTCCCGGTGTGCGCGTCAAAGCCTTTAACTTCACTAGCACTACTGATAGTATATAATCTAATCCGTGAAACGTGAAGAGTTGAAGGACAAGGGACCGAGAAACCTCTCCCTCCAACTCTTCACTCCCTCCAAACTGGGCAACTTTTGGTCTATAATCAGAGAAAGTTAACCTCTTAAAATTGTTATAACGTAGGTAGTGAATGAAATTTCCCGTCGCCATTATTTCTACATTATATCGCAGTGTCCTGCGCAACCCTAAATATCGCTGGACTGTCATTTGGGCAAGTTTGTTTTATCTGATTAGCCCCATTGATATTTCCCCAGATTTTATCCCTATTTTAGGACAACTGGATGATGTTGCCCTGCTGTTTCTATTTGTGGGCGGCATTTCAGAACTGTTCACCGAATGGAGGCAAAGTTTAAATCCAAACAATGCCCAAGGTGAAGTTAATTCGGATTCATCCACCACTCAAACTCAAACCGTTGATGTGGATGCAGTTTCTGTAGATTAGGGCACTACCTAATTCATCCGTGGTCCTTTCCCCTTTGTGTAATCCCTAACTCAGCATTATAAAAATAGTATGCCCATTGAATCCCCACCCCAAACCCAGTTTTATACCTGGAAAAATTACCAGTCTGCCTATCAAGTTTATCATCCCGATGACCAGAACATCCCCCTAGTCTTAATCCATCCCATCGGTGTTGGTTTATCCGGTAATTTTTGGTATCGGTTTTGCCAAGAGTGGTATCAAGCGGGACAAACTAACCCTATTTACAATCCGGATTTGCTCGGATGTGGTGATAGCGAAATGCCTCGGGTGACTTATACTCCTCAAGATTGGGCTGAACAAGTCTTATATTTTATCAAAACTGTTGTTAAAAAGCCTGTAATTATTGTCACCCAAGGGGCATTATTTCCGGTTGCGATTAAATTAGTGCAACTGGAAAAAGAATTACCGGAAGGGGAAACTCGATGGATTAAAAAGCTGGTATTATCCGGTCCGCCGGGGTGGAAAATTATGAGCCGAGAAGGGTCACCCGTACAAAATAAACTCCGCTGGAATTTGTTATTTGATACCCCGTTGGGAACGGCATTTTATCGATATGCCCGCACTCGGAAATTTTTGAAGTCGTTTTCTATTAAACAACTCTTTGAAAATCCCAACTCTGTAGATGAGAATTGGCTGAATATGTTGGAAAAAGGGGCGGCAAATCTGGAGAGTCGCCATGCGGTATTTGCATTTTTAGCTGGCTTTTGGCGGGAAAACTACCAAAGTGCGATCGCCAGTATTCACCAGCCTACTTTAGTTGTGATTGGACAAAATACCTCTAATATCAGCCGGGAAGGGTTAAAGGAAACCCCCGATGAACGACTGGCAGCTTATTTAAACGCCTTGCCAAATGGAAAGGGGGTAAAAATTAACGGACGAAACGTTTTACCCTATGAATCTACAGCAGAATTTGTCCAGGCGATCGCGCCCTTTATTCGGGAAGAATAGGTAAAATGGCGCGTCAATAACTTAAATTATGGGGTTAATTAATCAGATATCAGTTTGACGCAGCCTAGCCGTTTTCTTGACCCACAAAAGAGTTTATTTTATTAGAATATGAATTGAAAATCGTCACGGATTGGCAAAGGGTTCTCTGTTACTGTACGATCGCCGTTTATACGAAATACGGTACTGAGAGGTCTATAAAAACAAGCCGCGCCAAGTCTATTTATAGTAGGGGCGCAATGCTTGCGGCCGTAGGAGGGCCTGCGCATTGCGCCCCTACAAGAAACAACGATTTTCTCAAAGTGTGGGGTTTTATAGACCTTTGAACAGCGGATTCCGTATTACTTGAGAGACATCCAAAATAAAGAGGACAAGAATAAGCCGATCGCCTTAGAGTAACCCTGGAAAATACCCCACAAAAAATAAAACCCTCCTTATTCCAAAGGAGGGCATTTTCATCCTGGAAATTTTCCCCAAGTTTAGTACGCTTCTTGCAACTCGTAAAATTCAGGGGAAATATAATCTTTTCGTAACGGCCAGCCGATCCAATCTTCTGGCATCAAAATCCGCTTCAAATTCGGATGTCCTTCATAAACAATGCCGTACATATCATAGGTTTCCCGTTCCTGGAAATCCGCCGCTTTCCAGATCCAATAGACCGATGGCACGCTGGGATTTTCCCGGGGTAGGAACACTTTGATGCGAACTTCATCGGGGCGATCGGCATTGTCCGAGACCTTAATTAAGTGATACATACTCACTAATTCTTGCCCCGGACCCGGATCATAACCGCACTGACACTGAAGGTAATTGAATCCGTAAGCATACAACGCCGTAGACAACGGAATCAAAAATTGGGCATCTACCTTCAGGATTTCTACTCCGAGATGATCCGCTTCTAACGCTTCATGTTGAAAGCCATTGTCGGTCAACCACTTAGAAACTTTACCCGTTGGTACCAGCTTTTCCTCGGAACCTTGGCTTTCTTTCTTCTTTTCAGGCACGGTTTTCCTCCTTCTGGCTGGCTTTGAGGGCTGGGGGTATTGGCATTCCGATCGCCTCCGTTAATTCCTTCGGTGGCGTTTGGCGGGTGGCAGACTGCAAATAAGTCCCCGTCAAAATTGGGTCAACCGCCTTCATATTGTGCTGGCGAGTATAGAAGCGGTGGGATTGCTGAATCTGACCCCGTTCCTGCATCGAATCGTTGGCGATTTTCTTGCGAAGTTTGATAATCGCATCGATAATGGCTTCGGGACGCGGAGGACATCCCGGCATATAGACATCCACGGGAATCAGCTTATCCACTCCACGCACTGCGGTCGGCGAATCCGCTGAGAACATTCCGCCTGTAATCGTGCAAGCGCCCATAGCGATTACATATTTAGGTTCCGGCATTTGTTCATACAGACGCACCAAAATCGGTGCGTATTTCATGGTAATTGTGCCGGCGGTAATAATTAAATCGGCTTGGCGGGGACTGGAACGGGGGACCAACCCAAAGCGATCAAAGTCAAAGCGGGAACCGATCAGCGCCGCAAATTCGATGAAACAGCAGGCAGTGCCGTACATTAGGGGCCACAGACTAGACAATCTGGCCCAGTTATAAAGGTCATCAACGGTGGTGAGGATGACATTTTCGGAGAGTTCTTGAGTGACTTCTGGTCTGGCGATGGGGTTGATGAGCCGTCCTTCACTCAGATTCGAGGGAGTTGAATTAGATTTCATGACCATTCTAGGGCTCCTTTACGCCATGCATACACGAGAGCAATCACGAGGATTGCGATAAAAATGAGGGCTTCAATAAATGCCAACACTCCGAGTCGGTGGAATGCTACAGCCCAGGGATACAGAAAGACGGTCTCAACATCAAAGACAACAAAGACGAGGGCAAACATATAGTAGCGGATATTAAACTGGATCCATGCTCCGCCAATGGGTTCGACGCCGGATTCATAAGTGGTTCGCCGTTCGGGAGAGGTTGCTTTAGGTCTTAATAATCTCGATGTACTGAGGGCCAGGATCGGGACTAGACTGCAAACTAACAGGAAACCCAGGAGATATTCGTAGCCGCTAAGGACAAACACAATAAGTAACTCTAGCCAGATAGGATTTGTACGACTGGTTTACATTTTTACATAATTATGGAGGCAGCCGCGAAGAGAACTGTTCACTCCTGGTGGAGACCACAAAGGGGCAGGTTTCTTTGTTCCGGTTTGGTGTCACGACTGAAGTTGTGACCCCAAACCGGAAAGAATGGGGCATGGAGCCAGTTTAGAGGGCGATCGCGAAGATTTGAGAGGCGGTAATGGTTACCGATGGAAAGCGCTGCACTCTATGTCATAATCTTTAACATCGTTTTAATGTTTCGACCTTTCCATCCTTTGAGCGCAATGAACACTGAAGAAGCGGTTCAACCTCAAGAACTAGATCAGTACGAATGCCGCTCATGCGGCTATGTTTATGAACCTGAGAAGGGCGATGGCCGTAAAATTGCTCCTGAAACAGCTTTTTCGGAAGTCCCCCTGAGTTGGCGCTGCCCAGTTTGCGGGGCAAAACCCGCACAATTTAGCAACATTGGACCCAAAGGGACTGCTTCGGGATTTAAGGAAAATTACGGTTTCGGGTTTGGGGCCAATACCCTGAGCGGATCACAAAAGAATCTGTTGATTTTTAGTGCGTTGGCACTAGGGTTCATCTTTTTTCTGAGTTTGTATGGTTTACGTTAAGGAGCCAATAGGTACTCCCACGGAGTCGCCTAAACCCCTTACACCAAGCTAGAAGCCGCAGCAGCTACTGGGGCGATCTCCCGATTTCGTTGGGTGTTACCCCCGTTCATGATTGAGAAATAGATAGATTGTGAAGGTGATGGACTCCATCTTAAAAAGTTTGAAACGAATTGTTACATTGCTTGCGGTTGTCCTACTCTGTGTCAGTTGCAGCAAAATTCCATCTGTGAGTTACAACCCTTGGAAGGTCGTCCCTTTACCCACAGAAGCTAGCCTGAATGATATTAGTTTTACCAAGGACCTTCAGCATGGATGGTTAGTCGGCAGTGAAGCCACCCTGCTAGAAACCGCAGACGGTGGCGAAACCTGGGAACTCAAACAGTTGGGTTTGGATGACCAACGATCTCGTCTGAACTCGGTGAGTTTTGCCGGGACCGAAGGATGGATTGTGGGTGAGCCTTCAATTTTGCTGCATACTACAGATACGGGAAAATCTTGGGAACAAATTCTACTCAGCGATAAGCTGCCGGGTAATCCTTTAACCATTGTCGCTCTCGGTTCCAAATCAGCGGAGATGACGACCAATGTAGGGGCGATTTATCGCACGGAAGACGGCGGAAAAACCTGGAAGGCAATGGTGGAAGAGGCTGTCGGAGTGATCCGAAATCTCAATCGCTCGGCTGACGGTAAATATATCGCCGTTTCTGCTAAGGGAAACTTCTTCTCGATGTGGGAACCGGGTCAAAGTGCGTGGGTCCCCCATAATCGCAATAGTTCCCGACGCATCCAAAATATGGGATTTACCGCTGATGGTCGCCTGTGGATGCTAGCGCGGGGTGGTCAGTTGCAATTTAGCACTCCCGAGGATCCGGAAAACTGGGACGAAGCGATCTATCCTGAATTTTCCACAAGTTGGGGACTGTTGGATTTAGCGTATCGGACCCCGGATGAACTGTGGATTGGTGGCGGTAGTGCCAATTTACTGCGGAGTATCGATGGCGGCAGAACCTGGGAAAAGGACCGGGATGTGGAAAATGTACCTTCTAACTTTTACAAAATCCTATTCCTAAATGGAGACATGGGTTTTGCGATCGGTCAGCAGGGGATTCTGCTGAAATATGAAGGGGCGCAACAACCCGCTTAACTTCAGCCCATTTATATCCAACTAGGGTAACCGGGCGATCGCAAGGGTTGAGGATTTTATTCCGCCAACTCTCTTGTGATGGTTTCTAAAGTTTTGTATCATAGATTAAGATTTTCGCGCGTTGTTTAAGGAGGAATCTGAATGTCTACAGGATCGACAGGAGAGCGTCCGTTTTCCGATATTGTTACCAGCATTCGCTACTGGGTAATTCACAGCATCACCATTCCGGCATTATTTATCGCCGGTTGGCTGTTTGTGAGCACGGGTTTGGCCTACGATGCTTTTGGCACCCCTCGTCCGAACGAATATTTCAGCCAAGAACGGCTGGAAGTGCCGATCGTTCAAGATCGCTTTAATGCGAAACAACAGATTAACGATTTGATGATTAAGTAAATAAATTTCAGGAGGTAGTCGATCGTGACGACAAATCGTTCAAACGAGCCCATTTCTTATCCCATTTTTACCGTTCGCTGGCTGGCTGTTCACACCCTAGCAGTTCCTACGGTATTCTTCCTGGGTGCGATCGCGGCTATGCAATTCATTCAACGATAAGTTCAGGAGAAGCCAATGCCATCCCGTAGTTCTAATCCAAACAAACAGCCTGTTGAACTCAACCGTACTTCCCTGTACTTGGGCTTACTTCTGGTCTTCGTTCTCGGAATTCTGTTTTCCAGTTATTTCTTTAACTAACTGGTAAAGTTTGTCTAGTTTGAGTTGATTTAACCAAATCCGTAATTTCTTAATGGGGAGGCAAGTTTGATGTCTGGAGAAACAAGAATTCCTTTATGGATTGTCGGTACCATCGCTGGGATGGGTGTTCTGACTGTTGTGGGTCTGTTCTTCTACGGTGCCTACGTTGGAGTAGGTTCCTCCATGTAGGCTTCGGTCCTATCTGTACAAGAGTCGATGCTAGATTTGGACAAAAAACCTAGGTTAAACTCTAAACTCTAACCATCAATCATAAAAATGCCGCCCACTTTATAGCAGGCGGTATTTTTATTCCAGTTATTCCTAAAAAACCCGCACCCTTTAGGGTGAAACTATTACAAACCGAGCCTCTCCTGCGCCAACTAAAGAGAAAACAGTTATCCCCGGGTTTGTAGTAACGACTTCAGTCGTTATTCCCCCGTTCGTAGGATTGGCAGATTTTTGGTGGCGATCGCAACAACCCAAATCTCATCATTTCCCTTTCAACCCGTTTATAAGGGCAAACTGGGTGGACCTGGTGGGGAAATTTGACGCTCGATCGAGACTTTATGACTCTCACGCTGGGTTTGCATTTCAACCGCGATCGCCTCAAATTGCACCTGCAAGCTGCCATAAGGGACCATTAATTCCCGGGTTCCCTCAACATCTCCGAATCCCGTCGGCCAAAACTGAGTTAACCAGTGGGGTCCATCAAGAACCATCCGACTTTGGCGATCGAGTACCCATAATTTCACATAAATTCGGGGTAACATCTGGGGCAGTTGTACCGCCACCCTGACCGAGCGCCCTGCGCTCAATTCTCCCCGGGGTAGGGTCAGGCGCGGATTAGGAACAGGCTGATCTTCCGGTAACAGTAGGAGTGCAGCACCTTCAGCCCCAGGGTTAGGGTTGGAAACCGGCGCTTCAGCGAGTTCATCATCTACTACGATTTCTCGTGCCTCCCAGTCGATATCCTCCGGTTGAGTAGGCATTCCTTGTCGGTTTTCTGGGGTGTTCCCCTCTGCTGTCTCCCATACCTCATCCATCTCAAACGGATTCTCTTCGGAATCCTCAGAAACCGGAGTAAAACTAATTTTCAGCCAGTCGGACAAATCGCGATCGCCCGCTAAAGAATTCAAACGAGAAAAGAATCGATCCTGTAAATGCAGAGATTGAAATGCGCGATCCACCGGCGAAGCCGGTTTAGAAGCTCGTTCCCCTTCCGGTTTCACCATCGGGGAAGGGGCAGTTGCCTCAGTTTCCGGTGCCGTGGGTAATTCCGTCGGAACCCCTGAAGCCCTGCTGCTTTCTGTCTGGGGTTCTGTCGGTGCCGCTATCGCCGGATCCGGCGGTTTAACCTCCTTTTCTGGAGGTTGGGAACGGTTAAAAGTCGGCAAATCCAGAGGTTTGGCGGCTTGGGGTACTTTTCCCTGGGGTTTGACAATCTGAGGCGGCAATACCTGCTGTCCCGAGGGTTCAAAGGAAATCGGTTGACTCTTTTTAATCGTTTCCAGAATTTCCTCAAACGAGGCATCAATTTCTTCAACATTCTGCTGATGAATCGATTCCCGGGAATGCTCTAGTAGCTTGTCCTCACTCAAGTCTGGGGAAATCGCCCCGAGTAAGTCATCTAAATCCGCCGTAATCGTAAACGATCGCGCCCCTAACCTGGTCCCCCTGGCATCATACAAACTCACCTCTCCCAGCAGCAGATGGCTTTTTGTCTGTGCCGGAATTTCCACAGGGGAGGTAAATTGCATCGGCAGCGTCCCCTCAGACAGGAGATGTCCCACCTCAACAATCCGTGCTCCCGTCTGGGGATTTTGCAGGATCAGCCGTAATTCTAAACCCGGGATGCGATCGCCCTCCTGCCTATCAACCGCCTCAATGTGCCCCGCTAAGGTTAAGACTTGACCCCATTTCACCATATAGGTTTCTCGCTGCAACATTAGTTGCAACGGCGGCAGACTTTGAGGTTGCGCCGGATATTTCGAGGGGGATAAGGGTTCAAGACTTGCCGAATCCAAGGATGCTGGAAGGGGACGGGCAGCCGACCCTTCTCCTGTTACAGCGCCCGGTACAGTCCCGGGTTCACTCACTGGGGGGACGCGATCGGGAAATCGATAAAGATTGCCAGGGAGGGAGGGGTCTGGAGAGGCTGCTGCACTCCGGAGGTTCTTTTCCCCTGCTTCGGCTGCTGCTTCGGCTGCTGCTTGTAGGCGATCGCCTCCTGCGGTTTCCGAAAATTCTTCTTCCCTGTCCGATTCCATTCCCTCCTGGAAACCCGGCGTCAGACTCCCCGGGAAATTGCTATCCCCCTCCTCATCAATGGATAACACCTCAACCCGAATCGAAGCCTGAGTTGTTTGGTCCAGAAAGCAGGTAAAATCCCAGAAACCCGGTTTGAGACGAGTAAACGGAATCACCACCATCAAACCTTCTGCATTAGTGCGAGTTCCCCGCTTTTGCATCCGACGCTTCGGCGGAAATTCTTCCGACGACTGATAAATCGCCCGAATCTCCACCGGCACATTAGTCCGGTTACAACGCGCAACCATTCGATAGCGCCCTTCGAGAATTTCCACTTCTGGAGATTCTACGGAAAGCCACGAGCGATCGCCTTCTTTCTGGATCAGAAATTCCCAGTCTTCCATCGGTTCCGACACAGATAACCCTTGCCTGAGTTGTTGTTGCCAATTATGTCTGTCAGTTTAACCCACCAAGAGCGCATCTGGAATCACCCCACCCTTTTAGTCACAGCAAGGCTATTTCTATAACTTCGGTGTCACGACTTGAGTCGTTCTCCCCCCGTTAGTAGAAACGCCCCATTTCTTTTCTCTACAGTCGTTATCCCTTTTTCGTACTAACGACTTCAAGCGTTTCCGGATCCCCAAACTCAATTAATTTATCATCAATAAAAAACACTCCCCTACCAACATGAGCGATCGCCTCCAGCAATCCCATTCTCTAACCCAATCCCTCCATCAAGTCACCGCTGACTTACAGTCCATGGATCCAGTCCCGGGACTGCTTAGATTTATCATCCTCGGATGCCTTAGCCTCACCTTCCTCCTGATAGCCTGGACCACCTCCAACCCCCTCCTCTTCGCCAGTAGCGCCACCCTAGGCGGCTTCCTCTGTGGATTTTGGCTAATTTGCACTCATGATATGACCCATCAAACCCTCACCGGATGGAAAACCTGCGATCGCCTGCTTCCCTACGTCATCAGTTGGCCCCTATTTTGGCCTTACGGCGTTTATGCCACCCTCCATCCCTGGCATCATGCCTGGAATGGCATCAATTTGCGGGACCCAGAACGAGTGCAATGGACTGAAGAAGAGTATCAACAAGCTCATCCCGTTGTGCAGTTTTATGTTCGGCACCAATGGGCGATCGATATTACCATCTTTGGCGGCATCGGACTCATCCTCAAAACCTTACTGAAAGGATGGCAGTTCCAAGCTCAAATTAAGCGACTGCGCCAACAATTAATCCGGGATATCCTCGGTAGTCTAAGCATTCATATTCTGTTATTCACCGGCGCTTATTTTCAGGGAAAAGTGCTGCATTATCTGCTCTTGTGGCTTATCTTAGAACGGGCGATCGGACTCGTCATGCAAACCCGAGACCATTTAGAACATTATGGCTTGTGGGGAACATCGAACACCCCTCACCTCACCCAACTCTATGCCGGACGAAACATAGCTACCCATCCCCTCATGGGATGGTTAATGGGAGGATTACAGTATCATGCCATCCATCACGCCTTTCCCGGTATCCCTTTTTACAACCTTCCTGAAGCCTGCGATCGTATCCAAACCGTTTTAAAAGACCATGATTTGCCCACGATGAAACTAGACCCCGGTTATCTAAAATCCGCGTATCAGCTAGGGAAAAATCCCATTTTAATTGGTGAAATTGATGACAATACCAGCAATCGGGCGATCTCAACTTAAACAAAAAACAGTTTAGCAGGGAGTTTAATAGTTCTGGTTCACCCAAGTATAAGCATTTCATCTTTCCCCAAGCTAATCAGAGAAACCCCATTTCTCACCATCCCTGCACGGGGGAAATGGAGGCAGAACCTCCAGGGAAAATGACTGGACACCGCCAAGTCAAGCTTGGCATAATATATCAAACAGCAATCACGCCTGTCCTATGACTCTTTCCGTTAATCGCCCTGTTCTCTATCCTGATTCTGATGGCCAACCGATCGCACATAATACGCGCCAGTTCCAATGGATTGTCCTGATTAAGGAAAATTTAGAATGCTGCTTTGCGGATCAGCCCGATGTTTTTGTGGCGGGGGATCTACTCTGGTATCCCGTGGAGGGGGAACCCAAGATTCGGGTGGCTCCCGATGTGTTTGTAGTGTTTGGGAGACCCAAGGGCGATCGCGGTTCCTATCGCCAGTGGGAAGAGGGAAATATTGCCCCCCAGGTGGTGTTTGAGATTCTTTCGCCGGGAAATGGCCTCCAGGCAATGGTCAATAAGCAGCAATTTTATCAACGCTATGGGGTGGAAGAATACTATATCTATGACCCTGAGCATCATGAGTTTGTGGGTCTTCAGCGGGTGGAGGGGGAATTGCTTGTGATTGAGGCGATCGGCCAATGGACAAGCCCTCGTTTAGGGATTCGCTTCGAGTTCACTCCGGAGGCTTTGACCATTTACCGCCCCGACGGGGAAAAATTCCTCACAACGATTGAACTGTCGCAGGAACGAACAGCAGCACGGGAGGAGGCAGCAGCAGAACGCCAGCGGGCGGAACGATTAGCGGCACAGTTGCGGGCGTTAGGAATTGAGCCGGAATCGTAGTTGATGGCGATCGCATATTGGCGGGCAAGAGTTTGTGGAGTGTCATATCTGGCTCACGTTTATATCTGCGAATTTTGCCTTCTGGAAACGTCTGCCAACGTGCGATCGCCGCCCATTCGCTTATCAATACTGGGCGATCGCTCTTACCGTCGAGCTTAATCCAGATTTTTAGTTAGAAGCAGCCTATAATGAATTTAATCCTAGTATTGAGCGAGATATTCTATGACGGTAAAACGGCTAGAAATCGAGGGGACTTGGGAAGAAATTGGCAGTCATTCCGATGCTTTAGCTGGATGTCAGATTCGGGTTGGGGAAGGGGCTGTAATGGGGTGTGCGCTCTCTGGTGTTTTTATGAGTCAGCAACCCACCGACGGCCCCCACAACCTGCATCTGCTTTCTACGTTCCCGACGGAGTGGGTGAGGGAGGAGATTGAGGGGATTGATGAGCCGAGGCGGACGAAGGTGGATCTGATTGGTATTAACCTCAGCTTTGATGTGGGGGCAAATTTTTCGATGAATGTGGCGATCGGGGAATCGGTTTATGAACGATGATTCCTCATCGAATCCTGAAATCCTCTTTGAAATCATCACCCCTCTTGGGTTCTCCGTTCGCACAACTGCCGAGTATTGGCAGTTTATTGTCACCGTTAAGCATCCATCATGATCAACCGCTTGAGCGAGGTACAAAATACATTAAGCGACCCAGACGAAGTTCGTCTTAGTAACACTGATGCTCAGGTTTACCTATTCTACCGTAATGAGGGTACAAAACGTTGGGTCTGTGCTGTGACTAGACGCTTAAATGGAGAAGGATTTTTAATCACAGCCTATCGAACCAGTGCTATTAAGGAAGGAAAGCAATTATGGCAGAAGTAAAAGTATTCTATGACCGCACCGGCAATACACTTGTTGTCTGGTTTGGTAATCCTCAAGATGAGGTCGAAGCCGAAGAAACGGGCGATGAGGTAATTTTAATGAAGGATCAACAGGGGCAAGTGATTGGGTTTGAAAAGCTCAATTTTTTAGCTCCTTCTGATAATCCCATACGCATTGCCTTTGAAACAGTAGCTCTCTAAATTTGTGGTCATCGCTTTGGCAATGCTTACCCGATGATGGCTAAAGTTATCACTCCAAACCTTTTAACTTTGCCTTGATTATGAGTCAGCAACCCGCCCACGGCGGGAGCATCCCGTTTTGCTCAATTAGATAACAATGGAGAGAAGGAGGCGGCGATATCTAATTTTTTGATGATCAATGCTCAAATGAGCGGGACTGGGAGCAGAGGGGTTGACGGTGGGATCTGGTGTTGCGATCGCCTCTAGGCTACTGGAAAGTTGGACATGGCAACCGACAGCCTAGAAACCCCCTTGCTCACACCCCCACCGCAGAAAATTCACATTGATGCTAATCATGCCCTTGCTTCTGAATACCTTGGCGAATGGCAGTTTCCATATCTTCTAGGGTTTTGGGGGAACCTTGATATTTCAAACATCCGGCAACTTCATTTAAGGTTGTGGGAATAAAAGTGCAGTTAGGCTGAATTAAAATTCCTTAGTTTATAGTAGCTAAAAATAGACCTTAATTGTTAAAGTAAACTCATATGTTTCCTTCTTCGCTTGTTCCAATTTTTCAGGACCCGCAGCCCAGGCTACGCTGACCACACTCCTTTAAATATCTATACCCCATCAGTCCCCCGACCCGCTATCACAAGGCTATAATTAGCTTAAATTACTAAACAAAACTATGAATACAACTCAATTACACCAAAAAATCGCCAGCCAACTGAACAACCTCTCACCGGAAAGACTTGCCCTCGTCAGTGACTTTCTCGACTCCCTAGAAGCTGCCGAACCCCCTCCAGTATCTCCCGTGAGAAAATTGCCCCCGCTAAAAAGAGGGAAAACCGCCAAAGATTTACTCAAAGTTGCCGGGACTTGGCAAGGAAATGACCTGGAAGAATGCCTTCATTCCGTTTATAAAACTCGTTCAGAAACCCAGTTTTAATATCATGCCCTACTTACTGGATACAAACCATTGTAGCTATATTATCAATGGCGACAGTCAAGTAATTAATGTTTTAAATAATCATCGTAATGATGCAATTGGAATTAGCATTATTACTTATGCGGAATTGCTGTACATGGCTGATAAGTCGGCGAGACAATCTAAAAATATCACAGCAGTAGAAGAGTTTTTAGGTCAAGTTGATTTATATTTTATTGATGAAGAAACGGCAATTTTTTATAGTCAGATTAAAACAGCAGTTTTTAATCTGTTTGCGCCCAAGGATAAAAATAAGCGGCGTCGCACCAGTATCAGCAACTTAGGATTTACTGACCATGACCTTTGGATTGTTGCCACAGCAATTCAGCACGGATTAATCATTGTTTCTGCCGACAGTGATTTTAAGCGCATCAACCAAGTTCAGGCATTTTCTTGGGAATCATGGATATGATATCGCGGTTCTGTGGACTTATATAGTGAGCAAGATGCTCGCACTCCTGTCCTCTAAATATCTCTACCTCCTGAAGCCAGACTCGCAATATATCCTCCCATTCAACCTAGAAAACCCCGGGTTTTTTCCCGGGGTTCTCCATAACTCACCTAAGCGCTGATCGCCCTTAAACCAAAGCCGGTTGAGGAACGGAAATTGCCTCGCCCGATAAACTAAAGGCGCGGGATTCGGTAATCTTCACCTGGACTAACTGTCCCCTATACTGATTGATATCCCCGGTAAAGAAAGTGAGACGGTTGCCGCGTGTTCTTCCCATGACTTGCGTGGGGTCTTTGGTATTTTGCTCTTCGACTAGGACTTCTTCAATTCGCCCTAGATATCGATCCGATCGCTCCGCAGCTTTGATAGATACTAAGTGATTCAACCGTTGCAGGCGATCGCTTTTGACTTCTTCACTCAACTGATTCTCCCACACCGCAGCCGGTGTGCCGGGACGAGGGGAATAGGCTGCGGTATTGAGCATATCAAAGCTCATTTCTTCTAACAGTTTCAGGGTATTTTGAAACTGTTCCTCAGTTTCGCCGGGGAACCCCACGATCGCATCGGCACTGATAGAAGCATCCGGCATATAGCGGCGAATCATCTCGATGATGCGGCGATATTTTTCATGGGTATAACCCCGAGACATCGCTTTCAATATATCATTATCTCCCGATTGAAAAGGGATATGAAAATGTTCGCAAACCTTCGGTAATTCCTGACAAGCCCGAATTAATCGTTCCGTGAAATACCGGGGGTGAGAGGTAGCAAAACGAATCCGTTCAATTCCCGGTACATCATGAACGAAATAGAGCAAGTCGGTGAGGGTATGTAAATTCCGTCCCTCCGGTGTGGTTCCCGGTAAATCTCTGCCGTAGGCGTCGATATTTTGACCGAGTAAGGTGATTTCTTTATATCCCTGGCGTCCGAGTTCTTCCATTTCGGCGCGGATGGCTTCGGGGGTGCGGGATTGTTCGATGCCACGCACTGAGGGGACAATGCAATAGGTGCAGCGTTCGTTACAGCCGTAAATCACGTTCACCCAGGCGGTAACTTGGCTATCTCGGCGCGGTTTGGTGATATCCTCCATGATATGCACGGCCTCTGTCGCCACCACTTGATTTCCGGCGAAGACCTGTTCGAGCAAATCCTCTAAGCGATTGGCGTGTTGGGGTCCCATGACCATATCCAATTCTGGCACTCGTCGCAGTAGCGCTTCTCCTTCCTGTTGTGCGACGCAACCGGCAACGATCAGGGTGAGGTTGGGTTGTTGGAGTTTGCGCTTGGCTTGCCTGCCTAGGTAGGAATAAACTTTTTGCTCGGCATTATCCCGAATTGAGCAGGTATTGTAGAGGATGAGGTCGGCTTGGTTGGGGTCTTCGGAAAACTGGAACCCCATATTTTCCAGGATACCCGCCATGCGTTCGGAGTCAGCTTTGTTCATCTGACAGCCGAAGGTGGTGATGTGGTAACGACGAGGAATAGAGGACATAACGTGCTACTTTTCGCAAATGAACTGGCCTGTTGGGTCAATGGCAGTCTGGCACTCAACCTGCTATGGGCGGCGATCGCCTGCTCAAAAAGCCATGACTCGGATTCAAACATAAACTATTATTATAAAGCTTGCCGTAAATTTTACCCACTGGGAATGGAAATCAGAACCTTATGATTCAGGAGCGATCGCAGTACAAGGAAACCTGGGACAACCTCGCCGTGAATATGGATGAGGCTAAATTATATGTGGCGGGACATACGGATGAGGCTGAATTAGACCGAACCGGACTAAATACGGTGAATCGAATTGAGAATTTTGTTGGTATTCAACCCCAGGATATTTGTTTAGAGATTGGCTGTGGTGTAGGTCGGGTTGGCAAATTTTTAAGTACAAAATGTCAGAAATGGATCGGCACGGATATTTCCGCAAATATGCTTCAGTATGCCGCTCAACGTCTGAAAGGTTTGGATAATGTGGAATTGATAGAATTGAGTGGGGTAGGACTACAGGAAGTGGCCGATAATTCGGTCGATTTAGTCTACTGTACCGTGGTATTTATGCACCTTTATGAGTGGGACCGCTATCAATATTTGAAGGAAGCATTTCGGGTATTAAAGTCAGGGGGACGCTGCTTTTTTGATAATGTGGATTTGACGTCAAGTCACGGATGGGACGTATTTATGGCAGGGTATGCTTATCCCATTGACCAACGTCCTGCTTATTTGAGTATGTGTTCGACGGGTGAAGAATTGCAAACTTATGCGGTGCGATCAGGATTTTCAGAGATTAAAATCCATCGTTGGGGAGATGCGCGAGTTGGAGTAACGGGGATAAAACCGTGATGATGGAATTCATTAATGGTCCTGAATTTTATGGCAATCCTCAGGGAAGTGGTGGGTTTAAACTACACTTTTGAGGGGAACGGTCAAAAAGTAAGCCTTCTGAAATTTTAAATCAAGAATTAAGATGAACGCAGTTGTAAAAGAAGTGCAAGCGACCCTAATTAACCTGATTGCTCAAGGGGTGGCACTGGTACCGGCAATTTTAATTGCCTTGGTTGTATTGGGGATTACTTGGTATGCTGCCAACGTGGTTCGTCGCTTGACGATGGCGGCAGGACGTCGAGTATTAAAGAATAGATCCCTCCGGATGTTGATGGTTCAAACGGCTTATGTAGCGGCATGGTCCGTGGGAATTATTGTAGCCTGCGTTCTGGCTTTTCCGGGTTTAGCATTAGGAGATATTATTGGATTATTGGGGTTAAGTTCTGTTGCCATTGGTTTTGCCTTTCAGGATATTTTTAAAAATTTCCTAGCGGGAATTTTGCTGTTATTGCAGGAACCCTTTAAACTGGGAGATCAAATTATTGTAGAAGGATATGAGGGAACTGTCGAGGAAATTGCGATTCGTTCGACCCAAATTCGCACCTATCAAGGGGAACGAGTTGTTATTCCTAATGCGGTGGTTTTTACGAATGCGGTGCAAGTTAGAACAGCTTTTTCTTATCGGCGCACGGATTTAGAGATTGGGGTGGATTACAATACTCCATTACCGGAAGCCATAGATACGCTCCTAGATGCGGTATCCCAGGTTCCAGGGGTGTTATCGAAACCGGAACCGGAAGTTGATATTGTGGGGTTTGGGGAGAGTTCAATTGATATGATGGTACGGTATTGGACAGAACCGGATAAACATTTGGTACGGCGGACTCAGACCAAAGTGGCGATCGCCTTGAAAGCCGCTTGTGATCGCGCAAAAATTAATATCCCCTATCCCGTCCGCACCCTGTATTATTACGATCAAGAAAAGTTTCAGGATAATAGCCCGGTTTCGAGAAATGGCGATCGCACTTAGGACCAAATCAGTCCGATTTCTAATGGCCGCGCAGCATTCGTCCTTGGATGACTTTCCAGGTGGCTGGGGTCACTTCAGAGGCGGCATGATAGCAGCGCACAATCAATCCATTAGCATAAAAGTAGTTGCCTAATGCTTGCTTTTCTTCAGGGGATAACTTAAGGCGATCGCATTGCAGATTGAGGGCACTTAACCAGGTTTGCCGAATGCGATCGCGAAATTCGTGATGCACTTGATAGGAGGAATTGGTATCGGGAATATCGGTTTGCAAAGATTGCAAAGCCACGATCGCTTCTTGGCAATCTTTAAAAATTCCGGCTTCCTCCACCAATCGAGTTAAAATGCTGACAAAGGCTAAATCTCGGGCGCGATCTAGGGCAAAATTGCTGGCGGAATCCAGCAAAAAATCTAAGTCTAAAACCAGTTGACGCGCGCGATCGCGGGCAAGTTTTCTAGCCAACTCCCGTGTCAATTCCCCCGCACATTTTTCTATATCCAGAGGGCGATCGCAAATAAAGACGAGATTTTTGGTAAAATCATCTGCCAAAATACCCGCGCGGCTAATCATTTCTGACAAATTTAACCCCAAAACTTCGCAGAGGCTCAGGGCAACATTCCAAGGTGATTTCGCTGCCCCCATCTCCTTCAATTGTAGAGCTAAAGTATCGGAGGGATAAGGATTTTCTGGAGATAAATCGGGTTCTAATGTCCCATTTAATCCTAAGGCCAAAAATAAGGCAGCCGTGCGTTTAGCGGCAGGGGAACAGTTTCCATCTGCCTCTGATGTGGATTCAGACGCCCATCGCAATAGCGATCGCAATTTGCTGGTTTTTAGGTACTTCTGGGCCGCTGATTCCATCAAAATTAGTAACTTATCCGCCGTGGGATAGCGCATCCCGGAGACAAACAAAAATATCTCTTGCCAGTGGCGTAAAGTCAGATTTTTAGCGGAAATTTGAGCTGCTAAATAATAAGTATCAATATAAACTGCCGTAAAATATTCTTGCCAGGTTACTTGAGTAAAAGCAAAGCGATCAGGACCAATTTGCAACAATAAACCCGACTGCAACGCAATCCTTTCCAGCATTTTCTCCATCCGATAGCGGTTCTCTTCCCTTTGAGTATTCAGGGATACGCTGGGATTTTTATTCGGGGCCGTATTTGCTTTTTGATTGGGATTAGTGGGAACAGGAGGCAAAGAATTTTTACGCCCTGGGTCAACCGAGGGGGGATTTTTATTCAGATTTTCCGTAGTTTCTGAATTGACATTGGTGGGGATAGAAAAGGGGAAATAATCATCTTTATGTAAATCTAGGAGATGCACGGGAATGCGGCTGCTCAAATCAGCCCCGGAAAAAACCGAACGTTCCCCGATCGCACTTCGGAAAGCTAATTGAGCCAACCACAATTTTGCTAATTCCCGATTCATCTCAGCACTGGCAGAGACTCCCGGTGGGGCCGTTATATCTCCAGATTCTTCTAGTAAAATGTGAGAAATTTGCAGATAAAGCCCTGCGCGATTTCCGGGGAGGGTTTGAGAACGGTCATATACCAGACAGAGCAAGGTAAGTGAGAGCGGAAGTTCTGCCAAAGACTGAGCATCAGCATTCTCCAGGGATTGAAGATTCCCGAGAAGGCAGTCCCCACTTTGGGTCATCGCCGCTGGGGATTTATACCACTGCCGGATTAAATTCGTCTGTTGTCCCTGATCTAAGGGTACCGTTGTCACCGGATGAAAGCTGCGCCAGGGATGATTAAATATCCCCGATCTACAACCGGCTACATAGCGATTTTTGGGATAACTTTCCATAAACCCTTCCAAACGGGCGACACCCTCAGTCATGGAAAATGAGGGAATCGTATGCAAATCATCCAATAAAATCAAGAAACGACCTTGAGCCAGGGCCTCTTTGGCAAGTCGTTCTGGGGAAGGGAAACTACAGCGGCGAAACTCATCTGCGATCGCTTTTTCAATTTCCGCTTCCCCACCACTCAAGGCTTTAAGCGGGATAAACACTGGAATATAGGACCGATGGACTAGCCCCCCGAACCGAGTTCCTTGTAAGGCTTCTAAACCAATTTTTCTTAATAACAAAGACTTTCCCGAACCCGGGGGACCGCACACCACCACCGCCTCCCGTTCGTTGATCACCGCGATCGCCGATTTGCCGGTAGACTGGACTGAAGCGGTCCCGGGTTCCGTCCCTGGCAACGCTTCCATTTCCCTCACCTGCATCTCGATATAGAGGGATTCTAACGGTACTGGATCCCGACATCCTAACAAATCAATCCTGGCATATCGTTGGAGATAGATACTGACATAAGTCTGGGAGGCAGCTGCGATCGCCTCCTTAGTTTTTTTATCCGGAGTCCTAGAAAAAATACCCAATAATTTACTCTTATCTTCCAACAGAGTATCCGTGGCAATTTGGGCAATCCGGGTAGCAGCATCTGCAACAATCGTAGTTCGTGGAATCATATATAAAAAAATTGGCTAATAAATATGGGATTAGCCCTATTATGAACTTGATGTTTGATTTTTTGATTCTGACTAAAGTTAGAAGATTCAACCCCAGACCCGGACAAGGGCGAGGGAGGCAGTTAAACCCCACAACCAGTGAAACCCTGCTGGTATAGGTTCCACTGGTTAATCCCTAAATCCTGCGCGATCGCCCCTCTTAAACCACTGCCACTGCTTTACTGGCAAAAATCTTCTCGATCGCCTCTTCTACCACCTTATCTGGTGTTGAGGCACCAGATGTCACTCCAATCACCAGTGGACCTGCCGGTAGCCAATTTTCGGCAATTTCTAACTCTTGGTACAGAGGTTTATGTTCGATACGATTTCCCGAAAGAATGCGACTGGCACTATCAATATGATAAGAAGGAATTCCTCGGTCGATCGCAATTTGTTGTAACTGGGTCGTATTTGAGGAATTATACCCCCCAATCACCACGATCGCATCCACTTGATCCTCAACCAAATTCAACATCGCATCTTGCCGTTCTTGGGTGGCATCGCAGATCGTATTAAAAGCCAGAAAATGTTGATTTAACTGCGCCGGACCATATTTTTTCATCATCGTCCGTTCAAACAACTTGCCCATTTGTTCGGTCTCACTTTTGAGCATGGTTGTTTGGTTGGCAATGCCAACTTGCTCTAAATCCCGGTCCGGATCAAATCCGGGGGAAACGGCTTTACTGAATTTAGCCATAAATTCAGTTTTGTCCCCACCCTTGAGAATATAATTAGCAACATATTCGGCTTCTGGCATATTCAAAATGATTAAATAAGTTCCGGCAAAAGAACTGGTTGCCAGGGTTTCTTCATGCTTGTATTTACCATGAATAATGGAAGTGTAATTGCCTTTTTTATGCTTTTCAACACTATTCCAAACTTTAGAAACCCAAGGGCAAGTCGTGTCTACAATAGTGCAGCCTTTCTCATTTAACAACTGCATTTCTTGAACAGTGGCACCAAAGGCCGGTAAAATCACCACATCTCCCGGTTGGACCACTTCAAAATCTTTTTGTCCGTCCTGAAGCGGGATAAATTCCACATTCATCTCCAGGATATGTTGATTAACGCTAGGATTGTGGATGATTTCGTTGGTAATCCAGATGCGTTCGGTAGGGAAATGCTGACGAGTTTCGTAGGCGATCGCCACGGCGCGTTCCACCCCCCAGCAAAATCCAAATGCTTGAGCAAGACGGATCGTCACCTCGCCGCGAGTTAAGGTGTAATTATTATCTCGGATTTGCTGAATTAAGGGACTTTGATAAACCGAGTTCATCACCCCAGTCACTTCTTCTTGGTGACCAAATCCTTTGCGATGGTAGTTATCCGACTTTTGTAGTGAACGTTTGAAAGCTTTCGTATCCATGCCGTGAAATCCTCGCTTCTTTTCTTTTGATTGTAGAGGACTTAGCTCATGGGGGATAAGCCAGATAGGGGAGATGGCAAACTTCCTTCCTTTAGACGAAGGCAAGACGTGACAGCGAACTGATGAACCCCAGCAAGTTAGGAGGTTCTCCCCTCTTTTTTCGATTAAACGGGATCGAAAACCATTAATGCCGTCCGCCAGACTAAGTACCCTTGCTCGTTGAGATGTAAACCATCCGTAGTTAAATCGAGGCGGAGGTTGCCTTGAGGACCGGCGAAGAGGGGGTATAAGTCTAAGAAATCAACCCCTTCTGCGGAGGCGATCGCCGCGAGTTGGCGATTGATATCGCGAATTTGATCATTGGGAATATGTTCGAGGCGATCGCGGCCCTCCCAACTGGCATCAGATCCACTGTGGGGCAAAATGGATTGGAGGACGATCCGTGCATTGGGATGAACCCAGACGAGATCCCGGACGATCGCCTGCTGATTTTGGATGACCTCTTCAGGGGGAACCCCCCGAATCAGGTCATTAATGCCAATCATCACAAAAATCACCTCGGGGTTGCTCTTATCAAATAAGGCTAACCGTTTTAACAACCCTGAAGAGACTTCTCCAGATATGCCTTGATTCAACCAAGCGCGTTTAGGGGGCAGCAGTTCCGGGGGAAACCATAGACTGATCGAATCTCCGGCGAGAACCCCGAGGCGTTCCGGGGGATTGGCGGCGATCGCCTCCGCCTCCCGTTGTAACTGAGCCACCCATTGCTGGTAATTCCATTGATGACGGGGACCTAACTGAGGCTCCATGCCTAGGGTTTCTGAAGCCGAGGCATTTTCGGTGGAACTAGACCCATTCCCCGGTAATTTCGATAAATTTTCGAGACTGGAGGAAGAACTTCCATCGCGGACCAGCAGCAAAATGACCGTGAGCATCAAGATCCCATTCGTAATCAGGGATAACAATGTCCAAGGTGGTATTGTTGACCAGGAGATGACCGCGAGTTTAGACAGAACCGGGTTTGAACGCAAATTTAAACGCAATGCCGTCAATCGCTACGCAACAATAATTCCCGACCCTACTGTGCAACGAAAAGCGGACCTTGCCGGCAAGATTACCGCCACTCGTCGCACCCTTGGGCAAAAAAATGCGGTCAGGAGATACTTCTAGTGTATTCAAAATCCTCCTAAGACCGCAAATGTAGCGAATGATATTAATAGAATGTTGCAGAGTGAGACGATGCCCTAGGGATTTCCTGCCATCCCTCGATTATCTTTCAGGAAACCACTGTAAGCTTCCATCCCATGTTCGGAAATATCCAACCCTTTCAACTCTTCGTCTTCGGTGACGCGGATTCCGAGGACGCGTTTGAGAAGAACCCAAAAGAGAGTAGAAAAAAGGACTGTCATGCCACCAACGGAGACAATGCCGAGCAATTGGATCCCCAGTTGCGAGAGTTGGCCGGTATAGAATAAACCGCTATCTACATTAAACAAACCCACGGCTAAGGTTCCCCAAATCCCATTAACGAGGTGAACCGAAGTCGCCCCTACCGGGTCATCAATTTGGATGCTGTCAAAGAAGGTAACCGCGAACACCACCAAAATTCCCCCGACGGCACCGATAATGACGGATCCAAAGACCGTGACACCATCGCAACCGGCGGTAATGGCAACCAGTCCGGCGAGAATACCGTTGATAATCATGGAAAGGTCAGGTTTGCCAAGGTACATCCAAGCGACGATGGTAGCCGCAATTCCACCCATAGCCGCAGCAATGTTGGTGGTCAAGGCAATATGGGCGATCGAGTGGTTCGCCGTCATTGTAGAACCGGCGTTAAAGCCAAACCAGCAGATCCAGAGGATCAAGCATCCCAAAGTAGCGATACTCATGTTATGTCCCGGTAAGGCGGCAGGACGACCATTTTGATATTTACCCAGACGTGGGCCGAGGAAGGCCGCACCCATGAGGGCAGCCCAGCCCCCCACGGAGTGAACTGCGGTGGATCCGGCAAAATCTTTAAAGCCTAATCCCGAGAGCCAGCCCCCACCCCAGACCCAATGTCCGGTAATTGGATAGGCAATGCCCACCAGTAACAGACTGAAGATCAAGAAGTCAACAAACTTAATCCGTTCGGCAACTGCACCGGAAACGATGGTGGCGGCGGTTCCGGCAAAGGCGACTTGAAATAAAAACTTGGCGGCTAGAGGCACTCCGGTCCAGTTGAGAGAGTCGAAGACTCCCCAGTAAGCATCATTCACTGCCGGACTGTTGTCAGGTCCGGCCAGGAAAAAGCCGCTAAAGCCGATAAAAGGATTGCCATCACCAAACATCAGCCCAAACCCGACGGCCCAAAACGCCATCGTAGCCAGGGCGAACACGATCAGGTTTTTAGACAAGACATTGACGGCATTTTTCTGGCGGCAAAAGCCGGTTTCCAGCATCCCGAAGCCCGCGTTCATAAAGATGACCAAGATAGCGGCAATGACTACCCACATGGTATCTAGAGCGATTCTGAGCTCTTGGGTTTCGGTATAGCTCTCCGGTAGGTCCCCTGGAGGTGATTGGGCAACCGCAGAATAGGCCGATACGAGCAAAAGGATACTGGCTAACGGAATGCAGGCTTTCCAAGAGGGGGAGAGCCTACCAATAGCCGATCGCAACTTTTGAAATATCGAGTTTTCCTGGGTGAGGGGAGCATTCCGAATGGAAGACAGCCGCCTCCGAGATCTGGGTTTCGATTTCTGATTGAAGTTTAGTTTAGAGGTCATTGTCGGACTTTTTATGAATGGGTCAAGCACAGTTAATGGCCTGGGAAATTGGGTGCTTTTGAAGTGGAAACCATAGGCGATCGCCTATGGTTTAGTGATCGCAGGTTTTCCCCGATTTGCACGTTCCCGACTTCGGAGCTGGCGATTTTCTAGAATGACTTAAGCTAGGGGGACCTCGGGTTACAGCCGGAACCTGACGCGGTGAGTGCAGCTATACCGGAGGCGATCGCCCCTATTTTCGGAAAAAGCCGACGGATCTCCACGCTCCGAGCCACAATGATTGCACCAATTCTAGGAAATTCATTCTGTATCAGAGTTTACATTTTTTGAGGCGCTTGTTCCGATCGCCCGAGATAAAAATCTGGGGCATTTTCCCCAACCGGCTGCTTGTTATGGCCCAATGCTCTCAATTTCTAGGGGTAAGCATCCCCAGGACCCCTGGGAAATCAGGGCATCTGAGTTAAATATTCTTGATAACCCAGTTGATCCAGACGCTCTTGCTTGGACATCACCGAGTCGCTGAGGCTTTGTCGATACTGTTGCACGACTTCGAGCAATTCCGGTTGATGGGTGGCTAAAATTTGCACCGCTAGCAATCCGGCATTTTTGGCATTCCCGATCGCCACAGTTGCCACGGGAATTCCTCCCGGCATTTGTACAATAGAGTAAAGAGAGTCCACACCCTGAAGATGGCGAGTGGATACCGGCACCCCAATCACGGGTAACGGGGTCAGTGCGGCAACCATCCCTGGCAGATGGGCGGCCCCTCCTGCACCGGCGATAATCACTTTCAGTCCGCGGTGGTGCGCCTGTTTCGCATACTGCACCATCCGTTCCGGGGTACGATGGGCGGAGATGATCGCCACTTCTACCGCAAGGTTAAATTCCTCACAGACCGCGATCGCTTCTTTCATCGTAGGCAGATCAGAATCGCTGCCCATAATAATGCTGATTTGGGGTTGATTCATGGGAGGTTTTTAGAGGTTAGATTTTAGATTTTAGATTTTAGGGGGTGAATTTCCTAGTTTAAATTTAAAATTTATAATTTAAACTTTAAACATTAGGGTAAGGTAAGAGGTTTTAGCGTTAGCGCCTTAAAGCTCGGCAAATACTCTCAATTTTAGTCAGTCAATTAGTCCTTGTAACTCACTCACTCCAACGATTAAAAGTGAAAAAGCACCCCTACAGCCTACCTCAAAATTTACCCCCCAACTCCCTAATTTAAACTCTAAACTCTCCTCCTTAGCTGTAAATTCGCGCTCACCTTTTTGATAACCAACTCGATGACTCCACTATCAAGCCTCCGTAATATTTTGCCCATCTCCGGCTGCACCAACTTGGATATTATCAACGCTCAACTTCCCGGTTATGAGGACTTGCACTGGCTGAGAATTGATAAACAGGGTGTGATCGCCGTGATTCAACCGATGAAAACCGAAAAGCCCCCCATTCCCTGTGTGGAAAATTTACAGGAAATGGCCTTATTAGATGTAGAAGGAGACTGGGTTTCCTTGGGCGGGGTTGATCTCCAAATTAATGGAGCTTTGGGATTAGCCTTTCCCAATCTAGAATTGGCTGATTTTGACAAACTCCAGGAAATTTGTCAATTTCTCTGGCATGAAGGAGTCGATGTTTTTTTCCCGACCCTAGTCACAACTTCGGTGGAAAATATTCAGCGATCGCTTGCCACTTTGTCATCATTTATCAACAACCCCAAATATTCTTGTCCCCAAAATCAACGGACGTCTAAAATTGGCGGAGTCCACTTAGAAGGGCCCTTCCTCAATCCTGAGAAACGCGGCGCACATCCAGGGGAATATTTACTCCCCTTAACCTTGGAAAATGTCAAGAGTGTATTGGGAGACTATGCCCAACTGGTGAAAATTATCACCCTGGCCCCGGAATTAGACCCCAGTGGCGAAACCTTAGACTATCTGCACGCTCTGGGGATTACTATCAGTCTGGGTCACTCCCTCGCCACCGCTGAACAAGCCACGGAAGCCTTTAATCGGGGTGCGCGAATGGTGACTCATGCCTTTAATGCCATGCCACCGATTCATCACCGCCAACCGGGGTTATTAGGGGCGGCGATCGTCCATCCCCAGGTGAAATGTGGGTTAATTGCCGATGGCGAACACATTTCGCCGATTACTATTGACTTGCTCCTCCGGGCTAGCCACTATTACAAAGGGATCTTTCTCGTCAGCGATGCCCTTTCGCCCTTGGGATTACCCGATGGAGTATATCCGTGGGATAGCCGTCAAATCGAAGTCATCAATGGGACCGCCCGCCTAGAAAATGGCACCCTCGCCGGAACTACCCTTCCCCTATTAACGGGGGTACAGAATTTAGTCAAATGGGGACTCTGTGAAGTCGGAGATGCGATCGCCCTGGCAACGAAATCACCCCGATGGGCGATCGGCTTACCCCAGTTAAATGTGGGTCAACCGGCTTCCTTATTGCGCTGGCATCTCAACGAACCCGAAAACCTGTTAACCTGGGAGCGACTCGGACCCCTGGACTAGACCCCCGCAGCCTCAAGACTGAGGATACAAGCACAGCAACCGCGGGCAGGGGCTAACTCAAAGAGCAAGCAAGCCGGATTTAATATCATGTCCTCAATGATTGCCTTAATCGCCCACGATCGCAAAAAAGATGAGATGGTGGCTTTTGCTAAAAAGCATTCCGTCCTCCTTTCCCAGTATCATCTGATTGCCACAGGGACCACAGGTGCACGAATTAACGAAGCCACGGGACTCCAAGTGCAACGAATGCAATCGGGACCGATGGGAGGAGATTCCCAAATTGCCGCACAAGTGGTAGAAGGAACGGTCAAAGCCGTGATTTTCCTGATTGATCCCCTGTTTGCTCAACCTCACGAACCCGATATCCAAGCGCTATTGCGAATCTGTAACCTTCAGCAAACCCCCCTAGCCACGAATCTGGCAACGGCGGAGGCGATTATCCCCAGTTTGTCCCTAGAGTGACAAGCTGGACCGGAAACGGGATAAAAGGCAGGGGACTGCCTGCCTTTTCGTTTTGAAGAATGTGGTAAGTTAAGAGGCTGGACACAACACAGCAATAGGCATCCCCATGAACGCAGTAGATGATAAAACCATCGTCAAGGAGTATTTTAATGCGACGGGCTTCGACCGCTGGCGCAGAATTTATGGCACAGAAGAGGTCAATAAAGTTCAGCTAGATATTCGTAAGGGACATCAACAAACGGTTGATCGAGTCCTGGGGTGGTTAAAAGCCGATGACAACTTACAGGGTTTATCCATTTGTGATGCCGGTTGCGGTGTCGGCAGTCTAAGTATTCCCCTCGGACAAGGCGGTGCAATGGTCTATGGCAGCGATATCTCTGAAAAAATGGTTGCCGAAGCATACCAACGGGCTAAAACCCAGTTCGGTCCTAGTAATAACATTTCTTTTACGGCACAGGATTTAGAATCGTTAAGCGGGCGCTATCATACAGTCATTTGTCTGGATGTGCTGATTCACTATCCCCAAGAGAAGGCCGGGGAGATGATCGGCCATCTGTGTTCTTTGGCACAAAACCGTTTAATTCTGAGTTTTGCTCCGAAAACCGTGGCCCTGAGCGCATTAAAAAAGGTTGGTGAGTTATTTCCCGGTCCCAGTAAAACCACTCGGGCTTACCAACATCGAGAAGCGGATATTGTCGCAATTCTGGCTAAAAATGGCTTTGCGATCGCTCGCCAAGAGATGACAAGCACTCGGTTTTATTATTCTCGACTTTTGGAAGCAATTCGGTACTAACTATTGAAAATTCTGTCCCGAACACCAGATGACAAGAGTCAAGACAGTAGGCTAGAATTTCGAGAAAATTTACAAATTCCGGTGAAGTTTATGAAACCGATTAAAACGGTGGCGGCGGGTTTGTTACTGGCTTTTGGACTTCTTTGTCTAATCATGGGAGTCTTGGGTTTAGGGCAAACTGATCCCGATGAGCAAGATGATGGCAGAGATCTCGCCCTCGTAGGCTTCGGGTTGGGTATTCCCGCAATCGGGGCGGGCGGATGGTTAGCCTGGGGTCTCTATCGCGAGGGCAAAAATAAAAAGTTAGCGTTGGATAAAGAGGAAAGCGATCGCTTACAAGGCATCTTTTTCCAAATGATTCGGGAACGCAACGGCCAAATTACGGTCCTGCATTTTGCGATGGAAACTCAGCTATCCGCCCATCAAGCCAAGCAATATTTAGAAGAACAAGCCCAAGAGTTTAATGCAGATTTTGAAGTGAGCGATCGCGGAGATGTGGTCTATCGATTTAAGGTATGAATAGACAATATAACAGTTCCCGCCGTGATGAGGTACATTTTGGGGAGTGAGTTAGCGGATCCTATGCACCATGCACTTGCATTTTGCTGGGTAGGATGAGGGACGAGGCAGAGGTGATGAAGTAGAGACCCTGCGCGTTAATCTGTCGCGATACCCCCCAGGCTTTACCCACTCCTCATCCCTAGGGGTGCCCCAGGAGTAGGGGAAACGCTATCTCAATCCTTTTCTACTGACTGGTTTATAGAGGAAAAGAAAGAATGAGGAGGGAAAGCATAGTTTATCAAAAATACAGATCCATAAAACCGATTAAACTTGAATTATGAAAGGGCTAAAAAAATCAGCATCAGCACTGCTTATGCTCCTGGGACTCTCGGTGTTAGGAATTGCTACACAGAAGTTAAGCAACCCGGAGACCCCCGCCCAGGATAGAGAGGAACTCAAAGCCTGTATTTTTTTATTAGGCTTACCTTGTACCCTTCAAGGCGGATTAATGGCTTGGGGGTTGTATCGGGATAACAAGGTGGGTTATCATTTGCACACTCAAAACGAGCGTGAGCGTATTCAGTCTATTTTTTATCAGGTAATCCAAGACCAGAATGGCAAAATTACGGTGATGCGGTTAGCAATGGAAACGGGTTTATCCGTTAAAAAAGCTCGAAAATTTCTAGATGAAAAAGCAGTAGAATTTGACGCCGATTTTGAAGTCAGCGATCGGGGCGAAATTTTCTACTCCTTTAATTTTGGATAAAACCCTATGGGGTTTGGCAACAATAACGGTAACAGGAGTAAACTATATGCCCCAACTTTTCATGGTGGCTGGCTCAATTTTTGGCGGACTTTCCGTAGCTGCCGGTGCCTTCGCTTCCCATGCCTTGAAAGCCCAACTAAGTGAGAGGGCGATCGAAATTTTCGAGACGGCGGCACGCTATCAAATGTATCATGCCTTGGCTCTCTTATTTGTGGGATTTAGCTTAACCCAGACTGAAACCTCCTCTCTCTGGCTGCGAGTAGCGGGATTTGCCTTCATCGCCGGAGTGTTGATTTTTTCCGGTAGCTTATACACACTCAGTTTATCCGGTATCAAGTGGTTAGGTGCGATCACACCAATCGGTGGTGCAGCCTTTTTACTCGGTTGGGGGTGTTTGGCAGTTGCAACTTGGAAGATGTAGTTGTGACAACTAGCCGGCGATAACTGCTAGTTGTCGCAATTCTACAGCCCAGGATTTGAACCCTCGAGGCTTTTTGCTTGACGTTTTGAATTTTCCTGGATTCAATAGTGGAAGAGAGGCTTGTTAGTTCGCTACCTTCCTCTCCCTCTACCCCTATTACGTCCGGAGTTCAGTATGAAAGTCTGGCTTCACCGTTTATTTTCCACAATTTTTTGGTGGTGGAATCTCACATTTTTAGTTATTGTTTACCTGGGAATCTTACCTACGGTAGGAATCCCTTTGATTTTAGCAACCCTGGTGGGTATAATTCCCCTAGAATTTACCGTGACTCTAACTGGGCTAATCGCCATTCCCACCGTCTGTACTTGGATCGGGACGCGGTTGAAAAAGCATCCCTTGCAACTGATTCGTCTATTTTATGGGGTCGAAGCCCCGTTATTTCTTCTGTGCCTAATTCGGTTATTCATGCTACGAGAAATGACCGCAGCCAGTAACCTAATCGTAGGAACTGCACTCCTTTGTATTGGGACATTTGCACTTCAATTATTCTCAGGTTATGCCTACCGCGATCGCAAATTAGCTTGGCTACAACTGGGTACTCATAGTTTGGTGTTATTAATGGGCCTCTATTTGGGCACATTGTTACTCTTTTATGCGGTTCCCCTCGCTGTTTCTGTTGCCATTTACCTCTTCAGCTTTGAATGGTTGCCGGGACTCCTTAATCAGTCATCCTATGAAGTGCTACAGATAATTTGGTGGCTACCTTTCTTCTTTTTCTTCTGGGGATTTAGCGCTACTTTATTTGTGGCCATGCCATCCGCCCTCGCCACCTTTTATCTCTATTCTGGCTATCAGATTATCCGAAAATTTTCTACTCAGTATGGACGAAAGCAGGCTTTTTTTGGTGCAGGAATCGTTCTTGCCGCTTGGATGGTGCTATTTTTAGCCTTTCAACAACAACCCCAAATTCAAGCCTTTAATCAATTAGAAAATCCGGGTGCAACAGATAAAGAGCGGCAAGAAATTTTAGCTAATTCTAACACAATTCGCCAAGGTCTCCTCAACGCTTATTTACTTTCCTATCGCTATCTTAGTACCAACCAAGACAATAACCACATCCGGGAAATGTATCATAGCCTCCTCGGACTGGACAGATCGACTGCCCAAGTGGTGCAAAATTGGTACAATAGTTTAATGTCGCCTTTTTTGTACCAAGGGTCGCGAGAGGATAGCCAAAAAGCCGAAACCCTGTACGAGCAATTTTTTGATATTCCCATTCAAAAGGCGGAAGCCAAAACAATTTTACACGCCGTCCAATCTACCTTTAACCAGGAAGAAGCAAAAGCGGGTTTATTGAATATTAATGAGCAAAGAGTCTTGCTGACTCAACAGGAAGTTACGGTAACGGAACGGGGAGATTGGGCGGATGTAGAACTCTATGAGGTATATGAAAACCAAACCTCTCAAAATGAGGAAGTTTTCTATTATTTTTCTTTACCTGAAAGTGCGGTATTAACCGGACTCTGGTTAAATGAAACCGCCGATCGCAGCGATCGCTACGTCTTCCAAATTTCCCCGCGCGGTGCAGCCCAACAGGTGTATAATGCTCAAGTTCAGCGTAATATTGATCCGGCGCTGTTGGAACAAGTGGGACCGCGACAATATCGCCTCCGAGTGTTTCCCATTCCCGCCCGATTCACCTCCTGGGACAATACTAACCTCCACGAACAGCCGAAGCAGCACCTCTGGTTAACGTATAAAGTGATGCAAACGCCCCAAGGTTGGGCGATGCCACAACTGGCTGAAAAGCGCAACGTCTTTTGGAACCGCAATACCCAGCGTCAGTATAATGGAGAAACGGTAAAACGCCTCGGTGATGCCTGGTTGCCCGAGTTTCTGCCAGCAACCAATCTCTCCTCTGGAACCGCACATCAAGTAACATTACCCGGAGATTACCAGATTTCGGCGAAACCACTAACAGAGACGGATTATATCTTACCCCAAGGGAAACGGATTGCCGTAATCCTCGATCGCTCCTATAGTATGCGATCGCACGCCAAAGAAGTAACAGAAACCGTAAATTGGCTAAAACAAAAGGGATTTGCGGATAACCGTTTGAATAACAACGATGCGGACCTCTATTTAACCGCCTCACCCGGTGCGGTTCCCTTACGTCTGGACGATATGCGGGAATTGAATCCGGCCCAAATCACCTATTATGGTAGCCTCAATTATCGGGAAATGGTGCAGCAGTTCCAGGAATTGCAGGGGGATACGAATTATGATGCAGTTGCCTTAATTAGCGATCGCGGCAGTTATGAATTAGCCAACGATAACCCTGATTTGCTCACCCTCTCCAGTCCATTATGGATGGTCCATTTAGGGGGATTACCTCCGGCGTATGACGACGGCACCTTACAAGCGATTCAAGGCACTGGTGGGGGCATTTCCACGGACTTAGAGGAGGTATTGCAACGAATTGCAACCACTGCCAAATTAGGCAAATCTGCCGTGAGTGTAGTAGATGGATATAGTTGGTTTGTAGAGGCACCAGCTAAAGGAGGGACTGCCACTTTATCGAAGACCCTAGCCACCGCGCCAGTTCCAGACAAAGCTGGATTAGGATCATTAGCTGCAAGGCAATTGATTCTGGGCTTATCTAAACAGATTGATGGGGCAAGTATAGCTGATTTAGATGCCATTCATGCTATTGCTAAACGGTATGAAATAGTATCGCCCTATTCCTCGGCGATCGTGCTAGTCAACGAGGAACAAAAGCGGCAGTTGCAAGAGGCAGAATCCCGCAGCGATCGCTTTGATCGGGAAATAGAAGATGGCAAAGAACAGTTGAGTCAACCGCATGATATAATGACTGCGGCAGTACCGGAACCGCATCAATGGTTGGGGATGATTGGGGCGATTGGGCTGTTGATTTTTGCCAAGCGTAAATGGGGTAAATCAGTAGTATAAACCCCCCTATCGTGATTTAAAAACCAACTGTAGAGAGGCAAAATTTTGCCTTTCTACAGAAAAGGTTTTTAGCAAGTTTAGAGTATCACTTCAGTACGGGTTAAAAACTGGGTTTCTTAACAAAATGCTAATAATTGGCAACCTGCTACGGAACAGAAACCCAGTTTCTTATTTTATAGGTTAATACGGTACCGATGCCCTAGCTGGCGCTTCCTGATTGGGTTTTCTTTAATCCCTCTGTAACAGTTTGCTAGGACAAACCATTAACCCTGAATTTATTACGACGAACAGGAGAGGATTTTTAGTAAATCTAGTTGGCTTCCTAACTGGGTTTTTTTTAATTCTTCTGTCTCTTCTTCCCTCAAAGGGGAATATCTTAATGTTAAGACTTCTAAACTGGGGAGGGCAGGGGAATTAAAAAGTTCTAAATAATGCTGCTTTGGGGTTTGATATTGTGGGTAATCTTTGATATAAGTTTCCGAGTAGTCGGTAAAGTCGAGGGTTTTTAGTTGAGAAAAACAACTGGAACGTGCTAGGTTTATAATAAAATTTTGGGAGTCGTAACCGGTTTGAATAATGAGATGTTTTAATGGGTGAGGGTTTCGTTCAAAAAAGGCCAGAGTGGGTGCGGAGTGAATGAATAGCTGTTCTAAATTTGGCATTTTATCTAAAAGTCGGGCGACGATGCCATCTTCTGCTAAATCGCCTAGGATGCTGCGATTTCGGTGTCCGGGTTTAGGCCGTTGAATATCAAAAATTCTGAGATTTTGATAAGTTCCTTCTCCTCGGGTTAAAGGTTCTAAATTCCACGATCGCGTACCGTTGATTCCTTCATCGGGGGCGGTAAGACGTAGGGAGGTGAGGAGGGGGGCAAAGTCTCGGAAGGCAAGAAGTTCTAGGATTTCCTCATAGAATTCATCCTCTACATCTACATAATAGTCGAGTTCCAGCAATCCCTTAGCGATCGTCCCAATCAGTAAAGAATCATTAATTTCTAACAGTTCACATTGATAGCCGGCCAAATATCGGCATAATTGCTTGAGGGCTACATTTGATGGATTCATATTCAATTTAAGAGGTAAGGGTAAATAGCCTATGAAAGAAGAAACCGTGCGATCGCTTTTTTTATAGTGGTTTTCAGGGGTATCGATTCAGGGGGGCGATTCCAGTCTGGATAAAATGGAAAAGACGCGAAAGTTCGCGTCTTTCTACCCCTTGTCCACTGTTTTTTATACAGCCGGTTTAATCGTCACCACCCCATAGGCATCGGCAGACAAATAGTTTAATGCTGCTTGCTGGAGGTGTTCGGGAGTGAGAGATTGTAACTGCGTGGGATAATTAAGCGCCGGTTCTAAATCTCCCATCATCGAGTGGTAATATCCATACAAGTTGGCCCGATCGCTCGGGGTTTCATTACTAAAGATAAAGCGATTCACCACCTGAGTTACAATGCGATCGATTTCGGATTGGCGAACCATTTCTTGATGGAATGTGCGAAGATGTTCTTGGATTGCGGCTTCCACTACCTCCAGATTTTCTGAGGGCAAATGAGCGGAAATCATAAAGATGCCCTGGTGGTGAAATGTGCTATTACTGACCGAAATTCCCGAAACTAACCCTTTCTCTTCTCGCAAATCCTGCACCAACCGTCCCATCCGTCCTCGTCCCAAAATTGAGGCGACTGCATCCAAGGCGTAAGTGTTGTTTAATTCCGTTAATCCAGGCACTCGCCACATCATCACCAGTCGTGCCTGTTGCAACTTATCATCGATAAATTCCCGCCGCACAATGTTCGGAAATGCCGGTTCTCCGGTTGCGCCTATAACTTGACTGGGGTCGGGGATGAGTTGTTCGTCATCGGTGGCGACTTGCCAGTTAGGATTGAGGGAAAATGCCGGACGTCCGTTCTTTTCAAACCCTTCCGCCACAATCTCGATCAATTGTTCCACGGGTAAATTGCCCACGGCAACGGCAGTTAGCGATCGCGGTTGATACCAAGTACCGTGGAAATCACGCATTTGCTGTGCCTTCAGTCCGGCGATCGTCTCTGTCGGACCCAAAACAGGACGACGGTAAGGCAATCGCTCAAAGGCGGTTTCCATTGCCCGAGAATAAATGCGGCGACGCGGATTATCCTCCGATCGCCGGATTTCTTCCAGGACCACCAGTCTTTCTCGCTCAAATCCATCCTCGGGAATCGTCGGGTTAAGTACCACGTCAATTTGTAAGGGGGCGAGTTCGGCAAAATCCTGGGGAGCTGAGGTAATATAGTAGTGCGTATAATCTTGACTTGTGGCCGCATTCGTCACTGCACCCCGCTCTTCAATTCGGCGCTCAAACTCCCCGCTTTCCAGGCGTTGGGTTCCTTTAAAAACCATGTGCTCCAAAAAGTGGGCCATCCCGTTGATCTCATCGGATTCCACCGCCGAACCAACATTTGCCCAAATGCTCAGGTTCACCGCCTCCACTGGCATCTGTTCTGCGATAATCGTTAACCCATTCGTAAGCGTATGAATGGTGGGGCAGTTCAGACGAGGGAGAGAGGAAAACTTAACAAGCGTTGAAGTCATTAGATACTCGTTGTATTTGAGATTTCTGTTTCTATCTTAATCATTCTTTAGGCAATGGGGGAGGGTGCAATTGCGGATTTCTCTTCCTCCACCGGTGTCTAACCCGTGGCGATCGCTCCCAATCGCTATTTTTTCTATTGCATCCCTAAATATATTTTATTACTGATTTGTTATTTTCTAGCCGCCCCCTCTCCCTAATCCCCTCTCTCCTCATATAATAATAGCAGAGGGGATTTTTTCCTCGTCCAGTAAAAACCAACCTAAGTTGAACTATTCTATCAGGGGCATTGAATGAATCAGGGATTAGGGTAATCACTCAATAAACCGTTTTGGAGGAGGAACCAGCATGAACGTCATTGTTAAACCCCAGGGGAATTTAGATGTAAAAGTCTCCGCGATGCTTCAGCAAAAAATCGCGGCTTTAGTTGCGGAAAATTATAACCACTATTTTATCGATTTGGGAGGGGTAAAATCCTTGGGTTATTGTGGAGTCAGCACTTTACTGGCGGTCGATCGCCTAGTTCGTAAAACGGGCAAACAGTTAAGTTTGTGCAACTTAAATAGTTCGGTACAGTACATTTTGGAAATTAGCGACCTCACCTGCGAACTCGATATTTTAGATGCCGATGATGAAATGCTTTGGATCGGCACTACTATCGTTGTTTAAGGGGTAGGGCGATCGCTTTTACCCCATCAGGGATTCATCTACCATTGAGACTCTATCTACTACTCAGAATTGAGGGCCAGCCGCCCTAGTTTTAGGTCTTTAACCGTTGCCCCATTTTCCTTAACAATTAAATACTCCGCCATGGTAAACCTAGGGAAATAGCCCCTGGAGATTAGGGAGGCACTCGCCAGCTGACCCTAGACATTCTTGTGAGTAAATTTTGGCAGTCGCGACTCGTTCCCAAACTCTCTAAAAATACTTTATACTTAAAGAATTATTAAAAAATGTAAAGCATACCTCGAATGTCAAGCAGTCGTCAGGGCGCAAACAAACCTCACGTTATCGTAATTGGTGCAGGAATCGGCGGGTTAACTGCCGGTGCGTTATTAGCTAAACGGGGCTATCGGGTGCGTGTTTTTGACTTGGCGATCGTGCCGGGGGGGTGCGCTTCTACCTTCAAACGCCAGGGATTTACCTTTGATGTGGGGGCGACGCAAGTTGCGGGATTAGAACCCGGAGGGATTCATCACCGGATTTTCTCGGAATTAGAGATAAATCTGCCCGAAGCAACGGATTGTGACCCTGCTTGTGCGGTATTTCTGCCCGGAGAAACCACCCCAATTAATATTTGGCGGGACCCGCAACGGTGGCAACAAGAACGTCAGCGCCAGTTCCCCGGTAGCGAACCATTTTGGCAGTTGATGGCAACCTTATTTCGCGCTTCCTGGGAGTTTCAAGGACGGGACCCGGTGTTACCTCCAAGGAATTTATGGGATATTTGGCAGTTAGTTAAAGCCCTCCGTCTTGATACAATGGTTACGGTTCCCTTTACTCTAATGACGGTGGGGAATGCCTTGGGATTGTTGGGATTAAAAAAAGACAAGCGCCTGAAAACTTTCCTAGATTTACAACTGAAATTATATTCCCAGGTGGATGCTCAAAAAACGGCTTTACTATATGCGGCAACGGCTTTAGGGGTATCCCAATCTCCTCAAGGCTTGTCTCATTTAAAAGGAAGTATGCAGGTATTAAGCGATCGCCTGGTGGAGGGGTTAAAAAAACATGGGGGAGAACTGTTGATGCGCCATACCGTCAAGCAGATTCAAGTTAATGAAAAAGGCGCATCGACGGTGACGATTTTTAATCAAAAAACTGGGGGAATTTGGACTGAAAGCCCGGATTTAATTGTTGCTAATATGCCGGTGCAAAATCTTGTGAATTTGGTGGAGTTGCCTAGGGGTTCAGAAACTCTATTTCAAAAGTTGTATCGGCAGAGGGTAGAAAATTTACCCCCTGCATCCGGGGCATTTGTTGTTTATTTAGGAGTAAGACAAGAGGCAATTCCCGAGAGTTGTCCGCCCCACTTACAATTTTTATATGATTATGAAAAAGAAATTGGGGAGAATAATTCTTTATTTGTATCGGTGAGTCGAGTCGGAGATGGGCGATCGCCCGAGGGAATGGCAACGATTACCGCTTCATCGTTCACAGATACCCAAATTTGGGCTAATTGTGAGGATTATGCAGGCTTAAAGCAACAGTATGAAACGGAAGCAATTGCCCGTTTAGGAACGTATTTTTCCCTGAATACACAGACGATAGTCTACCAGGAATCAGCGACGCCCCCTACCTTTGCCCGCTTTACGGGACGCGATCGCGGTATTGTGGGAGGTGTGGGACAGCGTGTGGCAACATTTGGTCCTTTTGGACTAGCAACTCGGACTCCGATTCCCCATCTGTGGTTAGTTGGAGATTCAACCCATCCCGGGGAAGGAACTGCGGGAGTGAGTTATTCCGCACTCACTGCGGTTCGGCAAATTGAAGCGGAGGGATTTGAAGGGTGGTAAATGGAGTCAGCTAGGTTTAGAAATAGCAGCGCGATCGCAAGTGGATGATAAAATAAATTCAGTTAGCGATCGCAGTCGGGGTGGGCGTGGGGCTGCATCTGGTTAAACCCCAGAATACTTCTTTTCCTTCTCAATAACATTCATTAAAAAATATAGAAAATTTGTGATGAATCACCCGAAAGTAAATGCCCCCAACATCCACTTATTTGCGTTTCATCTCCGGAACAAAAGCGGAACCCATTCTAATCCCTCTCTAGTAATCGGGGCCGAAAAATTATGGGAAAAACTCGGACAGATTTTAGGCCAATATGGTTATGAAAAACCCCTGGATTTGTTGGGATACTATGCACCGAAAGGAGAACAGGCTTATGACCCCCAAGAAGAAGGACCGGGCAGTATTGTCAATCTTCACAAAAACGGTGTGATCGACTTTAAGGGTACCCTAGATATCGAGGGAAATTCCGTCAATTTCACCGGAATTGCTTGTCCTCGTCGGGTTCATGAGAGTTATGCCTTAGCCCTGAATATTCGTCGCCCTGATAAGGAAAATGACCGCCCCACAGAAGCCGTTTCTATCTCGATTTACAGTCAGTTTAATACGCCCTCAAACTTGTTACTGCCCGACTTTATTCAAAGTTCTTTAGGTCAAACTCTGTTGTTAACAGCGGACTTAACCGAAGAACAAAAGCAATTTTCTCCTGAGGGTTTAAAAACCCTGGCTTGTCAGTGCGTGGAGGAATTTATTCGTGACCCTAAAAAACGTCCTTCCTATAGCAACAAAGGGCGATTATTTGGAAGCCCAATTTTTGAATTTGGACATATCGAGAGTTTAGAAAACCAATCGGATTATCGTCATATTTTAGTCTTATTCTTTCGAGATGATACGCTAAAGCGAAAATTTGAATCGGCTTATTGGGACTTAATTGAACTATTTTATTATCGCAATAAAATATTAAAGAGCTTTGAGTTTACGCGGAGTGGGTATCAAGAAACTTATCGAAAATATGAAGAAATAGAAGTTGTTATTTCTGATGTTAATGAGCAAATTTCTAATTTAACACCCCATAAAAGGCTAGGATATAAATATTTAGAAAATCTGAAGCAAAAGCTAAAAATAATGCCAGGATTAGCATTAGAATATTCTCGCCTCCAGCAAGTTTTAGAACGAAATCGCAATACCATTGCTATTGATGCTAAAAAATACGATGCCACCCTAGATGAAATTCAGCGCAAACAAAATTTAGATGTGTTTTATTTAAAGCCGATTGACTTGAGTTTTGTGGAGAACTTTACAAGGCAGGAAGTGCCTTATTTCCAAGAACGAATTAAAGCTGATTTAGATTATTTTGTTCATGGTGAGGGATTGGTTGATCGGGCGATCGCCACGATTCGGGGTATTGTAGAAATTGAACGTATCGATCGCGAACGACATCTGGAGACTAAACTGGAAGCGATCGCGATTGGAGTCGGGACTGCGGCAGTCGTCGCTGCGAGTTCAATCTACCTGAGTTTAGATCAACCTACCGCCGCTTTAAATCCCCCCAATCGCTCACCCTCAATCGCTTTATTTATAATGGTTATTCTCATCAGTATTGCCGTAGGAACCATTGCCTTTGCCTTAGTTTCTTGGCTATTAAGCTGGATTCGTCGCGACTAATCAGCAACCCGAAAAAGGGGTGAGTTTTAAAGGAAATGGTAAACTTAGAAAATCTGCACAAAAATGCACTGGCTTTGCACGCCCAAGGGCGCTTAACTGAAGCTGAACAAACCTATCAAAAACTGTTAAATTTCGCTCCCGATCACGGCGAAGCCTGGAGCGATTTAGGTATTTTATATGATAACAAAGGAGAGCATCAAAAAGCATTAGCAGCCCTTGAAAGAGGCTTAAAACTTGTTCCCCTTAGCGCCCGACACTTATGCAGACTGGGTTGGGTTTTGCATAATTTAGGACAAAGTGACGGTGCTATTCAAGCCTATCAAGATGCCATTGCTCTTAATCCTACTTGGGCTGATGCTTACCTTCATTTGTCACAACTTTGGTTCAATTTGGGTAAACTTCCTCAAGCCAAAACTGTTTGCCTTCAAGCCCTCTCTCAGGGTATTCAAAATCCCTCTATCTATCAAATTTTAGGACAAATTTATCTAAATTATCAACAGTTTGACGAGGCAATTTCCGCCTATAGTCAAGCCTTAAACTTAATGCCCAATCATCCTATTTTACTCAAAGATTTAGGAAGCGCCTATCAGGAAAAAGCTAAAAACAACCAAATTCGAGCAGATTTTTATCTGGGATGTGCTGCCTATCGGGAAAACAATTACCCCGAGGCGATCGCCCATTTACAAAAATTTCTCCAAACTCCTCGCACCCTCCCGGTTGCCGAGGAATCTATCGCTAAAGTTTACATGAATTTAGCCGAATGCTTCTTTGCTTTAGAACGCTATGAAGAAGCCATTCAAACCTATCGCGACGGAATAGCCGCCTATCCTCATCTTGCCACACTTTATTCCTATTTTATTACCCTCTTGTCCAAACTTGGACGGACAGAAGAGGCGAAGGAAATTGCTACAACTGGATGCGATCGCTGTCGTGATAATCTTCATTTACAAGCGGCGAAATTCTTAGAACTTCCCATTCTTTATGACACCCCGGAAGAAATTACCAGCTATCGTATCCAATTTTCCGAGGGGTTAAAAACCGTACTCAATCAAATCTCCCTGGATACTCCCGAAGTTCGACGGCAAGCCTTGGAATGGATTCCCCTCCAAAATAATTTTTATTTATCCTATCAAGGCTACAATGATGTCACTTTGTTAAGACGCTATGGAACATTTATTCATCAATTTTTGAGTGCAGAATATCCTGATTGGACTAAACCTCTGTCCATGCCACCCCTCAGCAACGGTGGAAAAATCAGAGTAGGTTACCTGTCTCCGTTTCTGTGCAATCATACCGTGGGTAAACTATTTTTAGGGTGGCTGCGCCATAGCGATCGCCAGCAGTTTGAAATTTTTTCTTATAGTCTTTCCAGCACATTTGATGGCTATTCTAACGAATTTCAAACCTACAGTGATTCATTTCACTCGATGCAGCTTATCGATAAAACGCCGCAAAATTTAGAAAGGGTGGCGCAGCGCATTTTAGATGACTGCCTACACATTTTGGTGTATTTTGATATCGGGATGCAAACCTTCACCCCCCTGCTGGCTGGATTACGCCTTGCACCCATTCAATGCGTCACTTGGGGACATCCCATTACCTCGGGATTACCTACTATTGATTATTTTCTCTCTAGTCGGTTTATGGAACCGGATAATGCTGCTGCGCATTATTCCGAACGAGTCGTACTTTTGCCAAAAACAAGCATTTCCTATCGCAAACCCGTACTTCCCCCACTGACAAAAACCCGCGCTTATTTCCAATTACGGGACGATGCCGTAATTTATTTATCCTGTCAATCCTTATTTAAATATTTACCCCAATATGACTATATTTTTGCGGAAATTGCTTGCCAAGTCCCTCAAGCACAATTTGTATTTATTTCTCGCTTAACCCGATGGATGACGGATAAATTTTGGCAACGATTACACCGCGCCTTTGGGAAAGTCGGGTTAAATGCACAAGAGTTTTGTAGGGTTTTGCCGAAACAAGATCAAGTAAGTTATTGGAATCTCAATTTATTGTCCGATATTTTTCTGGATACCTTAAATTGGTCCGGTGGGAATACGACTTTAGAGGCGATCGCTTGCGGTTTACCCATTGTCACCTGTCCGGGAGAATTCATGCGGGGACGTCATTCTGCCGCTATTTTATACCAGTTAGGGGTAACGGACACTCTCGCTAAATCGGAGGCGGATTATATCGAGATTGCCGTGCGTTTAGGGTTAGATTCAGAATGGCGAATGAGTTTAATAGAACGGATGAAACAGCGGCAGGTTTATCTCTATGATGATAGGGTTTGTGTCGCTGGATTGGAGGCTTTTTATAAACAAGTTGTGGGGGAAAGAATGAGGGAGTAGTTATTGTTGGGAAGGGAAAGATAAAATCTTCAAATATCGGAGAATATTTGAGTTAGTAGTCCCCCTTTATAGTAACGACTTCAGTTATTTTTTTAGGGGTTAGTTTGCCTGAAGATAACAGATTTCTAGAGGACTGAAGTCATTACTAAGAACGAACAATGATGGCGTTAACCCTTACTGAGTTTGGGGCCAAGGAATCATGGGGTCTTGAGATAAACGGTTAGAAACCTCATGTGCACCATAGCGGTTGAGGTGACTTGGGTCAGAAAAGCGGTCGATTTCTGTAGGCCAAAGTTGACTGAGGTCTCGGAAACTGAGACCCTCTTTTTCTAGGGATAAACTCAGCATATATTTTTGGAATTCCCGCTCGTATTCTAAGCGCACCGGGTCCAAATACTCCTGAGTTAGGGGCATATTGATAAAGACTAAGGGAATCTGCCGATCGCGGGTAAATTGCAGCAGGTTAGTCACCGCTGCGGTTTGGATTCCAGCCAGTTGAAATGACTCATAATCCGCATCATAGTCCCCCGAAACCCTCGCGTGTTTTTCATAGTAAGTCATGGGGTTAAACCGCACGGACAAGGGTAAGAACCCGTTTGATAGGGTGGAGGTTGGGAGGTTGTCTATACCGGAGGAAGCGGCGGATTCTGCACTTAAGGCAATCAGACTGGCTTCTACGGAAGCCAGGGTGGGGTCTGGAGTGGTTTCGGCGATCGCCTCGGGTGATGACCGATTCGTTTCAGGGATGAAATTATCCGCGATATCTGCTAGAGGTAATAACAGTTGACTGCGCAGAAAACCTTGGAGGCGATCGCGATTTTCATAATTCGCCGAAATTGATGCCAGCTTTTCATTAATCCACTCATCCAGTTTTTCATAACTTTCTCCCACAGAAAAGCCGGTGCGGGCACGTTGGACTAAGGTTTCGCTGAGGGAGGCCAGGGACTGACTTTCGTCGTCGGAATTCGCCATTGCCGGGACTACAGGCCGGTTTCCTTGGAGTAGATGCCGATATCCGGGGGAACGGGCGATCGCCTCAAAGGTGCGATCGCTCCGACCACTATTCAAGGCCCTGGCTCCATCTGCCCACAGAATCAGTTTCGGTAATTGCTCTTGAGGGATCAGTTCCCGAATCACAAAGTCTGCAACTTGAGCCGTCGCCCCATTAATGCCGAAATTAAAGACTTTGAGTCCTGGATAACGGGAGGAGAGAGACTCCTCAATCGTCATGGGAGCCACCCCACGCAAGGCGCGGGAACTGCCGATAATCAGCACGTCTGGCGGACCGGAGGTGGCTAAATATTGCAGATATAACTCCAGTTGTTCGTCTAATTGTTGAGAGTTAAACGTGGGATAGTCAAACCTGGGCCTAGTTTCTGGGTTAAGGGCGATCGCTGGCTCCTCCTGAAATTCCGTAAAGCTAGAGCCATTAAAAATAGGATCACCCTCGTTCTTTGAGGGATTTAGGGAAAGTTCACCTAGATTCAAGCCGTCCTGGGGATTTCCAGCCGACAGGGCGCTGGGGTCTTCTGGGGCTTGTCCCGGTATCGTTGCCGTTTCCGATGATGGGGATGAGGTATCGGAAAACAAGGGGACACGACCTAGAAGCCAATCTGCGTGCAACATTCCTAACAAACCCAGGACGCCCCAAATGAAGGCAATTTTACTGCTGCTAGTCGGACCCCGACGGAAGGTTTTAGCAGGAATAAATAAACCCGTGACGAGTAGGAGGCGGGTCACCCAACCGGGGGAGGGACGCTCCCGAGGTTTAGGGGAAATCACCTGCTTTGTCAGACAGGCTTGCAATTCCTCCGGTGGATCCGCTGCGAACATGGACTCTACTGCTTCCGGTAGGTCCTCGGTAGTGTCAGGCGCGCCGTGGGTAAAGTTGATGATTGCTGGAAGGGTTTCCTCTGCTGACTCCAGTTCGGAATCTGGATGCTCAGGATGGCTCTCTTCCGGAGAAGGTGGGGTGGGTTCCGGCTCACAGGGGAGGAGCTGCAATGGGGTAAAAATGGCCGAACTATAACGCCACGATGGGTGCTTATCCCCACCCCGACGACCATACAGACGAAGCTCCTCGACCCCATTTAGTTTCAATTCCCGCAGCAATTCTAGGATCAGGGGAGCCACGGTGTCTTGTTCCGGGCAAGGGGAGGCTTCGACCATAACGTGCAGCAGGTCCGGGTCCTGACGCAGGAAGACGGAAAGACCCCTGCCGTTCAATTTGGCGTCAAGTTCGGGATTGACGAGGCGATCGAGCAAGAACTGGAGGGCGTCCAGGTTGCCTTGGCTGGCGAGTTCCCGGGCACTGAGCGCCAGTAGGGAGTCCCGCGCCGCCGGCAGATCGAGCCAGTCTACCCAAAGGGGCGGGGCGTTTGAGGGGATGTCAAGATGGCGTCCGTAACGACAACCGTAGAGGGTGACGGCGTGAAGTCCTTGAGGGGCGAGGGATTTGAGAATTGGGGCGATCGCATCGATGCAGAGGGATTTATCCGCCGCCGCAAGTGGAGAGTCGGCGCAGACGCCCTCTACCTCCGGGGAGGAATTGCCGCAGAATAAATGGAGGGTGGCGTCTTTTTGGACGCTGCCCACTTCGAGGCCCAGAGGGGCAACGGCCTGATTTAACAGGCGAGTAATCGCGGGAAGGTCACCCCATCGGGCCCAGGCTTTGAGCCGTTCTTCTGGGGGAGTTAGATCCACGCGCAGGAGCAGTTCCGGTTTGCCATCCGGGGTCGTGCGACCGAGAATGACCGCATCAGCACATCCGCTTAACTGGAGTTCTCGCAAGCGCTCGGCCATCGGCAAGGCGAGGGGGGTGGCATCGGGGAAATTTGCCGACTGACAAAATATCCAGAGACGACGGGGGGGAGAGGGGCGATCGCCCCAATTGCGATCGGCCCGTTTCAGGGGCCTAAGCAGAACTTTGACCGAGATAGAATAGAGGCTGAGGGTTTCGTTGAGGTATCGAGCCATCCCTTTGGCTAGGAGGGCCTCAGCTTCTGGATCTCCCAGGGAGGCACGACTCTGAACCCGGAGCATCATCCGAGCATCAGCGATCGAGAAGGGGTGATTGTCCGGGGGTGGAGTGGGTGGAGTGGGTGACGCAGCTAGGGTGAGAGTGGGTGGGAGTTCGACTGAGGAGGGTCCACTCTCGGACTGAGCCGAGTCCATTGTTGCGGGGGAATCGGGGCGAGAGGATTCAATCCGCACACTCCAGTCTGGACGCTTTGTACCTTTGCTGCGACCGTAGAGAAAGATTTCCTCAATGGGGGGATGGTCTGGGGGTAACAGTGCGTCTATTCCCTGTTGTTTAAGGGCATTGGTCACCCTGGTGATGGCGATCGCCATGGGGGGACAGCTTTCGCTTTCGCACAGAATATGTACGGTATTTCCGCGTAGGCGCAGATGAATTTTTTCCCCGGTTACCTCCAGGGCCTGCGCTGCCCACTGGGTCAGGGTGGTCCCTGCGTTAGTCTGCACCAGCTCCTCTGTCTTTACCATGAATGATTGATCTCCCCGCTCCTCATTCGGTTTGCTACGGATAGCATAACTCGTAAATTTTGGCATAGTTGAGATGGCCGAAGTTGGTCATTCTCAGATTCTCATTTTAATGTTGTCAAGCTTAATAAGAGGTCCCTATGAACTCATCAAACTCACCGAATAGCGAATCTATTTCCCCCAAACCTGACTCTACTGAGCCATTTGTCAAAATTCCCTCCGAATTGCTGATTACTTTGCTCACGCCTCCGTTTCTAGGGGCTTTGCTGGGGGGAAAAGCGGTAAGCGAAATGCTTCAGTCCATGGGTCAGGCCAGTGAAGAAGTGTTTCGAGGCGATCGCCTCCCGGTCCTGAATTTTCCCCATTCTGAGGGCGACTAAATCCCAATCAAGGGGCCACTGGAGCAATGGAGATCGCCACTTGCGGCGTTCTTGCCACCGGGTTCAGCTCTGGGGACCCCTTGATTCCCCTCAAGTTTCCCTGATAAAACTGCCTGGATTGAATGCCCTGTCTCTACTTTACTACTGATGCCAACTAAATTCTAACTGTAGAGCCTTAGGGTGGGAAGTCAATCCACCCCGAGGGCAATTGTCAGGAAATCTAGTTGATTAAAGCGGACAATCCCGGGTCATGCCAACCGATTGGATCGAGAAGAAACCCAGAGTCTGGAGCGGTTAGAGGGTAAACTGAGTCCGTCAAGACCCTGATCGCCCCAGGCCCGAAGCCTGTTAAAAATACCAGGATGGACCGTAAAATTGGTTAATATCCGACCTTAGCCGGTTGGGATGGTGGCACCCCATTCTGAACAAACCGGGGTTATCCCTCGATAGAGCAGAATAGCGCTTACATAAAATCATGGCCCGCGACTCGGCGGGGCAGTAATGGCACTGTGACAACCAACGTGGTAGTTTATGAACTTAACACCAATCTGCGCTCTGATAAGTGGGATTGAAGTCGGTGAACCTAACTCCGGTAAAAATAAAATTGAAAAGAGAAAACCTGTGGCGTCCCACTTTTATGGGAATAACAGCCTTTCTTGGGTTTGGATAATTTAACTACATGAGAGTTAGGTTTATTTAGGTTCACCGACTGACCCCTTTAAGCGCCAAAATACCATTTAGTCCCTCACCGGGATCACAGTCCCTTGAGTCGTGTTCGTCCCCGGTTTAGACCGGGGGTTTCAAATATTCCAGGAGGTTCTGATGACTTTACGACTCGAACCCTCAAATTCTGTTATGAAAGTTAGTTCATCCGACTTATTTCTACGTCATCGTCTCAAAGTTGTCGAGGACTTATGGGAGTCCGTCTTACGGACTGAATGCGGACAGGAATTAGTGGTTCTACTGGCGCAACTGCGATCGATGTATTCTGTGGAGGGACAAGCTTGCAACTTCTCGGAATCCAGTGTTTTGAAATTAGTAGAACAGTTGGACCTCAACGATGCCATTCGTGCTGCTCGGGCGTTTGCGCTGTACTTCCAACTGATTAACATTATCGAACAACATTATGAACAGCGCGATCGCCTGCTTGGGGTCGGCTCGATTAACAGTGTCACTCCCGAAGAAAACTTCGATATCCCCAAGGAAAGCCCTTACTTCACCAGTGAGACCATCACTCGCCGTCGAGAATTTGCGAACTTCTCCGCTTTATTTCCCAAATTAAAGCAGTTGAATGTCCCGCCGCAGCAAATCCAGAAAATCATGGAAAGTCTGGATATTCGCTTGGTCTTTACCGCGCACCCGACGGAAATTGTTCGTCATACTTTACGAACTAAACAGCGGCGGCTGGCCCAAATTTTGCAAGAACTCGACAGCTTAGAAGAAGGTCGGCAACCGGATAGTCAAGCGACATCCTGCGAAACCGAAGACCTAATAGAAGCCCTAACGGAAGAAATTCGACTTTGGTGGCGCACGGACGAATTGCATCAGTTTAAACCCTCGGTCCTCGATGAAGTGGATTATACTCTGCACTATTTCAAAGAGGTCTTATTTGATGCGGTCCCCCAACTTCATCAACGGCTAAAACGGTCGTTACAAGCCTCATTTCCTTATCTGCAACCACCCCGTTACAACTTCTGCAAATTTGGTTCATGGGTCGGGTCTGACCGCGATGGAAATCCTTATTGTACTCCTTCCATTACTTGGAAAACTGCCTGCTATCAGCGGCAGTTAATCTTAGACAAATACATGGGTTCCCTCGATCGCTTGACCCAACTGCTGTCCTTGTCTCTGCACTGGAGTGAAGTTTTACCCGAACTCCTGGAATCCCTAGAACAAGACCGCTTGCAAATGCCAGACATTTATGAAAAGCTGGCAATTCGCTATCGGCAGGAACCCTATCGGTTAAAACTAGCCTATATCCTGCATCGCTTAGAAAATACCCGCGATCGCAATCAACGTCTCTACACCGAGTCGGACTGGAATCGCCATCTGAGCGACATCAAAAATGCTCCGATGTATCACTCCGGAGCAGATTTCTTGGCGGAATTGCGACTAATTCAACGTAATTTAGCGGCAACGGGTTTAAGCTGTCGAGACCTTGAACAACTCATTTGTCAAGTTGAAATTTATGGCTTTATTTTGGCGCATTTAGATATCCGTCAAGAGTCATCTCGCCACAGTGACGCCCTTAATGAAATCGCAGACTACCTGCAAATCTTGCCCCAGCCTTACAACGAATTATCGGAAGACGAACGCACGGATTGGTTGATCGCAGAACTGCAAACCAGACGTCCTTTAATCCCAGCCGAACTGCCCTTTTCGGAGCAGAATAGCGAGATTATTTCCACCTTTAGAATGCTACGGGCTCTCCAAGAAGAGTTTGGCTTGGAAATCTGTCAAACCTACATCATCAGCATGAGCCATGATGTTAGTGATTTGTTAGAAGTCCTGCTGCTGGCAAAAGAAGCCGGTCTTTATGACCCAGCGACCGGCATAGGAACGATCCAAGTTGTCCCCTTATTTGAAACCGTAGAGGACCTTAAACGGGCACCGACAGTCATTCAGCAACTCTTTGAACTGCCTCTCTATAACGCTTTATTGTCTGGGGGATATCAGAATTCTCTCCCAGTCACCGTCAGCGAAACTTCCGGATCGAATATTTCTAACCTCAAATCTTCTCACATTCAGCTTCCTAAATTACAAGAGGTGATGCTGGGATATTCTGATAGTAATAAAGATTCGGGTTTTCTCAGCAGTAATTGGGAAATTCATAAGGCACAAAAAGCCTTACAAATCATTGGCGATCGCTACGGCGTGGTATTGCGAATCTTTCACGGTCGCGGGGGGTCCGTCGGTCGCGGTGGCGGTCCAGCGTATGAGGCGATTTTAGCTCAACCAGGCCGGAGTATTAAAGGGCGGATTAAAATTACCGAACAAGGGGAAGTTTTAGCCAGCAAATACACGTTACCCGAGTTAGCCCTTTACAATTTAGAAACTATCGCCAGTGCGGTCATTCAAAGTAGCTTACTCGGTTCCGGGTTTGACGATATCGAAGCCTGGAACCAAATCATGGAGGAGTTATCTACGCGATCGCGGCAGCACTATCGCGCCCTGATTTACGAACAGCCTGATTTTATCGATTTCTTCCATGAAGTCACCCCTATTGATGAAATCAGCAAATTGCAAATCTCTTCGCGACCTGCACGACGCAGTACCGGCAAGCGGGATTTAGGTTCCCTACGGGCAATTCCTTGGGTATTTAGCTGGACCCAAACTCGCTTCCTGCTACCGGCATGGTATGGAGTGGGAACAGCGCTTAACAATTTCCTGGAACAAGAACCCGAAGAACATCTGAAATTACTACGCTATTTCTATCTCAAATGGCCGTTCTTTAAGATGGTAATTTCTAAGGTAGAAATGACCCTCTCTAAGGTGGATATGGAAATCGCGCATCACTATGTCCGGGAACTGACCCAACCGGAAAATCGCGATCGCTTTGAAGCCCTGTTCAACCAAATTGCCAGCGAATTTAACCTAACCCGAGATTTAGTGCTCGCTATTACCGAACACCAACGGCTGTTAGATGGAGACCCGGACCTCCAGCGATCGGTACAGTTGCGGAATGCAACTATCGTTCCTTTAGGTTTATTACAAGTCTCCCTTCTCAAACGCCTGCGCGAACATCAAAGTCAGTCCGTAACTGGAGTAATTCACTCACGATATAGCAAGGGAGAATTGCTGCGCGGTGCCTTATTAACTATTAACGGAATCGCTGCCGGGATGAGAAATACAGGTTGATTGGTTCAGGGATTCGTTAGACTGATTACACTGGGAGTTACTTCCGGTCCCCTCCTCGATGTCTTGGGGAGGGTTATCGGAGGTCCAAGAATGAAAAGCAAACCGAGCCGAGTTTTCAGGGTATTATGAACAAATCAAAAAAACGGATGTTAATCTGCACCGCAGTTGCCCTGTTAGCCGGTGCTTTGGGTTCATTTTGGGGTGGACAGATGCGGTGGCTGGCCCATACCTCTCAATGTAATGCCAGTGATTATGAATTATTAAATACCTTGTGCCGAGTTCAACAAAGTCCAGCGATGTTCAAAGGGGGCACCGCTGGATTGTGGACCGGGACTATTTTGGGTGCTTTTCTAGCGGGAATTGCCACTCGTCACCCGAAGGGCAAAAGCCTCTCCGGGAAGGGAAATCAAGAAATTTCTGAAAGCGAGGAGAACGGGCTTCAGTTAGAGGGTTTAACCCCGGAACAAGTTGAACAGTTGCAGCAGTTTATTACCCTATTACAAATGCAAACAGCACCGTTAAATCGAGTTCCCCGAGTTCAGGAGGTGCTCAACTCCAAACCCCTGAGTTTGATGCAGTTTCAACAATGGTTAACAGCTGTTGCTAAATTCCAGGAAACCTCCCCCCTTACTCCACTTCAGGCACGGCATTTGTTGCATCAAATGGGATTTTCGGACGAGGCGATTTCCGAGGCACAAGCCTTGCTATCCCAACCCGTAAAAAGACCCTAAACCTAAGTTTTGATGTTTACCGGAAAGACTTAGAAAGACCTGTCTTTACTCCCCCAAAAAGTGAGCCTAATAGCAACATCACCGGAATAATCTCCAGTTGTCCAATCAACCCAATCAAGACAATTTCCCTCCCGATTGCAAATCCCCAGGGGAAATTCCCGTAGACAAACCTACCCCATCGGTATTCCCCGGGGCCCAGATGGATCAAAACCATAATCCAAACCCCCAACCCGCTGACCCACAACACCGCCGGCTGGGGCGTTCTGGCGATGGCTCAATCCGGGCCACCTGATGAGAGTCATTCAGGGAGAATTCAGTTAAAATAGAGCTTTCCAGCCCCGTACCAACGATAATAAAATACATCAGCTTGTTGGCGATCGCACGGTTCCGACTAGGTGCTAAGGCCCCTTCCATCTCCAAAAAATAACTAGCCCGCAAGGAGAATTATCCTTAATATTATAGATAACGATGGGGCAATTGACTTGCGACTAGAGACACTCGTTTGGTGGTAGTCCTAACTCCCCCAAACGAGGTAGAGTTTGGGTAAATTCCAACAGCAGCATAAAAGGTCTACAAAACACCAAAGACGATCGGGTTGAGGGAATCGGGGCAAAACTTTTCCCACTCTTACCCTATAGCCTGCCTTGATAGCGAGATGACGGGATATGTACAGCATCACACAGATATTAATTTCCGACTTTGTTAAAAAACTGCGCCAAGGCTATCATCGAATGTATGGCGGACTTAAGCCAGACTATGCAGACATTATTGCCTGGGCCGGAGGCATGGCCTTAGAGAATATCGCCAACAGTGATGCCCTGTATCATAATGTCGAGCATACCATCTTAGTGACCCTCGTCGGCCAGGAAGTTCTCCGGGGTAAACATATCCGCGAAGGCGGGGTTTCTTGTGAAGATTGGCTACATTTTACCCTCTCTTTGTTATGCCATGATATTGGCTATGTTAAGGGCGTTTGCCGAGAAGATAGGGAAGGATTGTATGCCACGGGCATCGATGGTACAATGGTCGCCCTCGATCCAGGATGCACTGACGCCAGCTTGACTCCCTATCACGTTGATCGAGGTAAACTCTTTGTTGACGAACGGTTTGGCGGTCACAAATTAATCAATGCTGAAGAAATTAAACTCAATATCGAACTGACTCGTTTTCCCGTTCCAGCGGCTGCGGATCATCAAGATACGGTTCATTATCCGGGTTTAGTTCGGGCTGCTGATCTCATCGGTCAACTCAGCGATCCCCGCTACCTCAAAAAAATTTCGGGATTATTTTATGAGTTTGAGGAAACAGGATTCAATCAAAAGGTAGGCTATAAAAATCCTGGGGATCTGAGAAAAAATTATTCTAAATTTTATTGGGGAGTGGTTTATCAATATATTAAAGACGGGTTGAGTTGTCTGGAATTGACTCAGCAGGGAAAACAAATTATTGCTAATCTTTACGCCAATGTGTTTGTAATCGAACATGAATTTTCTAAGGAAGAATAATGGATGGAAGTGCGATCGCCTTCTGAAAAGCTAACCGCAACCCCGGTCCCGTCTGGGGGACAGGCGGCCTCGGTTTAATTGCCAACTGCATCCTCTTTCTATCGGGGCAATCTCATGATATATTGAAAACTGCGATCGGTCCAGGCACTTCTGGCCGGATTTTCTATGTCAAGGGTTCTTATCCCGCCTCACTGCCTATGCCTAACTTTTATGCCAATTAAATGCCTAATTGCACGACTTATAATACCCAATTTAGTGATAAATTAAAGATGGAATTGCTAATTAATTCAAGGTTGAGGGTAAAATAATTTTAAGTTGTCTTTATCTAAAATAACCAGTCCAAATTCTCCCGGTAAAAAGGTTTATAAAAATGTTTAGAAACACCACTCATGCATTTTACGCGGAACTCCAAGTATTATTAGAATCCCCAGAAACTATTTGGGTGCGCGGTACAGAATTCAAAGCAGGGCGATCGCGCCTGATTAAGATTGCCTTTCCCCTAGAACGAATTAATATCATTCCCCATCTCAACTCTAATCTATTCGCTCAAATTGCCGCCACGTTTTGGGAACTATCGGGCCGTAAAGATTTAGGATTCCTGTATCGTTATCTCCCCCAAGCCCTTGATTTTTTTGAGGAGAAATCCTGGCCGGGTAACAGTTACGATTTGAATATAAAAAACTTGCATCTCAACCCCACTATTCGAGAAGTTATCCGGCTTCTCCAGGCTGATTCCAGTAGCAGTGAGGCGGTGATTAATTTATCTAATTCCCAATTAAACGATGCCATAAATCCTGGGATGGCTGGCTCAAATTGGATGCAATTTTTAATTAGAAATGGCAAATTGCATCTGAATATTTGCATTCAGTCTCATGATATTTTTTCCGGGACTTCAGGGATTAATCCCTTGGGATTGAGTGTTTTCCAGGAGGCAGTCGCCTATTGGACAGGGACCCAAGTCGGGGAATATTGCTGCTTCATCAGTGAAATACATTTAGGCGATCGCTACTTAGAACAAGCGCAAAAGGTGCTAGAATTCCAGAAACTAAAAACTTTATATGAATTTGGATTTAAGCCCCCTCAATTTACCACACCCCTTGCAGAAATTGATGCCACCCTTTCGCGCTGGTTTGAGTTAGAAAATAAAATGCGGCAAGAGTCCTTTAGATTGACTGATGAACTCAGCGAAATCCCCGATAACTTAATTAAAAATAGCCTAGAATTATTGTACATTTACAATCGACATTTGCACGGAGATACACCGCCTCAAATAGCAGACTTGATAGCAAAATTACCCCCGAATGACTTCAAAATTGCAACAATCGAGTATTTTGCTAGACTTTGGAACAACCGCGAAGTGATTCCCCTCCAACCCCAGGAAAAAGACTATTTAAATTATCTCTGGCAAACTCAAGAACAAACAGAGTGCTACTCTTTCTCGGAAATATTCGATTTATTAAGCAGCCTCCACTACAAGAAAACCCTAGTTTATAAAAATAGCTGGAAAAAGCACGGTGAAGCACTCGGAGTATTTGCCGGCATTTCCCGGAAATATGACCGACTCGAAACCATGTTCACTGAAAATATCAAACCCACTGCCGATGAATCTGTTCTCGATACTTTTGCCGATTTAGCTGTCTATTCCACCAAATATTTAACTTATCTTGCCGAACATTATCCCGAAATTTTTCAAGAGTTTATCCAACCCTATTCACCCGCAAGAGATTTACAAACCTACTGGCATAACGAAGGATTCGACCCCACGGCCAAAATTCTAAACCAACGGTATCAATCGTCAGAACAATGGCAGCAAATATCCAGTTATCAAGGCTGTTTTGAAGCGATTCGAGAGGCTTATAAAGAATTAGAGGAGATCTTCGTCAAGAATGATTGGAGACTCAGCGATCGCCGCAAATGTAGCTTATCCGCCGACTTGGCGATCGTCTCCCTCCATTATCTCGTCCTGGCATCCCAACAGGAACCCGAAAATTTCCAGAAATTTGCCGAGGCGATCGCAAATTTGTAAGGGTCCTATGATAGAAATTTATGATAAGATAAAAAATTTGGCAAATCCAAGAAGCCGGTAAGTGCAACCCAGAACCAATCCGCGATCGGGGGATTCCCCCAGGCGAAGCCAATCAGAAGTTAGGGATAAATCATGGATCGATTTAGAGTAGAAGTAATTACCAAAACCCCCAATCCTCAGCAAGTCATTTATGCAGCAATGCACCAAGATTATAGCGAGGGATTTGTTTATGACGATCGCGATTCCTGGCCGTCAGAAACCAAATGTGGAGAACTGATCGTCAAGCGTCTTTTAGCCGGAGAAAGGGGTCATTATGGGCCGATTGAGCACGTGGGAATTGTGTTCAATTGTGGCTTTTTTCCCCATAGCGTCATGCAGCAAATTCGTACACATCGCGTCGGAATTTCATTCGATGTGCAATGTCTGGCTGGAGACACCGAAGTTACCTTTGTTGACACCAACGGAATGAGTAGCCCAAAGCTCAAGAAAAATATTGGAGAGTTATATGACCTCTGGACTAACGGAGAAAAGGCGATTCGTCGAAGAGAAATTCGGGGCAGAAATGGAGAAGCTCCGGGCGAATATCGGCGTGATTGTAAAACGCGAATCAAAAAAATGCGCTTGAGGGTTCTCAATGAAGCTACTGGTTTTTTTGAAATTGGCCGCATTAAAGATGTCCTTGTAAAAGGAATTCAACCCGTTTATCGCGTAACTTTAGAGGATGGCAAAACCCTGGATTGTACGACCAATCACCGCTTATTTACTGCACAAGGCTGGCAGACGATGGGAGACGCGGTAGGTTTAGTCACAGCGGAAGATGGTCGGGTCATTAACATGACCAAGCCTTGTAAGGTAATGTGTAATGGCATAGCGGTGGCCGGTAATGGACTCTACAGAAATAAAGAGTGGCTTGCACAGCAGATCGAGCAGGGTCTTTCTGTAGAAGAAATGGCCGAGCGATCTCAGTGTTCGAGAACTGCGGTGAAAGACTGGGTGAAAAAATATGACTTGTCTTTGAACGCTAAAAATACTCAGTTTCGTCCAGAGCAAGTGCCTTGGAATGCTCGACCCAATGCACTGTATCAGAATCGCTCTTGGCTAGAAACACAATTGAGCAAAGGGCTTTATGTAGATGCGATCGCGCAACTTGCCGGTTGTTCAATTTCAACGATTAAAAAGTGGGTCTACTTCTACGATCTTTCTTTGAACAAGCGACCCAAAGGCTCGGCAATCCCCTGGAATAAAGACAAGGGAGGCTACAGCTTAAACCTTTCCCCGGAAAGCCGTGAAAAAAGGCGACAAAATGCTAGACGATATACCAGAAGAGGAGCGGAGTCTAATTTCTGGAAAGGGGGAACTTCCAATGAACGTGAACTTATTGGTGCTTGGACAAGGCAAATTGCTCCTGAAGTCCATAGAAAGTCCAATTACATTTGTCAGTGTTGTGGCGAAAGAGGTGGTGAATTAAACGCTCATCATTTAGTTCCTGTTTATGCGGATGAACTTTTAGCTTATGATTTTGATAATCTCGTGACTTTATGTAAAACTTGCCACGAGGATATCCATCAAAATAACAAAGAAGCGGAGTTTGCTCAAACTTACCGACCTATTGTTGAACCCCAAAATTGGAAAGATAAACCAAAGTCACCGGGCAATAAACTGGGGGCACATCCGGTGAAGGTGACTCATGTTGAGTTTTTGGGATGCCAGATGACCTATGATTTAGAAGTAGAAGGCCCTCGGCATAATTTCGTCGCGAATGGAATAGTCGTTCATAACTCGAATCGCTATACGGGTAACCGAATTGTTGATGCAGCAAAAGGCATTCGAGACATTGAAGATGTGTTTTATTTACGTCCCGTTGGCTACTATACCGATCGCCAGGGAAAACGCTATGAATATACCCAACAACAACGCGATCGTGATTTAGCTTGGTGTTTAGATGCTGCCAAACGCTATCAGGTTTTGATTGAAGAAGGGACATCAGAAGAACACGCCCGAGGCATTATTCCCTTTGATGTCCGTCAACACTGGGTTGTCTCCTTCAATGCGCGAAGTCTTATGCACTTACTCGATCTTCGCGCCAAGCCCGACGCCCAACTCGAATGCCAAAAACTCTGCGATTTGATTTGGCCGCATTTTCAAGAATGGGTCCCCGCCATAGCAGAATGGTATGAGAAACATCGTCTCAAAAAAGGTCGTTTATCTCCCTAACTTACGGACGGTATAGAGAGACCAAAACTCTCTCTATACCCCCGTCGATCCGAACCCATTTGCACCTCTTGCGGTTGCCAGAATTTCCGTAGCTGCCACTTCAATTTCAGGTCTTAAAATCGGGGTGATTGCCATTTGAGCAATTCTCATTCCCTTAACTACCTGAAAGTCTTCTTGTCCATGATTGATTAAAATTACCTTAATTTCCCCCCGATACCCTTCATCAATGGTTCCCGGTGTATTCAAAACCGTAATTCCATGTTTATAAGCTAAGCCACTTCTTGGCCTAATTTGTGCTTCTGTCAATACAGGTAATTCAATCGCAATTCCAGTTCCAATTAACTTACGTTCTCCCGGATGTAGCGTCACTGCTTCATTCGCTGATAAATCCATTGCGGAATCGTTGTCATGGGCATAAGTTGGAATAATCGCATCCGGATGTAAGGGATAAATTTTTAGTTTCATCTTGGGCGGTTTCCGTGAATTTCTAACTCCGGACTTTTCTGGGGGCTATCTCAATTGGCAATCCACCAGGCAAGCTGGACTGGATAATAGTAATCAATTTTGGCGTAAAAATCAATAATAGAATTCCGGAATAATAGGTAGGTTGCTAAGGCACTCCCTAAAATTATACGGGATAATGCTTGTTAATCTTATGGCACGTTTTTATCTTACGCACTTTCGACACCCTTATAAACCCATCATATTTGAGCCAATAATTCGTCTTTTATTCCCCTAACTGTTACCATAAATAGAAACGATTGGGTAGCTAAAAATTAATGGAACTGGAAGAACTTAGGCCAACATGGGATGAATATTTTATCATGTTGGCAAAATTGGCGGCGATGCGCTCAACTTGCCTTGCTTTTCCCGTGGGTGCAGTGATTGTTAAAAATAAACAGGTTGTGGCAACAGGTTACAATGGTTCCCCATCGGGTACGGCCCATTGTACGGCCCAGGGTTACTGTTATCCGGGATTGAGTAGCTGTGCAGAAAGTAAAACTTTGCCCTCTCGGGCGGTTCATGCAGAAGCGAATGCGATCGCCCAAGCTGCCAAGCATGGAATTTCCACTGAAGGGTCCAGCATTTATGTCACCCTCGAACCTTGTTTATCTTGCTTAAAATTAATTATTTCTGCCGGAATTCGAGAAGTTTACTACGAGACTGGGTTTAACAGTGGGAACAGCCTTTTAGTTCGAGATTCCTTTATTCAGGATGGGTTAGTCACCCTCAAAAAAATTCATATTTCTGAGGCGATCGCCCAAAAAGCCGCTACATTTTTGATGAACCCAACCTCTGTGGCAACCCCATCCCTCCTCTAAAAGAATTAAGAATTAAGAGTTAACCCCCATTAATTCTTAATTCTTACCTGTCCTACGGTCGATGGCTACGACGAATTTCAGTGATTTGATCCGCTAATTCTAAAATGGGTTCCGGCATATTCGGCCCCGTTAAAATAATATCAACGTGACTCGGGCGTTTTACTAAAAATTCCAACACCTCAGCTTCTGGAATCAAGCCAAAACTAATGGCTAAACTCAACTCATCCAGAACCACAAGAGAATACTTCCCTTCAGAAACCACCTGTTGAGTATAGTCCCATAATTTTCGCAGAGAACCGGCCTCTATTTCATCTAACTCGGGAGTATCAATGCAGCGAGGAAGATCGCAGCGAACCCAATCCAGGTGTTGTCCGAGTTGAACGGGGGCCTCGGGACCTTGCCCGATTCCTCCCTTGAGAAACTGGACCACCAAGACCGGAGTACCCTGTCCGGAGATTCTCAGGGCCTGGGCCATGACACTGGTAAAAAAGTTACGGTGGGCGCTGGTAAAGACTTGTAGCAAGCCTTCCACCGTGTAAGGTGGACGACAAGGGGTATCGAGAGTGGGACTTTCAAGCTGTGCAATCATTATGGCAATATTCCGATGGGTGACGAATGCTAAAAACTAGACCGATAGACTGCAAGGAAGTGAATTCTAGCAATCCAATCGCTCGATATGTAGTGTTTGGTAACCCGATTATGCCACGAAAAAACACTAAATGTACAAAATCCCGCGAAATGCCCGAGGCGTGGGAACTTTGGACAAAGTGGGGGAGAAATTAAGATTTATTCCCTGTGAAGGGTAACAGTGGTAGAGTCTATTTTGGGCCAACATGAGGAGTTTTTGTCGTGAGATTGGTAATTCTGGGAGGGCCAGGAGCAGGAAAGGGGACCCAGGCGAGTCAGCTATGCAGTCGCTTGAATATCCCTTGCATTTCAACCGGGGAAATCCTGTTTAAGGCGATCGCCGCCCAAACTGAATTAGGCAGGCAGGCGCAACCTTATGCAGAACGCGGGGAACTGGTCCCGGACCCGATCATGATTGAGTTCGTTCGCGAACAATTAACCCAACCCTATACGGAAAATGGGTGGTTACTTGATGGCTATCCCCGCACCTCGTTTCAAGCGGAAGAACTAGATTTTTTGCTCGAATCCTTGCAGCAGACCTTAGATTGGGCAATTTGGCTGAATGTATCTGATGAAGAGTTAATGCGCCGGTCCCTCCAGCGATCGCAAACGCGACCCGAAAGGGGGCGTCCCGATGATGAACCAGAATTCCTGCGCCGTCGGATCCAGTTATTCCACGAACGCACGATCCCCATTTTGGACTACTACAACTATGGCAATCGCCTGCTTACTATAAACGGCGATCGGCCCTCGGAAGAAGTAAAAGAAGACATCTGGAAAACGGTAAACCCTAACAAGGATCAACCTTAACCATGACTTGGCAGCGTCCTGATGGCCGAGAACCGGCACAACTGCGTCCGATTCGGTTTGAAAAAGACTTTACTCGCTTTGCAAATAGTTCTGTCCTCACCCGTTGTGGCGACACCCAGGTACTCTGTACCGTCACCATCGAACCGGGAGTCCCCCGATTCCTCGCCAATCAAGGTAGTGGCTGGTTAACCGCCGAATATCGAATGCTTCCCGGTGCCACCCCCCAACGGCAATCCCGAGAATTCATGAAACTGTCGGGACGCACCCAAGAGATTCAACGCCTCATCGGGCGCAGTTTACGCGCTGCAATCGATTTAAAAGCCCTGGGAGAACGGACAATTCTGATTGATGCCGATGTCCTCCAAGCGGATGCCGGAACCCGTACCACGTCGATTACTGGGGGATTTGTGGCCCTAGCCTTGGCGATCGAGAAACTGGTGCGATCGGGAGAGTTAGAACAGTCGCCGATTTGTCGCCAAGTCGCTGCGGTGTCCGTGGGGTTATTTGAAGGACAACCCTATTTGGACCTCAACTACCCGGAAGATGTGGCAGCGGATATTGATTTTAATGTAGTGATGAGCGATCGGTTGGATATTATCGAATTACAAGGAACCGCCGAAGCAGGCAGTTTTAATCGCACCGAACTCAATCGCATTTTAGATATGGCTGAAACGGGTATTCAGGAATTAGTAACGGCACAAAAAGAGGCCATTTACGGGGGAGACAATGGGGATTAAAACCCGCACCCTAAAGGGTGGGGCTATACGGACAAAGCCCGTGGTTCGACGGTGCTCACCAGAACCCTGCGCGGGCTAAAGAGTACAACGACTTTTGAACGGAGGATTTGGTATAAAATTATCTATCCTTGACTATCAACGGATTAATTGACTCTCATGCCTAACGATGAATTGTCTGATGAATATGACTTATCTCAATTAAGTGGAGGGGTTCGGGGAAAATATGTCGAGCGTTATCAAAAAGGAACGAATTTGGTACTGCTAGATCCAGATGTAGCTCGCGCTTTCCCCACCCAGGAATCGGTGAATGAAGCCTTGCGGTTGTTAATTCAAATTTCTGAACGCCTACGAGAATAAATCGGCCATCGAGTATGATAAATTGAGAGGATATGGCTATCCAGAAATTGCCTTTAAATCGAGAACTCCCTATCAAACTGCCTCCGGCAAAAATGGCAGAATTTTGTCAGCGATGGAAGGTTGAAGAGTTTTACTTGTTTGGATCAGTGTTGCGGGAGGATTTTCGACCCGATAGTGATATTGATGTGATGGTAAAATTTCAGCCAAATGCGGGGTGGGGATTACTAGAACTCGTGCGGATGAAACGAGAACTGGAAATTTGGCTAGAGCGTCCGGTGGATTTAATCACAAAAAAGGCGATCGAGCAAAGTCATAACTGGATTCGTCGGCAAGAAATTTTAGAAACAGCACAGATGATTTATGTCGCGGGATAGTGCATCACTTTTGGATATTCTGAAAGCTGGGGAATTGGCGTTAGAATTTGCCCGGGGACTGAAAGGCAATATTCCAGAATTGCTGAATGCGATCGGGCCGCTAGTCCCTATAAGGGATCCAGAAGAGAGTGCCTAGGTGCAGAGTGTATGGATCCATGCCAGTAATCATAAGTATTGCTTTATGCTTGCCTAGAGTAGACCTACTGCTAAACTCGGAAACAGGTGTGGTAAAATTTGGGTTGGTACAAAAATATTCCGGGACAACATCAAGCATTTCCAACATCAGGCCGTTATCTGTGCTTTGCTCCAAGGAGTATTGAGCTTAATTAAAGATAAACTGCTCCGATTTCTGTTCTTTTAAGTCTAATCATTACGAGTGTTCCCTGTAGCTATGAATTACACCCATAAAGCACTTCAAAAAATACTATTTGGTAGTCCTGGAACTGGCAAAAGCTACAAAATCAGGGAAATTGCTACTAAGCAGCTAGGAATTACTTGGGATGATGAGAGCAAAGTGCTTAAAAATACTATCAAAACAGTGTTTCATCCTGAGTACACTTATGCGGACTTTATGGGAAAGCTGCTGCCGCTGACTCAGGGAAATTCAGTAATTTATAAATTTTATCCAGGGCATTTTCTCCAAATTTTAGGAATGGCATATCGTGGCTTAATAGATGAAACCAATGAACATTATTTGCTAGTAATTGATGAATTGAATAGAGGGAATGCCTCAGCTATTTTTGGCACTGCTTTTCAACTACTAGATCGCGAAATTGATGACTGGTCTAGTTATGAAATCGATATTTCCGAAATGGAGTTAGTAGGGCTGCTAAGTTCGATGCAATATCAGCCCAAAGTAGATAATGATGGTACAATCCAAGTTGATTGTAATCGTACACTTTACCCTATAGATGGATTCCTTAATGATAAAATAAAAAATCATGATCATGATAGAGAAACAACCAACAATCAAATAAGGCTTATATCTTTACTTAAGCAAAGAAAGATTTCTATACCCTGTAATTTATCTATCCTTGCAACAATTAATACTTCTGATGAATCTATTTATTATCTCGACAGTGCCTTTAAACGGCGTTGGGATTGGGAATACATTGATTCACCGAATGGTGAAAATTTCACTAAAGATAAACTGCCTGATAGAATCGCCGATGCCAAGTTAATCATTCAGGAAGAATCTTTAGATTGGTATATTTGTGTGATTGGCCTGAATGAAATAATTAAATCAAATTCAAAATTTATAAGGAGAATAGAAGACAAACAGATTGGTTGGTGGTTTGTTAAACCCGAAAATGGACAGATTGATTTACAAAAAATTAAAGATAAAGTTATGTTTTATCTCTGGGATAACGTATTTTCACGAGATAAAAGGCCGTTAGAGTCTGCCTTGGCTGAAGCAACCGGCAACAAAGATATAACGCTTATTACTTATGCTGATTTTGTAGCTCGTACAGAAGAGTTTATGATTTATGCCAAGGATCGTGCCATAAAAGCCTATCCTGACCTAGATCCTTCTTGAGGTACTGACCTATAAAACTAAACCCTGGTATGTTTCCTAGCTTAACTAATTTTTTTCTCCATCTATAGAGTCTCCGGTACTAAGCGGCTAGATAGATTTTTTCTATATTTTTGTAAATTTCCCAAGACTAAAAAATGATTGATTTTCATAAACTTGAGCTTGTTGTTAATGATACATATTCTTTCGTTGGTATAGAAAGACGCAATGGTAAATTGCGATTTTGCTTGCCCAAATGCTTTAAAGAACACCTTTCATCGCTACAAAATTTTGACGAGATCCGAGATTTATTTTTTCTGTTTTATAAAATATTCGATACGTTTAAGGCAATTTGCATTGAAAAGGGCTATCTTGATGCAAATTCAGCAATGAAGACATCAGATCGTGATGGAGTTATCAGAATTACTAAAGGTTCAGAGGTTAGTACGGATAATCAAGAAAAAGAGGAAAACATTTTTTACTCCAAGCTAGATCTGTTCAGTGGCATCTTGAATGCCTATGACGAACCTAAAATTTTAAGTTTAGCGTATCGTTTGGGTAAATCAGAGGTTTTGGATCATAGTCAGTCTCATAAATTTCTACATCGAGCTATTTTTTTACCCAATGGGGCTGCTTATATCGATTACATGAACTTACCTCGTCAGCAGGTTCAGTTTGAATCCACGGATATTGTAGAAATGTACTGCTATTTACTCTGCGAAATTAAACACCAACTTGACCAAGAGGTTGTCCCAGAAATTCAATCTTTATCAGACCGATTTATCCATAAACATATTGAAGCGGGATATAGTTTATTTGAGGAACAGTCTTATGAATGGGTGATGGACGTCCTCAAAGATGCACTAGAGGTTATCCATCATAATACTCCACTTAAAGATGCTGATTATTGGGATTTTTATGAAGCAATAGAATTATTCCTGTATGGCGAACTCCGTCAAACGAATGAGGGGGAAGTCTGGGGTATTAATAATTTTCATAGCGTATGGGAATCGATGTGCTTAACCTGTTTTATGAAAACAACAACGACCAGTAACATTCTTTATTTAGATTATAGCGTGGTATCGGAAAAATTAATTAAAGATTGGAAGAAAGAGCGTAAAGAAATAGATTTATCACATTGTTTCCATTTTAATAAGACAAAATTAATCCCTGATATGGTCATTTTTAAAAATCTTTTGGCCCACCATGAATTTACTTATTTATTAACACGAAAAAGAAAGGCAGATGGAATAACCGACTGGAATGATTGGCACTATTCGACTTATTTTAAACTTAAAGACGACTCTGCTCCTTACGAAATAAAAGTTTGTTATATTCCAGATCAAGAGAAAGATAAACATTCAATTGAATATCTACAAATACATTATGAGAGAACAAATGATGAAATATTAATTAAAAAACCTTTTCCTAATAATTTTTACTCGTTTTGGCCATTAAATAAGCGTATGATAACAATTAAAGAATTACATAAAATGTATTATTTTAACCATATTTTTTATATTGCTTTTACAAAAGGATTAGTTAAACCCGGTGAATTCTTAAATAAATTCATACATCCTTTAAAAAAACATGATATTTTTTCAATATCACTTCTTAGAAACGGAACCAGCTTAGCTTTCAATGATAAGGAAATCACTTCAGAGTTTAATTGCTTCCTTAGCGAAATAAAAAAAATATTAAGTTATTCCATTAAGGTGATTGATATAAAATATTCGGATATTGAATATTATCTAAATCCCGAGAACCAGGAAGATATTAAAACTAAAAGTGTAAGAAAACAATTTATTTATGAGTACCTCCTGCAAAAAAACATGGAAAATATTTCTTTTCCATCTGATTATCTAAATATTGTAAGCCAATTTATATTGCCGGGATACAGGCAAAATGAGACATTGAAATACCATCCGGAATTTATGGCTGGATACATTCGTCTGATGACCCTAGATTTTGAAACAGTTGCTGGTCACTATTTTTCCTGATAAATTTCTGTTTAGCAATATCCCCTAAATTTTTAATCTGTAAGGTATCGCTGACAATAATCAGAGTCTACCCCTATCCCGCAGATTTTTAATATCTTCCTCAAAGTCCTCTACATCATAATGAACGGGGATTTGACGGCTGGCAAGTAAATGTTGAAAGGCGATGCGATTCATGGCTGCAAATCGACTTGCTTGTCCTAGGGTGAGTTTCTCTTTCTGAAAGAGCATGACGGCGATTTCTTGTTTCATTTCCGCTTCCGTCATGCGGGTTGCTGTCAGCAGTTCATTGGGGATAACGATACTCATGGCTCTATTCCTCGCAACGTTACTATTATAATCACTTTGCAATACGGGGATGGGCTGTTTCTGAGGGTCCCTTTTTTCTAAACCCCAAATAATCGAGCGATCGCCACCGTCACATCCGGAAAACTGACCGGATTAATCTCCCCTGTTGTTAACACCTCTTGACACTGATACCCTTCATCCGTAGGCATCCTTAAAACAATCACCTGCCGAGTTCGTAAATTCACAATCCAATATTCGGGAATCCCCGCTTTCCCGTAAACCTGACTCTTCACCTCCAAATCTTTATTTAAACTGGTATCCGAATATTCTATCACCCAAAAAATATCTTCTGGATAAGGATGATGCTCTCGGTAATCTCGTCCCCGCCTTTGCACCACTGCAATATCTGGTTCCGGTTCCGAACTACTCTCTAGCAACGTAATCGGTTTAGCTTGCCGCACTTTTGCCCGATTTCCTAATAAATAGATGAGATACTCTCCCGCTTCATCGCTACAGTAAGCATGAGCTTCTCCCTCTGGGGCCATCTCTACAACTTCTCCATTTAATAACTCTACCTGCCGCCCTTCTAAAATCCCCGCAGCAATCATTTGGTGATACTCTTCCACCGTCCATTTTGCCGTTGTCAAAATCATAGAACTCTACTCCTATGGCTGCTTAATCTGGTAACCACGGATTACACCGATTTTCACAGAGTTAAATCCGTGAAAATTGGTGTAATCTGTGGTTCTTCTTCTCCCCCCTCCTCAAAATCCCCAACCCTGGTGTAAAATTACAGAGGGTATCAAAATATTAATATTTCTTACAAAGAAAACCAAAATATTGTTTTAATATTAACCTGGATCGCAGCCGCCTAGGGGGTTTCGATGATTCCTAAGCATTTATACTTGAAAAGTCGCCTCTCAGAACCTCTGGAATTTTGAGATAATCAACAACAGCTTATCGCAGTCGCTCAAAACGCTGTATTTAAACCGAACAAGGGAGAACACTCAAATGAAATTAGCTTACTGGATGTATGCAGGACCCGCCCACATTGGCACCCTCCGCGTTGCTAGTTCCTTCAAAAATGTCCATGCGATCATGCACGCGCCCCTTGGCGATGACTATTTTAACGTGATGCGGTCTATGCTAGAGCGGGAGCGGAATTATACCCCAGTAACTATTAGCGTAGTCGATCGCAACGTTCTTGCCCGGGGCTCTCAAGAAAAAGTGATCGATAATATCGTTCGCAAGGACCAAGAAGAAACCCCGGACTTGATTGTACTAACCCCCACCTGCACCTCTAGCATTCTCCAAGAAGATTTACAAAACTTTGTAGATCGGGCGCAGATGGAATCAAAGGGCGATGTCATGTTGGCGGATGTCAACCACTACCGGGTTAATGAACTGCAAGCAGCCGACAAAACTCTGCTACAAATCCTACAATTTTATATCGCCAAAGGTCGCAAAAAAGGCGAAATCGGTGAAGGCAAAACCGAAAAACCTTCGGTGAATATCATCGGCATGACGACTCTGGGTTTCCACAATCAGCATGACTGTATTGAACTGAAACGGTTAATGGCAGATTTGGGGATTGAAATTAATGCCGTTATCCCGGAAGGTGCCTATGTTACTGAGTTGAAAAACTTACCTCGCGCTTGGTTTAATTTGATACCTTATCGGGAAATTGGGTTGATGAGTGCCCAATATCTTGCCGAAGAATTTGGAATGCCTTATGTGGATATCACGCCCATGGGGGTGGTCGAAACAGCCCGCTGTATTCGTAAAATTCAGCAGGTGATTAATGAGCAAGGCGCAAATGTGGATTACGAAGAGTATATCAATCATCAAACCATGTTTGTTTCCCAAGCAGCCTGGTTTTCTCGTTCGATTGACTGCCAGAATTTAACGGGTAAAAAGGCGGTGGTGTTTGGGGATAATACCCATGCGGCAGCTATGACAAAGGTGCTGGCGCGGGAAATGGGAATTCATGTAGTTTTGGCCGGAACTTATTGCAAATATGATGCAGACTGGTTCCGGGAACAAGTAAGCGAATATTGTGATGAAGTGCTGATTAGTGAAGATAATGGGGAAATTGGAGATGCGATCGCCCGGATTGAACCCTCAGCCATTTTTGGGACGCAAATGGAACGTCACGTTGGCAAGCGTTTAAATATTCCTTGTGGCGTGATTGCCGCACCGATTCATATCCAAAACTTCCCCATTGGATATAAACCATTCCTGGGGTATGAAGGGACAAATCAAGTCACAGATTTGGTTTATAACTCGTTTACCTTGGGGATGGAAGATCACCTGCTGGAAATCTTTGGTGGACATGATACGAAAGAGGTGATTCAGAAAACGATTTCTGCTGATTCTGATTTGAACTGGACCAAGGAAGCACAAGGAGAATTGAACAAGGTTCCCGGTTTTGTGCGCGGTAAAGTGAAGCGGAATACGGAGAAATTTGCCCGGGAACGTGGGTTCAGCCAAATCTCTTTGGAAGTGATGTACGCGGCGAAAGAATCTGTAGGCGCTTAGATTTGAGGGTTGGGTGGGGGTGACCCACCTGACGCAAATTAGAAGAGGGCGATCTCCTAACAGAAGTAGAGGCGATCGCCCTCTCCTATCAATCAGACGTCTTTCCTAAGAGTGCCGAGTAAGTTGGGGATGTTACCGGCGAAAATTCCCGGTATTGTCGGCTACAGGAAAGACGTCTAGACCCGTGAAAAAATTTAATCCTATTGTTCTTCTAACGGTTTTGCTGGCTGGGGTGGTTCCGGAAGAGTTTGGATTTCTACAGAAGTGATTTCCACTTCAATTATAGATTTCTCGGGTAAGGGAACTGTTTTTGGTTCGCCTCTCATCTCAGCGACGCGATCGCGGGTTTGATTTGCCATTTCTTGGGCTTTTTCTCGGGCCTGTTCCGCAAAAGATGCCGTACCTTCTCGGGTTTGATTTGCCATTTCTTGGGCTTTTTCTCGGGCCTGTTCAGCAAAAGATGCCGTACCTTCTCGGGCTTGTCCGGCGACTTCTTGAGCTTTTTCTCGGGCTTGTTCAGCAAAGGATGCCGTACCTTCTCGGGCTTGTCCCGCGACTTCTTGCACTTTACTTTTTGCTTGTTCGGAGATATTCTGCGCTCCTTTAATTAACCCGCGTAAATCCCCCATTGTTTTCCCATAGTCTTCTTTGAGTAACTCCCCCACTTTATTCAGTTTTTGATTCATACCATCGGTGTAGGCTTGAGGCTCTTGGACTGCTGTATCTCCAACAAGAATTCGCTTACTCCCGATGCTAGTAATATCATCTGGAGAAAGTACATAAGTGCCATCCACTGCACCCCGCCAACCGCTAGATTTATAAAGATAACCGACGATTGCGCCAGTCTGAGTTGCAATGATATAATCTCGCAAGTGACCCGCTGTATTCCCGCTCTCGGTCAAGACTTCATGACCAATAATCGGAGGACTTATCTCCGGGGACTTTTCAGCTTCTTCCACCTCGGCATTAATATTGACTAAAATACTATCCGCGCCGATACTATAAATTTGTTCCCAACTAAAAGAATGTTTTTTAACCCCCAATCCCAGAACTCCGCCTGATTTAGAGGAAAATCCCACCACGTGATGGGATGTGGGATTCAGCCACAGTTCATCAAGTCGGCCTACTTCTTCTGCTGTGCTGCGGTCGATAATACGACGATTGAGCAACTGAGAAAAGTGGATCACCTGTTGTTCGATTGCCATGTCAAAACTCCTATAAGTTATAAACTCATCAGTGGGTTGAATCATTGACCTGAGTCCCGGGCCTACTCCCAGGAAATTACCCTTAGCCAAAAACCAGTGGGCTTCTCGTAGCGAGGGAGAGCTTACCCTGCTAGGAGTCACGAGATATACCGTGAGTGGTTTATTCTCGACTAAGCGAGCAAAGTTGCTGTCGCGATCGCACCCTAAAGGACTGGATGCATCTATTGTGATACTTTCTGAGCCGATGTTAACAAAATCGGACAGGTACAGGGAGATTAATCAGGGTTGATTCCCCTTTCTAATGACGTTGGGTTCCAAAGAAGTTTGAGGGAGGGTAATGGGTGTGGTTACATCCTCAGCAGTCACGCTGTCTCCATCCTGTTCCGGCAGACGCATACCAGTCTCTAATTCTTGAGAGTGCGAGGAGAGTTTGGGTTTATATTTTGCCAAATGAATTTGGATTTGCGGACCCGATCGCGCTAGAGAAAAAACCAGGCCATCTTCTGCGGTTACTTGAGTAATGGCAGTTCCCTTTAGATAAGTCCCATTCGTTCCCAGGTTAATAATTTTCCATTGGAGACCGACCCGCCGCAATTCCACATGATGTCGTGAGACAACGGCACTATAGAGGACGACATTGTTATCCGTCGCACGTCCAATCCGAATGACAGATTCATTCTCAAATTTCCAACTCTGCATCGGCGTGGACTTAATCGGATGCAATAAAGTTAATGTAATCACAGGAGCATCCCTATTGAGTAGATCTACCTTTGATAACAAAGGCTCAAGGTACAGTTGCAACAGGCTACTTAAATTTCCCGGGTTAAAAAAAGGCCCCGTTTAAAGATAGTCCTGTCACCTGACCTGCATCTCAAGTCTCATTATCCCTCAGACTGCTGCATCGTGATGTGGAGTGAGACCCACTCTCTTATTGGGAGAATCCCATAAAGAGGCGATCGCCTGGGTTGAGATGCAATTTCAGTCCTAAAAAAAGGCACTCTCTTGTACACCAAACAAGAGATTACTTAACACTGGAATGGAAATAAAGGGTTGAATTAGGCCGCTAACAAAACCCCCCGCCAGACTTAGAAAAAGTTGGCGGTGAGTCTGTCAAGCCGGAAGGCTGTCAATTCTTAAACCCTAAGACAATTGGAAAATAAAGGTGATCATATCCCCTTTACCCAGGGCAATGCGATCGCCAGGACGGAGGCGATGCCGGTTCCCCTTGGATAACGGCAGATTATTGACGTAGGTTCCATTAGAACTGCCCACATCCTCCAGAAAATAACTGTCTCCCTCCACTCGAATATCAGCATGAATTCGAGAGACGACTTCAGAATGGGGAAATCCCGAGACATCCACATCGGGCGGGACCATATCATTGGGTTTACCAATGTGAAGCACTGACAGAGTGGATGGCAATTCTACCGGAGTATTCGTTTGAACATGGAACAGTTGCGCCTGCTTTGGCACTTGCAGTTGAGTTTGCGAACTGTTGACAACGGGAGTGGGGGCTGGAGTCGGTGCCGGAGTCGGTGCCGGAGTGGGGGCTGGAGTCGGTGCCGGAGTCGGAGTGGGGAGGATTGGCGCAGCGACAGGAGTAGGAGGAGTTGCCGCTTCCGGTTCAGACGTCGAAAATCCGGCTAGGGGGTCTAGTGAGACTAGGGGTTCCATTGCTTCCAGGTCAGGAACCGAGCCCGAGAAGGAAACCGGGTCAGGAGAAGCCACTACAGGCGTAAGTTCCGGGACTTCGGCTGAAGAACCTTCCTCAGCACCACCCACCTGGAGATTATAGCCACACTGTCCGCAGAAGGCAGCATCAGTTTGGACTGTTGCCCCACAGGAGGGGCAGTTCATGGTAGCAGGCAAAGGAGTCAAACAAGCCTCACATTGGATGGCTCCATCTGGGTTTTGGTGATTGCAATTCGGGCAAACTATCATCTTCGTTAAGTTCTCGCTTCGATACGATAGAAGAAAAGACGGGTTTAAACTGCTGCTATTGCGGCGGTGCAATCGCTTCTTTGAGAGAATAGCAACGGGCGGTTAATGTAAAAAGTCCATCAGACCTCGGACATGAACAGTCCGCCGTGCAATTGGGGATAGACCGTTTAGACGGCTAACTCCCGTCCTGCCGGTTCATCTAATAGCCACCATAACTCGCCTAAAGGCTGAATCAGCCGCGCCGGGTAGGTTATGGGGTCAGCTTCGACGGCGAAAATTTGATCGAGGGCTTGTTGTTTGGAGGCACCGGCCACCAGAAAGAAGACATTATGGGCGTGGTTAATCAGGGGTACGGTAAAGGTGATGCGGGGCTGTCCGTCTTTATTGCCTACGGTCACGAGCCGATCGCGCACTTGTAAGGCTTCGGTATGGGGAAACAGGGAGGCAGTATGAGCGTCATCGCCGATTCCCAGCAAAATGATATCAAAATTGGGGAACTCTCCTGGGGAAATGGCAAAGAATTCTTGTAACTGGGCCTCGTGCTGCTGGGCGTCGCTAGCCGGATCGTTACCTTGGGTAGGAATCGGGTGAATGTTGGCTTCGGGAAGGCTGACGCGATCAAGCCATGCTTGACGGGCCATCCGTTGATTACTATCGGGGTCGTCTGGGGAGACATAACGTTCGTCGCCCCAGAAAATATGGATTTTTTCCCAGGGTAGCTCCAGTTTAGCGAGGGATTCATACAAGGGTTTAGGGGTGCTGCCACCGGCAAGGGCGATGGTACAGCGATCGCCCTGTTGAATCGCTGCTTCTATTCTGGCCTGCACCAGTTCCAGCGATCGCTCAATTAAGGCAGTTTTATCGGCTAAGACTTCGACGTTATGATTCATCCAGTTGAATTAAAATGAGGGTTTTCCACCCTATTTTAGGCAATCTGCTCATTTTTCCCCGTCTATCTTTCCCTGTTCCTCCTTCCTAGTTCATCCTGGCTTTTGTTTCATGCTTTCTCACCCCCATCTCGATCGCCTGATTGTTTTTACCCGCCTTCCCCACCCTGGAACGACCAAAACCAGGCTGATTCCAGCATTAGGAGCACAGGGGGCGGCGCAATTGCACCGGCAACTGAGCGAACATACCCTAGCAACGGTTCGAGAATGGTCAAAGTTAGAAAAAATGCCGGTAGAGGTCCGATTTACCGGGGGAACCCTGGACCAGATCCAAGGGTGGTTGGGTGGAGATTTGGAGTATCGCAGCCAGGGAGAGGGAGATTTGGGCGATCGCCTTAAAACGGCGTCTGAGGATGCGTTTAATGCCCGGTGTTCTCGGGTGGTCATGATCGGTACCGATTGCCCGGATTTAGAGGCGGCCCTCCTCATCCAAGCGTTTAAATCTCTACACCACCATGACATCGTATTGGGACCCGCGATAGATGGGGGCTATTATCTGATCGGACTTTCCCGGCGCGTTCCCGAGATATTCCAGGGGATTGAGTGGGGGACTGGGGAAGTTTTGGCACAAACTTTAGCCGTCGCTGCTGCTGAGTCCCTCACCGTTGATCAGTTACCGGAACTTGGAGATATCGATCGCCCGGAAGATTTAGCCAAATTAGGGTCTCGATTCTGCCTGAGCCCGAACCCGGGCAAAATATCAGTTATCGTGCCGGTATTGAATGAAGAAGCCCGGATTGGGTCCACTCTAGGGGGAATTTGTGAACTCTCTGATGTAGAAATTATTGTAGTGGATGGAGGATCGAGCGATCGCACCCGGGAAATTGCCGCCTCTTATGGGGTCAGGGTTATCTGTAGCGAACCAGGCAGAGGGCGGCAAATGAATGTGGGCGCAGAGCAGGCAACGGGGGAGATTCTACTATTTTTACATGGAGATACTCGGTTAGGTCCTGGATTCGAGACCGATATCCGGCAGATCTTGGGGAAACCCGAAATTGTCGGGGGAGCCTTTGAATTGAAAATTGATGCCCCCGGACCCTTATTGCGAGCGATCGAATGGGGCGTCAAGTGGCGATCGCGCCTGGGACAAATGCCATACGGGGACCAAGGGATTTTTGTTCGGGCGGCCACCTTTCGGGAACTGGGAGGATTTGCTCAGATCAGCATCATGGAAGATTTCGAGTTCGTGCGGCGCTTGAAACGTCGGGGACCCCTGGCGATCGCCCCGACCCCCGCTTTCACCTGTGCCAGCCGATGGCAGAAATTGGGCATTCTCCGAACCACTGCCATCAATCAACTGATGATTCTGGGCTATTATCTGGGGGTTTCCCCAGCTCGTCTAGCTCAGTGGTACCGCCCCAGGCAGTAAAATAGGCAAGGGGAGGATGCCTAGTTTGTCTCTCCCCGGTCAAACCCCTAAACAGGCTAGTTTATTTCACCCATAGCCTTATTCAATAGACCCCGTGCAGAATTAAAAACAGACCCCCCAGCCGCCCTTAATCAGGGGGGAGTTCCGGAAGGATGCAAACGGTCTAATCCGGTGGGACTCCCCTGCGGTTCCCTCCCCAACCCACAGAAAAGGGCTTTCAAATCACCAAATCGTTCAATCTAACGCCGACCCCCGCCAAAAACCATAATAAATTTTGGGTAAACTCGACCCAATTGAGGTTAAAATCACTCCGATGAAAGTTTAAACTCAAACAGGAGGAGGCAATAACTCAGCTTTTCCATGCGCCATCAACTGACACCCTCAGATAAATAGCAAACCCTTTACTGTTAATAGTATTTTTGCCAATCTCCAGGGGTTGTTTAAACGCAAATTGCCATAACCAGTGCATCGGTTCCAGGGAACTCCCTGAATCAAAATCCTTTCCTCTTGAACCCCAAAATCTAGTTAACGTCCTGGAGGGAAAGCATCGGAAAGAGCGGGAAAAATGAAAAGAGAAACTTCCCTTATTTTGGGGAATATATCGGGAAAATTATAGGAGAACCATGAATCAACAGTCTGTAGCCTCAATGTCTTTAAAAGTAATCGCGGTGATTTTAATCCTATCATCCTTGGTGGATTTTGTACTTTTAGCGATTCCCTTTCAACCCGGTTCGAGAGAATGGCAAATTGCTTATGCCGCTCAAGTGGTAGAACGGGGAATTATCCCCTTAGTGGGGATAGCCTTTTTAGTCACTGGATTTTGGATGGATGGCGCTGAAGGCGGCGGCGCAACCAGACGGAACCCGATTCAAGATTTAAGATTTTGGGCCTTTGTGTTGTCTACCATTCTGGGGGTGGTATTTTTAGTAGTGTTCCCGCTGCATTTGAATAACGTACGGTTGCAAAGTGCTGAAGCATTGCAACAGATTCGCCAACAAGCCAGCCAGACGGAAGGGCAGTTATTAAGCCAACTTGAAACCGAAAACGTGGAGACTGAAATTCAACAAAGAAGGAGCGCGATTGGGGGACAAATTCGGCAATTACTATCGAATCCTGAGCAACTGAATGAGGCGCTGGCAAGTCCGGATGTCCCCCAACAAGAGAAGGAGTTACTAGAACAATTTCAGCAAAATCCGGAAGCTATCGACCAGTTTTTGAACCAGCAATTCAGTACAGAAACTCTCAAAAATCAACAACTCACTCAGATTCGATCGCGGCAGCAAGAACTCGAAGGTCAGACTCAAACTCGCTTTACCAAGTTAGGACTACAAACCGGAATTAGCAGTTTGTTGTTAGCCATTGCTTACAGTATTATTGGCTGGACGGGTTTAAAAAGTATGGGGAGTTTAGGGGGAGGACGGCGTAAATCCGCCGGTCGTTAAAAGAGGCGAAAGAAGATGCCACAGAAGAGGCATCAGCCAGAGATTATCCTGTCAATTCTAGAAACAAACTGATTTTGAACAGTCCTCAATTCTGAAATTGTAGGTCAATTCATGGGGTGAAATTACCCTCGTTTCCATCGTCTCCTCTGGGTAAAAATTAGGGTGAAAGGGTTGCGTAAGGGCGCAGTCCCGGTGCAACCCTTTTAACATTAGGGTGGTGTGGTCCGATGAACTCGCTTTCTCCAGGTTCAGCAGACGAACTCGGATCGCCAATCGCAATAACTATTCACATTTAAGCCGATTATTGGCAATTGCCCCCCATGTTCTCGATTTATATCCTGACCCATAACGAAGAAATTGATATTGCTGCCTGCATCGAGTCCGCCCAGATGAGTGATGAAATTATCGTCGTAGACTCGATGTCAAGCGATCGCACTGTGGAGATTGCGAGTCAGTATCCAGTCCGGGTAGTCCAGCATCCCTTTGAAAGTCATGGCAAACAACGGACTTGGATGCTGCAAGAACTTCCCACCCAGCATGAATGGGTTTACATCCTGGAAGCGGATGAGCGCATGACTCCCGAATTGTTTCAGGAATGCCTGGAGGCGATCGCCACTGAGGATGAAGTGATCGGCTATTATGTCGCTGAGCGCGTCATGTTTATGAACCGATGGATTCGGTTTAGCACCCAGTATCCCCGCTATCAACTGCGCTTATTCCGCAAGGACAAAGTATGGTTCAGTGATTACGGACATACCGAACGTGAAGTTTGTGATGGTCCCACCGGGTTTCTTAAGCAAAGCTATCCCCACTACACCTGTAGCAAGGGATTGAGTCGCTGGATTGATAAGCATAACCGCTACTCCAGTGATGAAGCTAACGAAACCCTACGCCAACTCCAAAAAGGAGAAGTCTCCTGGAATAATCTCCTATTTGGGCGATCGGAAGTGGAAAAACGCAGGGCACTCAAAGATTTATCCTTGCGCTTGCCCTTTCGCCCCCTGTTGCGCTTTATTTATATGTACTTTATGCTCGGGGGCATCCTGGATGGAGGGGCCGGGTTTGCTTGGTGTAGTTTACAGGCATTTTATGAATATCTGATCTTGCTAAAAGTGTGGGAACTCCAAAATCTCCCCACACCTCAGTTAGACCCGAAACCTACGAGCAATCCCACCACACCCAATCCCCCTTAATCCCTAAGATATTGGGAAAGTTAGGAGTAACCGTTCCCACAACCTGCGGGGGTTTAAATCTTACCCGTAGAGGTTTTTTATAGCCCTTCCCCCAGTTATTCGCGTCCATCATTTTTGGAGAGTGGGGAGAATAAGTAAGCATAACTAGCGTAGTTATGCTTACTTGCTTTATATCGGGCTAGGCTAGGACAAGAGCGAACAAGATGCAAAAGCCCTCTTATTTCTCTTTAGCCCGCGCCTGCACAGGGTTCTTCTTGTAACTACAGCCCTTAGGCGGTGGGTTTGGGTTGTTAAACGGAAATTTTGCCCCGATCGCGACAGTGTGTATCGCCAATTGAGAAGAGGGCGAGGGTCTGCGGGAAGCGGGAAAGTTTTTTCAATCGAGACCTGCGTCAGTTGGCAATAATTCTTTACAATTTAGTAGAGAAGCAGCTAAGTAGAACGGGACACTTTCTTTGCCAAGAACACAGGGTATAGTATCAGAAGATACGAAATGTAATTTCTATTTCTGGAAAAGAAACCTAAAACGATGCAGCCTTGGCTCCCTCAAGGTGACTCGGGGGATAAAAAGTCATTTAAGTCCCTCACCGTCGCTGATGAGCTAGGGAATGTTAGAGGGGAGGGAATTTTGACCAGACTCAAATGGTTTTTGGGATACCGAAAATGATACCGTTTGTTGAAAATGAAACAATAAAAAGTGGCGATCGCGTGATGTTTCCGAACAAAAGGAGAGTGGGTAAGCTGTGATCCAACGCCTTAAACAAGACTTAAAAAATGACCTGATTGCCGGACTATTGGTAATCATTCCTCTGGCTACTACCATCTGGTTGACCCTTACCGTTGCCCGCTGGGTGATCGATTTTCTCACCAGTATTCCCAAACAGCTTAATCCTTTTGATAATCTCCACCCGATTTTAGTCGTCCTAATCAACTTAGGAGTAGGGTTGGCGGTTCCCCTCCTGAGTATTCTGCTGATCGGGTTGATGGCACGCAACATCGCCGGACGATGGTTGCTCGATTTTGGGGAACGAGTGCTCCAAGCGATTCCCCTTGCCGGTTCGGTTTATAAAACCCTCAAGCAAATTTTAGAAACAGTCCTCAAAGATTCCAATGGGAAATTTCGACGGGTCATTTTAGTTGAGTATCCCCGCAAAGGAATCTGGGCGATCGCCTTCGTGACAGGTGGCGTAGCAACGGAAATCCAATCCCAATTATCCGGGGGAATGGTCAGCATTTTTATTCCCACAACTCCTAATCCGACCAGCGGGTGGTATGCTGTCGTTTCCGAAGAAGAAGTGGTCAACCTCTCCATGTCCGTAGAAGATGCCTTTAAAGTCATCGTATCCGGCGGGATTGTTAGCCCTCCTGTGACGGGACCCTTGCCCCTACCCCCATCGAGCGATCGCAAGCTGCGGGAACTGAGAACTGAGGTCAAACGGCAGGCCCTCGTCACGGAAGAAGAAAAAGAATATATCTAAACCCAACCACGTTAACCCCTAGGTATTATGAAAGCTCAAAGAGTCGCTCGCGAACTCGCTCTACTGAGTATGAGTCAGCTGAGTTCCAATCTGGAAAAACTCAACACTCAACAACTCCAAGATCTCGTCCTTGCCGCTGTTCGCACCCTCACCAATGAAGTCCATGATATTTTAGAAACTGCTGCTGCCGAACTAAAGCGTAGCAACGATCGCCTTTTGGGTAGCGAAATTCAGGCGACTACAATGCAAAGTTCTCGCACCATGGTTTACGAAGCGGTAGAACTCACCCAAACCGCTATTAACCGTGTGGCAATGGCAATGGAACTCCCGGAGTTTCTAAACCTGACGAACCAAAAAGAAGTTAAATCTTACACGATAGAAACCCTGACCCTAGTCAGCGCTCATCGGGAAGAAATTGATGCCATTCTCGAAGAAGCACTCGTCAATTGGCAATTAAATCGGATTGCTCGAATTGATCGCGATATCTTGCGAATTGCGGTAGCTGAAATGCGCTATATCGGACTCCAGGAACGCATCGCCATCAATGAAGCAGTGGAATTAGCCAAACGCTATAGCGGTGAAGATGGATATCGCTTTGTCAATGGCGTATTGCGTCGGGTTACCGAACAGTTTCGCTCCCCGGTGCCGAAGGAATAATTCCTCCCCCCCTTTGTCCTCGGACGACTACCCCATTCCCTCAAGTCGGGATGCAACCGTGGCAATTTTTACTCAATAATCTCTACCCTACCCTATAAAATAGTCGGCAACGTTCTCTTGCTGGTAAGTGCTATGGTGTTTAATTGGTTCCGCCGTCAGTTCAACGAAAAAGAACAAAAACAAGAACAAGAACAAGCAACAAAACCGACGGCAAAACAGCCGGAATCAGAGGCGGAGGAAACTCCCTCGGAAGTTGCTGAAGATTACCTGAACTGGGCTAAAGCTGCTTATCAAAATATTCAAAAGCAACAGATTTCTGAAGAGGATGGGGGAGAGCCGGTAGAGGGGGAAAATGCGGAAGTAGCAGAAGCATCGGAAGTAGCAGAATCTATTCCGGAAACCGAGGCCGCTGAGGTTGAATTAATAGGGGTAGAGGTTCCAGAAGAAGCTACATCACAGAACCCCGTACCTGAAGCGATCGCAGAACCACCCTTAGACGCGACTATCGAAGCCACAGAACCGGAAGCCCCCCCAGAGGAGGCTATAGAACCGGCAGTCGCCCTGGCGATCGAAACTCCCGAACAGACGGAAACCTCCCAACAGCCTACTGCAGCACCGGCTCCGGTGTCATTCCTGGCACGGTCGGAGGCGGAAAGACAGGCAAGAATGCAGCGGTTAGAGGAAACGGCAGTTGAGGCCCCAGTAGAGGAGGACCTGAGACGACCCACTCCCCCGGGACAACCGGGTGTGGATGGCATAGAAATTCCGGGACTGGCATTTGATGAAGGATTTTTGTGGTCGGCAGAAGTGCTGGCTGCTCAAGGACGCCGCGCCGATGAAGTTTCGATTGAAGAAATTACTTGGTTGCAGAAGTTGCGGCAGGGGTTAGACAAAACCCGCCGGAGTTTAATTAACCAATTACGGGCGATCGTTGGACAAGGACCGCTGAATAAAGCAGCGGTGATGGAAATTGAAACCGCCCTTTTACAAGCGGATGTGGGAGTGGCGGCCACGGATTTGATTATTGAAGCCCTCCAGCAGAAGTTAAAAGAAGAGGCGCTGCCGCCTGCCGAGGCGATCGCCTACCTCAAAAAAATTCTCCGGGAAATGCTCGATCGCCCCTTCCAGGAAAAGTACAATGCTAACTTTGTCCCGGAAAAGGAGACCTTAAATATTTGGGTAATTGCCGGGGTAAATGGGGCCGGTAAAACTACAACCATTGGCAAAATTGCCCACCTGTCCAAACAATCCGGTTATAAAACCCTGATTGCGGCGGCGGATACCTTCCGCGCTGCTGCCGTTGAGCAAGTCAAAGTGTGGGGAACCCGCGCCGATGTAGAAGTGATTGCCAACCCCGTTAAAAATTCAGACCCCGCAGCGGTGGTATTTGATGGGATTTCAGCGGCGCAAGCCCGAGGCACCGAGCTACTTTTGGTAGATACTGCCGGTCGTCTTCAGAATAAAAAGAACCTGATGGATGAATTGGCAAAAATCCGTAGAATTGTCGATAGAAAAGCGCCCGATGCAGTGGTAGAATCACTGCTGGTTTTGGATGCCACTCTGGGGCAAAACGGCCTCCGTCAAGCTCAGGTATTTTCGGAAGCGATTAATTTGAGCGGGGTAATCTTGACAAAATTGGACGGAACTGCTAAAGGTGGCATAGCCCTGGCGATCGTGCAGCAGATGGGATTACCCATCCGCTTTATTGGTGCCGGTGAAGGAATAGAAGACCTGCGCCCCTTTTCCAGTTACGAGTTTGTGGAAGCGTTGATTGGTGGTTAGTATCCACAGCGAGAATTGAGACCTTAGACGTTCAGACTCAATCGGCTTAAGTCCCAGGACTCAAGTTTTTAAGTCAGTCTGTCCCGGCAGGTAACTAGCCCGCCGGGTGAAGTCTTGTTTTGAGAAATGGTTTGCAACAAATCAAACAAATCGGCGATCGCCTACTTAGAATCGAGTTGGGAAAACCCACCCATGAGTGGATTGGCACCGGGTGTAAATAGCGCTATCATTAATCCACTTTAATGCGATAGCTGTAAAACGCTCGGTTGATTGTTCGAGCAGTCCGGTCAGGGTTGATGAATTAGCACTCTGAAGCGGCTGCGGCGACGGAGAATCAATCCCACCCGGCGCTCAGCATCGGAGATCGTACGAGTTTTTACAAGCGCCTTAATAAACGGGGACGACTGCCCGGGACACCTACGACTCGAATTCCTAACTTCTGCGGCAAATATTCTTTTACAACCGCCTTGAAACCGTTTGTAAAGGGTTAAATTTACAATCTCTTTAAAATACTTGGCCCTTAAACCCTTAAAGGGCGATCGCCAAAACGAATTGGCAGCCATTCTTTAACACCCTACTCAGTGGTGCGGGGTAACTTCTACCTCAAACAAAATATATAACCACTCCCACTGGAGCCAGCTTGACTCAATGACTTCTTTGCCACTGCCTCGACAGCCTTTTCCGCCGGATGTACCAGACAACAAAAGCGCATCCGCAGACGTAACCCCCGTCTTTGCCCTCAAAGAATTGGTGGCCCGTTTGCATCGGGAACAAAAAAAAGTTCAAGATTTGCTGTCGTCGTTGGGATTTGCCCTACGCAGCTTTAATAACTTGAATCAGTTCTTAGAATTGATTCCCCTAGTCGCCAGTCGGGTCACCGATGCCGATGGGGGAGCGTTAATTTTGTTTAAACCCAACGGTCAAGTGAGGTTACAGCAACTTCACTGCCAAGACGGCCACGAATGTCAGGATATCCGGCAGGCTTTAGAAACCCTGACTCGTCAAATCATGGATGCTTCTAACGTAGCCACATCAACCCTGCCACCCTCGGCGTTAGATTATCAAGTCAGCCCCTACTTGGGGTCAGACGTGCAGTTATTTGGCACTGCCATTTTGGTCAAAAATACCGAACGCGGTCGCTTGTATGTATTCAGCCGGGACCCGGACTATACTTGGACCCCGACGCGACAGAAGTTGGTCCGGTTAGTGGCGGATCAAACTGCCGTGGCGATCGAAAATGATGAGCTCACGGTAGAACTTCGCAAGAAGGAACGACTCGACCGAGAATTAGAAATTGGTGCGGAAATCCAATTGCGACTCCTGCCGCGTCAATGCCCGACCATTAACGGCTTAGACCTGGCAGCTTGTTGCGAAACCGCTAGTCGGGTGGGGGGAGACTATTATGATTTTATTCCGACGACTCACGATTTTGCTCAATCCAAGAATCAGGGCGGAAAACCGAACGGACGCTGGAGCATCGTAATTGGGGATGTGATGGGCAAAGGGGTGCCTGCCGGTTTGATTATGACGATGACTCGGGGAATGTTGCGCGCAGAGGTCCTTAACGGTCATTCACCCTCGCGAATTCTTCAGCATTTGAACCGGGTGATGTATGCGGATTTAGAGAATTCTCATCGTTTCGTTACCTTGTTTTATTCCGAGTATGACCCGGAAACTCGGATTTTGTCCTATAGCAATGCGGCCCATAATCCCCCGTTATTGTGGCAGGCGTCCACTCGCTCGATTCAGCGCTTAGATACCTTGGGGATGTTGATTGGGTTGGATCCCGATACCCAGTATCAGGAAGCACAGATTCAGTTAGAGCCTGGAGATACGCTCATTTATTACACCGATGGGTTTACCGATGCCAGCAACCAAGTTGGCGATCGCTTTGATGAGGAAAACCTGACAGCCGCCTTGGAATGGGCTTGTCAACATTGCCAGAAACCCCAAGCGATTCTGGAATACCTCTTCGAGTGCGTCGGCAATTTTATCGGCCCTGACACGCAAAATACAGATGATATGACTCTGATCGTGATGCAAATTAAAGATGAGGTGGACTCTTCCAAAATTGGGTTTGAGGAGGACAATCGAGGAGGGGTTTGAAGTTTAGAAGCCGTGCGATCGCCGTTGAAGTCCGGGATTCCAAGGGGTGCGATCGCTTAACTGGGAAAAAAAGTTAGGGATAAATGGACAAACCCCTCATGGAAGTATTGCGATCGGGTTGTTTACAGGTCGGACTTCATCATTCATACTGCAAACAGCAACGTTTATCCCTTCTTCCGAGTGTTAAAAACTTATGACAATATTGCTCTCTAGCATGAACGAACTGATCGCTCAAGTTCCGATCTCCCCCAACAGCAGCGATGTCCTATCCCTGTTGATTGGAGACTTTTTCCGGGATGCGATCGTGTTGGCTCAACAAGTCAGCGACCCCGATCTGATGGGTCGGATCAAAAAAGCCTGGGATAACTTTCTTTCAAGTGGACAAGTTTGGGCCTTAGTGATTGGGATGGTTCTCGGGTATCTATTTCGGGGCTTCAGAGGCACTTAAAATCACGGATGATTTGTCTGGGGTAGTTTCTCAAATGACAAAGGGCAAACGACATAAGAGACTAGATCTATTGCATAATTCGGAAGAGACCCCCCCAACCCCCCCGCCATCTTGGGGGGGTTAGATTTTTGCAAAAGGTCTATGTCTACGACGAACAACGTTTTTTTGAGCGAGTAAGAAGGCGGTTAATTGAGCATGACAGAACAAAAAACTTGGAGTCAACGATTTGAAGGTGCGCTACATCCGGCGATCGCCCGCTTCAATGCGAGTATCGAATTTGATATTCAACTGATCGAGTACGACTTAACCGGATCGGTGGCCCATGCGAAAATGCTCGGCAAAACTGGTATTATTTCCCCAGAAGAAGCGGATAAACTGGTTAAGGGACTCGAACAAATTCGTCAAGAATATCGCCAAGGATTATTTAAACCGGGAATCGATGCCGAAGACGTCCATTTTGCCGTCGAACATCGATTAACTGAACTGGTGGGAGAGGTTGGGAAAAAACTACATACTGCGCGATCGCGCAATGATCAAGTGGGAACGGATACCCGACTTTATCTCCGGGACCAAATCCAGCAAATTCGGCAACAAATCCGTGACTTTCAAAGTGTATTACTCCAGCTTGCCGATCGCCACATCGAAACCTTAATCCCCGGTTATACCCACCTGCAACGCGCTCAACCCATTAGTTTGGCTCATCACCTCCTCGCCTATTTTGAGATGACCCAGCGCGATTGGGAGCGTTTGGGAGAGATTTATCAGCGGGTGGATATTTGTCCTTTAGGTGCCGGTGCTTTAGCGGGAACAACCTTTCCGATTGATCGCCAATACACCGCCCAAGAACTCGGATTTAAGCGACTGTATAGTAATAGTTTGGATGCCGTGAGCGATCGCGACTTTGCAGTCGAATTCCTCTGTGCCTCCAGCCTCATTCTCGTGCATCTGGGTCGATTATCCGAAGAAGTGATTCTCTGGGCATCCCAGGAATTTAGCTTTGTTACCCTGACCGATAGCTGTGCCACCGGATCCAGCATCATGCCTCAGAAGAAAAACCCCGATGTTCCCGAATTAGTTCGAGGAAAATCAGGCCGGGTTTTCGGGCATTTGCAAGGAATGTTAGTGCTGATGAAAGGTTTACCTTTAGCCTACAATAAAGACTTACAAGAAGATAAAGAAGCCCTCTTTGATACGGTAAAAACCGTCAAATCTTGCCTTGAAGCGATGACGATTTTAATGAGCGAAGGTATCAAATTTCGCGAGGAACGTCTGGCTGAAGCCGTCGCCGAAGATTTCTCCAATGCCACTGATGTAGCTGACTATTTAGCAGCTAAAGGCGTACCCTTCCGAGAAGCCTATAATCTGGTGGGAAAAGTGGTAAAAACTTCCTTAGCTGCCGGTAAATTGTTGAAAGATTTAACCTTAGAAGAGTGGCAACAATTGCATCCAGCCTTTGAGAGCGATATTTACGCGGCGATCGACCCTAAACAAGTTGTTTCGGCCCGCAATAGTGAAGGGGGCACCGGATTTGAACAAGTGAAAAAAGCCCTAGAAGAGGCTAAGATTCGGTTTAACCCAGTGTAAGGTTATAAAAAGCCCTCACCTTAATCCCAGTGAGGGCTGGTTAGATTCCATAAATAAGGGTCAAGAGGACAAAGATATTTCTGGCTTTAAAGAGTTCACCTTATACGCCTCTGCTAAAATATCTTGCCTGCCCTTTTCTTTAAAATAACGAGTGGCGTAATCTTTTTGCTTTGGGGTTCCGTGCAACAAGTAATATTTGATGCGATTTTGTCCTTCCGCAGTCTGGACTAAACTCAGAGAGTGGTCAACAATCTTCCCCTTTTTATTCCCCTCCTCCTGCTCTAAATTTTGCATCAGGCTATCAATAAGAGAGAGATTTGCCGGGGGTTCTATTTCCACGACTCGATTAACCATACTATGATGAGAATTATAGAACCTTAAAGCGTGTTGCACCCGAGTTTCCGTCCGGTGTTCTAGGAGTAAGCAGGCAGCATGACGGACCTTACAGGAGCGATCGCGCAAGGAGTCTATTACTAAATCTAACCCATCAATTCCATACCTTAGCGCTTCGGAAAGGGCGGTAATTCGATATTCTACCACCGGAGAAGCCAAACGCATTTTCACCCCGTCTAACCCCCCCAAAACCATAGCCCCACTGGGGGCAGGGTGTTGTCCCCCCAAAACGGCATCATTAGGTCGAGGTTGATTTCGATTATCTCGCATCAGGCCCTTAGATCTCAAGTCTATTCGAGTATAGCGAATTTCCCGAGGCGATCGCCCAGGATGGATCATGGGAAAATTCCCCCTCTAGGCAGGAGCAATTTTCCCCCTCGACAGTGGTTAATCCCTTTTGTGGTAACGACTTTAGTCGGGATCCGGCGATGTCAAGCCAAATCCCACGGTATCAACCCCTAAAACAGCTTGCCCTCCCCTTACATCAGTCGGCGCGATCGCCCTTTGCTGGCATCAACCTGACTCGGTATCATCTCGCAGGGATTGGGATTTAACTCATCGGAGTTCGGCATGATTCCACAAGGATTGGGTGCAAATCCACAGGGATTTGGAGTGACTGACTCCGGATTCTGACGCAATTCCTGGGGACTTTCATTCTGAGTCGGATTTGCCTCACAGGGTTTAAAATCCGGTGATAGCGGATTGGGCAGCATTCGGCAAATTTCTGGGATTTCTCCATCCTTTTGTGCCACTGGGGAGAGGTTGCCGGGGGTTGGTGAAGTGGGGTTCCCCAAGGCAAAGGCAGCGGCACCCCGGACTTGTGGATTCTGATCAGTTAGGGCCTGAGTGAGTGCGGGGACTGCCGGGGACCCGACTGCGCGTAAGGCAACGGCAGCATTCCAGGCGAGGCGCTGATCGGGATCCTGTAAGGCAGCGAGTAAAGGGGCGATCGCCGGTTCTGCGGTTGCACCGATTCCCGCCAAGGCAAAGGCAGCACCCCGACGGACTTCTATCTCCCGGTGTTGCAAAGCAACGGCAAGTGCCTCAACCCCAGGGGTGCCGATTCTTCTGAGTGCTACTGCCGCATCCAGACGCACAGACTCTTCGGAGTCATTTAAGGCAGCAATCAGGCTGGGAATGGCTGTTTGTGCCTCAGAACCCATGGAACCCAAGGCAAATGCGGCACCCCCCCTGACTCCCACATCAGCATCTTGCAATGCTGTCATCAATAGGGGCACGGCGGGAGTCCCAATCTGCCGCAATCCTTTAACAGCTTCCCGACGGTTGGCTCCTTTTTCGGTTTTGAATTGTTCGAGGTACGATCCGATTTCCCGATCTACAGTGTTATGTGCGTGAACTTGGGTGATCGACAAGACGATCGCTGAAAGAGTCAATAATGCGAGTTTAGGTGCGAACATTTGGTTTCTGTGAATGGGTGAAATAATAAGGGATGCACCGAATTAATAGATTAGGGGACGGGAGTTAAAGGGATTCTGTTTCTGTCATTTTAATCATTTTCTACAGACAATTCCCCGATAAAAGTCTTCTAATGCTTTTACGCTGCTGTTATCCTGATATAACCACTCATGGCCCTGGTTAATTTTAGTGGCGATCGCTTCTCTCCACTCTGGATTTAATCCTAACTTAACGGCTATTTTAATATAGTGTTCCTGATTTTGGGCAATCGTTTCGGTTACTCCCACTCTTATCAATATTCCCGCTGATTGACGACTCCGCATCAAATCTCCTTTATGGGTAACCAGGGGCAAATTAACGGCTAATGCTTCTAAGGTCGTTAAAAAGCCCGTAAATCCAAAGGTATCTAACCCGATATCCGCTATTGATAGGAGGTTCCAATAGTCTTGCTTGCTCTGTCGAGGCAGGATTATACAAAATGCTTGATAGTTTAATCCCTCTTCAGCAAAGGCAGCATCAAGCCTCTGGCAAAATTGTTCCGTAATAGGGGGATTTTTATGACCGATAAAAACAAATTTAGCACCTGGTACTTGCTGGGCTATAGCTGCGAAGGTTGGATCATATTGTGGCAAATATTTAAATAAGGATTGGCAGGAAAAATACATCACAGCATTATCGGGAATGCCATAATCAGCACGAGTTTTCTTAGTTTCAGGAATAAGGGGTTTTGAAAAAGAAATCCCCAAATTGGGTAAACGAATTAATTGTTCTGAATAATGGCTTTCAGCGTCTTCCGGTTCCATCAAATCGCTGGAAATAAAGTAGTCCTGGGTTGGTAAACCGGAGGTAACCGGGTGTCCCCAAGCGACACATTGAACCGGGGCAAGACGTAAACTGGCTAATTGGGTCATTGGCGCATACATTCCAATATCCAGAAAGACGAGAATGTGCAAGCGATCGCCCTGAATTTGCTGGCAAACCGTTTCTAAACTATCAGGAATGGAATAAAAGCAGTCGCTATTAACTCGAAACCAGTCCGTTAGGCGATCGCGTTGTCGTCCGATATCGTAACAATAGACTTCAAAATCCTGGCGATCGCGATGTTCTAGCCATCCTGAAAATACCATTCCTACCGTATGCCACTGCAAACAAGCAGAAATATAGCCGATTCTAATTCTTTCCCCAGAATTCAGAGTTGGCATGGGTAAGGGTTCTACCCACTGGGGATAATTGGCCGCCATCACTTGATGCACGAATTGTCCATATTTTTGCTGCAACTCTAAATCATTTTTACCTTGATATTGGAGGTAAAAGTTAGTATTAATGGCAATAGCATTTAAAGCTATTTTTTGAAACAATTCTGTATTTAAACAATAATCTTGAATAAAATTATCTAATTCTAGGATAAACCGGCTTCGATAAAACTTCAGTTCTCCTGACTTTTGATATAAAAGAGGAAAAAGCCTAATTTTTTCTAGTTTTAGAGATAAAGAATCGGGTAAAACTGCTAAGCCTTCATCGGCGACTTGTCGCGCTTCTTCAATTTTACCCCAATTCTGTAAAGATAAGATAAAAGATAAATACAGTTCCACTGCTTTAGGATAAATTGCAACCCCTTGCCGATAAGTATCCGTTGCCTCTTCCCATCGATTCAAGGTTTGATAACAGTCGGCAAGGGCAAGGTAAAAATCAATAGGTCCTGTTTGGCTGTGGTGGAACTGTTGATAATGAGAAATGGCCGCTTCATACTCTTGTTTACGGTAGGCAGCGAACCCAAAAAATAAGGCAGCATCAGGATGATTTTTGGCCGAGAAGGTAATCCCCAGATGATAGAGAATTTCAGGATGACGGGGTTCAAGTTCCAGGGCTGTTTCATAAGCATAAGTCGCCTCCTCAATCCGCTGCTGGGCGATAAATAAATGGCCTAAGCTGAGATAACTCTGCCAATCTGGACTGAGGATGATTCTTTGTCCATAAGCTGTTTCCGCTTGGGTTAAATCCCCCATTTCTATACAGGAATTGGCTAACTGAGAGTAGGCATCCAGATAACCAGGTTCGATTTTAATCGCCCGTTGATAAGCAGTAATCGCATCTGCCAGATAACCCAATTTAGCCAAAACCAAACCGCTGCTATAATGGAATGTGGCCTGAGAATCATCTAACTTCAGAGACTGATCAAGGTGATCGAGGGCTTCTTCATATTGCCCTTGTCGATAGTAAACCATTCCCAACCCAAACCATGCCTCAGGGCGATCGCAATTGATAGCTAAAACTTCGCCGAACTTTTGTTTCGCAAGGGTCAAAAAATCCGACTCATATAAGGCGAAAGCATCCGCTAACAGGCTATCCAATTCAGAATTCACAGGTCCTCCAGACGAAACGCTGCAATTTGCCGGCCATCGATATCTGTAAACCCATATTCCACCGCTAAATCCCCCACCGTCTGCACAGTTCCCGAGAGTTCTAGCACATTGGGGTCCGTCGCCAGGGCGGCGATCGCCCGTCCGATATACTCTGTAGACTCGGTTTGTGCCAAATCCACATCTTGCGAATCTAGCACGCGTTCCGTTCGCATAAACCCTGGCGCAAGTGCCACTGCGGCAATTTTATACTCACCTAAATCTCGCGCCATCGCCCATGTCATTCGAGCGATCGCGTGTTTTGCCACATCGTAAAACAGATTCCCCAGGTATTTATCCCGGTCCCAGGCGATCGTATTCACAATTAATCCTTGCTGTTGGGACAACATCAAGGGGACGGCACAACGACTTGCTACCAAATGCGATCGCACACCTGCCGTAAACATCCCCTCCCAACGCTGCAAAGATTGTTTCCAAAAGGGGGCAAAAAACCCCGTTCCATCCGCCCAAGTATTACCATCATAGCCTTCATAACCGCCCCAGGCATTATTCACCAAAATATCTAAACGCCCCTCACTTTGTACCTGGCTAAAGAAGGCTTCCACCTGCTCATCTTTCGTCATATCACACCGGACCGCAATACCCACGCCACCCCGCGCCGTCACTGCTTCTGCCGTCTCCTCAATCGTCCCGGGCAGATTATCCGTTGTTGCCTCCCCCCGCAAACTCCGTCCCGTCACATAGACAGTTGCCCCCGCTTCACCCAAAACCAGGGCAATCCCTCGCCCTGCACCCCGACTCGCCCCCGTCACTACTGCCACTTTACCTGTTAAGGGTTGAGAATTGGCCGAAAAATTGGTATCCATTTTAGAGTAAGTTTATCATATTAATTGACCAACTGATTCTAGCAGAATTGAAAAATCCCTGCCCAGAACTGTAAAAATCCAGGTGGGAAGCAACAGAAGAGTAAACCCGGTAAAATTTTAGGGAGTGGATCATAGCAATGGCTTTAGGAGAAATTGCTCTATCGGTGATTATCCCTTGTTACAATCAAGGGGAATATCTCCTTGATGCGATCGCCAGCGTGGAGGGATGTTTCGAGGCAAATATCGAACTCATCATCGTCAATGATGGATCCACAGAACCCTTAACCTTAGAAGTGCTGGATTATTTACAAAACCAGGGCTATCAAATCATCCATCAACCCAATCAAGGGTTAGCCACTGCCCGGAATGTCAGCATAAAAGTAGCTCAGGGTGAGTATATTTTACCCTTAGATGCCGACAATAAAATAAAACCTGACTATATTTCCAAAGGCATAGAAATTTTAGACCAATTTCCTACCGTTGGAGTTGTCTATGGAGATGTGGAATTCATCGGCGATCGCACCGGAATTTGGCAAGTCCCCGAGTTTGATCCAACTCGATTATTACAAGGCAATTATATCGATGCCTGTGCCGTCTTTAGAAAAACCCTCTGGCAAGACTGCGGCGGATATGACTCCCATATTCCCGATAAACTAGGCTTTGAAGATTGGGATTTGTGGCTAAGTGCCCTAGAAAAGGGGTGGGAATTTTATCACATCTCCGAAGTCTTATTTAATTATCGCGTCCGTGCCAACTCAATGGTCACCCGCTGCCTAATTCCCGAAAACCAAGAAAAATTAATTCGTTATCTAAAAAAGAAACACCAACTACTTTATAATAAAGGCTAAAACTTATTATAATTTTGGGAATCAAGCCAAAGCTGCAAAGGCCCATCTTAACGGGGACGACAAAAGGGTTAATCAGGAGGTAAAGCTCAATAAAGCTATAAATAAATTATAAAAAGTAGGGCTTGACTGTGACGAGTTGCTCAATTAATTTAGGGGGAATGCAGCGATCGCCATTTTTTGCTTTCCTACCCCCGCTATAATAACCGAAGAATAAATAAATTGTTTTAGAGGCTCAAAAAACTGTTATTTTGACTTTAGGAATATCTGCTGTCATCAAATTTATAAATCAGCAGTAAAAATTATCTGGAACAATGGCTGTCTCCAGGGGTGTCAAAATTGCAATTGCTCTCCCTAAAGTGAGCAGGTTAGAGAAACCTATACTGGGAAATTCTATGAACAGCAAACAAAAGTTTCACCGAAATAATAGGAATAAATTTAGCGGAAAATATCCTCATATGAGTGTTCCTATTAGTAGATATTTATTGAAATTATTGAGTTGTATTTTTTTTGGTTTGGCATCTCAAGTACAAGCTCAAATTATCCCGGATGCTACCCTACCTGTTAATACCACTGTAATCCGTCAGGGAACCACGAATATTATCAAAGGAGGAACTCAAGCGGAAGGCAATATATTTCATAGCTTCCAAGAATTTTCTTTGCCTACTAATAGTCAACTTCTTTTTGATAACCCTCTGGATATTCAAAATATCTTTAGCCGGGTTACAGGTTCTTCTATCTCTAATATAGATGGTTTGATTCAGGTCAAGGGGGCTGCAAATTTATTTTTCCTGAATCCAAATGGCATTGTGTTTGGACCGAATGCCCAATTAAATATGGGGGGTTCTTTTCTCGCTTCTACCGCCGATCGCCTTAATTTTGCCGATGGAACCTTTTTTAGTACCTTACCCACCGAGACTGTACCATTGCTAACAGTAAGCCTACCTGTGGGTTTACAAATGGGTCCCAATCCAGGAAAAATTATTGTACAGGGACCTGGAAATAATCTGACTTTAACTGAGCCAGTTCGGGGGTCTATCGTGAGTGAAAATAGACCCGCTGGCTTACAAGTTCAGGATAAAACTTTAGCATTAATTGGGGGTGAAATTGAGCTAATTGGGGGAAATTTAACCGCCGTTGGGGGACAGATTGAACTGGGAAGCGTGGGCGCTAATAGTCAAGTTATGTTGAGCATTACAAACCCTTTCTGGGGGTTTGGGTATTCAGAGGTAGGGAATTTTGGAGATATTAAGTTAACTGCTGCCTCGTTAGATACCAGTGGTCAAGGAGGGGGTCCGATCGCCTTGCAAGGGCGATCGCTTTTTATGCGGGAAGGGTCAGCCCTGATTTCTTTAACCTTGGGAAATCAACCGGGGCAAGATATCCGCTTATTTGCTTCTGAACAAGTGGAATTCAGCGGTGCTAATTCCTTAGGGTTTCCCAGTGTGGCGATCGCAGAAGTCTTTCCAGGTGCTACGGGAAATGGGGGTAGTTTGGAAGTAGAAACAGCCCAATTTTTAACATTGGGTGGAGCCTTAATTTCTTCTTCTACTCGGGGTCAAGGGAATGGAGGAAATTTAACTATTCGGGCAACTGAATCGATTAAATTTAGCGGGTTAGATCCCTCGGATGGATTCGGGGGATTATTTGCAGAAGTTCGTACCAATGCCACTGGAAATGCTGGGATTGTTAACCTAGAAACGGGTCAATTAACTCTCTTAGACGGAGCCATTATTTCGGCTACAACCTTTGGCAAAGGTCAGGCAGGAATTTTGAACATTCAGGCTAGGGAGTCCCTAACCCTGAGTGGGGTAGATGGGGATGGATTTGGTGTCTATATCCAGACGGGTTCGGGTTCTCTTGATGAAGAACCTGAACCCTCCAGCGAGTTGGATGAATCGGTGGATTCTTTGGGGATGGAAGTTCAAAATTCCCTTGAGACTCAAACTGAAGTTATTCCCAATCAGGAAATTTTGGCTGATTCCGGATTAATTACGATTAATACAAGTCGCTTAAGCCTATCAGATGGAGCCGTCATTTCTTCTTCTACGGATGCCCGAGGTAATGCCGGTAGTCTGATAGTTCGCGCTAGTGAATCCGTAACGTTGAGGGGGTTCAACGGTTCAGGAACCGGGAGTAAATTAGAGACATTTGTTAATTCTGGAGTCACGGGGAATGCCGGAAGTCTCACTGTAGAAACAGGAGAGTTATTACTTTCAAATGGTGCTAGTATTTCATCGGAAACCATTGGAAACGGAAATGCGGGAAATGTGACCGTTACTGCGGAACGAGTCTCTCTTTCTGATGCGTCTCAAATCCGAGTTAGCGCTAAAGGCGCTTTTTCTCCCGGGATTCTGACGGTGACGGCTGGTGAGATTTTGCTGGACAACCAAGCGAGTTTGCTGGGTGAAACTGAATCCGGTAGCCAAGGTAACATCACGATTGTGGCAAATTCAACTATCCTGCGCCGCAACAGCCAGATTACAACCAACGCCACAGGGAGCGCCACAGGTGGGAATATCATATTTGATACGGAGATTCTGGGTGCTTTTGAAAATAGTGATATCAGTGCTAACTCGGAGCAATCCCAAGGAGGTATTGTCACGATTCAAGCCGAAGGGATTTTTGGAACAGAATTTAAAATCCAATCCAGTGATTTGACGAGTGATATTACGGCAACCGGTGCCGATTCATCCCTAAGTGGAACAGTTAGAATTAATACCCCGGAAGTTGACCCGACCTCCGGATTGGTTGAGTTAGCGGTTAATTTAGCAGATCCGGCCCAACAAATTGATTCTAGCTGTCGCTCAGGTCAACAACAAAGTGAGTTTATTATAACGGGGAGGGGTGGTCTTCCTCCTAATCCGACGGAAGCGATTAGCGATGAAGCCCTTTTGATAGATTTAGGACCGCAAAGGTTAGAGAAATTACCTCGGCAGGAGAGCCGAATTCCCGATACATCTGCTGCATCCACTTCAATTGAAACAACTTTGACAGAGCAATTGGTAGAAGCAGAAGGATGGATTATGAATTCTCAAGGACGAATGGAACTGGTGGCGAGAACCCCTCGGGGTACGGGACGAAATTTACCCAGTTTAGCAAGACAGCCCTGTGTTCCCAATTCACCGATTCAAATGTGAAGAATAATCGGGTAAGAGAGGGTATTTACCGTTTCTCTCTAGTCAGTCTAAATGAAGTGAAAACTCAAGCAAGAGGCTCTAACGGATTAATTTTAGGGTCCGAATGATTTAGATGGACCGATATCGGTTTACGTTGAGGGGTTGACAATAAAACGAAGCGATCGCCTCCCTGACTTTGATGGCGGTTGCGCGATCGCAGTTGCCGCCGCTGACTTGTCTCATTGATGAAAAAATTGAGGGGCTAAATTGAGTCAGGTCCAGCGCCGGGGGACGCTGGATCCGGGGTTTAATCGTCGTGATCGTCGAAGGGATCGGCCAATTCCTTAGATGGGGGGCCAAAGGAGGTGTAGATAGAAAAGGCCGCGATCGCCACGAGGATCGCACCTATCCCAATGCTAAGAACTGTTGCCGGTTCCAGATTTTCCATATTTTTAGTAAAATTATGAGTCTGATTCCTATAGAATATTACAAAACATTAATTTTCGCCGTCCAGAATAACGAGGTGACGCATGGCACAGCAAACAAAATTGGGAAATCTACTCAGACCATTAAATGCAGAATATGGTAAAGTCTCCCCCGGCTGGGGTACTACGCCGCTGATGGGCGTTTTCATGCTGCTATTTTTCCTGTTCTTAGTGATTATCCTGCAAATCTACAACTCTTCCTTGATCCTGAATGGGGTCGATGTGGATTGGACCACCCTCGGGCGCTAACTTACGGCGATCGCCCCTAAGGCAGGGATATTAAGGATCCCTGCTTTCCCGGTTTGACCGGGATTTTTTTTCTATACTAATAACAAGTGGTCTGTTGGAGGTCTGCGTGAATATCTTTGGTATGGGTTTGCCCGAAATCATGGTGATTCTGACGATCGCCCTTCTCATCTTTGGACCCAAAAAGTTACCGGAAATTGGTCGCAGTATGGGAAAAGCAATTCGCGGATTCCAGGATGCGAGTCGGGAATTTGAAAATGAAATCAAGCGCGAGGCGGATCAAATCGAGGCATCCAAAACCGCTAAACCGGCTGAACCTCAGAAAATTGCAAGTTCTGTGTCCCCCGAAGAAGCCATTCATCCCTCTGAACAAGGCTAAGTTCCCCCTTGGCACTCTGGTGATGCGATCGCTTAATTGCTCATTATCAATTTATCCCACGAAGGAGGGGGGCAGATCCAGCCCAAGCCCCTACCTTGGCGGGATTCCTTATTTTATCCCTCTGTCAGTCTCAGGAGTGGTGCGTTATCATCCCAAGCAACGGGACGAAGGATGAGGGAATGCACAAAACCCTTTACAATCTAAACCCTAAACTAACCTCTGACTCCAAAATTCCCATGACAGCAAGCGAGACATCCGTTCCTCTGGTGATTCCCCAACTGATCGTCGGGTTGGGAAATCCAGAAGCAAAATACCATGAAACCCGCCATAATATCGGGTTCGCTGCCGTCGATATGCTTGCCCGGTCCTGGCAAATTTCTCTGACAGAAAACCGCCGCTTTCAGGGGCTATTTGGCGAGGGTCGAGGGCCAAAAGGCCATAAAATTTACCTCCTTAAGCCCCTCACCTATATGAATCGGTCCGGACAAGCGATTCGCGCGGTTACTGATTGGTATAAACTGCCCCCCCAATCGGTCCTGACAGTTTATGATGATATGGATTTGCCCGTGGGACGCCTGCGGATGAGGCTTTCCGGTTCCGCTGGGGGTCACAATGGCATCAAATCCACGATCGCCCATTTGAGCACCCAGGAGTTTCCCCGGTTACGGGTGGGTATCGGTAAACCCGGTGACGGAAAAGCCGAAACCGATACGGTTTCTCATGTCTTGGGTAAATTTACCCCCGAGGAAAAACCCATCCTGTCTGAGGTGATGTACTTAGTCCGAGATGCGATCGAACTCAGTCTAAAGGAAGGCTGCGAGAAAGCGATGAGTCTTTACAATAGTCGAAGTGTTGTCGGAACCAAGCCGTGAGTAGGAAGCGTGTACCTAGAACGACTGCCCACGTTCGAGTGCTGAATCAGTCTTGGCAACGGGGCATCCTGGAAGGGGAAGTCAGCGCCGGGGATTTTATTTGGAATTTTCGGTGGTGTTTTCGTGTGGGTAAACTGGCGATCGAACCGTCCCAAGGACGCGCTTTAATTCAAGAACCCTTGGGACGTTTTTTAGAAAAATGCGATTATCAACTCGAACCGGGTGGGGATTATTCGTTTACTATTCGAGCGCAGTTATAGCGCTTTAAAATCAAGAAAGAATGCTTAAAAAGCAGTTGCCTTCCCAGGCTTAATTCTCTCTGGTTTTTAAATATCTCTCGATTAAGAGAATGGCAACAATATCATCGATCGCCCGAGGCGGTTGGCGCATCCCTTGGGGAATCAGACGAGTTAATCCCCGAGGCGGATACATTTCCCAATAGCGATCGCGTGCTTCTAAGGTGCTGTAGCGCTCATCCACTTGGACGATGGGTAACTGGATAGACAAAGATTCAGCAATATGTTCTTGCCACTTTTTCGAGGTGGTGCGATCGCCAATCACGAGCAGGTCAACCCCAAACCGTTGAAAGAACAATTCAATCACGGCGATCGCCTCTTCCGCCGGAACCACTTCATGCACTAACAGTTGGCGACTGTTTTTCATGACGGCAATGCCACACTTTAACCGGCCTGGATCAAACCCTAAAATCACGGTTTCTTCTAAAGAGTTACCCATAAATTCTTGTCCTTTTTAATGATTACTCTAACTGAATAACACCCTTGCAGCAGCCTGGAAATTCGGGTTCCGCTTTACCCCAATTAACCTGGATCCAAAGAAGCAACAACTAACCCCACTCTCCTAATCCGTGCGAAATACAACCTTTCCCTGATGAACCACCAAAAATTCTAGGGTCAGTGGACCCGAAGTATAGGTTTGCCGAGCAGATACCGCTTGGATAATTCCCGGTTCATTATTATCTTGAAGCTGCTTCACAAATTCCAACAAAGCCGCTATACGGCCATCTCCAATTTGAATAGTATCCGTTACAATACCGGAGCGACGCGCTCGGAAATTAGCCGCCGCTAATAATAAATTCAATTGTTCTTTAATATCATCTTCACTCATTTTAGAGGGCTGCACCGAAGTCGTTGCCACCAGTTCTCCGGGTGCGAATACCACCTCATTCGGAACCGCATCAGCAAAAACATTCACTTGCCGTTCCCCCAATAAATAATTGGCTGCGGAGAGAATTCTGACTACATAATCTTGACCATCATCGATTTGTTCAATGAGTTGGTCGAGTTCCGTATCCGTAATGGCGATCGACCATTCATTGAGTTGGGTTGTTCCCGGACGAATCAAGGCGATCGCCGCGAGATTGGCTTCTTTTAAAAGTTCCTTTGTTGCTTGGGGAGCGCCTTCCGGGCGGAGGACCCGCAAAACCCCCGAAGCCAATACTTGATTACGACGAATGGCAACCGTTCCTTCCCGCAACAGTTGAAAATCTCGTTCCAGACTTTGCACCTCCCCTTGCAGAAAGGCTTGTTGGGTTCCTAACTGTTTGAGTAACGTTTGTTGCTCAGAAATCGCCACTTCCTGCTCGGAAATCTGGCGATCGCGCTGGGCAATTTCCTGCTCTTGAAGGGCGATCGCTTGCTCCTGAGTGGCGATCGCTTGCTCCTGCCGTGCGATTTTCTGTTCTTGTTCCCCTAGCTCTTGCTGTTGAATCTCTATCGCCTGCTTTTGCTGAGCAATCTCTGTCTCTTGTGCCACCATCTGCGCTTGTTGTTCGGCAATCTCCCCGGATTGAAGGGCAATTTGCTGTTGCTGTTGAATCAGCCGCGTTTCCTGCTCATCCAGTAAGTTTTTCTGCGCAGCTAATGAAAGCCTTTGCTGTGCCGCTTCCTGCTTTTGCTGCTCAATTTCCTGCTGTTTTAGCGCCAGTTCCCGATCGCGCTGCACAATCGTCGCTTTAACTTGCTCCCCCTGTTCGATCAAGTCCTGCCGTTCCACCTGAAGCGCGGCAATATCATTCCGTAGCTTCTGTGCTTGCTGGGAAACGTCCTCAAGCTGATTTTGAGCGCTATCGAATTTCCCTTCAATCACACTCAGTTCGGTTTTAGCTTGCTGAAAATCCGTTTGAATGCCGGTAAGTTGATTCTGGGTTTGATTCAGCTTAGTCTGGGTTTGATTCAATTGCGCCTCAGTAACCGCTTGTTTTACGATCGCCGATTGCAACGACTGATCAATCTCATTTAACTGCTGTTGCGCTGCCACCTGCTGTTCCCGAGCTTGGGTGAGTTCGACTTCCACCTGCTGTTTTTGGGTCACCACTGCCACAAGTTGTTTCTGAGCTTCTCGTAATTCTTTGAGTTTTTCATCCAATTGAAAAACTCCTATTCGCAAGGACTTACTCGTGGCAAACAGAATACTCAAGGTTGAGGCAGCAATCATTAACCCAGTCCCAATGGTTACGATTGTAGCGGTTTGTCTCGGGCGCAGACCAAACAGACTTAACCGGGCCTTACCGACTTTTGTACCCAGGCGATCGCCTAGGGTGGCGAGCAACCCCCCCAAGACTAAAACAGCCAGTATCAGGACGTATGCGCTCGTCATCACTTATTCAACTCCGTCCAGATCTAGCCGAGAAAAAACTTATGGAGCTAAAACACTTTGCTAGGACGTCCGGCAAAGTTCCGCTCTCTTGCACTATAGCAGATCTCGATGCCCAGCCTGATGGCAGCAGCCTACGGTTTTTTCGCTGAATACCGCCTTGAACTTAACCTCTCACACCGGATCCCATAATCACTATTTCCAGATTCCGGTGCGATCGCCCCTTCTTTCCTCCCCAACCGTGGGATTAAACTCAGTTTTATCAGTTTTATTTCAGACAGATCGAAGCCGACTGTACCCCCTGAGAGTCCCGTAAGGGCAGAAACTCAACGGAAGACCTCCTCACTCTCACCCCGACGACCCCCAACTCCCGGATTTTCTCTGCCCTCTGCTGTCAACTGTGATCAGTCGGCGGTTGAGATCAGGTAAATTGCTGACTCAAAGCCACCGGGTTATGAACCGTGATTTTCTTTTTATGAATCGAGATCATCTGTTCGCAGCGTAGATCCCCCAGCAGGCGGGTGACCGTGACGCGAGTCGATCCAATTGCTTCCGCGATCGCCTGATGAGACAATTTTAAATCAATCGTAATCCCCTCAGAAGTCGGCACCCCAAAATCCCGGCACAGAATCAGCAGAAAACTCACCAACCGCGATCCCATATCCCGGTGTGCCAAGGTTTCAATCATCATTTCTGTCTGCAAAATGCGCGAAGACAAGCCCTGCAACATCAACATCGACAGTTCAGCATCCTCCTTCAGCGCCTTTTCCACCTGGTCAATCGGCACTGAAAGCAACTCTACCGGAGTAAAGGCAACCGCATGATAAAAGCGGTCTGAACGGTGGCCGGTAATCAGGGAGAGTACCCCAAATACGCTATTCTCTCGGAGCAGGGCCACGGTAATTTCCTCTCCCGCTTCATACACTCGGGATAGTTTAACGGCACCTTTAAGTAAAAAATAAACCCGTTCGGCGGGGTCCCCCGGGAAAAAGATGGTCTTTCCTCGCTCGTAATTCTCCACCACTGGGGGAAACGATCCACTTCCCATCTGACGGAATACTGCGGCTAGTGGTCTATCTTGGGTCATTACCATATCCGTTCCTTCTAATTTGTCATGTACTATCTTCTTTTTTGATGACTTGCTAACGGTTTATTGTCATTAGCGACCCGCTCGTGTTAGAGTTCTCTGACTTTTGTACTTTACATTAATTAAACTGACCGTTCGCGGTTTTTTTGTGCTTGGGGATACAGAATTGCGACCAGTTGGCTTATCCCTGAATAAAAATCTTCTCCCGTCTACTTTCATTGAGCAAGGCAAGCGCCAAATACACCCTACTCGGGACAGCGATCGCCCTATGGCAAGGTTGCAGAGTCACCCGTTGTGATTCAATCAAATTAGGGAACAGACCAATGGCGGTAGACTCTTGAAAGTCCATCGACTGGCCTCACCCCAGGCTGTAACCGTGGCACACCAACCGCCATCAGGGGCGACTGCTCTTTTAGGAACAGCCCTCCGATCCCGCCAGCCTCGCCCTGGGGCTAAACCCGTGCTACTGAGTAATTTTTACTAGAATAAACCCTCCATGCTAGATTTAACAGGAAAAAACGCCTTAGTTACCGGAATTGCTAACAACCGTTCCATCGCTTGGGGCATCGCGCAACAACTCCATAACGCTGGGGCCAATCTCGGTATTACCTATCTTCCCGATGAAAAGGGCCGCCAAGAAAAAAAAGTAAAGGAATTAGTCGAACCCCTTAATCCCAGTTTGTTCGTTCCCTGCAACGTCCAAGATGACGCTCAAATTCAAGCCACCTTCGACACTATCCGCGAAACCTGGGATAAAATCGACATCCTCATCCACTGTCTAGCTTTTGCCGGCAAAGACGAACTCTCCGGAGACTTCAGCAACACTTCTCGGGAAGGCTTTTCCCGCGCCTTGGATATTAGCGCCTACTCCCTAATTTCCCTAGCATCTGCCGCTAAACCCTTCATGACTGAAGGCGGCAGCATCGTTACCCTCACCTACCTCGGTGGTGTCCGAGTCATTCCCAACTACAACGTAATGGGGATTGCCAAAGCTGCCTTAGAAATGAATGTTCGCTACCTCGCCGCTGAACTCGGACCCCAAAATGTTCGCGTTAATGGGATTTCTGCCGGTCCCATCCGTACCCTCGCCTCATCTGCCGTCGGTGGCATCCTCGATATGATCCATCATGTCGAAAAAATGGCCCCCCTCCGTCGTACCGTCACCCAAACGGAAGTCGGGAATACCGCAGCTTTCCTCTGTAGCGATTTATCCAGTGGCATCACGGGTCAAGTCATTTATGTTGATTCCGGTTACTGCATTATGGGTATGTAACCCCTGAAGAATTGAGAATTTATGGATTAAAACTCGGGCTTCAATTCCCAAAAGCCGATTGGCGTTTTTAAGGGGGGTTTGGGGGGTTTTTTTTTCCCTTATTCAAGCCCTCTATTCTGAAATTTTCAAGGTTCCCCCACGGACAAGATAAGATCGGAATTAAGACTATTTTTAGCGATCGCCATCAAAGCCAATTATGCAGACAAGTATTAGCCGAACCCCCTCCGAAACTCCCTCAAATTCTGACTCCGCACAAAATTTAGGCCAACTCCCCCGGATGTCCACCGTCCGACGCACCACAGGGGAAACCGATGTCCATGTGACCATTAATCTCGATGGTCAAGGACACTGTACCGCTGCTACAGGAGTCCCGTTTCTCGACCATATGTTACATCAAATTGCTTCTCACGGCTTGATTGACCTAGAGGTAAAAGCTACCGGAGATATAGAAATTGATGACCATCATACCAATGAAGATGTGGGGATTACATTAGGTCAAGCATTAGGAAAAGCCCTGGGCGATCGCAAAGGTATCATCCGTTTCGGTCACTTTGTCGCCCCCCTTGATGAAGCCTTAATTCAAGTCGCCCTCGACTTTTCCGGTCGTCCTCACTTAAGCTATGGCTTAGAGATTCCCACCCAACGAGTGGGAACGTATGACACCCAATTGGTGCGAGAATTCTTCGTGGCGATCGTCAATCACGCCCAAATGACCTTACATATCCGCCAACTCGACGGCATCAATTCCCATCACATCATCGAAGCCACCTTTAAAGCCTTCGCCCGAAGTCTCCGCATGGCAACCGAAATCGACCCCCGTCGCGGCACCACCATCCCCAGTTCTAAAGGCGTCCTCTAACTTTCCCCCTGTTCGTAGTAACGACTTGCTGTCGTTATCCCCCGTTGCTTATTGCAACGGGGGTTTATCCCACAATCACTAGAAATATACTAGAATCATGGGCCATCCCCAACCCTCTTCATAAAACCCCAAAACGATGGAACTTATAATCATAGTAGCCTTTATTGCGATCACGACGTTCACTTTGACACGAATCCTCTTCGGCCTGAAAACAGCAGGTCTCCCCCATACCGTCGAGCATTATAATAGCCGCCTTAAACAAATCGAACGACAACTCGGAAACAATCCTACCCTTCCAAGCGATCGCCGCCTTAAACAAATCGAACGCAAACTTGATTTAATCTTCCATCATTTAGACATCAAAATCCCAGAATTTGAAGAAGATTATCCTCTCACTCTCTCCCCTGAATTCTGCAATGTAATTTTACAATTTGCCCCCCCCGAGTCTAAAATTGCCATACTGAAAACCGTGAGAACCCTCACCGGCTTAGGACTCAAAGAAGCCAAAGAATTGATTGAATCCGCCCCGCAAATTATCCTCCGTCAAATTCCCGAATCGGAAGCCGAATCCGCCAAGCTGCAACTGGAACAATCCGGGGCGAGAGTTACCCTTCAATAGGCGTCGGTTCCCCCTCGATAAGTAGGACAAGAAACCGGGTTTCTCGCCCATCTTGCTTGCGAATCACCCAAAATTTTATCAAGAAACCCGGTTTCTAACCCATGAGGTCCCGTTGTCCTAAAATTTCTGTTCTTTGCAGATGCGATCGCCTCCCCACCTGTGAATATAATCTTTCAGTTTTCATTCATTTTCTCCCTCTGCCCATAAATTCTGAAATTTATTGACAGGATTAACCAAATTGTCAACATCAAATGGGTATAAATTATCCCTTTTTAACCCTAAAATATTTAATAAAAATAAGTAGGTGGGCGTAATTAAACCGAAGTGGGCTAACCGCATAGCCCTTGCTGGGAAAGGATTTTAGGTAAAACCACCAGAGGAATATTTGCGCCTAGTTACTTATAAACTTTTATAAATTTGTCAAAATTCAGTCAATATTCAGTTAGATTCGCTACTATCGAGTGAGTTGAAAATCATTCATCAATAAATCGGGGAAAATATTGCAATGGCAGATTCAGCCCTATTAGATGCCAAAGGTGCAATCAGTCCCAGTAAGCGAGAACTCACCTTACCCGCCTGGTTAGCACTAATTTGTATCATTGCCTTCAGTGTATTACTGTGGGCAGGGGCGGTCATTTCCAAAAATGCTCCACCCGTTCCCGACATCGTGCGATCGCCCAATCAAGAAATCCTCGTCACCCAAGCTAACATCCAATCCGGACAGGAAATCTACCTCTCTCGCGGAGGACAAGATATCGGCAGCATCTGGGGACATGGCAGCTACCTCGCCCCCGACTGGACCGCCGATGTCTTACATCGCTGGGGATTAGCCACCGCAGGCGTATTATATAACAACAATCCCAGCTTTTCTCAAAAGGATTTACAAGCATTACCCGCCCCCGAACGCGCCAGTCTGCAAGCGCGAGTCAGCGAACAATTTAAAACCAATCGGTATAGTCCAGAAACCCAAGAACTCCTCTTAACTGACGCTCAAAGTCAAGGACTCCAAGAGGTTTTCAAAGACTATCATGAACTCCTAGCCAAAGGTTCAGCAATTCACTCCATCCCCTCCGGTTGGTTCAAAGATGATAGCCAGATTCATGATGTCACCGCCTTCTTTGCCTGGACATCGTGGGCAGCGTCCGCCAATCGACCCAATGCACCCTTTTCCTACACCGCAAACTGGCCTCATGATGATTTAATTGGTAACCAACCCCCGGCCCAATTTCTGATATGGTCAATCGTTTCCGTCATCGTTTTAATTGCCGGAATTGGGATTTTTCTCTTCATCTATTTAAAAGAAGAGGGAGACGAAGTATTACCCGTCCCCGCCCGTCCCGCCGTGCGAATTCCTACCCCCAGCCAGAAGGTAACCTCGTTATTTTTTGGCGTAGCAATGGCACTCTTTCTCGTGCAAATCATGATGGGAATGTTTACCGCCCATTATGCCGTAGAAGGAGAAGGATTTTATGGGATTCCCCTCAACCAATACCTGCCTTATGCCGCTACCCGGACCTGGCATTTGCAACTGGCTATTTTCTGGATTGCCACTTGTTGGTTAGCTGCCGGACTCTATTTTGCGCCGCGATTTAGTGGCTATGAACCTAAAGGACAAGCCCTCGGCAATAGCATTTTATTGGGCGCATTAACCGTCGTTGTTGTCGGTTCCCTTGTGGGGTCTTGGGCCGCTGTTCAAGGTCTATTTAGCGTCAAAAATAGCTTCCTCTGGGGACATCAAGGCTATGAATATATCGAACTAGGCCGCATCTGGCAAATCTTGCTGATTGTCGCGATGATATTCTGGCTGTGGTTACTGTATCGCGGATTTAAACCGGCCTTACAAAAGGAAAAAAGCCCAACCGGATTGAGTCACTTTTTCCTGTATAGTGCCATCACCATTCCCCTGTTTTACTCCGTGGGATTGATGTACACCAATCACACTCCCTTGAGTATTGCTGAGTATTGGCGCTGGTGGGTGATTCATCTTTGGGTCGAAGGATTTTTCGAGGTGTTTGCTACCGTGGTAATTGCCTATTTATGTAGTGAATTAGGCTTTTTACGTCGGTCTTCTGCCCTGCGTGCCACCTATTTAACCACCCTATTGTATTTAGGCAGTGGTGTGATTGGAACCCTGCATCACCTTTACTTTTCTGGAACGCCCTCCTTTATTGCGGCGATCGGTTCCGTCTTTTCCGCTTTAGAAGTTGTACCGCTAACTCTAATTGGCTTTGAAATTTTAAAAACCTTGAAATTGTCTAAAGAAGCCGAAGGGTTTTATCGCTGGCCCTTGCGATTTTTCATCGCCACTTGTATTTGGAACTTAATCGGTGCAGGCGTGTTTGGATTCTTAATTAATCCGCCGATTGTGTTGTATTATTCTCAAGGAATCAATACCACCCCAATTCATGCTCACGCCGCCTTATTTGGGGTCTATGGCTGCTTGGCGATCGCCCTCATGCTGTTTGCCTTACGCGAATTTGTTCCTGATACCGCCTGGGACGATCGCTGGATTAAATTCGCATTCTGGGCCATTAATATCGGATTAGTCATGATGCTAGTCTTCGGATTAATTCCCAACGGATTTTATCAACTCGCACAATCCGTAGAATACGGAACCTGGTACGCACGAAGTGCCGAAGTCATCGGTTCCCCCTGGATGCGCTGGACCGTCTGGTTAAGGATTCCCGGGGATATTGTGTTCGCCTTAGGAACTGTATCGATGTTTATCTTTACTATGAAGGCAATTTTCGCCATCTTCCAGTTCCCAGTTAAGACCTATCCCGCTAAAGAATTTCAGCCAATTGAGAAATAATTGAATTTGTAACAAATCGGTTGTTGATAACCACAGATTTCACGGAGTGACACAGATTAAATCTCTGTGAAAATCTGTGAAATCTGTGGTTTTTAATAGAAGCGATCGCCTCTTGATAAGTTTAATAGGGTTCGTCACTCAGACTGAGAGTTGATGGGTTCTATTTGTCCAGTTTAGGTCTGACTGACACCCCCTACGCCCTCACATGGGGTTAATGATGTTGATAATCTGCAATATCTTCTAAATGTAGCCCTTGACAAAATCAAGTTTATATGATATTAGCTATTCACTGCCGCCCAATAAAAAATCTAGGGTAGTAACTGCTAACTTCCCCTGGAAAAAGGAGATATTTGCAGAATCCGCCCATTATGATTGCCTTGCAGAGGCGTCCTTTCTATGATGAGGGAAATCCCCTGCATTAGTGTGAGGAAATAATCGTGAACCTTGAATATCCCGAAGATCTAAAATACCTCGATAGCCATGAGTACGTCCGCCTAGATGGGGAAATTGCTACCATAGGCATCAGCGCCTTTGCTATTGATCAACTCGGGGACATCGTGTTTGTGGAACTGCCCGATATTAGTGAAGCCCTGGAAAAAGGCTCCACTTTTGGTACGATTGAGTCAGTTAAGGCGGTAGAAGACCTCTATGCCCCCATATCCGGCACGATTGTAGAACGGAACCGCGAGGTGATTGATGCCCCAGAATTGATTGGAGATGACCCCTATGGTGAAGGGTGGTTGCTGAAGGTACGCATTAATGACCCGGATGAACTCGAAGAGGCGATGTCAGCGAATGAATATCGCGCCCAAGTCGAAGGAGAATAAATAACTTTGGGTGTGCCTACTCCCAGTCTGAATTGCTGATATCAGCCCCCCTCCGGAACCGATATAAGAAATTTTCAGATTTATCTGAGATCTTGCACCATTCTCCGTCAACCCAGCATCTGTACGCCCGATCAACCGGCGGGGGATCCATCCCCCGCCTATTGTTGCTGTTAACATCATCCCCAAATCTTCCTCATGCTAAATTTCGAGACAACGGTGAACGACACAGATTTATTAAAACACTCTGCGCCTACTGCTGCCGAATCTCAACCGGCGATCGCACCTGATGCCTTTGTCAACCGACACAACGGACCCTCCCCGGATGAAGTTGAGCAAATGCTTCAGGAACTGGGGTTTTCCAGTCTGGATTCCCTGATTGAGTCTACAGTTCCCAGTCGCATTCGCCGCAAGTCCCCGCTGAACCTCCCTCAACCCCTCAGCGAAACGGCAGCTTTAACCTATCTCAAACAAATCGCCTCCCATAATCAACTCTTTCGGTCCTTTATTGGCATGGGATACCATGACTGCATCACGCCGCCAGTCATTCAGCGCAATATTCTAGAAAATCCCGGTTGGTACACGGCATACACCCCCTACCAGGCGGAAATCGCCCAAGGACGATTGGAGGCCCTGCTGAATTTCCAGACGATGATTGTGGATTTGACGGGATTGGAAATTGCCAATGCTTCTCTCTTGGATGAGGCGACGGCGGCGGCGGAAGCGATGACCCTGAGTTATGGGTTATCGAAAACGAAGGCGAATACCTATTTTGTCAGTGAGGATTGTCACCCCCAAACCATTGAAGTCGTCCAAACTCGGGCTAGACCCCTGGGTATTGAGGTGATTGTTGGCAATCCTGGGCAATTTAACTTCGATCGCCCAGTGTTTGGGGTGTTGTTACAATATCCGGCAACCGATGGGGCAGTTTATGACTATCGGGAATTTGTGGAAAAAGCTCATGCTGCTGGGGCAGTCGCCACGGTTGCGGCAGATATTTTGAGTTTGGCATTACTCACTCCTCCTGGCGAATTTGGGGCTGATATTGCAGTGGGAAGTACCCAACGGTTTGGGGTACCTTTGGGTTATGGTGGACCACACGCCGCCTATTTTGCCACCCGGGACGAGTATAAACGGCAGATTCCGGGACGGATTGTCGGAGTTTCTAAGGATATGAATGGCCATCGCGCTTTGCGGTTGGCCCTACAAACCCGGGAACAGCATATCCGTCGAGAAAAGGCGACTAGCAATATTTGCACCGCCCAAGTTTTGTTAGCCGTAATTGCCTCCATGTATGCGGTATATCACGGTCCTCAAGGCATTAAACGGATTGCGGAAACGGTCCATCGTCTCACGGTAATTTTAGCCGAAGGGTTAAGCCGTCTGGGATACAACCTCGGTTCCAAACCCTTTTTTGATACATTGCGAGTGGAGTTGGGGATCAAATCCCAGTCAGAAATTCTCGCAGCAGCAGCGAACCATCAGATTAATCTCCGAATTCTGGATGAAACCACCCTGTCCATTAGTTTAGATGAAACAACGACCCTGGAAGATTTGCAGAATTTGTGGCAGATTTTCGCCAGTGGGGAACCGTTGCCGTTTACGGTGGAACAACTGGCAGGGGAGGTAATCAGCAACTTTGACCCCCAATTTGCCCGGACTAGCAGCTATCTCACTCATCCAGTGTTTAATCGCTATCACTCGGAAACGGAACTGTTGCGCTACCTGCATCGCCTGGAATCCAAGGATTTATCTCTAACTACCTCGATGATTCCCTTGGGTTCTTGTACCATGAAGCTGAATGCAACCGCAGAAATGATTCCGGTAACTTGGCCGGAATTTGGGAAGATTCACCCGTTTGCACCGACTGCCCAAACCCAGGGATATCAGATGTTATTCCAGCAGTTGCAGGAGTGGTTAGCAGAAATTACCGGATTTGCCGGGATTTCTTTACAACCCAATGCCGGTTCCCAGGGGGAATATGCAGGGTTGTTGGTGATTCGTCAATATCACGAACATCGGGGAGAGTCGCATCGGAATATCTGTTTGATTCCGACTTCTGCCCATGGGACGAATCCCGCAAGTGCGGTGATGTGCGGAATGAAGGTAGTAACAGTCGCCTGTGATGAGAATGGAAATATTAATGTTGAGGACCTGAAGGCGAAGGCACAGAAGCATTCTCAGCAGTTGGCGGCGTTGATGGTGACGTATCCCTCGACTCACGGGGTATTTGAGGTAGGGATTAAGGATCTGTGCCAAGTTATCCATGATTGTGGCGGTCAAGTGTATATGGATGGGGCGAATATGAATGCCCAAGTTGGGTTATGCCGTCCTGGAGATTTTGGGGCGGATGTCTGTCATCTGAATTTACACAAAACCTTCTGTATTCCTCATGGCGGCGGTGGTCCGGGGATGGGTCCAATTGGGGTAATGCCGCATTTGGTGCCGTTTCTGCCGGGACATTCAGTGATAAAAATTGGTGAAAATGAGGCGATCGGGGCGGTTTCGGCTGCACCTTGGGGAAGTGCGAGTATTCTGCCGATTTCCTGGATGTATATCGCAATGATGGGGGCGGCAGGACTGACGGCAGCAACTCAGGTGGCGATTTTAAATGCCAATTATATTGCCAAGCGGTTAGACTCTTTTTATCCGGTGTTGTATAAGGGGAAAGAGGGTTTAGTTGCCCATGAGTGTATTTTGGATTTGCGATCGCTGAAAAAATCCGCCGGAATTGAGGTGGAGGATATTGCTAAACGGTTGATGGATTATGGATTCCATGCGCCGACGGTTTCTTGGCCCGTAGCCGGGACGATTATGGTGGAACCAACCGAAAGTGAGTCTAAGGAGGAGTTAGACCGCTTCTGTGAGGCGATGATTGCCATTCGCGAGGAGATTCGGGCGATCGAGGTAGGGACGATGGATGCTCAGAATAATCCCTTGAAAAATGCGCCTCATCCAGCAACAGTGGCGATCTCCTCGGACTGGGATCGCCCTTATAGTCGGGAACAGGCGGTATTTCCGGCCCCTTGGACGCGGGAACACAAGTTTTGGCCCTCGGTGGGACGAATTGATAGTGCTTACGGCGATCGCAATTTAGTCTGTTCTTGTTTGCCGATCGAGGCATATTCTCAGGAGTAATCAAAAGGGAATTAAGGAATGCAGACGGTTTAAGACAAATGGGTGCGATCGCACCCATTTTTTCCCGGCATTTTTCTCTGATAGCGATTTAAACTATCATGAATTCCCGGCATTTTCCTCCAGTAATTTTCTCTGATAGGAATTTAAAACGACCTCAATTCTATTGAGGTAGGTATTGGGATAGAGAAGGAATAAATTGCGATCGCCTAGGGTAAAAGACCCTGGATGAATGAGAGATGACGGGTTCCAAATCTGTGTACAATCCTTGCTACACAAAGTGACTATTCTTCTAAACGGTTAAACCGGGCGATCGGTCCCCGTCGTGAATGGATGAAACCCCTTCACCTTCGCCACTCATCCGGAAACCGTCCCAACTTTTCCGGGAACCCCGGAAAATAGGGAACCCATCCCCCAGGGGAGACGTCTGGATTTCGGAGTGACTAAAAACATGACCCTAAGCCATCCCTCTAGTTAAAGCCATCATTACATGAACTTCTTTCCCTTAAAAACCCCATCCCTGATTACAAAGATTATAAATTTCCACGCCAAGGGGAAAGAACTTATTCTAACCGAAATTTCACTTTATTCTAGTGACTTAAGTGAAGTTCACTTACTGAGTAGTCAATAGATAGAAGTTCCTTATGATTGGGACAATCTTACCGATGACCAGCCGTTGCAATTTCACTCCCTCCAGAGACCCGAGAGGCAGACGTTTCAATAAGTCATCCGCATATATTTATTCGGTTGTTTTATTTTTAGGCTTTATGTAGTTTTTATGGGTCTGAAGTTCTTAAAAAAAAGATTTATAAATTGCGAGTTTTTACTGAGGTTGCTTTATCCCCAATATCCAATCTTCGAGCTGACCTCTTAATTCCATTAGACGTTTTGCAGCATTTTAAAAGTCACCCCTTAAAAAGAGAATTACTTCTGACTTATTCCCCAGGATGCGCAGCGTCTAACTCCGGGCAGTTTATCGGCTCTAAGCTAATATCTGCCAGTCGAAAAATTAAAATTCATCTTGTCGCCAAAGTCTTACCCTGAGAGGGCTAGGTTAGAAAATTCAGTTTTTTGTTTTACCATAATGTAGCACTATTATAATAAATTTGCTGCCGCTAACCGAGGGGTTAAATTTAAAAGAAAAATTACGAAATTCCGCAAAAATACGGAAGCCAACTTCTTCCAATTTTGGGTAAAGTAAAACGTAGGTTCTGCAATGCCGATAAGTTCCCAAAATTGAAATTGCATGGTGCTTGCCAAAATAATTTAGATTCTAGGAAACATTCCCGGAACAATCAAGTCTAACCACTTAAGGAAATATTCTGGATTTGTCGAATGTCAAGGACGGGAACAAGGAAAATCAAAATCTTGTCTTTCCTTGAAGTACAGCTTTATAAGCAGTAAATCAGGATATAACCGAGGGGTTTACAAGTGGACATCTTTATTAAATTGGAAAATTCCCACGTTCACATTAAGGATGAAGTTCAAGATGTCCTACAGACTATCTAAGCGAACAAATAAAGATTCTAAATCAGGGAATCCCTACCTCTTATAGGGAGCATCTATAGCGAAATCAGTCCCGGACACGGGAAACCCGGCCCTCCGTTTCCAGGACTCAGTTCCCAGACTTTTATTGACTCTCAAAACTGGAGATCACTGTATGTTGACCGAAGAACAATTGCTCGAACAAGTAAACGCCACCACCACTGAAGTAGAAGCCACGGCACCGGCTGATGACACGGTAGTGGTAACAATTACCGAAACCCCCGAGGAGGAAACCTCTACGGAACCAACGGCAGAGGAAGGGATAATGACGATTACCTCTGTCGAACCGACGGATGCTACGGCTGAAGAGCCTCTAACTGAACCAGTGGAGGGGATCGACGACGGAACAACCACTGAAGATGGCACCGTGACCACTACCTCTGTTGTGGATGATGGCAGTGAAGGTGAAGTCACGTCAGAAGATGGCACCGTCATGGACGATGACCTAATTGCGACTACCTCTGTTGTAGAAGACGGTACTGAAGGTGAAGCCGCTGTTGTGGAAGATGGCACCGAAACCGATGCCACCGCAGAAGATGGCACCATCGTGCAAAATGACCTGGTCACGATCGCAGAAGACGGTACCATCCTGGAAAATGACCCGATCTTGATGACCGCTGTTGTGGAAGATGGCACCGAAACCGATGCCCCCGCAGAAGATGGCACCCTGACCGAAGGTGACCCGATCGCAACTACTGCCCTTCCGGAAGATGGCACCGAAGGTGAAGTCACCGCAGAAGATGGCACCGTCATGGACGATGACATGATGGAAACCACTTCCATGACTGAAGAAGAAATGGCAGAAGCCGAAACCATCCAAGAGGTAGAAGAATCCGGCTTATTTGATGAAGCACACTATCTGGCTGAGAATACAGACGTATTAGACGCGGTGAAACGAGGCGAAACCACTGCCATTAAACACTTCGCTACCTTCGGAATCAAAGAATTCCGTAGCTTCAACGCCTTTATCGACATAAAAGGCTACCTGGAAGCTAACCCAGATGTCGAGCAAGCCGTCGAAGAGGGGAAACTCACTCCCTTCGGTCACTTTGTGCGCCACGGCCAGTTCGAGAAACGGGCTGCCCACGCCTTGTTCAAAGCTGAAGAATACGAAGCATTCAATGCTGACGTCAAGCAAGCTGTCGCCGAGGGTAAAATCACCGCTTGGGGTCACTTCTTAAACTTTGGCTGCAAAGAAAACCGTAAATTTAGCTCCTTCTTTAGTGCCGACTACTATCTCCAGGAAAATACGGATGTAGCACAGGCTGTCTCCGAAGGCAAAATTACAGCCACCGAACACCTCTTCAAGTTTGGTCTCAAAGAGAAGCGCAAAATCCACCCCTTGCTTGACCTGAACGTGGTTGCAGAAGCCAACAGCGAGAACATCCAGAGCTTCTTCAACGTCAGCGCTCTCTCAGAAGTGAGCGGATTCCAACTCATTTCCTACGCCATCAACGTAGCTTTCTCCCAAGGATTACAAACCTCTGAATCCTTCAGCGTCAGTAATCTGGAATCTATCTTTGGTTCTCAGTTGTCTACCATTTTCAGTGTCAGCAGCTTCTCGCAAATCAGCATCGAGCAACTGTTCGCATTCTTCGGGAGCGCTGAAGGTCAAGAACTCTTAGGCAGTGCCGGTGGCGATGACCTGAGTGATGGCGGCAGCAGCAGCCTTGACAGTGGTAGCGAAGACATGGAAGAGGGCAGCGGCGGCCTCGACGGTGGTAGCGAAGACATGGATGAAGAGGACGAGGGAGATGACGCCGAAGACGGGTCCGAACCCCAAATCGTCTTTGATAACCCGACCTTTGTCTCTTCCGGTAATAACCCCAATAACATCCCCACCGAAACCCCCGATGACACCACGGGCCAAGTTCCCCCTGAGACTCCCCCTGAGACCCCAGGCGAAGAAACTCCAGGCGAAACCCCCACTCCAGAACCTGCGCCTGCACCTACTGCATTATTCAATGTTCAATACATTGTCAAAAACAACCTGGAGTTACTCCAATCGCAGTTTGCGAGCTTTGATTTCACCAAGTTGACGGCAGAACAAGCCGAACAAATCAAAGAATACGCTGCCCAAGAAGGATTGAATCCTTCCCCCTTCGTCAACTTGAGCTACTTCCAGTCTGTCGTCAAGACACAAGTCGAGACCAAACTGCAAGAGCAAGGGATGACGGCAGAGGAAATCTCTAGCCTCACCTCAGAAGAGTTGCTAGAAAAATCCCTGGAACTCGGATTTAGCCCGACTCCGTTAGTGGATATGTCCTACTTCAAATCTTCTAACAGCACTGAGCTCACAAAACTGACGACCAAACTCGGGGTGGACATCTCCACCTTCTCCAATCAGCAACTGTTTGAGTTTATTGTGAAAGAGGGACTCGAAGCCGGTTTAAACCCGTCCCCCTTCTTCAGTGTTGGATACATCAAGAAGCTCTACAAAGAAATCATTAGCGAGTTTTACAACATCGCTGATGGAGCCGCAGGTGTTGCCGAACTGGAAACGGAACAGGTATTGGATAACGTCTTCAATAACGGCGAGTTCGTTCTGGATGTGAGCTACTATCGTGCCACCTACATTGAACAACTCACGGTCTACGCCAAAAAATTGCTGGGTGATGAAGCCGCGACTTCCGAGGACCTCAGCGACGAGCAGGTGAAAGCCTATGCCTGTGGCGAAGGAGCCGACGCCGGTTTACAACAGTCTTCCTTTGATATTGAGGGTTTCAGCACAGCATTCTCCGCCCAACTGACTGCCTTCTACAGTGTAGAATCGGTCGAAACACTCAGCCAGTATCAAATCTACCGCTTCATGGTTACCGAGGCGATCGCCCAAGGTCTGGAAGTGAGCGAATATGTAGATGTCGCTTACTATCAAAGCACCTTCGAGGCCGCGCTAATCGCTACCTTTGAAGTCACGGCAATTACAGAAGTCACAGCGGAACAGGTTGTCAGCTTCATGTTCGGTGATGCTGCTCCCTTCGTAGACACGGACTACTTTAAGCTGAAATATGGTGAAGAAGTCACCGCTGATGGTAAGGCTGTCAAAGACCTGACGGGCAAAGAACTCCAGTTCTACATCTTCAGCGAAGGATGGGAAGCCGGATACACTAGCCTATCTGCCTTCGACTTGGAAGCGATCGCGGCTGACACCACGATTCAAACCAACCTGCTGGCCTTCTACAGCGTCACCACCATCGAAGAAGTTACTTCCTCCCAGATTGTCAGCTACATGACTGAGGAAGCCTGGAAAACTGGCATCGACCTGTCCCTGTTTGTTGCAGCGGAAGATGTCGAACTCTATCGCGAACAAAATACCTCACTCTTGGCGGAATACTACGGTATTACGGTTGAGGAAGTGACAACCCTTAGCAGCGAAATCGTCCTTGACTTCCAGTTTGGTGCACTCACCGAAGAAATTGATTTCGAGTACGTTCGCACTGCCTTGGGTGAAGAAATCCTGGCTGCATTGACCGCACAAGGCGAAACGGTCACCGACGTGACCCAAGTGAGCAAATTACAAATCGTCGAGTATCTGTATGCTCAGGAAACCTTAGAAGAAGTCAAGCTGTCCGCCTTCGATGTGGCAGGCTATGTAGAAGCCAACGGTGAGGCGATCGCCGGAGCCTTGGGCATCGAAGTTGACGCCCTCAGCGAAATTGACAGCAAGCAAATCGAGCAGTTCATGCTCAAAGAAGGCGTGGCACTGGGTCTGACTTTACAAGGATTCGTGGAAACGGCCTACATCAAAGAAGCCTATGGCATCGCGATCGCCGACTCCCTCGCCATCACTGTAGAGGAAGTTGCCACTCTCGACGATGCAGCGGTTCTCCAATGGGTCAGCGGCGAATTCTCCGGCATCGATGTCGGGTTCCTTGCCTACCAGTTCGAGCAACTGACTGAGGTCCAACAAACCGACCTCTTGACCGGCTTAGAGCTGGAAGTGAGCGAAGGCGGGTCCCTTACCGTCGAACAAATCCTCCAAATTGCCTACAGCGAAGAATTCAAAGCTGTCTTACAGGTTGAAGAAATCAAGCTGAGTGCGATCGATATTGCCGGGTATATCGCCGACAATAGCGCAGCCTTACAAGCCTTCTATGGCGGTGAAAGCAGCCCCGTCAAAGTCAAGAGCGGTTCGATGAAGTTCGGTAAGAGCGGCTCGTTTGGCTCCGGTTCGATGAGCGGGTCGAAGAAGTTCAAGAGCGGCTCAATGAAGCTCAAGAGCGGTTCTCTGAAGCTGACGGGAGCACTCGACGAAGCCGATGGCGAATTCGATGCGAGCGCTTTAACCGATAAGCAAGTGATCAAATTTGCTATCTCGGAAGGTCTGAAACAAGGAATCGACGTCACTCAGTACATCGATATCGATTACCTCAAGCAAGAGTTCACTGTCGAACTAGCCCGTCACTACGGTGTAGAAGTGACCTCGGTAACCGAACTCAAGCAAGAACTGGTCCTCGACTACCTCTATGGCGGTCTGTCTAGTGAGATTGACTTCGAGTTCGTTGGTAAGCAGTACGGCGCGCAAATCAGCAGCCAGTTTGGAGTCGCTATCGCAGAAATCAGCGATACTCAAATCCTGGAATTTGCCTACAACCAGGTTGCTTCCGGTGCCGAGTTCTCCTTAACGCCGGTTGATGTGGAAGGATTTGTAGCGGAATTTGGGGCTAAACTCCTGGAAGTCGCCGGTGCTACTTCGACCTCTGGGGTCTTCAACAAGTCAGATGTGATTTCCTTCATGTTTAACCAAGCGGCTGAACTGGGAATTGATGTCACCCCGTTTGTTGAAAAGGATTACTACACCGCCTACTTTGCGGAACAAGTCGTCGCCAACTATCGCGTCGATAATGTCTACAACCTCGGCGGTGATCAACTGTACGACTTCATGTCTACGGAAGGCATTGCTCAAGGGTTGAACACCTCCGCCCTAGTTGACTTAGAGTGGTATCGCACAGAATATGCCACCGTTCTGGAAGAAAACCTGGCGCAGATTGATATCGACGCCAGCGGCGAAATTGAGAACCCCGAACTCTTCGATTATGTGACGGGTGCTGGGTTAGAAAACGGTCAAAATCCATCAGAGTTGGTTGACTTTGAGTCTTATCTGGCAGCAGGATCGCCGGCGGTAGCAAACCTCCTGACCGCCACCGGAGCCACCTCTATTGACCAAGTGAGCTACGCGCAAGTTCTAGACTATATGTTCACGGCCGGACTTGAAGCGGGCTTCGCTCCCTCTCCCGGACTGGATGTAGATGCGCTGAAAACTCAAAATGCTGAAGCTCTCGTTCAGTTCTACAGCGCCACTTCCATCACAGAAGTGACCAATGTCCAAGCGTTTAACTACGTCTACGGTTCCGGAACCCAACCCGAAGAACCTGCAATAGTATAACGGGACTCACTTATAGGGGCGGCGATCGCCGCCGCCCCCTGATAGACAATTTGGGCTAATCAAAGCAACTACCCAGGTTGACAACATAGCCACCCACTCGCTAACCATTGCTAGGTGGGTGGCTATTTTTATGGCGGTACAAGTACAATAACTCATAAAAATAACGAGCAACGACTTATGGCTTGGCAACCCGGAGAACAATTACTTAACGGTAAGTACAAGATTGAGTCCCAACTTGGCAAAGGCGGGTTTGGGATTACTTATCTGGCTCGGGACACTCAAAATCGTCCCTTTGCGATTAAAACTTTGGGCCGGAATGCGCGTTTTGCCCAAGAGCTTGCGAAATATAAGCAAGAGTTTCTGAAAGAGGCTGAGTTTTTGGCTCACTGCATTCATCCCAGTATCGTGCACGTTGAGGAAGTTGTTGATACTGACTCACTCTGTTGTGTGGTGCTAGAGTACGTTGACGGGACCACGTTAGCCCAGTTGGTAAAGCAAAAAGGCCGCTTGCCAGAACGGGAAGCCTTGTTTTATATTTATCAAATTGGGGATGCTCTGCGCCTGGTGCATGAACAAGGATTTTTACACCGAGATGTGAAACCGATGAACATTGTGCTACGCAAAGAGCGGTCAGATGCGGTGTTAATTGACTTTGGATTAGCACAGAAGTTTTCCCAGGATGAGGTGGAAGTTCATCCCAAACAAGGTTCCCGGGGATTTGCTCCCCTCGAACAGTACGATCTACGATCGCTGCGGGGCGCTTATACTGATGTATATGGATTGGCGGCAACCTTATACTCCCTGGTTACGGCCAAAGTCCCCCCATCAGCCACCTCTCGCGATCGCAGTTGGCTCAAAACCCAAACCGATCCGTTACTCCCCCCTAAAACCCTCAATCCATCCCTGAGCGATCGCGTCAATACCGCTATCCTCAAAGGGTTGGCCTTATTACCCGAAAATCGTCCCCCATCGATGGACGCTTGGTTAGAATTACTTGGAGAAGAGCAACCCAATCGCCCACCCCAACCGACTGAATTTAAAGCCTCCCTCCCCCAATCCACCCGTTCCATCTCAGCCGTAGGAATGGACTATACCACCCTAGAGAAACTATTAGCGGCGAGTCAATGGGAGGAAGCCGACCGCGAAACCGATGCACTCATGATTCGAGTCTCGGGTCGAGAGGAGGAAGGCCGACTCAACCTAGAAGATGCCAAAAATTTTCCCTGCCGAGACCTTCGCACAATTGATCAACTCTGGACCGAATACAGTAACGGACATTTCGGGTTTAGCATCCAAAGACGGATTTGGAGCAAACTAGGCGGAGACTATGAACAATTTAGCGATCGCCTGGGGTGGCGACGGGAGACAGAGTGGTTATCTTATACCGACCTGACCTTTAACCTTACTTCCCCCTTGGGACATCTCCCTACTTGGGGCCGTCGAGGGCGGTTATGGTCATTTTTAGCCAACCGACTGAAAAAATGTAGCCTCTAACAGACCCTCTCACAACTGGAGGCATCCGGCCCATTCCCTGCGTAACTTGCCACTATATCCTCCTTCCCTCTTGCGAGCGGCGATTCGGCGACCTCATACTCAACTTTGAACCCTCCCTCATTCCCTTCTGCCTAAAGGTCAACCCAGATCCTGCCCCGGTTAGGTACAATCTTCTACAAAGCCATTTTAGGCTATTCCAATCCTCCACGGCAGTAGCTTACTCTGCCCTCTCAAAACCATGAATCCCGAGCCCCCCTCTAACCCGTCTAACCCCAACCCTAGAGACAACTCCTCCTCGGCCAACCCTTCAGGGAGAGGAAACGACCCGGTTATTCGCGAACGCACGAGCGGATCGACGGGAAATGCTACCCCGGAACTCCATCGCACCCCGAGTAACAACGCGGTTGCCTTACCCACTTCAAGGGAAAGCGATTTGTTAGAAGAGTTGGATGAACTCCAACAGAACGTCGGCAACAAGAATCTTTCGTCGTCCTTGCCCCTGTCGTCCACCACTCAGCCCCCTAGTCCGGGGGGACTTCTAGTTCTGATCGCGATCGCCGTCATGGTTCTGGGTTTGGCGATCGATAATGTCTGGTTAGGGTTCGCCGGGGCCGTTGCCACATTTGCGATCTCCTTGCGAATCATCTGGCCGAACTGGAGTCGCATTTGGATCCAGTTAGTCCCCCACCCTTGGCGTGCGGTTGTTATTGCCTTTGTGGGACTGCTGACGGGAATTGTTGGCTTGCTGATGCTCAGTGGCTCCAATCAGGAACCAGGAAGCCGGAATATCCAAATTAACTGGGAGGCGATCGGGGCGGTTGGGGAAATTGTGGGTGCGTTGGGTCAAATCCTGATTGCGATTATCGCTGTCTATGTAGCATGGCGACAGTATGTTATTTCCAAAGAACTCACCATTCAGCAAAACCGGATTACCCAACAGCAAACCATTGATACCTACTTTCAAGGGGTGTCTGACTTGGCCTTAAACGAAGAAGGATTGCTAGAGGACTGGCCCCAAGAACGGGCGATCGCAGAAGGACGAACTGCGGCGATTTTCGCTTCCGTTGATAGTGAAGGGAAAGCCAAAATTATCCGATTTCTGTCCCAGGCTAGGCTATTGACCCCCCTAATGCGCGATCGCCATCTTGGTCGTCCCATTCTCGACGGTGACGGAGGCTATGCCGAAGACCGCGTTGATGGGGTCCGGGTCATCGCTCTAGGCGTCATGTTAGCGGGTTCTGACCTTGCGGGCACGGATCTACGCTGGACTGAATTGAGCGAAGCGAATCTCGTCCGCGCTGATCTCCAGGATTGTGATTTAGTTAAAGCTAACCTCGCGCGCGCGATCTTGTATGAAGCCAACCTTTCCGGTGCGGATATCAACTCGGCCCGCTTCTTTTACGGACCAGTAGAAACCGCTTCCCCGCGTAGCCGCACTAAACGGCCCAACTATCAAACGGGCGAACATACTGGTGCCGTGATTGAGAATACAAATTTCTCTAACGTCGAGCGGATATCTGAAAGTCAACGCTACTATATCTGTTCCTGGGGTGGTTCCCGAACCCGAGAAACGGTCCCCGGAGGGTGTGGCGACATTCCCAATCATTTAGGCCGTTGATGCTTCCCCTTTCATCCCCCAGGCGATCGCAGCTTAGGATTACCGGAGCGATCGCCATTCAAAATTCAAAAATGATCCGAGGGCAAAATTCCTCGTTTTTTCCGAGCTTGCATCGCTTTTTCTAAAAGGTCTAGCAGTCCGGGTGCTTCTTCTTGTAACGTCAACAGCAGCCGTTCTCCAATATCTTCATCCCCCGGGTCTTTCCCCGTTTCCATGACGGTTCTAAGCCGGGGCATGGCAATATCATCCACAATTTGAATTAATCCACTTAAACAGCGATTAAATTGTCTCTCGGTCAAAATTGAATCTTCTAAGGGAAATTCGATGATTGCTCTAATTTCTCCATCGGTGGGGTCGTATTCCCATTGCAGCATTTTCGTTTCCCAGGAAATGCATAACATGGTTTGGAGAATTGATTCTTTGTAAGGATGATTACTAATTCCAGACAACACTTTCGGTGCAAATAATTTAAAAAATTCTCCCTCTTCATCGAGTTGGATCACGATCGGGAAACTTTCCAGATTTTCGGCTTGGACGCCGGTGATAATCCGGTGATGTTCGGGATCGATCTCGTATTGCCAAGCCCGGTTGTCCAGATAATCGGCGATTTGTTGGAGACTCGCGCCCATATTAACTCCCTTTGATTGCGGATTGGAACGGTTACGTTTATCTATTCTATTAGCATCAAAAAAAACAGCCCCGACATTACCTCTTTTATCCTAGCCCCAGTTAGGGCTACTTTGACCTCAACCCTTGGGTGGAGGCTAGTTATCCAGGGCAATCGTGGTTCCAGTTTCCGCCGCACGACGGGCTGCGTCTGCAACTTTAAGGCTATAGAGACTCGCCTGAGGATCGACATACAAGGGGAGGCCCTGGGTTAGATGATCCAGGACCATCTGGGTATCTTTGGCAAACAACCCCTGTCGGGACCCGACTTCGAGGGGAGTGATCCCCCCCGATCGCACCAGTTGACCCTGATCTCCATCAAATATCAAGGTTCCCTGACTTCCATGCACTTCAAATTTCCGTTCGCTGGCACAGAAGGTTTCTCCTTTGCCATAAATAACGTCCGCGATCGCCCCATTCGTAAACCGTAACTGAGCGGTACACAAACAAGCCCGAAAAAACTCCGGTTCCGTCGCCACCTCCCAAAACCGGCTTTGACAACTGACTGTGGCGACTGTACCCAATAAATCCGTCAGGCGGTGTAGACGCGAGAGGGCTGCACTTAAGGGAAAGCCAAATAACTCTCGGTTATAGGTCCACTTGCGCCCCACGAACTGTTGGGGGTTGAGGGTACAGTAGCGAGCATACGCCACTTCCCCTACTTCAGGAAACGAGTGCTTGAGGGCCTGATGAACTCCCCCCAACAGTTCGATATGTTCCACATGAAGCAGCCGTTGCCTTGCACTTGCCAAGGCAATCAGGTTCTCCGCTTCTACTGGATCCAGACAGAGGGGATATTCCACAATAACGTGGAGATTGGCTAACAGGGCCGCTCGCACGATCGCCTCGCGATCGCGATTGATGTTGCAAATAACCACCAAATCCAGGTCCTGCCGTGCCACCAACTCCTCCCAGGAGTTTACCGCCACGGTGCGATAAATTTGGGCAAATTCCTCGGTTTTTTCGGGAGTATGTCCGGTTACAGCCACTAAGCGCGATCGCTCATCCTCTTGGAGGCTTTGCCCTCTTCGCTTGGCGACAAAACCTGTGCCGATAAGACCCACCCGAATCGGGAGTTGGGCTGCCCCCACCCCGGCGGGCGACTGATTGGTACTGTAACTAAAGGGAGTCGTCAAGGTTGGAGTTTGCCAATTCAATAGAATCGATACTACCCTAACTTTGGCCCCGGGAGGTATCCGGCCTGACTTTCGGGTGGGTCCTGGTTTAGGTATAAGCAATCAGGATTAAATTAGAAATATTTATAATAAATTTTGTTGGTAAAAAGGGACCATAGGGGGTTGCAACCTCGGATTTTTCCCCTACTATCAGAGAAAGGCTGAACCTAGTAGCAGACTTGCGCGTTAATCACGGCGTAACCTCTGTATTAGTAAAACTTATAAGCCTGTCGATTATCCGGAGAAGAACGCTAAATGGCAACTTTCAAAGTCACCTTAATCAACGAAGCCGAAGGTCTCAATCAAACCATTGACGTGGAAGATGATACCTACATTTTAGATGCTGCTGAAGAACAAGGACTAGACCTACCCTACTCCTGCCGTGCTGGGGCTTGCTCCACCTGTGCTGGCAAAATTACTCAGGGTACCGTGGACCAGTCTGACCAGTCTTTCTTAGATGATGATCAAATTGAAGCCGGTTATGTCTTAACCTGCGTCGCTTACCCGACTTCTGACTGTACGATCAAGACTCACCAAGAGGAAGAACTCTACTAAGGGAACTCCAAACTCTCAAATCTTCCCCTTTTCAAACAGTAGGGGCGCACCAAGGTGCGCCCCTACTGTTGATCTTAGGGATTTAAGGGATCGCGCCACAAGATAAGGTTTTCAGACATCGGTTGAATTTCGGTGCCGGGATAGTAGAACTTGAGAATCCGATCGCTGGTCCATCCCAATTTCGCTAATCGGTGGGAACCACTCTGGCTCAAACCGACCCCATGTCCAAAGCCACCCCCGACAAAGACATATCCCTTAAAAATCTTATCCTCACCATACATCGGTTCTAGATAAAAGAAGGTACTTAAGGGGGCCCAAAATGCTCGGAGGATTTCATCTTTAATCAGGGTGACTGATCCCCGATCCATGGTCACATTAACAGCGATCGCCCGCCCCGCAGGGCTTCTTTCCACAACGTCTACCGCTTGTATGGTCTGAAAATTTGCCTGGGGATGTTGCTTCTCCTGAAGATAATCCCGGAGGTTTTTATTCATTTGAGCTAGGCTGCTGACTTCCCGCCACCGAAATAGATCCCACTCTTCTTCATTAAACCCTTTGTCTAGGGTTATAAACCGTCGGAAGTTTTGCTCGTTGGCTAAACTGTAGCGGGATAAGTCCCACACATTGCCCACGGAGTCGAGTACCGCTTTCAAATAAGGGCGATCGGCACCGTCCCACATATCTTGAAATGGGGCGGTGACCCCCCCCGTGGAGGAGGAATAAAGGGCATCGATTAATTCGTTGTTATAAGTGAGCACTTTCCCCGCAGTGGCGGCGATCGCACGGTCCGAGCGGTCCCAAGTCTCTCCAATTCCTTTATAAACCTGACACTGGGTATTGGCGCATAACTCGTAATTATCGATCTCAAATCGTCGCAAGTTCCGCAACACATAAGTTCGGGCAATAATCGCTTGAGCTTCTACTGCTGGATAGGGTGCCTCGGCTCCAATTTCATGAGGGACGACTCCGCGCAGATAGGCTTCGATGGGAACCTCGTTAATCAAGGTAAAGCTGCCGTAGGCATTCGGCTGTACTCGCAGTTTCCCGGGGTAAAGGCTGGGGTTGCGGTCATCTTTTTGTTGGCTAACCTGAATCCGATCGCGTCCTGACCAAATCTCCAGGCGATCGCGATTATAGCGGAATCCTTCAAATACCCAACTCGGTTGGGGAGACTGCTGCACGATCGCCGTATCCAAAAAAGCCGTTTCATATCCCTCGGCTTGCAGATTTTGGATCAGCAACCGCCGCAGTAACGGCGTTCTATACACCTCCCGCTTAGCCCACACTTGCCATCGTTCTGGATGGGCAATTTCTACGTCAATCCCCTTTTGCCGCCATTCATGGGCGCTCTGTTCCGCATTCTCAAAACTGCGATGGGTACTCAACACTACCCGTTCTTCTAGGATGGGTTGGGCTAGAGGTTGCATGACAATTTCTAGCTGTATTTCGCTCACTTCTTGAGTTTGAGGTGTACCATCACCCCCCTCAAAGCGGACATACAGGCGATCGCCTTCTAAGGCTTTCAAAATTAGCTTATCCGTCGGTTTGCTGCCAAACCGCTGCACCACCCCAATCTCTAGTTCTCGATTCGGCACCTCATTGCCTCGGACCCCCGAACCTGGAATACTCCAGAAACAGAGCACCGTAAGCGCCACTGCCGATATCCGCCCCAGCCATGGGCCCTGCACCCGTTTCGATGCTGGCGTTACAGGAGTCTGTTTCACTCCCCTAGACGGGCCTACAAGGTGTCCTGGGGTGATCCCCAGGCGATCGCTCCCGGTTAGGGAATGGACCCCCAGATTCAGTGTTCGATATACTGTTGATTTCACGGTTCTACCCCCCTTAATTTCTTTAAATATCTGCCCTAAATGCTCTACAATGGCCTACTTTTCGTGCGACGGCGTGAATTTCAAAACCTTAACCTCGAAAGAAAGCAGTCGCTCACCGTGGCGATCGTCCATTCTATCCTTGTATATTCTGGTCAAAATTCCTGAGACTTTCCATCTTTTTTTCTTCCCTACCCCATCCCTGGCCCCTACGGTTGTGGCGAATAGCCGAATTCAATCTGGGGACCCGCAGTGCCTCCAGCCTCTTATGGACTCCGCCTTCAGGAAAAAACCTGGAGTTATCAGTCTATCCAATCTCCCCCCTCTGACTTATTGCAACTCATAGTCATTCCGACTATGATATAAGAATCCTCTCAAAAATTGAAAAATAACGAATATGAGAGTCCAAGAAATCCCAATTGCCAAGATTAGGCGTCCATTACCACGCCAGAACGACCCCCAAAAAGTCACTACACTGATGGAGTCCATCCAAAAAATCGGATTGCTCGAACCAATAGACGTGCTAGAAGTAGAAGGGGAATATTACGGCTTTTCGGGTTGTCACCGTTATGAGGCTTGTCAACGCCTGGGGTATGAAACCATTCGCTGTAACGTCCGCCGTGCTCCACACTCCGTGCTAAAAATGCACTTAGCCTGAGTGGGTGCGTCCCCTAGTCATCTCGTCAACAAGATATTCATTCTAAAGGAGACCGATTCATGGCAAAAGATAAAGACAAAGATAAAGACAAAGAGAAAGATAAAGCCTCAAAAATCAATACGGGCATTAATCCAAACGACCGGCAAGAAATTGCCGACGGGTTATCGCGGGTCCTCGCCGATACCTATACCCTTTACTTGAAAACCCATAATTTCCACTGGAACGTCACGGGGCCAATGTTCCAGACCTTGCACTTGATGTTTGAGACGCAGTACACCGAATTGGCCTTAGCAGTCGATCTCATTGCCGAGCGGATTCGAGCCTTGGGATATCCGGCTCCTGCGACTTACACGGAGTTCAGTCAATTAAGCTCGATTGAAGAAACCCTCGGGGTACCGAAGGCGAAAGAGATGATTCAATTGTTAGTGGAAGGACAAGAAGCGGTGGTCCGAACGGCGCGTTCTATCTTCCCCGCTGTTGATACAGCTAACGATGAACCCACGGCGGATTTATTAACCCAGCGGATGCATATTCATGAAAAAACCGCATGGATGTTAAGAAGTCTCCTCGAAGAGTAAAGTGATTCTTAGAACTGTGACAGTCCCGAAATAAGAAACCGGGCTTCTCGGTGAGCAATTACAAACCGGGAATAACGACAGTAAGTCGTTACGACAAAGGGGGAATAACGACAGTAAGTTGTTAAGTTGTTTCTTCATCTTCATCGTAACGACTTGCTGTTATTTTTTGATATTCAGGATAGTAGAGCGACTCAGAATCATTCAGGCTATCTGGAATGAAGCAATCACCATCAGCAAGATTGTAGCGACCAGAATTGTCAGATTCATTTAGACTTGCGATATATCTAAGTTTACATTTTATTGATGACCTGGGACTCATGACTGATATTCTAGACTCCAGCCAACAATTACAAGGATTAATGCAAAGAGTAGGAATCCCCAGCTTTCGATCGCTGGCTCGTCAAGCGGGGGTTTCTCACTGGCAGGTGAGGCAACTCCGGCAGGGAAAGGCGTTGCAGATGCGAGTAGAACCCTTGCTGGTCTTGGCGGACGTCTTACAAGTGACCCTATCGGAGTTATTGGTCAGATGCGCAGGAGTTGAGGCAGGGGATACTCTGCTGGAAAGTTCGGCACTGCAAACCGAATACGATCGCCTCCAGGTTGAGATGCAGCAGCAACGGGAGTCTCTGTTGCAGGAATTTCAGCTCACAAGTTTAGATATTTTAGAATCTTGGTTGCACAACTGGCCGACTGCGGCCTATGCAGCCCAGCAAAATCCGGACTTGCCTGCGGTGCGTCTGCTGCCATTGTTGCATCCGGTGGAACGGTTATTGCAAGAGTGGGGAGTAGAGGCGATCGCCCCGGTGGGTGCGGAAATTCCCTACAATCCCCAGCAGCACCAGTTGCGGGATGGAATCGCTGAACCGGGGGAGATCGTAAGAGTCCGCAGCAGCGGATATCGACAAGGAAATAAGCTGCTGTATCGGGCCGAGGTAAGTCTTAAAAAGGAGGCGGGATGAAGGATGAAAAAGCGATTAAACTAGGGGTCTAAGGGGTTGGATGGGATTGAGCCATCGGACAATTTCATCTTTGAGGCGAACGGGTTCGCGATACATTTCTTGGCGGAGCCACTGAGCGATCGCATCGAAAGCGGAGAACTCGCTGCCGGATTTCCACCCGGGGTCTTGACTTAAGGGGGTGAGATGGTTTCCCGGTAGGGTTATCATCGAGACGAGTTTGGGAAAACGTTGTTGGACAACGGGGAATAACATCAGGGTTTGATCAAGCGTATCGTCTTTAAATTTGACGATCAGATTGCGCTTAATTTGATAACGTTGGGCAATAATCTGGTTTGTTTCTTCTGGAGAAGGGGTGAATTCAACAGAAAAGGCAGCGGGTAATTGGGCACCCCAAGATGTGGGTAATTGTTCGACAAGATCTAAGAAGGGGATCGAACGCCGAGCGGGGTAATTGTTATAGGAAATCAGGATATTACCGGCACGTTCGACTTCAAATAAACTGCCGATCAGCAAGTGCAGTTTGCAACCCATACTATGACCCATTCCGTAGATGGGAAGATAGCCTTTAGGTAATTTACCGGAAAGGCGCAATTGTTCAAGGCACCACTCGAAGCGTTCCAGGATATTAACGGCGATCGCGCCGTGATCAAAGGTGCTGACAAAAGGTGTCGCAATGATGGTATATCCTTGCAAACTTAGTTGTTCGAGTAACCATCGATAGGTGACTTGGGGTGCCGCCGCCAGGAATGCTCCCCCGAGGAAATGAACAATGCCCCGAGTGCGGGGGGGGATATGGACCCAATTCCCTGAAATTTCTTGCCAGTTCATGCCCACGCTCTGTAGAAGTGCAGTTATTCCCAAATTTTAGTCGATCGCCGGGGGGAGTTCCCACTGGATAGGGTATGAAGTAGGGGCAGTTGGGCTGTCATTCCCACGTAAAATCAGGGGCAGGAAATCAAAAAGTAATTTAAGCGTTTCGTTTTTAACCTAATTGCTGTCAATTTAGCCACCGTCTTAGGGTAGAATAATAGCAATCTTCATCTAAATAATGAAATCCAGGATGATTTCAGAAATGGGTCCACTGAGTCAAGGAGAAGATGCATGGTTTCTACGGAGGTCGGCATTTGGGGTGACAAGTTACGGAAAGAAGAAAATCTCCTCAGACTCCAGGGGAGATTTTCACTCAGTTGTACGGCACCCGTGGCGATCGCCAACTGATTTCTACCCGGTGCGGTCCCTGGCAAGGATGCTATTGGGCCAGAAAAACCTCTTAATTTTAGGGAAATTGCCTCCCACCGGGGCATATTACCGCTGCTTGTTCTAAATTCAGGTTTAAGCCAGTTTTTAACGCTTCAATGACACTGACAACAGTACCCGGGTTACTCTGGCGATCGCAACGAGGGAGATCGGCCACTCAACCGCGCTTCTAAATTTCTCTAGTTTATATCCCGTTTAAAGACTTCACTCCTTAAATTTGGTCCCTGATGTTATGACACACCTTAACTCAATTTTCATGGAAACTATCAGTCAATCTTTTGAACGTAAAATTGACGAAATTGTAAAAAAATGGAAAAAAGCAGTCCGGCGAGATGTTAAAATTGAAAGCTCTAAAAACTTATCTGAACCGGCTCTGACCGATTTAATTCCTCAAGTTTTAAAGGCGATGACAACCGCTTTAAACGAATCAGAAGAAGATGATTTTGAAGTGGTTGCTCAAGCCAGCTTAGAGCATGGAGTAAATCGATTTGAGCATGGGTATAATGCAGGCGAAATCGCACAGGAATATCGCCTGCTGCGCCAAGTAATTTTTTCAGCTTTAAAAGAGGAATTATTAGAATTACCGAATGTTGAATCTTATCGAGCTTTTCGGATTATTGATGCCGTTATTGACCAAGCTACTGCTTATTGCTTTCATCAATTTGTAGAAGAAAGGACTCAAAAACTCGAACAGCTTCAGCAGCAAGTTACAAAAAATAATGAAGAGCTAAACCGCTTGTTAAGTCTCAGTCAAGAAAGTTTTTCTCATCTGGCCCATGAACTTAAAACGCCCTTAAGTTCAATTATGGCTTATTCGCAACTGCTTCTACGTCAGCAACAATCTAAAGAAAAAGAAGATGCTGTTACGATTGAGCGCATCGAGCGAGTCCTCCGCGCTTCTCGGCAATTACTACAACTGGTAAATAATTCTTTAGAACTGTCTCAAGTTGACTCCGGAACGACTCACTTAAAACTGATGACCATTGAACTGAGTCCCGTAATCGCCGCAACTGTAGAAACGATTGAACCCCTGGCCCAAGACAAACAATTACAAATTATTATTAGTAATAATCACGCTCCTAAGTACATCACTACGGATCTGTCTCGCTTCCAGCGGATTTTAATCAATCTTCTGAGTAATGCAGTGCGCTATACCGAAACTGGATCTATTACAATTTTCTGTGAAAGCCTTCCTAATGATAAATGGTTGCTGGGCGTTAGGGATACAGGTATCGGGATTGCTCCCGAAAATATAGAGCAAATTTTCCAGCCTTTTTCCCGAGTTGCCCAGCAAGTTTCTCAACAAGTCGAGGGAAGTACCGGGTTAGGATTGACCATCGTCTCCCAACTGGTGGAACTTCTAAAAGGAGAAATTCAGGTAGTTTCTAAACTCGGGGACGGGTCAGAGTTTTTGGTTATTTTTCCCTTAGAAATTCATCCCAGTCAGGGATAAAAACTTCAATAAATTTCACTAAAATTAGATAGGATGAGGGGAATTTCCCTCAAACCGGGGAAGATCCGGCTCGGATAAGCGTCGCTTCACCGGGTGTCCCGTGGTAAAGAGTTTTCTGTTGAAGGGAGAAAGCTGTTTCTATTCATCCCTCTCCCCTAGATTTTGCATGAAAATGTTCGATATGCTGGGGAGATATGCTGATGTTTTCGCTTAAAATTAAGGGGATCTCTTTACCTGTTCATTACTTCAGATCCACTTCACCGGAGAGTAATTGATTCAGGAGTAACTCCCGAGTTAATTTGAGGTTAGTTGTTTTTGCTTGTAACGTTTCGATTTGCTGACAGATGGGGTCGAGGGTTTCTATAAAGTGACGGTGGGTGGCAGAGTCAGGAATAGCGATCGGTAACTGCCGAAACCAGCCCAGATTGATTTCTCGGTACATCAATCCCGATGCTAAGTTAAAAATGCGATCGCGGTTTTCCCCAATCCAAAAATACAGATAGTAAGCCGATAACCGTTCATTGGGAATACAAGTAATAAATCCTTGATTGGTACAAGCGGTTGTGGTATTAATTGCCACTACTCCAATCGTTGCCCGAGATGTCATCATCACCGAATAGGGGGGGAATGTGCGAATCTTATTACGCTGCCGCCCCAACTCTGTAATTTTGTGAGTGGAACCGGAAATAAACATTGTTCCCTCAGTTGTTAGATCGGTGGTTCGGTACCATACTAACGTTCCATTCGCCCAGTATTCGGGTTTTTTCTTCGCGGGAGTATCCCCACTCAGGGTGGCGATCGCATTGCCAATCGGTTCGATCGCCCATCCTACGGGAAAAAGTTCTTTGCCGGTGATTTGTTGTTCTTCGTCCGTTGCCTTACGCCATTCCAAATTAGGAATCCGCCACTTCACAAACCACTCGTGATAGATGCTTTGCGCCATCTGTTCGAGAATCTGAATCCGCCGTTGGTTGTTAGAAATTAAGTCATCATAATCCGTAAGAATGGCGGCTATTTTTTGTTGGCTGCCCAAATCGGGATAGACAAGTGGCATTCTTTTTAAGGCGTCTAAACTGATATAACACTGCACCACTCCAGCCTTTCTTGCCTGTAACGCATTTTGAAAAATCGGACTTTTCACCCAGTAATAAAGATAAGGAGACCACAAAATGGCCTGATTAGGTCTTAAAATCGCTAGACTGCTAGAAATTCCAAATGAGTCTTCGGGTTGGACTAAATAAGGTTCTCCGATACTCCCGATAATTCCAAATAAGATATCCCCGGCTTCTGGCTTGCGGATAGATTGAATACTATTACAAAAATAGCGGTCAAAATCTGTTTCCGAGATATAATCTACTTTGGCAAGATTTAACCGACCTGGTTTAATATTTTTGGCAGTTAAATAGAGAATACCCTGGTCTTGTCTTTTGATTTTGGCATGAGTGCCATCTCCCACCAGACAGACTTCACCAATCCGCTTTTGAGTCCAATTATTTCCTGGTTTCACGGTTTTAATTGAAAAGTATAGTACCCAACTTTAGAGGTAAGCCGTCTGCTGTTCTCTATAAAAAAAGAGGAATTTAAAAGTCCAAAATTTTTGTGAGTTTTCATTCCTTATCTTCTACCTTTAATAAACGATTGACTGTTTGAGAAATTCGCCCTTCTAATTCTCGGGCTTCAATCGTAAGAGTCTCGAATTCATCATTCAGTTCTTGTAACTTTTCAGCAAAATCAAAATCGTCTTCCGGTTTGGGTGCAATTCCCACATATCGCCCTGGATTCAAACTATAGGACTGTTCTGCAATTTCTGAAACCAGGGCGATGCGGCACAAACCTGGAACATCCCGATAGATATTGTTAGGGAAAGTTTCCTCCCAATTCGGTAAAGTCCCATAAGCGGGGACCGAGGGATTGTAGCGGGTATGTTCCGGTAAAGTTGTGACAGATTCAACAGATTGTCCCCGATACATTCGGACGATATTGCCTAAAAATTGAATTTGTTTATCACTAAATTGACGGTGAGAACGGTAAACGTGCTGATAGAATTGACGGGCATCGATAAAGAGCACTTTATCTTTACGGGGATTATTCACCTTGTCGCGATCAAAAAACCAGAGGGTACAGGGTAAGCCCACACTATAGAAAAAGTGAGAACCTACCGCAACGATCGCCTCGACAACTCCTTCATGAAGCAGATTTTTGCGAATTTCTAACTCCATTCCGCGAGCATCACTGGCGGAATTTGCCATCACAAAACCAGCACGTCCCTTGGCATTTAAAGCGCTATAAAATAATTGAATCCAGAGATAGTTGGCATTATCAACCCGAGGTAATCCCAAGGGAAAGCGGGGGTTGTCTTTGATTTTTTCTTTGTCTACTTTGTCTACATTAAAAGGAGGGTTTGCCATTACAAAGTCAAATTTGCCCACACAATTATGGATGTCTTCGTAGTAGGTGTTACTCTGGCGGATATCTCCTGAGAGTCCATGAATGGCAAGATTCATCAAACAAAGCCGGACGTTATCGGCAATTTTTTCCTGTCCATAAATCCCGATTTCAGTGCTGGGATTTTTCTGTAGTTTTTCTATAAAGGAGGCACTTTGTACGAACATTCCCCCGCTGCCACAAGCCGGGTCAAAAATACGACCGTGATAGGGTTCGATAATTTCAACAATTAGCTTAACTAAAGAGGTTGGTGTAAAAAATTCACCGCCTTTTTGTCCTTCATTCATGGCAAAATTGCTAAGGAAGTATTCATAAATACGCCCAAAGGCATCCCCTTCGATATCCAGGGCGATCGTATGAAAATCCCTTAATAGTTGCCGGAGAATATCATTCCCCAAACGGTGGTAAGTTTTGGGGAGGATATTTTTCAACGTGGGGTTTTCTACTTCGATCGCCCGCATCGCACTATTAATGTCTTCCCCAATATTTGCCTCTGCTGGTAGGTTCAGCAGGTAATCAAACCTTGCCTGGGGGGGAACCGATAACACCCGTTCCCTTGTCGCTACCGGGCGATCGCTTGTGCGATATCTCTCCAGGGCTTGGCTAAAGTTATAGTCAGCATACCGTAGGAAGATTAAACCCAGTACAGGCAGAGAATATTCCGACGGTTTCAGTTTGGAATTGGCACGCAATTGATCCGCTGCGTCCCATAAGCGTTTTTCAAGTTGATAGTAGTCTGGCATCGGTGAGTTTTCCCCCTCTCTTTTAACGGTATTCTACAGCGTAGACTGGGAATGCTTCCATCGCTAGGGTGTTGACATAACCTGTATTGTATGGTAAATGTTGCCCGAAGTCTAATAAATTTTATAACCAGGGTTTTCCGCAAGTCCCAAGGGGTCAAGTCTCATTGCCCCAGAGGTCAATTAGGCTGGTGATAACCTGACCCTTCCTAGAGTTAGACCAGATATAGCGGCCTTTTCTGGCTTGATCACAGATAGCAGGACGGGAGGATCGCGTAACTCAGGGCCGTCGGCACGAGAAGGCGGTGTGGGTTGGTCGAGGTGGATTCATTTGGTATTACAAACATCGGGCGGGGATAACTACCGCAACTGGTGACTACAAACGGGGGATAAGGGCTGTAGTCTTTACTACTAATTTTGTTCTTTTCTGTTCATTTTTCCCTTAATTTATGTTGAACTTTTCCAGTTTTATTTAAAATGAGAAAATGACTGAGGGAGTTAAACTGGGGTTTGAGTTTACAACACTGACCGAAGCTGATATAGTCACACAGGGATAAGAAAAAAAGGGAAAAGGCTCATCGCCTCTATCACGTTTTCGAGTCCGGTAAGCTATAGATACGATGGTTAGGATATGGACTTTGGAGTGCATTTGCGTAGCCTGTGCGTGCTGCCCCGACATCTTACTTGCTATTGTCTCAAGCGAGCATCTTACTCGCACTCCAAAAGAAAAAGTGTACCTCCTACCTGTGAAAAAGGCTCTATTAATCTAGGAAATGGTAGCAATAATTACTCTTAATAGTCACTACAATCCGGTAGGCTAGAGTTATTTTTTCCTAGGGATAACCCTAGGGATTTTGACGGCAAACTGTGATTTTTCCTAGAGGAGTTGCGGCTTTTTGAGTCTGGAGTATTCTCCCCTGCGTCGGACTACCTTAATGGGGTCTTTGAAAATCCCAAATCTTACAGAAAAACGCCCGAAAAAATGGTTTACTAGATAGAATAGATAGGGTTATCGTGAGAAAGAGGCTTTAGATTGACTTGCTTTTCCAAGGGTGGGCATTAACAGTGGCAAACGGCAACCTATCAGGACGGTTACGGCGATCGCTGGTGGTTTATATGGCATTGGGGATGCTATCCATCGGCGCAGTCATTTCTATCGTTAGTATTGGTTTTTTTTATCATCATTTTAACCAGGACCGGCAACATCAGGTCTTTTTAGACGCACGAACGAAAAGTCAAGCCCTAGAGCGCTATTTATGGCAGGTTGCCCTAATCGCTGAACAACTGGCAAGTACAAACCCAATCGCCGTACCCAGTTTAAAATATAACTCCCCGGGAGTTGATGTAACCCCCGAGTTGCCGTTAAGTCCCTCAGTATTACTAGATTCTCTCCAACAAGTTCCAGAAATAGCGGGACTGATGAGGCTCGATCGCCAGGGTGAGGTGGTGATCCAGTTAGGCACAGAGATTCCTAGGGAATTGTGGCCCGAATTGAGGGAGAAGGCCCCCGAAAAAATCACGTTCCAGCCGGCGCTAGTTGGCAACTCGTCTTATTTGCTGGTTACTCTAGCCCGAGTTAACTCACAATCTCCAGCATCCCTGGGAACGGATTTATTCTTATTTAGCGTTTCGGAAATTGAAACACTTTTACAGAAGTTTACCCCAGAGGGTCAATCCGTAGAAATTGCTTTAGCACGAGTCAACAATACTCACATCGATCGCCTGCTGCCGTTCCTAGCTTATACTAATGAAGCAGGCTTGTTCCCCTTAGGACCGAATACCAGAATTGCGGCGTTGCTTAATGCAGAAATGACTCAGCAAGGGGGAATACGATTCCTAAACAACAGTCTCCCCAGTTCAGAAGCAGTGGCAATCGCCCCCATTCCCAACAGCAATTGGGTGATTCTGCTGCTACTCTCCTCGACTCCGGGAAAGGGAAGCCTGATCCTGCTTATTGTTGCTATTACGGTTGCTTTATTACCCTTTGGCACCGGATTAATTGCCCTGTTGCTATACCCCCTCACTCGTCCAATTCTGATTCATGCGGATGAATTAGAACAGCAACTCCAAGCCAATATGGCATCCTTGGAACGGGAACTGCAAGAGCGTAAGCGTACCGAACGACTTTTAGCCGCACACGCTCGCGAAAGTGCGGTGATTGCCGGATTAGGACAGCGGGCGCTTGCGGGGATGGAGGTAAGGAGCCTGATTAAAGAAGCTGCGAAAGAAGTCCTGCAAACCCTGAATATCGATTGTTGTTGCTTGTGGGAATTGTTACCCGATCGCCAGGGATTAGAATTAAGAGCGGGTGCGGGATGTTGTGAAGATGCAGTCGGCGTTTTGACAATGGCGGTGGATGGGGAATCTCAATCTGGCTATACTTTGTTGGTAAAAGAACCCATTTTATGTGATAATTTACAGAAGGAAACCCGATTTACTCCCTCGCCCTTTTTATTAAAACGGGGTATTCTCAGCGGAATTACAGTGCTGGTTCATGGGCAAACTGAACCTTATGGCGTATTGGCGGCTTATAGTACGGAACTCCAACAGTTTGATGTAGAGGCTTTGAACTTCCTTCAGGCGATCGCCAATGTTTTAGCCGCCGCGATTGATCGTCAGAAACGGGAACGCGCTTTATGTGAGAGCGAAGAACGGTATGCGTTAGCCGTAGCCGGGGCTAATGATGGGCTGTGGGATTGGAATTTAACGACGAATACAGTGTATTTTTCCCCACGTTGGAAATCCCTGCTGGGGTATGAAGGGGTAGAAAGGGGGCAGAATTTCTGTGAGTCCAACTTGGTTTACTGTCCGGATGACTGGTTTACCCGAGTCCATCCGGACGATATTAACCCCCTTAAACAGGCGATCGCCGATCATCTTGCTGGAGTCACCCCCCACTTCAAAAGTGAACATCGGATTTTAGATGTGCAGGGACAGTACCGCTGGATGCTTTCTCGGGGTCTGGCAGTGCGCGATCGCCTGGGAAACCCTTACCGTATGGCAGGTTCCCAAACCGACATCAGCGCTCGCAAAGCGACTGAAGAAGAAAATATCCGTCTGGCTGCCTTTCCTAAATATAACCCCAATCCCGTCCTTGCCTGCGATTTTCAAGGGGAAATTGTCTACGTCAACCCCACCACCGAACGAGTTTTAGAAGAATTACGCCTGGGACTGGCAACCGGCTTTTTACCCATCAATCATCGGGAACTGGTGCGCAACTCCCTCCAACAGGGAAAATCGGGATGGCAGGTGGAACGGTTCGTTCAAGATCGGCTTTTTTATTGGTGGTATCACCCGATTCACTCCCTCAAGATTGTGCATATTCACGTCATGGATATTACCGATCGCCAGAAAGCTCAAGATAAATTACGCCATGAAGCACTGCACGATAATCTTACGGGGTTACCAAACCGCGCCTTTTTCTTAAACCGCCTCACTTCGGCTTTAACTCGGGCAACAGTGCAGCCTGATTATCAGTTTGCAGTCATTTTTTTAGATTTAGACCGATTTAAAGTAGTCAATGACAGTTTAGGACATTTTATTGGGGATTGTCTGTTAGTGGATTTCGCGAAACGGCTGCAAAATTGTGTAGGACGCGGTGATATTCTAGCTCGGTTTGGGGGGGATGAATTTACGATTTTAGTGGAACATATCCCGGATACTCAAGCCGCGATCGCCCTGGCGGAACGAATTCAAAATGAATTAATTTCTCCCTTTAATATCAAAGGTTACGAAGTCTTTACCTCCGCTAGTATTGGCATTGCCCCCAGCACTCTAGGCTATTACCGTCCTGAAGATTTACTGCGAGATGCGGATATTGCCATGTATCGCGCCAAAGCCCTAGGCAAAGCCCGACATGAAGTATTTGATAGTAAAATGTTGGAACAGGCTGTGGCACAATTAAGTTTGGAGAATGATTTACGGCGCTCTATTCTTAAAAATGGAGACTTGCCCCTCCAAACACCCGAAACTCAGTCCCAATTTTTCATTCCCTATTCCCCTATTTCCCCAGAAAAAAACGACATTCAACCCGATTTAGAAGGCCCAGAATTCCTGCTTCACTATCAACCTATCGTTAATTTAGATACCGGCTTGTTATCAGGGTTTGAAGCCTTAGTGCGTTGGCAACATCCGGAACGGGGGTTAGTTTTTCCCGGGGAATTTATCCCCGTTGCAGAAGAAACGGGGTTAATTTTGCCATTAGGGGAGTGGGTATTGCGGGAGGCTTGCTTACAAATGCAACAGTGGCATCAGCAATTTCAGACAGCAGAATTGTTGAGTATTAGCGTTAATTTGTCAGGACAACAGTTAGGACAACCGGATTTACTGGCACGCATCGATCGCATTTTACAAGAAACCCATCTTGATCCGAGCAGTTTGAAGTTAGAGATTACCGAAAGTGTGTTAATGGAAAATGCGGCTAAAGCCGCCGAGTTACTTGAAGAATTGCGATCGCGCCATATTCATTTATGCATTGATGATTTTGGGACGGGTTATTCTTCCCTGTCTCATCTGGCTCAGTTTCCAATTAATACGTTAAAAATTGACAAATCTTTTGTGATAGGAATGGAAGGGGATAATGAAAGTTCGGAAATCGTCCGGGCGATCGCCACTCTGGCCCATAATCTGGGGATGTACGTCACCGCAGAAGGAGTGGAAAAAGAGGAACATTTGGTTCAACTTTGGTCCCTGCATTGCGATTATGCACAGGGGTATTTTTTCTCTAAAGGTTTGGATCGCGTTGCTGCTCAAAAATTGCTCGAACAATCCCCCCGGTGGTAATTTGAATAGCCCTCTGGCAAAATAGCGGATTGCTCCCCCCACCCCCCTTAAAAATGCCAATCAGCTTTTTATAATTTTGCAAGAAGTCTAATAATTAAAATCCGAGAACAGCAGTAACTTTAAAAAGAATAAAAAAGTAGAAACTTTTAGGTTGATTTTGGGTTATATCCTGGTTTTCTTGGATTTTTTTTGAAATTGTTTGTTCATCGCCTCTATAGAGACTGCTACTAAGCGATCGCTTTTATTTTTTCTCTCCACTAATTCCCGTAATATCACTCAGAGGTTCCAGAGTAATTAACTGCTCAATTTCCTCAGTTTGGAAGCCCAAAGCCATCGGTCTTTGTGTCTCCGGCAACACCCCCACATCATATAATTCCGTAATCGTTCCTTCGATGCGGATCCAATGAAGAACTGTCCCCGTTTTTAAATTAATAATCAGTAACCCACAACGGGCATCAGCATCTTTTTCGGTTAAACGGTCCTCTAATAATAAACCCGAAAATGTCCCATCCCCAGAACGGGGTTTAGACAGTCCGACAATAGCATAATCTTGCCAAAATGCTAACCCTCGGGCATATCCGGGACAAAACGTCACGGATTCAAATTTTCCTGACCCTAAATCCACATAGCCAAACTCTCCTGCCCCAGAATTTAAGAGCCATAGGTTCCCTTGATAAAATCTGGGGGAATGAGGCATACTTAAGCCAGTGATGATAATTTCATTACTGTTAATATCGATAACTCGACCCCCTTCTCGTCGGCGATCGCGCCATCCATCGACTACATCTGACCCACTGCAAGCCGTTACATAACCCGGTTGTCCATCCACCATTGCCAACCCATTCAAATGGCAGCGGTCTTCGTTAATAATTTTAGAAATAAATGGCGGTTTCCATAGCGGTTTACAACTATGGCGACTGCTCACTGTCGCTACACAATTTAATAAGGTACTGATAAAAATGGGTTCACCTGTTTTATTTACCGCCACATCATGCACATCAATATCCCCAGTAGTATAGGCAATTCGGGGAATAAAGAGTTTATCAGAGCCTTGATACAATTGCCCCGGTTGCAACACATTATCTAACTGCCATATCTGATATTTGGAACTCAAATAAAGCCTTTCAGGAGTACAATACAAACCCATCGCCCGATTAAATTGGCGTTGATGTGCAGAAATGCCCCCAGTTTCGAGATTAACTCCCAACAAGGCTAACCAATTAGTTTGATAGGTGGTAAACCCTAGGCTAATTTGTTGTTGTTGTAACCACGGAATAAATTCGCGATTGCTCGTCAAGGAAGGATGGGTTGACTGCATCTTCTCATTAATTATTAATCGATGGTGCTATTATACCTGAGTCAGGTAACTGGCGATCAAGTGCGCTGATTGCGATCAGGTTGATTCATGCGGGTGCAGGAGTTGCTCTCACCTATGCAGTGTCATTCTGGCATATTCGTTATGACAAGGAGATGCCGGTGCAGCAGTACCAGTTTGAGCAACGGGTGACCCGCCAGGTGCCGATCGCCCCAGGGTAGAGGAGAAAAACCAGAAATGGGAACATGAGGAATAGGGGCGATCGCAGTCCAATTGGCAGAGGAATCGCCCTTTCGGATATGCCATCCTTGACAACGGTTCCAAAAGGCGATCGCCTAGGGTTTTTCTACGCTAGGATCTGAGTTGTAAATTCCCTGATATTAGAAGCAACTACTTATGAATTTAAACGATTTGACGGTAGAAGAAATTGCAGAAGTGGCAGATAATCCGGCTATTTTTCAAAAAGGTCAAGTTTGCTATCACAGGGGGGCGGTTGATCCGTTTTTCATGTCGGGAAAAGGGATTAAGGCACAGGTGGAGGGAAAACCCGGCAAATACTCGGTGGAAATTCGCACGGGTTGGGGCAATTTAACAACAGACTGTACTTGTGCTTATGAGGGCGAAGTCTGTGAGCATATTGTAGCGGTGTTGCTGTATTCTCTGTTGGGGGATCCGGAGGCAGAGGAGGAGGATTATTATCCGGAATCAACGGCACAGGAGCAAGTCATTCCCCTTCCTGTCCATGCTTTAGAACAGTTGTTGACGGGACAGTTGGATTTTCGAGATTTAGTGGGGTTAGCGGCGCAATTGGAAAAGGAATTTGCTCGGGTACAAGGGAAAAAAACCCTACCGAACAATGTGATTCAATTTCCTAGGTCCAAGAAAATGACTGTTTCGGAGTTGAAAAAGCAAGTTCAGGACTTTTTCAGGGACAGCCAAAAGGAGGCGATCGAGGAAGGGCATATCGATTATGATTTTGGTTATCACGATGCACCTGCGTACCCGAACTTAAACTGTGTGTTTAATCAACTCAATTATCTGAAGCTGGAGGAACAGCTTGATGTGTTGTGGTATATCGTCACTTACGGTAATCTTATATTTAGCAAGACTGGTACTTTAGCGGGAACTGCTGACATTGCTGAAGCGGTTGGGTTATTTGCCGAAACTGTGATGGATTTAGACCTTAAAATGCCCCAAAAGCAAGTTTATCTCAATTCTCTGATTGCTGCTTTTGATTGGCCGATGTTCCTGAATGAGGAACTGGACATGGCGCTTAAAGTAGGGTTGGATACCCTCTGTACGACTGAGGAAGACCTCCGGTATGCGATCGCCACTCTGCAAAGCGCGAGTCTGGAAAATAGTATCGATTGGGTGGCAGAGGCTTACTCCATATTGGGAGATGAAGAGAACTATCTCCGGCTGTGTGAGGAGAATCTGAAAGAACCTTCTGATTATCTGAACCTGGCAGAGCATTGGCGGGAGGAAAAAGGAGATCTGCGCCGCTCAATTGCTATTTTAGAACGGTGGATCGTCGATTGTACTCCGCCAGAGCAGGATAATGTTGAGGCATGGAATATTTTATACAATCGCTCTGGTAATGATATAACTTTAATTTTAGGAGATCTGGCGGAATATTATTCCGAACAGGAGGATACGAAAAATCTGTATCACCTGATGATGCTCGGGTTGCGAATCAATGGACTGTCGATACAATTTTATCAGGACCTCAAGCCTGTTGCTTTGAAGCTAAATTGCTGGGAACATTGCCAACAGCAGATTCGGATGTTCGCACGGGATGAAGTGGATGTTCTAGCCCAAATCTACCTAGATCAGAAAGACTGGGAGGGGGCGATCGCCCTGGCGCAGCAACCGGATTTTTCCCCGTCGGTGCAATTGGCGATCGCCCAAGGGATAAAGCTACATTGTCCCCAGAAGGCGATCGCCCTGTACCAGCAACTGGTAGATCAGTCGATTCAGAAGAAAACCCGAAGGAATTATCAGACTGCTGCGGAGTATGTGCAGGAGATTCGAGAGATTTATTTATCCCTACTCGAAGATACCGCAGGATGGCAAGAGTATATCCACGGACTCCGGCAGGAGTATCAGCATTATCGGGCGTTACAAGAAGAGTTGGAGGACTTATAGAACAGAGTGGAGGCGATCGCTCTTCTGGTTTATCTGACTCTTTTACACCTGTCACCCGAACGAGCATTTAAAAGCGGGGTCGGTTTTCGGGCTTAATTAGAATGATGTTCTCTGTCTCTGGTTATAGAAGTCAGATCCTTGACAGGGAGCGGATTTTGACGTTTATTTGTGATCCCCAATGGACTGACGGGTAATCTCGTCTCCCTTGGTTCGTATAATAGAGTCCAAAAACTCTGTCTGACGAGGGTAGATTTTACTACTTTGGGAATGTGACAAACCTTCGCTCAAGAGTCAATAATAAAACTACAGGTGAAAAACAACCTTCAAAGATTGGTGTCGAGGAAAAATAGTGATGTTTATTTTATCAAACTTTTTATCCCAACTAAAAAACACTTATAAACTCCGGTTGGATGAAGTTTTACTGCCCATCCGCAACTGGATCGAGGGCATCGCAATCAACAATCCCGGACAGGCTAAAGCCTTCTGCAAGTTGATTCCGTCTCAATGTCCATTTGAACGGGATGTCAAGCTATTTGGACGGACTTTATTTCACATTCCGGCGCTGTGTAAGCTCAATCCCTTTTATGAACAACTGGTGTTCCTACGGTTTCGAGCTTTATGTTTCCTCGTCGATGAATGCGGCGAAGATGTTACCGCCTACTGTTAATCCTTCCCCAATAGCTTGTCAGTTATAATGTAGGTATCCTTCCCCTTTCAGATGATGGAGTGGGGTATTGAACGCAGGTTTTCTCCCGGATTTCCGTACATTTACTGAGGCTTAAACCCCGGTTTTTCTAAGCCGAACCCCTAGGGACGGTTACTACGACTCAAACTACATTGACCGATTTGTTACATTTTGTTACAGTAGAAGAAATCAGAGGCGAAATACCGCATCTCGATAGTTAATAAATAACGGAGCCAATATGAACGGCAATATTCGCATCGGCAACCTATTCGGAATACCTTTTTATGTAAATCCTTCTTGGTTTTTAGTCCTGGCTTTAGTTACTTTTAGTTACGGCGGGGGGTTGGCCGCTCAATTTCCAGAAATGGGTGTAATATTCCCCTGGATCTTAGGATTAGTCGCAGCCTTGTTGCTGTTTGCTTCAGTATTAGCCCATGAACTGGGACATAGCTTTGTGGCAATTCGTCAGGGAATTGAAGTCAAATCGATCGCCTTATTCCTGTTCGGTGGACTCGCTAGTTTAGAACGAGAGTCAAAAACTCCGGGTGAGGCATTCTGGGTGGCGATCGCCGGACCGGCAGTGAGCTTGATGTTGTTTATACTCTTTAGTGCAGTCGCCTTAACGACTCCCGTCAGTGGCCCATTCGCCGCGATCCTGGGACTGTTGGCCTCGATTAACTTAATGTTAGCCCTGTTTAACCTGATTCCTGGTTTACCCCTCGATGGCGGGAACATCCTCAAATCTCTCGTCTGGAAAATTACCGGCAATCCCTATAAAGGCGTTATCTTTGCGGGACGAGTCGGACAAGCACTCGGTTGGGTTGCAGTCCTCCTGGGTGGGATGGCAATCCTAGGCATCAGTAACATTGGTAGCTTCTGGACGCTGTTAATCGGGTTCTTCCTGATTCAGAATGCCGGAACCGCCGCTCAATCGGCTTCTATCCAAGATACACTTTCTCACTATACTGCTGCCGATGCGGTGAACCCCAATAGTCCGATTGTCTCTGCGGAACTCTCTTTACGTGAGTTTGCTAACGAGTATATTATCGGGAAAACTCAGTGGCGCAAGTTTTTAGTGACAGATGAGGCGGGGTATTTAATCGGGTCGATCGCAGTGGATGATTTGAAACTAATCTCGACCTCCGACTGGCCGACGACTCAGGTTAAAGAACTGATGAAAACTGTAGAAGCAGTTAATCCCATCAAATCTAATGTCTCGTTACTCGAAGCGATCGGCATTCTCGAAGACCGCGACCTCTCAGAATTACCTGTTATTAATGACAATGGGGTGTTAGTCGGACTCCTGGAAAAAGGTGAGATTGTCCGTAAATTACAAAAATCTCCCCAAACCAATCCTGCTTAATCTCTCTTCTTGTTTCTCTCTAGATGAACCTAATCCCTAGCCGGTTTCTGAACGAAGCCGGTTTTTTTGCCCTTAAGGAGTTCGGTCAAATTGGCCCCACTTCCGCAGAATTGTAAATGAAATTTTAACGAGAATAAGTATTGTTGCAGAGCTTGCCAAACCGGCGAGGATTGAGTAGAGTAATGAAGGAATAACAATAGACTTTGTATTTGATCTAAGTGGGGTAGAAACAAGCCCCAAAGAATAACGGAGTTGGGGGGAGGGTTTCCACCATGAAGTCAAGAGGTCTGTTGAAACTTCGGGGCTTAGAAAAGGGGAAAAATTGGGCTCATTTCAAAGGATAATCGCCAAGGAGGTCAAGGGGATGGGGTCTGATGATAGCACTCAAGTCAAGGCAGCAACGGGAAAAAAGATTCAGTTTATGATAACTGGATTAGTTGCGGCGGTGATAGGCACTTATCAGCACCCTTTGTTGGCCCAAAACATTACTCCGGCAAGTGATGGCACAGGGACTACTGTTACCACGGATGGACCCCAATTTAATATTCAAGGGGGACAGCAGTCGGCAGATGGGGCCAATTTGTTCCATAGTTTTGACCGCTTCAATGTAGAGGCGGGACAAGTTGCCAATTTTCTGTCGAACCCGGCGATCGCTAACATCCTAGGGAGAATCACGGGAGGCGATGCTTCTTATATTAATGGGTTAATTCAAATTACCGGGGGGAATTCTAATCTTTATTTGATGAATCCAGCCGGAATTGTATTCGGAACGAACGCCCAACTTAACGTTCCGGGAGACTTTTTAGCAACGACGGCAACCGGAATTGGGTTGAGGGAAGGGTGGTTTAATGCCATAGGGGAGAATAATTATTTAAGTTTAGTGGGAACCCCTTCTCAGTTTGCCTTTGGGTTAAAACAACCGGGAAGTATTGCCAATTTCGGCAATTTAATGCTTCAACCCGAAAATAATTTAACGCTATTAGGAGGAAGTATCCTAAATACAGGGATACTTTCTTCTCCCGGTGGAACGGTAACGATCGCGGCGGTCCCTGGGGAAAGTATAGTCAGAATTTCCCAAGAAAATCATCTGCTAAGTTTAGAGGTGCGCCCTCAGGAGGGTAACCCTTGGGGGGAGATTGCACCTCTTTCGTTACCGGAATTGCTAGTGGGGGGGACAATCGCCCATGCCACGGGAGTTGAAGTAAACCCAGATGGGACAATCGCCCTGACGGGTTCAGGAATCAGGGTTAATCCACAAGCGGGAGATGCGATTACATCGGGGACGGTGGATGTATCTGCGGGGAACATAGGACCGGGGGGACAGGTAGCAATCCTGGCTAACCGGGTGGCAGTGGTTGAAGGAACCCTGGATGCCTCGGGGAGTGGAGGCGGTACAATTCGCCTGGGTGGAGACTTTCAGGGAACGGGAGAGGTTCCCAATGCTACCCAAACCTTTGTGAGTGCAGGGTCAGAAATTGCAGCAGATGCAGTGAGTGAGGGGGATGGCGGTAGGATAATTTTATGGGCCGATGATACCACTCAGTTTGCGGGCAGTATAACGGCCCGAGGGAGTCAAGAAACCCCTTCTAATGGGGGTTTTGTGGAAGTTTCGGGTAAAGAAACGCTGATTTTTCGGGGGGATGTGGATTTAAGTGCAGCCCAGGGGACCGTGGGAACCCTGCTGCTGGACCCAGAAAATATTAATATTGTGACAACGGGTGGTACTCATAACAATAAACTGCTATTTAATAGCGAAATTTTATGGATGGACGATCCGACCGCTAGTTATACAATTAGTGTCGGAAATCTAACGTCAATTGTAGGAGATATCCGTCTAGAGGCGAGTAACGATATCACGATCGCCCCTGGGGTGTCTCTTAATTTTGTTAATCCGGGGGGAACTCTAATCGGTGCAGTCCCTCTAAAATTGGCTTTTATAGCGGATGCGGATAATAGCGGTAGCGGGAACTTTACGATGGACCCGACCCAATCTATTCTGGCAAAAGGTCGCAGTCTGACCATTTCCGGGGTGAATATTACCCTCGGAAATGTGGATGTGAGCGATATTAGTACGAACATTCTATTCTTGGGACTGATGGCCCGAAATGCCGGGAGTGTCACCCTCACCGCCACCGGGGGAAATATTGTAACCGGGGATATTATTTCCCAGGCAAATGACGATTCCCTGGGGGATTTGGTGATGCAAGGAGGGGGCAGTATTACCCTATCCGCCCCATTGGGACGAGTCCAAACGGGGATTCTGAGTACCGATGCTTACATGGATGGGTTAGTAAAAGGGGATGGCGGCGCAATTGCGATCGCCGCCGGAAGTGATATTCAAACCGCAAATATTAGCACAAGAAGTAGTGGCGCTGCTGGAGGTGCGATCGCCCTGGATAGCGCTAGCGGTTCAATTTTGACAGCAAATATAGATTCTCGTTCCTATAACGGAGGGAACGGGGGGAATATTAGTCTCACGGCGAATCAAGGGAACATTGATACCTCACAAATTTGGTCTCGGTCTACGACAAATGGAACAACCGGGGGTGCCATCACGTTAAATGCACCCACCGGGACGATTTCCGTTGAGTCTATCGAGGGATACATTAATCCGATTCAAATCGAGGGGAATCTCCTTGTTAATCAGGACTTGACCCTCGAACAGTACCAAAACCAAGGGGATATTCAACTTGAGGGGTCTGTCAATGGCAATGCCCGTTTGTTCCTCCAGACGGAGATGGGGAGGGTAACACTTAATTCTGTAGTCGGGGAGGAGACGCCTTTAGTTGATTTAACGGTTAATGCTGCCGATACTGCGATCGCCCAGAATATTACCACCCGCAATACTCAAACCTATAATACCCCCATCAATGTGGCCGGCAATGTCGCCTTGACGGCTAACCGGATTCTTTTTACCGATCAAGTTTCTGGAAACACTCACCTCACTTTACAGCCATTTAACCCATTACAGGACATGGCGATCGGGGGAACGGCTACGGGAAATCCTAACATTTTTCAACTGAGTGCGATCGATTTGGGCTGGTTACAACCCGGGTTTGCCTCCGTTACAATTGGACGGAATAACAGTAGTGGTACTGCCACGGTGAGCAATTCTCTCACATTTAACGACCCCTTGCTGATTCAGTCGCCGGTGGGTACTGGTGCGATTTTGGCCCCGGATGGGATTACGGGAAATGCCTCGATCGCCCTGAATGCAGGAACCGATATCGTAACCGGGGATATCATCGCACCTTCGGGAATTGAGATAACTGCCGGGGAAAATATTACAACAGGAATCTTGAATGCCTCATCGGGTGGCGATGGCGGCGCGATCGCTGTCGTAGCAGGAGGAAACCTCCGGACTGGCAATATTACAGCGGTTGGGAGTTCGGGGACCGGAGGTGCGACTGCCCTCACTGCTGGGGGGATGATCACCCCTGATCAGGAAATTATCACTAATAATAATCAAATTCGGGTTGAAGGGACTGTTTCCCTCGAACGCGATGGGACTATTGATGCAGGCGGTGGCACGATTGATATCATCGGCGATATTGAGGGCGGGTATAGTTTAACCCTGAATACTGCCACGGGTACGATTAACTTAGACGGCAATATTGGAGAAACCACCCCCTTAACCCTATTAACCACCGATACACCCACCACTTTATCCGGGAATGCCACTGCCACTCTCCTCAACTTCGGCGACAGTTTATTATTAACCGGCAATCTCCGCTTACGAGGTGAGGAAATAGACTTTGGCGGTCCCGTCAAGGGTACAGGAGACCTCACTTTAGAACCGTTAACTACTAACCAAGCAGTTGCCCTCGGTTATATTCAGAATAATACCCCGGCCTTAGACTTAACTTCAACCGAGTTAAATCAATTTCAAAATGGATTTAATTCGATTACCATTGGACAAATCAATGGCACTGCACCGCTTGATATTAATCAGGTGTCTATCAGCGACCCCCTGACGGTGCGATCGCAAACCGGAATTATCAATCTTCATAACACTGTTTTAGGAACCGATAACGCATCCCTGACTTTTTCCACCGATGGAGATATTCAAATCATCAATCCCGTAACCGTCCAAAATAATAGGGGAAATATTATATTTGATGGAACGGTAAATGGGAATCAAAATTTAACCGTAACCGCTGCGAACGGCAGCATCAATTTTAACCAGAGTATCGGGGCATTCACTCCCCTAAATGATATTACCTTAACCGCTGATGACCTCAACTTCGGAGACACCATCCGGGGTAATAGTAATCTAGTTTTGCAACCCTTTACTCCCAGTTTAGATATCAAACTAGGGGGAGTTGATACCGGGGAAAATTCGGCCTTAACGATTACGGGAAGGGAACTAAATTTATTGCAATCTGGGTTTAATTCCATCACCATTGGACGCCCGGATAGTACCGGAACCACTACCTTGGAAACAGGCCGTTCTTCGGCAGAATTTAGAGATTCCCTGGTATTGCGGGGGAATACCGTAGAACTCAGCGGTTCCATTAGCGGTAAAAATGATTCTTCAATCACTTTTGAAGGGAGTCAAATTTTCTTAGAGGGAAATACAGAGGTCCAAACAGAAAGCGGAGATATTACTTTTGCTTGGACCGTAAACGGCGATCGCGTCTTATCCGTGAATTCACAAAATGGCATAGTTCGCTTAGGAACCGCTAACATAGGCGAATTAAATGCCACGGCAATTTCTACCGTTCTTGATGGTAATATTGTCACGACTCATAATAATGGTATCACGATTCAGGGGGAAAATATTCAACTCAATCGAGATATTACCCTGGACACTTCGGCGGCCCATGGGAAGATTAACCTAGGGGCGACTGTAAATGGTTCCCAGAATTTGACCTTAAATACAGGCAGCGGTAATCTGCTGATTGAAAATGCAATCGGGAACATAATTCCTTTACTAGGTTTACAGATTCAGGCCGGTGATGTAACAGTAGACGCGCCGATTTCCGTGGAATTAGGCGGGCTCACAATCAATGCTTCTGGAACCGTTAATCTGAATCGCCCCATCACAACCGAGGGTAATACGCAAGTTACGACAGTCGGTAATATCACTACCACCAGTCTCACTGCTGCCCAAATTACCCTAGATAGCACATCCGGGGCAGTTAGCACCACCGGAACCTTAAATACCACGGGAAACAATGGGGGTACGATCGCAGTGAGTGCTAATACCGGCATCACGGGCGGGAACATCAATAGTCGCGCGAACGGGGGAACTGGGGGGAATGTCAGCGTTTCAACTACCACCGGGGATATCTCCCTCAGTAACGTCACTACATCCGGAGTGACAGCAGGAGGGGAAGTCAGAATTGAAACGGGCAACCATATCACAACGGGGGCAGTTGATAGTAGTGCGAGTGCGGGAAGTGGGGGCAAAATTGCCTTAACAGGTGGTAACGCTACTCTGGCACCAGGAACCATTACCACCGGCAATCTTAACGCCTCTGGTGCCGTCGATGGGGGAAGCATTCAAGTTTTAGCAGAAACCTCCATCGTTGCCGGGGCGATCGCGTCGTCAGGAACCTCCGGTGTGGGGGGAAACGTCACCCTCGACCCGGAAGGGGATATTGAAGTGAGTTGGATTAATGCGGAAGGCGGAACAACCGGGGGGACCGTCGATATTACCACAGGGAGCAATTTTCGCGCTACAGGTACCTTTAGCGCCGCCAATGGACAAGCGGCAAGTATCTCTACAATTGGCGGAACGGGTAGCGGCGCGATCGCCATTCGTCATGGCGGAGGCGGTATTGTTCCCTTTGTCGTGGGAGATGCCAGCACAAATGGTACCGCTGGGGTATTGACAACAGGCAGCAGTGCGATCGCTAATGATTCATTTTTATACACCTTTACCCAAGGTAATATCGGCATTTATTCGGTTCCCGAACCCCCAGAACCTGAACCTACAGCCGAACCAGCGCCAACACCTGCGCCTACGCCAACACCTACGCCAACACCTGCGCCAACACCTACACCTACGCCAACACCTACGCCAACACCTGCGCCAACCCCTGCGCCAACCCCTGCGCCTTCGCCAGCACCTGCACCAGTTTCTATATCAACACCTACGCCAACACCTGCACCAGTTTCTATATCAACACCTACGCCAGTAACCGTATCCACACCTACGCGGGTTTCTACACCCATGCCGCCACAAGCATCTAAACCTGTTTTGGCACCGGTTCCTACATCCGCACCGGTTCCTGCATCCGCACCTGTTCCCACATCCGCACCACCTACCCCAGCACCTGTACAGGAATCCTTCCCTCTTCCCACACCCGAACTTAGTATTCCACAGATATCGATCGCACCAATATCGCCGGAAAAAATCCCCTTGACAGCGCCATCCCTGAACCCGGCACAAGATCCAATTGTCGGATCTGATACGAACCGATCGCCCATTGTTGCACCGACAGAATCGAATGGGTTCTTAGAATTGCCCAGCTTATCCCGTAGTGAGAGAGTAACCGCACCCCTTACCATGACTACTGGGGAAATTGCAGCAAACCCGGTGCCAGAAATGCCAGAGATCGCACCCGTTGCCGAAAACGCGCGATCGCAGGAAGGGCAACCCGGATTAACTGGGACTTTGCCCGAACCCTTACCCCAACAACCCGTAGACAATGTGTCTCAACGGGAACAACCGGCGAGGGCACCCTTATCTAGATCCATTGATCCGAGTATAAGCGGCGATCGCCTCTCTGCCTCCATCCCCGACTATTCGTCAGGAGAACCTTTAAAACCCCTCGGCGATCCGGGAGGGATTATTAATGAAATTTTGACCATTGATAGTTCCATTTGGTATGAATGGGCCGTCACTGAAAATCCCAACTTATCTAATAGCCAAATCTCTAAAGGGAAGGAAATAATTGAATCTCTCAGACAAATGAAATCTGCTCTAGCATACCTCCTCCCCGTCCCCCAGATCATTCAGTCAGGGGCTGTTCTTCATCAACAGGAACACCGCTATATTACCCCGATGGCGATTAACCCGCACCATGAAGCATTAATACCGGGAGAAAAAATGGGAGAAATGACTCTGCCCCTGGATCAGGCATTAGCCAATAATAATCTTGAAGAAATTCTCTGGGCGATCGAAGATTCTCGTAACCAAGAGTTCCAGGATTATTTAGGGGTTACTACTACCTTGCCTTCCCAGCAAATGACCCTATTTACATTCCAGGAAACTTTAAAAAAATTGACGGCACAAACGGGAAAACAGGCGGCCATTCTATATGCAATATCTCGCAGCGATCGCCTGGAAATAATCTTGGTTCCACCCGAGGGCAACCCCATTCGCAAGACCATTTTTGACGCTACGCCTGAGGTATTGTTTGCTGTTGTCAACGAATTTCGATGGGAAATTACCGACCCGCGAAGACAAAATATGAACAAGTATTTTTCCTCGGGCCAACAATTGTATGAATGGATAATTGGACCCGTTGCTGAAGACCTGAAAAAAATGGAAATTGATACTATACTTTTTTCTTTAGATCCAGGATTAAGAAGTTTGCCAATTGCTGCCTTATTTGATGGAAATCAATTTTTAATCGAACAATATAGCATCAGTTTAATTCCCAGCTTTAGCTTAACCAACCCCAGCTATTTTCCCCTTCAAAATCACGCAGTTTTGGCAATGGGTGCATCGCAATTTTCTGGGGAAAATCCTTTACCCGCAGTGCCATTAGAGTTAAAAACCATTGTAGAACAAACCGGATCTATGCAATCGTTCCTCAATGAAGCCTTCACAGTAGAAAATTTAGCCTACCAACACCAACAAAATGACTTTAAAATAATCCATTTGGCGACTCATGCCGAATTTAACCCGGGGGAACGGAATCAGTCTTATATCCAGCTTTGGGACCGTCGAATCAATTTAGATGAACTATCCAGTTTGCACTTAGATACGCCTAAAGTTGAGTTGTTAGTGCTATCAGCCTGTCAAACTGCCCTGGGCGATCGCCAAGCCGAATTAGGGTTTGGGGGATTAGCTGTTAAAAGTGGGGTCAAAACGGCGATCGCCTCCCTGTGGTCCGTCAACGATGAAGGCACATTAGGACTAATGACCGAATTATACCAAAACCTGCATTCAGTTCCTTTAAAAGCTGAAGCTTTGCGCCAAGCACAACTGGCAATGTTACGGGGTGAAGTAAAAATTGAATCGGATCGCCTCATTCACTCCCAAGGGGCGATCGACCTTCCTCCGGAAATCTCCGGTTTAGGAGATACAAGCCTTTCCCATCCCTACTATTGGTCCGGATTTACCCTAATTGGAAGTCCTTGGTAAGTTGCAGGTTCCACTGCGATTGTTGCTACTACAAAGATGATTTTATAGCCTTAAATATAATTTCATCTTTAAGAAAATAGGTGGTCATTTAACACCGGGCTATTCTCCTAAACAGAAAAACGGTTTATCCGGTCCGGAATCTATTCTCATGATTTTCTAACCCCTGATTCTTTCTGTCATTAAACTTAAGAAAATGGTGAGACGCAAAGCCTCTATTTAGGCCCTATATAGCTACTATAGCCTAAGAATCAACCTTGTCTAGAGCAGAAAAATGCCCCGGTTGCCGACCTGTCTTTCCTTGGAGGCATTCGTGTTTTAGCCGAGGGTAAGGGATGTTAGATTTGTTCAGGGAAATCAGAAGCCGACTTAGCCCTGCTCCTTCTATAATGCAGGAGTAACTTAGACCGTCTCCCCCTCGCCAAGCTAGATCCGGGGTTGAACGGGAAACCCTATCACCGTCCATTCAAATAAAATTATGCTTAAAACATTTCTGGCTTGTGTAAGCGCTTCTTTGGTTTTATTCTCTGTGACTCCCGCCCAGGCTCAAGAATTTGATACAGTTTTAGAAGGAATTTTGACCCCAGAGGAACTCCAAATCCATCAACAGGTGGGGAGTCAACGGGCGGAAAAATTGGGTCAAGATGCCTGTAGTGCTTTAGCCCAAGGGGCTTCCGTTCGGGACTTTGCCACCGAAGTCGCCGAGTCTCTTGCCCAAGAGAATTTACCCCAAGCGCAATTAGAAGCACGGGGACTCTACAGCGGTAAAGTCATTGCTGTTGGGGTTGCCCTCTTTTGTCCCGATCGCTTTTCTCAGTTGCAAGCATTGTAAGCAAATGCGCGGTTCACCGGGGGTGCCGTAAATATCCCCAGTAAACCGCGCAGCCGCTTCCGATTCTTGTGTCTTAATGCCCGTGATTATGAAAGTCGAAACACATCGCCAAACACCGAATCACCATTAATTATTCTCGTGGGATCCGGTGAATCGTAAACCACTAACAAGGAACTGGGTTGTCCCAAACAAGGAAGACGGGCCAACCCTTCCCCCCGATCGGTTCCTAGCTTAAAGGGTAAATTAAATAAGACTTTTAATTCGGTCTCATCCTGGGCAATTATCAAGTCACCCTCCCGATTTAAAATATCTATGAGCCGGAACACCTTCATACCCGCGTCTAGATCTAAAGTTGGACCGCCTAGAATAATTAGGTCTTCTCCATCCAGACACAATTCGCGAATTCCTAATCCACCGAGGTCTAGAAAATGCTTTTTATAAAGCCGTCCTTCTTCGCCTATTGCTTTAAGCGTTAAAATTCCCGGTTCGCTTTCTTCTACTTCTATTTGAATAATTACCGCCCATCCTCGGAGAACCGGACCCCGAAATCCTAGAAAAATTTTAGGCCCGCTAACTGCCAATCCTTCTATATCTAATCCATTTTCTTTGCTTGGAAGTTGAGAGGCTACAATTGAACCAAAATGAATGTCTTTTTCCAAGGCATCCATCAGAATATTGCCACTTTCGGTTTTTTGGAGGGAGGCTGCTGTCAGTTGGCGATCGCCATTGCTCGGGTCCATACAGTTTTGAACCGGAATTCCCTCCTGAATGGGAATTCTTGCTAATAAATATCGATTCGCCTCCCTTTTGACTTGGGTCAGCCGGTTGATATCTTTTTCCGGATTTTCCCCTTTGGGCTTTTTCCGTTTTGTACTATGAGATCCAGTAAACCAAAGGTATCCCTCCGAGTAATCTATTCCCTCAATATCTATTTCATCTTCTTGATTAAATAATTCGATAAATTCTCCAATTTCAAAGGGTTGATGATTTCCATAAACATAAGGTTCGAGAAGAGAAAGCCGTTCCAGCGTCAGCAATTCATCTGAACCCACCCATAAGGAACCATCGGGGGTAAAGGTAACGGCGGATAAATCTCCCACCCGGTCTTGAGTTTCAGCATCAAATTTAAGTAAAATTCGACTTAATAAAAAAGATTCAGCCATGATATTAACCTAAGGGTAAAACTCTCTAACAACTTGCCTCAATTTCTTTGCCAAATTTAAAAAGGGGGCAATCCCAGCTATTCCGAACCGCCTTAGATAGAAATCGCCCCCTGATTTAGAGAAGCTATATAATTTTAATCTACTACTTTGTAGTGTAGGTCTAATCATAGAAATAGGCTCTCTCAAAAGGTAGAAATTGCCCCGTAAAATCGGTGAAATTAAAGTAAAAATTTACAGGGTAGGCCAGCTAAATGACAATCAAATTCTTTGTAAGCGATCGCACTCCCTTTTCCCGTGATGACAATCACCCCCAGTTTTGATCCCAATCACACCGACCTGGCTCATGCACTTCTATCGTAAAATTAGAAATAATCATTGGTTTTCTCCGCAGTCCCGGGAGTCCCGCTGGACTGCGTTTTATTGCAAGGGACGAGGGCGATCGCCAACCTCTTCCACGGCGGTTGCTTACACTCAGGGGTCCAGAAGCCCCACCCCAAAAACGTCAAAAATCATCCTCAAGTCCCCTCCCTACCAGGCAGGGCACTGGACGAACTTATAGGAGTCTTGCTTGTAAAAAGCCTACAACGAACAGAGTGCAGCGCTTTTCCCATGGGGGTAGGTGGAAGAGTGGTTTGAGTAAAAAACCTGGACTTCTAAAAGGGGTTGGGGGAGTCCCGTCACCATGATGCCTTGCGATCGCATCTACTCCACCGCTACACAGAGGGGTGCGGGAGTTTCGCTACAAACATCGTAGAACCCCGTCATGGGGGGTTTAGCAAATAAGTGGGAAATTTCGTTTAAAATTGCCGCGTGAGCCTCATCGTGGTTAGAGTCCATCGCGTCGATATCGTCCCAAAAAATTACAGCAATCCCCTTATCACTATTCGGCTGTTGCAGTAAATACGCCCCCTTAAACCCTTGGCTGTAAGTAGAGACGGCTTTTTCGTAAAGTTGCTTGGCTTCGTCGAATTTGCCTGCTTTGAATTCGCCGATCGCCACATAAGCATATTTATGTCTGAGAAAATCCATAAACTCGGTCATGACTACCTCCTCTGGGTCCCAAAACTAAACAGGTTAATGACAATTTAGGTCCGGAGGAGGCGATCGCTTCCCGGCAATCCCGTAACCCGGTTCTCTCCTCCCGCTCCTTCCTTGTATTTTTCTACCTTACCATTATCAGCAAACAGCGGGGAGAAATAAATTAAATCCTTGACTTTTTTAAAAGTCCAATTCATCGGTCTTAAACGGGAAATTAGCACAGAGATTCCGTCGCCACGCAGCTCGCACTAACCGCAGTTCATTGTAGCTGTATTTTTCCCCTAAATGTTCATAAACCGGCTTTAGGGTATCCGAACCCAACAATTTCAGGGCTTGCACAATAACTTGCTGACGGGTGACTGGAATCAATCGGTGAATATCTACGGATTGATTCATTTCCAGCAGTTCAATTAAATGACTTTCCACGGTTGTCTCTTTCAGATTTCGTTTCGCTGCAATTTCTGAAACGCTCAGCCCTTCTTGGTGAGATTCTAGAGTAATTAATTGAGTAAAAGAGGGCTCGGATGTTACCCCCGATTCCGGGCTGGTAGGGGGTTTAATCGCCATCAATCCTCGTTTTTGAGAGTCCCCATTCATCCCCCCAGATGAAAGTCCGTTCGCTTGACAATACTCGCGAATTTCGGTCACGAAGCGATCTCCGTATTGCTCCACTTTATACTCCACCACCCCAGACAGGGTACTAAATTCCGCCAAAGTCTGGGGACGTTGCTGCGCCATTAATCTCAGGGTCGAATCCCCAAAAACAGTATAGGGGGCGAGGGATTGCTCGTCGGCGATTTCTTTACGGAGCGATCGCAAGTGATCAAATAACATTTCCACCTCGGCTTTTTTGCGGTCGCAATCGCTCATTTCGTTATTCACCGGCGCTTTGGGAACCGCAATGAAAACCTGCCGTTGCTTTCGCATTACCTCCCAGCTACCCTCATTCAACTTGAGCACAGAATACCCATCGGTTGTTTCTTCAAGTAACCCTTGATGAATCAGCGATCGCCCCAACATTTTCCAATCATCAGCGGTTCTATCCAACCCAATCCCATAAGTCGATAGGGTTTCATGGCCGTATTTTAAAACTTTCTGACTTTTAGATCCGCGCAAAACATCGATAATGTAATTCATCCCAAACCGTTCCTTACACCGGGCCACACAGGAAAGAAACTTCATCGAGTCGATGGTCCAGTCTTCCGTGGGTTTGGGATTTCTACAATTATCACAGTTTTCGCAATTGCCCGGAAAGCGTTCCCCAAAATACCCCAGTTGAATCGTGCGACGACAAACCGTACTTTCTGAATAATTAATAATTTGTCGCAACTGCTGACGGGCAATTCGTTGTTCATCACTGTCGGTTTTTTGGTCAATAATATATTCAATTGTTTTAATATCACCATAGCCAAAAAACAGGGTACAATCGGCAGTTTCTCCATCCCGTCCGGCCCGTCCTGATTCTTGATAATAGCCTTCAATATTCCGGGGTAAATCATAATGAACCACAAAGCGGACATCCGGTTTATTGATACCCATGCCAAAGGCGATCGTGGCTACAATGACCTGAGCATCATCCCGAATAAAGCGGGTTTGATTGCTACTGCGTTCCTCGTCGTTCATTCCAGCGTGATAGGGAATCGCATCAATGCCTTCGCGCTGCAATTTATAGGCGATTTCATCCACTCGGCGACGACTGAGACAGTAGATAATTCCTGAACCCTTGCTTTCGCGAATGATTTTGACTAATTCTCGATAAGACTGCTTATTTTTAGGGCGAACTTCGTAATATAGGTTAGGACGGTTAAAACTGGCGATGTGGATTTTGGGGTCACGCAGGGCCAATTGTTGAATAATATCTTGACGGACGCGATCGGTTGCTGTGGCAGTCAGGCCCATGATCGGAATTTCCGGGTAGCGCTGACGCAGCAGTTGCATTTGCCGATATTCCGGGCGGAAGTCATGGCCCCATTCCGAGACGCAATGGGCCTCATCGATCGCAAACCCACCGATACCCACCTGAGCGCGTACCAGGTCTAGGAACGGCAGAAAACGTTCGCTCAAAAGACGTTCGGGAGCGACATAGAGGAGTTTGATTTTACCCTGAATTAGGGCTTGTTCCCGCGATCGCACCTCTTCCCAACTTAGAGTGCTGTTGAGAAAGGTACAGCCAATGCCGTTATTTCTGAGGGATTCGACTTGATCCTGCATCAAAGCAATCAGAGGCGAAACAACCACCGTTAGCCCTTTTCGCAGCAATGCCGGAAGTTGAAAGCAAAGGGACTTTCCGCCCCCAGTGGGCATGACGATCAGCATATCCCGATTTTGGAGGGCCGCTTCGACGATCGCGCGCTGTCCTGGACGGAAGCTGTCATGACCGAAAAAATGCTTGAGCGATCGCTCTAACTGTTTGGGGGCTGTAGCGTTTAAGGGGCTGATGCCTGACATGGCTCGCAGTTTGTCGTTGAGTTCCCCCTTATTTTATCGGGTCCGAGACCTGCATCATTTTTAAATTGAGTCGGTATTTGGGGGAAATGCCCGCGATCGCTATATTTGATCCGGTCAAAGGGTTTCCTAGGGAGAAGTTTCCATCTAGTCTTAGCTGACAATTCATTGGGGTGAGAATTGCCATCTAGACGCTTTTGCATAACTTAAGTGATGTGAGGATAAACATGGGAACGCCTTTATTGAGGCATCCAACCACCAGGCATCGGTGGAGTCGTATGAGAATGCTCCCACCTATCCCTCCCGACGGAAGCAGCGCCCAAGTGGGGCAACCGTTATTTGAAACGGGCATCGTGATCGGGTTAGCCGCATATCGTCAACCGGCGATCGCCCCTGAGAGCTTCGTTTGTCCAATCACCGGAGAACTCTGGCTAGACTCCGCCTGCGCCGGTTCTTCGACCAAACTCCACGATAGCTGCGCGTGGTGTCCCGCCGCAAAATTGCGCTGCTTGGTCCGGGCGACTGGCCTAGAAATCGAAGGTTAGTTTTTCGGGGGATCCACTCCAGTTGCCCGCTCCTCGGCTCATAATGGTTAACAGACCATTACATCAGGAGTAACCCCATCATGCCCAAAGCCATTTGGAATGGAGCTATTTTAGCCGAAAGCGATCGCTGTGAAGTTGTGGAAGGGAACCAATATTTTCCCCCTGACTCCCTTAAATCGGAATATTTCCAAGATAGTAATACCAACACGAGTTGCCCTTGGAAGGGTCAAGCTAGCTATTACAATATAGTAGTTGATGGTCAGGTCAACAAAGATGCAGCATGGTATTATCCCAACGTCAAAGATGCGGCCAAGCAGATTAACGGATATGTCGCCTTTTGGCGTGGAGTAAAGGTAGAAGGCTAAGGGTTGCTCAAGGCGTGTTCTATGAACACGCCTTTGTTGCTGCTCGTTGCCTGGTTTCTTCCGTTGTTCGGAGGAACGAGTCCAAGGGTTTTTTGGCTTTTCTGTGGCAAAAACTGATTTAAGTGAGAAAATAACAAAGGATTGGACGAGTTGAGAATGGCGACGGCCCTGCGGCAGAGTTAAACTCGACAAATTTAGGAGATGCTGGGAAAAAACCCGCAATCCCCTTGTTCGTTCAGGTCCATTTTAGGGAACCCTCATGCATAAGAGCGATCGCAAGTAAGAGCGCTTATTTAGCCTTGATCGGCGTGGCATTTACTAAGACTTTACAGAATCGCCCTATAAATTTGGGATTCCTTTACCAGATTAGCTCTCTTGTCTTTAAGAGGGCTCAATCAATAGTCTAAGGTAAGGAGAGATCCACTTAAACGACTTGCTATGCTTGGAGCAAAAAGGGGTCTTGCATCTACGACGACTCACTCACTGTGTCGAAAAACATCCGTTTTAAAAATCAGGTGAAGTTTCATGAGCTACTGCGTTAATCCCGCCTGTCCTGAGCCTAAAAATGCCGAGCGTGCCATTCGGTGTCAAACCTGTGGCTCAAATCTACTCTTGCGCGATCGCTATCGCGTACTCAAAGCATTGGGTCAAGGTGGCTTTGGAGCTACGTTTGTAGCAGTAGATGACCTATTGCCCGGTCAGCCCGTCTGTGTGATTAAACAACTGCGTCCCGCTTCAACTTCTCCCCGGGTGCTGGATATGGCAAGACAGCTATTTGAGCGCGAGGCGAAAACCCTAGGGAAAATCGGCAATCATCCTCAAGTGCCCAGACTGCTAGATTATTTTGAAAGCGAGCGCCAATTTTATCTGGTCCAGGAGTATGTAGGCGGCCAAACCATCAAACAGGAAGCCAAGCGCAATGGACCTTTTACCGAATTTGCAGTCAAACAATTCCTACGGGAAATCCTGCCCTTGGTCAAATACCTTCATGATAATGAAGTGATCCATCGGGATATTAAACCCGCCAACATCATTCGCCGCGATGTGGATCATCAGCTAGTTTTGATTGACTTTGGCGCAGTCAAGGACCAAGTGAGTCAGACGGCACTCCTCAACGCGAACTCCACCGGCGAGACTGCCTTTACCTCCTTTGCGATCGGCACCCCGGGTTTTGCGCCCCAAGAACAGATGGCAATGCGCCCGGTTTATGCCAGCGATATTTATGCCGTGGGAGCTACTTGCCTGTATCTGCTCACCGGCAAATCCCCCAAACATTTTGACTATGACCCGATGACGACCGAACTCGTCTGGCGTCCCCATGTTTATGTCAGTGATAGTTTTGCAGCGGTACTGGAAAAAATGCTTGCCGCTTCCGTGCGCGATCGCTACCAAAGCCCGGAAGAAGCCCTCCGCGCCCTAGAGGTAGAATCCCACCAAAGTCTCCTTTCCGAAGGACTTGCCAGCCGCCCCAAAGACTCATCCCCTCAAGAAGAAGAAACCCGACTAGAGGAAAAAAATAACCGAGGATTATCCCCTGCCGCCCGTGAAGTCGAGTTACTGCGCACGCGCCGAGCCAATAAAAAGGCAAAAGCAGCCAGTCGAGGAGCAACCGCTTTAAGTCCGGGCATGAGTTCTATTCGCGGATCCACAACTAGCTTTCGCACCCAAACTTTAGCCGCATCCAGTGCGCCCAGTGGTGGGATCTTAGATGCTAAGGCACTCCGCCTCGCTTATGGCAAAGGCAGACGGGACTTTGCTGACTGTAATCTGACTGGGTTAGACTTGCGCTCCTCGGTCCTATCCGGCGCTAATTTTTATGACGCCCAGCTCGATCGCGTTAATCTCCACGGATCCGACCTCGGAGGTGCCAACTTTGGACGCGCCTGCTTAGTCCAGGCTTCTCTGCGCGACGCCAATTTAAATAAAGCCTATTTTGTGAATGCCAATTTAGAAGGCGCGGACCTCAGAGGGGCCGACCTTATCGAAGCCTCCTTTACCCAAGCCAACCTTCGGGGAGCCAACCTCTGCGGGGCTAACCTCACCGGAGCCAGAATCAGTGAAATGCAGCTTTCAATGGCTCGTACCAACTGGTTGACGATTAAACCCAATGGTAAGCGGGGAATCTTTTAGTCCTGAAAGCACCGATTTTTACCCCAAACCCAGTTTCAACCGATGAGCGGACCGATGCTCTAGTAAAATGAGTCAGGCTGACTTATTTTAGGCGTCCATATCAATGCGGATTTCTCTAAACTGGTTGCGGGAACTGATAGACATTACGATGTCTCCAGAAGAGTTAGCCCATACGCTGACGATGGCTGGATTTGAAGTTGAAGACATCGAAGATCGGCGCACTTGGGCTAACGGTGTCGTCTTGGGAAAAATTATCGATCGCGAACAACATCCCAATGCCGATAAACTAAGCGTTTGTAAGGTCAATATTGGCGGTGATTCCCCTTTAAATATTGTCTGTGGCGCACCCAACGCCAGGGCTGATATTTATGTGGCAGTGGCTCCGATTGGCACGTATCTACCCAAAATTGACTTAAAAATTAAAAAGGCTAAACTGCGCGGCGTCCCTTCAGAAGGGATGATTTGCTCCTTAGCCGAGTTGGGTTTGGCAAAGGAATCGGAAGGGATTCATCATTTTGAATTGGAGAACCCCCAATTAGGGAGTGAGGTTTCTCCATTGTTGGGTCTGGATGATGTAATTTTAGACTTGACCTCTACGGCAAATCGGGCGGATGCCCTGAGTATGGTGGGTGTGGCGCGAGAAGTGGCTGCACTAACGGGTGCACAGGTCCGATTGCCGACTGCCTCGGACACAGCCATGACCCCCGGTGGTAAGGGTTTGTCGTTAAAAATCGACGAATTCAAAGCCTGTCCTGCTTATATGGGCACGGAAATCACTGGGGTGAAAATTGCCTCTTCTCCTCTGTGGTTGCAACAGCGATTGCAAGCCGCAGGGGTGCGCCCGATTAATAATGTGGTGGATGTCACTAATTACATTCTGTTGGAATGGGGACAACCGTTACACGCTTTCGATCGCGATCGCCTCCAAACCCTCGCCGGAGGAGATTCCCTCACCCTCGGCGTCCGCTTTGCCCAATCAGGGGAAACTTTCAAAACTCTGGATGGTCAAACCCGCACTCTGCAAGCCGAAAATCTCTTGATTACGGCAAATAATCAGCCGGTGGCTATTGCTGGGGTGATGGGTGGGGAAGAAACAGAAGTCCATGAAGGGACGGAGAATTTAATTTTAGAGGCGGCATTATTTGACCCGCCAGCAGTGCGGCGATCGTCTCGCGCGGTGGGGTTACGCACGGAGTCCTCGGCCCGGTATGAACGGGGGGTGAATTATGCCGGGTTAGAAACCGCTGGCAATCGGGCGATCGCTCTGTTCACAGAGTTAGCCGGTGGTATCCCCGTCAACCAAGAAATTGCCGATGCTCGTCCGGAAGAACTGCGAGTCGGGGGTGCAGTCCAATCCATTCAACTGCGCCGCGATCGCGTGAATCAAGTTCTCGGACCCATAAAACAGGGAGAGGGCACCGGAGAATTACAAGCAACGGATATCGAACCGATTCTCACAGCATTAGGATGTACTCTCACAACAATTACTCCTGGTCAAGTTTGGTCGGTGAAAGTGCCGCCCTATCGAGCGCGGGATTTGGAACGGGAAATTGACTTAATCGAAGAAATTGCCCGGTTGTATGGGTATGACAAGTTCCGTGAAACCTTACCGACCCAAAGTGCTGCCGGACAGCTTGGACCGGAACAACAGGCAAGGCGAGATTTGCGATCGGCCTTCCGCAGCGCCGGGTTAACGGAACTGATGCATTACTCTTTAGTTAAGGCAGAACAAGACAATCAGATTGCCTTGGCTAATCCCCTGTTTGCCGAATATTCCGCCTTGCGGACGGAAATGCTCACTGGGGCAATCGATGCGTTTCAGTATAATTTAGCCCAAGGAAATGGTCCTTTAAATGGATTTGAACTGGGTCGCACATTCTGGAAAGATAGCGAAGGACTGAAGGAACAAGAGGCAGTCGCCGGAATTTTAGGCGGTGACCCGACTGTAGGCCGCTGGGTCCGCAGTGGTCGGGAACAACCGATGTCCTGGTATGAAGCGAAAGGGATTCTAGAAAGTGTGGGCGATCGCCTTGGACTGGAAATGTCTTATCGTCCAGAATCCAATGCCTATCCCACTCTGTTACATCCCGGGCGCACTGCTTCCTTGTGGTTGCAGGACCGGGCGATTGGTGTCTTCGGCCAACTCCATCCTCAACTGCGTCAAGACCGAGAATTGCCGGACGAGGTGTATATCTTCCAGATGGAGTTACAACCCATTTTAGATATTCTCACAAAAGATACCTTTGGACGCAAGTTTAGTTCTTATTCCACCTATCCTTCATCAGACCGGGATTTGGCCTTTTATGCGCCGGTTGAGATTGCCGTTGGTGATCTCACAGGGGTGATGAGCCAGTCTGCCGGGTCTTTGCTGGAGTCAGTGCAACTGTTCGATGATTATCGGGGACAGAATGTGCCAGAAGGACAACGCAGTTTAGCCTTTCGACTGGTGTATCGGGCCAGCGATCGCACTCTCACCGACGAAGAGATAGAACCCGCTCACCAAAAGGTTCGGGATGCTCTAGTTACCGCGTTTACGGTGAGTTTAAGAAGCTAACCCTATCTCCGACTGGGGGAATATTCCCCCAGGAATAACAGGCGGGGTTTTTAATTTCCGCCTCTTTCTCGGGATATAGCCGTTCCATTGTTAACCTCTACTCTACAAAATTAACCTATGCCAAAGTACATCATGTGGGGAAGCTACTGCGAAGGTGTCCTGGAAAAACGCGCCCCTTATCGCCAAGCTCACCTTGATGGAATCAGCGCCCAAAAAGCAGCGGGTTTGGTGATTACCCTCGGTCCCACCCAAGATACAACTAAAGTGTTCGGGATTTATGAAGCGCCGGATGAACAAACCGTCCGAGAGGCAGTCGAGGGGGACCCCTATTGGAAAAATGGGATTTGGACGGAGTACGAGGTCAAGGAATGGATCCAAGCCTTTTAATGGGCCTGGGTTGAGAGAGCAAAAGATAGTCCCCGAACCAAGATACAGGTTCGGGGACCGGAAGATGAATCCTAAATCTGGTAATTTTTGTCCCAGGGACTAACCCAAGGGGATGGGAAAGCTAAAATCCAGATAGTATCCTAAATTGAGATGCACGCGTTAAAATGCCCGGTTGATTAAAATTCTTAAATTTCTGAATGGGAATATTACTATGCTTGATTGCCCTAAATGCCATTTCGAGAACCCAAACTCTAACAAGTTTTGTCAAAAATGTGGGATGTCCCTAACCCACAAATCCTGTTTGGAATGCGGAACCCCGGTCCTTGCTAGCGATTTGAGCTGCCATAATTGTGGCGCAATCACGGGGCAAATTTGGCTAGCGATTGTCGATCGCCAAGGCACACCGGCGAGTCTGGAGGTTGAAGCGGTTGAGGAATCGGTATCTGTGGCAGCAATGCCGACCGTGGAAACCTTTGTAACCTCTGTTTCGGAACCGATCGCAACGGATATCCCGGCGGAATCGCAGATGGAACCGGAGGCAGGAACACCGGAAGAACTCCTTGAGGGAACTGCCTGTGAGACTTCCGAGGTGGATACTATCGCTAGTCTCTCGGAAATTGTCGAACAAGTCCGGGAAAGTCCCGAACCCTCGGAAACCCTGGGGGTTGAGGCAGAAGTAGAAACCTCAGCAGTCCCCACCCTGGAGGAATCCTCCCAGAAGACAGAAACACAAATAGAACAAACGGACCTGGATATTCCCGAAACTCCGATTTCTGAAGAAGACTCCGAAGCGGTGAAACCTGCGGCAGCAGCTTTAGAAACCCCAGAGGAAACCGGGGAAGTTTTGTCTGCCGGGTCCTATTTAGACGCTGAAGAACGCTATCAACTTCTAGAAGATCTCCCTTTAAATCAACTCAGAAAAGGGGAAATTCAAGTCAAGGTGTTAGATTGCATTCCCCTGCAACAATCTCCCCTGTTTGCTTTGAGTTCTCACCCTGTAGAAATCCCCGATCGCATGGATAACCCGACTCCGGCTTGGACGCTGGCAATTCCGGCGATCGCCAAAGTCTATCTCGCCCTCCACTCTCAGTTTTACTCGATGGTTCCGGCGATTCATGATGCATGGCATTGGGACGATCGCCGGGTTTTACTCTTAGAAGACCGATCTACGCAACCCTCCCTGGTAGAATACATTCAGACTAACCCAGTCCTGCCCTCCCAAATTTTGCACTGGTTGCAAGAAGTCACCGAACTCTGGATCGGTTTAGAACCCTGGCACTGTCGTCAAAGTTTACTGGAACCCCAAAATCTCCGTCTAGATGTAGAAGACCAAATTTTGTGTCTGCAACGCTTATATCCGGACTTGCCAAATGCTACCCCGACTTTGAGTGCAGTTGGGCAGTTGTGGCAAACCCTATTAAATTCGGCACAACTGACTCCCGAAACAGAAGATGAAGAGATTTCTGAATTACAACAGGTTCTATCCGAATTAGCTGAGGCACAATTTGAGAGTGTGGAACTGTTGCGATCGCGCTTAGAAATTCTCCACTCCCAGCTACAACCGGAAATTATTATGAATTCTTCCCCCCAACCCAATCCCCTTTATTTTGTAGATAACTCGGATGACGACAGTCCCACAATGGTCATGCCGGTTATGCTAGAAAGCCTAGAAGCATCGGGATATACAGATATTGGACGGCAACGCACCCATAACGAGGACGACTTTGGGATTGAGACTCAAATCAAGCAGCGCCAAGGGGCTAGAGCCTCCTCAAACCAGCACAAGGGGCTTTACATCCTCTGTGATGGCATGGGGGGACATGAAGGAGGGGAAATCGCCAGCGCCTTAGCGGTTCAGAAGTTGCGAGAGTATTTCTCTCGTTACTGGCAAGATAGTTTACCCTCAGAAGAAGTCATTTCCACCGGGGTTTTGTTTGCGAACCAGGCCATTTATGACCTGAACCAATCAGAACAGCGCGGGGGTAGTGGGCGGATGGGAACGACTTTGGTTCTCGTCTTAGTTCAAGATAATAATGCTGCGATCGCTCATGTTGGAGATAGTCGTCTCTATCGCTTTACCCGCACTCAGGGGTTACAGCAAGTCACGGTGGATCATGAAGTGGGGCAACGGGAAATTCAGCGCGGGGTGGATCCGGAGACGGCCTACTTGCGTCCGGATGCCTACCAACTCACTCAGGCACTAGGACCTCGAAATGAAGATTTTGTGAGTCCAGACGTACAGTTTTTTAAGATAGAGGAAGATACCTTGTTGATTCTGGCTTCCGATGGTTTAACAGATAACGATTTGTTAGAAACTCACTATTTGAGTCATATTGAACCGTTGCTAAATACACAGATGCCCTTACAGCAAGGGGTTAAGGGCTTAATTGATTTAGCGAATCAACACAACGGTCACGATAATATTACGGCGATCGCCGTTCGTGCTTTAGTCCGCGAACGGTAAAGGGCCCGGACACCGAAAGAAAAAACCTTTTTTTTCGGTGATCCGCTGTACTGTGATCAGTTTATAGACTGAGTTTCAATGATGTTTTGGGGAGTTTCCGAAGTGGTTACTCTGGTTCTGGTAGACGACACGAATTCTCCGATTAAACAATGGCGATTTGAGAATGCGGATGTGATTCGCATTGGGCGATCGCCCGAACAGAATGATCTAGTGATTGATGATCCGGTAGTGTCCCGCCTCCATTTGGAGTTGCATCTAATTGAGGATAGCACTCACGGTAAAGTATGGCAGTTAATCAATCACGGGACCAATGGCACATTTGTCAATGGTCACGTGGCCCAGCGATCGCGCCTCAGTAATGGGGCGCTGATTCAGTTAGCCCGAGGAGGTCCACTCTTAAAATTTATCCTAGAACCCTCCGCAGCATCACCGCCACCGCCTCCTTCCTCGCCTCTGAAGGCGATTTGCACTCATCGCAATAATCCTCCCCATACCCTCTTTTGTATTCACTGCGGCCAGCCGATTCACGTTGAACGACAGATCCGAGAGTATCAAATTTTGAAAACCTTGGGTCAAGGGGGAATGGGGACAACTTATTTAGCCTTTGTGCCACCCCAGGAAAGCAACCCCCGTCCTCAAATGTTGGTGTTAAAGGAAATGAACGCTGATATGACGCGCATTCCCAAAGCACGGGAATTATTTGAGCGGGAAGCGCGGATTCTAAAGGGGTTGAATCATCCAGGGGTCCCGCAGTTTTATGATTTTTTTGTGGATCAGGGCAAAAAATATCTGGCAATGGCGATGATCCACGGTGAAGATTTGGAAAAGCGGGTTTATCACCGGGGTCCGATCGTCTTATCCCAGGCGATCGAGTGGATGATTCAAACTTGTGAGGTATTGGAGTATATTCATGCCCAAAATCCGCCCATCGTACACCGGGATATTAAACCGGCCAATTTGATGGTGCGGACTCTGGATAATCGGATTATAGTGCTAGATTTTGGGGCAGTTAAGGAAATTGGCACGCCCTTGGGTACTTGCATTGGGGCACCAGATTATACGGCACCGGAACAGAACCGAGGTGAGCCATTAACTCAGTCGGATCTTTATGCGATCGGTGCGACGTTGATTTTTTTACTAACTGGGGAGAGTCCTCAGAAATTTTTTGAGCTTCGCGGTTCTGGCTATGGGTTTAATCTCAAAGGAGATCCGCGCATTACTCCCGAAGTCCGAGGAACAATCGAAAAGGCCACCGAAGCCAAACCCAGCGATCGCTATCAAACTGCTGCGGAACTGGCTCGGGCTTTATCTCGGTGCTTATAAATAAGTTATTTGGGAAGACAGATGAGCGAAAACCCTCAGCTTTAGTTGCGCTAATCGGTAACGGCACAGGCGATCGCTCCTCTGTTTTTTGTTTTCCGGAATTTTATAAGTTCCTAGACTTCTACTCCTCTTCTTCCCAGGTTTCTACCGCCAAAAGATGAACCACAGGATCTTTCATCGAAAAGCCAAATTCAAGTAATTCTTTTTTCCAGTACGCCCATTCATCGCCATAAAGAAAGGCTATTTTCCATAGACTATCAGTGGGTTTGAGGATTTTTGAGTCTACTAATGATCGCACCTGACGCTGTAATTTATCCATCGAATGACAAACCTGCTGGGTCATAATACCTCTTTAATTTTGCAAAAACTTCTAACAACATAACAATTGCTTTCCAATCTTCCTACCATACTTCGCAAGGTTTTATGCGCCATCCTCGTAGAGTTGACGGTGGATTTTTGCTGGACGGGTATGCCGTTCCAACGCGAAGATATGAATTTTCCGCTTCCAGAACTTTTAAAAAAAAGTGCAGGCACTTTTTTTACCATCACTTTCACCTTGTCAAGTTAGTTAGGCCATCGAGTCCGTTTAGCATCGGCCTTGACACACTTCCAGACGAACAGGGTATATAATTCGGAGATTTGCACGGTTTGTGTAAACCCCCTGAAGCTAAGGAAACGTTTTGAACCATTGGAAAGTCCTTTCTTTTTGCTCTGGCCGATCCTTCTAGGGCAATGGGAGGAATGATAATGGGTTCTCGACGGTGAAAAATGCCGGTCCACGCTATCTTCGTTATTTTCATTGAGCGCCAACCCTCAACTTTAGTAGGTTGAGCGCCGGTTCGGAAACATCCTAGATTCGGTAATCGGTCGAAAAGCTACTTTATATCTTTTATCGTAGCACGCTGCTTTTGGCAAGTCTATTTTTAATTTTTTTTAACTAATCGCCTGGATTTGGACTCCCGAAAGTGTTTAACCCGGTTTCCGATTGCTTCTGTTCTGGGTGTGAGGACACCCATCACTCTATCGGTTACGCTTGCCCTGAATGGCGATCGCATCGATGGGCATAGGATAAACGGTGCTTTCCATAACTGGAAAATACACCGCATTTCGGCAAGGATTAAATCTTTTGGGGCTACCTGCAACAGTTCAGAAGCGCGATCAGCTTCCTCACGGATAGCCAATCTATCTCCAAGGCGATCGCCGACGGCAGAAGTCGAACTTCTGGAGAGTTGAGCTTGCTTTGGGGCTTGCGGTGGGTACGGAGTGGGTCTGACTTTAATCGTAGAGGTTTTTCTCTACGGAATTATTTTATCACAAATTTTAGAAGTTGTTTTACATGGCCTGGGGAGATTCGGTAAATTGGCGAAATGGACCCGATGGTGAGGATTGAGCCGAGTTACTCACCGCATCGGCTCAAGGTTAAAGGGTAAGGGGTTGGGACTCCATGCGCCCTTCCCCTGCTGTGACTCGCGATCGCTTATTTTGTCTGCGGTTGAAGGGATTTCAAGAGATTTTTGACATTTTCGCTGCTATAGCCCACTTCCAGGGTAGGTTCGCCTTGTAAGAGGGTGTCAATTTGGGTTAAATAATCTACGATTCTACTTTCACTTCTGATCGTCCGTCGGAGGCGATCGCCCAAGGGAGTAATCATGTGATGGAGTTGTTCCTGTTGGACCTGGTGTTCTGCATCGCGTTGCACCAGGGCATGGCTGCGCAAGAGCAGAAACTTTTCGGGGTTTTTGGTGTTAAAAACTTCCTGTAATTCTTCAAAAATTTGAGCCACCAATGCTGTCGTTACATATTCTCGCAAAACTGGCTGAAGAGAGAACACGGCGCAGTCAGTGTCCGCTATTTTTTCTAGGAGCGATCGCCGTCCCAGGGAAGCGACTGCTTCTAATAATTCCTGTAACGATACGGGCAGCAACATACTTTGGCGTAAACATTCCAGGGAGATCGGTTGACGCTTGATCGCCAGCCAATAGAGAATTTCTTTTTCTAACTCCGATAAGCGATCGCATTGGTGGGCGAGCAACTCCCCAATCTCTCCAAAAACTAATGTACTTTGTTTGAGAAATTCTGCCACTTGACCGCCAAATAATTCTTGAATGGTAGTTGCAGCAATTTTGAGTTCTAAAGGATTGCCTCGATATAGGTCACATAAAATTGACCAATCAGGTTGTTCAATCAATCCTTTGTCTTTTAAAATTTGAGTAGCTGAATCCGCATTTAAACCCGTCAATTGTAGAGAGCGCACGGGTAAATAATTCCCCTCTTGTACGCTAACTTCTTTCGGATTTTCCAAACTGGTAATCAGAAGACAGCTTTTGTGGGATTGGCACGAAAGCCGCTTAAAAAAGTCTCCATAGTCTTCATACCCGCTTTGATACTGTCCTGAAAGTTCGCCCCTTTGTAAAATGCTGTCCACACTATCGAAGATTAACAAACAGCGGTGGCGGCGACAATATTCCAGAAGCAGAGAGATTTTATCATTAAGTTCCGGAACGCAATAAGCACCCTGGCGAGAGTAGAGCAATTTAAGTAGATTATCCACGAGGTCACTCAGGGGTGGACCCTGACTCAAATTTCGCCATAACACCGTATCGAATTGCTCTTGGATTTGCCGTGCGAGTTTGAGCGAAAGCGCCGTTTTGCCTATCCCTGCCATTCCTAGGATGGATACCACCCGGCACTCTTGCTCTAAAATCCACTGTTCCAGGGTTGCCAGTTGGCGATCGCGTCCATAAAAAATGGAACTGTCCGGTGCCTCGCCCCAATCATAGATCGATTTAACACCAGACCCGGACCCCTCGTTGATTCCCTCACTGTTCAACGTGATCCCCGTCTGATGGTCCTGATACTCGCTGACGAGAATCTGTTGTAACTTTGCCATTTTACCGGGTCCCGCGCCCCCGATTTTAAATTTTTTGTAGACTTCACCGAGTCGTTTTCGCACTGCTTCGGGTCGAATGCCCAGGTTAATTGCGATCGCGGAGATCGACTCACCATGCAGAGCATAAGATAATACCTGAATTTCCGAGTCCGACACGCCCCGTTCGACGGTTACCACTTTTAAAAAATCTTGCGGAATCACAGCAGTTCTCTCACCCTTAATGTAACGACGACTGTTGCCTTGGTCTTAGATGCAAATAAGTGAGTGTTTGTTCATTCCCAATTTTATCTCGCTTCAGTGAGAAAACAACCCAATTGAGGAGAATTTCCCTCACTAAAAAGAGTTTGCACCAGAAAACTACAGACGTCAGAGCCTTTCACCGGAGGATAAGTGGGGGTGTCCAGTTCCCAGGGATAGGCTATTTCTACTCCCCATTCGGAGTTAAATCCCGTTATAAATCAAGCGATCGCCCAGTTATCCAGCAAACCCAATAACGACCTCTTCAGAAAGGTAAGAACGTTCCATTTCTAGCAGTCTGGCGCTCAGTTCCGAGTCAACGCGTAGGTGCTGTGCCATCAGCCCCCTTAAATCATCATTGCCATTGAGTCGGCGTCCAATTAAAGCTCCACCGGGGTTTAAGTATCCTGTGATAGTGGCGAGGGCCTCCCCTAACTCAGCCGTTGGCATCCCGTCCCCAAAATTTGACATAGAAATCAAGTCAAATCCCCCGGATTTACCCAGTTCCACGATTTTTTCTAAAAACTGCCCGCAATGGAGTTTAAGGCGGTGGGTGCCAAGGGCCTGAATCGTGCCTTGAGCAAAACCTTGTAAATAAACTGGGACGCCTTTTGAACCCTCCGCGTAGGAGTTGGCAAACAGTTGGGTCATAAAATAGTTTTCCGTGGGAGTCATTTTATTAAGAGCCCCTGCCAACTTCTGAGCAAAATGCTTGGCAAACGAGGATTCCTGCCACCCCTTCACCACGCTTTCTCCAAAAATTTTGACCGATTCCTCCGGTGTAAAAATGGACTCGAAACTGTCTTGCCACCCCGGATCCGCAATAGTCTGTGCTGGATCGTGAAGCGGATCTAACCCCAACGCTGAAAGTTGGGCCGCTAACTGGGCAGCAAGGGTCTCAAATTGGCCTACATGATTGACTCCCCAGGCAATTTGTTCGAGTCGATTATCCCAGAAAGATAAAGTCGCTTCCGGAAGATAGGGCCGCAATTCCTTATAGAGGTCCAGTCGTTCCCGATCCGTCGTGGTGCGATCGCCCCCAATCAGCGCCATCTGGTCAAATAAGGGTAAGTGTACCAATGCCTGACGGCGCAACTCCACCAAATGCAGTTGTGCCGGATTGCTATCCACCGCTTCAATTTGTCCAACCATGGGCGAAGCTAACAAACTTAACGCTGTGCAACCCCCAGAAGCTACCACTAAAACTCGTAATAAATTTTCCTGGCATTCCCCTAAACTTTCTGCAACGCAGAGTTCGATACGAGGATCTTCGGGAACTTGAGAAAATCTGATTTCAGAGGTAGTGGAATTTTCTAAGCGCTGCATGAGGGCTAAAATCCTAGACGATCAAGAATCACTTTATTATTATTCTAGTCGGTGGCAGTGTCCGAAGCATTTGTGACAGTTTAACAAGTGACTGATTGGGTGATTATCCCTTCTAATTTATTCCCTCCCCAGAGATTTATCTTAAATCCGCTAACCGAAATTGGGCCAAGGACAGAATCGGAGATTTAACCAGCCCTTAATTCGGTAAACCTAAATAAACTCCATATTCGCAATCAAAGATTATGAGCCTATTATTCCTGCCTCCGCAGGAATTCCCAGGTTTTTAATTGTAAATGGAAGATTGGCTTTAATTAGGTTCAGCTACTTAGTTTAATCGCTTCGCTTCAACCTGCTTCTAGGAGGAAGCCGCTACGACTTCCTTAACTTGGTTTTGAAGAATTAAACCATATTCTAATCCTTCCACCACTGCTTGATAAGAGGCTTCAATAATATTAGGAGAAACCCCAACTGTCGTCCAGCGTTGATGACCGTTGCTTGATTCTACTAACACGCGAGTTTTGGCCGAAGTTCCGGCCCCACTATCCAGAATTCTCACTTTATAATCCGTAAGTTGGAAGTCCGCTAAGGCAGGATAAAAATTAACTAAGGCTTTTCTGAGGGCGGCATCAAGGGCAGAAACTGGGCCATTTCCTTCCGCAGCTTCTAAAATATTTTTACCATTCACGCCGACTTTGACCGTTGCCAGAACGTTTGTCATCCCTTCAAGTTGTTCGCAGTGGACATGGAACCCTTTAATTTCAAAGAATTTTTGGCGATCGCCTAATGCTTCATGCATTAATAATTCAAAACTTGCTTCAGCCGCCTCAAATTGATATCCTTGATTTTCTAACTCTTTCAGTTTTTCTAAAATCTGCCGACATTTGGGGTCTTTTTTGTTGAGGTCAATCCCAAAGCTCTCCGCTTTTGCTAAAATATTACTTAATCCGGCTTGATCGGAAACCACAATCCGGCGCTGATTGCCAATTAATTCCGGTTGCAGATGTTCATAAGTCAAGGGATTACGCTGCACAGCAGAAACATGAATTCCCCCTTTATGAGCAAAGGCGGAAAGTCCGACAAACGGAGCATGATCGTCGGGGGCAAGATTGGCAACTTCGCTAATATATCGACTGGTTTCCGTTAGTTTGATTAAGTGACTGGGGTCGATACAATCATAGCCGAGTTTAAGCTGGAGATTGGGAATTAAAGAGCAGAGGTTGGCATTTCCACAGCGTTCGCCATAGCCATTTATTGTGCCTTGAACCATTCGTACCCCTTCGAGGACCGCAGCTAAGGCGTTGGCAACGGCTGTTTCGGAGTCATTGTGGGTGTGGATGCCAAAATTGATAGAAGTATCAGTATTTTGGCGTAAGGTTTTAATAACATTAACCGTGATTTGGCTGATTTCATGGGGAAGTGTGCCGCCGTTCGTGTCACAGAAAACAATCCATTCGGCCCCGGCTGCGATCGCCGTTTCTAGGGTTTTAAGGGCATAATTTGGATTGGTTTTGTAGCCATCAAACCAGTGTTCAGCATCGTAGATGATCTGTCGTCCCTGACTCCGCAAAAACTCGATAGTATCGCTGATCATCTCCAGATTTTCTTCAAGGGTCGTGTTGAGTCCTTCTGTGACATGAAGATCCCAAGATTTGCCAAAAATAGTTACCCAGCGGGTCCCTGCGGAGAGAATGGGCTGTAGCATTGGGTCCTGTGCGGCAGTTTTTCCCGGGCGACGAGTGGAGCAAAAAGCCACTACTTCAGCGTTTTGCAGGGGTTCTTCTTGCAGTCGCCAGAAAAACTGGACATCCTTCGGATTGGCCCCAGGCCATCCCCCTTCGATAAAGGGAACGCCCAGGCGATCGAGGCGGTGAGCGATTCGCAATTTATCCTCAATCGACAGAGACATCCCCTCGCGCTGGGAACCATCTCTTAACGTGGTGTCGTAGATCCAAATCCGGTTGGGGCTGTCTGCATTCATAATTTTGGGAGTTGAATAGAAAAATTGTGTAAAAATAGAGAATGGAATGCGGGGAGTAAGTTGAGATGCCAAAAGTACAAATTGAGGGAAAGACCCTAGAGTGCGATCGCGGTGCCAATCTCCGGCAGGTTTTGTTAGACAACGAAGCCGACCTGTACAATGGCAAGGCTAAACTGATTAACTGTCGCGGGATTGGCAGTTGTGGAACTTGTGCCGTTGAGGTTGAAGGGGAAGTTTCTTTTCCCAACTGGCGAGACCGGACGCGGCGATCTCTCCCTCCTCATTCTCCCGCAAAAAATCTCCGATTAGCCTGCCAAACGCGAGTGTTAGGTGATGTAAAGGTGACAAAATACGAGGGATTTTGGGGACAAGGGGAGAATCCAGTCTGGGCAGCGGAAGATTAAGGGTCACAGACATTCAGTTTTAAATAATTAAGAATTTAAGGACATTTTTTCTTGAATTGAGAAGGCGTTATCCTAAATTATACCTCCGTTTATTCCCATTCATTAAGGCAACTCCATCCTATAAAATCGGAGGATCACCCGGGAACGATATGCCACTGCCCTGACCCTACGGTCAAAGGAAAAATTTTAAACTAATCTTGGGGATGATCACGTCAGAGCAACGCTATTTTTATAAAAAAAATACCCTAAAATTTTAATGAAAACATCAAACGATATCCTTATTATTGGCGGTGGCATTATTGGTTTGTCTATTGCCATTGACCTTAAACTCCGAGGTGTATCGGTGACGGTTTGTGTTCGCTCTTTAGCCGAGGGCGCAACCTACGCAGCCGCAGGAATGCTGGCCCCCCAAGCCGAGGCCGTTCCCCCGGGACCGATGTTAGATCTGTGCCTGCGATCGCGATCGCTCTACCCCGACTGGGTTAGCAAAATAGAAGACCTCAGCGGAGTCTCCACCGGCTATTTGCCTGGGGGTATCCTCGCACCCGTTTATCAACTATCTCCACCCACAATCCCCTCCCCCACTGACTCAGCCTTTCCCGCCACCTGGGTTGATAAAAGTCACCTTGACCTGTACCAACCGGGTTTAGGGAAAGCGGTAGTCGGGGGGTGGTGGTTTCCCGAAGATGGACAAGTGGATAATCGCGCCCTCGCCAACGCCTTGTTAATTGCGGCCCGAGAATTGGGAATCGACATTCGCGAAGGGGTGATGATTGAGGGGATTATCCAGCGACAACAGCAGGCAGTCGCCCTGCGGACCAACCTCGGAGAATTACACGCTTCCCACTACGTCCTAGCCACCGGGGCCTGGAGTCATCAACTCCTGCCGATTCCGGTTTATCCCAAAAAAGGCCAGATGCTTTGTGTGCAAGTCCCCCCTACGGAGCAACCGCCTCTAACTCGGGTGTTATTTGGACCCGAAACCTACCTCGTTCCTCGACGCGATGGCCGGATTATCATCGGCGCAACCAGTGAAGATGTGGGGTTTACGCCCGGGAACACCCCAGGGGGAATTCAAGCCTTGTTAGAACGGGCAATTCGACTGTATCCAGCCCTGGCGGATTATCCTATCAGCGAATTCTGGTGGGGATATCGACCGGCAACCCCGGATGAATGGCCGATTCTGGGTCCGAGTGCCACTGCCAATTTAACCCTAGCCACAGGTCACTATCGCAACGGAATTTTACTAGCCCCGATTACAGCTTCATTGATTGCCGATTGGATTCTCCATGAGAATGCAGAACCCCTGTTAGGGCATTTTAACAGTCAGCGATTTTTTACCCCATCCCCCCAACCCACAGAGTCTCCCATGAGCAATTCCCTTACCTACGCCACCGCCAAATCCCCAGTCGCCTCCCCGGGGTCTTTGTTAGAGAGCTTAGATCAGCCCGTTACCATTGCGGGGCGATCGTTTCGGTCTCGATTGATGACGGGAACCGGCAGATATCGGTCAATGGAGGAGATGCAGCAGAGTATTACCGCCAGTGGTTGCGAAATCGTCACAGTGGCAGTGCGTCGGGTCCAAACCAATGCACCGGGACATGAAGGATTAGCCGAGGCGATCGACTGGAATAAAATCTGGATGCTGCCCAATACTGCCGGATGTCAAACCGCTGAGGAAGCCATCCGGGTAGCACGATTGGGTCGAGAAATGGCAAAACTACTCGGCCAAGAAGAGAATAATTTTGTCAAATTAGAGGTGATTCCCGACCCGAAATATCTGCTACCTGACCCGATTGGCACCTTGCAAGCCGCCGAACAATTAGTCAAAGAAGGGTTTGCCGTGTTGCCCTATATTAATGCAGACCCAATGTTAGCCAAGCGATTAGAAGAAGTGGGCTGTGCTACAGTGATGCCTTTGGGTTCTCCGATTGGGTCGGGGCAGGGAATTAGTACCGCTGCCAATATTGCGATTATTATCGAGAATGCTCAAGTGCCGGTTGTGGTGGATGCTGGAATTGGTGTTCCCTCGGAAGCGGCCCTAGCAATGGAGATGGGGGCCGATTTGGTCCTGATTAATAGCGCGATCGCCCTCGCCAAAAATCCGATGGCAATGGCAAGGGCAATGGCACAAGGGGTGGAAGCCGGACGCCTCGCCTATCTCGCCGGTCGGATTCCGGTAAAATCTGCCGCTAGTGCAAGTTCTCCTCTCAGTGGCACGATCGCCCCTTAAAAGTACCACACAAAAACTCTGTTTCTGAGCCCCTTACCCCTAATCCTCTCCCAAACGGAAGAGGGTTAGGGGCAACACCTAAGTATCATCAATAATCTTTAAACTTTCCAATCTTTCAAATACTAAGTCCCTACGGGCGAAATCCTGTAGCGACTTACTGTTTTTAGAATAGTCGGGACAAACTACATCCCCTTTTGAGAATATTGCAAACGGCCTAATCTGGAACGGGTATGCTAGCGGTCCAACTGAGCGATCGCCTTCCAGAAAATTGCTAATGATCCAGGGATCGATCTTTGCCGCCATCTGATAAAGTAAAAATAGGTAGGTACAAAGACTGAGGTTTTAACGAATGCCCTATAGCGAAGATGAAGGCGGATTGCTCAATAATTTTGCCAAAGAGCCGAAAATGTACACCGCCACCTCTCCAACGACCACGGAAAAACGTAACTACGCGGTCCAGGCGGTTTTGGGTCTTTTATTAGTCGGTGGTTTATTGGTCCTAGCTGCCACAATTTCTAACGTCAGCTAGTTAAAACCGCCTAGAAAAGCCGGTTTTACCAAACTGGGGGAACGACTTCAGTCGTTACTACGAACCCAGGAGAAACAGCCTAGAAAAGCCGGTTTTACCAAACTGGGGGACGACTGAAGTCGTCACTACGAACCAAAAAGAAGAGGATTTGAGTCGTTTCTTTTGTTTGTAGTCCCGACTTGAGTCGTTTCTTTTGTGAATTCGTCCGGACGATCTCTCTGGTGTCATCCCTCCTGAACCCTTAACTGAATCCTGGAAAGAGTATCTGTTCAAGCCAACTTGCCGCAGGAGTTAAATGTACCCTCGGCAGAGTTCGGTCTCTTATTCGCTTCACTCGTGATCCTGATACGATGATCGTAACGGATATTCTTCCCCTAACAGTTTTGGACGTTAATCGGCAAACCTACAAGCAGCTTAAACTGGCGCTGAGTCTGAATTTACGCCATCAAATCTTTGTGGCGGTCTGTGATGACTTGCCGGTGCGAAACCGTTTGGCAAGGAGTTTAGCTGCGGAGTTGACAGCCGGTTGTGGAAGCGGGGAAGTACCGGAGAATGGAGACGGGAAAACCCGGACATCCAACTACCCGCGATTGGTGAGTTTGGAGTTAAATCTTCAGGACCCGAATCCGATCGCCCAAATTGAAGGGTGGATCACTCGCCATACCCGGTCCGATCTGCGATCGCCATTGCCGGTGTTCCAGATAGTAGGGTTGGAGAAACTCACGAAGGCCACTCCAGCGGTGCAGTGGTCATTTTTGGCGGAGTTAGATGCCAGTGAGAGACGCTTAAGTGATGCAGGCGATCGCCTCTTTTCTTGTAGCATCCTACTCTGGGTATCCCGTCCCTGGTGTCGCACTATCGCCCAATCTGCACCCCAATTTTGGCATTGCCACACGGGACTATTTGAATTTGAGGGAGAACCTACCCCAGTCGCCGAGTCCCCGGAGTGCACCCCCACCCCAATGATGGAACTCTCCCAGGTCCGCCCCCGGTTACTCCAGCAGAAGACTAAAACCCGGCAATTGGTACCGTTAGACGAATCTCCCCTGGAGATTAAAGGCAGTCGCCCCCCAGTCCAAATTCCTGCCCCTACACCTTCCCCCTTAGACCCCCTCCCAGTGGGAATAACCCCCGTTGCGCTTTCCCCCTCTCCCTTATCTCCCCCGAAACCTCCCACAAAGCTGGTGGAATTGGTTTGGGCAACGGTAAATGCACGAATTGCCGCCGATGTCAAGAGTAACTTTGTGCCTTCTGCGGCCAATACCCTTCCTCTCAAACTCTTGGAACAGGTGGAACAATTGCACGATCAGGCCACCTCTGGAGGAGAACTCGCCAATGCCTATTTAAAATTGGGTTCTTTCTATCGGGATTGGTTGTCTAAGGGTAGCAGTGGGAATCAAAATGGGACCGGAATCACTCCGGAGTTATTCCCGCAATATCTCACCCTGGCTATTCTGGCCTATGAACAGGCGATCGCCTTCATGGAGGAAGATGCGCCGGAATGGGGGGATGTGGCAAACGACCTGGGAAATTGTCATTGGATGCTATGCCGGTATCGATCGCAACCCGAGGAGAAGTTAGCCGACTTATTCAAGGCAATTGAACTTTATCTCCAGGGGTTGCAACATCTGGATGCCAACAGCCAACCTGTCGTCTGGGCGCGGATTCAGAATAATTTAGGAGCAGTATATAGCGAACTGGCCCGGTATCAAGACCGGGAGGAGAATTTACAGCGCTCAATTGCTGCCTACCAACAAGCCTTAGACTATCGCAAGGGGGAATTGGTAAACTCCCAGGATGGGGATGTGCGCCCTTATGCCGCGACTCAGAATAATTTGGGAACAGCCTATTGGAATTTGGCCCAACATCGGGAGGCGGTGCCGAATTTAAAACAAGCAGTTGCCGCCTATAGTGAGGCATTACGTCATCACTCCCGGTCTGAACAACCCCTAGAATATGGGATGATTCAAAATAATTTAGGGACGGCCTATTGGAATTTAGCCCAGTATGAAAAACCCAAAGATTATCTGATGTTGGCGATCGCTGCCTATCAGATTGCCTTAATGTATCGAACCGAACAGACCCTTCCGGCAGGGAATGCCGCTACTCAAAATAATTTAGGGACGGCCTATTGGCATCTAGCGAATCACTCTCAATCGGAACCGGCATTACGGGCGGAATTTTTACAAGAGGCGATCACGGCTTACGATGCTGCCATTACTTTGGGCGAGAAACTGACTCAGCCGGTAGGGAGTGAGTCTTCTTCTCCGGCTTCACCCCGAATTTTAGCCTTTGATATTATTGCGGCCCATACTAACTTGGGATTGGCTCATTATCAACTGGTCACCCAAACCAGCGCCATCCCCGATCTTACCTGCCGCGCTCAACATTTCGATGCCGCCCTGCATCATTATGTACAAGGGGCGACTGCGACCCAAGACCAGCCGGAACGTCATCAAAACGCCTGGGCCTATATTGTTCAGATTGTTCGTACCATTTACGCTGAATTTGGCATTGAGGGACAAACTCGGGCATTATCGCGAGTCCCCGGTTCCCTGTTAAGCGAACTCATGCGCCGCTTGTAACCCGCCTGCCTCCCTGTCTTTTTTAAGATTAACAATTGTTAAGAGATAACGAGTTCAACGAGGGGAGAGAATTTAAGACAGGGGATACCTGTACAAGGAAAACCGCCCAGGTCATAATAAAAGAATTAAACAATTAAAGCCAAGAATTGGCAAGCTGACCCGTCGATTATTTGAAAACAGAAGGGGTATAAACTCAACTCGAAGGATCAACCGGAATATTGTTATAATAACAACTAAAGAATAATGGGATTTTAATAAAGAAGAGGGGGAGATAGCCAGCCAACGGCCAAATCCCCGCAAACATCGGTCAAGCAATTGGGAAGCGAGTAAATTCTAAGGGCAGCGGACGAGAAAGTTAAAAAAACGCATCCGACTGCTAACTAAAGCGTCCACTAGATCATAACGAGCGACCCTGGCGAACCGATGGGAAAAAACAGTCAACAAAATCACTAGGAAATTTTGGGCGTGAGCAGTACCCCTATCTTGAAAAAATTTGAGTCAAATAACCTGTTTCCCTTTGCGTTAGATCGATTTCAGCATGAGGCGATCGCCGCCTTAGAAGCAGGCCGGTCCGTAGTTGTCTGTGCGCCAACCGGCTCAGGAAAAACCTTAATTGGAGAATATACGATCTACCGTGCCTTGAAACGGGGTGGACGCGTCTTTTACACTACCCCACTCAAAGCCCTCTCTAACCAAAAACTGCGAGACTTTCGTCAACAGTTTGGAGAGCAAAACGTGGGACTGCTAACCGGGGATATCTCCATCAACCGGGATGCAGCAGTGCTGGTGATGACCACGGAAATTTTTAGAAATATGCTCTACGGTACCTCAATTGGGGCCGTGGGGACCTCTTTGCATGGGGTCGAGGCAGTAGTTCTAGACGAATGCCACTACATGAATGACCGACAGCGTGGCACCGTCTGGGAAGAATCGATTATTTATTGTCCTCCAGAAATTCAGTTAGTCGCCCTCTCTGCCACCGTTGCCAATGCCGGACAGTTGACCGAGTGGATCTCCCAGGTGCATGGACCAACGGAGCTAATTTACTCCGATTATCGACCCGTTCCCCTAGAATTTTACTTTTGCAGCTCGAAAGGACTGTTTCCCCTGCTGAGTAAGGATCATACTAAGATTAACCAGCGCCTGATTAAAACCCAAGGAAAAGGCAGAGGGTCCAATCGAGACGAACCGGGATTAATAGAATTATTGAGCCATCTCCACGAGCAGGATATGCTCCCGGCGATTTATTTCATATTCAGTCGCCGCCGCTGCGATGATGCCGTTACCCAAGTTTCTGGACTGAGCCTAGTCAGCGATCGCGAAGCCGAACAACTTCACAAACGAGTCCATGAATTTTTAGAGCGCAATCCCGAAGCGGAACGCACCGGACAACTTCAACCCCTCTTACGAGGAATCGCCGCCCACCATGCCGGAATTTTACCCGCCTGGAAAGGATTAGTCGAGGAACTCTTTCAGGCGGGATTAATTAAAGTCGTCTTTGCTACAGAAACCCTCGCGGCTGGAATTAATATGCCGGCTCGGACAACAGTGATTTCTAGTTTATCCAAGCGCACCGATGATGGACATCGACTCTTAAAAGCCTCCGAATTCCTGCAAATGTCCGGTCGAGCCGGTCGTCGCGGGATGGACGAACGGGGGTATGTGGTCACGGTTCAGACTCGGTTTGAAGGGGCAAAAGAAGCGTCCTATTTAGCGACCGTCGGACCAGACCCCTTAGTGAGCCAGTTTACTCCCACCTACGGCATGGTGTTAAACCTGCTGCAAACCCATACTTTAGAAGAAACCAAAGAATTGGTCGAATCGAGTTTTGGGCAATATTTGGCAACCCTGCATCTCCAACCAAAACTTCAAGAAATTTCCAGACAAGCCCAGGAAGTGCAGAACCTCAAAAAACAGCTACAAGGGTTGGATGAGGACCTGTGTAAAGGATATCAAAAATTACGAGAACGGATGAAGGTCGAACAGCAACTGCTCAAAACCCTTGAAGAGCAAGCCCTAGAATCGACCCGGACAATCGCCGCCCAAGCCCTTCCCACCGCTGAACCGGGACAATTGCTCAGTCTCAAAGGCCGTCATATTGTCACCAAAGAGCCAATTTTGGCGGTTTTGGTAGCCAAAGCACCGGGACCGGGGAAATCGCCGATTTTGGTATGTTTGAGTCAAAGCAATCGCTGGTATGTGGGGACCGGACTTGATGTGGTGGAATTGCACGAACCGCTACCCCGGTGGAATCAATATGAATCGCCCTTGCCTCCGGTGGAATTGGTGCTCAAACCCGGACAATCTCGCAAAGGAAATCAAGACACAGCGGCGATCGCCCAGTTGATTCCCAGTTCCGTCCCTACCTTTTATGCACCGGAAGTGGAGGAACAAGAGGGACGAATTGCCGCCTTACAAGCTCAACTCAAGGGTCATCCCTTGAACGAGTACGGACACCCCGGCACCCTAGTTAAACATTTCAAACGATATAAAAACCTCGAAAGCGACCTTAACAAGGTCCGAAACCAGTTAGATACCCATTTAACGGCTCACTGGGAAGAGTTTCTGGATTTAATCAATATCCTGCAACAGGTGGGATGTTTACGACAGTTGGAAACCCAAACGGATGGCGATGAAGACGCCATTGAGAACCTGACTTTTGAGGTGACACCTCTGGGGGAAAGTGCTGCAGCTATTCGCGGAGATAACGAGTTGTGGCTGGGACTGGCGCTAATGTCTGGCTGTTTAGAATGGCTAGAACCGCATCAGTTTGCTTGCGCTTGTGCCGCCTTGGTGACAGAGGTTTCCCGGCCCGATAATTGGACGAATTATAATCTCTCCCGAGAGGTAGATGGAGCATTATCCCAACTGCAAGGAGAGCGTCGGCAATTGTTCCAACTCCAACATCGGCATCGGGTGGCCCTCCCGATTTGGTTGGAACGGCAGTTAATTGCGATCGTGGAAGAGTGGGCTCTTGGGGTGGAATGGCCCGAACTCTGTGCGAATACCAGTCTGGATGAGGGTGATATTGTGCGGATGTTGCGTCGAACATTGGATTTCTTGTCTCAGATTCCCTACGTTCCTCACATTTCTGAAGGGTTAAAAGTGAATGCTTATCGGGCGATTCAGCTAATTAATCGATTCCCGGTGAATGAGACAGTGGATTAAGCCATTGGCGGGTGAGTAGTGCCTGTTTTAAGTGGGTTTAATCCCTTGAAGCAATTGTTGGGTGGGCAGGTGGGCACAATGTCCACCCTACAAGTCTAAATAATGGGTAGAGGAGATATAGATCGCCTCTGTAAATTAATACAATTCCAGGCGATCGAGCAAAGTGCTATCGATAAACTACAGCAATTAAGCGGCCCTCTCAGTCAGCGGCAAACTCCAAACAAGCTTTGATATCTTCCTCGGTTAACTCGGGCAAATCATTTAAGATTTCTGCATGGGACATTCCTGGTGCCAACCAATGCGGTTAGGTTCAGTTGTACCGTAGTTTGGAGTGATCGCAGTTGGGGTAAATTAGCCTGAGCTTGTTGATAGTTTAACCCCGGTAAATTAGGAATTTTTTCTAGGATAACCGTTACGGTTTGCAGGGTTTGGCGCTGCTGTTTCAGGAGGTCAATATCTACCGTTTTTTTCGCCGTTTCTATCTGAGTGCCAATCGTTGTTGAGGTGGTTAGCGCCCACTGCTGGACCTTAAGTGCGGCGATCGCACTTCCCCTCACAGCCAAAGCCAACAAGGCGATCAGGGCGATTAATACTGTCGGTTTCCGGGAAGATGGGGAGGTGACTGGATGCGGTGCCGTTTCCGCGAGATCGTCTACCTCAGTTTGCTCCGATTCTGCTGCCGGTGGCGGTGCCATCGCCTGACGCAACTGCTCTAACTCTAAATCAATCTCAAAGTCCTTACCCTGTTGACCCCTACCCTTTTTCCTACCGCCTACTCATTGGTCTGTGGAACGCCCGGCCCAATCGGGGATATCCTAATTTTACTGTGCTTGGGACTGACAGAACGTATCGGTCTTTGACTCGGAGGAGTCCCGAGATTTCAACCGCTGGAATCTCGGGAAATCAGGGCCAATGGGGTCTTTCCTTTTTGAGTTTCTCAGAAAAGTTATCAGACGCGTCCCCAAACTTGTTAGAATTGCTCCTTACTGTTTTGATGCAGGAATAAGAAAGTTTGATAAGCGATCGCCGTTATCATCTGTCAAAATCTTTGAGAAAGGTGCAACTCCGGTTTAAGCCCATCATCTACACCCACCGGGGCGAGGGGGGGTTGATTCCCCACCTAGGGTACTGGGCAATTGGTACCTTAGTAGCCAGTTTATCCCTACTGGCTGCGCCAGTCGGAGGGGCGATCGCACAGCCGACTCCACCAGCTTCGGAGATTTCAGAGACCTCCTTAAGTCAAAACGCACCCCCGCCTCCTGGGGGTCGAGTTCCAACCCAACCCCTCACGGAAAACTCGGCGTTGCGATTAGGCGTGGTCCGCAGTGCGGAAAATGAGGCCCAATGGGAGGCGATCGACCAACGGTTGCGGGCGGCTGGATTAGTTTATGAGACGATTGAACTCGATCGCCTCTTGGATGATTCCCTCGCCGCTAATATTACGGTCCTGTTCATCCCGAATATTTCTACCTGGACGGTGGAACAGGCCCTGGCTTTAGAAAGTTTATTAAGTCAAGGAGTCCAGGCAGTCATCTCGGGGCCCTTAGGGGTGAATTCGGCGGAGGGAGTTCGTCATGCTTTAGCCTCAACTGTGGGTGGCACTTGGCAAGGTCAGTTATCGCAACCGACGCGAATGGAACCCCTCTATTGCCGCACGGAATTACTCTGTCCCTCGAATTGGATTCCCCAAGAAGTCAACCGGATCCCCATTCCAGGCGGAATTTTAGCGCCCAGTGGCTATAACACGGCAGTGATGACAACCTGGGGACCTGCACCGGGCAATCCAGCGGTACTCATTGGCGATCGCACTACGTTCTTCGGCTGGGAGTGGGGAAACCATACTGATGTCGAGTATGACAGCGCCTGGTTGCGGGCGGCCCTCTTGCGAACCGAAGTCGGGCGCGGACCCCTAGTTAACCGAACTCAAGCCAGTCAGCCGAGCACTACCTCCGAACCCCAACCGGCGGTACAGCCTTCCCCAACGGATACCGAGGCGCAACAATTGCGGGACGCGGAAGCCCAACGGCGGCAACAGGTAGAACCACCCCCACCCAGCACTCCGGTTCCTGTACCTGTGCGGACCTCTCCCCTCCCCTCATTTCCAGGGAGTTCTATCCCCGTCCCAACTCCAAGAGCACAAGTACAAGAGATCTTCCCAAACGGGGCGGATCCGGCGGAAGAAACGGCACCTCCGGGTCTGACGGTGGACCAAGGGCCATTGCCGATTCCCTCGTTTCAGGCGATCGAGATGCGGCAAGAATTGGAAAATCTCCTCGGACGGGTGGAAAGTGCTCTGATTTCGGCTTCAGTCCATGCTCAAGGTCCCCAGCCGGTTACTTCGGATCGAGAAGAAGCAACGATGGGGAAATCTCCTGTGGCTTCTGCTTCTCTGGCATCAATGGGGGAGACGAAAGAAGTAGAAGAAGATAACCCTCGGGCGATCTCACGTACACAACAGGCGTTTCTCCCGACGACTGAGGCGATCGCCACGGCGCGATCGCTCCTGTTAGAATTCCCCCAATTAGTTCAGCAACAAGACTATGCCGGTGCTCGCGCCAAATGGTTGGAAATTCGGGATTTACTCTGGGACAACTATCCCACTAACGGCGTTTTAGCCCAACCGGAAATCCGCGCCATGTGGTTAGATCGCGGTTCCATTGTCCGCGCTGGGTCCGAACAGGGTCTAGCCCAGATTTTTGATACTCTTGCGGCTGCGGGTATCAATACAGTCTTTTTTGAAACTGTGAATGCTGGATATCCCATTTATCCCTCTGAGGTGGCACCCCAGCAGAATCCCTTAATTGGAAATTGGGACCCCCTCGCCGCCGCTGTCAAACTGGCTCACGATCGCGGCATGGAGTTACACGCTTGGGTGTGGACCTTCGCTGCCGGGAATCAGCGCCACAATGTCTTACTGAATTTAGACCCCAATTATCCGGGTCCTCTGATTGCGGCTAATCCGGACTGGGCGGGTTATACCAACGAAGGACAAATGATTCCCCGAGGGCAAACCAAGCCCTTTTTAGACCCGGCAAATCCCGAGGTTCGCAGTTATTTGTTGCGGATGTTAGAGGAAATTGCCACCCGCTACGAAGTGGATGGGGTGCAGTTGGATTATATTCGATATCCCTTTCAGGACCCTAGTGCGGAACGTAGTTATGGATATGGCAAGGTAGCACGCCAGGAGTTTCAGAACTTAACAGGTGTGGACCCGATGACGATTAGTCCTGGCGATCGCGACTTGTGGCAGCAGTGGACGGATTTTCGGGTACGTCAAGTCGATAGTTTTGTTTCCGATGCATCTCAACTTCTGCGGAGTCTGCGTTCTGACTTAATCTTATCCGTGGCAGTATTTCCGTTAAATCCTCACGATCGCCTCCACAAAATCCAGCAAAACTGGGAAGAATGGGCGCGTCGCGGAGATATTGATTTGGTTGTACCCATGACTTATGCAATGGATACTAACCGCCTGGAACAATTGGCAGAACCTTGGATTAATCAGGGGAATCTCGGTGCTGCTTTGGTGTTACCCGCCATTCGTCTGCTGAATCTACCGGAAATTATTGCAGTAGACCAGATTCAGGCATTAAGAAATCACTCTGTAGGAGGATATGCGCTGTTTGCCGTGGAAAATCTTAACCCAGAGTTAAAGGGGATTTTTCAGCGCACTCAAGGTCCATCTGCCTTGGGCGATCGGACTCCTATTCCCTACCGCGAACCCTTTGCCACAGCAGCAGCGCGGTTTGCCGGATTGCAACGGGAATGGCAATTTTTGCGGGATACGGAGGAGTTATCTATGAGAGATACTGACTTCACCGGGTTTAAGAATAAAGGATTACAATTAACTGAAGCTCTGGAACAGTTGGAGAGTGATCCTTCGGGGGAAAATTTACAGCAAGCGCATTCTGCTTTGAATGAATTTCGCCGCCAATTTCGGGGGTGGATGCACCTCTATTCCTTGCAAAAACCCTATCAGATCCAAACTTGGGAAAATCGCTTAGAAACCCTAGAGGATTTATTAAATTACGGCGACCATTTCCTGTTACAACGATGAGGGGTAATCAGTGGATAAACTCTCATCTATTCTACGAGATCGACTGACTTAATCCCCGTTAAAGACGGGTTATCATTCATCGGGAAGTACCGAATTCACGGCCTTTATTCCCCCTTTTTGAGGGTGCTGTAGATGAGGGACATCTACTCGGGAGCCTCCATAAGGGTAGCGATCGCCTGACAAAACCTTCCATCCTAAATGGGTGGGAGGTTTCTGGCGTAAACTCCCCACCCAGAAAAATTTTACACCCCAAGTGCCCACAGGGTAGAGAATAAACAGGATACCTCCTTTTAATGATAACTATCGGGAGTTCCTCTCACCTTGAAGTCAATGGGGTCGGGGTCGATGTCATACCCGATTCAGTTTTAAAAAGTAGGAGGTAAAGTATAACAGGCTAGAGTGGGCTTTGAACGTAAAAACCGCACCGGACTGACTAGCGGTTTTTGGGAAAAGAACCGGATTGCGTATCCTTTAAAGTCTCTAGAAATTACTTCGGAAGACTGAAGAGGGTTTCACCCTAAAGACAGAGTATTTTATTTTATCCTGACGATAAAATGTTAGGGGAATAAATAAACCCCCGAACCCCTGGGTTAATCGCTCGGCGATCGCCCGAGGGAATGGAAAGTTAAAAACTGTACTTTGGAGAATAATATGCCAGCCGAATTAAGAGATGATGTAGCTTACGTTGTACTCAAGAAAATTAAAGAAAGCAGCCAAAATGAAGAATCCTCTTCTGTAAATTTGAGCCCTGCCGATTTTTCCCAGCAAGAAATTACTCAAAAAGAATTGCTTGATAATCTAGACTACTTAAATGAAAAAGCCTATATTAAGGCTCAGTTCAGTGAGGGTCAAGAAAATGCCAATTCACCTTCTCAAATTCTTTTAAAACAAGCCACTTTAACGGAAAAAGGCCGCCAAACTCTTAAAAAAATGGAGTCTCATTCTCCCGCTGATGGATTTGGGCGTCCTGGAACCCCCATTGCCACTGAGAATTTGGGATTTCTAGAAAAGGTGATGGTTAATGGTAACCTCAATGATATCTTTGATGCCCGGGATTTGACCGTGGTCGTCTATCGGGTAATGCGTGATGTAATGACCACCGAAGCTGCCGATCGCGTTGGCGCTGAACTCCATACAGAAGCACAGCCGACCCAAGATAAAACCCTACAGATGGAAGTTGCCGATTTGTGGAAAGATACCAATCCATTTGTGGGATTTATCAGCCGCATTCGTCAACCTTTAATTATTAAAGACGATCGCTTTTTATTTCGGATTGCTCAAGAGGGTTCGATGCCCGAATTCACCGATGCGGAACGGGTGGTTAAAGCTGTCTTTTCTGCTACGAAAGAACAACTTTCCCAAGAGCGAATTACCGAAATTGCCCAATGGCTACCCGGTAAAGTTAAGGAACTCTGGAATCAAGCCTAATCTTTGATCCTAACCCTAGGATAAAGGGGTTGGGGCGCAGTCGCGGGACCCCAACCCGGACAAAATAGGGCGATATCCTCAAACCAGTTCCCTTAAAACAATTCTTAAAAAATTCTTGAACTGGGGTCTCCTTTTCCTGTAACTTTAGAGTTAGGGCAAGAATTGGGCTCAATTTTATTGAGTTCAGATTACGAAATTTTAAGACAATTGACGAAACGGTGGAAAGCCTTGGGCAGCGATCGCCGTAGGGGTGTAAGAACAACGGGTGAATAGTCGTAAGAGTGGTAGGAAGCGGATGCTACAACCCTTTGGGTTAGGCATTTTCCGTGACTCCTATCACTGAAGTTTGCCGATCGCGATCGCTTCTTTACACTAAGAACATCACACCCGTCAACCGAAAAAACCCATAAATTAGAGAAGTAAGGAGAGGTAGTTTAACCGTGATTATACTTATGCAATCCCCTAAACGATCTTCTGAATCAACCATAGGCGAACTGACGGAAAAAATTCTAAATTCTCGTCGAATTAGCCGTCAAGATCAATCCCAATTGATGCGCCTCCTCTGTGGCAGTTATCTGGGAGAACGAGAACAGGACTTAGTGGATAAAATTTACCAAGGATTACACATGGGATTAATAAAAGTTGTAGATTGAAGATTCACAGATCATAACCGCTTAATATTGAATAATTCCCCGGGCTTTTTTACTCTATATTTAAACAGCCTAGTGACGCTAAATGGCTAGACCTTTCAAACCCTTGGAGGTCCCCATATTCCGTCCTCTATTTTGAAATAGGATTGCCCAGGACTGGGATAAATTTCCTTCTATTTTATTTAAAAATCATCGATAATTTTAAAAAGGTCGCCATCGAGTCAGAGTTTCCTGATATCCTAAAACTTTTTAATGAAACGATGCCGCTTGTTAAAGGGGCGTTTTTAGAGGGAAACCAGATATTTATCACAGATTCAAGATTTTTCTTCCTCAGACCGTTTCACCCCAGTTGAACCAAACTATTCTAAACTATAAAAAATCCTTGTTATCCTAATGTTTGAGGTTCAGTTATGGCTTATATGTGCAACCTGGGTAACCACCAACAGGTGTTTGTTTCCAATCAGGACAATCAAACTATTGTGACCCTCAGCGGTACAGGTCCTGGTCAACAGCAACAAGCGAGTACCGGGTTTTCGACGGGAAAATGGATCGCACTGCCTATTCTGTATCGGAGTCAAGGCGAATTTATTTTGCGAGTAGAAAGCGATCGCGGCCCGCATTATGTACAATTGCAAGGGTCCTCCATGAAGGCGATCGCCAAGGCACCAGATTTGGGTACAGCCGAAGTGATGCCGATGGAAACCGCAGAAACTCCATCAATGGAACCCATGAAACCAATGGAACCCATGGAACCCACGAAACCGATGGAACCCCTGAAAATAGGGGATATGGAAATGGGAATGAAACCAATGGAAATGCGGATGGGAAATATGAGTCTGAGTATGGGACAATCAACCTCATCCTCCCCAAAAAATTTTTGTCCCCAATGCGGTGTAGCATTGAAAGAAAATGACCGTTTTTGTGCCAATTGTGGCAATCGGTTAGTCTAAGCGATCGCCGGTTTAATTCCTGCTACTTCTCTAGACTGTACTTTCACGGCTTCACCTTAAATGTCTGTTAAAGTTGCCCTCCATCATCAAAAAAATTACACCTTTGATCGCCCAGCGATTTTGGGTCCCCATATCCTACGCTTGCGTCCCTCTCCCCATTGCCGCACCCCAATCCGCAGTTATACTTTGAAAATTGAACCCGAGAATCATTCACTGTATTGGCGGCAAGGGATTTCCGGGGATTTTATGGCCCGAGTTAACTTCCCTGAAATGAGCAGTCACCTGTATATTCAGGTTGATTTAATTGCCGAACTTCATCCGATCAATCCCTTTGATTTTTTAGTCGAAGAATACGCGAGTTACTACCCCTTTACCTATGAAGAACAACTCGCCGCCGAACTTCAACCCGCTTTGCAAATTAAAGAATCGGGACCTCTATTAAAAGAGTGGGTGAATCAGCTTCAAATTTCAGACCCCTTCATTACGACCTTTATTGGAGATCTGAGTCACAAACTGCAACAAGATATCGCCTATACCGTGCGATTAGAACCGGGAATCCAAAGCTGTGAAGAAACCCTCTCCCAACGGTTAGGTTCCTGCCGGGATACGGCTTGGTTATTGGTGCAAATTTTACGGCATTGTGGGTTAGCCGCCCGGTTTACCTCCGGTTACTTAATTCAACTCAAACCCGATAAAAAACCCTTAGAAGGTCCCCCAGGACCCGAGGCAGATAAAGCCGATTTGCACGCTTGGGTGGAAGTGTATCTACCAGGTGCCGGATGGATTGGACTCGACCCCACATCGGGAATGCTAACAGCCGAGGGACATATTCCCCTCGCCTCGGCTGCCGACCCCAGAAATGCCGAACCCGTCACGGGCTCAATCGGTCCTTGTGAGAGTGAACTCACTTATTCCGTAACCGTAACCCGGATTGAAGAATAACCGACAGTGACGCAGATTTTACAAATTACTATCTTCTAAATGAGATTCTAGCTGTTCCGTTCTTTTTTCGGTTAGACGAATTCGACAGAGATTAAACCCAGCATTACCACCGCCGCTGCGTTCAAATTCACAGAGGCGATCGCGATATTCGATCCAATCCAATTCTGCGGTAGTTAACAGTTCTTTTCGGTTACCCGAAAGTTGACCCATCACCTGTTGATAAAGAGCATTCAGACGGTTATCTACACTTTGATAATTTTGTCCCTGGGCTGGGGGAATTTGGCCTCGTCGATACTGATTAAGCTCAGAATTTCTAGTTTCAGTTAAGCCCCCTAAACATCCATAAAGTAGCATCGGTTGCATCGAGCCCCCTTCGGCTAAACTGCTAGAAAAGGCGCATTCAGAGTCTCGAAAGGTAATCCAAGCCCGTTGTGCAGTAACTAATTGTTGCCGCCTGGTATTAGACAGTTGGGGTGTTAGAGATTGATAGATTCGATTAAGTTCGCGATCGGTTGCTTGCCACCGTTGTTGAGCGCAAGCATTCATTGAGCTTTGGGTTTGGGGATTATTACAGTTGAGTTGGGGTTGGGCGATGACGCCCGGTTGATTCCATCCCAAGGCGATCGCAGTCATTCCCGCCAGTCCCAATCCACCCAACCCCCGCCGAAACTTATCCTGATTGATACTTGTCATTTTTCTCTAACTCTCCTTTGTTATCAATCAATACAGTTTTGACATTTTTCCTGAAGCGGATAGGCCCCCTTTTGGCCTTAAACCTAAGCTAATCCTTATTGAAATGGGTTTATTTTAGTCTAGCATTTTAGGGGGCTAAATGGGCTTATTAAACTTAATTTTTACAAATGTTAAAGAGGAACAGACAGAGTTAGGATTTGCAGTACAGTACAGTACAGTCGGGGGTGAAATCTGCGATCGCTTCAGTGTGGTATGTGAATGATGAGGCAACTTTAGGATTAATGACCGAACTCTACCAGCAGTTGCAGTCGGCCCCCATTCGTGCGGAAGGATTGCGCCGTGCACAACTGCAACTCTTGCGCGCGGAGGTCCGATTTGAGGGGGGACAATTAGTGGGTTCTGATGCAGCGATCGCCTTGCCGAAGGAATTAGAACATTTGAATGGAATGGACCTTTCCCATCCCTACTATTGGTCTGGATTTATCACAATTGGTAGTCCGTGGTAATTTTAAAAAATGGCGATTTTTTTAAAAATCGCCATTTTTCCGTTAAACCCTTATTCTAAAAAAACTAACGACTGAAGAATTCTTTCAACTTCCAGAGGAGAAATGCTGGTATTGCTGCCACAGGCATAAAGGTTTTCTGGAACTCGCACAGCATAATAGGGAGAGGGACTCGATGTCGCTTTGGTCGGAAAACTATATAACCTGGATTGGGGACTTGTTAATTGTTCACGAGTGGGTATATTTCTATCCCCAGGAATTTCACCAAATCCAATTTCTACTTCTCCTAAAAGGGGGGTTTCAATAGAGTAATGGAACTCACTATCGGCACCGCCTAATCCTCCCCCAATAGCATCAATCATCACACAAGTATTGTCCGCATTGCGATAGATTATTTCATAGGATGAGCCTTCTCTACATTCGCCGCCTTGGGGACTATTGGAGGGACAGAGGTTGATTTTAATTTGAGAAAGGGTAAATCCATTGGGGATATAGGTTGGAACGGCGACAGGGATATTGAGTGCTGTTAGTGCGGCTTGGTGTTCAGCAGAGAGGGCGATGGATTGGGACTGTGCAGGGCGATCGGCATGGAATAAACTGAACAGACTCAAGAGGAAAGCAAACCCTAGCTTTTGGCGATCGCCTCCCGGTTTAGTCACAGATTTTATCATAGATTTTGGGTAACTTTCACTAAAACTTGAGTGAATTCTAGCAGAATTTAGCGAGGGTTTAGGGAAGGCGACTGCTTGGGTTAATTGCGATCGCCCACCAAACTCGATATGATGACTTCAAAGAGCTCCGTGGGTTGGGTGGTACAACCGTTTGCACCCAGTCGTTTAGCTTCGATTTTGTGTTCGGGTAGAATGGTGCGATCATAGAGAATATAAGGCATATAATAGCCTGATCGGCGGATTTCTTCAAGGAGGGTGTAACCGGCGCGATCGTCCGGGGGACGTTCGATATCTGAGATGATTGCATGATAGGGACTGGCCTTTATTTTGGCGATCGCATCTTCGGTATTCCGAGAAAAACTACATTGAACCCCTAAGACTTCTAAGGCTTTTTGCTCATAACTATTCTCTTCTAAACAATCATCCACCCATAACACCTTTTTGGTCAGTAATTCTTCAGAAATTTTAGGGTCAGAAACCCGTTCAATTGCATGAATAATTTTTCGAGATTCCTTATTTGTATCGGCATTTTCACCGCTATCTGAGGAGTCTTGACTGGATTTCTTCTGTCCCGATGCTGCACCTAGCATCGCTGCCGACTCCAGTTGCCGGGTAAGACTCGCCTCCACTCCCGATGGCCCTGCTTTTAAGGTTAATTCGCTGATATTGTTGAGGAGTGTCTTTAAAGAGTCTCCAAAGTAAGTTACAAAAAAAACGGCAAAAGCGGGCCAAATTATAACCTGGATTAGAGAGATAATCCCATTAAAAACATCGGTGATTGTATCAAATTTTATCATTTGTTTAATAAAACATTAATTAATTTTTCAAAACATCTTCCCAAAGTTTATCGCAGAAAATTCAACAAAAGGGTTTTTTGCCGGAGGTTGAATCTTATTATTCAACGGTAACTCCTTCGATTTCATCCTCGGTTAAAGCATATAATGCTTGGAGTTTTTCTAACTTGTCGGGTTCGGCATTCCAGAAACCTCGTCCGTGAGCTTCTAGCATTCTTCCTATAATATTGCGGAAGGCTTCGGGATTTGCTTTTCGTAATTTATCTGCCATTTCGGGGTCAAAAGCGTAGGTTTCTGATGCGCCATCATACACCCAATTATCTTTAAAATCAACGGTCCCTCCCCAGCCGATTAAGGCAGTCATTCTTTGGGAGATTTCATAAGCACCACCAGACCCTTGGTTCGCCATTGATTCTGCCCATTTAGGGTTGAGAAGTTTGGTCCGATATTCTAAGCGTAAGAGGTCTTCTAGTTTGCGGGGGGTGGTATCTTTGGAGAAACTTTCAATTAAGCTGGCGGTGACTTTTTTGTCGCTTTGGTTTTCCGCAGCACGTTTTAATCCGCCGGTATTAGCGTAATATTCTTGGATGTCGGTGAGTCCATATTCTACGGAATCGATTTCTTGGACAATGCGATCGCTAGTTTTAAGTAACTGTTGCAACACCTCGGGACGAGCTTTTCCTTTATCTTTTCGTCCGTAACTAAAGGCGTTCCGACTTTGCCAGGTTTGGGCTAATTCATCCCCGGATTCCCAATTACTCTCTACTACTTGGTCATTAACTAAAGACCCAAAATCTCCGGCAGGATTAGAAAATAATCGGGCCGAAACATTCTCAATTCCCTGCGCTTTTAAGGCTAAAGCGTGTTTGCGAATAAAGTTTTGGTTTTCCGGTTCGTCTGCTTCTGCGGCGCGTAGAAATAAATCATCTAAGAGTTCGATAATGTTAACGAAGCTATCGCGAAAAATGCCGGACAGATTGGCTAAAATATCGATGCGAGGATGTCCTACTTGGTCTAAGGGTTGCAGTTCATAGCGGACAATGCGTCCTGTTCCTTCTTTGATAGGTTCTGCCCCGACCAATTCTAATAGAATAGCTAAGGATTCGCCCCGCGTTTTGATAATATCTAATCCCCATAACATAACGGCGATAGTTTCGGGATATTGGCCGGTTTCTTCCTGATGTTGAGCGATGATTTTTTGAGCTATTTCTCGTCCTCGGCTGTAGGCGGCAGGGGAGGGCATTCGATAGGGGTCTAAGGCATGAATATTGCGGCCCGTGGGTAATACTCCGGGTCCATCGCGCAATAAATCGCCACCGGGGGCAGGCGGAATATATTCCCCATTTAATCCCCGTAGGAGGTTGGTCATTTCGTCGGGGGTTTGCCTTAATAATTGGCAAATTTGCACCGCTTCATTGGGGTTAGGGATGAGTTGAGAGAGAGATTCGGGGCAGTTGCCGGAGGCGATCGCCTCTACCGTTTCCTCGTCCAAGTCTTGGTCAAAATAAGCATCTAGGTAGGATTTTAAGGCGGCTGTATTGGGACTTTCTCCTAATGTGTGCAGTCCTGATGAAAATAGCCGTTGTTCGACGACTTGTAAATAGTCGTAAATGGTGATAAAATATCGGATTAATACCTCGGGGCTAAACATCCGTGCCGTTTCAGGTGTGAAGTCAATTCCCAGTTTTTTGGCTTCGGCAAAAGGACAATCCATTTCTAGGCCAATATCGACGATTTTTTTGGCGATCGCCTCCCGTAAGGCAGAGTTTTTAGAAGGGTCTTCCCAATATTCGCTAATTAATTCCCGCAACAAAACCATTTCTTTGTACAATCCTGCCCGACCATAAGGCGGCACATTGTGGGAGATTAAGACTCCATATCCTCGGCGCTTGGCTAACATCGATTCGGAGGGATTATTGGCGGCATAGATATAAAGATTGGGCATATTTCCTAACAGAATATCCGGCCATGAATAGCCGGTATTTCCCAAGGGAGACCCCGGCAACCATTCCACCGTCCCATGCATTCCGAAATGAACCACTGCTTGGGCATTAAAATCCTGTTGCAGCCATTTATAAAAAGCGGCATATTGAGGATGAGGTGTCATATCCCGTTCAAACATTAACCGCATTGGGTCCCCAGAAATTCCCAGAGGTGGTTGTACCCCAATCCAAATATTTCCTAATTGGATTCCCCCCACTGCATAATCATTGCCGTAAGTTTTAATGCCGGTATCGGTGAGAGATTTCCATTGTTTTTCGATGCGCCGAGTGAGGAGATATCCCAACCATTTATCTAACGTTTTTACATTAACTTTTATTGGGAGGATGCCTTCCGAATGAGTTAATGCAGTTTCCATCGGTGACTCATCGGCGACTTTGACTCGCCGGATTAATTCTTCCCCATCGGTAGGTAAATCCCCCACAGTGTAACCGCTATCTTTGAGGGATTGCAGGAAGTTGAGGAGACTGCGGGGGACATTCAGTAAAGCAGCAGTTCCCGTTGCGCCATAACCGGGGGGAAATCCATATAAAATAATGGCAATTTTGCGTTCTGAAGGGGGAGTTTTTCGCAATTCAATCCAGGATTTAATCCGTCCCGTGAGACGCTTGACTCGTTCAGGGATTAGATAAATATTTTCACCAACTAAACCACCGAGGGGGACGGTATCGATCGCCCCGTCGAGTTCAGGTAGTGCATATAAAACAACACTTTGCAATCCGCCAATCCCTTGGCGAGTCCAGGAGTGGATATCTTGAATCAATAAAGGGGCTGCCACAATATAAGGGAGATTTTTAGCGGAAAGAATACCTTTTGCTACTTCAATTTGCCGTCCCGCTTCCATTGACCCAGCCGGACCCCCAACTAGGGGAAATCCAATGGTAGAAACAATGGCATCGACTTCTACGGCTTCGGCAGATAAGGACCGAGTTTCATTTTTCCCCTGCTGTCGTTGGCTGGTTTCATAGGCAGAGGTCATCCAATCTCGAACGGCAACATGACCCTCAACCCCATTAATAAAAATTGGCAGCGGAATTAATCCGGCTTGTTCAAAATGACGGATTAATTGGGCGATATAAGGCTGTTTGGTAATGACGTGCTTGCGATAGAGGAGAATTCCCACTACTGGAGTATTGGGGGACATATCAGAGGGTTGATTTTGGGTGTTATACCAGTGCAAATACTGGCGCGGAGATTCAAAATAACCAGAATAGTCAGGATGGAGTAACCCCATGTTTGGCGTTTCTATGGGAGGGGGAATTTCCCCAACCTTTAATCCTAAATATTTTTCGGCCAAAGTCCAACACATGGCGGCGACATTATCTGTACCTCCTGCATTCCAATATCCATAAATAATTAACCAATTGCGGAGGTCCTGCACTTTTTGAACGGGAACATACTTTAACAGTTTAGGTCCGGTTTTTAGAAAACTGATATATCCGGCGAGTTTATCTTCTTCTTTGCCACTGGAAAACTTGCTAAGAATAAATTGAACGGGTTTCGGCATTCCTTTGGGTTTGTCCCCGATCGCAAATTTTCCTAACTGAGTTAAACTCATTAGTTCTAACGCAGACTCGAAAACGAGGCGAATGGGAATATGCTGTACTTTTTCCCTCAATTCCAGGACGCAATCGTAATCAAAAATTAGGCTAGCAAAAAACACATCGGCGTCTTGAAGTGCTGTTGCTACGTCGTCCGGGTTAGCCGTGAGGTCGCTGTCGCTAAATACCCGGATATCCAACTCACGACAGCGAGAGATTGCTAACTGTGCAGCCTGTCGGTACAAGTCGGCGTTAAAAGATTCAAATCCAGCAATTAAAACAATTCGTTTCATAAATTTAGGCTATTTATTTGACTGGTTTAATTGTAGCGGAAGAATTTGAACTCAAGAAATGTTAGGGTAGAATTGAGACAGTCGTCAACCCCCTCACTCCCATGACCCTAGCTACAGCCAAACGCTTTACCATAGAAGAGTATCACCGTCTCATCGAACTGGGATTTTTCCAGTCCGGCGATCACACTGAATTAATCCAAGGAGAAGCAATCCAGATGGTCTCGAAAGGAAAACCTCATGCTGTTTGTTGTAGTCTTTTAATTCGGGAACTTTTTAAGTTACTGGAAGATGGTGCCACGATCCGCTGTCAGGACCCAATTACCCTGCCTCTTCATAGCGAACCGGAACCGGATTTTACAATTGTCCAAAACCGTGAGGATAACTACCTCTCCCATCATCCCCTGCCGGAGGATATTTTGCTGGTGATTGAGATTGCCGATTCTTCCTTGGACTACGATCGTCAGGTGAAATTGCCCTTGTATGCTGAAGCGGGAATTTCAGACTATTGGATTGTCAATTTATTAGAAAAGCAACTGGAAATTTATACGACGCCTTATCAAAAATTAAGCGGAACCTTTGACTATCGGCAAAAACAAGTCAAGCTACCGAATGAAACGGTTTCTATTCCCGGGTTTGAGGAATTAATCCTGGACCTGAATCGAGTATTTCCAGCGATCGCCGCTTGAGAAATGTCCTCCTCAATGAGGTTTCAGCAGATAGGGGAAGAGAGTTTAAGGATTTCCGTCTGTAGATAGATGTAATCGTCGCAGCGGTGAACATATAAGAGGGGAAGCTCAGGTAATTATATGTCCCAAGGAATAAAAATCTTTAGGAGTGGTCTAATTGCCTTATGATCGCGGTATAACCCATAGAAAGGGCATGAATTGCCTCTGTGGATCATCCCCGAGTCTCTATCTCCATTCAGGTTATGCAACTGCGAAATCTGTCCCGGTTCACTTGCCTGTCCCCTGGCTGCCTGCGGGTCTCCTTCCCCAAGATAACGATCGCCCTTCTGTCCCTAATGGTGGTCGGATGTTCTCACAACATCCTCGTCACTGCCCTCAACGGATCGACGGGGGACCCGATTTCAAACTCTGCCGGGGAGAATCTCGACCCCATTTCTGAAGCAGTGGCTAAAGCAAGCGCAGCGGCTAATTTAACCCAAACCGCTTCTACATGGGAAGAGTGGCAGACTGTGGCCCAGAATTGGCAAGAAGCAGTCGCCCAGTTGGAAACGGTGCCTAGGGAACATGACCCGGGAAATTTGGCCTCACAAAAAATTCAAGAATATCAAAAAAATCTCACTTATGCTCGCCAGCAATTTGCTCGATTAGACCCGTTGAAACCGGCCTTCAACAAAGGGTCTCGGGCCTCTCAACTCACCCGAGTTGCCGCTACTAAACGGGAATGGGAGGAAGGGGTGCAGGGCTGGCAGGAGGCCATCGCCCACTTAAAGGCAATCCCCACAACTTATCCTAAGTATCCCCTGGTTCAGCAAAAACTGACCGAATATGAGAGAAATCTCACTTTTTCTGAACAACAACTCTCTCAATTCCACCCCTTTTATGACGGAATTGCTAAAGCAGAGGAAGCGGCCCAACTTGCTCAAACCGCCTCAACGATGGAAGATTGGGAGGGAATAGCCTTATTATGGAAACAGGCGATCGCGATCTTAGAAAGCATTTCCCCCGAGGATGAAAAGGCGACCTTAGCGGCCTCCCAAATTAATCGCTATGAAAATTATCTCACCTCTACCCACCAGCAAATCGCACGGATCGACCCGTATAACCGGGCTTTTGCCAAAGCCGAACAAGCTAGAAAGCTGGAAAAAACGGCCAGTTCAATGGTAGAATGGGAAGAAGTGACGCGAGAGTGGCAAGAGGCCGTCGCACACCTGGAAAGTATGCCTCCCAGCCACCCTAAAAGTGCCGTTGCTCAACAAATGCTGACGGAATCTAAGCTCAATCTCGCTTACGCACAGCAACAAGTCCAGGAAACTGACCCCTTTGATCGCGCGATCGCCACTGCCGAAAGTGCAACCCAACTCACCGCCTCGGCATTTTCTCTCTATGACTGGAATGCGATCGCCTCTCAGTGGCAAGAGGCGATCGCCCTCTTGCAAACCGTCCCTAAAACTCACAGTAAACATCCCTTAGTTGCCCAAAAAATGACCATTTATCAGACTGCTTTAGAGTATGCGATTCAGCAGTCCCAGCAACGGCTAGAGCCTTTTTCGGCTTCCCCTGCGCCGCCTCCTTCTCTCGCAAAAACTGCCTTGTAACTCTCCCCAGGCAGGTACTAGGCAAAGATAGGGGAGTCTGTCCCTAGAGTTGATTTCATAACCGAATTTTGCTCCGAGGGGATGGAATTTGGGAACAGTCTCTACAATAGAAGTGGGGCGATCGCCCTGGGTTCACCTCTACCATTAAATAAGGATACCGTTCATGCTTACCACATCCCGCATTAGTGACCTGATGGAGGCCCAGCGCCAATTCTTTGCCACAGGTAAAACCAAAGATATTGGCTTTCGCATCGAACAACTACAACGACTAAAACAAGCCGTTATTGATAACAAAGAACGGGTTGCAGAAGCTCTTTACAAAGACCTCAAAAAACCCGAACTTGAAGCGTACTTATTGGAAATTGGGGTTAAGAAAGAAATCGATTATGCTCTCAAACATATCAAATCTTGGGTCAAACCTAAAACCGTCGCCCGTCCCCTGGACCAATTCCCAAGTGCGGCGCGAATTTATTCCGATCCGTTAGGCGTGGTATTAATTGTCAGCCCTTGGAATTACCCTTTTCAACTAACAATTTCCCCCTTAATTGGCGCGATCGCAGCCGGTAACTGTGTCATCCTCAAACCCTCAGAAATTTCTCTTCATACCTCGGCATTGTTAGCCGATTTAATCCGTAAAACCTTTGACCCGAGTTATATTGCCCTCCTCGAAGGTGGGGTGGAAGTTTCCCAAGATTTATTAGCCCAGAAATTTGACCATATCTTTTTTACAGGCAGTACCCAAATTGGGAAAATTGTCATGGAAGCTGCGGCGAAACATCTCACACCCGTTACCCTGGAACTAGGCGGTAAAAGTCCTTGTATTGTCGAGTCTGATATTGACTTGCCTACGGCTTGCAAGCGGATTGTTTGGGGTAAATTCATTAATGCCGGTCAAACCTGTATTGCGCCCGATTATTTATTGGTCAATCGCAGAATTAAACCGGATTTATTAGCGGGTATTGAGCGCACCATCACCGAATTTTATGGTAAAAATCCCCAGAATAATCCCGACTATGCCCGGATTATTAGTGACAAACAATTCGATCGCCTGCGGGATTTACTCCAGGAGGGAGAAATTATTGTAGGGGGCCAAACTGATCCAGGCGATCGCTATATTGCGCCAACCCTTCTCGATGGTGTGTCCCTCAATTCTCCAATTATGCAAGAGGAAATCTTTGGGCCAATTTTGCCCGTTGTCGAATACGATAAATTAGAGGAGGCGATCGCAGTGGTCAACCAACGACCCAAACCCCTCGCCCTTTATCTCTTCTCTAAAGATAAACAAAAACAGCAACGAGTCCTTAAAGAAACCTCTTCCGGTGGGGTTTGTTTCAACGATACTATCCTGCATATCGGAGTTTCTGAATTACCCTTTGGTGGGGTGGGAACCAGTGGCACAGGTTGTTATCACGGCAAAGCAACCTTTGATACTTTTTCTCACCAGAAAAGTGTGTTAGAAAAATCTTTCCGCTTTGATATAGATTTTCGCTACCCGCCTTATAAAAATAAGTTAGATTTCATTAAACGTTTGATTGGGGGGTAGGAAAATCTAACAATTTGCACCAAGAGCAAACATCCGAAATAGCTGAAGTCGTTTCTTACTGTTTGGGGTCACGACTTCAGTCGTTTACAAGTTCCTTTAAAGTCGTGACACCAAACTTAGTAACTATAGCGTTCTTCCGCCCAAGGTTCTCCTCGGCGATGGTAACCGTTGCGTTCCCAAAATCCTGATGCTTCTTCTTCTAAAAATTCTAAACCATTAATCCATTTGGCACTTTTCCACGCGTAAAGGTGAGGTACGACGAGACGCAGGGGGCCTCCATGTTCGGCACTGAGGGGTTCGCCAAATAGGGTATGGGCGAAAAAGTTTTCTTCCCGGAGAAAATCCTCTAGGGAAATGTTGGTGGTATAGTCTCCATAGCAATGTTCCATGATGCAAGTAGCTTTAGGATCAACCGCTAGATGTTTCATGAAATCTAGGACTTTGATTCCGGTCCACTTGACATCGAGTTTAGACCAGCGGGTGACACAATGGAAATCGGCGGTAAACTCCTGTTGGGGCATTGCCATCAGGTCATCCCAGGTAAAGGTTTTGGATTCCACTAAACCCCACACTTTCACAGAATAGCGATCGCGGGAAATTTTCGGGGTATCGCCATAGGTGAGGACGGGAAAACCTGTAGCGAGATGTTGTCCGGGAGGAACGCGATCGCCAAGTTCGGCAGAGGGTTTTTTAAAAAATTTACCTAACATAATGATAATTTTTTGATAACTACTCAGGTCTAAGTATATTTTAGTTTCTCAACTCTAAGCCTGGAATATTCCTAACTCCTGATAGAGACGTGAAATTTCGCGTCTCTACAAGGGTTGCTTTGAGGTTCTAGACCCCGAATCTACTACCCCTTCCTCGCAGTTTCGCTTGGATCATGGCCTCAACCGCTCAATCGCCTTATTTGAGCCAATCACTACCATTACTGTTCCCCCTAGCAGTCGTCGGTTTGCGGGGGGATTGATCTCAAATTTTTCATCTTGGCTGACGGCTAAAATGTTTAAACCGTAGCGATTGCGAAGTTCGAGCTCAGCAATGGTTTTGCCGTGAAAGTTGGGGGGTACGATGGTTTCTACGATGCTATGTTCTGGGTCCAGTTCAAAGCGATCGAGGATACTTGGAGTCGTAATTGTGCGTGCCAATGCACAACCCATCTCCCGTTCGGGAAACACGACATGATCAGCCCCCACTTTTTTAAGCAGTTTCATATGAATTTCAGAAGAAGCCTTAGCAACGACGTGCTTTACTCCAGCTTCTTTGAGGTTGAGTGTTGTAATGACACTCTGGGCTAAGAAATTACCGATCGCCACAATCACTGTATCGAAATCTTTCATTCCTGCCTGTTCAATGGCGGCAGGTTCAGTGGTGTCCAGTTGCAATGCGTGTGCGGCAATTTGTTCGCTGATTACTTCGGTTACTTTTTTTTCGTCTACGTCAATGGCGAGCACTTCATACCCCAATCCATGTAAGGTATCACAGACGGCGCGACCGAACCGCCCTAACCCGATCACGGCAAATTGCTTATTCTCAGAACGCAGATTGCGAAAGAAATTCAGAGAGGATAGATTCACACCAGATACCTTTACTTGGAATCAATGGATTCAGATGTCACGGGGAGTGCCATCTCCTTGCTGCCGCCAACTGCTTGGTGAATTCCAAAGTTGGAAATTCATTGCAGCCCCTTAGCTGAGAGGTTTTGACGACAAGAGCATAATTTGCTTTTTTTATAGTACCAACTTTCTGGAGAGATTTAGATTTAAGCAAGGATGAAGAATCAAGAATTAAGGCGCAAACATCAACTCTCTTCCGTCTTCCCATCCTCCCCCCTCCTCCCCCCTCCTTATTCCTTATCCTATTAACAGGTTTTCTTCGGGATAGCGGATGTTCATCGGTTTGGGATCTCCTATGATAGCACTCATCAGCATCACCATTCCAACCCTCCCTACATACATGGTAATGACCACAACCAGTTGGCCGAGGGTGGAGAGATTTGCGCTGATTCCCATGGATAAACCCACAGTGCCAAAGGCGGAGACGACTTCAAAAAGAAGCTGGATAAACTCCATTTTGGGGTCAGTGATCGCCAGCAAAATGGTGGCGACAACAACCACACCGAGGGAACTGAGGACGACGGCAACGGCTTTTAAAATCAGTTCTCCGGGAATTTGGCGTTGGAAGCAAAGAACCTGGTCACGTCCCTGAAGTACGGAACGGGTGCAGCTGGTCAAGATACGGACCGTGGTGGTTTTGATGCCGCCTCCGGTACTGCCTGGAGAGGCCCCGATAAACATGAGGGCAATCATAATAAATAGGCCCGCTGTGGTCATTTTACCAATATCGATGGTGTTAAATCCGGCGGTACGACTGATGACTGACTGAAACCAGGCACTAAGCAACTGTTCCAGGAAGCCCACATTTTCAAGGGTTTCGGGATTGAGAGATTCGGTAAAGAAAAAGGCGATTGTCCCCAAAATTAGCAAAAATAGAGTTGTACTGGTGACGATTTTAAAATGAAGGGAAAATACGACCCGTTCGGGATTTTTGGAAATGCGATCGCGCGCCCATATATACATCTCCATGATGACTTGATAGCCAATTCCCCCAAAAATCACCAAGAAGGTGATAATTAAATTCATGGGAATTGAGCCGGCATAGCCCATTAAATTATCCACAAACAAACTAAAGCCAGCATTGTTAAAGGCGCTAACGCTATGAAAAATTGAAAGCCATAGACTCTCTTTAAAGCTGTAGTCTGGGAGGAAGATTAACAAGAGTACAAATACCCCGGTCAGTTCAAAGACTAAGGTCATGGCAATAATAGATTGCACTAAAGGGACAACCCCGGACATCTCTGCGGTATCTAAGGATTGTTGAATCGCTACTCGGTCTCGCAATCCCAGACGCCGTCCCAGGATTAGCAGCAGAAAGGTGGTGGCTGTCATGTAACCGAGCCCCCCCAGCTGGATCAACAAGATAATGAAAAACTCGCCCAGTCCCGAATAATGGGTGCCGGTATCGACAACGATTAAGCCCGTGACGCAGATAGCGGAGGTGGCGGTAAACAAAGCAGTGACGAAATTGTTCCAGGTCCCGTTACTGGTGGAGACAGGCAGCAACAGCAGGAATGTGCCGATCGCAATCATCACTAGAAAGCCCAGACAAATCGTTCTAGCAACAGTCATGATATTTTTGAGGTTAGATTGTTTTGATTTTAGGGGTAAGTGTCGATCTGATCTCAAGTTGGAGGGAGGCTACGACTATTTTTTTCTCTGGCCTATTTTGAACCCACGTCACAATGACCCCACGAATGCCATTCCCTGGGGCTTCCCTATTATTAATCTAAATCGGTAGATCCGGAGTATTTTTCCCAACCCGATTTAAAATCCATGTTTTTGGATCGGGGCTTGTAGGTAGGCGTCGGGTTCCCTGGGGTCAAAGGTGTCAAAATTTAAGTGTTCATCCCGAAGAATGAGGCTGGGTGGGGTCTGACCCAGTTGTTTGGCGAGTTGTCGGGCTAATCCGGTGAGAAATACTTCGTGGGATACGTTTTGCGGATCAAGTATCTGCCAACGGGCAAACTGGGCGCTAATCCACTCAGAAAAGCTCTTCTAGGGATAGGGGTCAAAATAAGAAATGAGTCGGCGGTCAAATTCATTAACGCGATCGCCCAGTTCAATAATTTGTTTTAAAGTTTTTCAGTGGGCCGGATTTTGAATTAAATAGGGCAATTTTTCTGAGTCTTGATAAAAGATATTATCCCAGGTTTCCTAGGCTTTTAATTGATCGGGTTTTCTAGAAATAATATAAGCCCGGGCTGCGCGTTGTATCGCGATAATGCGATACGCTAACTCTTCTACTTCATCCAGGGAAAGGCGGATCGCCTCTACCTGTGCTGATGTGTCCTTCACTCACTTCACCCCATTAAAATATATTAGAAGCGCCGCACAGACACAGAGAAAAATCAGAATAATATATCTCCCAAAAATCTGATAAGTCACTTTAGTTTTTGAGAAATCCCCGCTAAGGGGAAAAGGTTTCACTTACATAAGGTCGATTTCTCCAATGGGTTCACTATCGTTTACAATAGGGGGTGCTTTATTCTAGCCAGACGGCTTCTGAGTGTTTAACCGCCATTATGACGAGCAACTTGTACGAGCAAATTCAGCAGTTTTACGATGCTTCCTCCGGATTATGGGAACAGGTTTGGGGGGAACATATGCATCACGGTTATTATGGGCCAAGGGGCGATCGCGCCTTGGATCGACGACAGGCACAGATTGATTTGATTGAAGAACTCCTGGCTTGGACATCGGCGCAGTTGTCAATGGAACTTACGGGCAAAGTTTCCACAATTTTAGATGTCGGTTGTGGTATCGGTGGTAGCTCTTTATACTTAGCACAAAAATTTAATGCAGCCGCCACGGGAATTACATTAAGTCCAGTTCAGGCAGCGCGGGCTACGGAACGAGCGCGAGAAGCCGGAATTTCTGTATCCTCAGTACCGTCAGGGGGGGAGTTGACCTCGGGTCCACGGGCCGAGTTTCGGGTGGCAAATGCCCTAGAATTGCCCTTTGCAGATAATTCCTTTGATCTGGTTTGGACCCTGGAAAGTGGCGAACATATGCCGGATAAAAAGAAGTTTTTACAAGAATGCTATCGGGTACTTGCCCCAGGAGGGGCGTTGATGATGGCAACCTGGTGTCATCGTCCCGTTGCGCCTCCGGCAGAACCCTTAAGCGATCGCGAACGACATCAATTAATGGAAATTTATAAGGTTTATTGCTTGCCTTATGTGATTTCTTTGCCGGAATATGAGACAATTGCCCGAGAAATTGGGTTTCAAGGGATTCAGGTTGCCGATTGGTCCGAAGCGGTGGCCCCGTTTTGGGATTTAGTCATTGATTCTGCCTTTGACCCTGCGGTTCTACTCCGATTATTATTCTCCGGTTGGCAAACCATTCAAGGGGCGTTTGCTCTCGGACTCATGCGCGATGGATATCAGCAAGGGTTAATTCGCTATGGGTTGGTTTGTGGAACGAAATCCTAAATTTATTTCTGTTTTTTGTGGTTGTTAGAGTGTAATTTTAGTGAGATTATGAGTCAACTTTCTCCCTCTCCCTCTCCCCCGGTGGTGCCTCAATCTTCTCCTCCGAATAGGGTCCAAAAGTATGCCCCCTGGCTTTATTCATTCTGGAAATTTAGTCGTCCTCATACGATTATCGGGACCAGTTTGAGTGCCATCGGATTATTTGCGATCGCGTTAGCATTCTCTGGGGAGTCCCTCACGGTTAAAACTCTGTTGCCCTTATTGGGAACCTGGTTTACCTGTTTGTGTGGGAATGTTTATATTGTCGGACTGAACCAACTGGAAGATATTGAAATTGACCAAATTAATAAGCCGGATTTGCCGGTAGCTTCGGGAGAATTTTCCCGCAAACAAGGGCAAGTTATTGTCGGGATTACCGGACTTTTAGCCGTAGGGTTAGCGGGGATTCAAGGACCGTGGTTGTTGGCAACCGTGGGAATTAGTTTGATGTTAGGAACGGCTTACTCATTGCCGCCAATCCGCCTTAAACGCTTTCCATTTTGGGCTTCTTTTTGCATTTTTACCGTGCGCGGCATTATTGTTAATTTAGGCTTATTTTTACATTATCAAAGGGTGATGCAGGGGGATGGCAGTTTGATGATTCCGCCCTCGGTATGGGCGCTAACTTTATTTGTATTGGGGTTTACGTTTGCGATCGCCATTTTTAAAGATATTCCCGATATAGAAGGCGATCGGCGCTATCAAATTAGCACCTTGACCCTGCGTTTAGGGGCGAGGACCGTCTTTGAGTTAGCACGATGGGTAATAGTGGGCTGTTATCTTGTCACCAGTGTAGGCGCGTTTTTATGGGTGCCTCAAGTCAACCCGATAGTCTTGGCGATCGCCCATGGAGTAGCATTGCTAGGGTTATGGTGGCGCAGTCGCGATGTGGATTTAGAAGACAAGGTGGCGATCGCGGCTTGTTATCAATTTATTTGGAAACTTTTTTTCTTAGAATATATCATGTTTCCCGTGGCTTGTCTGTTGGCATAAGTTCTGGTTGTCCCCTTCCCCCGATTACCGTTAAACAATGGACGTGAATCAATCTTTGAACCCTTACTCACAATTCTCGGTTTCCCAATGCCTGGAAATGGCTCGACAACAGTGCGAATCGAGTAATTTTACCGCCGCACAAAGCCTCTGCCAGGAAATTCTACATCGGGAACCGGGTAACATTCATGCCCTGCATTTGTTGGGAACGATCGCCGCCCAGCAGGGGGATAATTTAGGGGCAATCGATTGGTATCAGCAGGGATTAAAGGTGCAGCCGGATGTACCGGAATTGCATTACAATTTGGCAAATATCCTGAAACTGGAGGGACAAGAGTCAGAGGCAGTCGCCCATTATCAGGAAGCGATTTCTTTACGCCCTCATTATACCAATGCCCGCTATAATTTAGGGAATTTGCTCCTAGAAGTGAGACGGGTTCCGGAGGCGATCGCCCAGTATCAGCAGGCAGTCGCGTTAAAGCCGGGGGATGTGCAAATTCATACTAATCTGGGAAATGCCCTCAAAGATGTGGGAGAGTTAGAGGCGGCGATCGCTCACTATCGGCAAGCCGTCGCCCACTGTCCCGAGGCTGCGGAATTTCATTATAACCTCGGGGTAGCGTTGCACGATTCCGGGGATTTAGCGGAGGCAATCGCTTGTTATGATCGGGCAATTGCGATCGAACCCCACAAGGTTAACTTCCATTGGAATCGCGCCCTCTCCTTATTGATATCCGGGGATTACCGGCGCGGATTTACCGAATATGAATGGCGTTGGCAACTCGGCGATCGCAAGCCCCGCCCGTTTACGCAACCCCTGTGGGACGGTTCCCCTCTCACCGGGCATACGATTCTTCTCCATAGTGAACAAGGGCTCGGAGATACCCTGCAATTTATCCGTTATATACCCCTTGTCGCTGCCGAAGGCGTGCGGGTAATTCTGGAGTGTTATCCCCCCTTATTTCCCTTGTTAGAACACCTCCAAGGGGTGGATCAGCTAGTTGTGCGAGATCAACCCTTACCGGCTTTTGACGTTCATGCCCCGTTGATGAGTTTACCTCGAATTTTGGGAACAACGTTAGACAAAATTCCCAGTGAGACCCCTTATTTGATGCATCCCCCGCATCCTTCCCGACTGGGGCTACAGGAACAAAGCCAGCAAGCCCTTGTTAAGAGTGGATTGCTGCCAACGATGACAAGCAACCGAATCAATTCTAAATTGTTCCAAATAGGGATTGTTTGGGCAGCAAATTCGGATAATCCTACGGCTATTAAACGTTCCTGTCCTTTATCTTATTTTTTACAATTATTAGAAAGTTTACAGACTACTGATATTAAATTTTATAGTTTACAAAAAGGTTCGTTAGAATTAAACTCGATAAACCCCCCAATCCCGATTAAAGATTTATCCCCGCAGTTGAATCATTTCGGGGATACGGCTCAATTTATGGCCGAATTAGATTTAGTGATTACCGTTGATACAGCAGTCGCCCATTTGGCGGGGGCTTTAGGAAAACCAGCTTGGGTTTTGCTGCCCTTTGCACCGGATTGGCGGTGGTTGCTGAATCGCGTAGATTCCCCTTGGTATCCGACTGTGCGCCTATTTCGCCAAAATAAGCCAGGAGATTGGCAGAGTGTTTTTGAGGGGGTGAAACAAGCTCTAATTGAAGAGTTGGGATTGACGGAAAGTCCAGTCAAGATACCCCAGGAAGTGAGTTCCCAAATCGCGCAAGGAATTGCTGCCCATCAAGGGGGGAATTTAACCAAAGCCGAACGATTATATCGACAAGTTTTAGAAGCAAATCCTTACCACCCTATCGCGTTAACCAATTGGGGAATGCTCCTCAAAACCCAGGGAAAATGTGCAGAGGCAATCACCTGTTATCAAAAAGCATTACCTTACGCGCCGCAAGAAGTAGGATTACATTATAACTTAGGAAATGCCCTCTGGGAAGTGGGGAAATGTGAAGCAGCGATCGCGCATTTTCAGCGGGTGATCGTCTTGCAGCCGAACCATGTGGAGGGGTATAATAATTTGGGTATGGTTTGGCAAGAATTGGGACGAATTGAGGAGGTGATCGCTCACTTTGAACGGGCTGTCGCCCTTGATCCAAACTATGCCAAAGGATACAACAATTTAGGGTTAGCCCTGCAAGACATGGGACGAGTCTTCGAGGCGATCGCCTGCTACGAAACCGCCCTGCGCCTAGAACCTGACTACTCCGAAGCCCATAATAACCGGGGGATTGCCTTACTCATCCAGGGTGACTTACGCCAGGGATTTCGGGAATATGAATGGCGTTGGCGGGTGAAAGCGGCACCGGATTTACCGAATATACCCGCGCCGTTTTGGGATGGTTCCGATCTCCAAGGTAAGACAATCTTACTTCATGCCGAGCAAGGATTGGGAGACTGCATCCAATTTATCCGATATGCTGCCTTGCTTGCCCAACGCGGGGGGCGAGTCGTTGCCCTGGTTACAGAACCCTTGGTGAGCCTATTTGAAAGCGTACCGGGCATTGCCCGCGTCAGTGCATTTCGGTCAAAATTGGGGCCGATTGATGTTTGGATACCCCTGTTGAGCTTGCCTCACATTCTGGGAACTACCTTAGCTACCCTACCGGCTAACATTCCCTATCTAAGCCCTACCCGTCTTGCACCCGTTAGGCTAGATGCGCCGGGGTTGAAAGTCGGTATCGTTTGGGCGGGGAATCCGGAACATAAAGGCGATCGCACTCGTTCCTGTCCCTTGCGGTATTTTCTACCCTTGTTAGAGATACCCGGGGTGAAGTGGTATAGTCTGCAAAAAGGCAAGGAAGAATCCCGAATTCGCCAGGAAAATCTCCCGATTGAAGATTTAGCCCCAAAATTGCGGGATGTAGCGGATACAGCGGCAATCATCGCTCAATTAGACTTAGTGATTACGGTAGATACTTCTGTCGCACATTTAGCCGGTGCCTTGGGTAAACCTGTCTGGGTAGCATTAAGCTATGCCCCAGATTGGCGGTGGATGCGCGATCGCAGCGATTCCCCTTGGTATCCAACAATGCGCCTGTTTCGCCAGCAGGAACGCGGGGACTGGCAAGGCGTATTTGATCGCGTAGCCGAGAGTTTAGCCGAGGTATTAGCGGCGCGAGTTGTCTTCCCGGAACCCCCGACAAATAGCCCCGATTTTGCCCTCGCCCGCCAGGAGTACGAGGCGGGCAATTATGGCGCAGCACAACGCCGGTGTCGGGTGTTGCTGCGCCACTATCCCAATCAGGTGCAAGGCTGGCAACTGTTAGGGGCGATCGCCCATCAAGGGGGAAAAATCAACACGGCAGTAGGGTATTACAAGCAGGCGATCGTTGCTGATTCTCGTCATCTCCCTGCCTATATCAATCTCGGGGCAGCCCTGCGAAGTTTGGGCAAAACTAGCGAAGCTATCTCTTATTTAGCACAAGCGATCGCCGTCGATCCCCAGTCTCTTCCCGCCCATTATAATCTGGGAAATGCCTTGTTTGACGAAGGGAACTTTCAGGCAGCAGTCGCCCACTATCGCCAGGTTCTCGCCCTTGACTCCCATCATAGCCAAGCCCATTACCATCTAGGAAACGCCCTATACAAGTTAGGAAATTTTGGGGAAGCGATCGCCCATATTCAGCAGGCGATTGCCCTGGAACCTACTCATACAGAAGCCCACAATACCCTAGGAAATCTGTTACTCCAGGAAGGAAGAATTGCCGAGGCGATTGCTTGTTTTCAACAGGCACTCACCCTCGATTCCCAGTATATCGCCGCCCATATTAACTTGGGAACTGCCTTTCAGGAACAGCACAAAACCGAAACTGCGATCGCCACCTATCACCACGCCCTCCAAATCCAGCCCGACTTTCCAGATACTCACTTCAACCTCGCCATGAGTCTCCTGATTTCCGGAGACTTGCCAGGAGGCTTTGCCGAATACGAATGGCGTTGGCGCGTCAAGGGTCATCCCGCCCTACCTACGTTTGAAGTACCGATTTGGGAGGGGGCGGATCTCACAGGTAAGACACTGCTATTATACGCAGAACAAGGCTTAGGGGATACCTTACAATTTATCCGTTATGCTACCTTAATTGTCCAACGGGGAATCCGGGCAGTCGCCTGGGTTTCTCCCCCATTAGTGAGAGTGTTAGAAACCATCCCCGCTATTGATTCTGTCAGTTCCTCTCTAGCTGACTTGGGACCTTTTGACAGTTGGGTTCCGGTGATGAGTTTACCTCGAATTTTCCGGACCACTCTCACTACAATTCCAGCGGAAATTCCTTATATTACCCCGCCTCATCCCCTGCAATTTTCCCTTAAATCCCACCAGTTGAAAGTCGGTATTGTGTGGGCAGGAAATCCCAACCACAAAAGCGATCGCAAGCGTTCCTGTCAGTTAAGTGATTTTCAGAAATTTTTAACCGTTCCTGGGGTGCAATTTTATAGCCTTCAAAAAGGAAAAACTGCCGAAACCTTACCCCAAAATAACTTTCCCATTGAGGATTTAGGACCCCAACTGAATGATTTTGCAGACACCGCTACGGCAGTCGCCCAATTAGACTTAATTATTACCGTAGATACCTCCATCGCCCATTTAGCGGGTGCAATGGGTAAACCCACCTGGCTGTTACTCGCTTATACCCCTGATTGGCGCTGGCTACTCGATCGCAGCGATTCTCCGTGGTATCCGACAATGCACCTATTTCGCCACACTCAACCGGGAGACTGGCAAGAAGTTGGCGATCGCATCGCGATCGCATTGCGCGATCGAGTAAACTCCAGATCCATCCCCCCCCTAGCAATGAGAAATCTCCCCGAACCCGTTCCCACCGTTCCAAAACCCACCCAGAACCCCTTGCGCTTGGGCATTGCATGGCCCTTAAATCAGATGACAGGGTGGGGGATTTACGGCACCAATCTCACCTTACAACTGCAAAAAAACCCCGGATATCAGCCGATGTTGTTGCTGCCACCGGATACCACGGGGGTTGTGAATCCGTTAGTGCGATCGCAACTGCAACCTGCCTGCGATCGGTATCAAAGTTTAGAACAATTGCGGAGTAAAAACCCCGGTAAACCGATTTGGTGTGATTTTCCCGTCCTTCATGCCCTCGGAAATAACTTCACCAGTCTTGCTACCAATCAACAACTCGGCGGCAAACAGAATATCGGCTTAATCTTCTTTGAAGATACTCATTTTACCCCCGAAAAACGGAACCGGGCGAATGAATATACTTTAATTGTAGCCGGTTCTACTTGGAATGCAGAGGTCCTCAAAAGTCAGGGAGTAGCAAGAGTACAGGCATTACCCCAAGGGATTGATCCCACTTTATTTCATCCCGCCCCCCACTCCAATTTATTTGGCGATCGCTTCGTCATTTTCAGCGGCGGCAAATTAGAATATCGCAAAGGACAAGATATTGTAATTGCAGCCTTTAAAGCCTTTCAACAACGTCATCCCGAAGCCTTACTTTTAACCGCATGGCATAACTTTTGGCCCCAATTCATGCTAGGGTTAGACTCCAAGGGCCATGTCAAAGGACTGCCCCAAGTCGGGACCGACAAAGGCTTGAAAATCGGTGAATGGTTGATTGCCAATGGATTAAATGCCGATTCCTTTATTGATATTGGTGCTATTCCCAATTATCTGATGCCGCAAATTATCCGCGAAGCCGACTGTGCCCTCTTTACCAATCGTTGCGAAGGAGGAACCAACCTCGTCGCTATGGAAACAATGGCTTGTGGAATTCCCGCCATTTTATCCGCCAATACCGGACATTTAGATTTAATTGACCCCAGTCATTGTTATCCCTTAACTATGCAAAATTCGGTACAATCTACCCCCCACTTTACCGGCGTCGAGGGATGGGGCGAATCCGATATTGAAGAAATCGTAGAAACTCTCGAAATCCTCTATCAAAATCGAGAAAGAGCCCAACAACGAGGACGTGCTGCTGCCCAATTTATGCAAAAATGGACCTGGGAAAACCAAGTGTATCGCTTGCTAAATGTTCTCAGTGAAATCCTCTAAATTGGTTTCAATTTAGAAATAATTCCCAAACCCTGTTAACCCTTCTCCCCCATCCTTAAACCATGATTCAAAGCCTCCCCCAATCCCCCACCAAAAAACCCGTTAGTATTTTAGTTAGACTCAATAATCACTATCACAAATTGCACCTAAATTTAGATATTGAGAAATTTAGCCAAAAAATCATGTGGAATTACTTTTCCCAGGGTAAATTCTACGAACCCGAAGAGTCTAAATTTTTAGAACGGGTATTGAAACCAGGAGATACCTTTATTGATATTGGCGCACATATTGGATATTACTCCCTACTCGCCGCCATTCTAGTCGGTGAAACCGGAACAGTCATTAGTGTAGAGCCCGATCACACCAATATTAATTGGATTCAAGACCATATTAGCTTAAATCAGTTCCCACAAATGCAGGTCATTCCGCGAGTCTTAGGTTCAGAAACTAAAGACGTGGAATTTTTCTACAATTCCGATAATGATGGGGGACACGCCTTATGGGATGTAGGGTTGCACTCCTTTAATCAAATTAGCCGCAGTCGCCCTCAAACCTTCACCCTACCTATGACAACCCTAGATGAAACCCTCCGAGATAAAGGATTAACTGGGGTAAAATTAATTAAAATAGATGCAGAAGGGGCAGAATATCAGATTTTACAAGGTTCATTACAAACCCTTTCCACTTATCAGGTTCCCTATATCATTGCTGAAATTAATCGCTTCGCCTTAGAAAAAATGGGAATCCATGAAAAACAGTTAAGAGAGTTCATGGCATCACTCGGGTACAGCGTCTATTTATTACGAAACGAGTCCCCCCATTGTGTAAAATTATTACCAAATCAATATTACAATTCTCAATATGTCTTCAATCTAGTTTTCGCCTTAACTGATGAACTTTAATGCTGTTTTCCCCTTGAGCTTTTCTAAGCAAAGCGATTTGTTCAGGTATCAAAGCGCCACTCCTTCTTTATGAACGTTCAGGAAAAAAGGGCTTTTTTCTTGCTGAAACCGATGGGAAGAAACAAAAGCGGTAGAAATTACCACGGTATGTTCTAAGCACAAGTCGGCGATAAATTGACTGGTGCGATCGATTTCTGTCCAGGCATCCACTGGATCGGCCAAAATGACCAAAATATCAATATCTGAATCGGGCTTTGCATCTCCTCGGGCTTGGGAACCGTATAGAATTAACTGTTTGAGCTTTTCTCCATACAGGGTTTTGAAATAAGTCCGAAGGGTGGGTAAGAGGGCTGAACAGATATTTTGCATGGGTAAACCAGGTGTAAATTGGGAGACGAGAACAATTGAAGTTGTGGTACAGAATTGGGAAAGATAACGACTAAAGTCGTTACTACAAACCCAGATAAGAACGACTAAAGTCGTGACACCGAACATGGAAAAGATTAATCTTTGTCTCGCCGATCGAAGATGGTGGATTTGCCGGGAACCATTAACTGGGCGGGGTGGAGGAATACTTCTCCTGTCATCACGGCTGCAATGCGTTTTGCATCGGTTTCGCGATAGGGAACGGTTCGACAGTACAAGTCCATATCTCGATAGACGGCAGGTTTTAACTTTTTATCGGCATAGACTTGTTTGCGCAGATAGGTTTCATCGAGTTCTGCTTTGCCATAGCCCCAATGTAAATGTTCCGTTAAAATATCCGGAATATAATGCAATCTCCCGACTCGTTTGGCAACTTCCCAAATCCACATATCATCATAAAGACATTCAAATAATCCCGTGGTAAAATAGCCTAATGTTTCGCACCATTTGCGGGAAACAATGGGGAAGGTACAGAGTTTTTCTTGCCAGTGTCCGTCATTGAACCACATACAAAAGATTTCATCGGGATACTTCTGGGTTTCGATGTCAAGGCGAGTATCCCAGCCAAAATCGTTGTAGGTTTGGTCATCAGCCGCCATAATTAAGAGATTACCCTGGCAGCGACTGGCGAGTTCATTCCATGCTTTGGAAATTCCGATCGCCTCTGCGAATAAAAACCCACAGCGTCGAAATCGGTCCAATTCCGGTTTATGGGTTTTAAATATATCTAAATACTCCGATTGTTTGGAGTCGTCATCATCTACATAAAAGAGGAGTTCGACACGCTGGGGTTGAGATGCCGTGTTTAAAACGCTCAAAGCTAATCGCAGGGCTTGTTCGGGACGTCCCCGAGTTGGACAAAGTAGGGAGATGGTTTGTTGGGGGTTTGACATGGTTAGGGGTTGGTTTCGGTGAAGCACTCCGGATCGAAAATACTATATTCTGTGGGATTTATTCAGGATTAATCGCAGAATTGAGGTTAAAGGAGGCGATCGCATGGGCATAGTGTAGCCCCAATCAGGGTAAGATACCGTCTGAGGATGTCAAAAGGGCAGGTAATCGCGATGGAAACAGGGGGAATCGTTTATTTGGTGGGTGCAGGACCCGGGGATGCCGCCTATTTAACGGTGCGATCGAGGCAATTGTTGGCGGAAGCCGAGGCAGTCGTCTATGATGCCCTGATTGATGAGTCATTGCTACAACTGGCCCCCGCAGGATGTCAGCGGATCTATGTCGGCAAACGCGGTGGACAACCGAGTTGGCAACAAGCGGATATCGATCGCCTATTGGTGGCACAATGTCAGCAGTCTAAGCGGGTGGTCCGTCTCAAAAGTGGGGACCCCTTTATTTTTGGGCGCTGTACGGAGGAAATCCAGGCGTTGAAGGCGGCAGGATGTGCCTATCAAGTCATCCCCGGGATTTCTTCGGCTTTAGCGGGACCTTTACTCGCTGGGATTCCCCTTACGGATCCGGTGATGAGTCACTCATTCACGGTGGTGACGGGACATGATAGCGATCGCCTCGATTGGGAAACCCTGGCGCAAATGCCGACTCTAGTTATTTTAATGGGAACTCGTCAACTCGATGAAATCCTGCGGCAGTTGCAGCAAAAGGGCAAATCCTCCCAAACCCCAGTCGCCATTATCCGCGCTTGTGGCACCAGTCGCCAGTTTGTGTGGACGGGGACCTTTGCCGATATCCGAGATCGCACCCGAGGCGAATCCCTCTCTCCGGCAGTGATTGTGATTGGGGAAGTGGTCAAATTGCGCGAGTATCTGCTTCCGGAGTCCCCCTCCCGTCGTAAACTAACCGGAGATAACCTAGCCTCTCCCGACTCTTTCCCCACCTCCATGTCTCCATCTAACTGGGCGGATTCGTCCCCTAATCCTACCTCCGCTTTAGGGGGAAAAACTGTTTTAGTCACGCGATCGGCAGGACAATCTAGCACCTTTACCCAGATGCTAACCGATGCAGGTGCAATGGTGATCGAAATGCCTGCCTTGGAAATTTTCCCCCCATCCAGTTGGGAATCCCTCGATCGCGCGATCGCCCGGATTGCCGAATTTGACTGGTTAATTCTCACTTCTGCCAACGCCGTTGATTACTTCTGCGATCGCCTCCTCGCCACGGGAAAAGATACCCGTATCCTGGCGGGACTCAAAATTGCTGTTGTGGGCCAAAAAACCGCTGCAACCTTGCAACAACGAAGTCTCCAGGCGGATTATATTCCCCCGGAGTTTGTAGCAGATTCTCTGGTGGAACAATTTCCCGAGGATGTAGCGGGACAAAAAATACTCTTTCCCCGGGTGGAAACAGGGGGTAGAGATGTGTTAGTTGCCGAGTTTACAACTCAAGGTGCGATTGTCGAAGAAGTTGCCGCTTATGAATCGGGTTGTCCCGAGGCGATCGCGCCGGAAGCCTGGAATGCACTGCAACAGCGCCGTATTGATATCATTACCTTCGCCAGTTCTAAAACCGTGAAAAACTTCTGCCAGTTACTCGATCGCAAATCTCGTAGCGGCGATCGCCCTTGGCAAAGTCTATTAAACAACGTGCGGATTGCTTCGATTGGTCCGCAAACCTCAAAAGCCTGTTATGAATTACTCGGACGAGTCGATGTAGAAGCCCAGGAATATACACTCGACGGCTTACTGGAAGCCTTACTCTCTGGGAAATTGTGAACTGGGAGATTAAGGTTATCTGTCACACAAAACCCGGGTTTTAGTGAAACTTGACTTTAGGAAATTGCTGTCCAATCTGGGTTAACTTAATACTCTAAACCAGCCGCGTCTCACGCTGTGCAGTAAGCGCTTGATCATCCGTCTTTCTTCTTGGGACAGATTGGACTCCGGTAATGCATTTAATAAAACCCAGTCATGGAAGCTGATTTGCTGAGATAGAGAAGCATTGATGAACATATCGCGAACCGTTGCCGTAACTTGCATCATTTTTTACCTGAACTCTATGTTTACTATTCTGCTGCTCATCCCTTGAAAAATCATCGGTGGAATCGCTTGATCTAACTCAGTATTTTTACTGAAATTTCTGTGTACGTGAAATTACGCAGAAGAGGACGCCTGGGTTCCGGTACGAATTCCTAATATAGTGGAGATCGGATTGTACCGTCGGAGTGTCCTTCGTTTAGGCGGGGAGATTGGACCTAGCAGTTTTCCTCTTACGGAAGCTCAAGGAGTTTGTGGCTTTTTCTCGCCTACATCGTATCTTATTTTTTCAAATAGTACAAGCGGAACCTAAATTTTTTTATTCAGGAAAGCCCCTGACTAGAGAAGGGACTCCCTTGCCTTGCGCCCGAAGCGATCGGATAATGTGAATTGTTGCCTTAAACAGCCGAATGTTCCCAGAAAATCCTTATGAGGTTAAACGCGGGTTGTAGTTCTATACCATAGCGCCTTTGAGGGAGTTGAGGGACTCAAAACAAAGCGATCGGTGCTACCCCCACCAGACTTTATAAACCCAGGAACCCTTATCTGTCCACAAACCGCTATCCACCCTAAATTTTCGCCAGCAATACCACCTCCTATGAAAAAATTTTTAACCCTGGTTTCGGTCACTTTACTGCTGCAAAGCCTGATTATATCCGTAAGAGCACAACAACCCATCAATCCGATTCAAGAGGTCATTGAAGCGGGTTTAATGACCCAATATCCCGACGGAGAATTTCACCCGGAACGGGGAGTTGTGCGGGCGGAACTGGCCTCTATTTTGGTCAAAACCTTTAAACTTGAGCAACGAGTAACCGGCCCAAATAGCAGCCCATCTATTACCGATGTTCCGCCGTCTCATTGGGCCTACCGGGATATTGAAATTGCCTTAAAAGCTGGTATTATGAAAGGCGATTTAGCGGGAAAATTCCATCCTAATCAGCCCGTCAGTCGTGCTGAAGGATTTGCTATTTTTGCCCAAGCCTTTGGTGTATTAATGATTAACGATGGGGATGTTAATCGAATTCTAACTTCTTATCGGGATGGCTATCAAACTCCTGATTGGGCTAGACAAGCCTTAGCCACTGCCATTTTTGAAGAGTTAGTTAATGTGGGAAGCAATGACTCCCTCAATCCCTTAGAACCGATGACTCGGGCTGATATGGCTTATGCATTAAGTCAATATTTAGCCAAACAAGATAATCCGGGCACTATTCCGGATATTCCTAACTAACTTGTCCCCGTTCGTAGTAACGATTTAAATCGTTACTACGAACATACAAAGAATGGCACGAAGTTTTTACAAAAAACTCTGGTAGATAATTAATATTATTATGATAAATAAACGTCAAATTGGATTGACGGGTGGAATCGCCACAGGTAAAACTACTGTTTCTAATTATTTAAAAATTCAGCATAAATTACCTATTTTGGATGCAGATATTTATGCCCGCGAAACAGTCAGCCGGGGTTCAGAAATATTAAAAAAAATTATTAACCGTTATGGGAATGAATTGCTGCTAGCCGATCGCCGCTTGAATCGCTCGAAATTGGGGGAAATTATCTTTAATCAACCCCTAGAAAAACAGTGGTTAGAGGCACAAATTCATCCCCAGGTGCGCGATCGCTTCGTTCGAGAGATAGAAGCATTGCCGGAACAGTCTACCGTTGTGTTAGTGATTCCGTTGTTATTTGAAGCACAAATGACGGATTTAGTAACAGAAATTTGGGTGGTGTCTTGTTCAAGCGATCGCCAGATTCAACGATTGATGGAACGAGACGGATTGACGGTAGACCAAGCTCAGGCTAGGATTAACAGTCAGATGCCCTTACAACAAAAGTGCGATCGCGCTGATGTAGTTTTAGATAACTCCTCCTCCGTAGAGCACCTCATCCAACAGATAGATGTCGCTTTGATACAGGATAGACACAATAGGAAGTAAACCCCTACCAGGGTAATCTTATTTCTAACTTAACATCTGTCTTGAAAATGCAAGTGATAAAAACAGCTAACCCAGAAGTGTCACCCCATAACGGGGGACCCATTAACGGGTTTAAAAAATTTATGGCGATTCTCGCCGTTATCAATTTCGTGCTGATTGGGTTTGATTACTCTTATATTCCCCTGCGCGATCTCTATTTTCGGGAATTTACCCCGATAGTTAGGGCTTATGATCAAATCAAAGGAATTGAACCCCATCCCGAAACGGAAAAATACCGGGAAACAGTCAATCAATTAGTTTTTGAACTGCAACAGCCGCAAAGTTTTCTCACCTCTAGTCCAGTGGAGAACTTGCTGGAGTCTTTACGTCAACAAAGCGATGTGATGCTGAATGAAAACCCATTCATGGCGGCGGGTAAGTTCGGCACGTTTGCCAAGATTCAACGGCGAATGCGTCAACATATCGGCATGGAATACGCCCATCCAGCTTTTATAACATTTTGGAGTGCTAACTATTTAGGAACCCACGATTTAACCCAAGAACTTAATTTTTTCAAATCCCAAATTGAGCCGTTAATTTCCAGTAACTATTTCCGGAATGTAGATGAAATTGGGCAAGTTATTGATGAGTTTTGGCGAATTGATATTTTCTTTATGTGCCTGTTTGGATTAGAATTTCTAATTCATACCTTTTTTATGCATCGCCGCATTCCCGGTTTGCGCTGGGTGGATGCGATGTTACGACGCTGGTATGATGTTTTACTATTTTTACCCTTTTGGAGAGGATTGCGGGTGATTCCCGTTGCGGTGAGACTGCAACAGAGTCAGCTATTAAATTTTGATCGGATCTTAGTGCAGATGACCCACGAACCCGCCGCCAAATTAGCCGATCGCCTTGCTCGATTTGTGATGGTTCGCTTTATTAATCAAGCCCAAGATTCCATTCGAGAAGGAACCGCCGCCCAATCCTTTTTGAATCCCGAACCGGCAATCGACCTTAATAATGTCAATGAAATTGAAGTGATTACGGACCGCCTCTTGGAATTAACTATCTACAAAGTTTTACCGCAAATTAAGCCGGAATTAGAAGCCGTTCTCCATCACAGTATAGAAGGAGCATTTAAAGACTCCGGAGTTTATCAAAGCCTCAAAGCATTACCGGGATTTGGGAGTTTCCCCCGGGATTTTACAGAACAAATGGCATCTAACTTAGCCCAAACGACCGTAACAGTTTTGGAAACTTCTTATGCCGATGTAGAAGGACGAGTGCTATTTGATCGCCTCAGTCAGGAATTCAATCAAGCCTTTCGCAAAGCCCTAGGCGATCGCAAAACCCAAGAAGAAATCCAAAATTTACTCACCGATTTCTTAGAAGAAGTGAAACTCAATTATATCATAAAATCCAGCAATAGCGACCCGGAAGCTACCCTGGCGGAAATGGAAAACCTCTACCAACCTGGAGAACCTTCCTCCCTACCCTCCGTCCAGTAGGGATAGAATGGGTCACAGCGATCGCCCAGGGATGAAAGCAATAAGAGGGGGAATTGACGCACTTAAAATATGACTTGGCAATCCCTACATTTGGGATTTTACGGACAGGGGGAGGCTGCGTCCGAATCCAAATTTTTAAATCAAAGCATTAGACCTTTTGCTTTCATTCGATGAGCGATCGCCCCTTGACAAGGGGGCTTTTTACAATTCTGCAACAAGTCTGTGAGTTAAACTCTCACCACGCCCCCTAAATTCCCTTTCAGCTTACGCTGACTCACCCCCAACAATCACATTACGAATTCTAAGACTAGGACCGCCACAGCCGACAGGTAAGCCATTTTGTCCACCTTTGCCGCAACCGCCGGATTCATCCCAGTAGAAATCATCCCCGATCGCCTCAATATCCCCTAATGTGCTAAACACATTACCCGAAAGAGTCACATCTCTTACAGGTTCGGCTAATTCCCCATTTCTAATCATCCAGGCTTCCCCAGCACTGAATGTAAACATTTCCCCGTTCGTCATTCCTCCTAGCCAATTGCGCGCATAAACCCCATCTTTAATATCCGTAAATAAATCCGGAACCGGAGTCTTGCCGCGTTCAATCCACGTGTTAGTCATGCGGACTATGGGCGGATAATGGTAATTGAGACAACGGGCATTTCCCGTGGCAGTTTCCTCTAGTTTTCCGGCAGTTTCTCGGGAGTGAAGGCGTCCGACGAGTACCCCATCTTTAATTAACTGAGTAGTCGTAGCGGGGGTGCCTTCATCATCATATAGGTAACTGCCCCGATGTCCTTCAGGTGCAGCCCCATCAAAGATTTGCAAATCTTCGGGACCAAAACGCCGTCCTAGAGTCATCACTTCCAGCAAATCGGGGTTTTCATATGCCATATCTGCTTCCGAAAGATGTCCGAAGGCTTCATGAACAAATAACCCCGTCAAAATGGGGTCAATAACCACCGTATAGGTGTTACCTTTAACCGGAGGAAGAGAAAGGGCATCCACTGCCCTTTGGGCAGCACCGCGCACTTGGGGGTCAAGCTGGATTAAATCTTCGTAAGATTTCCGGGACCCCGTGGTTTCCCGCCCGGTTTGGACGGTTTCCCCATTGCGGGCGGTGGCGGCAAACCGCATTTCCATATCCACCCAAGACTGTTCTAAGATTGTGCCTTCAGAGGTGAACAGGAGGATACGTTGGGCGCTGTCGCTGTAGCGAACGGAAGTTGTGGCGATGCGCGGGTCAACTTGACGGAGAATATCCGTATAGCGATCGCACAATCTCTTCTTTTCAATAATGGGAATCTGTCTAGGGTCAGTGCCGGTGAGTAAAAGTTTACAGGTAATTTGTACCGGGTCCACAGGGGCTAAAATCGTTTCTTCATCCCCGACTAATCGCGCCGCAGCAATAGCTTCCTCAATCCGTTCTGTCAGTCCCGCGAGTTGATTAAAGCTGGCAAAGCCCCATCCGCCTTGATAACAAGCCCGGACTTGTCCCCCAATTGAGACTCCCTCACTTAGGGTTTCAATTTTTTCCCCACGCAAAAAGATATCAGTACCTTCAGCTTCTTCTAGGCGAATTGCTAAATAATCAACCCGGGAGGCATAACGAGAAATCAGTTCAGCTAATAAGTTTTTCGCATCAGCGAGCAAAGTAGACATGGTTAGGAGGCGAGTTCCAAAGCAAATGATTGATACTTTCTACTATAGCGGGCCTCAATCATTCGGACCAACTGGGTTGGGGTGATTCGGTTTTACCTAAACGGGCTTGACCCTGATCGACTCACCCCCCAAACCCGAAATCGGGTTTGGGGGGTGACCCTCCCTATTTTCTGCGGTGATTGCGACTGATTTGTTCGGTTCTACGAATGTTTTTATGGGATAGATCCAGATAGGCTAGTAGTATCTTGTTTTCAGTTGAATTTAGATTAAAGCGTTTGTAGCAAGTTTTACATCACAAATTCTTGCTCAATTATTGAAAATTAATGATTTAAACCAGTGAAGTGTAGAGAGGGATATTTCTGTGTACAAGTGGGTGTTACCAACGATTAGCGAAGTTTTATCACAAGCGGGGAGGGAGGGAAATTCTCCCCCTTTAGACGAGGGATCAATCCGGGAAAATCCCGGCGATCGCCCGGTAACGACCCATAGCGATGGTGCAGCGGTGTGGTTGCGACGAATTCGGGCCGATCGCCAATGGCAAGGGGCGATCGCCTCCCTAAGTGATCTCCTCGACTGCGAACTGGCAGGCGAGGGCGCTGATCTCCCCAATCTGACAGGGGACAAAGGCTTAGTCTTATCCGGTCCCGTCCCCGTTTTAACTCAACCCACCCACTTAGAACGGTTCTCTACCTGGACCTTTGCCGCTGTCCACCAGTCTGCGGCTTGGTTACCCTCCTCCGGATTCCCCTCTCCCACTGACCCGGGTTCAGACTCTCCCAACCCGACCATTTTACCCCTGCTAACGGGAGACCCCCTCGCCCGAGAACAATTTTGTTTGGTGTTGACGGCGCGGTTTAGCCTCGTCATGGTGGTGGGATTAAACGCCCAGGGCCAACCGGCATTTCAGTTTTCCTTTGATCCCGAGGCGATCGCCTTAGTGTGGCAAGGGTTGCGATCGCGCCTGCTGCCGTTCAAAAATCAAACCGCTATTTCGACTTTAGACGAGACGTTCCAACGGTTTAAACCCAGGGCGACCCCAGACTACAAAATTGTCTGTCACTTTACCCAGCAGCTTCTGGAATATCTCCCCGAACCCCTACAACTTGATCGGGAAATGCTGTATGAAATGGAGTCATTCGCCGCTGATTGGACGGGGTGGGGTCCCTCCATGCGCGCATTACCCCAATGCGGTCCTGATTATGGCACTCAAAGCGACTGCCCCACCCCAGAGGCAGAGACAGCCTGGGAATTATCGCGTACAGAGGGGAATTATCGCGTCTCCACCTCCCGAACTGCCGTCAGCAATCCGGAACCGGCGATCGCCAAATCCCAACGTTCAAAAGGCGCACAGTCTGTGGAAAGCAGGGCGGCTGCCAAAACTGCCAATTCCCGTAAACCTCGGATTGATAAGCAATTAGATGAACTCCGGGATGCAGCCAGTAAGAACGTCAGAAACCAAGCCCCCGCCTTGGATGTGGAATTATTACAGGCGATCGCTCACGAGGTTAGAACCCCCCTCGCCACCATCCGCACCCTCACCCGACTCTTGCTCAAACGCCGTCATCTTGAGCCCGACATTCTCAAACGCTTAGAAGCCATTGATCGCGAATGTAGCGAGCAAATCGACCGCTTTGGTTTGTTTTTCCGGGCCGTTGAATTGGAAACCACCAAGGATGCACAAGCGCCGATGCACCTCACTTCCACCTCCCTTACCGACGTTTTAAAGAGTTGTATCCCGCGTTGGGAAAAACAAGCCAGCCGACGCAACCTCACCTTAGATGTAATTCTGCCCCAAAAAATGCCCTCCGTGGTCAGCGACCCCTCCCTCCTGGATCAGGTCCTCACCGGGGCGATCGACAACTTCACCTCAAGCTTACCCGCCGGAGGCAAACTCCGGGTAGAAATTTCCCTCGCGGGTCATCAATTGAAGGTAGAACTCCACTCCCAAGCCCGGGCCTCCGTCAACCCAGAAACTGCGGTTTCCGGTACCCATAATACCCTTAAATCTCTGGGTCAAATGCTGATGTTTCAGCCGGAAACAGGTAACCTTAGTCTCAACTTGAGCGTCACTAAAAACCTATTTCAAGCCCTAGGAGGCAAACTAATTGTCCGCAACCGTCAACAACATGGGCAAGTCCTCACCATCTTCTTACCCCTGGAAATGAGGGGGTAAGCGCCCAGGTATTGAGTCAGGGAGTAAAGGGATTCTCCCCTTAATAAAAAGTCCGGCCTAGAAAAGCCGGATTTTTTATTACCAATACCGCTCATTTTCATCGTAAATTGGTAAAAGGATGCTAAACACAGAACCCCTTCCTACGCGGCTTTTAACCGTAATTGACCCCCCGGAATGAAGTAAAAGTTGGTGAACAATGGTTAACCCCAGTCCCGCCCCTTCCATATCTTCATTAATAGATTGACGGCCCCGATAAAAGGCTTCAAAAATTTTAGGAATTTCCCCAGGGGGAATCCCGATCCCCGTGTCGCGAAATTCGAGTTGAACGTAGTCCCCTTGTTGCTTGGATCTCACCCAAACTTCCCCCCCTGGACCCGTGAATTTAATCGCATTTTGAAGCAAATTAAGCACAATTTTTTTGAGCCATTCAGGGGTACAAGAAATTGGGGGTAAGGTGCTGCGGAGGGTGTAGGCGAGTAACACTCCTTTTTCCTGGGCGATCGGCTGATAGGTACTCACAATTCCAGGGACGAGATCCCCCAAACGCATTCCCTGCATTTTCGCCCGATCCACCTCGCTTTCTAGACGCACCAGTTCTAAAAATCCGTCGATTAAGGCACTTTGGCGATCGCAAGACTGATGCAGCAGCGTACTATATCGTTCTCGTTGCGCCGGTTTCAGTTTGGGCGAATCCAATAGACTCAGGGCCGTTTTCATATTTGTTAAGGGTGTACGCAGTTCCTGCCCAATCTTATTCAGAAACTCATCTTTAAACCCTAAAGCATTAAGCAGTTCTTGATTTTGTCGTTCCAGGGCCGCCTGTTGTCCCTCCCCTAGCGGTTTTTGCCCCTGTTGTTCCAGTCGCTGGAGTTGCTTGCTAAATAAATGCCCCAACAACAGGGGGTCAGGGGTAGTGAGTTTGAGGTTACCAAAGGCGATATCCCAATTTTCAAGTAAATTCTCACAAACTCGCCCATCGGTTTCTATCAAGGCATTATTTTTTTCAGAAACCTGATCACTCTGACATCGCCCTTTGCTAACCGATTCTTTCAATCCATCCAGGACCAGTTGAATCGTCTGTTGGTCCAAGGAATAAAGGGCGACTAGGGTTTTAGTCGGATTAGATTCCCGATGAGGATGCAGGGCGATCGCTCGGGTATGGGGGCTATCGGCCAAAATTGCCACCGATAGTCTCGGCGAGAGTACGATTAGAAAATATTCATTATTCAGTTGGCTATTCAAAACTAAGTGAATAGAGCATAAGGGTAAGGTCGTTTTCGTCGGCATTAAAATAGTCCCCTCATCGCTAATCAGGGAATTCTCATCAATGCCGCAGGTTAAAGGTGCGTTATATGGAGGGGTGTGACGATGAAGATTGCTGCTGTCGAAGCTGTTGCGTTTATCCCGCGATCGCGCTTGAAAAAAGCTGTACCTCTGTCGGGAATATAACTCCTTTCTCTCTCCGGTTGCTTCTTTCCCCTCTAAAATATCTTTATCCCCAGTCTGTTGAATATCCTCCGCCTGCGTCGGGTTGAGGATATAGACTGGATTTGCCCCACCGAGCAGATGTCGATAGCGATCGAGATCTACCTGCCATTCACACCAATCTGGAAGTTTAACCCACAACGTTGCTGGGATTTTTTGTTCGATCAGCAGGTCAAATACACCCCCCACCATGCCCTTAAAAGATGGGTAAGAAACTTGCAAAGGATGAGGCGGTGCGATCGCACTGAGGGCGCAATCATAAAGAGACACATCCTGATCTGTTGATAAATTCATCTTCTCAAGTGTCCGCGAGTTGGCAAATCCCTGTACTTCACCCAGGGGAGGAAATCCGACGCCAGCAAGTTAATGCACTTCCCCGTTTCGGGCTGATGTTGCATATTGATCATCACCCCTACAACGGTGGGAATAAGTACATTGGCCTAAACGTCACTTTTGTTTAGATTTCCAAAATTTTTCAAGAGTCCGAGCCACCATTTATTGAATTTAAACACCCTGATTATTCAAATAGCTTCGCCCCCTTAGTAGATTGACCTAGCTCAATTACCGCTCTCCATCTCCTCCCTAAATGGGCAAAAGATAGAGTGGGGTATAGAAAACAGGGTCTACTAAAACCCTTTTAAGTCTTTTTATTTTCCCTTAATCCGGGAAGATAGTTATTTGAATGACCAAGGGTAATTCTATTTTAAAGTTAAAGTCCTAGATTTTGCATTCGTAATCCTACGCAAAAAGCGCCCTATTACAGGCGCTTTAAACACTCAATCCACCTCCAGTCCCCTCCTTTGATGTCTTTTGGGGAAGGCGTTCAGACTGAATCGACTAAAATGCAGCAAAAATTAGACTTTCACTGCATTTTTGCCAAAAACAACCGAACCGGGTCACTCTCCCGGTCCCAGAAACTGTTAAACCACCGCCGCAAACCGTTGATTTAACGCTTCCCGCGCTTGCTCTCGGTCATCAAAATGGATTTTTTCGGTCCCGAGAATTTGATAGTCTTCATGGCCTTTACCGGCAATCACCACCCCATCACCAGGTTTTGCTTCTAGGATGGCGGTCCGAATCGCCGTCGCCCGATCGCCAATCACCCGCGCTGAGATGTTCTGAGGAATCCCTGCCGCCACATCCTTTAAAATCTGTTCTGGGTCTTCAGTCCGGGGATTATCCGAAGTCACCACCACCACATCGGCCAGTTCTGCGGCAATTTTACCCATAATCGGACGTTTGGTGCGATCGCGATCGCCCCCACAACCAAATACACAAATCAATTTCCCCGAAATAAAGGGTCGCGTCGCCTTGAGCACATTTTCCAAACTATCCGGCGTATGTGCATAATCCACGATCGCGCTAATATCCTGGTCCGGTTTAATCAGCACCTGTTCCATCCGTCCCGGTACTCCCGGAAATTCCGGCAACACTGCCACAATCTCCGCTAAGGGAATCCCAAAATGCAGGGCCGCCCCCACTGCCGCCAGCATATTTTCCACATTGTATTGTCCCACCAAGGGCAAGGAAAACTCCACCTCACCCACCGGCGTATGCAGTATCCCTTTCACCCCTGCCGGTTCATACTGGATATCACTTGTCCATAAATCCGCCTGGGAATTGTGGGTGCTATAACTCCACAGCGCCTCCCCACTCAACCGCTCCGCCAAGCGCTGTCCATAGCTATCATCAATATTCACCACCCCGCGACCTTGCAAATATTCCGCACTGAACAGCTTGGCTTTGGCCTCGAAGTAATCCTCCATGTTTTTGTGGAAATCGAGGTGGTCCTGGGTCAAATTCGTAAAAATCCCAACTTGAAACGGCAACCCCTGCACCCGTCCCTGGGCCAAGGAATGGGAACTGACTTCCATCACCCCAAATTCACATCCCGCCTGAACTGCATCACTTAACTGGTGATTCAGGTCCACCGCAAAGGGGGTCGTATGGGCCGCTACCTGTTCAAATCCCGGCCACCGGATGTAAAGGGTTCCTAACAGGGCCGTGGGTTTTTGGACCTTCTGGAGGATAAATTCAACTAGATGAGTCGTTGTCGTTTTGCCGTTGGTCCCCGTTACCCCGATTAGGTTGAGTGTTTTCCCCGGTTCCCCATAAAAGGCTGCTGCCACCTTTGCACAGGTAGCGGTCATATCAGCCACCGGAATCACCACTGCATCGGATTGGGAGGGGTGTTTTTGTGCCGCTTGGGGACTGACTAATGCTGCCACTGCACCCGCTGCGATCGCCGAGGGCCAAAAATCCCCCCCATCCACACGGGTTCCCGGCATTCCGATAAAGAGATCCCCCGGTTGGCACGCATGGGAATTGGTACTTAAACCCGTGACCTCGATTTCCAGCGCCTCCTTGTCAAGGGTCTCTAACAGAATGCTGGGTAATAACGCTTTGAGCTTCATCGTTTTAATTCCTCACAGGCAGTTGGGCGATCGTTCATTCAAGGGAGAAGAGAACAGAGTAGACCCCTCGTTCCCTCTCGTCTTGCATTATTTTTCGCCTATTGTGAATCATTTTTCGGAAAGTATTGCTGTAACATTTGCTGCACTTGCTGCACCGAGGCCCGAGGAGAGGGCCTTGGCAGGGGTTCTTCTTTCAGGGGAATTTCCGAGTCGGGGTCCGGGGTAATCACGCGACACAGAACGGGGATTTCATACTCATAGGCGGCGAACCAATCCGCTTGGGTGGTAATGTCGCGCACCTCTAGCTGAAAGTTTAAGTCCCGAATCTGCTCTAGTTTTTCTTGCAATCCCTCGCAGAGGTGGCAATCAGGTTTTCCGTACAAAATCAATCGCATTCTATTTACTCCAGACCCCAACTGGGTTTATTTTATGGGAAAGCAAGCATTAATCATCACTGGAGTGGATGCGGCGATCTCCTCCAATTGGGGTATAATTTTTGTGGCACTTAAGCCTAAATACTCACGTCTTAATCGGAAGGTACCCCATAGACATCCCTGGGTTAAGGAGGCACATTTGAGGGCATCCCTTCTATTCTTCTCGGGAACTTTACAAAACTTTACCAAGTAATGTAAGGCTTTTGGAGTAGGGATTTTCAGCCCTTAGAAAGAAGCAAGTACACCGCTAAACTCCTCCTTAAGAAATAAAATACTTATTCCCGACCAAGTTACGGGTGTTTTAAGGTATGATTGATTTTGGAAACCCTTAAATGACTGATTACAGTAAAGAAACGAGCATGGTCAACTCAGTACAGGCACGCACTAAATCCACCACCAGTCTCGACCTAGATGAACTCAACCAACGATTTGAGTCATCCCATCCCCAGGAGATTCTGGCTTGGTGCATCAACAATTTTCCCACAGGGCTTGTGCAAAGCACGGCATTTGGAGCCAGCGGCATGGTTGTCATGGACCTCCTCTACCGTGAATTGAAATCCAATCCCCCGGTGCCTGTGCTGTTTCTGGACACTTTGCACCACTTTGCCGAGACCCTCGAACTGGTAGAACGCTCTAAGCAGCATTACAACTTAGATTTGCATATCTACAAAAATTCCGAGGCCAGCGATCGCCAAGAGTTTGCCCAACAGTACGGTACTGCTTTATGGCACAGCAACGTCGAAGAATTCCACTATCTCACGAAAGTGGAACCGTTGAAACGAGGCTTGGAAGAACTCAATGTCGTCGCCTGGATCACCGGACGCCGTCGGGACCAATCTAGCTCTCGCGCCCAAATGCCCATCTTTGAACGGGATAACGACGGACGCATCAAAGTCAATCCCCTAGCAAATTGGACCCGCAAAGAAACCTGGGGTTACATCATGCAACATGGTGTCCCATACAATACCCTCCATGATCAAGGGTATGGCAGCATTGGGGATGAACCCCTCACGACTCCAGTGGGTACAGGGGAACATGAACGCGCTGGACGCTGGCGGGGTTCGGCTAAAAGCGAATGCGGCATTCATATCTAAAGGGAAGTTATATAGTCTTTTGTCCTCGGGTTTATTAGCAAGGCGATCTCGCCAGTTTGTGCAAGTCAGAAGAAACAAAGCACAATAGACAAAGGACAAAGGACTAATAACAACCCATGATTAAAATTCTGCATCTTTCAGATATCCATATCGGCAGTGGGTTTTCCCACGGACGGATCAATCCAGCCACGGGCTTGAATACGCGATTAGAAGATTTTGTCAGCACCTTGAGTCGCTGTATCGATCGCGCCATTGCAGAACCCGTGGATTTAGTTTTGTTTGGCGGGGATGCCTTTCCCGATTCCACACCACCTCCGTTTGTCCAGGAAGCGTTTGCGCGTCAATTTCATCGGTTAGTCGAGGCAAATATCCCCACAGTTTTGCTCGTCGGCAACCATGATCAACATTCCCAAGGACAAGGGGGAGCAAGTTTATCCATTTATCGCACTTTGGGAGTCCCGGGGTTTATTGTCGGTGATAGCCTCACGACTCATCGCCTAGAAACTGCCAAGGGTCCAGTGCAGATTATTACCTTGCCTTGGATTACTCGTTCTACCCTAATGACGCGATCGCAAACCGAGGGAATTTCGCTCTCGGATGTGAATCAGTTATTAATTGACCGTTTGCGAGTCGTTTTAGAAGGGGAAGTCCGCAAACTGGACGACACGGTGCCAACGGTCCTGCTGGCACATTTGATGGCCGATCGCGCGGAATTAGGGGCGGAACGGTTTTTGGCTGTCGGGAAGGGGTTTACGATTCCGATTTCCCTGTTAATTCGCTCCGAGTTTGATTATGTAGCATTGGGTCATGTTCACCGCCACCAGAACTTGAATCCCACGAACAATCCGCCAGTGGTTTATCCCGGGAGTATTGAACGGGTTGATTTTAGTGAGCAGAAGGAAGATAAAGGCTATGTAATGGTGGAATTAGAACGGGGACAAGCCAAGTGGGAATTCTGCCCGTTGGTTGTGCGAGCTTTTAAGACCATTAAAGTGGATGTATCAGAGGCGGAGAATCCCCAAGAGCAGATTTTAAAGGCAGTCGGCAAACAGGAGATTAAGGATGCAGTTGTGAGACTGATTTATCAATTGCGATCGCACCAAATTGATTTAATTGATAACACCACCATTCATCAAGCCTTAAGCGACGCACATAACTACACCATTCAAGCCGAACTCGTCAGCCAACTTGCCCGACCCCGAGTTCCCGAACTGAATGCTGGGGCTGGAATTGATCCCCTGAGTGCGCTACAAACCTATTTAGACAATCGAGAAGGCTTAGAGGATATCAAAACCGATTTGCTAGAAGCAGCAGAGGGTTTATTGGCCGGAGATGAGCAGATGTGGCACTTTTCCTCAAATGCTGAAGATAGGGAACAGAGGGAGGCGATCGATGATGCCTCAGTGCAACTAAAATTACTGTAAAATGACTGGACAAAATCCTCTAAATGTGATACTTTGATTTTCTATTAAAGATAAATCTACTGTGGGGAGAAAATTACCGGCAGGGACAAGAATTATTTTTGGAAAGTATCCAACAAACTCAGGCTATTTTAAGTAGTTTGAAAGTTATTTTGCACCATTGTTTTCTTGGAATTTGCCGCTACTTTATCCAGTTCTTCTATTTCCCCCGCATCTAAACTCCAACCCAGGGCACCGAGATTTTGTTGAGCCTGTTTCACACTTTTTGCACCGGGAATGGGAATCATCCCTTTGCAGATGCACCAATTGATAGCAACCTGGGACATGGTTTTATTTCGGTTTGAGGCAATTGCTCCCAAACAGTCTAACAAGGGCTGAATTTTGGGTAAAATATTCCGAAACAGCAACCCACGAATCCCCGGAGGAAATGGACCCTTTTCTGAGTATTTTCCCGTGAGCAATCCTAACGCCAGGGGACTGTAAGCAATCAGTTGAATTCCCAGGCGATCGCAGACTTCTTTTAACCCCAACGTCGTCACAGGATAGGTAGATAACAGAGAGTATTGAACTTGCAGGGTGACAATGGGAACTCCGCGATCGCTAAACTTTTGATAAACCCGTTCCAGACGCTTGGGACCGTAATTGGATAAACCGACTCCCTTCACTAACCCGCGATCGTATAAATCCGCCAACCCATCCAACAACGACCACTCCTGCCAAGGCGCATAATTCGCCGTAGACCAATGCATCTGCACCAAATCCAGCCGTCCCAACCGCTGCGCCGATGCTTCCCCTGCCGATACCATTGACTGGCGCGTCAACCGCCAAGGATAAGGCGCTAACTTAGTCGCTATACAAATTTTGTCTGCATTGACTCCCTGATACTCCTGAGAAAAGCGCCCCAAAAGTGTCTCACTCCGTCCATTCAGCTTGCCAGTTCCATAGGAATCCCCGGTATCGAATAACGTCACACCATTTTCGACACAAAGATTAAACACCGCTTGTAATTCCGCATCCATACTGGGTTCATATCCCCATAATAGCCGGTTACCCCAAGCCCAAGTACCGCAGCCCATAATTGGAAGAGAGAGATTGGTTGGCATAGTCACAGGTGGTCAATGAGTTGAATCGGGTCTATCTTACAATAGCGCGATCGCCTGAATACTCCTGATTTTCAATAAATCTATATTCCTAAATTCTATGTACTGGAATTTTTAGTAAAAATAGACCTCACTTTACTGCTGATTTCTTGAAGTTTTTTGATGCGCTCTAACTGAAATTCTTCTTGATTTCCTACGCCTTCTCCTACATAAAGCGAACGGGGAGATAATAAATACCAACTGGCTGGAACTACTTCTAATAACCACCAATCAAATAAACCACGTCGTCCCGAAGAACCTGGAAAAATTGCATATCCTTCTAAACAATCCTTTAAAATTTCTAACGTGGCTTCTTTCGATTGGTCACGATCTAAAACTCGAATGACGTTTTTAAAGACATCTCTCGATTCAGAAATAATTTGTAGATTGGCTATTTCTCCATTTTTGATGGTATCAACGGGTTCCGAAAGAATAGTTTCTAAGCGTTTAATTTCTTGTTGTAATTCAAGGGGGGATTTTTGGGCTGCTAGGTCTGAATCAATTTGAGAGAATATCCAGCATTCCAGCAATTCAAGAGTTGATTTCGTAAAAATATTGGTAGGTTGGTAAGATTGTACTGTGGGTTCTACTACTAAGGCGAAAATCAAGGATAGCCACACATACCGAAGGTGGCATAATGTCTTTCCGCTATTTTCAAATACCTCTAAAATTTCGATCAATGCGTCGTCTAGAGCGGCTGTTCCATCGGCTTCTGATTCATAAAGTTCTGAGTAATGCTCCTGCCTAATTTTATTAATTAAGGTTTTGAGTGGTTCAGGTAGTTTGTTTAATAAGGGTAACTTTTTATCGGAAGAATAATTGAATGACTGTACCATCAAACTCACCTTTTTTCCTGTTTTCGGGGGATCTGGATAGTTCTAATAGACCATTCCCTCTAGCTAGAGAAAATAGTCACGCTCAATTATCAGTTTTACCGAATCCAGATTCGTTGGTCGTGAGCGAGATCGCCCCTTTGTCTCAAAAGGAGCGATCACTTACAATTATCCCAGAGATAATGGCATCCGTCAAGAGAGAGGACTGAAGCAAGATAAACGGGTCGTTAATCCTCGCAATCTTTTAACTGATTTCATCATTATCTACCCACTCATCATAAGAAGAATCGTAATCCAGATAATGCACGAAAGATTTCTTGCGCTTAACTTCTTGGATAGTGGCGGTGTACCATTTCTCCTCTTCATCATCCCAAATTTTCACCTTTTGACCGACGGCATATTTATAATCATCCGATGGCGAATAATTGCGATCGAGCACGTCTTCTCCATCTACCCAGTCGTCCTCAGAGGAACCATACCCGACATAGTGAACGAAGTATTCATTCTCCTTAGTTTTGAGGATAGTTGCTTCATACCAATCTTCTTCGTCTTCATCCCAAACTTCTACGGTTTGATTCACGGCATAACCGCTAATTTGCCCTACGGGGTTTACTGGGATGGGTTGCTCTGATTTCAGTGAACTATGAGCCTCTAAAATCACTTTACGCGCTACCGTCTGAATGCCCGTATGTTCGTAGTAATTGGTGGTTTGGTCTAAAAACACCGCCACAAAGTCTAAATTATCATCAGCAATTTGGATAAAATTTCCCAGACTCTGAACAATCGATTGAGGGGTAACACCTGTTTTCGCGACTAGGTTATTCATCCAGCCTTCCACTGCCTCAAACCCCTGATTAATAAATCCGACTTTATCCGAGGTACTATTCCCTGGAATAAAGTTATTAATGGCTACAAAAACAGGGTTACCCGAGATGATATTCGCTTCATCCCCGGTCATCACTTCGTGAATTTTTCCCAGAAAATTGGGACCTAACGGCAACACTCCATCAATGCAGACTAATGCCATCATCCGCATCAAAGCCGCATCTTGATAGTTATTCGCCAAGGCAGCAGCAAATTGTTGAGGATTGGGATTCGGCAACCCATTTAGTTTGCAATACGCAATCAGTTCTACAACAACTTTCAGCAATAAATCAATGGTTTGTGTCGTATCTGCTTTCGGCGTCATTTTATTTAAAAATGACAGAAAACTGATTTTTTCTCCCACCTTATTGGCTAAAGCTGCCGTTGCTAAAGCTGCATCAGCGCGATCAACGGTCTGATACAGTTTGATAGCGGTTTGATAGCCTTGCTTCGGGTCTTGATACAAAACAACAGCCCGATCGCGAACCTTCTGTATAACCTGGGCGTCATTTTCTCCGGTAATGGATCGGATACTATTGTCAAAACCAACTATATTATCCCACTGACTGGGCATCAAATAATCCAATGCTTTTAGCACTTTTACCGTAATGTTATCAGTGGGTAGCTCGTCAACTAACTGAATAATGGACTTGTCCACATTCGGAATCCTCACCATAAAAAAGGTTGTCTGCAATCATAGCTTTTCCCCTATAAAATGGCGGGTTTCTTTAGAGAAACTTAATCTTAGGAGACACAGAATATTTGTACCCTAGTTTTAGGGGCTTTTTTGGCTTGTTTCCCGAGTGGGATCCACTAGCCCTAAACCGACTACCCTCACTCGCAGTTTTACAAACTAGCAATTTTGCTCAGAGATTAGAGAGGGGTCAGTTTTTTAGCGTATGATAAAAGATTATCCCGTTTTTACCAACCCCCTGACCCCATGTATTGCGATTACCTGGTCCAAATCCTGACCGCCCGTGTCTACGATGTTGCCCAAGAAACGCCCCTAGAGTATGCTCCTAATCTGTCGGTACGACTGAATAATCAACTCCTCCTCAAACGGGAAGATATGCAGTCCGTGTTTTCGTTTAAGTTGCGAGGCGCATACAACAAAATGGCGCAACTGCCGCCGGAACTGTTGGCACAGGGGGTGATTGCTGCCTCTGCGGGAAACCACGCCCAAGGAGTCGCTTTGGGTGCGTCGCGCCTGGGCACCCGTGCCATTATCGTAATGCCAGTGACGACGCCACAAGTCAAGGTGGATGCGGTAAAAGCACGTGGGGGGGAAGTGGTGTTGTATGGGGATACTTATGATGATGCCTATGCCTACGCCCGGGAATTGGAGGCAGAAAAAGGCTTAACCTTTATTCATCCCTTTGATGACCCCCATGTAATTGCTGGACAGGGAACGATTGGGATGGAAATTTTACGGCAACATCAAAAACCAATTCATGCGATTTTTGTGGCGATCGGGGGGGGTGGTTTGATTTCGGGAATTGCCGCCTATGTTAAGCGCTTACGTCCAGAAATTAAGATTATCGGAGTTGAACCTGTGGATGCTGATGCGATGTCCCAATCCCTCCAAGCGGGACATCGAGTGCGCTTATCTCAAGTGGGGTTATTTGCCGATGGGGTAGCGGTTCGCGAAGTAGGGGAAGAAACATTCCGCTTGTGTCAACAATATGTCGATGATATTATCCTCGTCGGCACCGATGATACTTGTGCGGCGATTAAAGATGTGTTTGAAGATACACGATCAATTGTAGAACCCGCAGGTGCCTTGGCGATCGCAGGTGCAAAAGCGTATGTCGAACGAGAAGGCATCCAAGGCGAAACCTTAATTGCGATCGCCTGCGGTGCCAATATGAACTTCGATCGCCTCCGATTTGTTGCCGAACGTGCCGAATTTGGGGAACGTCGCGAAGCAATCTTTGCCGTTACCATTCCCGAAGAACCTGGAAGTCTCCGCAAGTTTGGAGACTGTATCGGTAGACGGAATCTCACCGAATTTAACTATCGCATTGCTGACCAAAAAGAAGCTCATATTTTTGTCGGAATGCAAATTACCAACCGCGCCGATGCCGCCAATATGGTAGAAACTTTTGAGGACAATGGGTTCAAAACCCTCGACCTTACCGATGACGAACTCACTAAGTTACATCTGCGGCACATGGTCGGAGGACATTCCCCCCTTGCCCATAATGAATTACTCTACCGCTTTGAATTTCCCGAACGACCCGGTGCCCTAATGAAGTTCGTGGGTCACATGAGTCGCAACTGGAATATCAGCTTGTTCCATTATCGCAATAACGGGTCCGACTACGGGCGCATTGTCGTGGGAATGCAAGTCCCGCCCGAAGAAATGCAGCAATGGCAAGCATTTCTCGATAATCTCGGATATCGCTATTGGGATGAAAACAAAAATCCCGCTTATACTTTGTTTTTGGGATAGAAAAAATTGATGATTCTCTGGATGAAGGTCTCACCAGGTAGAAGCGGTCCCTTCATCCTCACATCGACTGGAACGCGCCGCCAAAAAATACCAGTTGGGGTATTGCATTTCTTGACTTGATGCCATATCATATTCATAATGGGATGTTGACGCTAATAATATTTAGGCAAAGCCTCCCATTATAAATATAAATTTATCAGAGTCAATCCCCCTTGTCAATAGTATTTTCTTTTTTTAAAGCAAAATCTATAAATTTTTGTGAAAATCCGTGAAATCTGTGGTTAACAATTTCATCGACCCCTCACCCCACCCCGGGGAATAATCACATCGGTAGGGTCAAAAGTCGGCCCAATCCCCCGAGATTCAGGAGAAATCGGGACAAGTCCGGCATCACTTTCCACGCCTCCACCAATCGTTCCGCCGCCGATCGGGTCACTATTCCCATTGAGAGCATCCAGTAAAAAATTATCAAATCCGCGCTGTTGAAATCCGCGTCTTTCCTCTTCCGAAAAAGTGGGTTGAATGGGGGTTCGGAGTCTGGGGGGACAAGCGGGGACAGGACTGGTTCCGGGTCTAGCTTCGACTAGACAGGGTTGGGTTTCTTGGGAGATAACCCTCGCGGATGAAAGGATGCCCACCAGGAGGGGGAATAGAGTTAGGGAGATGATTAATTTTGAAACGGATTTAGACATGGTTAGGAGCCTCCTAAAAGCGAAAAGTGGTACGAATGGTGCCGATAAAAATATCTTCATTATCAGCATTATGTTCGGGATTGGTGATGAACATGACGCCGGGGGTAATAGAAATACGATCGCTGACTCGCCAGCGATAAAAGGTTTCAAAATGCAGGGAGGTATCCGGGTCTTCCCCTAGTAATAAATCCGTGCCATCTACTAATTTAGGGGGTTGACCGACGAGTAAGGCGAGCAAATCTCCGGGTCTGCCGAAGGGGTCGGAATAACCTAGGGAAAAAAGGTAGGTGGTGGTAGTGGCGGAGGCATCGGAAACAGTGGAGTTTGTGAACATCCAGGCACCCCAGGTACCAAAAGTGAGATTCGGATGGAAGCGCCATTGCAGGGAACCCCCGATCGCATTGATTTGGGCCGGCTCATCCATAAACCCAGCGGTATCGGCGAGAAAGCTGCCGGTAAAGGTATCCAGGCGGCCATCTTTGGCGTAAGCATTCACATAGGTTATACCAGCGATCGCAGTATTGGTGGGTTTGAGGAGCAGTTGTATCCCGGTCGCACTATGATCAGCGCCGACCATCCCACCCCCTTCGGTCAGACTGCTACTATTGCGCGTTCCATAAGCGGCCTGTAATCGCACACGATCGCTCAGTAACCAATCTATCCCAGCACCCGCATCTAGGCTACCAATTTTAAAAATAGGGCTGGCTTCAGCAAACCGGGAAAGCGCACCGCGACCCGCATCAAAATAGCCGGAATTAGCAGTGAGAACACTACTTAAACTAAAGCCAACGGGTCGCAAAGTAACAACCGCGCGATCGCTCAGAGCAAAGCGATATTCTAATTTATCTAAGACTAGGCGATCGCCAAATCCGCCTTGATAAGACAGCAATGCCATATCCGTATTAAAGGATTCAGGACTGCCAAAACCGCGATCGCTAAAATTGCCTGAAGACAACTCTAGTCGAAATCTATCTCTGCCGGTGAAAGAAGCCACCACTCCTAAACGAGCCAGATAAGAAAAAACCAGATTATTATCTCCCTCTCCGGGTGGTTTTCCTCCGGCACCCCCCGTTAAAGCAAAAATTGCTTCTCCCCCTAACACCGCAGTGGGCGAAAATTGCTGGGACTCTAATTCAGCGGTTCGTACCTCTAAACTTTCAACCCGACTTTGTAAAGTGGCAAGTTCTGCTGCAAATTCCTGTTGCAGTTGGTCTAGTGCGATTAAATCATCTTGGGAAATGGTTTCTCCTTGGCGGGCGATCGCCTCGTTAATCCGTTCCAAGCAGCTATTTAAACCGGCGGCAAATTCATAGCGGGTTAAAGCCCGATTCCCCCGAAAAGTGCCGTCGGGATACCCTGCAATACAACCGTAACGCTCAACCAGGGATTGTAGGGCTTGAAAAGCCCAGTCCGTGGGTTGGACATCGGAGAGTTCCGCTACCGATGTGGTATTCTCCCCAAAATCGGTATCAGTAAGTCCCTGGGATAGGGGGAAAAGAGGGTCCGGATCCCCCAGGGTCCTGTTCAAAGTAGGCGGCTGCTCTGATAACCGTGAATTCCCCTCGATTGGAGTCACCAGAAGCAGGTTATCAGGAGAGGGGGGAGTAGAGATATCCCTAGGAAGAGATAGTTGAGATAACAGCGGGAGTAAGTCGCTGATTTGGGCGTTGGGAGTTTTTGTTGTGGGTTCAATAACTTGGCCGTCTTCTGCTAAGGAAGATTCTCCCTTGAGCATCAAGGGAGGAGAAGCTGTTGCCCTAATTGAGGGCAGAGTCACGAGCAAGACGGCAACACCAGCAATAGCGGTTTTCATTGGAATCAAATAAAACAAGCTGTGGATAAGGTCTGTGCGATAAAATGCCACATAACGGGGAAGAGTGGGGTAGGGTGTTTCCCATCCCATTGTCTAAGAACAGGTCTCAAAACGGGGAAATTAATAGCACCTCAATCGCAGGGTTCTCCGAGTAAGAGACTGGAACAACCTCCAGAGGGGCCATCTCGGAGGAGCGATCGCAAGAAAGTAAAATCTTTATAAATATCTTCGATAGTGTCCGCCTCTTCCATATTTGCCATGCCGTGGACGATCACCGCCGGATCGATGGGGGGTGAAGCAAATGCCAGGACCAGTCCCTCCCGTTGAACGCGATCGATAAAATGTAGGGTTTGGATCCCACAACTATTATTCTGGCTTAACTCACGATCAACACAATAACGCTCTTCCTGAGCACGTCCCCTGCCGTGAATGCCGACTAATTCCCCATCTTGGTTAAAAACCGGACCCCCGCTCATTCCCCGCTTAGTTTCGTTGGTATAGAGCAAGCTGTATCCCCCATCAACCGAGGGAGGATTAGCGATATCTGTGAGGTTGCCTTCCTGGAATTCGCGGACTCTGCGGGCGCTTTCATCATCGGGATTGGGCCACCCGGAGATATAGACGGGCTCTCCGCGATGAATAGGGTCCGATTCTCCCATCACAGCGATCGGATAATCGAGGTTGCTTTTAAAAGTGACAATCGCTAGATCTAGGCCCTCAATCGTCTCGCCTAATTCGCCTTGTTCTTCCCCAAGGGCGATAATATTACTTTGGGTGTCCACGTCATCAACTACATGAACTTTCCCATCACTGGTCCTCACCCCATAAACGACTTCTCGGGTTCTGACCACGTGCAGTGCTGTTAAGACGGAGTAAATATTCCCGTCTCGTGCCACAATCACGCCGGATCCAGGATTCCATTCTTGTCTAGCTTCGATATCTCCTTCTTGTAATCCTTGTCCGATAATGACCGTGGTTTGGGAGGCGATCGCATTTACCTGTTCGGGGGCCAAGGATGAACTCGCCATCAAGGGAATTGCGATCGCCAATGCTGCTGTTGTTGCCAACAAATAGGCAGGAAATCGGCAAAAGAATATCATACAAATTGGCTAATATAGAGTTTTGAGAAAGATTTAACGGGAGAAATTTGGACCTTTTAAGGTAGTGCTTTCTTTATAGGTTACACCCTTGATCTCGAATTCTAATCAGGGTTGCCACCGACTCATGATAGAGCTTTTTTAATCGGACCTGCACAAAGCAGCAATTGCTCCGGGGTAAATTTATATTTTCTCCTTTATTTTCCTGAATAAAAAACCTAGAGAAAGTTTCATCTCTCTCTAGGTCATTTACCAATCTCCCTTATCAACAGGCTGGCAACGGGCGCAATCATGCACTGCACTCTTGCGTATTCGCTCCGGGTTCCGCCGGAATCGCCGGCTATCTTCAATAAAGCGCATAAGCTTTCCTCACTTATTTTCTCCTGAGGACTCAAACAGTATGTCAACTACCCGGTCAAAATTAGCGTAGGCAGGGGGGAAAAATCCTGCAATAAATTCCCCACTACGACTAGGTTAACTAACCCATCAGTCCCGAGCAATCCGGTCAACAATTTAGCGGGTTCTACTCGATTATTGCCATTGAAACTAAACAACACATTTTGGCGATTGCAGCCGATATCGGTCCTATTTACCGCACAAACAACCATATCCCCATTGACTCGGCCTACGGTGAGATATAACCCACTGAGGCTGTCCCCATTTTGTTGGAAAACTGCATTGAGTCGGTCTGATACCTGCTGGCAGTTAGCTTCTATTGATTCACCGGAACTGCTGTTGTCTTGATTTCTCCAAGACATCATCGGCTCTGATACGACGCCATCGGTTCGGACGGCTCGAATCGTATAAAAGCTCTCCAAGGGCTGGCATTCAAAGGACACCACTGAACTGGGGGAAGACGCGGTACTGTTTGGGGATAGGAGTAAACTTCCTTGGGTTGCCAGTAAAAAGGCTGCAACCCATCGGCCTATTTTTTTCGGGCTCATATTTCGGTTCTCTTTTCTGACTGGACCAATCGACTGAAACCCTGCCATTCCAGCTCGCCAAGCATGGGCGATTTCCAGCAAAATGCTTTGTACAACTTTCAAGGAGTAGGATGATTAGAACAGTTGATTGACTAAAATTTCTAAATCAACATAGGGTTGTCCTCCCGACTCTTGAATGGCGTTACCGCTACCCACCACCCCAGCACTTGCCAGATTTCGTAACATTTGGCTCGGGTTGCGACGATTGGCGTGGTTGAGGGTAAACAGCACATTTCTGGTGTTACAACCTGATCGGGTACTGCTGACAGCGCACAGGACTGCCTCACCATTAACCAACCCAGCAGTCATGTACAGTCCCTTTAAACTCTGCTCATTCTCCTGTAAGAGGGTATTGAGCCGACTTGTTACCTCTGTACACCGTCGTTCTGGGGTATATCCGGCTCCGCTAAATTCTTCAGTTTTCCAGACGATCAGCGGGTCGGAAACCTGTCCGTCTTGTCGAACGGCTAGAGTAACAAAGAGTTGATCAGGAGAAATTTGACACTGAAAGGATTGGACGGGAGTGGCTGACTGAGCGTTGGATTGTTGGGCGCTGAGTAGGGGGACGGCGGTTGCTACAACACCCGCGATCGCCAGTTGCAATACCTGTTTAAGATTCATTGGTTTTCTCCTGTATAGACTAAATAGAATGACGTTTAAATGTTTCAAATTTATCCTGAATTTCACCCATCAATTTGTCTGGTATCCCTCACCCCTCGGTTAACTTTTATGAAGCCCCCTCAACAAATTTGTTTCCGAGGGAATAATTGCGATCGCCCAAGTGATTGCACTCTAGGCAAGGAAGCGATTCTAAACAGCTAAACCTAACTGGGTAACTCTGTTTTAAGGGGTTATGCTTCGATGACTCTTCCACTCCGCCCCTCTACAAAAGGACCCTGCCGAAATCATGGACCTCTAAACTTACCCCTATCCGATCGAAGACGGAAATTCAGGGTGCGGGTTTCGCTTTCCTAAAGTATGAGATTTAAGAGTGCCTCTCGTCATCCCCTTTAAAGTATCTACCAACAGTATAATCCCGGTTTAGAGTTTCACTCTAAAGGAGGAGGCTGTAAAATCATTGATATGATATTAATCCTATTGTTCCCTATATAACAGGACCAGGTTTGTAAATCTTTAGTAAAGCTGATTCTTTATCGATTCCCTCTAAAAAGTCTCTAAAAATTTTTTAAAACCTTTACAGGGACATGAGAGAAGAGTCAAGAAACAGAAGGAATCTAAAAATTTATTCCCCCAGGGTAATGCTCTGGGGAGGAGAAAACTCTACGGGTTGTAGCTGATTCCATTCATCTGGATGGGTGAGTTAAGATTTCCCCGGAAGGGGTCTCAATCATCCGAGAAATTACTGAGAAAAAAGACTTCCTAAGTAAAATTGGAATTTTTTATAATTTCTTTTTTCTCATCTCAACAGTGCGATCGCCTAGAATATTGGGTATCTTAAAAGCAGGTAGAGACAAAAAATTAGCTTTCTATCTAAATAGGGGGTTTCGATCCATCCGGTAGGTTCAAAAATTAGGCATCAGAGATTATACGGACGCCCTAGAAAGAAACCCCGGTTTCTCTCCTCCCATTCCTTTTTCTCTAATCCCACGAAAAATTGTTGGGGCCGAGCAAAACAATTCTTTCTACTCCATTAATGAAGAGTTTTCATAAAAAAATTCTGAGAATTTCCTTCATTTACGGTAGACCGGACCCCCTGCACGGATGGATAAAAGCCCATAGCTGTGATCTATTCCCATATTAGGGAAAAGGAGTCGCTTTAGCTATGGGCGATCGCCGTTCGTAACACCTATTTTATGGGTTCTTTTCACCCCAATTTAGGTTTGTCTGTATTATCACGGCCCGTTTCACATCAACTAGACTCCCTCCCAGGGGCAATCCATTTCAGAATGGACCTTCTGTTCCGTGAGTCTGATTTCTGGTGGAATCGATTGCGGGTATCCCCTCATTCCACAAATAGAGCGCGGGATTCAATGGGTTTTTGTTCCGTGGCTTTTGGAGCTTCTGGAATCTCTACAACGGGCCCATTTAAGGCAATCATCAACCGTTCGGAAGGCGTTTGGACTTCTGGGACCGTTGCCATCTGAGGGCTATAAGTGCGATCGCGGAAAATTAGACTAGATAACCCGGCTAAAATCAACGCAGCAGCTGCCACGCCACCCCATACAATTCGCCGATGACGCTGGCGATCGAGGCGTCGGAACAATTTCTGTACCGTTTCTTGCACGGGTTGCACCGGCGCAGGAACCGGCAAAACTTGGACACTTTGCCGCAGTTTAATCAAGTTCAAATACAGGCGTTTGACCTCGGGATCGCGATCGAGCCAGTCTTGAACCTGACGACGTTCAGCCTGAGTTGCTTCGCCATCAATATAAGCACTGACTAATTCAAAGCGTCCCGTAGCGAGTGCTACATCTTCGCCTTCACAAACAATCGGAATTTTAGCTTCCAATCGTTCGAGTTCGTCAATGCGGTTAAAGACACTATTAAGTAAGGTATCTACAGGCTGCGTTTCGGATGGTGCCGGTAATGAGACCAATTCCTGATGCAGGCTTAAGAGTCTCGAATGTAAGTTTCTAAACGGGGCATCACTGGAGAGCCAGCCTTCCACTTGCTGAGATTCGGCCTGAGTTGCTTCCCCATCCAGGTAAGCACTCAGTAATTCAAAGTGATCGGCAGGAATAGCGGCAACGGCGTTTTCGGCAACCATCGGCGTAACGGCTTCTAGTTGTTCGATCTCGTCAATACGGCTAAAAACACTATTAAGTAAGGCATCTACAGGCTGGTTTTCAGGCGGTGCCGGTAGAGAAATCCATCCCTGATGCAGGGCTAAAAGTTGTGAATGTAAATCGCTGAGTGCCGGATCATTTTCTAGCCAGCTTTCTACTTGCTGACGTTCGGACTGTGTTACCTCACCATCCAGGTAAGCACTGAGCAACTCAACTCGCTCTACGGTCGGATCTTCGATCTGGACTGAATCTGGGGTCACGGAATTGCACGCTGCCATTGGCTGATTGCGATCGGTTAAGTTAAAAGATCGTGAACCCCCTTGGGTTTGTTTTTTGGGAGCGTGATGGGATTCATAGTTAGGATTCATGTTAATACCACCACCAAGTCAAACTGGATAATGCACCCTGAATAATAATCACAACAGCAAGATTGTTTACTAATAATCATATCTGAATAGATTTGGCGTCTAACGTTAAAAAATCCAACGTTAAGTTACATCAGAAACTTGCGCTTCAAATACTACAACCCGACGCCTAACTGTCCAAATAACCTTGAAGTTGAACTTGCAGACGCTGACGGGCGCGGGCAATTCTAGATTTTACGGTTCCGAGAGAAACGCCGGTAATTTCAGCAATTTCCTCGTAAGCTAACCCTTCAATTTCCCGCAGGACAATAGTCGTGCGGAATACTTCTGGTAAATCCGCGATCGCGGCGCGTAATTGGTCGTAAAATTCGCGGGTAGTCAAGTCATCTTCAGGACCGGGTTCATCCGCCGCTATTTCCCAATCCATTTGCCCATCCTCTAACATTCGAGGGGCATCCAAAGAAAGGGGGTCGCGCACCCGCTTGCGCTTGCGGAGCTCGTCGTAAAACAAATTAGTGGCAATTCGGCTTAACCAACCCCGGAATTTAACGGGGTCGTTTAACCGTTTGACATTCCGGTAAACCCGAATCCAAACTTCCTGGGCTAAATCTGCCCGGTCTTGCCAATCAGGAGCCAAGTGGTACAAAATTTTGTCCACATGAGACTGATAACGGCGCAGCAGTTCGGCAAACGCCGGACGGTCTGGGCTGAGGCCCTCCTGACACCGTAGGACTAAATCGTTGTTTGATAGTTTATCTGGTGGCACTGAAGCTGGAGGATTTGTGGCCTCCCCCGTTTGCCAGGATGTAGAAGGAGTATAACTCATGGGGTGGAATTGGTTTTATAACATTCCAATAAATAAAGACCCTTTTATCCTAACAAAAGTTCCCGTTTCCAGGAGTTGGGGGAGTGGCAGTTGGGAGTTGGGCGCTGTGGAGTGCAAGACTCATGAAAGGATCAATTGTTTCCCCTGTTTCTTATTTTTACCAATTGCTCGGAAACTTTGAGCGATTGGAACCCAGGGTCAGCAGTTCCAGAGTTAATGTCCTTTCCCAGAAATCGGGTTTTTTGTCACTCGTTCGGGGTTTCACAAGCGCCGATACTGACCCAAGAACTGGAACCATCAGCCCAATGTTCTTTTTTCCAGATGGGGGCGTTGTGCTTGAGGGTATCGATCGCATACTGGCAGGCTTCAAATGCCTCTCGCCTATGGGGAGAACCCACCGCAACTAAGACGCTAATTTCGCCAATTTGTAAGCGCCCTGTACGATGAAACAGGACGACGCGATTTATATCGGGCCAAGTGGACCGGATCGAGGCGGCAATTTGCCCAAATACCGCCACGGCCATAGGTGCGTAGGCTTGATACTCCAAGGCGACTACAGGTTTCCCATCGGTTTGATTGCGAACCATGCCACTCATGACCACCACTGCACCATTGCCCGGGTCATCAGCAAGGGCGTAAACTTCTTCTAGAGATAAGGGGGCGAAGGTCAGGGCAAAGCGATCGCCATTTGAAGAAGCGATCGCCTCGGGGACCGAGATTGGCAAGGTTTGGTTGGTCATGGTTGATGCTTCTTGAGGGTCAGTTATAACTTAGTTTAAAATCCCCCTATCCATTCTACTGAACCTTTCCACCTCCCATCAAATAGAGCAGGGCCATGCGAACAGCGACCCCGGAGGTGACTTGCTGGGAAATTAGGCTAAACTGGGGGTCATCCATCAGGTCGGAGCTGATTTCTACCCCCCGATTCACCGGGCCAGGATGTAAAATTTTGACATTCGGGTTACAGAGTCGGAGGCGATCGCGGGTAATCCCATAGTGTTGATGATACTCCCTCAAACTGGGTAACAAATGCTGGCTCATCCGCTCCTTTTGCAATCGTAAAGTCATCACAAAATCAGCATTTTCCAGGGCTTCTTCTACGCTCCAATGTAACGATAACTGGCCGGATCTCCCGACGCCCATCTCGGCAAAGAGTTGGGGTAAGAGGGTCGGAGGTCCCGCCAGATGTAGTTCCGCGCCGGTTGCTGCCGTCAAACTCCAAATATTTGAGCGCGCTACCCGCGAATGCAGAATATCCCCCACGATGGCAATTTTTTTGCCCTGAAGCAGTTCTAAACGGGGATGATCTCGATCCAGCAGGGAACAGATGGTAAATAAATCCAGCAATCCTTGAGAGGGATGTTCATGTTGCCCGTCTCCGGCATTCAGGACCCCAACTTTTGCGCCGAGTCGGTCCATTTCTGTCGCGATCGCCTGGGGTACTCCCGCCTCCCGATGGCGAATCACCATCAAATCCGTACCCATTGCCAAATAAGTCTTGGCAGTATCTAAAATGGTCTCCCCTTTCGTCAGGGAAGAGGATCCGGGGGCAAAATTTAGGGTATCTGCGGAGAGTCGTTTCGCAGCGAGTTCAAAACTGCTGCGGGTGCGTGTGGAGGGTTCAAAAAATAAATTTGCCACCACCTGCCCTTGCAGGGTAGGGACTTTTTTCATCCGTCGGGAAAGGACTTCCCCAAAACTAGCGGCAGTTTGCAACACCGTATCGTATTCTGAAGAAACAAAATCAGCCAGCGAAATAATGTGGCGGCGAGTCCAGGTAGTAGCCATGCAAAAAGTTTTTCACTCGAATTCTATCCTCAAAAAATATATAGCCAAGCCGATCGTTGGCATCACTCTCTTGATTTTCTTGTCCGTAACGGGGTGTGGTACAGCACCCAGAACGGACCCGGGGATGCCCTCATCCCCTACCAATGGCACGGGATCCCCCGATTCCCAGCAACCCCAATCCGTCGCGACGGCTAACGTAACGATTTACGAAGCAGACCCCCAATGTCAAGAACTCCTCCCGCAAACGGTGACGGTTCCGGGCGATCGCCCCATTGAGGCGGCAGTTGCTCAAGTCATCCAAAACGCGGGCACTGTTGATTTTGATATCGTTGGTTATCGGGTGACGGTGGATAACACCACCAGAATTGCCACGGTGGATCTGCGTGCAGACCCTAGTTCTGAACGTCAATTCGTTTCCCTTTCTAGCTGTGAGCGGTTTTCCCTCTTCGGCAGTCTGGAAAGGACTTTAACGGAAAATCCCCAGTGGCAGATCGAGACGGTTGAATTTACCGATCGCGGAGAACCCTTGGAAATTTAAGAGGCTTACTCAACGACTCAAATTTTTAAGGTTTTGAGACGGAGGGACTGTTTGCCAAATACCAGCGCCAAGGTAATTCCGTTCCTACAGAAATTCCAATCCGGAAGGTTTGAACCAGTCCCATCGCCCCTGCTTCTAACTGCTGCTGAAATTCTAGGGGGCGGTGTTCTAACGACAGCGCACTGCCTGCCTGTAATGGGCGATCGTTCAAGCTGCGATCGATTTGCAGGGTGCGACAAAGTTTACCCGGTCCTGCGGCAATGCGAGATAGTTTCTCCGGCGTTTGAATCCAGGGCGGCATCGTCTCCAATTGTAAAGCACGAATCAATACAGCACTGGCAACCCCCTCGCGATCGGTTGCAATATTCAGACAGTGGTACATCCCATAAATCAGATAAACATAAATGGTTCCCGCTGGCCCAAACATGGCCTCATTGCGAGGGGTGCGGCGTCGGTAGCCATGATTAGCCGGATCTCCGGGTTCATAAGCTTCTGTTTCTACAATCATCCCCCGAATCCGTTGTCCATTGGGCAGTTCGCGCACCAAACCGCAGCCAATTAAAGCCGGTGCCACCTCTATTGATGGACGGGCCAGCCATTCAGGTTCTACAATAGCTACTGGGGTTTCATTCATCCTGGCTTTGTTCTTACTGGAAATTTATGGATATCAAATTAATTCTGCCGATTTTGAGCATTGTGTTTATCGTATCCTGCCTGTTTTTTGGCACCAAAAACGGATTCTATGATTCTGATAACTATCATGGAAACGGATCGGCCCACTAATTAGTCTGAGTCACTCCGATTTAAAATTTGAAGGGGGACACCTAGTTAGGGTGTCTTTTTTTGCGCTGAGCCACTGTTAATAGGTGATTTAAAAACTAATTGGCGAGTATCTTTAATCGTTGTAAAGCTATTCTAACGGGCTTGACAAAAAAAAACAAAACTGTAAAAATTAATACAGAATTTATGGATACGTTCATCTCTACCGGCTTGGTAAACTAGCTCAATGTTAGCTCTCAGGCAGAGACGGAAGTAGGGGGTTTTCCCGAAGGAACGCGCCTCACTCAATCCCGAGACTGTTTTAGGAGTAGACCCGAATGAAACTCACCTATCATGTGGTTAGCTACGAATCTAACCCCGTTCCCGCCTCCAATATTAGCGTAGAAATGCCCGGTCAATATCGGGGGGTACACTGGCGGTTTAGCAATACCACAACCTATCCGATGGAGGAACCCCCCTTTACACTCCTGTATGGGAGTATCAATTCTTCTCCAGGCACGGCCCCCGTTGTAGCCACAGCAGACCCCGATATTTCAGTCTTAGCCACCCCTTCATCGGTTGAGCAGTTATTGGCATTAAATTTAGAGGAAAAAGCTCGGGCTTTGAACCTGTCGAACTGTCATTCTATCAAGAAAAGACAACAGTCTATGCTCAGTCGAGCGGCGGCTGAAGTGGGACTGGCTAGCGATATTTCTAACTACTGGAATCGTATCCAAGGCAAAGTTCATCCGAGTTTTCGAGCCTCCTATACCCGCAGTTCGGTTTCATTAAGTTAGGGGGACTTTTTCAATATCCGGGACAATTCAAATAGGTTTAAAACCCCCTCAACGCGATTTATTTAACAACTATCCCCCACCCTAGCTGGGTGGGGGATTTTTTCAAGAAAGAGAGGGTAAAAAACTAACAATTCCGGGAAATATAATCAACAGAATTAACACAAACAGTTGAATCAAAATAAACGGAATTACCCCCCGATAAATATCTCCCGTTGTTACTTCAGGCGGCGCAATGCCGCGCAGATAAAATAAAGCAAAACCAAAGGGGGGAGTTAAAAAAGAAGTTTGGAGGTTGGCCCCCAAAATCACGCCAAACCACACCAGATCTAAACCTAATGTTTGGGCGACAGGAACAAAGAGAGGGACCACAATAAATGCAATTTCAAAGAAATCGATAAAGAATCCTAGGATGAAAACCGTCAGCATACTCACGAACAAAAAGCCTGTAGTTTCTCCGGGGAGGTTGGTAAGTAAATCAAACATGAAGCTATCCCCATGTAATCCTCGGAAAATTAGGCTAAATGCGGTGGAACCGATGAGGATGAGCATCACCATTGTGGTGGTCCGTAGGGTGATATCACAGACGCCTTGCATGGATGCCCAACTGATGCGTCGATTGGCCCAAGCCAGAACAGTTGCCCCCAATGCACCGACAGCCCCAGCTTCTGTGGGGGTGGCAATACCAAAAAAGATACTACCCAGAACTAATAAAATTAAGAGGGTGGGCGGGATCATGACGGTGATGATGCGAATCAGCAACTTTTTCCCGGTCATGGTGCGAACTTCGGGAGGCAATGCTGGGGCTAAATCAGGCCGTAAAAAAGCAATAATGATAACGTGCAGGGCAAAGGCACCGGCCATCATTAATCCCGGTATCAATGAACCCATAAATAAATCGCCGACGGAGATTCCTAATTGGTCCCCAAGTACCACTAAAACAACAGAAGGTGGGATAATTTGTCCTAGGGTTCCCGAAGCTGCAATTACCCCGGTTGCTAGTTCTTTGTTATAGCCATATCTCAGCATAATGGGTAGGGAAATTAATCCCATCGCCACTACGGTTGCGGCGACGACCCCGGTGGTGGCGGCTAATAATGCGCCGACTAATACTACCGCCAGGGCCAATCCCCCCCGCAAGCGCCCGAATAGAATTCCCATCGTTTCTAACAGGTTTTCGGCAATGCCAGATTTTTCAAGCATTGCCCCCATAAAGATAAAGTAGGGGATAGCCAGGAGGGTATAGTTTTCCATGATGCCAAAGATTCTTAAAGGCATCGCGTTTAACATGATCGGGTCAAATACACCCAAAGCCATCCCTAAAAGACCAAACAGGATGGCGACGCCACCGAGGGAAAATGCGACAGGATAACCAAAGGATAATAAGACTAAGGCACCGGCAAACATAGCAGGTCCTAGCCATTGATAGTCATAACTCAGATTCATGTCGTTCCTCGTGGGCTGGTAGCCAGCCTTGGAAAATGGCAAACTTTTTAATAGCTTCGGAAATTCCTTGGAGAATGAGGAGGGCGAAGCCGATCAGAATGACCGTTTTAATGGGGTAGCGAGGTAATCCACCGGGGTCCGGGGAGACTTCACCGATCGCCCAGGATTGGACGACAGTATTCCAGGAGAAAAATATGATCAGAATAGAGAAAGGAATTAGGAATAAAATAGTGCCGAGAAAGTCTACTAAGGCTTTCCGCTTGGGGGACCAATTGCTATAGAAAACATCGACCCGAACGTGCTCGTCATGCTTGAGGGCATAGGCCGCACCCCATAGAAAAATAATATCGAAAATGTACCATTGGCCTTCGATCAGGGCATTGGAGGTCAGATTTTGACCTACTGCACGCCCCAGATAGCGACCGATGACGTTCCAGACGCCAACGAGGACCATGAGCAGGACCAGCCAACTCAAGAAACGTCCGATATATTCATTCAGACGATCAATGAGGGTGGATAGGCGTAAGAGTATATCCAAGGTCGGATCTTTGTAATGAACTTAAGATGATTTTATGCTGAACCGGGGATGAAATTATACCCGCGATCGCAAGAGAAACGCGATCGCGGGTATTCTGTGGGGGTGTCGGGGTGGAGTTGACAGAAACCCCAGAAGTCTGTTCAATCAACTAAAGTACGCAATTGTGCTGGATCAAAGCCCTCCCCGAAGGGCGGAGCGATCGCTATGGAAACGGGAATCATTAGAGTTTCATGCTTTTGGTATAACCTGTCCGAGGCTGAAGAAGCTCCGCTACCCTAGCGCCTAGAATAGGGTAAGATTGGGTGCTATTTCTGGCTACCCTAGGCTATCCCAGGCTTGAGAGACTAATTCACTCAGCCACCGTCGCTGATGTAAGTCTAGAAGCGAGTCATCGGCTAGGACCTCTGCCGTCACTTCGTCTAAAGACTTCCCCTGTGCTCGTGCAATTTGTATCACCCCCGCGATCGCCGATGCTACTAATTCTTCATCGATGGGTTGTTGCCGCAGCGCAACAAGTTCTTGTGGACTCGTGGGAATGGGATAATTCATGGTTAATCCGCAGATCTCCTGGGTCTCAATAAATATGATGAGGTTCTTAACTTTTTTTAAGGAATTTTAATTCTGTAACCGGAATCTTAGCGCACTTTTCCCCCTTGTCAACCCTATTTTTAGCCGATTTATTGGAGTAAATCTCGCTCATAATGAAAGAAATCCTCTATTTAGAAGTTCCCACCCCTGATATTGAAGCCGTTCGTACTTGGTTGCACCAGGACTTCACTCTGGACCATGGGAAAAAACTCTTTACTCGTGATGGCATAAGAATCGAATTTTGTCAAGAACTCGCCCAATCCGCTGTAGAACCTCAACTCTCTAGGGAACTCTCTATCTTTGCCTGGACTGTTCAGAGAACCGTCTACATCAAAGTCTTCCGGTGGTCTGACAAACCTATTCCGGGGGAAAAACAAGTCCTGGCACGGTTGACTGACCAGGTGAGAAATCGGTTTCCCTGCCATTATCCCGAACCTCCGGCGATCGACTTATCCGAGCAAAGTATCTTTGAAGCATTAGCCTCAGATTACCCCCTGACTGTTAAATACTTTCAAAAAATTCCCAACGGAGAATACGACCTCAAGCGCGTTTACTGGTGGGAACAACGGTGGCGCGAAGGAGTTCGCAATCCCCAACAACCCAAACAGGTTCTCTTTCAAAAAACCCAAAGCGAATCCTCCACTCCTCCCCCTTACGATTTAATCTACATTGGCGGGGCCTTGGGGGTAATTCATGCAGCCGTAATGGCGCGACTTGGCTATCGGGTTCTACTGTTGGAACGGTTGCCTTTTGGTCGCATGAATCGGGAATGGAATATTTCCCGGGGTGAATTTCAAAACCTGATTGACCTGGGTTTATTTACCTCAGCCGAATTTGAAAGTATTATTGCCTGTGAATATAAAGATGGGTTTCATAAATTTTTTGATGCGAATAATCCCCCCCAATGCAAAGCCCCCATTCTGCATACGCCTACGGTTCTCAATATTGCCTTAGATGCAGAAAAATTGCTTAAAATTTGTGGGACAAAACTCCGGGAAGCCGGGGGAGAAATTTGGGATGAAACAGAATTTATCAGTGCTGAAGTAGAACCCCAGCAGGTCATTGTCAAGGCAAAACATCTACCCACTGGAGAGGAACGAGTCGCCGAGGGTCGCCTGTTGGTGGATGCAATGGGAACTGCTTCCCCGATCGCATGGCAGCTTAACGGCAGTCGCACTTTCGATAGTGTTTGTCCGACGGTTGGTGCGGTGATTAATGATGGATTTGAACCCGGGGTTTGGGATTACCAATATGGCGATGTTCTTAACAGTCATGGGGATATTTCCCGGGGACGACAACTGATTTGGGAGTTATTCCCAGGTTCGGGTTCAGAACTAACGTTTTATTTGTTCCACTACCATCAGGTACACCCCGATAACCCCGGTTCGTTATTGGAAATGTACGAAGACTTTTTTACAATTCTGCCAGAGTATCGACGCTGCGATCTCGATCGCCTAGAGTGGAAAAAAGCCACATTTGGTTATATTCCAGGATATTTTAGTGTTGCCAGTCACGATCGCCGGGTGGCAGTCAACCGTTTGATCGCGATCGGAGATGCTGCCTCTTTGCAATCTCCCCTGGTATTTACCGGATTTGGTTCCCTCGTCCGCAATATGGCACGGTTAACCAATCTGCTGGATACCGCCCTTAAACATGATTTGTTGGAGTCACGTCACTTAAATCAAATTCGCGCCTTTCAGAGCAATGTTGCTGTAACGTGGCTATTTTCTAAAGGCATGATGGTGCCAACGGGTCGGTTTTTGCCGCCTGAACGCATTAACTCCATGCTTAATACATTTTTTGGAGTATTAGCTGGAGAACCCGAACCTGTTGCTGATACCTTTATTAAAGACCGGGTAGACTGGCTGACATTTCATCGATTAGCACTCAAAGCGGCTTGGCAAAACCCATCCTTATTGTTATGGATTTGGGAGCTAGCTGGGCCTAAAGATATGCTGCGCTGGGTCGGCAGTTATCTTTACTTTACGGTGATTTCTCTATTGAGCTGGTTATTAGCTTGGTTACCTGGATTAGTCCGCAATATTCAACCCGGATTAGAACCCCGATTTCCCGGGTTATGGCTGTGGTTATTAGCCAAAAGTTATGCTCTGACTGATGGACTCGGACGCCCACAAGGAGAGTTAAAGCGCTGGAATCTAAGCAAAAATCCAACGGTGGAAGAAGGGGTGAGTGGCTAAAAAAGAGCGGTAGAGAGGGGAGATATCCCTCCCCTCTGTCTTGGGGAGGGGACTGGAGGTCTCTGTATTGATTGAATAGGATTTGTCCTAAAAAATTTACCCTTGTAAGTCTCCTTATTTGTTATTAGAAAAAGTTGGTAATTCTACCGCTGAGAAAGAGTGTCGTTTTTTTTGTGCCGATCGCACAGGATAGACGACGGGTGCGGGCCAACTGGCTTCGTTTGACTCTCCACTGTTGGAGGAGGTATTAGGCCCTAAATTGGGCTGTTCCTGCCCCGTTTGGGAGGAGTTTTCGGACAAATTTAGCGGGGTTGAAGTATTTCCTTGGGATTGTTCAGAAAATGCTTTCGCTTGTAACAACAATTGCACCTCGCTGCTGCCTGTTAATAGGGGTTCAGGCTGAGAAGTGGCCGGGGGTGTATCTACGTTTGACCGGCTGCTTGAGGTGCGATCGCTGAGGCGATCGGTTAATGGAGAAATGATGGATACGGACGGCAGATGCAAGGATAAAGAAGAGGGCGTCGCCGGCGTCAAAATGACTGGGCGATCGCGTTTAGATTCCAAACGAGGCTTCTCTATTAAAGAATCTAAATCTTCCCAGACGGGCTGCTCATTTTCCGGTTCTTGGGGTTGAATTTCGGTCCGAGTAGAGCGTTGCTCAGGGATCGGTTCCTGGGCTGGAATATGGGACGGAAACGGTTTCAAATTCTCGCCTTTGGCGGATAAAGGTAGGCGGATTTTGGACAAGTCTGCCCCGGGTTTCAATTCTTGAACGGTGTGCCGCAGGGGTTCTTCTTCATCAGAATCAGAAATTGACCAGGGTTTGATGGGGTCGGCTTTTGGAAAACGGGTGTTGTTGGATTGATTTGAGTTGCCGATCGCATCTAAGGCTGGGGTTTCGAGGGTATCGAGGGGTTCTTCTAGGGTAGAGTGCCCCAAGGAGGCGATCGCATTCGCTTTTTCTAACGGGGTCTCAATACATTTTTCCAGGGCCGCTTTAAATTGTAAGGTGTGGCGTTGCTGGCGATGGAGGCGAGATCGTAGGTCCCGACAAGTGGTTTGGGTTTGGACTAAAATTTGGGATTGTTCGTGATACCCTTGCTGAGTTAGGGCACATTCTCGTTCCAGCTTTGCTCTAATCTCTTGGCTAGTTTGCAGTTCGGTCCCTAAGTAAGCGATTTGTTGTTGTTGCTGTTGGATCTGTCGAGTCGCGGATTGGATATGTTCAGACAGATGCTCAATTTGTCCGGTAATACTTTTGAGTTCAAGGGTGCGCCGATCTAATAATTTTTGGCGATCTAAGGCTTGCGATCGCTGCTGCTGTAAGGATTGTCTACATTCATGCAGCAGGGTTTCTAATTGTTCCACTCTGCCATCAAGTTCTACATTCTCCTGTTGCAATTGTTCTACCCGGACTTCTGGGGGTGACGCTGCTGGGGAGATAGAGGGGGCATTAATGCGGGCGATCGCCTCCCCAATGGACTCATTACTCCGGAGAATCTGTCCCGTCCTTTCTTCTTCCTCACTGCTCACTAACAAGGCATCAATACTGATGGCATGGGGAAATTCTACCGTTTCCCAGTCCTCTTGTTGTGGGGGTAAATCTACACTCGATATCTCAGGGTTGAGGAGGGGAGCTCCGGGTTGATTGTCCGGTTCTATCTCTGGCAATTTTTGGGGTACGATCTCGAAGGGTTGTTTGTTGGTGGGATTTTCAGTGTCACTCATTTACTTTCCTTGGTAAACTAAATACAGTTTAAACTCTAGTTGAGATCCTCATGGAGGCTATCAAACCCAGGGGAAAACACCGCAATTGGATCATGCACTCGGAATTTTAATGGTCCTGAGAAACCGGAATCAGAGGTTAATCCTTTGTGAAATTGATAGCCATTTTTTGATTACCTCTATCTGAAACTCTTTGTTTTTTATTTTATAACTTATGACTGGGAAATTTTTGAAAAAGAAGACCATTCGGGATTTTAAATTTGCCGTTATCAGTGACCCGCACGTTGCTATCCCAGAAACAATTTGGGATCATCCCAGCCGCTTTCATTTGGTTGAAGCCAGTATCCCGGCTTTAGAAATCGCCCTTGAGCATTTAACTCAACTGGATATTGATTTTTTAATCCTACCTGGGGATTTAACTCAGCATGGAGAACCGGCCAATCATAAATGGTTAGCAGACCGCTTGACAGAATTGCCATTTCCTGCTTATGTAATTCCCGGAAATCATGACGTCCCGGGGGCGATCGCGGATAAAAAGTCGATTGGGCTGGCCGATTTTCCCGCTTATTATCGCCAATTTGGGTATCAGAATCCCGAGCAACTTTACTATAGCCATAAAGTCTTACCTGGAGTCCGCCTGATTGGTCTTAATTCTAACGAATTTGACCAAAATGGCAAGCAACTGGGGCGAATGGATCAAGCCCAATTAGTATGGTTGCAAGGGGTATTAGATCAAGTCACTCCCGATGAACTGGTGATGGTGACAATTCACCATAATATTTTAGAACACTTACCCGGACAATCTCAGCACGCGATGGGGCAGCGGTATATGTTGGACAATGCGCCGACTCTGGTCGAAATCCTGCGAGAAGCAGGGGTACAGATCGTGTTAACCGGGCATTTACACATCCAGGATGTAGCCTCTGATCATGGCCTCTATGATATCACGACTGGCTCCCTAGTCAGTCATCCCCACCCCTATCGAGTATTTCACTATCGCACGGATCACCAGGGGCAGCAGTGTTTAGATATCTGCACCCATCAAATCGAATCGGTCCCAGGATGGCCGCAATTGAGGGAAGTGTCGCGAGAGTGGATGGGCGATCGCTCTCATCCCTTTATGATGCAGTTACTCATGGCTTCCCCCCTAAATTTGCCCCAGTCTCAAGCGGAAATTCTAGCGCCAACTTTACGCTATTTCTGGGCAGATATTGCCTGTGGAGACGGCTGTTTTGATTTTCCTGAGTTTCCACCGGAGGTCCGCCGCTATTTTCAGGCTTTTAGTGTAGGGGCAAATTCCAGGAATGGCGACTGGGCTGATTCACAACAGCCTGTGGCAATGGACAACCACGGCACCCTAATCTTGTCGAAATAAGAAGTAGCCCGAATATCAATTAGGTTCTCAAATCCTGGTAGATACCAAATTCGCTAGTCAAAGACCTATTTTATCTTTAGCTGGCAAAGGAGGATCTGGAGTTTATATCGCCTCATCCGGCATGAAGTGTAGGGTTTCTCAGGAATTCTGTATAAAGACGGGAAATTTCGCATCTCTACAAAAAAATCCGCCGATGAACTCACTTTTTACTTAAAAGCTGTTCGTCGGCGGATGAGTTGACCCTGGCTGGTGTCAAGGGAATAACCAGGGCTGTTGATGCCTAGGTTTTAATGTCGAGAAACCAGTCGCCCGTCTATCGCGCAGTGGCGAGGGATTCTCTCATCTGAGACAGCATGGGGGTGACAGCTTCCAATAAGGTTGTCATACCTTCCACTTCGTCTACCATTTTGGCGACTGCCATGGCTTCGGATTCAGAGGCATTATCGGACAAAGTAGATAACTGTTCGAGTAACACCGGCAGGGATTTGCGTAGACTTGCCACTGAATTCACCGAGGGATTTAATCCCGTTGCATTCAGTCCGCCACCGACAGGTAACAAGGTTTGGAAGGTGGAGGATAACTTGTTCAAATCAGTTTCCACCGATGCGACACTGTTTAAGAACTGCTGACGTTTGCTGGAATCTGCGATCGCCCCAGCAACGCGATCGGCATTTTCTCGCAACACTTCCGATGTCGAAGCGGGTGCTATCGCCATCGTCCCACCATCGCTCATAATATTAAACGTGAAGGGTTCGGGTCCGGGAGCATTTTCCTCATAGTACGCCACTGCCTCGGGATCGAGGATCGCACCCATTGTAAAATCAGCGGTTTCCGTATCAAACCCGACTTGCAAGGGGAAGGCAATGGGGTTCTCTGGATCCACTAAGGGAGTTAAACCCGTGATGGTAAATTCTTTGACGCCACCGCCGGGAAACTGGGTAAAATCTACAGAATCGCCAGGGCCAAATTCACCCAGTTCTTTACCGTTGACGGAAACCGTAAACGGATTCGGGAAGCCTGTCGGAAAGTCTTGAATCTCCGTAAACAGAGAATCTGAGGTCATAGTGTAGCGGAAGCCTTCGGCTACCGGGGGGTCAACCCAGGCCCCTGTGACAACACCCACAAAGCTAAAGGCTCCATCTTCCATCCCATCCGGTAACACGGGGTTACTTTCCGATGAACCCGGAGAAATCCCCGCAAGGCTAATAAAAATGCGCTGATTGCCGATTCGGACTAGCATTCCGCCCCAACTGCCCCAGGTCCAACGACCTAAAAGGCGCATGGGTCCAAGTTCTCCCAAATTGGCTAATGCCACTAACGTTCCGAAACCATTGCCACGAACTCCGCTGTTACCTGGAGGCACGAGCATCACAAACCGTCCACCTCCATTTCCTTGAGACAGTTCCACGGCTTGAATCGCGGGGTTTGAGGTATTACCCGGTCTCGGGGAAGGGAGTTCTACTGGCTTGTTTCCCGTGGAATCCGATTGATTGGTTGCAGCCGGAGCCGGTTGTTGGGGTTGGGGCTGTTCAGTGGTAGCCGGTGGGCTTGGAGGGGTCGGTTCAGGGACAGCAGATTCCATAACAGGGGCGGGTTCCGGGGTCGAAACCTGTTCCCCAGTTGGGGTTGGGGTTGGGGTTGGGGTTGGGGTTGAAACAGGTGTGCTTTCCCCACCCGAGGTTGGCATCATAAATGGAGCCAATGCACTCAGGTTAGAGTCGATTAAAATCCGGGTAATCGAGATGGTAATTTCTCGAATAATCGTACCCCCACCGACAATTACACCCCCGGTACTATCGGATTGGTTGGTAACAACGGTTGTGCCACCCCCAGAAGACCCTCCTACGATAACGACTGTCTTGGTAACGGTGGTATTGGTATTCGTGGTTGTGGTCGTTGTAGTACCCGTGGTTGGACCTGTACTATCCGATTGATTGGTTTGTGCGATTGCGGGAATCGGTGCGATCAGAGTGGCCGCTAGGGAAAAGCCGAGAGGCAGACTCAGACACAGACCAGTTTTGAGTAAAAAATAAAGAACTTTCACGTTCACCCTCCTTAAATTGGGTTAAAACAAAGACATTCCGTAGCCAACACCGACTGAGAAGCGAGTTCCATCACCAGCGGTTCCGGTGATGTCGCTTAGAGTGGGTGTAATTACAAGGGGTATATTGCGGAAGGGCAAGACTGATGCTCCAATGTTTAAGTCTTGGCCCGTCCATTCGGTAAACAGACTCACGGGGGGAACGACTTGGACGGCTAGGCTGCCAAATAAGCCCACACTTCCTTCGTCGTCTTGGACTTGATCCTCGGTCCGAAATCGACCGTTTCCGATTCCGGCAGAGACGGAAAGTCGGCTAAAGGGGTCTTGGCTATTTTCTTTAACGCGAAATCGCTTGCTGACGACTCCGTAAAGGCTAGTATCCGCATCAGAAAAGCCCCAGATTAGGGCATTTTCCAATCCGACCGCTACCGCTAAGTCATTGGGGAGGGCGCGGTGAACTTTGAAGTTAAAGGAACCGCGATCGCCATAGTCGGATAAGTCTAAGGCACTCACCCCGACATCGAAGCCAACGACAGTCTGAGGATTTCCAAAGCTCATCACGACACCTGCTGTGCCGTCGGCTTTTTCGGTGTACCGGGTTCGATCTTGATAGCTCAAACCGACTCCGACAGTCCCAAAACGTCCCCCATAAGCGGTGGGGGTATTAGAACTGGTTCCCGGTGCTCCCAAATAAATTTGTTGCAATGGCACTTCTTGCAACGTTTGTAGGCGCTGCTGAAGTTGCTGGGTTTGCGCTCTCACGTTTTGGGGGGCAGGACTATCGGAGGTTTGGGATCTCATCTCCGGATCGCTCCGGGATAAGTCTGTATGATTGGGAGCAAGGGGTACCGCGAGGGTGGGAGTCGTCAAGCTATCGAGTAAGCAGGCTTGACATCCCTGAGTTGGACTCTCAAGGGCGAAGGGATCGGAGCTTTGAGCGACTGCGCCGGTTGTTAACCCCAGTGGCCCTAATAATGCGATCGCTACCATCGCAGGTTGGAGACGGCAAATCTTCATAAAAATTTTGATGAGGAAACTTGCTCTTTTGTTTCCCATTGGATTGTCTTTAATCTGAATCGCCTGGTTTTGTTAAAAAAAGCGATCTTTTGCCGACGAATCCAAAGAATGGGATGGATGGGAACGAAAATTCAGACATCCGATAACTGGATGCAACTCCGGCGAGTTTTTTGAGTTTTTCCAACTTAAAACCCCCGACTAAAAGCGGGTTACACAGGCTTTAAATTGGCAGAAATTTTATCTGCTAATTGCTAACATAACACACCACCAATCGATTAAGTGTTCTTTGTGAACCTGAATTTTTTTGTTAACTTTTGTCTCCTACACTGTCCGTAAATCTAATGAATTTTTCTTTTTGTAACCCAATTTTATGGGGGTAAAAAAGTAAAAATTACTCAGGGAATCGGGCGAACCGGGCCACCGGGGCAATTCTATGACTTCGGTTTAATAAAGACGGGAAAGAATTGCTCGAAGTGGAAACAGTCGCCTCCCTTGAAGGAGGATAATCACACTCAGCCCAAAACAGCATTCAAGAAATCAATAACTGCGATGGCGTTTCCCCTAACGGGTGAGCGAACACTCAGTTTATTGAACACTTTTAGAGAGGGTGACATATTCCAAATACGGACGTGTAGCCATGTAGGAAGGTTCCACCCCCCACTGGACCGATTTCACCGTTGCAGAAAAAGCCACTAACGGGGATGTTTCCGGCATATTGCCTAAACAGACGAGAGTCAAAATCGGGTTGACCATAGAGTTGTTCACCGCGTCCGATACAGGCAAACATTAAGGCTCCTACGGATGAGGTGGGGGAGCTATTCTGATACCGTTGCAGGAGCATTTCTAGGTCTTCGGCAGAGGTTTGGGCATCCCGGAGGTGGAACTGGATGCGTTGGCCGGGACGAAGCCGATCGCCGACTGCGATCGCTCCTTCCCTAGGGTCCACTCCCAACACGTTCCGGATTAAAAAGTCCCCCTGTTCGAGTTCATCTTTAAATTCATTCCGTGCTATGCCGATAAACAGGGAATGCTGGGCCAGTTGCCGGTCTGATTCATTCAGGCTGTCAATCACTGCTTTCAGGGCTTCTAGGGGCTTTTGGGACAGGCCGGAAGTGCTAGGGCCGGCATCCAGTGCCAGGAGAATATTGCGCTCGCACTCTTTGACCGTAAACGGATGTCCAATGGGTTTACAACCCTGAGCCACTATGGTTTCCAAGACAATATTGCCACTTAAGGCGACGCCGACCGCCCCTTCTCGATAAAGGCGATCGTGGCTAAATAATGCAATGGTATTCCCGACGGACCCCCCACTCGCCAATCCCCCAACTTTAGCCGAGCCGGGATACGCAAAATCTAGCCCTTGCAGTAAGTCATTAATTTTTGACGTAAAGGGGTCGGCGAGGAGGATAAAGTGGGGGCGACTGCTCGCCGGGACCCCGATCGCCTCCACCCAGGCATCGGGAGGACTATCTAGATCGGGCAGTTCTCCCCCCTCCAGATGAAAGGCTTCTACCTTCACTCCAGGCAAAGAGGCCAAAGTTAGACTCAAGGCGGGCTGTTGTTCCAGTTCTCGTGCTTCCACAGGCCCATCACTGTCTCCCTCCATGCCAATAATCCCGCTTCCGGAACAGCCAATCAGAACTGGCAGGGCTAAACGCTCTTGCAGTAAGGGCATCAGCCGCGAATATTCGCTGGCAAAAGCTGAGGAAATAAAGACAAAACCGAGATCGGCTGGGGCCGATAACTGGTGCTGCGATCGTTCTACTACCTCTGCTACCGCCCCTTCCAATGAAGGACGGGTTGACAATGCGTTTGCCCACTTCATTTGGTCTGCCACGGGTTTCACCTTGTTGATAGAGTGCTAAAACTTTGAGTATTAAATAAAGAGATTTGCTTTTTAGCTAATTTCTGCGGGGTTGTCAGCCGCCTGGGAGTGGGTTTAGGACCCCCTTTACCTCCGGTTAGGCCGTTAATCTGGCTGTAGCGATCGCCCCTGAGACCGGCGATCGCCCCTGCAATCTAGGCTTGTGTTAAAATAATTTAACATTTCTAGGGAATAAGACAGTAGAGTATCTACTGGGGGGGAGAAGGGTCACACCGCCGAATCTTAAAAAATAACAACGGATAAACTGCCGCGGCCCTGGTTTCCTGTATCCCGGGGAGAAAAATTAGCGTTCTGTCCCAACCCGGTCCACTCTGAGGTCCCATGTTTGGTAGGATCTTGCCTTTTCTATCCGCCTATGTTGTCTGGGCTAATAAACTCTAAGGCCCGAGTCGTCCCCGTTCAATAGAACCCGACCCACCCAAAGAAGTTAGCGTTAAGATGAAGCGGAAACCTTTCCCATAGTGCCTAAGTTGTTGAGAAAACAAAAAGCTATGAGCAACATCCAAGAACAAATCGAACAAGAGCTTCAAAATGCCCGCGCTGTCTGCGATACGAGCGGAGCCAACTCCCAAGAGTGTGCGGCAGCCTGGGATGCAGCTGAAGAAGTGCAAGCAGAAGCGGCCCATAAGCGCCAGCAAAAACCCAAGAACTCGTTAGAGAAATTTTGTGATGACAATCCGGATGCGGCTGAATGCCGGATCTACGACGAATAGATTAGAGTACCCCACGGGAATAACCCAAAATAAAGGGCTTTAACCTCGATTACAATTTCTTTTTTTGGCAACTGGAATTCTCTAGTCGGAGAGTCCAGTTGCTTGTGTTTGTTGGTTATCCTAAGAGGGGCGATCTCATAGGGTCGCCTCTTTACCAACAGTACGATGCTAAGTTCCACGGTCATGGGAAATCCACAATGGAGCAACCTTGGTTTCAACCGCTAGTCTGGATGGATTACCGGCTAGCTGTCTTATTTACAGTAATCCTACCGCTGATTCTGCTGATTTGGTCTTTGACTCAGAATGCAGATTCAATTCAGCGCTTATTAATGATTTATTGGCGGGTTTCCAGCTTACTTGCCATTACGGTCTATCTGATGATTGGTGCTCTGCCTCTGAGCTTTATCTCGTCGTTTGTGGCTCGCTTTTTGATTCCGCTTTCTCTATGGTTTTGGCTCGATCTGAATGAAGATTTGGACGATCGCCCCCAATCTCCGTTAAAGCTGGCCTTTACCTCTTGGCGTTGGGCGATTTCCCTTTATATGGCAGTCGGCACTTTAATTCAAATTCCTTTTTTAGGTTGTGCTTTCTCTAGTCAATCTGCACTCCTAAATAACTCCTCATGCCGAGTTTGGCTCGATCCCCCTTGGGGCTTTAAAGAAATTTTACATCCCAATGGTGACCCCGGCCTATTAGGATTTTGGGGATTGGTGGGATTGGTGATTTACGTTCTTTGTTTTGCTTACTTTGTCTTGATTCGTCTGGGTAAGCAAGGCCGCTCTGCAACCGGACAATAACTCTGGAGTTGGTCTCTTTGTTGCTTAAGCTGCGATCGCTTGAAAAATAAATAGCCCGCTAAATTTAGGAGCGATCGCAGCTTAGGGAACTCTCCCTCCTCAAATCTCCCTCTCAATTTTTCTCAATAGTTTAAGGAAAACAATCCCGATTATTCTGCATTCACGCTTCTTTTAAAAGTAGACTTAAATTTGTGTGAACGATGGCAATCAATTACTCCCCGGGTCAACGTCTTGAAAAATATACTCAAAACTGTCCCCAAGAAATATTGCTCGTAACAGCAGAAATTGATGGACAACTCGATGAAGTTACCATTTTTAAGGGATTTTCTAGTTCTTTAACTCGTCCGACTGCTTTCGACCCAGATGTACCAATCTTAGCCGAGGACAGTACAATTATTAAAATTGATCGTCTTAAAAGCCCCTTGAATCCAGACAAACCCGCCTATATTGAGCAAGGTCTAACTTGGGAAACGATTCAGCCTTTGTTGGCTCAGGCTGGAGTATAAATTAGGGCTATGAAAAAGGGTGAAGGGTGAAGCAGTAACGACTACTGTTCAGACTTCACCCTCATCGGTTTTGATTAAATGAGTTAAACCATTAGTTAAACCGTTAAACCATACCACCTGCGGCTTGTACACGAGCTCTAGCTCGCTTGAGGGCTTGTTTGGCCTGAATTTGCTCTTGACGGGTGCCAGTAGCCGAGCTATTCAGACGAGTTTCTGCTGCTGAATAGTCTTTTTGAGCTTGTTCTAGGTTAATTTTGTCGCCCTGTTCGGCACCGTTAACGAGGATGGTGACTTCGTTTTGTTCAACTTCAGCAAAACCACCCATCAGGGCGATCGCCACCCAATCTTTATCGGCACGAACCCGCATTACACCCACATCGAGGGCAGTTAGCAAAGGAGCGTGTTCGCTGAGAATACCCAGTTGCCCTGTGGTACTTGGCAGAATCACTTCCTGAGCCTGAGAATCCCAGACTGTTTTATCTGGGGAAATCACGCGAACCGTTAATGTCATATTCCAGTTTTCAATTGTCAATAGTTACTCGCAAATCCGCCTCAGCTAATGGTTAATAGAATCTAACTTTTATTAACCATTAGCAAGATAGTGCGTTTGAGCAATTAGCCTTTCATTTTTTCGGCTTTGGCGATCGCTTCATTAATATCGCCCACCAAATAGAAGGCTTGTTCCGGCAGGTCATCGAGTTTTCCTGACAGAATCATCTGGAATCCTTTGATGGTATCTTCCAGTTTCACATATTTACCCGGAGAACCCGTGAACACTTCCGCCACAAAGAACGGTTGCGACAAGAAACGCTCCATCTTCCGGGCGCGAGCCACTGTCAAGCGGTCATCTTCGGACAATTCATCTAAACCGAGAATCGCGATGATGTCTTGCAGTTCTTTATAGCGCTGCAAAGTGGCTTGCACGGCACGAGCGGTATCGTAGTGTTCTGCACCCACAATGCTAGGTTGCAGCATCGTGGAGGTAGAATCTAACGGATCCACAGCCGGATAAATTCCCTTGGATGCCAAGCCCCGCGATAACACGGTGGTAGCATCTAAGTGAGCAAAGGTGGTCGCCGGTGCTGGGTCAGTTAAGTCATCAGCAGGGACGTAAACCGCCTGAATCGAGGTGATCGAACCTTCTGTCGTGGAGGTAATCCGCTCTTGCAGTTCACCCATCTCCGTTGCCAAGGTGGGCTGATATCCCACAGCCGAGGGCATCCGGCCTAGCAGTGCGGATACTTCCGAACCCGCTTGCACGAAGCGGAAGATGTTATCGATGAACAACAGCACGTCTTGCTTGTTAACGTCACGGAAATATTCCGCCATTGTTAGTGCAGACAGACCGACGCGCATCCGGGCACCCGGGGGCTCGTTCATCTGACCGTACACCAAGGCGACTTTCGATTCGGGGAGGTTATCGATGTTGATAACCTTGGATTCGATAAATTCGTTATAAAGGTCATTCCCCTCGCGGGTGCGCTCACCCACTCCACCAAAGACGGATACGCCGCCGTGGGCTTTGGCGATGTTGTTGATCAACTCTTGGATGATCACGGTTTTGCCGACTCCGGCTCCACCAAACAGACCGACTTTTCCACCCCGGCGATAGGGAGCGAGTAAGTCGATCACTTTGATGCCCGTTTCCTGAATCGAAGGTTTGGTTTCGAGTTCGGTGAAAGCGGGGGCTGAACGGTGGATGGATAAGGTTTGCTCGGCATTGACTGGCCCTTTGTTATCTACGGGTTCGCCAATGACGTTAAAAATTCGGCCTAGGGTGCAGGTTCCCACTGGAACGCTGATTGCCTTGCCTGTGTCTACGACTTCCATGCCGCGCACTAATCCGTCGGTTCCGCTCATAGCAACGGCGCGAACTTGGTTGTCACCAAGTAGCTGTTGCACTTCGCAAGTGACGGCTATTTCTTGTCCGGCATCGTTTTGCCCAGTAATTTTCAGCGCGTTGTAGATCTGTGGCATATTCCCAGCAGGAAACTTCGCGTCTATAACGGGGCCGATAATTTGGGTGATGTGTCCTACGTTTGTTCTTTCTGCGGTGGCTACCATGCTTGCGTCTTTCTCGATAATTCAGCTAAAGGGATCCGCTCTGACGCTCTGAGTTAGCGTTATTTTTGCCATCCTCAAGGGTATCACTAATCGGGATCGCTTTACACTTCTATTTTTGGGGAATATTTATGGAATGGAAGTCACTTTTTTAGTCCGGGTAAGGACCAAGGGGTTGGACATATTTCGGGGAGTCATACTCAATAATTGCAAATTATTAATTAGAAATATAAAAAGCCGATAAAGAGTTTCAATAGAGGGGAGGTGTAGTTAGATGTTGATCATCTGGATATTGCGGTGGGTGATGATAGTTTTTCTGGAAACAGTGAATTGGAACTTGATGGGAAAAGTTACCAAAGGGGAAGGAGTGCGATCGCGCGCAACAGACACTTATAAGAAAAATTGCCCCTACTTTATAGTTGCACCCTGTGCGTAGCAGGCATAATTTAGACGTAGGTTCAACGATCACCCGTTAACCCTACTTTACGGAATCCTTTAGTCCCGGGAACGGTAAGAGGATTTGCGCCGCTTGCTCAGGATCAGACCACCCACTGCTAAGGAGGCGATCGCTAAACCCGGTTCCGGAACTTTCTCAGTCTCTGGGAGCAAGGCGGTTCCCAAGGACTGACCCTTCAAGAAAACAGCAGAATCCAAACGGCCATCTCCAACATCAGCAATTTTAATCGTGAGAGTATTTCTAGTATTTTGCCGAAGCAGTCCTTCAAAGGTCAGCATTTTAGTAAAGCCATCCAGTTTAGTTGGGGTGCTAGATCCAACCGGATTGTTGATATAGTCTGAGTGAAAAGGCCCGTTCGGGTCAGGGACGAGATGGTTAATGGTTACGGTTTGACCATCACTTAGTTTCGCGAGATTGGTTCCGTTGAGTTCCAGCTCAAATAAATCATTGAATTCAGACCCCCCAAATTCTACAAATTCCTCAGAACCAAATACATATTGAAAGAATAACTTACGAGCGGTATCGTCAGCATCAAAACTAATTTGTAGAGAAATCCAGTCAGGGGTCTTTGAATCGATAAAATCTTTACTCAGGTCGTTAGGAAAACCGTCCTGTTGGGTGAGCCCACCATCTTTGGTATTTTCCCCTGGTATTTCACTCACTCGACCTGTACTGAGGACGATTCCTGAATTCAAGCCAAAGGGGTCATTCTCAAATAACCCTATTGCTTCTGAATTGCCCTGGATATCCATGGAAAAATTAGTCAATCCATCATAGGTTTTTCCCAGCAGTGCCTCCAGCAAAATTTGGGTACTGCTATTGGAGGTGATAGTGAAGGCTGTAGCCGCAGAGCTAAATAGACTGATAGCAGCGGTTGATGTAATTGCTACGGCAATTGTAAATTTTCTGTAAAGATTCATAGCAGGGGTTGGAGAAGAAATAACTAAAGTTAAGGTTAACTTTAGTGTAACTCAACCTCAATAGATTTACGGAGAATTTAAGAGGGGAGAAAGGTCCGCTTGGTTGAGCAAGTTATGAGCGAGGCAGCTTCAAGGACAACCTGGCTCTAAGCATTCAGTTCCAACAATGTAGGATGTGGGAGTCCCGGCTAAACCGGGGGACTTTTGACGGTTTCACCGCAGCAAACAGAACGGGATCAGCAGGTTCAAGGCCAAGCTGTTAATCCCGTTCTCTAGAACTGCCTCGATAGTGGGAGGAAATCGGTTTTTCGATAGATTGATGAGAGGATGACTGGGGAGCCGATTGGAGTTGATGCCAATCGGGCCAGCAGGGTTTGATGTTGGGTTCATCTACCCCAAAACCCATCAAGAGCCAGCTAGACAGTACAAGTGGAAGCATTAGATAGTATGTGTGGCAACTCACAGAAACCTGGGATACCTGTTGACACACCCTTAGGGCATTGAGATTGAGAATTAAAGGTTGGATGGATTGTTTCCCAGATTTATCGTAACTTAAACCATCCCCAATCAAGGGATTCCCTATCAAACCCTAGGTTGAGAAGGCTCCAAGCTATTTTTCTCTGGTGAACCAGAAAAGATAGGTCTAAAAAAACTTTACATTTCTTCATATTTAAGAAAAGATACGGAGTTGCTTGCCGGAATTTTTTCAGTGACAACTTTACAGAAAAAATATAGAAGCAACATTAAAACTTTAAAAATTGGGGGGGGCGCATTTTAATCCCTAAGGCTTCTGTTGAATTACCAAAGGTTTTTCTTAAAAGAGTGATTTTAATTCTTCATGGACTCTTTTAAGAATCTGGGTAAAAATGGGAAGAAGGATCGGATTGTTTAGGTATTTTTTTAATAATTTTACCGGGATTAAATACCTTTACTTTAAATGTGGGGCCTCTATAGCGATTCCCGCAGTTATGAGGTACATTTTTGGGGAGTGGGTTCTATAATCTTGCCGAAGGCTTCATCTCTTGCTTGCTATTGCCTTAGGGAGCAAGATGTGATATTTCGACGGCAGGCTATCTTGGCAAAACCGGATAATGACTTAAATTTGGTAGAGCTGAACAAAGCCTCATAACCGGGGCTAATTTTTAAAGACTTTTTAGAGTCGATTTAGGGGACCTCTTGCAAAATCGGGAAAGCCCCCGACAGTCCTTTTTTCTGGATGTGTGGGAATCCTGCCATGGGAATTATGCCACTGATTAAGGGGGCTGGGGGAATCTTGTTGGAATGAGACAAGGGGTTTCGTATTAAGGCTATGGGGTAATTTGGAGGGAATACCCGGCTCAATAATAGGGTCTAAGTGACCCCAGTCTTTATAAAGCTAAAATAACAGGAACTAGAGAGAGAATTATAAATAATAGTGTGTAGAGACTAAAAAATAGCGGGTCTCTTCTCTATAAAAAGGCCAAGTGGATGGGGAATGCGATCGCCACCCTGATCTAGGGAGTAGATTCGGGAGATACAGTAGATTCGGGAGATACAGTAGATAGGAGGGATGAAGGGGTGTGGTTTTCTTCTTTGACTCTGCGGATGGGGAGGTTGGCAATTAATGCTGTGGCACGCTGGTTGTTTTCGAGAGAAATATCCAAGCCTTCGAGGTCGAGTTCGACATAGCGAGAAACGACCTGGAGTATTTCTTTGCGCATGGCCTCCACTGTGTCGGGGTCTAGGTCAGCGCGATCGTGAGCCAGCACCAGTTTCAGACGACGCTTGACCTCCTCGCGACTGTTGTCGTCGCCAGTTCGAGGGAAAAGTCTTTCAATCAGTTCGCTAATCATGGTGCTTGGGGTGTGGTAGAGCCTTACATTATCTTAGCCGAAAATAATTTACGCAGACGACTAAAAAAGTTGTCTTGAGGGACGCGCATATCCAGAAAATCAACCTTTTCACCTTCTAAGCGACGAGCTATATTGTCAAAGGCAATTCCGGCGACGGAAAGGTGTTCGGCTAATACTAGGGGTTCGCCGCGATTAGTCGAAACAATAACTCGTTCGTCGTCGGGAATGACCCCGAGAAGATTAACGGCGAGAATTTCCTGAACGTCCTCGACCGACATCATATCATTGGCTTCTACCATTGCCGGTTTGATGCGGTTGACAATTAGGTTAATTTTCTTTACGCCATTGGCTTCGAGCAAGCCTACAACCCTGTCGGCATCTCGAACGGCGGCGATTTCAGGGGTGGTGACAATGATAGCTTCGGTGGCGGCGGCGATCGCATTTTGAAAGCCCATTTCAATCCCAGCCGGGGAGTCGATCACAATGTAGTCATACTTATCAACTAATTGCGCAACTATTTGCTTCATTTGATCAGCGGTAACCACATCTTTCATGCGGTTTTGGGCCGCCGGCAATAATGAGAGTTTTGGCTGACGTTTATCTTTGACTAATGCCTGCTCTAAGCGACATTGACCCGAGAGCACTTCAACGGCAGTGTAGACGATCCGGTTTTCCAATCCCAGAAGCAAGTCTAAATTTCGTAGGCCGAAATCGGCATCCACGACAGCAACGTTCCGGCCCCTTTTTGCTAGAGCCATACCTAGATTCGCTGTGGTGGTGGTTTTGCCCACTCCCCCTTTACCGGACGTGATGACTATAATGCGACTCATGTAACAAGACGACTCTACAAGTAACTGCTAGTGGATCGGTTGGTGTTTTTGCTTCTTCTGGATTAAAGAAGAGAGGCAAAGGTGCTGATCAAGGCTAAAGGATCTAACGAGCCGATTTAATTTAGCACGATCGCGCAGTCATTGGTTGAGAGGAATGCGATCGCTTTAGGATTTTAGTTCAAACTGGGCTTTAGAAAAATCAGCGGCTTTGGCAATCCGGATCCCTTCGGGAGAAACGTAGGCAACTTCGGGATAAAACTGGGCGAGGGGTTCGGGCGATCGCGCTACCCAGTCGGCGATCCGAATTTGGGTGGGTTCCATCTGTAATGCCATGATAATACACTGCTCGTTCCCGTTAGCACCGGCTTGAGCGAGTCCGCGCAGGCGTCCCCAAACTAGGATATCTCCATCGGCAATGATGGATCCGCCGGGATTGACGTCGCCGACGATCACGATGTTACCGGGATGACGAATTTCGACGCCCGATCGCAATGTGGTTTCTAAATACAGGGGGTCAGCGAGGGCTTTTCCGGTGGCGAGGGGGGCGGGATTAAAGGGTGCTACGGTGGTGCGTTGTTCGACGGAGTATCCGGCGGTGACGGCAGCTACGGCGGTTTGACGGCGTGAGGTTTCGATGCGTTCTAGTTTCAGTTTTGATTCGGCTAGGGCTTCGGCGATCGCCTGAAGTTGTCTGCCGTCTAATAATCGGTCCTGTGCGATCAACTGCACGGAGGTATCTGCTTGCCAAAAGCGATCGCCTGCATTCAGACGATGGCGAATTTGTTGTAAAATTTCGGTCCAAGTCGCATGGGTTGTGGTGTTGGCGTCGTTACTACTGCTTTCGTTGGGCAATAGGAGTAACAGGGTGCCGTCCTCCTTGGTTTTAAACCGAACTTGCACATTTGGGGCGATCGCTTTGTTATCGGCAAGCGGTTCGCTTTGTGCTTCGGAGGTTTCTACCTGTTCGGAAACGGTGGACTCCTCCGGGGTATCTATGGATACTGCCGGTTCTTCGGACAGGATGGACTCCTCCGGGTTGGCGGATTGCTCCCCCTGTTCGGAAAGGGTTGATTCGGTTGATTCGATAGAAGACAGGGAGGTATCAGAACTCATGCCAAATATTGCCTATTGCCATCCCGTTGATGGGATTGTACTTCGATCCGCATGGATTTTAACATTATTTGCCTCGAATTGATCGCTATGGGTTTGCTCGGTATTGTTCCCGTTGTGGGGTGGCTACTGATTCTAGGCGATCGCCACGGATGGGTGAGGAGGGGGACTCTATCCCCGGCTACCTGATCACCTGGATTATAGCTTTTGCCAATTCCCGGAGTTTGACTCAAGGGATAGTTTCTTTGATACAAATTATGCCAATTCTAAATGACGTTAGAAAATTGCATTATATTTAACAAAGAGTCAAGGTTGATTACAATGTCTTCATAAAGAGGATGATTGTAGTTTCGCTTCGGAATTGACGTGGGAGTGTTATACTCTTCTAATGGTTCTGCTATTAAATAATAATACTCTAACCCGATAATATTGGCAATTAACCAGTAGTTAACTGAAACGGCATCTGGGGAGAAAATTTCTATCAACTTTGTTCCGGGATTGCAGAACACTGTATTCGTTAATCCCGCACCATGAGGGGCGATAATTACTTTGGCCCCGGCAAATAAGGCCACTTGTTCGAGAAATGAGAGGGATTCTAGGGCAATTGGGACGAAACCATGGGGGGATAATCGGGCGATCGCCTCGTCTTCATTAAGGAGACGACGATAACTGGCATGACGACGACTGATCAAGATTCTTTCTGGGGTTGGCGATCGCCCGACTGCTGCTTTACCTAGAAATGCTTGGCGCAGAAACTCACAAGTCCACTGGGAGATTAAACCTACGTCTCCAGGTAAGGAAGGAACAACTAATGTCGGGGCTTGAATATGGGGATGTTTAGAACTTTCGATAATTTTGTGGGCGGGTATCCCCAGCAGGGATAATGTTTCTCGTTGGAAGGGTAAATGACAACTATTGACGACAAAAAATTTGATAGGGTCTAATTGGGTTTCGGCTAACTTCAATAACTGAATTCGGGGCAGTAAATCCGCCATCCAATGATAATAAGTGTTACCTCCTCTTACGGATAAAAAAGCAGCAGTTCCTTTTAGGGGAGTAACGGGGGGTAATTTTGGGGAAATGGCGATGGATAAGGCGCTGCCTTGACAGAATTCGTCTAGAAATCTACCGTCTGAAGTGAGGGCAGCAGTGGTGTAGGAATCCCCCCAAGCCCGTCCTAAAGGAAGGGTTACGGCAAAGGTTTCGGGATTGATATGAACCATCCAGTTAAAATTTGGATGAAGACTGCCATCAGGTGTTTGGGGTGGGGAGAGTTTAACGGAATTTTTAAGATGAATTTCTACAAAATTTAAATCCCGATAACTGACGGAGTGGGATGCAATAAAAGAGTCGGAAGCAGCGGGATAATAATCTTTAATTAATGAGAATGGTAAAAAATGAAGCGCACAGGAAAGAGCATTTTCAATTCTATCTTGGCGGAGGAGGGTTTGGCCTAAATTGCGGTAGGCGGATTCAAAATCAGGTTGAATCATCAAGGCTTCGAGATAGGCCGCAACTGCTTCATCTAGACGCTCTTGTTCTAGGAAGACATTCCCTAAGTTAAAATAAGCAGAATGTAAGGTGGGATGGAGGGCGATCGCTTTTTGGTAGAGGGCGATCGCTTGGATTAAATCCCCTTTTCTGCGGTACATTACCCCAAGATTTAAGTAAGATTTTGCATGAGTAGGGTCAATTTGTAAGGCTGTATTATAACATAATTTTGCCTCATTGAGGTGGTTATGTTCCGAGAATTCACTGCCCAAATCTAACCAAAAGTCGGCAGAGATTAAGTTCGGTTGTAGTTCTCGGGCTTTCAGATAACAGCGCAGGGATGGTGACAGCTTGCCTTGCGATCGCCAAATATGTCCTAACCGTTGGTAGCCTAGGGCAAAATCTGGCTGGAGTTTGATGATTTCCTGACAAAGCGCGATCGCCTCTTGGGGGTTACCTTGCCGGAAACACATCTCAGCTTCTTGATAAAGAAATTGGGCTTTCTGTCCAGGCAAACTCGTTGAAATCGGCTGAATTAGATTCATAGAATCACTGAATAAAAGAGTATAATTGAAGGAAAAACTCTCATGGTATTAACCGCCGGGACTCTTGCCATCCCGGCAGCATTAGCCATGTTCTGTATCTATTTTGCCTGAATCAGCCGATGATAAACCGTGACTAATCCATCCGCATCCCCGACATTACCGGGAAATAAAACTACGGGTAAATTGGGAAATAAGGGATGATTTTTAGGCGTCTGTACCATTGAACAACCCGCAATAATTTGGCCGAGGAGACGGGCGCTAGTTAAAGCCAATCCATTACTTAAAACATCATTGGAGGTAATCCCTCCCTTGCTAATTAAAAATCCAATATCTTGGGGTAAACCGCGAACTACATCCATTAACAAATTAGAAACTTCTTCGCCAAATTTTAGCCGGGTTTGGACATCAGGAAAGGCCAATTCTTGGCGACTGGTGTAAACCACTGGAGTTTTGCCGGACTGGTGTGCTTGATGGACATCGGCGAGAATAGTTTTTAATAACGTTTCCCGTAGAGTGGCTGAGTCTTCTAGTAAATGAGAAACATCAATTTCAATGCCAGTTACGGAGGTTTCTAAGAGTAATTGTTCTAATTGTTCGGTGGTTTTTTTAACGTGAGAACCGACAATAATTGCCCCAGGTTTAGCGTCCCGCACAAATTGACCCATGTCGGTAGGGAAAACGGGTTGCGGTCCTAAATTAGCGAGGGAGGTGAGAAGACTGGCAGCACTTCTAAACAGAAACCGTTTCCCTTGACTGGCAGCGGCGATCGCTTCTGTAGCAAAGCAGTCGAGATCCGCTTGAATTTCGGCATCCACAGCACAACAACGGTTGCCGGATAACTGCATTAACCGTTCTCGTAGGGAATTGTTTTTGCTGGTTTCAGGTGACCGAAAATCAGCGAGTAAAAAGCACTCAACTTCCGTTGCCGGAATTCGTCCCTTGGTTTTTTCTTCCACATAATCTGGGAGATAGCTGTATTGATATCCAAAGACAGAATCTTTGGCAAATTCGGTTTCATGAACCGGGGTGGGGATGCCATCAATGATGAGATAATGGGTGCTATTTTTAGTGATCCGTCCCCCTTCAAAGAAGGCAGGAACGAGAAAATGTGCGTCAAAGGGACCCAGTTGTTCGGCGATCGCATCGGTTTCGATAGGATAATGTCCGCGTAGGGTGGAATCGGAACGACTGACAACCAGGAAGTCTGAGATATTTTCCGCCTCTAGCGCTTGTTTGAGGTTCTGGCAGACTATCCGAGTTGTGGCATCCGCTTGATCCGGAGTCAGCGATCGCGTATTGGTGAGTACGAAGAAGATGGGTATCTCCTCGCGCAACCCCAGGCGTAAGGTTTCGACGTCCCACTGAGTCAGTAACAGGCAACTGTGAACGGTTTGAGAACCTGTCGGATCGTCATCAAGAACGATAATTTTCGGTTGAGTGTTCATGGTTAATATTGACGCGGTTGTTGCCATTTTCTCATCTTCGGTGAAATGGCGATCGCGATCGCCCCCCTATTTGCTGTATTTTTTGGAGAAAGCAGCCCCAAAAAAACATGGTAACAGTCCAAACAAACCGGGACAGACGGGTTGAAAAGGGAATATCTTGAGGAATTTTCCTCAAAAATTTTAGGATATTTTCAGCCTAAGGATGCGGCATTGCCGAATTTTTCCCCAAAGCGAACCGTTCTATTTTAGGGGTGGCAGTATCCTTATCGGTATTGATCAGCCTTTAATAATGATGCCGTCTATCTTGCAGTTTTCTGAGTTCTCCTTGAGTGTTTAAAGCGATTTGCAAGGCTTCATTTAATAATCGTCCCCGTTCGCTAGCTTTATCGCTAACTTGCAAGGCTTCGATCGCATTTAAATTATTGGCGAACAGTTCAGGATTTCGCTCGATAAAGTGGCGATTTTCTCTTAAAATACGTTCGGTTCTTAAGGCACGAATTAAATCTTGGCGGGTGAGTTTTAACGCATCGATGATGTCGTCTCGGTTACTCAATCGAACCCCAGGATTTCCCACATCTTCCAGGGAATCATTGAGTTCGATCGCCTTAATTAAGTCGTTATAATTTTCGACATCATCGAGAAGACCCAGGAGAGAATCGCCGTTGCGGGTGTTATTTTTAAGCCATAAGAACCGGGTGGCGATCGCGCTGACGCAGGTGGTGCTTGCCAGGGTTCCCAGGACAATCCAGGATGGCGCATTATTAAAAGCTAAATCGATGGGGACTCCTCGAATTTCCCAAGCAACTAAATCCCCAAGGGCTAAAAGTGCCACAAATAAAATAATGGTTAAACAGCTAATAACTAAAGTTTCTTTATATAAAAAACTCGACCTTCTATTGGGACTTTCCATCGTCGAAGGTCGAATTAACTCATCGACAGACACCCCACTCAGGCGTCTGAGTTCTCCTTTGCTGATTTCTAAGCCTTGTAAATCTCGTCGCACAGTTTGATGCTCCTTATCGATAGAAGAATTGCCACGGGCTCATCCCACTAAGGGCTGTTAGCTCAGAGTACCCTTTTGCTTCTGGCTATCTTAACAAACCCCTGGGATTTGGTTTCGATCCCTGGGGGAAATTTTTTTCAGGTGGAGTCCGGACTCGGCGAAGAATCACAGGGGGGTCTACGGGATAATTTGCCGATTTCTTCGTTAGCACTTAAAGCAATCTGCAAGGCTTCATTGAGAAGGCGTCCATGTTCGCTGGCTTTGTCGGTGACTTGTAATGCGGCTAAAGCGGTCAAATTGTTGGCAAAAATTTCGGGATTGCGGGCGATAAAGGTTTTATGTTTGCGGAGGATGCGTTCAGTTCTTAAAGCGCGGATTAAATCTTCTTGGGTTAATTGGAGGGCTTGGATAACTTGTTTTCGATCGCGCAAATGAACATCTGGATTTCCCACTTCTTCGAGGCGATCGTTAATATCAATCACCCGAATTATATCATTAAATCGCTCCACTTCATATAGCAATCCAGGGAGAGATGCGCCGACGTGCTTTTTCACCCAGAAAAACTGAATGAGCTTTGTGAGAAACAATCCCAAAACTAGGTAAGCGCTGAGGAATAACCACTCGACAGGAAACGTGAGATTTAAAAGGGCGATCGCGACAGGATAAGTTAAGCCGATCGCAAAAGCTACCATAAAAGGTAAATACCGAATTAAACCCGGTGAATCGGGTCCCGAATCTAAACTGATGAGGCTGGGAATAGAAAAATGGTTAACCGCTTCGATATCAAGACCACTCAAGCGTTTGAGTTCAGTTTTTGAGATGGGTAGATCTTTTAAATCGGGCCGCACGATAGAATCTCCAGGAACATGGATGCTCAATGAGGCGATCGCCTGCTCTATTCTGGCATAGACCGAGGGGTTTGAGCAGGCTTCCGGGGAAGCACTTCTGAAGGTCAGGCGCAATAACTGGGCTGAAGTGGCAATAAATTTAAACCTAGGAAACCAGATGAAAGGACCTTCCGATAGCTTCAAACTCCTGTCCCTGACTTGATATGAACCCTGGTCGATTTCTTTTTCCTCAATTTTACAAACCCTATTGACAAACTCTCTAAATTTGATATAGGCTTTTTGAGAATATTTATCAAATAAGAGCATCAGAACCCCCCAGGGTCTCTGTTGTGGGTTCGAGGAATGTGAACTAAATGGATAATTTCATCAAGATAATGGCTGCGGGCGGGATAGTTTCGATACCGCTCTTGATTGCTTCAATCCTTGGACTGGCTCTGATTGCAGAGCGTTTATTTTTCTGGTTTCGAGTGAATCGCCGCCAAGGGAGAATGATCCGAGAAGTCTTGCAACTGTACCGCCAAGAGCCAGATGTGGCGATGAAAAAGCTGCAACTGAATGCGGATTTACCAATGGCCCGAATTTTTTTAGAAGCACTGGCGTTAGAAGATCCCAATCCGGAAGAGTTCCGACTGGCCCTCGAAAGTGCGGCCCAGGCGGAAATTCCTCTGCTCAAGCGCTTCAATGCCGTGTTTGACACGATTATTAATGTCTCCCCGTTATTGGGGTTATTAGGAACGATTTTAGGCTTGATGCAATCATTTGGAGCCCTAAAACTCGGGGATGTGGGGGGGAGCAATACCACGGGGGTGACCGGGGGAATTAGCGAGGCCCTTGTTTCTACGGTGATGGGATTAGTGGTGGCAATTTTTACCCTGCTGTTTGCCAATACGTTTCGCAGTTTTTATGTGCGACAGATTGCGTTAATTCAAGAAGTTGGGGGGCAGCTTGAGTTACTCTATCGTCATCGCTATGAAAGAGACCGAGGAGAACAAAAGTATGCGTCTACCCGATGAACCGGAAACTGAAGCTCAAATTAATATTGTCCCGATGATTGACGTCATTTTTAGTATTTTGGCGTTTTTTATCATTTCTTCGATGTTTTTATCCAAATCCGAAGGATTGCCGGTGAATTTGCCCCAGGCATCGACAGCGGCAGTGCAAACAGAGACAGTGAAACTAACAATTTCTATTGATGCTGAGGGATTATTAATGCTGGATGAAAAGGCGATCGCCCTGGCAGATTTAGAGCAAGCAGTACGCGATCGCCTGAAGGCAGAACCTGTTTCCATAGTGGTGTTAAAAGCCGATAAAGCCGTTGAACATGGACAAGTAGTGGAAGTAATGGATCGGGTGCGTCGCATTGAGGGGGCCAAATTGGCGATCGCTGCTGAAAAGCCCTAACTCAACCGGCTTTTTTCGGGGCTGATTTCTTGAGCTCAATCAGACTGAGTTTTCCCCTAGAAATCAGCCGCGATTTTCGGGGGCCTTCACAACGCTTTCTTGACCTTTCTTATTGCAAATTATTACCAAATTTTCCGTAATACTTACTAAAAGATAACACTTATACAAATGACCCTCAATGAATTCGACTTGGGATCTAACCTCAAGAACCTCCCAGGGCGTTCCCCCTTGCTATATCTCTCTCAAAATGATTTAGATGCAGCAGACAAATGACCCTCACAACTAGGAAAAGGCTTAGGCAGGAAGAATTGCCTAAGCCTTTTTAGATGCAATTCAAGTTGGGAATTGCTGCATTGGGCGATCGCCTCTATTTAGTCCCGACGAGAAGAAAAATTGTTGTTACGACGACCACCGCCGCCGCCACCACCACCAAAGGAACCCCCGCTTTCGCGAGGCTTCGCTTTGTTGACTTTCAGATCGCGACCCATCCATTCAGCCCCATCAAGAGCTTCAATTGCCGCCGCTTCTTCACTCTCCGTCTTCATTTCCACGAAGGCAAAGCCGCGAGGACGGCCTGTTTCGCGGTCTGTGGGGAGATGAACGCGCTGAACCGAACCGTATTCGGCAAAAACAGCACTCAAGTCTTCTTGGTTTACTTCGTAAGAAAGGTTGCCTACATAAATAGACATGGGATGTCTCCAAAATTCACGAGGTGTAGAATTTGAGATTTCGGAGAGAAGCTGCCAATACGAAAAGGGAAATACCTACTCAATACTAGAAACAAACGCTACTACCGAATTCACTCTCGACAGAAATTTTAGCATGGTTTAGCCAAAATAGAAACCCCTAAAATAGCGTTTTACAAAATTTAACATTCCCTAATTCCAGTTAAGTAACTTCAATAGGGGTGCGGTGATAAATCTATTCTCTATAAGGGTTTTAGCCCCCTAGCTTTCCAGTTTTTCCGGGGAGGTAAGAGCAGGCTGCACCCTGAAAAGGCTCTATTCTTCGCTGTTAGCGAGGGCTTCATTCAAAAAGTGTAACTCAGGATACCAAACTGCTGTGAAGTAACCGGATAATCCGCGATCGCCCCGGTATCAATCGCCATTTTAAACCGGCTTTGGGGGTGAATCGTGACCTGTAGGGTGAGTTGTGAAAAAAATGAAGGCGGAGGATTTCCCAGTGAGTCAGAACCGCTAAAAAAAAGAAAAAATAGAGACGCAATCAACGGCGTCTCTATCCAGTTCCCCCGATATCAACCCCCAGCAGCAAAAGCAATCATCACAAAAGCTGAAAGTGCTAGACCTGGGGAGAGTAACAGCACGAGCATTAATAAATCATGTACAGTCATTAGATTTCTCCGGAAATGGGATAGGGACTGTTAATCGGCGGTTTTCGTTTATCTTAGCATTGGTTGCCTCTACTCACTGACCCGGTGCGTAGAGGCAATCCGCCAACAGATTGCCTCTACCCAAGCCCTTTTATTGTAACATTTTGTTAAATTGCGGAAAAACCCTAACGATGAACCTCGAACTCGTGTTTAATGCCGGTAACATTTTTGTGTTGCCATTCTGGGTGCTGATGATTGTCTTACCGAATTGGGGGGTCACCCGAAAGGTGATGGAATCCTATCTTCCCTTTGTACCCCTAGCGGTATTGTATATTTATTTATTTTTTAGCCAAGTGGATGCAGAAACGGCTCAAGCCATGTCTAATCCCACTCTGGCTGATATTGCCCGGTTTTTTGGCAATGAAGGTGCCGCAGCCACGGGCTGGGTTCATTATTTAGTCATGGATTTGTTTGTGGGGCGCTGGATATATTGGCAAGGGCAGCGTACCGGGGTTTGGACTGCTCACTCCTTGCTATTATGCTTGTTTGCCGGTCCGATGGGATTATTATCTCATATTGTCACCGCTGGAGTCACGGAAAAGTTTTTCCCTAAATCCGACGCAGTATCTAACCCGGTGTCGGCTGAAGGATGATGCAAAGTGAGGTGGGCAAAGCCTACCCTGTGTTCATAACTCAATTTAATCTAAGAAAACAGAAAAAAGCATGATCACAAGTGAAGTGGGGAAAGAACTTTGTGGGGAGTTAGCAACGGCTGAATCTCGCGAATGGCTAGTCACGAATGGGACAGGTAGCTATGCTTCGGGTACCGTTGCCGGACTGCTGACGCGGCGATATCACGGGTTACTAATGGCTGCACTCAGTCCTCCCCTGGGTCATACTTTGATGTTTTCTAAGGTTGATGAAACCGTGAGTTATAGCGGCGATCGCTATCCTTTGTTTGTGAACCGATGGGCGGATGGAACGGTAGAACCCGAGGGATATCAACTTCTCGAACGCTTTCATTTAGAAGGTTCTATTCCGGTGTGGAGTTATGGGTTTGGGGATGCTTTGTTAGAAAAGCGGATTTGGATGCAGCAAGGGGAAAATACTACTTATATTTATTATACCCTGCGCCGGTCCAGTTTGCCGATGACGTTAACCCTCAAAGGCTTTGCTACTTATCGCGATCGCCACCATACAACCCAAGCCAATGACCGGGCGATGGAGGTGGAGGCAGTCGCCTCGGGTTTGTGTATTACTGCATTTCCCGGGGCGGTTCCGCTCTATTTATATGTTGTGGGAGGCGAAGCAACTCCGGCGCATCAGTGGCATTATGGGTTCGATTTGGCTGTGGAAGCCACTCGCGGGGGTGACTGCTTGGAAGATTTGCTTCAGGTGGGAACATTTCAAGGGGAATTACAACCGGGACAATCCCTGGCGATCGCTGCCAGTACCGACTCTCGCGCCAGTTTAGACGTGAAAACTGCCTTAAATGCTCGGCGGCAGTTTGATCAACAATTAATCAAACGCGCCCTCAAAGGGAAAGGATTAAAGGGTAAACAGGCTCACTCCTATCAGCTTTCTCGAAAAGCGCCGGAGTGGGTACAACAGCTCATTTTGGCGGCAGATCGCTTTATTGTCGATCGCCCTCACCCGGAACGCCCGGATGGGAAAACGATTATTGCGGGATATCCGTGGTTTGGGGATTGGGGACGAGATATGGCGATCGCCCTGCCCGGTTTAACCCTCTGTACCGGACGTCCGCACTTAGGAAAATCCATCCTCCAAACCTTTGCCCAGTACGTTGATGGCGGAATGTTGCCCAATCGGTTTCCCGACACTGGAGAAACCCCGGATTACAATACGGTGGATGCGACCCTGTGGTACTTTCAGGCTATCCGGGCCTACTATCGCGCTACAAAAGATAGGAAACTCCTAAAAGAATTATGGCCGGTTTTAACCGAGATTATCCACTGGCATCAACAAGGAACGCGATATAATATTCACGTGGATCAAGAGGATGGATTGTTGTATGCCGGGGAACTGGCTGTACAACTCACTTGGATGGATGCCAAAGTGGGAGATTGGGTGGTAACTCCGAGGCAAGGTAAGCCGGTAGAGGTCAATGCCTTATGGTACAATGCTTTACGGATCATGGCCGAGTTTGCCGGGAAATTGGGAACCTCAGACGCGGAATACCAGAAGTTAGCCGATCGCACCTTAGCTGGATTTTCTCGCTTTTGGAATGAAGAGAGGGGATATTGTTACGATGTGATCGATACTCCGGATGGAGATGACTCCTCTTTGCGCCCAAATCAGATTTTTGCGGTATCCTTACCCTATAGTCCGTTACCTCGGGGCCGACAACGAGCGGTAGTTGAGATTTGTGGGCGATCGCTCCTGACGTCTTACGGATTGCGGAGTCTGGCTGCTACGGAGCCCAATTACATCGGACATTATGGCGGGACACCTGTTGAGCGCGATGGCGCTTACCATCAGGGAACCGTCTGGGGATGGTTGATCGGACCTTATATTTCGGCCTATCTGCGGGTCACGAAGGATAAAAAAACCGCTCGCACTTTCCTTGCACCCCTTGCCAATCATCTGTTAGAAGCCTGTATTGGCAATCTCAGCGAGATTTTTGACGGGGATGCGCCGATGACACCCAACGGGGCGATCGCTCAAGCTTGGACTGTTGCAGAAGTCCTGCGCGTAGTCGCCGAATTAAAAATCAAATAGTAATCCATTCATGGATCGGAACTCGATGATGACCCCTAAACCGGATAACACCAGTAATAGTAAGGGAAAACGACTAATTCTTCAAGGGATTGGGGCTATTTTTGCAGTCGCCCTGCTGATGTGGCTCAGTAAATATTTCGGAATTCAAGACTATTTACAACAGGCTTTGCAATGGATTGAATCTTTAGGTCCAGTAGGGATTCTTTGGTTTATTTCCCTGTATGTAATTGCTACCGTGTTGTTTGTTCCAGGAACCATTTTAACCCTGGGAGCCGGAGTGATATTTGGCGTGGTTTGGGGTTCCCTGTATGTTTTTATAGGAGCAACTTTAGGCGCATTAGCTGCGTTTTTAGTCGGGCGTTATTTTGCCCGAAATTGGGTAGAGAATCAGATTAAAGATAATTCTAAATTTCAAGCCATTGACCGAGCAGTAGGCAAAGAAGGGTGGAAAATTGTCGGATTAACGCGATTGTCTCCTTTGTTTCCTTTTAACCTCTTAAACTATGCCTTTGGAATTACCCAAGTTTCTTTATCCGACTATACGATCGGCTCTTTAGGGATGATTCCGGGTACAGTGGCCTATGTTTATATTGGAGCCTTAGCCGGAAATTTAGCAACTCTGGGAACTCATGCGCCTGAGAGTAACGCCTCGGGGGTACAATCGGCTCTCAAAATCCTCGGGGCGATCGCCACTGTTGCCGTAACGATTTATATCACATTGAAAGCTAAACAAGCCTTGGATCAAAAAATTTCTGAATAGAATTTTTCCCTAATTCTATTTTAAATATCTGCCGAAAGGACGCTCTATAGAAAGGCGATCGCCTTTATTATAACGAAAACATTTAATAATTTTGCCAGAAGGGTTATCACCATGTCCGGTCAAAAAATAGCTATTGCCATCATTCATGGAATGGGGTCAGGAGATACCGACGTTGATCAAGGGAGTTTAGAGCAACCTGAATATTTTAGGACCATATCGCGTAAAATTATAGAAAAATTTGCCAAACAGGTACAAATTTCCGAACAAGAAGCTGAATCGCAATTAGTCTTTGAAATGATTTATTGGGCCCCCCTGCTTCAAACTGACCAAAAGGAGTTATGGGAAAAAGTCCGGGGAGAGAATTTGCGGTTTGAATGGTTACGGTTTTTTTTCATTAATGTTATCGGAGATACAATCGCCTATCAAGTCACCTCCGATCGCGATCGGCGTCTGTACGATCTGATTCACGCTCGCTTTGCCGAAAGTTTACGAAATTTAGCGGAACGGGCGGGTCCAACGGCTCCTTTATGCACGATCGGTCATAGTCTGGGGACCGTCATTGCCAGCAATTACTTTTATGATCTTCAGGAATTTAGTCGCACTCAGGGGGGTAGAGTGCTAATGCCTGAAGCAGTGCAAAATCACATGGAGAATACGCCTTTAGAACGAGGAGAAACTTTGACTTTATTTTATAGCCTGGGTAGTCCCCTGGCTCTGTGGAGTTTGCATCAAAAGTTTGATCGTCCTATCGAAGTTCCCGCGAAAAAGTTATCCCTTTACCATCCGGATTTAGTCGGGGAATGGGTTAATTTTTATGACCCCACTGATATTATTTCTTATCCCCTTAAATCCATAAGTCCACAATATGAAAAGGTTGTAACTACAGATTGGCCGGTGAATGTGGGAAATTTATTAACCAGTTGGAATCCGCTGTCTCACCTTGCCTATTGGAACGATCGCTTTATTGCCGATGCCATTGGTGAAGCATTAGCGAATACCTGGAAAGGGGTCAATCCAGACTTCACCGCGATCGCCCCAGAGTCGGAAAACCCCCCTGGATAGAAATGTAGATGTAGAGACACGAGCGCTCGTGTCTCTACAAAGAGAGATTATTCTAAACGGAAATTACCGAGTTTATGCTTGCTCAGAAACTACCTAGTATATTTCACGCTTCGCCCTTCACTCTAACGATGTTGTTGAGATTTTTTGGCTTCCAGCTCGCCTTGCTTGCTGACGCGAGCTGCCACGTTACTTTCGCTTTTCTTCACCGAACTAGGACCGGCAGGGCCTTCCATTGAAATAATGCCTTCAGTTGGACCCCCGATCGCTTTCCATGCAGGTAAAGCGCCCTTAATTTCAGCGATATTCATAAAGCCACCGCTGCGGAGTTGGCTGGCTGCTTGTGCGGTTTGCTCGTCGCTGTCGCCATACAAGTAAATGTCCCGCTTCATTTCTAAGCTGGAAGTTGCCATGTCGCTCAGTTGCTCCATCGGCATTGTGATGGCACCCGTAATGCGCTCGTAGTTGAAAGATTCGCGATCGCGCACATCGATGATAGTCAAACCGGGTTCTCCCCACTCCAGACGAGACTTGAGTTCAGCCGGCGTAACCTGGGGTTTGAGATCCGGTGGGGTCGGAGTAATATTGGGTAGACTCTCTTTAACGTGTTCGATGTTGTCTGCTAAATTTGCCATGCTAATTGTATATCCTTAATTTCTGATTTACAGTCTATGTAAACTTTAGTAACTTTCGTTCTTATCTTCATCTTCCTTAAGGTAGAACGTTTCTAATCTCTTTCTTTGTAGATGGAGAAAAATCGGTATCCCGCCCTCATCCTCAGAAAATTATTCCTAAAGAAGTAAGGGCAATCTTCCTGGCGAGGGATGTCAATTCTTAAGTCAAAAACAAGGTAAAATACAAAGGCTTGACTCTCAACGGAATCTACCCCTGACAAAAATGCCCTCGCCTTATCCTCGAAAACAATTTGCTCAACACTGGCTCCAAAGCGATAAAGCTCTCAATGAAATTGTCAAAGCGGCGGCGTTATCAGCGAGCGATCGCATCCTAGAGATTGGTCCAGGGACCGGCATCCTCACCCGGCAATTACTGCCCCAGGCTCAATCCGTGGTGGCCGTAGAAATTGATCGCAATCTTTCCCAGAAACTTGCAAAAAAATTGGGAGATGTGCCTAACTTCCTCCTCTTGTGCGCTGACTTTTTAGACATTGATTTAGAGCCTATATTAACCCAAGCTCCGGAACTTTTTCACCATCCCAATAAAGTCGTTGCCAATATTCCCTATAATATCACCGGGCCGATTTTGGAAAAGCTCCTCGGCACGATTTCCCAACCGCCGCGAGTTCCCTATCAGTCCGTTGTGTTGCTGATTCAAAAAGAAGTGGCAGAACGGATCAATGCCGACCCCGGTTCTAGAACTTATGGTGCTTTATCGGTGCGGGTGCAATATGTAGCCGAGTGCGAATATATCTGTACTGTTCCAGCGAAAGCCTTTTATCCGGCACCGAAAGTCGATTCGGCAGTGATCCGGTTGTCGCCGCGACCCCTAGCCATTCTGGCCGATCGCCCCCGGTGGTTAGAGACATTAGTAAAAGTCGGGTTCTCCAGCAAACGTAAAATGTTACGAAATAATTTAAAAGGTCTGATTGATCGCGATCGCCTGACCGCGCTTCTGGAACAATTAGATATTAACCCCCAAGTGCGTGCCGAAGACCTGAGCGTGCAGCAGTGGGTCGCTTTAAGCAATTTGTTAACCTTAGAAAATTCAGTAACCTCTTAACACCCCTAATGCGTTCTTACTCTTTGATTGCCCCAGCCAAAATAAATCTATATCTAGAAATTATCGGCGATCGCCCCGATGGATATCACGAATTGTCAATGGTTCTGCAAAGCATCGACTTAGGCGATCGCGTCGAAATTCGTGCCAATGGGACCGACGAATTTCGGATCCATTGCCAACATCCCGAAGTCCCCCTTGATCGCCGGAACCTCGCCTACCGCGCCGCCGAACTCCTCAAAACCACCTACCCCACAGCCTTTGCTCAATATGGGGGTGCAGACATCTTCATCGAGAAATATATTCCCGTTGCCGCTGGATTGGCGGGGGGGTCTAGCAATGCTGCCGCCGTTTTGGTGGGCCTGGAAATGCTCTGGGACCTGGGCTTAACCCAACCGGAATTACAAGATTTAGCCAGTCAACTCGGTTCGGATATCCCCTTTTGTATCACCGGGGGGACCGCTTTGGCGACGGGACGGGGAAACGAACTCGAACCCCTGCCAGATTTAGAAGGATTGTATGTGATTCTAGCAAAATATCGTAGTTTGGCGGTTTCTACCCCTTGGGCGTATCAAACTTATCGTCAACAGTTTGGCAGTACCTACGCCCAAGAATCCACCGATTTAGGGGCAAGACAAAAGCGAGTCCATTCCGGACCAATTGTCAAGGCGATCGCCCATCGGGATGAAATGAAAATGGTGCAATTGCTGCACAATGATTTAGAAAAAGTGGTGTTGCCCCAATATCCTGAAGTTTTAAAACTACGGCAAACTTTCCAACAGTGTGACGTATTGGGAACCCTGATGTCTGGTTCGGGACCGACAGTTTTTGCCCTCACCGACTCCCGGGAAAAAGCAGAACAAATCCTGGGGCAAGTTCAAACTCGCCTAGGAAATTCGGACCTAGATTTGTGGATTGCTAAATTCATTAATACCGGGATTAAGTTTGCTTCAAATGTTCATTAAATAGGTTCTGCTATGCCTGGATCGAAAACAAAACGCTAAAATTTAAACATTCCACTCGCCATAAAAAACCCATGACTAATCAAACACCGACTCAACCCACCCCCCTAAGTGTAACCACCTCCGAACCCGTTCAACCCACCCTGATGCGATGCTTTATGGGTTCGGCGATTTCTACGGGATTCGCTTATGCTTGTATGTTGCTCACCAGCGCGATCGCCTCCACCTTTGCTAGTAAACCCATTCACTCAGATAATCCAATCACGGTTAATATTTCGGCGGCGGTTCGGACTTTAGTCACCGGAGTCAGTACCCTGGCAACCTTTGTTTTTGCCTTTGCTGCTTTTGGTTTATTTTGTCTGGGAATTCAAATTTTATTCCAAAAAATCATGCAAAAATCCAGTGGTTCTCAGGAGTAAACTTCGGGCTTGGGGGGAGGGCAATTACCCAAAGCGGCAATCCTATTGATCCACCCTTGGCGTCGTCCTGACTTGAGAGCATATACTCGTTCTCCTTGAAGACTGTAGCCATAGGGGCGTTACAGGATTTAACACTCTGCCCCGGGGGATGCGTTCAAATGAGATGATGGAAATCCCTAGAGAATTGAGAACCCGCGATCGCAGCCTGAACCGGATTAATAGTCGTAAGGATTCCGGGGTTCGGAAATTTCCTGAATCGAACTTGCTAAAATCGTCAACTGACGGCGATTTTCCAAGGTTTCGGTGACCATTGTTCCGTCGATTTCTAACCAAGTATCCGGCGGATAGGCGCTGCGACTTTGGGATAATTTCACCGGCAGTCCCACGGGATAGGCATCTGCCGCACAACAGGTAATCACAAAGCGAGAAATCAAAAAGTATTCCTCGGGCAAGTTAGGCAGATGAATCACAAATCCTTGAACGTTCACCTTTTGACCCGTATAAGCATCGGGTTCGGGATAGACAGTTAAGGTTCGCACCCAGTCCACTAGCGATCGCTCCTCGGGTTTGCTGGCAGTGCGAAAGGCTTGGGGTTGGGATTGGGTGACGGGTAAAAAATCGTTAACATTCCGCATCATCGCCTTTTCGCTGGCAAATACCCGGGGACTGACTAGGAAACCAACGAGTGCGGTTATTAACAACAAGCCCGCACTCCATCCCGGAGGAAACAGGGTAATGTGCTGCATGGCGGGGGTTCCGGTGCTTGCGCCTCGATTACGAACCCGTCGCGATCGCCACAGTTGATGGACCAATTGAGCGCCTTTGTAACAGGCGAGCAGAATCAAGAAAACCCCCGTTACATTAGTCAGGGCAAAGAAATTCGGGTGAATCAGGATATTTAATTCCCCACTCACCCAATATTTGAGGAGTAATACACCCCAAGCGAAGACGGAAAGTACCTCTATCCAGGGTCCCAGGATTGAAAATTGGAAAAATTTTGGAGGTTGAACAGCCATGTTAAATCTGAAGTTTTGCAGTTGCAATGATGACTTGATTGGCGATTGCCGGGGGAACAGGAATAGTGAGATGGGCAAGGATCTAATCCGATCCAGGGGATTGCCTCCGCCTTTATCCCGGTTTTCCCTTAGCTAAATTTTAAGTTATAAGCTAGGGTAAGTAAAAAGGTTAACTGCCCCGAAATCAAAAATAAGTAGACCACCGGCTTTGCCTTAAAAATCGACATCATCAGGCCGATACTTTTGATATCAATCATCGGTCCAAAGACTAAAAAAGCTAACAGCGATCCGGTGGTAAATGTGGAGGCAAAAGAGAGGGCAAAAAACGCATCCACCGTAGAACAAATTGAAACAACGGCTCCTAGAACGAGCATAGCAATGATTGAAGTAACCGGCCCTTGCCCCAAACTCAGAATTAAATCCCGAGGTGCCGCGACTTGAATAATGGCTGCGATCGCACTGCCCAAAACCAAGACCCCCCCGAGTTCGCGCAGTTCAGCCATGACATTCTCGACAAACAAGCGGAGTCGCTGTTGAAATAGGCGATCGCCACCGAGGGCCACCCCAGCAGCACCCATATTTCCTACTTTTGCAGACAATAACACCGTCTCCATTGTGGTTGCATCTAAGCGTTGGGGACTTCCCGGAGTGCCTAACAAAAACGTTCCTGACTGTAACAGGGGGGAGGTTTTCTCCAACTCTGAGAGCCTCTCGGTTGGGGTCCGGGAACTGGAGGATTTAGCCTGAGCAGATTGAGCGATTGCCCGCGCCACCATCGGTTGTACGAAGGGAGTCAAATCTTTTTGTAAGCTAAAGACTGAGCCAATAATGGTGGCGATCGCCAGGGAAAATACCACCCGCAACACCACAATTTCCGGTTGGTCCCGAAATGCCGTCCAAGTGGCCCAAATCACAATCGGATTCACTGTAGGAGCCGCCAGTAAAAACCCAATTGCCACCGAGGGCGATGCCCCCTGCATCAGTAATCGTCGCGCAACCGGGACGTTACCACACTCGCATACCGGAAACAGAAACCCAATCGAACTCCCAATCAAGGCCCCGAGGACCGGGTTACGAGGGATGGAAGAAATCAGTTTCGTTTCATCAACGAACAACAACAGGGCACTTGATAACAATACCCCGAGTAGCAAAAAGGGTAGAGCCTCTACAAGCAGACTCATAAATAGGGTAAAGGCATTGTGTAATTGATTCATGCAGTCGGCCTAGTTTTTGCAGTGAGGAGCTTTTATATCAACTAACCTGGGGGGAATAGTTCCCTGATAAGTCCAGGTTTTTACCCACAGAGGCATTCCATCCGCCGGGAGTCACTTCCAGTCCCCTCCCCAAGACATCGAGGAGGGGACCGGATGAAGTGAGCCAAGTCTGTTAGGAAATTACCATAAAGCCTAGATAGGGCATAATTTTTAGCCTTTTTTAATTGAGTGGTCCGGAGGTTGGAAAGGACCCGGTTGGGTAGAGTCCCATGATGCCTTCAGTCCGGCACAGAACAGAACGGGATTGAACCCCGAAGAATTTCCGGATGCCCTGGGGTTTGGAGCCCCGTGCAAACCGTCCTACCCATATTACAAGGTTAAGGAGGGAACTGGTCATGGGCGAGGGGTCCCCTATCCCCTCATCCCCTGTTGATTTTCTCGGTTCTATAGCCGCATTGAAGTCTTTTTTTTCTGCTGATCGAGGCTAGGCGATCGCCCCGGTTAGGAATGATTCAGAATTGGCTTTAGCAAAATTTTAGTTTAACAAAACATTAAAGAAAATTTAACTATTTATTATAAATTTTATTCCGGCTCTAGAGAAAAATTGGGCTGGGGATGAGCGACAGCCTCGGTAATTTTATCAAAACATTAAAAGATGTGTAGGATACCCACAAAATCTTCTGAATCGGTTTACTATATTCTTATCCGAATTGTGCCTCTTTTTCACCCCCTCACCCGGGGTCTCAAACTAGAAATCAAGGGATAGAATCGGTGAACCGTTGGGGCGAAAATCCGGCGGGCTAACTTCCGTCCGCCCGAGGCAATGTTAAATATTTTAAATGAGGGAGAAGGCATGAAAAATTATACATCAAGGGCGATCGCCCTCAAAAAGTCTTGTCTATCGAATCCATCACCCCTGGATTCATCCCTCTTGCTGTCCGATCGCTTGAGCATGAAACCCTTACATTTAGAGTCAACTCTATCTGAACTATCCCTGTACAATTATCAGGTAGAAACGGGAGTAATGGGACAGGAAGTGGCGGAAATGTTTAATGCCAATCCCCTACTTCCGGGGGTCATTTTGTTAGAAGAGGGTGAACTGTTCGGGATGATTTCTCGGGGGCGATTTTTTGAACAGCTATCCCGGCCCTACGGTCTAGAATTATTCTGTAAACGCCCGATTCAGGTTTTATATCGGTTTACGCAAACCGCATATTTACAGTTTAACAGTCAGGTCCCGATTGTCGCTGCCGTCCAGGGGGTTTTATCGCGATCGCCTGATTCCCTTTATGAACCGATTGTGGTGGAAATTGCACCGGGACTCTATCGCTTGTTGAATGTCCATCAATTATTATTAGCTCACGCCCACATTCACGAGTTAGCCACGGAGTTACTTCAGAAACTTTATCAGCAACTGGAAGTTGCTAATCAAGAATTACACCGACAGGCGACTTTAGATGGGTTAACCCAAGTCGCAAACCGGCGGATGTTTGATCGCTATCTGGAGCAACAATGGAACCTTCTAACTCAGGAGAAAAAACCCCTTTCCCTGGTGTTATGTGATATTGACTTTTTCAAGGATTATAATGATACCTACGGACATCAGGCAGGCGATCGCTGTTTACAACAGGTGGCACAGGTTTTGAAGGAATCCGGCTGTCGTCGAGAGGATTTAGTTGCGCGATATGGCGGCGAAGAATTTGCGGTAATTTTGCCCAATACTTTGCCAGAAGGGGCAAGTGCTGTTGCTGAACGCATCGGGAAAGCCCTCAACTCCTTTAATATTCCCCATCGGAACTCCAAAGTCTGCGATCGCATTACCGTCAGTATTGGCATCGCTACAGTAATTCCTACAAAAAATGACTCGTTTGAACGTCTAATTGCCTCATCGGATCAAGCCCTCTATCAGGCCAAGCAAAAGGGCCGCAACTGCTCCGTTTGCCACAAAAACTAACCGAACAGTGGCTTGAAACTTTTCCAAGTTGCCTGGGGGCTGGTCAAAATCCACAGATTTCAAGGTCTCTAGGGTCTAATTTGGAGTTGCTCAATTCTTCCTTGCCTCAGTCGAAGTGCTTAGAAGTTTATCAAAAATTTCTCCAGGTTAATAATAGGTTAATTTTGAATTAAACTTCTTCAATTTGTTAGCTTTAAGCCGGGATTTACGGTAAACTTAATCAAGTCGATAAAATAAATAAATTTAAAACTTTCAATGCTTCTCATCGTCTCTACCAAGGAAACAGGTAATGCTTGCAACATCCGTGAAAAATTTAGAACAATTTGTTCCCGTAACCACAGACCGATTTGCCGGTAAACTCCATTTAGACTCCACCCTTGCTGACTTGACCCTGTTTGATTTTGAAATAGAAGTGACCTGCCCAGGAGCGGAGTTGGCGAAAGCTCTATCCGAGAACCCGTTGCTACCGGGGGCCATTTTAACTGATTCCGGAAAGTTTGTCGGCACGATCTCTCGGCGTCGATTTCTAGAACATTTGAGCCGTCCCTACGGGCTAGAATTATTCTCTAGACGCCCGTTAAAAGCATTACATAACTTTACCAAAATAGAAAGTCTAACGTTTCCTAGTTATCTGCCGATCGGGATGGCTGCACGGCAATCTTTAGGGCGATCGCCTGAGTTACTCTATGAACCCATTGTGGTTGAAATGGAACCGGATGTTTATCGTCTTCTAGACGTTCATCAGTTACTCATCGCTCAGTCCCAAATCTATGAACTCACGACCCAGATGCTGCAAGAGCAAACCCGTTCCCATACCATTCAGACGGAAAAAATGGCCTCCTTGGGGCGGATGGTGGCTGGAATTGCTCATGAAATTAAAAATCCAGTCAATTGTATTTCAGGAAACATGGGATTTTTAGGGAATTACTGTCAAGATTTGCTAGAACTGGTTGCGGTTTACGAAGAGGAAGTAGAGAATCATCCGGATAAAATTGAGCAAATTATCGAAAAAATTGATTTAGAGTTTCTCCGCCAAGATTTGCCCAAACTGGTGCAATCTCTGGTAGTGAGTTCAGAACGATTAACGAAGATAGTAGGAGGGATGCAAAATTTTTCTCATTTGGATGAAACGGCGCGTAAACCTGCGGATTTACATGAATGTCTGGATAGTACCTTGTTGATTTTAAATAATCAAATTAAGTATGATATTAAGCTGGTTAAGAATTATGGGGACTTGCCTTTAGTAGACTGCTATTCGGGGCAGTTGAGCCAAGTTTTTATGAATTTGCTAGGGAATGCGATCGATGCCTTGTTAGAGCGAAAACAAAAAGAAGCAAGCCACCCGAAGGGGGATAAAACCTGGACTCCGGAGTTGGCGATCGCCACGGAACTGGTGAACTGCGAAGAACAATCAGCAGTGATTATCCGCATTGCCGATAATGGCACCGGAATTCCCCCCCAAATTCAGCAGCGAATTTTTGACACCTTTTTTACGACAAAACCTGTGGGAAAAGGGACAGGATTAGGGTTAGCGATTAGTAATGAAATTGTCCGCGATAAGCATAAGGGTCAACTCAATTTAAACTCAGCAGTTGGCCGGGGGACTGAATTTGAAATTATCTTACCTTTAGACCGAAAAATCGAGAGTGAATTAACTCCCGAGGAGGAACTTTCGCACTTGGAATAAAAAGGGTTCAATGACGATTATCCCCGCAACTGCCAAATTTTGACCGTTGTATCCTCCGTCCCACTGACGAGGGTGTTGCCATCGGGAGTAAATGCTACCGCGTACACCACCCCCGATCGCCCCCAGCAGGTGCGCTTTTCTTGCCCACTTTTCACATCCCACAGCACAATGGAAGTATCATCACTTCCCGAGGCGAGGGTTTCTCCATTCGGGGAAAAAACCACGGAATTAACTCCGGTAGAATGTCCAGTGAGCGTGCCGATTTGCTGCCCTGAAGGGAGTTCCCACAACAAAATCATACGGTTGGCACAACCACTGGCGAGAAAGCGACCACAAGGAGAAATGGCGATCGCATTCACCGCACCCGATCGCCCCCAACCCGTTTGTTTATCCTCCTGGGTGAGTGCATCCCACAGCACAATCGAAGTATCCTCACTTCCAGAAACGAGGGTGCGACTATCCGGAGAAAAAGCCACAGAGTTAACCGCCGCCGAATGACCCTGTAGGGGTTTAAACAGCCGCCAAGAGGCCACCTCCCACAGGGCGATCGCCCCATCTTTCCCCCCTGCGGCCAACAGTCGCCCGTCGGGGGAAAATGCCACAGACTTCACCGCAGCAGGTGCTCGCAGGAGGCGCAGAATCCGCCGTAACGTCACATCCCACAGGGCGATCGCCCCACCGCTACTGCCTGCGGCCAACAGTCGCCCATCGGGGGAAAATGCCACCGCACTCACCCCGGCAAACGGTTCTTCCGGCCAACTGCTGCGCAGGGTCGGCAATTCCTGACCTTGATGCAGTTGCCACCATTTAAGCCCGGAACGGCTGCCACTGACCAAAAGCTCCCCATTAGCACTAATCGCTACGGTTTTAACCGGGGCACCATGTCCCGCCAAAGTGCCAATTTCTGACACCGTAACCGGGGGAGGGCTAACTCTCACCGGGACGGCTGCCCGTGGGGGAGTCGATGCAGGCGATCGGGATTGGGGAGTGATGGTCCTACTCACTTGTGAAGGAGTCGCCTTCAACTCTTCGATCAAGTCCTCGGCAGATTGATAGCGCCGTCTGACACTACTTTCGATCGCCTTATCCAGAACTGTAGAGAGGCGATCGCTCACTTTATTGATACCTAAATATTCTCGCCAGACAAAGGTACTTTCCATCGCATCATACATTTCAAAGGGTTCGCGAGAGGTCAGCAGGTGAATACAAGTGACCCCCAAACTGTAGAGATCACTGGCAAATACCGCTTTGCCAAAGGTTTGTTCCGGTGCCGCATAGCCCTTTGTGCCGATGGTTGTACCCGTTTGATTGAGCATGGTTCCCGTGGCATATTTAGCCGCCCCAAAATCTACTACGACCAACTTGCGATCGTGGCGACGGCGAATAATATTTTCTGGTTTGATATCCCGATGAATCACTTTTCCCTTGTGAACAAAATCTAAAACCGGCAATAAATCCTCTAGCAAACTAACAATAGCCGCTTCCGAAAAGCGACCTTTTTCGGCCAGTTCTTCCGTTAGATTTTGTCCATCAATAAATTCTTGGACAATATATTGATGGTCTTCTTGGTCAAAATGAGCAAACAGTTCTGGAATTTGGGAATGTTTGCCCAATTGTTCTAAGCGAATCGCCTCTTGCTGAAATAATTGGTTCGCCTTATCCGCATTGTGTTGCGATTGCGGATAAAACTGCTTAACCACACACTGAGGTTTCGAGGGTTTGAACTCATCCAGCGCTAACAGCGTTCTGCCAAACCCTCCAGTCCCGATGAGTTTGACCAGACGATACCGTTGTCCTAGGACTAGCTTCGTCCCACAGGCGCGACAAAACATCGTCAGGTCAGGATTTTTAGGGTTTGGGCAATGGGGATTCGGACAGTAGCTCATCAACAAGTTTCCCAAGCGGTTATTTCTATGGTAAATCTTGGTTCGCTAATCTGAAACATCCCATCTCGGCGCTAATTGGGGAGATTACCGAGACTTACCGTACAAAGGTCGGGTTTTTTGAGACGCGTTTTATCCAATCTAGATGGAGACCCTACTCTAACTCTCCCCGAGGTCTGGGTCCGGGTTAGGGTGGGGTTCTTGCCGACGATTCCTGAAACCCCTAGACTCATCCTTGGGGCATTCCCTCCAAACCGTAAGGAACTCAACCCCCGCCCAGGGCAACCCATCCTCTTGCAGGACGCAATAGAATAGAGAGAGGGCTTTTAAGTGATCTGTGCCCTGGCCGAATCGGGCGAGGGTTATCCACCCTAGGCTGACTCGGGCAAATTGCGTTAATTTTTATGAGGGACTCCACTTTAACCCTATCCACCCCAAAGGCTCATCATGGCGCGATCGCAACCGACAATCGACCCAACCCACCACGGGTTAAAGTCTTGACAAACAACAGACCACCCATCCTTTAAACAGCCATTGCTGTTACAGATAGAGGGTATTAGCCATCGAAGATCGAGGAAAAAATTATGGTAGGAATTGACGAGATCGTTCGGGCGATTCTGGCGATCGCCCGTGTTGCCACTCCCGTCATCATTAATACCGCTAGACGCAACGAATTAGTCATTAAATTACTCAAAAAATTTCAGATTGATACAGACCATCCCCCGGCAGATTTTACCGGGGTTTATCGGTATGCTTTAGTCGAATATGGCATTCAAAAACTCGACAATTTCGACGTTGAACAACTCCAACTCGTCCTCGAACTCTTTCGACAAAACGAAATTTACGCAAGTTTTCGTAAAGCATTTGATCGCAACGACCCCTATACCCTCCTCAGCGAAACCGAATCCTATATCGAGGGTTTTGCCTTGGGCGATAAAATCAGAGAAAGCCGCATTGATTATCAGCGAGAGTTGGCGAAATTTAGCAGCATTTTCATGGAAATTGCCAACCGCACCCGCACCCCTGCCGAAGTCTTGGAATTTCGCAAAATTGAAGATTTGCGGCATAATACGAGCCAAATTTTAGAACGCCTGGAAAATCTCAATGCCCTAGAAGACCTCCGCCAAGAAATTGCCAAGTTAACTGCCTCGGAACCTGACCCCCTTCTTGTTGCGGCGGCAAACCAACCCCGCCTTAACTCAGAATTTGCGCGGCAATTACGCAACTGGCTAGAAGCCTTATATGAATTTGAATCCTACGAAGTCCAAACCCCCACTTACTTTGAATGGATTATTAATATCCGCGCTCGTCGAGGGTTTGATCGCATTGTCGTGCGGGGCATCGAAGGAGAAGTAACCATTCGGGATGTCAATCATTTACGGGACTCAGTAGATATCCAAAAAGCCGATGAAGGCTGGTTAGTTGCCCCGAGGCGAATCAGTCAAGCTGCCGTGGATGTCGTTGAAAATGACCCCGTTTTATTCTGCTACACCTTTGACGAACTTATCGATGAAGTCGCCGATTTTAGTCGATATATTGATTGGTTAGAAACCGAAGTCAGCCAGCGAGATATCGAACGGTTATATGTTCCTCTCGCCTGTAATAAAGAAGAAATAGACCCCGTCACCCATCAACGTCTGGCTAAGAGTCGGTATGACGAACGCAACGGCTGGATTGACCGCTACATCAACCGTTGGCTAGACGACCCGGCTAAAGAACATATTTCTATTTTAGGGGAATTTGGCACCGGAAAAACTTGGTTTGCCCTGCATTATGCCTGGGAAACCGTTAAAAAATATCGCGCCGCTAAAGAGGAGGGATTTCCCCGCCCTCGCTTGCCTTTAGTGATTCCCTTACGGGATTATGCTAAAGCCGTTAGTGTCGAGTCCCTGTTTTCAGAATTCTTTTTCCGTCAGCATGAAATTGGCTTGCCCGGTTACTCTGCCTTTGAGCAACTTAATCGCATGGGGAAGTTATTACTAATTTTTGATGGCTTTGATGAAATGGCGGCAAAAGTTGACCGCCAACAAATGATTAATAACTTTTGGGAACTCGCCAAAGTCGTCGTTCCCGGTGCCAAAGTTATCCTCACCTGTCGGACGGAACATTTTCCAGAAGCTCGGGAAGGACGGGCCCTTTTAAATGCTGAATTAAAAGCCTCTACCGCCAATTTAATTGGGGCAACTCCCCAGTTTGAAGTCCTAGAACTTGAAAAGCTAAATTCCACCCAAATCCGTGAAGTTATTAGTAAAAGAGCCACTCCGGCGACGGTGGAAAAAGTAATGAATAATGCCAAACTCTTAGATTTGGCAAGGCGTCCGGTCATGATAGAATTAATTTTAGAAGCCCTACCGGAAATTGAATCGGGAAAACCGATTGATTTGTCAAGAATTTACTTTTATGCCGTGCGCCGGAAGATGGAACGGGATATTAAAACCGAGCGCACTTTTACCTCCATGGTGGACAAGTTATATTTCCTGTGCGAACTCTCCTGGGAAATGCTATCAACCGATCGCATGAGTTTAAATTTCCGGGAATTTCCCAACCGCCTGCGTCGCCTCTTCAGCAGCGTAGTCCAACAGCAAAAAGATTTAGACCATTGGCATTATGATATGATGGCTCAAACCATGCTAATTCGCAATGCCGAAGGAGATTATACTCCAGCCCATCGCTCTTTATTAGAATTTTTTGTCGCCTACAAGTTTGCAGTAGAATTAGACATTTTAGCGCCTGATTTTGCCGATTTTGCGGATATCAAACAGTTTCCCCCCACCTCGGAACTGTCCGAAACCTTTGGCAAAGCCCCCCTAACCCAAGCGGTGTTAGAGCTATTATTACCCACCGTTGCTCCCGGAGAAGCCACCAAAACCCGATTATTACAATTAGTTCAATCCACCCAAGGTCAATGTGAAAATCAAGCGGGATATTTAGGGGGAAATGCAGTCACTTTACTGTTAAAACTTGACCCCAATGCTTTAGATAATACAGACCTCCGAGATACGGTAATTTTAGGGGCTGATTTTTCCTCAGCCAATTTACGCAATGTAAATTTAGCTGAAGCGAATTTAAAACACTGTACCTTTACAACTGTATTTGGAACAGTTTTATCAGCAGCATTTAGTCCAGATGGGGAGTGGTTCGCCACGGGAGATGCCAATGGAGAAATTTATCTGTGGCAGGTAGAGGGAAAACCCTTGGTGTTGTGTAAAGGACATTCGGCTGCAGTGTGGTCCGTGGCAGTCACCCCCGATGGCAAAACCCTTGTTTCTGGTAGCGATGATGGGACGGTAAAAACCTGGGATGTGCGGACGGGTAACTGTATTCAAACCTTAGCAGGTCACACTCATTCTGTGCGATCGCTAGCAGTCACCCCCGATGGCAAAACCCTTGCTTCCGGCAGTATGGATCGCACGGTCAAACTCTGGGATTTGACCACCGGAACTTGTCATACCACCTTATACGGACATGGTAGCATCGTCTGGTCTGTAGCAGTCACTCCCGACGGCAAAACCCTCGCCTCCGGTAGCGCAGATCAAACCGTCAAACTCTGGGATTTAGAAACCGGCGTCTGTCGCAAAACCTTAGAGGGACATACCGAGTGGGTTTTATCGGTGGCAGTCACCCCCAATGGCAAAACCCTCGCCTCCGGTAGTGCGGGGGGAACCGTGAAACTCTGGGATTTAACCACCGGGAAGTGTCAACAAACCTTAGAGGAACAAAGTAGTTCCGTTTGGTCCTTGGTAGTCGCCCCTGATGGTAGAACCCTCACAGGAGGGAGTGCCGATGGTGCCGTGAAAATCTGGGATATGACAACGGGAGAATGTCTGCACCGATTGCTAGAACATAGTAGTCGCGTGGGAACTGTGGCAGTCGCCCCCGATGGGCGCACCCTCGTCTCCGGCAGTGATGATGAAACCGTGAAACTCTGGGATATCTCCCAGGGAGAATGTCTCACAACCTTACAAGGATATGCCAGCGCGGTTTGGTCCTTAGCAATTGCCCCCGATGGCAAAACCCTCGCCTCCGGCAGTGCCGATCGCACCGTCAAACGCTGGGATTTGACAACGGGCGAGTGTTTGAGTACCTGGCAGGGACATCCCAGTAAAGTGCTATCCGTGGCGATACCCCCAACAACCGGCACTCACCTCACCAGTATCAGTGATGAGGGCAGCGTCAAACTCTGGGAAATGCAGACGGGGGAATGTATCAAAACCCAACGCGGACCCAGCAGTTCAGTCGGTGTAATGGCAGTCGCCCCGGATGGCAAAACCCTCGCCTCCGGTAGCGCCGATCTCACGGTCAAACTTTGGGATTTGCAAACCGAACAATGGCTGAAATCCTTACCAGAACATACCACTAACGTAGTCTCCCTCGCCTTCAGCAGCGATAGCACAACCTTAGTTTCCGGTACCGCTGACGGGACGATGAACCTCTGGGATTTCCGGACTGGGGAATGCCTAAAAAGTTTGCCGGGACAAGGAGATTCCGTCTGGGCTGTAGCAGTCGCCCCAGATAACAAAACCCTCGCCTCCGGCAGAGAAGATGGCACCGTGACTCTGTGGGATATCGAAACTGGAGACTGTTTAAACACCTTCCTAGGACATCGGAGTGCGGTGTTATCTTTAGTCTTCCATCCCGAGGGCAAAACCCTGGTTTCCGGTAGCTATGACGAAACGATTAAAGTGTGGGAACTGGAGTCGGGAGAGTGCTTGCAGGCGATCGTTAATAAACCCTACGCCGGGATGGATATTACCGGGACGACGGGATTAACCGAAGCTCAAAAAGCCACCCTCAAGGCATTAGGTGCGATCGAAAAGTAAGGTTCAGAAACCTGGGATTTTAATAAAATATTAAGAATGAGAAATTGCTTGTTTAGTTTACCAGCAGAAGAATTGCAGCGAGGGGAATAAGCTATCTCCTGGATACTCATATCCTCCTCGGGTGGCTTTTTATAACGGTGGAAACCGTTATATTTATCTCTGGTTTTAATTACTTTGCAGTGAGGGGTTAGAGATAGAATGGCGATCGCCTTCCGATAGTTGTTAGCCGTGACAATTATCTGGGTAAACTAATATCGGACTGTCCCGGCGATCGCCTCCCGATACCTGTTAGCCTTGACAATTATCTGGGCAAGCTGATATCGGACTGTCCAGGCGATCTCGCGACGTCGGACCCAACTATCACAATTCAGAGCCTTGCCTTTGGTGCAATCCCTCGGCAATCTCGGCTGAAATACAAAAACTTAAGGAAATATCAAAAACGTTATGTCGCTTGTTCAGGTTATAGTAAAATAATGACTCTATCCACTTTATAGGTTCCTGAACTTATCCGGGCCTTGTTGCTCATCTGTATGCGCTGACTGATCAAGAGATAAAGATTATCAAAGGAGAGGAGAAAAAAGATATGACTAAAATCAAATCAATTCAAATTGAAAGGTATCGCTCAATTTTAAATCTCAAACTTGAATTTAATACTACCAATAACTTTATTACTATATGCGGAGAAAACAATATAGGAAAAACTAATACGCTAAGAGCGATCAATTTGTTTTTTAATCCTGAAAAATATAACCCCCAAGCAGATATCCCATTCCACAAATTTGAAGGAAGTCGAGGGGCTGCTATTGCACCCAAAATCTCTATTGATTTCTTTGTTTCTGATAATGATATTTATAGAATAGAGCGGGCATTTAATCTAACCCAATTAGAAAGGACAACAGGTAAAAAACTTAAAAATAATACGAGGAGTAAAAATGAGGAGATGAATGAAAATGAAATAGAGAATTTTCTAAAAAAAATAGAATTCTTTTTTATAGAATCCATAAACATATCTTTTCCTAAAGTCATCAATAACATTATAGAAGATATTTATGATATAGAATATAATAAATCTAGATTTTCAGGTTTAAAATTAAAGTTAAAAGAGAGTTTTGACGCCTACACAAAAGGTTTATTAGAGGTTTTAAATACTTTATCTCAGGAAATTAATCCTTTATTTAAGGAATATGGAGAAAGCTGGGGAGTTGGATTTGATATTGATGCAGATATTAAGAAATTTAGAGATTTAATCAGTGATGAAATTCTTTTCTTTATTGATGATGGCTCTAATCAACTTATAGAAGGGAAAGGTTCTGGTTTACAACGATTAGCCTATATCCTGTTACATCATAGAATTATTGAAAAAACCAAGTCTAAATCAGTGATTTTTATAATTGATGAACCGGATGTTTATCTTCATCAGGGTTTACAAAAAAAATTGTTAACACATCTTAAAAAAATTACAGAGAAAGCACAAATTCTTGTTACTACACATTCACCGGTTTTCATAGATTCTTATACATTAGACAATGTTTATCTATTAGAGCAAGAAATTACTCAAAAGCACTATCAAAGAAAAAACAGGCAATTTAATATTTTAGATACTAAAGCAGTCGAAATTGACAACATAGACGGCACTCGTAAAATCAGAAATTATTTAGGAATTGAAGACTTAGATTATGAATTACTAAATACCTATAACCTAGTTGTTGAAGGAAGTTCAGATAAAATTTATATAGAAAATTTATGTCTTTTTTTTGGGCTACCTGTTCCTAAAATTATCGAAGCTAACGGAGCAGATAACATATCAAAATATCTAGATTTTTACCAGTCATTTTATCAAGATAGAAATCAAAAACCTTGCTTACTTGTTTTGTTAGATAATGACAATAAAGGTAGAGAAGTTGGCTCTTCAGACTTTTTGGTGATAAGTTTTTCTAATTAGTTACTGAGCGTTTAAATGTTTTTGAGTGGCTACCTCTCTAATTTATAATGACTATGATGAAAAAGCTGCTAAAAGACGTAACCGAAAGTTGTCAAAATTTCTAAATCCATACCCTTGTCGCTTTACGAGCTTTATCTTGTTGTTAATTCCCTCCATGACTCCACTACTAGCATGACTAATAAAGTAATTACAAATTGTTGATAAATGCTGGGAAATAGTATTAATAACTTTGCCATATACTTGGCGAGCGTTCTTTAACCATTCTTGAAAACGCTCTAAGCCTTCTGAAACACTTTGACTCGTTTCATAAATGGTTCGGAATTCTTCTTTGTATTCATAAGCTGCTTTCAACCGCTTAGATTTG